>CP046179.1:242500-1442500 GCA_014075275.1 Boseongicola sp.
TAATATTCCTGGGCCATGTGGTGGTGACGGATCTCGAAGGTAGTTCATCCTTATTGGATTGAATGGGCTGCTAAGAGGTTCCTGGAAATAGCCCCACTATAAGATCGTACCCTAAACCGACACAGGTGGACTGGTAGAGAATACCAAGGCGCTTGAGAGAACGATGTTGAAGGAACTCGGCAAAATACCTCCGTAAGTTCGCGAGAAGGAGGCCCGGGTTTTACGCAAGTGGAATCCGGGGGCACAAACCAGGGGGTGGCGACTGTTTACTAAAAACACAGGGCTCTGCGAAGTCGCAAGACGACGTATAGGGTCTGACGCCTGCCCGGTGCCGGAAGGTTAAAAGGAGAGGTGCAAGCCTTGAATTGAAGCCCCGGTAAACGGCGGCCGTAACTATAACGGTCCTAAGGTAGCGAAATTCCTTGTCGGGTAAGTTCCGACCTGCACGAATGGCGTAACGACTTCCCCGCTGTCTCCAACATCGACTCAGCGAAATTGAATTGCCTGTCAAGATGCAGGCTTCCCGCGGTTAGACGGAAAGACCCCGTGCACCTTTACTACAGCTTCACATTGGCATCAGGCCAAGCATGTGCAGGATAGGTGGTGGGCTTTGAAGCAGTAACGCTAGTTTCTGTGGAGCCATCCTTGAGATACCACCCTTGCTTTGCTTGATGTCTAACCGCGGACCGTTATCCGGTTCCGGGACCCTGTGTGGCGGGTAGTTTGACTGGGGCGGTCGCCTCCCAAAGAGTAACGGAGGCGTGCGAAGGTTGGCTCAGAGCGGTCGGAAATCGCTCGTTGAGTGCAATGGCAGAAGCCAGCCTGACTGCGAGACTGACAAGTCGAGCAGAGTCGAAAGACGGCCATAGTGATCCGGTGGTCCCGAGTGGAAGGGCCATCGCTCAACGGATAAAAGGTACGCCGGGGATAACAGGCTGATGGTGCCCAAGAGTCCATATCGACGGCACCGTTTGGCACCTCGATGTCGGCTCATCTCATCCTGGGGCTGGAGCAGGTCCCAAGGGTACGGCTGTTCGCCGTTTAAAGAGGTACGTGAGCTGGGTTTAGAACGTCGTGAGACAGTTCGGTCCCTATCTGCCGTGGGTGTAGGATACTTGAGAGGAGTTGCCCCTAGTACGAGAGGACCGGGGTGAACGATCCACTGGTGGACCAGTTGTCATGCCAATGGCAGTGCTGGGTAGCTATGATCGGAAAGGATAACCGCTGAAGGCATCTAAGCGGGAAGCCCCCCTCAAAACAAGGTATCCCTGAGGACCGAGGTAGACCACCTCGTCGATAGGTCGGAGATGTAAGCGCAGCAATGCGTTCAGTTGACCGATACTAATTGTCCGATAGGCTTGATTTGATCCAGTAGAAGACTGGCTGCGCACTTCGGTGCACAGAAAATCGAGAGCATACACCAACGTAAGCTACGCGACTTGGATTTCTCTTCGACCCCAACAGGTTGAAGGGTGAAGTTGATGTGTTCTTTTCTTGGTTTGGTGGTCATAGCGCGAGCAAAACACCCGATCCCATCCCGAACTCGGCAGTTAAGTGCCGCCGCGCCGATGGTACTGCGTCTTAAGACGTGGGAGAGTAGGTCACCGCCAAACCTAGTAAGGAACATATCATCGTCGAAGCAATTGCTCCGACGGGTATCTCTCGACGATGCACGAACAAAAACGCCGCCCTCCGGGGCGGCTTTTTTGTGTTTGGGGGTGTGTCGGCTATGCGGACAAAGTTGCCGATCGCTTAGTGTGTGACAAGGGCGCGACATCGCCCATTCATAGTTCTCGTGACCCTTAAAACTCTAGCTCAGCCTTCCATTCCGCCTTCGAGCAATAATCTGCGTTTCTCCGTCTTCTTTAACCGGCCAGGAAACTAAGCAAGTATTTCAAGCCAAACACTCGAAATTCGGGACACATATGGTCGCTTGCTTGTGACCAACAGCTCCCGTCGATAGCTTGCTGTGGCACCAAGCCTATGCTTACAATCCAACAGCTAGTGCAATTGATTGCCTTTCACGACCATCGCCAACGAGGCCTGAACTATATGGAACTTACCCTTCAATCTGCTTTGTCGTTTGGAGGGATGGTCGGGCATATGTCGTATTTCCTCCTATTCGTATCGATGGTTATGCGCGTGATGTGGGTGTTGCGTGTCTTGGTGATCCTCTCGGCACTTGTCGGCATTACGTATGATATTGTTTGGACAAAAGACCCCGTCGGCGTATTTTGGGAAACCTCGTTGGTGGTCGTAAACGTGGTTCAACTTACGATCGGTTGGATGCAGAACCGGGCGGAAAAATTTTCGTCTGTCCGTCGTCAGGGTTTTGGGAACCAAGAGTTGCTTAAACAAGTAAAGAGTTTGGCTCGTCTGGTTGATGTTATTATGCGGCGCGCTGTCTGTGATGCAAGCGCCGCGCTTCGAGCGTCTTTCGTTTGATCCTTTCCCGTTGTCTTAGAATGGCTTTGTCACGCCCGAAGTAGACGTCGGCGGGTGTGACGTTGTTCAGGCTCTCGTGGTAGCGCTTGTGATTGTAGTGATCGACGAAGGCTTCGATCTGGGTTTCGAGGTCTCCCGGAAGGAAGTAGTTCTCCAATAGGATGCGGTTCTTCAGGGTTTGATGCCACCTCTCGATCTTGCCCTGTGTCTGGGGATGATATGGTGCGCCCCGAGAATGCTTCATGCCTTTGTCCTGCAGCCATTCAGCCAGATCGCCAGAGACGTAACTGGACCCGTTGTCGCTGAGGAGGCGGGGTTTGTGGATGACGTGAACCTGATCGCACCCTGATGCTTGTAGCGCCAAATCCAGGGTGTCCGTCACGTCCTCTGCCCGCATGTTCGTGCAGAGTTTCCACGAGATGATGTAGCGGCTGTAGTCGTCCAGGATTGTGCTGAGATAGAACCAGCCCCAGCCAAGCACTTTGAGATAGGTGAAGTCGGTTTGCCAAAGCTGGTTGATCGCAGTGGTCTTGTCTTTGAACTCGTTTGCCGCCTTGAGCACGATAAAGGCCGGGCTGGTGATCAGATCGTGGGCCTTCAGGGCCCGATAGACTGAAGATTCCGAGACGAAGTAGCGCTCCCGATCCGTGAACGTCACTGCCAGTTCGCGCGGCGACAGCTCCGTCTCCTGCAGCGCCAGCTTGACGACCTTGCGCCGGACTTCGTCGGGGATGCGGTTCCAGACATGTCTGGGCTTAGGCGCTTGATCCACAAGGCCAGCGTCGCCGCGCTGCCGATACCGATCATACCAACGGTAAAATGTGGTGCGGGGGATGCCCAGCTTTGCCAATGTTCGACGAGCAGACAAATGCGACCCCTCAACAAGCCGGATGATCTCCAACTTCTCAGATGCAGCATACCTCATTCTTGGTCGCCCCCACCGCCGGTCATGCTTTTTTTGAGAAGACGCAGTTCCAGTGTTTGCTCGGCAACGACCTCCTTCAGGTCTCGGGCTTCGCGGCGCAGGTCCTTGACTTCGTCGGTCGTAGCCGCACGCGCCGTATCTCCAGCAAGCCGCCGTTTGCCAGCTTCCATGAAGTCCTTGGACCATTTGTAGTAGATACCTTGAGATATTCCCTCACGACGGCACAACTCAGCAATGCTGTCTTCGCCACGCAAGCCATCCAGCACGATCCGGATCTTCTCTTCTGACGAATACTGTTTGCGCGTCGCGCGCTTGATCTCTTTGACGATCTTCTCGCCGGGGCTCCTGCGAGTTCCAGTTGTCTGTCTCATGTCCCACTCCTCAGTGGTTACGATGAGCCAACAACTCTCTCTTATCAAATTAACCTAATTGGACCCATAGGCGCTGACTTCAGACAGGTTAACGCACGCACCTAAAATCAAGTGCGCATTTGCCCATACCGACCCAAACACCGACGCGATACCGACGTAATACCGACACTGCCAAATTGGCCATTTCGCCTTGTTTTACTGGATTAACTACCCATACCCATTGCGCGCAAGACCCCGAGGGCGCACGCATCGTTAACGATGCAAAACCTTTCGGGGCCGAGTGCCGCGCTAAACAGTTTCTATCAAGGTGGTAAAGTGCGGTTTCAATTGGTCTCGGTCACGAACGCCGTTTAACACCTGCTCAAGTTCGCCCAAACCGTCAAACAGCATCAACGTCACATGAGGCACCCCAAAGCGCGACGCAAACATTTGCCCTGCTTCGGTTTTTATGCTGGCCACGAGATAGACAAAATCATCGTCATCGTAACACCTTAGCGCCCGGCGCGTGTTCCGTTGCAACGCTGTGCATTGCGCGCACTGAGGGTCGTGCACTTGCACCACCGCAGGGCGGCCGCGACCAATTCGGGACAGGTCATGTTCGGCAGCTGTGGCCCTCACTCCGGAAACCGCCCACCAACCGATGCCGCCAACCGCGCCCACTCCGATCAGCCCGTTTCTTGAAAGCCGCAAAAAATCACGACGCGAGGTTTCCGCCCCCGTAGCTTGTTGATTTGCTTTGATTTGTTTCTTGGCTTGCTTCGGCTTCTTGTTGGATTTCTTCATTTTATTCCAGTCAATTGTGGGCAACTTGACATTAGCCGCTCCCCTGGAGATTGGCCTAAATACAAATGCTCGCAACTGTTCACGAATGCGTCAGGTGCCCACTCGAACTTGGGCTTGGGTCGCATCGCTAGGGTGACTTTTGGGGGTTGTGCCGCCGCAGATAGCGTCGCAATAATTTCAAGGTTTGCCGCATCTCCCATGCGACATTCGGATTGCCCCGGTCACCCCGAAAGGAACTTGACGTGAACATCATAATTCTGGGAACCGGCTTGATGGCCGCACAGCACGCAAAAGCGTTTCTGGCCATCGATGGCGTCGAAGTTGTCGGGTGTATCGATATTGATGAGACACGCGCAAAAGAGTTCGCCGCAACTCACGGAATCGACCAATGGTTCACTGATCTGGAGCAGGCTTTGGGTTCCGTTAATGCCGACGCCATCGCCAATGTCACACCTGACGCGGTGCACTACCGCACAACGATGCAAGCCATTTCGGCGGGGCTACATGTCTTCTGCGAAAAGCCTTTGGCAACCAACTACAGCCACGCCGCAGAGATGACCAAGGCAGCCTTAGATGCTAATCTGATAACTGGGGTAAACCTCACCTATCGCAATGTTTCTGCTATACAAACTGCCCGCGAATTGGTCGCCAGCGGCCGCATTGGCGAGGTGCGCCACTTCGAAGCGTCTTACCTGCAAAGCTGGCTGACCCAGCCAGCCTGGGGCGACTGGAAAACCGACAGCACTTGGCTTTGGCGGCTTTCACAAAAGCATGGATCCAGTGGTGTTTTGGGCGATGTTGGCATTCATATTTTTGATTTTGCAACATTTGCCATTGATGACGCCATCACTCAGTTACGTGCCGATCTGACAGTATTTGACAAGGCTCCGGGCAACCGAATTGGCGAGTATGATCTGGATGCGAACGACAGCTTTGTCATGACTGCCCGAACTGAAAACGGTGCGACAGGAGTCGTCCATGCTTCGCGGTTTGCGTCCGGCCATATCAACGATTTGTCGCTCAAAATCTTTGGCACCAAGGGCGGCATTTCGGTTTCCAATTCCGGAGATCTGGGAAGCATCTCAATTTCTGAAGGGGAAGACCTTGAAACCGGCACTTGGCGCGATGTGTCGCTAGAGCCGGTTGAAACTAACTATGAAAAGTTCGCCAGAGCCGTGGAATCGGGTTCTGGCATGCAGCCAGATTTCGCAACCGCCACGCGATTGCAGGCCGTTATCGACAGCGCGATTGACAGCGATGCTTCTGGCAAGCAAATCCTGCTCAAATAAGATAAAAAATTCTTCCCTTCGGTCTTGCGGACCGCGACAATCATAGATAGTTCACACTTCGTTGGCGCGGGGTGGAGCAGCCCGGTAGCTCGTCAGGCTCATAACCTGAAGGTCGTAGGTTCAAATCCTACCCCCGCAACCAACCCTTCCGACATTTTCAATTATGCAACGCCACTACAGGGCGTTGGCAAGTATGTCCTGCAGGCTGTCGTGTTCGGCAACGAAGTGGCCAGGTGATGTCTCGTGCAATTGGGGCACATAGTCGAATTCTCCGCCGGCCAGCTTACTGGGCAAAAACCGCAGCGCTGCTTTTGGATCTAGTGGTGAAGGCAACTCGCCCGGCAAGCGTAATCTCTTGCGGCTGCGCTCAATTTTTGGATCGGGAATAGGGACAGCTGAAATAAGCGCTTGAGTATAGGGATGCTTCGGGGAAGTGCAGATCGTTGCGCTGTCGGAAAGTTCAACGATGCGACCAAGATACAGAACCATGATGCGATCAGAAATGTCCCTAACGACCGAAAGGTCGTGAGAAATGAAGAGCATAGACATGCCGAACTCTGTCTGCAGCTCTTTTAGCAGCGAGATGATCTGAGCCTGAATGGAAACATCCAGCGCGGAAACAGCCTCGTCACAGATGATAAGTTTAGGACGATTGATCATCGCGCGGGCGATGCCGACACGCTGGTTTTGGCCGCCGGAAAGTTCATGCGGATAGCGGTTATACATCGAGGCATCCAAGCCCACGCGCTCCATCATGGCGTGAACTTCTTCCCGTCGTTCGCGAGCTGTCAGGTCAGCTCGAAATGTGCGCAATGGCTCAGCAATAGACGTAGAGATCGTCATGCGAGGGTCCAAACTTGCCAAAGGATCCTGAAAGACGATTTGAAGGTTCTTACGGGCGCGTGACATTTCTTTTTTGTCCAGCGACGTCAGATTTGTTCCCAGCCAACTAACCGAGCCATGTGTGGGTTCGACTAACCGTAGGACCGCACGGGCAAGCGTCGATTTTCCGCATCCCGACTCACCAACGATGCCAAGTGTTTCGCCTTCGTGAAGTGAGAAACTGACGCCATTGACCGCGCGAAGTGGTTGGGAGCCACCAAAAAACCCACTGCCCGATTTGATCTGGAAGTGAACCTGAATATCGTCCGCCTCCATGATCGGGGCGGTGGTCTTTTCCGGTTTATCAGGGCCGCCAGCGTCGATGCGCGGCATTGCTTCTAACAGTTTGCGTGTGTATTTATGATGCGGGTTTGCGAAGATATTCTCCACCGGGCCTTCTTCGACAAATGCGCCAAGCCGCATGACCTGAACGCGATCACACATGCGCGCGACGACGCCCATATCATGAGTGATTAACGCAACTGCCGTGTCGTGCTCTTTCTGCAAACTGGACATCAAGTCGAGCACATCGGCCTGAACCGTTACGTCAAGCGCTGTTGTCGGCTCGTCAGCGATCAGCAGCTTTGGATCACACAGCATGGCCATGGCGATCATCACGCGCTGTCTCATGCCGCCGGACAATTCGTGTGGATACTGTTGCAATCTGCGTTTGGCATCGGGGATGCGGACGCGGTCCAGCCACTCCAGGCAACGTTGATGCGCCTGTTGACCGGACATACCGCGATGGGCCTGCAAGACCTCTGACATCTGATGCCAGACTTTTAGGTGAGGTGTCAGCGCCGTCAGAGGGTCTTGGAAGATCATTCCGACTTCGTCACCACGAATGCGGTTAAGGGCATTCGTATTGAGGTTCAGAATTTCTTTACCCTTTAGTGTTACTGAGCCAGTGGCTGTGCCATTTCCTGCCAATAGACCCATGGCTGCCATGAAACTTTGGCTTTTCCCTGACCCGGATTCGCCAACGATCCCAAGGCACTCGCCAGCTTTGATGTCCAAAGAGACGCCCCGAACCGCGTTGACAGTGCCGTCAGGGGTGTCGAAGTCTACGCGCAGGTCCCTCATCGAAAACACGGTCATCTCAGCGGTCCTTCGGATCAAGAGCGTCGCGCAGACCGTCGCCGATAAAGAACATCGTAATGATGATCGTCACGTAAAATGTCAGCGGGAAGGCAAGCTGCCAAAGTGTGCCGTAAGCCATGGTTCCAGCGCCTTCAGAGATCAGACTTCCAAGCGACGTATTGGGTTCGGAAATGCCTAACCCTAAGAACGAAATGAAACTCTCTGCAAGTATCATATCGGGCACCAGAAGTGAGGCGTAGACGATCACAACCCCCAGCAAGTTCGGCAGGATGTGGCGAAATATAATTGCTGCTTCGGACACGCCGCTGGCACGCGCGGCCTCGATAAACTCTCGGTTCTTCAAGGCCAGTGTCTGTGCGCGAACGATACGCGACATCGTTAGCCAGGATTGTCCGTCGTCAGGGTTTTGGGAACCAAGAGTTGCTTAAACAAGTAAAGAGTTTGGCTCGTCTGGTTGATGTTATTATGCGGCGCGCTGTCTGTGATGCAAGCGCCGCGCTTCGAGCGTCTTTCGTTTGATCCTTTCCCGTTGTCTTAGAATGGCTTTGTCACGCCCGAAGTAGACGTCGGCGGGTGTGACGTTGTTCAGGCTCTCGTGGTAGCGCTTGTGATTGTAGTGATCGACGAAGGCTTCGATCTGGGTTTCGAGGTCTCCCGGAAGGAAGTAGTTCTCCAATAGGATGCGGTTCTTCAGGGTTTGATGCCACCTCTCGATCTTGCCCTGTGTCTGGGGATGATATGGTGCGCCCCGAGAATGCTTCATGCCTTTGTCCTGCAGCCATTCAGCCAGATCGCCAGAGACGTAACTGGACCCGTTGTCGCTGAGGAGGCGGGGTTTGTGGATGACGTGAACCTGATCGCACCCTGATGCTTGTAGCGCCAAATCCAGGGTGTCCGTCACGTCCTCTGCCCGCATGTTCGTGCAGAGTTTCCACGAGATGATGTAGCGGCTGTAGTCGTCCAGGATTGTGCTGAGATAGAACCAGCCCCAGCCAAGCACTTTGAGATAGGTGAAGTCGGTTTGCCAAAGCTGGTTGATCGCAGTGGTCTTGTCTTTGAACTCGTTTGCCGCCTTGAGCACGATAAAGGCCGGGCTGGTGATCAGATCGTGGGCCTTCAGGGCCCGATAGACTGAAGATTCCGAGACGAAGTAGCGCTCCCGATCCGTGAACGTCACTGCCAGTTCGCGCGGCGACAGCTCCGTCTCCTGCAGCGCCAGCTTGACGACCTTGCGCCGGACTTCGTCGGGGATGCGGTTCCAGACATGTCTGGGCTTAGGCGCTTGATCCACAAGGCCAGCGTCGCCGCGCTGCCGATACCGATCATACCAACGGTAAAATGTGGTGCGGGGGATGCCCAGCTTTGCCAATGTTCGACGAGCAGACAAATGCGACCCCTCAACAAGCCGGATGATCTCCAACTTCTCAGATGCAGCATACCTCATTCTTGGTCGCCCCCACCGCCGGTCATGCTTTTTTTGAGAAGACGCAGTTCCAGTGTTTGCTCGGCAACGACCTCCTTCAGGTCTCGGGCTTCGCGGCGCAGGTCCTTGACTTCGTCGGTCGTAGCCGCACGCGCCGTATCTCCAGCAAGCCGCCGTTTGCCAGCTTCCATGAAGTCCTTGGACCATTTGTAGTAGATACCTTGAGATATTCCCTCACGACGGCACAACTCAGCAATGCTGTCTTCGCCACGCAAGCCATCCAGCACGATCCGGATCTTCTCTTCTGACGAATACTGTTTGCGCGTCGCCCGTTTGATGTCTTTGACGATCTGCTCGCCAGGGCTTTTGGTTGTCTTTCTCATCATCCACTCCTCAGTGGTTACGATGAGCCAACAAAACTCTCTTATCAAATTAACCTAATTGGACCCATAGGCGCTGACTTCAGACATTCGTAGAATTTGAAGTCAAGCAACCCGATGTCTGGCCAACCTAGCCCGTCCACAACTCCGCGTTCCATTGAGGTGTATGCTTCCGCCGGTGACGTTGTAACAGGTATCGCACCGAGCGATTCCAGGATTGGATCGTACAACGGAATTGATCGGATTTTCTTGCCTTCATAATACGACAGATCGCTGGAATCGTCGCGCGTTTGGAACACGTACCCAACACCACTTAGCGGCATACCAAGCAACATCACGCCGCGTTGTTGCATCAGCAAATCCGAATATGCGTCGATAGCTCCCGACGCCTTGAGCTCATCCAAACTTGCGCTTCCGCTGGCCAATGAAATTGAAGCTGGCATCGCGCCCGCGAAGTAGGAGTTAGCTGAGTGGCTAATGTCAAAAACCCCGTTGGCGATCGCCTCCGGAGCGTCAAATCCGCCAATCACGTCCGAACCGCCGACATACTCAATCTCAAGATCACCGCCAGAAATCCGGTCGACTTCCGCAGCCAAGAAATCGTATGGCTTACCCCAAACAGTGTTCCGGTTAATAAAAGCAATATAGCACAGTTTGCGTTTGCCTTGCGCCAGCAAAGGCGTGCCAAGAGCGGAAGCCGCGCCGACAACGGCCGCGCCTTTCAAAAGTCCTCGACGGGTAACACCAGATTTTGTTTCTTTGGACATGATTTCCTCCTGTTGATCTAGATTGTTTTCTTTTTCGCGGTTATTTGCGCTAGGTGACTTAAGCTTTGCCGCAGTGCTCCGATTACTAGCGCGGCCAGGTCGCCAACTCCTCCTTGCTGGGCAGCCGAACAACACCACGGTTAACTTCAATCGCGGCGAGTACTCGTTCTGGGGTCGCCGGGATATCGCGAACCCGTGCGCCTCCAGTAGCATTTGAAATGGCGTTAATGATCGCGGGGATAGGAGAGATCCCGGGATGTTCGGCTACACTTTTGGCCCCGAAAGGTCCGCGTTCAAACGGATCCTCGACGTACAAGCGTGTAACCGTATCCGGCACGTCCATGGTTGTTGGCAGCCCGTAGCCCACCAAGGTCGGCGGGTTGTCCGGATGAAACGCCTCCTTCAAAGCAAATCCGACTCCGAAGGAAATCCCGCCATCTACCTGGCCCTCTACTGCAAGTGGATTGACGATCGTGCCTGGGTCGCAAACATTGACGTGATTGCGCAACTTCACCTGTCCGGTTTCAGTATTCACATCCAACTCAATCAGACCAAGATTGTATCCGTATAAGATGTTCGGCGCTTCGCCGTTCCAGTCAAGATCACCGCTGCAGCGACGTGATAGGCCATTCTTATCCAAAAACGCGGCGATCTCCGCGAAAGTTGTAACTTTCCCAGCGGAGCTCGCACAGCTGTCTTCGAGCAGTTCCAGATCGCCTGTATCGACGCCCAGAATTTTGCCTGCAATTTCGAATATGAGGCTACGCAGGTTCTCGGCCGCCATTTGAACCGCCCGACCGGTAGCCACAGTTGTGATCGAACTAAAGGTAGGTACTGGGTAATCTGCAGCCGTCGTGTCGCCCAGCAATACCGAAACCAATTCAACCGGCACCTCAAGAGCATCAGCGCCGATTTGCGCAAATTGGGTCGTCGGGCCCTGCCCCTGTTCGACGGTGCCAGCCAGGATCAGAAATGTCCCGTCAGGCTTAATCTCTGCGCCCGCAGAAATTCGCTGCGAAACATAGCCTACGTTGCGCCAGCCGCCACCGACCCCGAGTCCGGGAATCCAAGGCTCCATAGCATTGGCTCGCCGATCTTCCAGTCGCGCAAGCGCAGCGTCATAGTGCGGTTTCAGTGCATCGATTTCTTTGTCATAGTTCACATGTTCGGTCATCTCTTGACCGATATGGGTCACGTCCCCGTACTGGATCGCGTTAATCCTTCGAACTTCCAGCGGGTCAATCCCAAGATGCCCCGCGACCAGATCGACCTGAGATTCATAGGCAATCGGAAGATAGTTCGCATTAGTTCCGCGCAAGGGAACAAATCGCGGTGCATTTGTCAGAACATCATAAGCGCGGGCCCTAACGTGCGGTACTTTGTAGGGGCCGGTAACATGGGACAACATCGCGGGGAGCGATTCAAAATAGCATAGCTCAAGACCTTTGGTTGTCTCAGGAATGAGGTATGGCGCCCATGAACCAGAACCGTGCAAAATGTCGACCTCAATTGCAACGATCGTTCCATCCCGCATAGCGCCGGTCTTATAACGCACATTCACAGAAGGCGCTTTACAAGATCCCAAAATGGATTCAGCACGACTAAAAACTAGCTTGACCGGCTTTCCGGTCTTCCGAGCCAATAGCCCGGCAACCACAGGCGCCAATGTGTCACCGCGCGTTCCAAAATTGCCGCCCATTGCGGGGCAAATAATTCGAACATCATCCTGTTTCATGTTCAAATTATTGGCAATTGACTCCGTACCTTGAACGAATGCGTGGTACAGTGGCGACTTTATGACCAACGTTCCGTCATCTTCTTCATAAGCGAGGGCTGCTTCGGGCTCCATTGCTGCGTGCTCACGCACCGGAACCGAATATTCCTTTTCGACAATAAGGTCTGCTAGTGCAAAACCCTTTTTTATGTCTCCAGAACTCACTTCTGTCGCTGGCGATACATTGTCCGCGAAATCAAAAAGCCGCGCCGAATTGGGTCGGGCGGCGTCCGACAATTCGATTGCGTGGGGCAGCTCTTCAACCACGACATTAATCAGATCAACTGCCGCAAGTGCAATTTTTTCGCTTTCGGCCGCTACGGCAAAAAGCGCTTCGCCTTTGAATCTGATTTTGTCTTTGGGAAATATGTAAACCTGCGGCTGGCAGTTTGGCAAAAATGGCGTCCCTGGAATGTCATCGGGCCCTATGACTGCGACGACACCGGGCAGCGACTGCGCCTTGGATAGATCGTATCTCAGAATGCGCGCGTGATGCACCTCGCTGCGATAGAATTTCGCGTGCAGCATCCCATCCATCCTCAAGTCGGCCGTATACTTCGCCTTACCATTGACAGTATCCGGAGAATAACGATTGGGAACATTGTAACCAACCGAGCTACCGACTGGCGCAGCGACCGCTGGTTCGGACTGTGAGTTTCGGCGCATTATCTCGCCCGCGTACTGAACCGCTTCGATTATTTTCGTGTAGCCCGTACAACGGCAAAGGTTCTTTGACAGCGCCTTGGTCACATCTTCGCGCGCCGGATCAGGTTTGGATTTTAGCAAGACCGCGGACCTAAGGATCATTCCTGGAATGCAAAATCCACATTGTGTGGCCCCCAATTCCAAAAACGCTTGCTGAAGCGGGTGCAGAATTTCTTCGTCAATTCCATCTAACGAACCATCCGAAAATCCTTCAATTGTCACAACGTCTTTAGTTGCCGCGCGGGCAGCGGGTAGCAAACATGATTTGGCGGGCTTTCCATTCATCAGGACAATGCAGCTGCCACATTCACCATTGTCGCAGGCCTTTTTAGCGCCCGTCAGGTCCAAGTCTTCGCGAAGCAATTCCAAAAGCGTGGTATCTTCGGCTGCTTCGACCGCCACGGGCCTACCATTGACGGTCAGATCGATCTGACTTGTTTTTCCATCAAGCATTCAAGAATCCATTGTTGTAAGTAAATTTTTACTTAGTTAACTTTGCATGTCAAGAAAAATTGCCCTATGGATAGTAAGAGCGCTCTTGGGAACATTTGGGCAAGTAAACTAAGACTATGCCGATTTCGGTTTTTACCGACCATTGGTATCAAATTCTTGATCAACTGTTCGGCACGCTAGGGTTGCAACTGTTTGTAATTCGCCACAATTTTGGGCGTTAGCCAAATTCGGAGGATACCGTTTGGTGCAAAAAGTAATTCGTCGAGACGCCGAAGCGACCAAAGAGCGCATTCTGACCGTGGGTATCAAAGATTTTTGCGAAAACGGATACTCTGGAAGCAGAATTCAAAATATCGCCCACAGATCCGACTGCAATATTCGCATGATTTACCACTACTTCGGCAACAAAGAAGGGCTCTATAGAGCTGCGCTTGAACGGGTCTATGGTGCAATTAGGAGCAGCGAGGCTAAACTTGGCCTAGATAATCTGGACCCGGTGTCAGCCATAAAGTCCTTAGTCGAATTTACATTCGACCACCACCGGCAGAACCGAGAACTTGTCGATTTGGTAGTGGTCGAAAATGTACAGCGCGGTCGGTACTTGAAAGGTATCGACAGTATTTCGAAAGAAAGTAGCGAACTGATCGACAAGATCGATTCTGTGTTGAAGCAGGGCGAAATTCGTGGCGATTTTTTCAAAGGAACCGACGCATTTCAGCTCTATGTGTCGATCCTGTCGTTAAGTTTCTTCCACCTTTCCAACGCGCATACTCTGTCAATAATGTATGACCGTGATCTACGCGACGATAATTGGATCGATTCACGAAGAGACCACGTCGTTCAGATGGTCCTTGCTGGGATAGGAGTGAACCGAAAATTGGTACATTCGATGAAGTAGCGCCGTATACCTAGCCTGCTGTGAATCGGAGTCCGGGACACAAATCAAGTTGTGCGTTTACACCAATTAAGATCAGAAAACGCGGCGGAAACTGCTGTGGGACTGCCAATTGGAGTAGCCGAATTATTTCTGTAGATTGGCCGTCGCTGGAAGAACTCCCTAATTGGAAGTTTGCGCCGATAGTTTCACGTTCAACTTTGAGTACACTCCGACGTTAGATCGATGGCAGAAGAATGGGTTCGATCTATCGATGAATAACCTCTGTGGGTGGCTCCTGCTTTACAAGAGGTTTTTGGTGATATTTGCGGTCATTTTCGTCAGTACCGTCGTCTGTCCGGCCTGTTTGTGCGGTGGTGTTCCGCTGGCCTTGATGAATTCCGCGAGTAAGGTTCCAATCGGCTTATCGGCCTTGGAAGAGAGCCGCTGCCATTCCCGGAGTGTCCTTGCTCTTGGTTGACTTAATTCCGATCATCACTTCAACGTCTTGCATCTTTTTGGCAGTCGGAGCGTTTGGAACGCAGGCTGCCGGTATTCCTGTTTCCTTGTGAGCATCGCCCAGATGGCCCGAGCGGCCTTGTTTGCCATGGCCGTTGTTGCCAATCGGAATGGTTTGTCTGCGATGATCTTCGCTGTCTACAGATCGACCTTCTCCGGTGAACGTTTCGCCATCACCGCGCGTGATGTCATGCCCACGACCAACAGCTTGCGAATGTAGCGATCACCCTGCTTAGTGATCTGGCCCAGACGTTCCTTGCCGCCGCTGGACTTATTGAGCGGGGTCAGGCCCAACCAGGCCGCCAGATCGCGCCCGGTCCGGAACTGTTTTGCATCGCCAATCGTTGCAACAATAGCCGATGCCGTGATCGGGCCGATGCCAGGCATGCGCATCAACCGGCGCGCATCTGTACTCAGCATGGCATGTTGTTCGATCATCTTGGAATAGCCTTCGATGCGCGCGTTCAAGCCAATGAACTGATAGCACTGGATACTGAGCATGCCGTTCGCGATGTCAGGCATGTCCGGGTGATCGCCATCAAGGTGGCGCTTGGCGAAGGCTGAGACCGCTTCGACTCCAATGGGCAAGATGTGCCCGAACTCGCGCAGCAAACTGCGGATCATGTTGGCCATCTGAGTGCGCTGCCGGACTGCCAAATCGCGGGTGCGATGGATCGACAGAATGGCCTGCTGTTCCTCGGTCTTGATCTCCACAAACCGAATCGTTGGGCGCCGAACGGCCTCACAGATCGCTTCCGCATCAACGGCATCGTTCTTACCGCGCTTTACGTAGGGTTTGACGTATCCGGCAGGCATCAGCTTCACGTCATGACCAAGCTTGCGCAACTGGCGTCCCCAGTGATGAGACGAACCGCATGCTTCCATGCCGACGACACAGGGCGGAAGTGTCTCAAAAAAGTTGAGCAGCTTCGCTCGCTTGATGGCCTTGTTGAAGATCACACGGCCATTCTCTGAAATGCCGTGCACTTGAAAAACATCCTAGGCCAGATCCAGACCTGCGGTTTTAACTGTCATTGGGTGGCTCTTTTCCTAGCAGTCGATGATAACTGCACTTTGGCACATTCGATGCCGGTGGAGCAGGAGCCACCTACCTCATCCGCTTTGAGCGTATACCTATATGCACATGCAACGCTGGCGCGCCAAACGCCAGTCATGCACTAACTGTCGAGACAAGTTAGAAGTTGGCCAAGAGCTATGAAGCGGAAGACAACATCTTCTTTTTCTCCTCCTTGAATTGCGGGGGAAACGGATTTCCTTCCGCGCAAATGAAGTCCGCGCCGCCTACTTAGAAAGAAAATCCATCAGTATAGCATTGAAAAATTTCGGTTTTTCCAGGTGAATTGCATGCGCGCAGAGTGGAAGCACCGCCAAATGACTGTTTGGGATAGTCATCCAGAGCTGCTCGACTTGCGGCCAACCATAAGTCCGATCCTGATCGCCCCAAATGACCAGCGTATCGGCAGCTATTTCACTCAAATAGTCTTCTCCAGACCATCCTCGCATTGCTTCCAGTCCCGCCAGTATCGCAGGCAAACCACTTCGCGCTGCAAGATCAAGGCAGCCCGCATTGTCATCGACACTTTGTTCGTCGAGAAACCAAGTAGCGGCAATGCGGCGCGCCGTGGTCTCAGCACCGTCCGCTGTGGCCCGCGCAATAGATGTCTCAATCGGTTCGAACCGATCCGGCAACACGCCTGTGGGCCCGGTTGCGTATAGAATCAACTTTCTGATCCTCTCAGGCTCCTGGCGAACCATCTCTTGGACGACCATCCCGCCCATGGAGTGCCCCAACAGGTCGAACGTCCTAATTCCCATGTCGGCCAAGTGATCCAATGCCCATCTTGCCATACCATCTATGGACGCAATGGCATTCTGGTCGGCCGCGCGCCCATACCCTGGCAGGTCAAGCCGGATCAACTTTAGATCGGCGGCAAGGTTCTTTTGCGGTCCCCATTGATCGCTGCCACCCATGAAGCCATGGACAAGCACCAAGGGTGTCACTTGCGCCCGCCCTGCACAATTCGGTCAAGGATCATGGCGCAAAAGAGGATCGAGAAACCAGCCAAAATACCCTGCCCCACGTTAGCGTATTGCAGAGCCTCAAGGACATCTTCGCCAAGACCTTTGGCCCCGATCAGCGATGCAACGACAACCATCGCAAGTGAAAGCATGATGGTTTGGTTGATACCGGCGCGAATTGATGGCCCCGCGAGCGGCAAATCAACTTTGGTAAGCAGATACCACTTGTTGGCACCAAAACTTATCGCCGCTTCTCGCACACTCTCCGGAACACCGCGAAGCCCCAATACAGTCAAACGCACCACGGGCGTGCCGCCAAAGATCATCGTTGTAACAACGGCGGCAGGCTTGCCGGTGCCGAAGAACGCAATCACCGGGATCATGAACACAAATGCAGGCATCGTCTGCATGAAATCCATGATTGGCTGTATCGCCGCATAAAAGCGCGGGCGACGGGCGGCAAACATGCCCAAAGGAATACCGATCAAGATAGACAAACAGGCAGCTGTTCCCAGCAATGCCAACGTTGTCATCGCCTTCTCCCAGAAGCCTAGAAGCCCCATGTAGGACAGGAACCCGGCTGAATAAATTGCCATGCGCACACCCGCCGTGAGCCACGTCAACAGGATGATCAACGAAGCAATCACGATCCAGGGTGTGCTGACAAAGACGATCTCCAAGGCGTCCAATACTAGGCGAATACAATAGGTTATCGCATCAAATAGCGCGTCGCCGTTCAGGACTGCCCAATTAAAAAAGGCTTCGACTTTATCGATACTGACCAACCGGATATCGGGATCAGTCGGGAAGTCTGACAAAAGGGAGAAACGCCCTGGAAAACTGTAGTGCATCATTGCCGCAAAGACGACCAGCACCATGAAAATTGCACTGAAAACGATCTCGGCAACAGGCAATCCCGACCGAACCGTGCGGTCGCTCAGCCAGTCAGAAAACCGGCCTTCAAGTGCCGTATTTGCGACCAGGGCCTGCGCGACCTTAACTAGCAAAAGAATAATCAGGCCCGTCAGCGCAATTGTGGGGCCTTCGGCAGCGGCGGCTTCGGCCTCGGCTCGAATCCCTCCAATATTTGCTTCCAGCGAGTCGACGGTTCGTCGGAATGCGTCAACGCGATCCGTATTGTTCTCGATCGCAGCAGCCAGTTGCTGGCGACGCAACTCGAGCGTACCTTCAATTGACGCAATACGCTCCATAGCCTCCGCACCAAGATCGCCAAACAACCCCCGCGCCATTTGAACCATCGCTAATGCCTCGATAATCAAGAACGGCAGTGCCCAGTTCCAGAGGCCTCGCGCGCCGAACCATATCGGGCCAAAGATTCCGGCGAAAACGTTCAGCGTCGGTGTGAATTTCGAAGAGGCACCGATCTTGTCAAACATCCGAATGTAGTATTCAGGACTGGTGCGCACGAAGTCGCGAATATTCTGGCGCCTCTCTTCCGCATAGGCTTGAGCTGCAGCGGATTCCGTATCTTCAAGGGGATTTACGCCTAAGTCGGTCATGATACTTCCGTCCCTTCGATCACGGTGCGCAAGAGGTCCGCGCGTGTAATGACACCAGAATCTTTGCCATCAGTTTGCACGACAATCGGATGATCATCGTCGATTGCGAGATTGATAAGTGTGCTGAGATTTTCTGCCTCGTCGACCTTCGGAGCATCCGGAGAAAGCCCGCCGTTTGCGGCGACAAATTCATCAATAGGTTGCATGACGGCGTGGGCGTGTACGACTTTCAATCTCGAAATACCTGCCACAAAGTCGGCAACATAATCGTCAGCGGGCTCCATCACGATGTCCTCGGCGGTGCCCATTTGCACCATTTTGCCGTCACGCATGATGGCGATGCGATCACCGATCCGAACAGCTTCGTCGAGGTCATGTGTAATGAAGATCGTTGTTTTCTTGAGAATTTTGCTGAGGCGGATGAACTCGTCCTGCAGCTGGCGTCGGATCAGCGGATCCAGCGCCGAGAATGGTTCGTCCATCAACAAAACGTCCGGGTTCGCCGCAAGCGCGCGTGCAAGGCCAACTCGTTGCTGCATACCGCCAGAAAGTTCATGAGCAAATTTAGAGCCCCAGGCTCCGAGCTCGACAATGTCCAGAATCGCTGCAGCCTGACGCATGCGTTCGTTCTTCGGGACCTTTCTGATCTCCAACGGCATTGCAACGTTATCCAGCACCGACCGGTGCGGCATTAGGGCAAAGTTCTGAAACACCATGCCAATCTTCTGATTTCGAAAACGCTGAAGCTCGCGTGGGCCGAGCGCCATTACATCGGTGCCTTCAATTTCAATCTTTCCGGCAGTAGGTTCCAAAAGGCGGTTGAAGTGTCGAACCAATGTGGATTTGCCGCTGCCCGACAATCCCATGATGCAAAAAATTTCTCCGCGATTCACGGACAGGCTGACGTCAGCAACTCCTACAACCGCGTTATATTCAGCAAGAACCTCAGCTTTTCCCAGGTCTTTATCGCGGATGGCGGTGAGCGCCGCCTGAGCATTTGCTCCGAATATCTTCCAAACATTGGAGATTTCGATGACTGTCTGATCGGTCATATTGCACGTTTCCTGCGCCGCTTGAGTATCGATGGCGCACCTATTTCAGGCGCGCCATCGCTTCTTGTTTGAGCGTCGATTTCTACAGGCCGAGCCAACTATCTACGCGGTCGGAGTTTGCGTCGATCCAATCTTTCGCCACTGCTGCAGGTTCACGGCCATTCGAGCTGATCTCAAATGCCAATTGACTGACATCGTCCGCAGTCAAATTAAAGTTAGCAAAGAACTCTGCGATCGCTGGCGAACGATCAACCAAAGAATTTGACCACGCAATCTGCACGTCCTTCAGCGCATCTTTTGTCGCAACTTTCGACTTTTCATACCAATCGGCATCGTCGGAAGGCTGAATCATCTGGTAGTTTGCTGGGTCAAATGTTGGCTCGGTCAGCATTTGAACGTCAAACATGAACCAGACGGCATGTGGCTTATAGCAGTAGAACGCATAGCCCTCGCCTTTGGCGATGCTGTCCTTGATACGCGCAGTCTTCACGCTCTCTTCCGCCCGAACTGGTTCGACAAAATCAAGGAGGCCGTAGTCTCGAGTTTTGACCTCATTGACATTGGCCGACGCCCAGCCTGGCGCACCGATCCACATCTCACCTAGACCATTGCCATCACTATCCATCAATGACGCCACATCTGGGCGTCCCAAATCGGCAATGTCAGTCACATTGTTGGCAGTACCGAAGTCCTGAGTGACGCAGAAACCCTGGTTGCCTTGGTAAGGGTTAGAGGACAAAGTGACTGTTCCAGCTTCATCCACATATTTTTTGGTGAAGCTTTCTTGGTTTGGAAGCCAGACGTCTGGATGGACGTCGATGTCACCCTTACCCTGATCCATAGCCTGAAAGATCGTCGCGTTGTTGCCAGGGATATAGTCCACTTGACCACCAATCCGGGACTCCACGACCTCACCCAGTAGATAGGCAATCGCTTGGGCACCGGTCCAGGACGGAACGCCGATTTTCACTTCTTCGGCAGCAAGGGCCGGAACGGCCAAAACGCCCATGGCAGTCGCCAGTCCCAGCGACCTAATTGAATGTTTCATTTTCATCTCCTCTGTTGGTTGCGCCTCTGACGGGCGCGATTTAGTTGATCGATTTAAGTATTTGTTTTTCATAGGCAAACAGGGCCGTTGCTCCTCCTGTGTGCAGGAACAACACCTTGTCGGTCGCGGCAAAGAAATCTTGCCGGATAAGCCCAATCAATCCCGCCATACCTTTTGCGGAATACACTGGGTCCAGCAAAATGCCCTCTTGCCGCGCGAGTAAGTGGATGGCCTCAAGTGTGCTGTCAGCCGGAATGCCGTAGCCCTCGCCGACATAGCCGTCATCAACCAGGATTTTGTCTTCTGAAACGCTGCTGACGCCCAGTTTTTCGCATGTCGCCTTTGCTAGCGCATGAACCGCCCCAATTTGGCGCGGGCGAGGCTGACGCACACTGATCCCTATGACCGGCAAATCATGACCCAGAGCGTGAAACCCTGCTACCAGCCCAGCCTGAGTGCCCGTGCTTCCCGTACCCATCACCAGCCAATCAAAGTTTTGATCGTTTGCGGCGGAATACTCGGCAATCTCTTCTGCGCAATTTGCATAACCCAACGCCCCGGTAGGATTGGATCCACCGCCCGGGATGAAGTAGGGAGTGTTGCCCTGCGCCTTGAGATCTTCACAAACTGCGATTGCTTCAGCATTCATATCCAATCCCGGCGGGCGAAAATCATGCGTAGCGCCGAATATATTATCCAGCAAAACGTTGCCGGTTTCCTCATATGACGCCTCGCGATCGGGAACCCGACGTTCAAGCAGAACATGGCATTTCATTCCGACCTTGCACGCGGCTGCCGCAGTTTGGCGGACATGGTTAGATTGCACAGCACCTTGGGTCACAAGCATATCTGCGCCGGCAGCGACGGCTTCACCGACGAGAAACTCGAGCTTCCGGGTTTTATTGCCTCCTGTCGCCAGCCCGGTGCAATCGTCGCGCTTAATGAAAAGCTCCGGACCACCAAGGTGCGCTGACAATCGCGGCATTGACTCAATTGGCGTCGGGCGATGGCACAATGCTGTTCGTGGAAACCGATTTAATTCAAGTCCGGACCTTGTGCGGGTCAATACTGTGGTCTCTGACATTGCAATATCCTTGCTGAAAGCTGTTGCGTCAGCTTGCGATACTTTCTTGAAGGGCTCCAATGTCATGTGAGAATGACATTATGCAAATTTTGCATTATGCTACTGTTATGGACACGTCTCTCTTTCGCGATCTTGAACGCCTTCAGCAAACTGGAAACTTCTCGCAGGCCGCGGCAATTGGCAACTTGAGCCAGCCCGCTTTTTCGAGGCGCATCAAGTCGCTCGAAAATTGGGTTGGCACATTGTTGGTTGACAGATCTCGCCAACCTGTGCGCTTGACCGAAGCCGGAAGCCAAATGCTTGAAGCAGGTCTGCAAGCTCTGGTGCGCATCGAACAAGAGCGCAGCCACATTCGCGAAGCACAGGCTTTGCCAGACAAATATGTGATTACTTTTGGCACCCAACATTCGATCGGTTGGCGGTTCTACCCTGCCTGGCTGCAAGCATTGGAAGATGCCTACGGTCCGATTTTGTCGCGCCTGCGGGCGGATGACCTGCCCAACTGCATGCGGGACCTGGAACAAGGCGCAGTCGATTTTGTCGTTGCATACTGGGCCGAAAGCGCGCCCACGACCCGGAACGTGGATGCAATTACAATCGGTGCAGATACACTGATCCCGGTTTGCAAGCCCTCGGCCGATGGCACACCGCAATTCAGTTTCGACGACCAAGAGGGCACCTTGCCGTTTCTGCGATTTGGCCAAACGGCACCAATCGGCGATCTGCTCGAACCAGTATTTGCTCAGCACGGAATTACTCCACGTTTGCGCACGGTCTATGAAAACGCGATGGCCGGGGCGCTGCGCATTCGCGCTCGTGCAGGCGATGGGGTCACGTGGCTGCCTAAGAGCCTTGTCGCGCCTGATCTTGAGACCGGTGCATTGGTGCGAACGGGTGAGGCCCCTTGGGATGTGCCCCTTGAAATCCGGTTGCTCCGCAATGGCAGTAGGACCAATCGCGTCACACGTGCAATTTGGAGTTACCTTGAAAAGCGCGACACCCCTTTGGCAGTTCCCATCTCCTAAGCAACTGCAAAGGGCCAGATCGCGCCGCATATACGGTCCGCTTGTCCTCACGCGCGCGCCCTCTCGCGCTTGGGGTCAACAAAGGGAATGTCCGCTACAGTCGCTGGCAAACGCTTCATGTGGCCATCCATCATGCCGACTGAAAGAGTGGTCCCAATCTCGGCGAATTCGACAGCCAACCGCGCCATGGCGATGCCCGACCCCAAAGCAGGTGATCGCGTTGCTGAAGTCACAACGCCGACTTGGCGCTCATCCAGATACACGCCTGCCCCATGAAGTGGCACGTCGTTACCCTCAAAGATCAAACCGCTCAAAATTCGCCGCGGATCGCGTGCGTTGCGTTCAAGTGCGTCGCGACCAACAAAGTCAGGTTTTCGCATATCCACGGCAAAACCCAACCCAGCTTCCCAGGCATCGTTACCAGCATCAAATTCCGCCCCAGACGCCGCCAGTCCAGCTTCGATCCGGACTATATCAAGCGCAGCATTTCCCATCGGAGATATGCCATGTGCTTTGCCCGCTTCCATGACAGCATCCCAGATTTGCAACGCATCAGATTGGGTGCAGAAAATTTCATACCCTAGTTCTCCGGTATAGCCTGTGCGCGATAACATGAACGGTGCACCTTCGCGGTCTTGCAGGCGGGCCACTGTGACACCAAACCATTTCATCTGATCGATTGACGGCACATGCGGCTGCGTGAAAACAAAATTGGTCAACACGTCTCTGGCTTTCGGACCTTGCACCGCAATGTTCGCCAATGCGTGGGACATATCGATCAGTCGCGCTTGCATACCTTCTGAAGCAACAATCGCCTCGATCCTGCGGGCGCTCTCTTCCGACCCGCAACACCAACGAAACAGTTGGGGACCCAGACGGAACAGGGTACCGTCATCCACAACCGCGCCAGTCTCGTCGCACATAAGCGCATAGGTGCCGCGCCAAACGGCGAGCCGTGAAATATCGCGGGTCAGCAGCTTTTGCAGTAATGCTTCGGCATCAGGTCCAGCAATGTCATATTTCCGGAGACTGCTCATGTCTTGGACCGTCACGGCCTCCCGACACGCCCAATATTCCCCGATTGTCCCTACCGCAGGGAAAGAGTTTGGCATCCAGAGATCACGCGCCGGAACAAGGTCATTGGTTAGATTCGCAATGCGCGCATGAAACGCACTTTCCCGACTGACGGACATCCTGGAATCCTCTTTTGATCGATACGCTACGGCGCGGCGGATGGGTATGTCGGGGTTGTAAACACGCACATGGATGTCCGTGGGATTCCAACCATTGATCGGGTCGATGTCGTCCGGACAAGCCGTCGTCACACAAACCAGATCGTCCATTGCGCGCATGGCAACATAGTCACCTGGACGAGAATAACTTTCTTCGGTTTGAATATGGTGTGAATGCGGATCAATCCAGGTGTTCCAAAAGAAGTTGATCGCAGGCCAGGCGCGCCGTTCTGCCACGCCAAAGCGCGCCGTGGCTACCGATATATTGTCGGAACAATTCACGTGACCGGGGAAGCCGCGCTCTTCATACCCCCGGGAAGTACAGGCAAGTCCAAAAGTGTCATGACGTCCGCAGGTGTCTTGCAATACTTGCAGCATCGGCGCCATGTCGCGATCATAGAACTTATCCAAAAGGCCCGGACGTGGGTAGGAGCCGCGGACCAGTGATCGGGTAGATGTGCTGTCGATCATTATCTCTGCACCACGATCCAGACCACGGAGTCGAAACGCCATGAAATCCGAGCATTGCTGTCCCTCAACATCGATGATCTGAACTGCCTCGCCCTTGGCCAGTTCATAGGCAAAAGCAGTGCCGCGGGTGACAGTGAATTCTTCCGATACAGCGCCCAAAGGATCTGGAATTCGCACCGTACCACCAACCCGGGCGACGGAGATTTCAACCTTGGCATCTTCATGCCCTGAGACGACATCGCCGCTATTGGCGGTGAGAATGAACCACGCCGTGCAGTTTTCCCGCGCCTTAAGGTTGGTCACAGAATTCTCGCCTATGCTCGAGGCACCTCTGTCGAGAGCACACACTCCGCGCGCAGACGCCCACCCTTCAACCTCTGCCCGATCAAAAGCCAGACCATCCAATCGACAATCAATCGCAAGGTTCAGCGCGGTCGCCGCTTCTTCGCCGCTCTCGCCAAATACCACCACAAACGCCCGACCAACATTGCCGGATATCGAAACAAGATCTCCAGACTTCAGCGGTATTCCCACCGCACCGCGAGGTGAAAGGGCATAGCGCTCTTGGTCTGAATTGGACGGAAAACCAGGAAACGCCCTGAAATGGGATCGCATCCCTACGTTCGAAAAATCCTGCAGTGAAAACCCGGCACCCATTCCGATAAATCGCTCCATGTAACTAGTTACATAGTGATTGAAACTAGTTACATTTGTCAAGAAATGATCTAGACTCACCTGAATGAACACACGCCCGATCAAAAAGAGATCCAATCTGCGCGACGTTGCAGCACAGGCAAATGTCTCTGTTGCGACGGTCAGTCGGGTTCTAAATTATCCCGACCGTGTGTCTGCCAAAACTCGGGACAGAGTGAACTCCGCAATCGCGGATCTAAAGTTCGTCCCTTCAGCCGCTGCACGAGCGATCAATAGCGGACGCTCCCGAATGGTGGCCGCGCTTTTGCCGACAATCGACAGCGCAATCTATGCAAAATTGATCAACGGTGTAGAAGACCGTCTATCCGGGAAAGGTCTATCGTTGATGGTTGCGCAAACCCTTGGCGACCCTGAACTTGAATGCGCACGCGCAAAGCAACTGATCGAAATTGGTGCCGAGGCACTGATCGTGGCCGGAGTTCACCACAGCGATGCGTTCTTCGAGCTAATCGACAATGCGCAACTCCCGGTCGTCGCGATCTCCTATTTCGAGGAAAATGGGCGTCTTCCAACGGTCGGATATGAAAATTGGCTGGCCGCAGAAATCGCGGCCACTCATTTGGCAGACCTAGGCCATCGGAAAGTGGCTGTGGTCCATGGCCCAACCGACACAAACGACAGAATGCGGCAGCGCTGCACCGCGCTGAAGTGTAGCAAACTGGATGTTTCCTTTGATTTCTTTCAGGCCGAAATGTCGATGGAAGGCGGATTTAGGGCGGTAGCGGAAATACTGAGATCAACCTACATGCCAACCGGTATCCTATGCTTCTCTGACGTGATAGCTCACGGTGTTCTAAGCGGGCTGCACAGCCGCGACATTGCCGTTCCAACACACATGTCCGTCATGGGAATGGAGAACCTGCCAGCGTCAAAATTCACCTTTCCTCCATTAACAACCGTGCGGTTGAGCGTTGAAGAAATGGGGATAAAAGCCGCTGAACTAATATCTCATTGGCTTGAAACCGGCACGCCGCAGACTTCGGTGAATTTGCCAATCGAGTTGATACGTCGTGCCTCCACAGAAAGGGCGATCTGACTAACATTTGTGCGAGATTGTTAGGGGTCTCCCGCCGACATTTCAGACAAGATGTCAGCGGTTGCCGCCACCCGGAAACGCGAATTGTCAGTACGATTTGTATCATCGCGATTTCGTCCAGAATCCGCCGTGAACCATTACCCAAAGCAGACAGTCAGATGCAGCGCGGCATTGTTCACTTTGTCCGGTGCCCTCAACGGGTGGACGCAACACTTTAATCTTTTTGGAAAGATGGAGTGTTTGCCATGAAGTACCGCCGCCGTATTTATTATTCAGCCGCACAACGCGCGGAGATTTGGGATCGTTGGCAGCGAAGGGAGTCGATGAGTTCCATCGGCCGTGTGTTTGACCGGCAGTCCTCGTCGGTGTTTTCGGTGATCTCTCCGACGGGTGGTATTCGCCCGCCGGAACGCAAGCGGCACAGACAGGCCTTGTCTCTCGATGAACGTGAAGAGATATCGCGCGGGCTCAGCACAAACCGTTCACTCCGATCCATCGCGACGCAATTGGGTCGCGCGGCCTCGACCATCAGCCGTGAGGTCCGGCGCAATGGCGGACGCACCGCCTATCGGGCAGCGGCTTCGGATCAGGCGGCAGGGGATCGTGCCCTTCGACCGAAGCCCTGCAAGCTTGCTTGCTACCCATTCTTGAGCCGCGAAGTATCTGCAAAGCTCCGCCGCAAATGGTCACCTGAACAAATCGCGGGTTGGCTAAAACGCAGCTTTCCGGGAGAGGTGAACAAGCAGGTGTCGCACGAGACAATCTATCGAAGCCTGTATATCCAGGCGCGTGGTGTGCTGAAGAAAGAACTCCTGAACCATCTGCGTGCCAGGCGCACGATCCGACGATCCAGACATGCCAGCCTGAAACGCAACGGCCTGGGCCAGGTTAAGGATGCAGTGTCGATAAGCGAACAGCCCGCCAGTGTTGAGGATCGCGCGATACCAGGACATTGGGAGGGTGATCTCATCGGCGGGTCCAAAAACAGCTACGTCGCCACTTTGGTCGAACGCCAGTCGCGCTACGTTATGCTGATAAAGGTCACCAACAAGGACACCAAGAGCGTGATCTCAGGTCTGATCAAGCAATCGAAGCGACTGCCAAAGGAACTCTACAAATCCCTGACCTGGGATCGCGGCAAAGCGCTGGCAGACCATCCGAGATTGACGATGGCGACGGATGTCGACGTCTACTTCTGTGATCCACACTCCCCATGGCAGCGCGGGTCAAACGAAAACACCAACCATCTTTTGCGCCAATACCTGCCACGCGGAACAGACTTATCGGTCCATTCCCAGGCAAAGCTGAGCGCGATTGCCCGTCAACTCAACGAGCGGCCCCGCAAGACCTTGCAATATCAAACACCGCCTGAGAAGTTCGCTGAGAGTGTTGCGGCGATCAGTTGAAATCGCCGGACAAAGCCAGCATTCACTGCACGACGTACGAACGTCGGTTCTAGAAATTTCGGGCAGATCACACAACATTCGGCATGGATCAGGCCCGGCATCACTTCCCTGTTTGCCAAAACAAATTCGCTGATACCAAACTGAAATTCCCTGTATGCAGGATTAGGGAAGTTGCGCCAAGTATCTGTTTTCTTTTCCGAAATTTAGGCGACTAGCTCAAATATCGGTAGGATCAGTGGTTTTCCCTGGATTTTCCCTGTTAACAGGGAATTTCCGGCTGAGACTGGTTAGCTCGAGATTGTCTGCACAGCCAGGCATATCTCTCAAACCGACGATACTAGAGACTGTGGCAAATAGTGCCGTTGTTTCCGTGAGTTGTGCGGTGGCGAAGTTAGGAGAGACGCTTTGGAGCCGGTGCTCAGAGATGACATCTACTAGGCCGGAATTGCAGGTGTACTATCAACCAGTGAATTTCTTGATGCGGTTCGCACCGGTTGAGCCGGGAAATCTTAGATGGCCAAGCCTGTCCGTCGTCAGGGTTTTGGGAACCAAGAGTTGCTTAAACAAGTAAAGAGTTTGGCTCGTCTGGTTGATGTTATTATGCGGCGCGCTGTCTGTGATGCAAGCGCCGCGCTTCGAGCGTCTTTCGTTTGATCCTTTCCCGTTGTCTTAGAATGGCTTTGTCACGCCCGAAGTAGACGTCGGCGGGTGTGACGTTGTTCAGGCTCTCGTGGTAGCGCTTGTGATTGTAGTGATCGACGAAGGCTTCGATCTGGGTTTCGAGGTCTCCCGGAAGGAAGTAGTTCTCCAATAGGATGCGGTTCTTCAGGGTTTGATGCCACCTCTCGATCTTGCCCTGTGTCTGGGGATGATATGGTGCGCCCCGAGAATGCTTCATGCCTTTGTCCTGCAGCCATTCAGCCAGATCGCCAGAGACGTAACTGGACCCGTTGTCGCTGAGGAGGCGGGGTTTGTGGATGACGTGAACCTGATCGCACCCTGATGCTTGTAGCGCCAAATCCAGGGTGTCCGTCACGTCCTCTGCCCGCATGTTCGTGCAGAGTTTCCACGAGATGATGTAGCGGCTGTAGTCGTCCAGGATTGTGCTGAGATAGAACCAGCCCCAGCCAAGCACTTTGAGATAGGTGAAGTCGGTTTGCCAAAGCTGGTTGATCGCAGTGGTCTTGTCTTTGAACTCGTTTGCCGCCTTGAGCACGATAAAGGCCGGGCTGGTGATCAGATCGTGGGCCTTCAGGGCCCGATAGACTGAAGATTCCGAGACGAAGTAGCGCTCCCGATCCGTGAACGTCACTGCCAGTTCGCGCGGCGACAGCTCCGTCTCCTGCAGCGCCAGCTTGACGACCTTGCGCCGGACTTCGTCGGGGATGCGGTTCCAGACATGTCTGGGCTTAGGCGCTTGATCCACAAGGCCAGCGTCGCCGCGCTGCCGATACCGATCATACCAACGGTAAAATGTGGTGCGGGGGATGCCCAGCTTTGCCAATGTTCGACGAGCAGACAAATGCGACCCCTCAACAAGCCGGATGATCTCCAACTTCTCAGATGCAGCATACCTCATTCTTGGTCGCCCCCACCGCCGGTCATGCTTTTTTTGAGAAGACGCAGTTCCAGTGTTTGCTCGGCAACGACCTCCTTCAGGTCTCGGGCTTCGCGGCGCAGGTCCTTGACTTCGTCGGTCGTAGCCGCACGCGCCGTATCTCCAGCAAGCCGCCGTTTGCCAGCTTCCATGAAGTCCTTGGACCATTTGTAGTAGATACCTTGAGATATTCCCTCACGACGGCACAACTCAGCAATGCTGTCTTCGCCACGCAAGCCATCCAGCACGATCCGGATCTTCTCTTCTGACGAATACTGTTTGCGCGTCGCGCGCTTGATCTCTTTGACGATCTTCTCGCCGGGGCTCCTGCGAGTTCCAGTTGTCTGTCTCATGTCCCACTCCTCAGTGGTTACGATGAGCCAACAAAACTCTCTTATCAAATTAACCTAATTGGACCCATAGGCGCTGACTTCAGACAGGGGGCGCGATTGCCAGTCGCGCACTGGCGCGGCCCGATAGCAAACAGGCCCTGGTCGTCGGAACGGTGCCTCAAGCGCGTCGTCAAATTGAGGCACATGCTGCGCTGATGCCACGTCTATCATTTCGCGTTTGGGGGCGCGATAAAGGAAAGCAGGCGGCGCTTGTAGCGGACCTCAGCCCGAATATAGATGTTGAACCTGCGGTCGACCTTGAAGCCGCTATCCGGCAGGCTGACATCGTCATCACAGCCACAGGTTCGACGACGGCATTCATGAAATCTGAATGGGTCCAACCCGGAACACATATTTCAGCCGTTGGCGCAGACGCTCCGGGCAAACAGGAACTTGACGTCAATTTGATCGCGCGCGCTGATGTTCTGGCGGTTGACATAAAATCGCAGTGTCTGGACCACGGCGAGGTTTCTCGCGCGGCAAAGAGCGGTTTGATTCAGGCGGAAGACGTCCATGAAATCGGGGCGATTTTGTGCGGAACTGGGCAAGGACGTTTGGATGCCGATCAAATCTCAATCGCTGACCTGACGGGGATCGCCGCGCAGGACATTGCAATGGCAAATGAGTTTCTTGCAGCGTGGAAGGCGCAAACAAAGTAAGGGCGATCCGCATTGGCCAAACAGACCTGTCATTTTGCAACGAAATGGCGCTCTATCTCTCAGTCCAGACATTAGACCAGTGCAATTATTGCACACTAAACCGGCTGTTTTCGGAAGGTTGGCCTGAGCATCACCGTTCAGCGACCTAGGTCGGATTTGGGCTGTTTGTGGCTACGTAAGTCGCCCGAATCAACTGATGCCGCGCCTCATCCGAGGTCCACTTTGAGCCTAGAGTAACAGGTGCTGTGTTGCAGATGAACATGCGCTTTATTGATATCCTCGATATTTATTCGTTTGATTTTTAGGCTGGGCGAGATGCTTTGAAATCGGAGCATCAGTTCCAACACTGGGAAGTTCAATTGCTACGCCACGCTGCAAGAAAGTGGACTTTCCACCCACCTTCTAAGCCGACCGCTGTAGCAACCAATCGCAAACACTTCCGAATAGTTCACAATGATTTAGTCGCCGTCGGCGACCCCTTCGTGGCGAATTCTGGCGCGGCGCGCTCGGTAACTTGGGAGCACGATCAACAGCGCTGCGACCAATAGCAGCCCCAGCGTCATGGGGCGTTCCCAGATGAAGGACATTCCGTCATATAGCTGCATAGCTCTGGCGAAGTTGTTTTCCAGAAGTGGGCCAAGGATGAAACCAATCAGCAATGGCGCCAAGGGATAATCTGCAAACCGCAAGACCGTCGCGCATATGCCAAACCCAACTAGAAGTAACAATTCCGTGGCATTGTTCTGACCGATATACGCGCCCATCAATGTGAAAAACAGAATGAACGGGATCAGATAGTTCCGCGGAGCAGCAAGGACTTTGGCGATGTAGGGGATGAGTGGCAGGTTCAGCATAAGCAAGACCAAATTGCCCAGATACATCGAGATAATCACCGCCCAGAAGATTTGCGGCTCATCGATCATCAGACGTGGGCCAGGGCTGACATTAAGCGCGATCAATGCGCCCAACAGGATGGCTGTGGTGCCAGAGCCGGGAATACCCAGTGTCAGAAGTGGTACAAACGAGCCTGTGCAGGCGGCGTTATTAGCGCTTTCAGGGGCGGCGACGCCCTTGATCGCGCCTTTGCCGAACTGTTCCTGTTCCTCTTTTGGTGCGATATTGCGTTCTACAGCGTAGCCCAAGAATGACGCGATTGTGGCACCAGCACCCGGCAAGACGCCGATAAAAAAGCCTTGCAGCGACTGGCGGGCGATGACTGGGGTAATCGCCTTGGCTTCTTCGCGTGAAATTCGCAGATCTTTGATCTCGCTGTTTTCTCCGCCGTCAGCGGACTTGGAGCGAGCGGGGTCAAGGATTAGGTAAATCGCCTCGGGTAAGGCAAACATGGCCATGGCAATGGTCACGAAGCCAAAGCCCGACTGCAAATCGCTGATACCCATTGTGAAGCGCGCGGCATTAAACAAGACGCCTTCACCGACCGTCGCCATGATGAGGCCCAGAAAGGCCATCAGTAGCGCCTTGCTAACTTGCCCGGTGCCGGCAAATGCAGCAATCGCCGACAGACCGACAACCATCAATGCAAAGTATTCTGCCGAATGGAACAGCAATGCCACAGAGGCCAGCGCTGGCGCGAAAATTAACAACAAGATTGCGCCGATTGTACCGCCGGCAAACGAAGAAATGGCGGCAACAGTCAGTGCCTTGCCCGCTTTGCCCTGACGAGTCAGCGGATAGCCATCAAAACTGGTGGCAACAGTTGAGGCCACCCCCGGGGCATTGATCAAAATGGAAGAGGTCGAACCACCAAAGACGGCACCATAGTAGACTCCGGACAGTAGGATCAACGCGGATGCTGCATCGCCGATCGTAATCGCAATTGGGATCATAATCGCGATGATGGACATAGGTCCAAGACCTGGCAGCATGCCAATAAAGGTGCCTATCAGACATCCACCGATTACAAGAAGTAGATTTGTGAACGAAAATGCTGTCGAGAGACCAAGCAGGAGACCTTCTAACATATCAAACTCCTGTCAAGAACAGCGGCAATGGCCGCAAGAAAATTCCCAACACGCTATCGACGAGATACCAGATCCCGGCAGCGGCAATCGCGGAGACGATTGCCATGACCAGATAGCGACGCTCGCCTAAAGAAAAGCTGCCAAGGAATAGAAACAGAAATGTTGATCCGAGAAACCCCAGGGGCCGAAGCAAAATTGCATAGCCAATCATCATTCCGATCAACACCAATGCCTGACCGATGTTGTAGTCGCCCAACCGAGATAGGTTGATATCGGCAACTTTGTCGTTTTCCGGGGATTTTTCCAGTCCAAGAAGGATTATCAACGCAAACAAGATCGCTCCAACGGACAAGACTTTAGGAAAGCTCGACGGCCAGATCGGGCTGCGTTGCAAGATCGGCGGTAAAAGCTGATCCATCGAGAAATACGCTGCATATCCATATGCCAAGCATATGAGTAAAATGATGAACGCAATCCACCGGTCGAGTGCCATTGGTCTGTCCTCTCCGTCTATATGTAGAAGCCGCGCGAATTGCGTCGCGCGGCCATATTTTTCAGCTTATAAGAAGCCAAGCTCTTTCATCAGATCGCCGATCACCTTTTCTTGGTTTTCGAGGAACGCTTCAAAGTCGTCGCCTGGGTTATGGATGTTCACCCAACCGTTGCGCGCACGTACCGCTTCCCATTCAGGAGTCTCGTACATTTTCGCAATGGCACCCTGATACGCTGTCAGCTTGTCCGCAGGCAGACCCGGAGCTGCAAAGAAGCCGCGCCAGTTTACGAAGGTGGTGTCGTTACCCTGCTCGACCATTGTCGGAGCGTCAGCATAGGAATCGACACGCTCTGGCGCAGTCACGCCGATGATGCGCACTTCGCCAGCTTTTGCCAACTCAATCGCTTCGGAGAAGCCGGTAGAAACCGCCTGAACTTCGCCAGACAACAGTCCCGCCATTGTGGCGCCGCCGCCATCATAGGGTACGTATTTCATCGCAACTGGATCAGCGCCAGCAGCTTGGAACACCATTGCAGCAACGAGGTGATCCATGCCGCCTGGAACAGAGCCGCCACCGATGGCAACCGCGTTCGAGTCAGCGTTGAAAGCATCGATCAGACCGCTAAGATCCGCAGCACCACCTTCAGCGGCCACAACCAACGCAGCGTAATCGCCAATAGTTCCGGCAACCAATGTCAGATCACGGAAGTTTTGCGGAAACACACCGGTCAGCGAACGGATTACGATTGGCGTAGAGTTAACCATCAGTGTGCCGTGGTTACTGTCTGCGTTTTCGATGATGTAGCCAATGGCCTTGCCACCACCACCGCCAGACATATTCTCGTATGACGCGCTGCCAACAAGACCGGCTCCGGTCAGAGCTTCTCCTGTGCCACGAGCCGTGCCATCCCAGCCACCGCCTGCGCCGCCCGGGATCAAAAAGTGAATGCTGTCCACAACCTGATGACTGTCGGCAGATGCAGGGCTAACGAGCCCTGTAACCGCCATTGCCGTTGCAGCCGCCATTGCGGTTCGTCTAGTGAAGTTAGTTATTGTCATGTGGTTCCTCCCTTTATGACACTTACGAAAGTTCTTTGTTGTTTGGTATTGCTGGTTTGCACAGCTCCTCGCGTCGCCTCTCTTGCGAATAGTGGATACTGCACGCTACCACTATGTTTGAACGTTGATCTGTCATGTTGCAACTTTTGATGCCCTAAAATCGGCAGGACACAACACGCTGCCTTCCATAATGCGCCGTTGGGTCCGAAAAGTGGTTGCAGAAACAGCTTTGTAGCCCGAACCATTCTTGGTCACATGTGCATCTACTGGCAAAACACCTGAGGGGTTGCCGATCTTCAGCGAGCCATCGATCTCTGTTGCCTCAGCAACGATTGTTCCAGTGATCTTGGCCGCAACCGCCACGCACATGGCGCCAGTAAGTGTTATTGCGCGATGAAAGTTCCCCATTGAGATCAGCCGGATACAAACATCATGCGAGTTCGATTCATATTTTCGACCGTCAAGCGCAGTGAACGCAGCAGGCGGACCCACGATGGCAACCTTAGGGTTCGACAGCGTTGCTTGCTCGGGTGTTTCAGCCATGCCCATAGCAACCGCAGCTCGGCGACGTATGGCGTCCAGTTTATCCATGACGGCACGGTTCGCATCTAGCGATGATGGGCTCTCGGTCGCAGTTAGCTCGAGTGCCGCTGCATGGACAAAGGCGACGGGATTTGCCGCATCCACCATCGAGACCGCAATTGTGCCGAATCCGGCCACTTTTAGCATATCTACTGCATTTCCTGTGGGTAGAATCTTGCCCGTGATTGATCCACCTGGCTCAAGAAAATCGAGTTTGATGCGCGCGCCACTTTGGGTTACGCCCGGCACCTCAAAATCCCCTGCCTCTATGACTTGACCGTCCTCGACCTCAAATTCAGACAGATAGATTTGTCCAGTGTTGGTGTTATGTATGCGCACTGTAGTTTTGCCATCAACAGCCGGTACAAGGCCTTCCTCAACTGCAAAGGGCCCCACGGCGGACGACATGTTTCCGCAAGTTGATCCGTAATCTGCCACTGGAGCATCGACGGCAATTTGCACGAACGTATAGTCAACATCTGCATCAGGGTGGGTTGAGGGCTCTACGATGACAACTTTAGACAGTGACGAAATACCGCCGCCAAGACCGTCCAGTTGGCGTCCGTACCGGTCAGGGCTACCCAACACATGCAAAAAGACTCGATCACGAGCTTCGCGGTCGGCTGGAAGATCCGCGCCGTTGAAGACTACGGCCTTGGATGTGCCTCCGCGATAAAACGCCGCCCTTATGCGGGTTTTTCGGGTCATGCAGGCTGCCTTAGGAAACTGCGTAGGGACCGGGGCAACAATCCACCCTCGGCAAATGTCGCGCGCTCTGCATCATTGTAAAGACGCAAATCTAGCGGTGTCTTATCTACCGTGCCGTTTTTGCGATTGATCGTTAGGTCGGCCGACATCAGGTCATCGGACAAAGTTATGTCAAACACCTCGGTCCCATCCAGGTCAAGCGTCAGACGTGACACGCCTGTTGGAAAGCACAGCGGAGCAATCCCCATATTCACCAGATTTGAGCGGTGAATTCGTTCGAAACTTTCAGCGATCACCGCCCGCACACCGGCCAGCCATGGTGCCTTGGCGGCAGTGTCCCGCGAAGATCCGCAGCCATATTCTTTGCCGCCGATGACAACCAGTTTTTGATCACGGGATTTGTATGCACAAATCGCTTCAAAAATGGTTGCTACATCTCCTTCCGGCTCAATGCGAGTCCACGAGCCTTCCTTGTCTGGCGTCATCTCGTTGCGCAGCCGGTAGTTTGCAAATGTTGAACGAATGACGACATCCGAATTTCCGCGCCGCGTGCCGAACGAGTTGAAATCGCGGGGGCTGACACCATGAGCCGTAAGGAATTTCCCGGCCTCTGAAGCCGGCGTGATCGTGCCTGAAGGTGATATATGGTCGGTCGTGACGGAGTCACCCAGAATGGCCAAGGGGCGCAGGTTGTTGAGATGTGGCAAGTTGTCGTTTGTGGGTGTGATTGACTTCACGAAGGGCGGAAAACTGACGTAGGTGGACGGTGCCCATGAATAGGCCCCGCTACCGGCCTCGAGCGCGTTCCAATGATCGTTTACATTGGCGATTTCGCCATAGTTGTGGTTGAAACTGTCAGGGGTCACATGCGCCTCAATAATTCCGCTGACTTCTTCTGCAGAGGGCCAAAGGTCGTCCAGCATTACTGGTGCCCCATCGCCGTCAAACCCCAATGGTTCAGTCGTAATATCTTTTAAGATCGTCCCCATTAGCGCATATGCGACTACAAGCGGTGGCGATGCGATCATATTGCGCGAGGCGAGCGGATGAATACGGCCGGCAAAGTTTCGATTACCCGATAGCACAGCCACACCTTTGATATCATGGGCGCGAATGACTTCTTCATGAGCGGGGCGGAGTGGGCCGGACATGCCATTGCATGTCGAGCAAGAAAACGCAGCAATCTCGAACCCCAGTTGATCTAGTGCGTCCTGTAATCCACTGTCTTTCAGGTAACTCGCAACAACTCGCGATCCTGGTGCAAGCGACGTTTTGACATGCGGCTCAACCTTCAAACCTCTTGCGACGGCATTTTTTGCCATCAGTCCGGCAAGCACCATGTTGCGCGGATTGGCTGTGTTGGTGCAGCTGGTGACAGCCGCGATGATCACATCGCCATCGCCGATATCGTGCTCTGCGCCCTCAACGGGAAATCTGCGGGCAGTTGCAATCTCGTCTTTCAATGCCAGAGTGCCAGTTGCAGAAACCAAGTCGATACGCTGTTCTGGGCGCGACGGCCCAGAGATCGAACGCCCGACATTGCTGAGATCCAACTCAATAACCTCGTCATATTCTGCCACTTTGCTTGTCGCGTCGATCCACATGTTTTGCGTCCGGCAAAAGGCTTCGGTCCGCCGCACATGATCTTCCCCGCGACCTGTTTCGCGTAGATAACGTAGCGTGTTGTCATCGACCGGGCAAAAAACCACGGTGGATCCGTACTCCGGCGACATGTTGGCGATTGTCGCTCGATCAGCAACCGTCAAATGGCGATAGCTTGGTCCGAACATTTCGACGAATTTGTCAACTACACCGTGGGCTCGAAGCCGCTCGGCAATCACCAGGGCGATATCAGTGGCGGTGATTTGATCCGATGGCGTGCCGGTAACACGCAGACCAATCACATCGGGCACATTCACTGGTGACGTTTCACCAAACAACAGTGCCTCGGCTTCCAAACCGCCAATGCCCCAACCCAAAATACCAAGTGCATTGATCATTGTGGTATGGCTGTCGGTGCCAAGGCATGTGTCCGGGATAAGTAAGGCCGGATCATCAACAGACGGGTGAACGGTTTTGCCCAGATACTCAAGATTTACCTGATGGCAGATCCCGCCACCGGGAGGGACAACACGCAGATTGGCAAACCGCGATTCGCAGGCTTTGAGAAACGCAAACCGTTCTCGGTTGACCTCAAATTCACGGTCCATGTTCTGGGCAAGAGCAAAGCGTTCGGCCCAATGATTGATCGTCATGGAATGATCTATCACAAGGTCAACCGGTAGGCTCATATCGACTAGGTCAGGGTTGCCGCCATTTTCGACAAGAACGTCGCGCATCGCCATCATATCGACCAATGCGGGGATACCAAGCATTGTCTGAAGTCAGCGCCTGGGTGGCTAAGAACGTCAACGGCTACCTTTACACTGCGGCTCTACCTGCCACGCCGGGCATCCATGTCGAAGCAATGGAATATCAAAACCGCTACGTTCCACGCGTACCCCAAGACGAGGAGTATGCCGGCAAAATTGGGGCATATCTTGGCAACGTGCTGCCGCATTACGCCGAGAATTTCCTTGATTGGTGGAAAGACCGAATTCTTCCCGAGATGCAAACAAACTTCGCATATATCGATAACTTCGACAAAGATGGCGCAAGCTTGACTGCGCTGGCGGTTCTACTGGAAGACATGATCGACATCCATGATCGTCATTGGAAAATCCATTGGATGCTGAACTTTTCGCAATTCTCATCAACTACAGCGCTAAACGCCGCAATTGATGAATTCAAGCCGGATGCCAGCCCTGATTTAAAAGGACGCCTGCAAAGTTCGGTAGTAGACCGCAATTGGGACTCGGTCGAAGGTCTTTGGAAGATGAAGGAGACTGTTAAGGGCAACGCAACGCTTGAGAAAGCGTTCGAAGCACCAACTGCTTCAGAGGTCATGATTGCTCTCGCAGCTTCCGCCGATGGTCAAGCGTTGATCAAAGATCAACTGGAGCCGTATCTACAGGAGTTCGGCCACAAAGCGCTCTGGTCGCACGAGGTAATGTTCCCACTTTGGGTCGAGAGTCCGGGCCCGGCTATTGAAGCTGTGCGTGGTTATCTGATTTCAGATTATGATTATCCGGCGACGATCAAAGGTGTAGAAGACGACCTAAACGCCGCGATCGCCGAATGCATGGAAGGCCTCGAGGGCGAGGCGAAAGAAAAGCTACAAGCCGCACTCGATATGTCCTTGCGGATGAATCCGCTAACCCCCGACCACCATTTCTACATTGACCAGGGAACGAACGCCCGACTTCGCACCGTCTTGTTGGCGGTCGGCAAGAAAATGGCTGAGAATGACATCATAGACGAGGCCGACGACATTATGTTCCTGCGCTACAACGAAGCCCGGGCGCTGGTCGGTGACAAAGACGCCTATGACGCTCGTGAGATCGTATCGGACCGTCGCGATGAATACGAAGAAGCAACGGAAAAGCGCCCACCTGATTGGATTGGCACGGCAACCGAAGAGGCGTTGGCCTTCCCGTACGCCGGTCTTTGGGGTTTCCCCGAGCGCTTCTATCGCGAACCGCCAACAAAGGCAGGAGAGATCACCGGTCTGGCCGCTTCGCCCGGCGTCATCGAAGCGAAAGCACGCGTTATCACCTCGCTCGATCAGTTCCACACCGTCGAAGAAGGCGAAATACTGGTTTGCCGCATGACCAACCCGGCCTGGGTGGTTCTGTTCACGCAAATCTCGGGTCTCGTCACTGACGCCGGTGGAACGACGTCCCACTCGGCAGTGGTATCTCGCGAATTTGGCCTTCCGGCGGTGGTTGGGACCTCAATCGCGACGAAAGACATCGTGACCGGCGATATCCTTCGTGTGAATGGCACGACCGGACTCGTTGAAATCCTGAAGTAACGCCAGCGACTCCTAACCCTCTCCTAAATTTCTCCCATTTGGGGGAGGGTCCCTTTCCAGACTGTCAAAGGATGCGAACCATGGGATATCGTTTTGTCGATTTATCTATGCCGGTCCATAAGGACATGAAGGTTTTTCCCCGTCTCGCGCAGCCCAAGATGGAGGTTGTCGACAGCTGGGAAGGCTTTGCAAAAGCGATAGGAGCAGACGAGTTTGGCGAAGATCATCTGACCGCGCATTATTCAATCACCGTAAGCGATCACGCCGGCACCCATATGGATGCTCTCAAGCATATGGGCGACGATTCGACGCCAGGTCCCGAAGGAATTCCGCTGGAATATTGCTTTGGCGACGGCGTGGTGCTCGACTTTCGGCACCTTGAGTTTGGTGCTGCTATCACGGTCGAGGATATGAAAGCCGCGCTTGAAAAAATCGAATATACGCTCAAGCCACGAGATATCGTGCTGATCCGAACTGGAGCGTCTGAATACAACGATCAAGATAGATATCTAACCGATCACGTTGGAATGAGTGCAGAGGCAACACGTTGGTTAATTTCTCAGGATTGCCTCGTGACTGGCACTGACGCGCCGACCTACGACGCACCGGTCTGGGCCATGTTCGAGACCAAGTCATTTTGGCCTGCGCACAAGGTCATGATGAGCGAACCTTATTGGCATATTGAGAACCTAACCAATTTGGGCGATCTGCCGCCCCACGGATTCAAGCTTTCCGTTTTTCCCGTCAAGTGGGTAGGTACGACAGGTGCCCCAGTTCGTGCAGTGGGGATAATTGATGACTGAAGTTGTGCTTTGGTTTCAGGATCCGGGGTGCCTCGAAGTGGCTGATGCTGGGGGTAAAGGTGCAAGCCTTGCCTCCATGACCCAACAGGATCTTCCTGTGCCCGGTGGTTTCACTGTTCCCGCCGATGTTTTAGGGAAAAGTGTCGATGTTGAGAAATTAAGGGACTTTGCACGAGCTCGAGACCACGCAGCGGCAGTCAAGCTTGTCGAAGATACGGCCGTTGTCCCGCAAGAAGTGATTACTGCTTACAACGAACTCGGCGGCGACAAAGTTGCAGTGCGATCTTCGGCTTCCGCCGAAGATTCTGAGGCCGCAAGCTATGCCGGACAGCAGTAAACTTATTTGAACGTCCTCGGCGACGAGGCTGTGCGCAAGGCGGTCATCGATTGTTGGGCCTCGTTCTTCTCCGAGCGTGCCTTGTTCTATCGCGACCAAAAAGGATCGCTTGACGATCTCCGCATGGCGGTTGTGGTGCAAAAAATGGTCGATGCTGACAAGGCCGGCGTAGCCTTCTCGATCCATCCCGTTACGCGTCGAAAAGACCGGATGTTAATCGAAGCTGTATATGGATTAGGCGAAGCTGTTGTCTCAGGAGAGGTGACGCCAGATCACTACGTCGTTGATCGCAAAGGCAAAGAAAAGAAGTCAGAAACACCCCACGGCGGAGTAATGGAAGTAGACGAACTCGCACGTCTCGCCGCTTTGGCTGTGAACCTCGAGAAGCACTACGGCAAACCACAAGACATCGAATGGGCAATCTACAAGTCAGACATCTATCTGCTGCAATCGCGGCCGGTGACAGCGTGAGCCCAACGTGACTGAAAATTGACGAGGGTCCATCTGCGGGACCGATAAACGGAGGAATACGAAAATGAAATCTTTGAAAGCGCTGGCACTTGCCGCACTTGCCGCAACTCCAATGCAGGCGATGGCGGAAAGCCATGCACGGGATCTACCGCCGCTTGTGATGCAGCCGAATGCTGAACGCGTAACCTTCGAACACATCGATGCGCTCAATGCCTGCGATTGGGATCGGCTGATGGCTCAGTATCCCGAAGAAATTCTGATTATTCTGCCAAATGGCGTTTGGGTCGAAGGACGACCCGCAATTGGTGATGTCTTCGCAGGTTTCTGCACGCCACGATCCGAGGGCGGCTTTCTGGGCGCCAATTTCATCGCCGAAAAAGTCAAAACTATCGGCGACACGGTCAATGTCTCATGGCGCGTAGAAGCCGACTGGCTAGCCGAACCATACAAAGGGGCCGACGCCTATGTGACTCGGGACGGACTGATGTACGTCCAAGTCACGACTTTCGATCCGGCGGATATGAAGTTCGCGGAATAAAACTTACCGACGCGACACCTTCAACAACGGGTTCGCGAAAGGACGATCATGCTTCTATTTGATGCGATCTTTATTGGCCTTCTTGAAGCCTCGCCGCTGATCCTGGCGGCGATGGGCTTCACGTTGATCTTCTATCTCAACGGGTTCATGAATATTGCCTACGCCGAAAGCATCACGTTCGGCGCCTACTTCGCGATCCTTTTCAACGTTGTTATGGGGCTCCATTTCTACATGGCAATTGTGCCCTCGATGCTTCTTTCGGGAGCACTTAGTGTTGCCGTCTACTATGCGATATTCCGCCCAGCCCTGAATCGGGGTGTCGGCCCGACCGAGATGATAATTCTCTCGGTCGGAGTGTCGTTCATGCTTCGCTATGGCCTAATCCTCGTTGTTGGTCCGGAGAACTTATTCCTCGACGAACCGAACATCACCTATATGCGGTTCCTTGGTATGGGGGCAACGAACCTGCAACTCGTTGCGCTGGTTCTGGTTTTTCTCACCGCGGGCATTCTCTTTTGGATGATCTACCACACCGGTCTCGGTGAGCAGATGCGCGGCCTGGCAAACAACCATGATCTTGCCATGGCCAGTGGCATCAATCCGCATCGAACTTCCGTTGCAATCTGGTTCATCGCTGGGTGTGCCGGGGGATTGTCAGGCGTGTTTTCGGGCGTTTTCGCGCAGGTCACTCCTTACATGGGATGGAATGTCATTCTCATCACGATGTTGGTCACGGTGGTTGCTGGGGTCGGGTCAGTTAGGGGTGCAGTTGTGGCAGCCGTCGTGGCCGGCATCCTTACTGCTTTCATCACGCTTGTCTCCAAGCCTCTCTACTCCGAAGTGGTGCTGCTTTTGGCTTTCATTGGCGTGCTCACCTACCGTGGCGCGAGGACAGCCTGATGGACTACCTGATTTTTTCCTTCTCGCTGATGCTAGTCTACATTGGACTTGCGCAACTCCTTCACGTGCAATTTGGTCTGATCGGTATTCCGAATTTCGGGGTTGTCGGGTTTTGGGGCCTTGGCCTTTATGGCACGGCTGTTCTTTATGTAAACTTTGATTTCCCGTTGATCCCTGCGATTGTGGCAGCGTCCATTATCACAGCTGGCGTGGCTTACGTTCTTGCGCGCCTGATCCTGCAACGAAGTGGGCAGGCAATACTTGCCGCGACATTGGCGTTCGCTGCCATCGTTGCCACACTTGTGGTTACCGAAAAGCAACTTACTGGCGGTGTCAAAGGCCTCGGCACCATCAGCTTCCCGTTTGCCGACTTCGACAATCGCAATGCGCTGTATCTGGCGTTCCTTGTCATTATCGTCGCCATTCTTGTCTGGGTATCCGCACGGCTCCGTGACAGCCGACTTGGTCGGCAGCTGATTGCGATCCGCGATAACGAGGAACTTGCGGCAAGTCTTGGCAAGGACACCGCTTCGGTAAAACGTATGATGTTCGTAATAACCTGTGCACTAATGGGAATACTTGGCGGGCTTTCAGCGCCTCTGCATCAATTCCTTGTGCCATATCACCTTGGGCCGTCTCTAACGTTTGCGGTTTGGATCGCGCTGGTACTTGGTGGGAAAGGGCACAACTTCGGCGCTATTGTCGGCATTTTCGCTACCTTCGCGCTGTTCGATATCCTGATCGAAACCTATGCACCGGTGCCGTCAGAATATGCACTGATGGTGCCAAACTTTAAGTTGTTCTGCTACGGCGCTCTGTTGGTCGGCATTATCATGTTCCGACCTTCCGGGATCCTTGGCGAAGACCCACCGCGCACCCGCGGACGGCCCGTCGCTCCTGACCTGCCCAACGACGCAGTGAAAGAGGGTTGAGCGATGCGATTGGAAGCCGAAAACCTCACCAAATCCTACCACCAGAGCGAGGTGGTCAATATTCCGAGTGTGTCCTTCGGCGGTCAGGGGCTCGAGGGCCTCATTGGGCCAAACGGCGCTGGCAAGAGCACCCTAATGGGGCTTTTAACACGGCGCATCGCGCCCACCAGCGGCAGCATAAAACTGGACACCGGCGATGGCGTCAAAGCTCTCAACCCACTGAAATCACACGAAGTCGCGCGGATTGGGCTCATCAAGACCAACCAACGTATCCAAGGGTTTGACAGCCTCACAATCCGAGACTCACTTCGCCTTGCCGCTTCAGCGCCCAAGAGCGAAGGTCTGATGAGCATTTTTGCGGGCGAACGCGATCCAAACGAGATCGAAGAGCGTGTTTCACACCTGATTGAGGCATTCCCGTTCACCGACCGGGATGGCTACGCACGTTCAGGCGGCGAGAAAAAGCTCGTCGACATTTTGCGCTGCATCATCGCCGAGCCAAAACTTCTATTGATGGACGAACCTACGGCAGGGCTTCCTGACGACATCACACATACCGTGATGGGCATGGTCCGCAAAAGAGTGGCGGCCGGCACGATGCGTGTTGTGGTGGTCGAGCACGATCTGCCGCTGATCTGGGAATGTCCGTCGTCAGGGTTTTTGGAACCAAGAGTTGCTTAAACAAGTAAAGAGTTTGGCTCGTCTGATTGATGTTATTATGCGGCGCGCTGTCTGTGATGCAAGCGCCGCGCTTCGAGCGTCTTTCGTTTGATCCTTTCCCGTTGTCTTAGAATGGCTTTGTCACGCCCGAAGTAGACGTCGGCGGGTGTGACGTTGTTCAGGCTCTCGTGGTAGCGCTTGTGATTGTAGTGATCGACGAAGGCTTCGATCTGGGTTTCGAGGTCTCCCGGAAGGAAGTAGTTCTCCAATAGGATGCGGTTCTTCAGGGTTTGATGCCACCTCTCGATCTTGCCCTGTGTCTGGGGATGATATGGTGCGCCCCGAGAATGCTTCATGCCTTTGTCCTGCAGCCATTCAGCCAGATCGCCAGAGACGTAACTGGACCCGTTGCCGCTGAGGAGGCGGGGTTTGTGGATGACGTGAACCTGATCGCACCCTGATGCTTGTAGCGCCAAATCCAGGGTGTCCGTCACGTCCTCTGCCCGCATGTTCGTGCAGAGTTTCCACGAGATGATGTAGCGGCTGTAGTCGTCCAGGATTGTGCTGAGATAGAACCAGCCCCAGCCAAGCACTTTGAGATAGGTGAAGTCGGTTTGCCAAAGCTGGTTGATCGCAGTGGTCTTGTCTTTGAACTCGTTTGCCGCCTTGAGCACGATAAAGGCCGGGCTGGTGATCAGATCGTGGGCCTTCAGGGCCCGATAGACTGAAGATTCCGAGACGAAGTAGCGCTCCCGATCCGTGAACGTCACTGCCAGTTCGCGCGGCGACAGCTCCGTCTCCTGCAGCGCCAGCTTGACGACCTTGCGCCGGACTTCGTCGGGGATGCGGTTCCAGACATGTCTGGGCTTAGGCGCTTGATCCACAAGGCCAGCGTCGCCGCGCTGCCGATACCGATCATACCAACGGTAAAATGTGGTGCGGGGGATGCCCAGCTTTGCCAATGTTCGACGAGCAGACAAATGCGACCCCTCAACAAGCCGGATGATCTCCAACTTCTCAGATGCAGCATACCTCATTCTTGGTCGCCCCCACCGCCGGTCATGCTTTTTTTGAGAAGACGCAGTTCCAGTGTTTGCTCGGCAACGACCTCCTTCAGGTCTCGGGCTTCGCGGCGCAGGTCCTTGACTTCGTCGGTCGTAGCCGCACGCGCCGTATCTCCAGCAAGCCGCCGTTTGCCAGCTTCCATGAAGTCCTTGGACCATTTGTAGTAGATACCTTGAGATATTCCCTCACGACGGCACAACTCAGCAATGCTGTCTTCGCCACGCAAGCCATCCAGCACGATCCGGATCTTCTCTTCTGACGAATACTGTTTGCGCGTCGCCCGTTTGATCTCTTTGACGATCTGCTCGCCAGGGCTTTTGGTTGTCTGTCTCATGTCCCACTCCTCAGTGGTTACGATGAGCCAACAACTCTCTCTTATCAAATTAACCTAATTGGACCCATAGGCGCTGACTTCAGACAGTCATTCCATTGCCGGAGGAACCGCGTGGGTGCGCTTTTGACAGGATTACTCGGCGTCGCGGTGTCGATCTCGCTACCACCAATATGTGCTGCACAATATCTGCGGATGGCGAAGTTGTATTGGCATTTGGTGCAGTTACGCCAAAGCCCCTCGTGCTGCGCGACGAAAGCCGGACGCTTGGCGATACTTCGGCATCGCCCGCTGATCGATCCAACGTTATCGAGAGGATGGCAGCAAATGCCGCCCCGATAACAGACGTTCGCGCCAACGCAGACTACCGCACCGCCATGTTGAAAGTCATGGTAGCGCGCTCGCTGGAAGTTGCGCAAAAGCGATTGTCGGAGCGCATGCTCGATGCCTGAAACTATGAACACAGCGCCCCAAGAGGCGGAAAAGGCTGCCGTTTTCGGCGCAACCAAGATTATCGATCTTGCGGTGAACGGAAAAGAGGTTCGAAAGAACGTGGCAGCCCACACCTCGCTGTTGGATTTCCTGCGCGATGATCTGGATCTTAAAGGAGCAAAGGAGTGTTGCGCGGTAGGCGAATGCGGGGCTTGCACAGTTATAGTAGATGGGGAGCCAGTGAACTCCTGCCTGATGCTCGCCGTGGAGGCTCACGGCTCGTCGATTGAAACCGTAGAAGGAGTCTCGGCTGCTGATGCACTAAGCGACGTGCAGAACTCGTTTCTGAAATGCGGTGGCGTCCAATGTGGGTTCTGCATTCCAGACATGGCCCATTTGAAGCTGGTAACGCTGGATGTTGGTCGCGCCAAGATCAATAAGGTTGATGCGTCAAAGGCACTGGCAGTTCCGGGTGTTTTGGATGTTGTGACTGCGAATGAGTTGCCAAATCCTATGCCACGCTTTGGCCCTGAACGTCAGGACCGACCTATCATTGCAGACGGCGAAACTAAGTTCCATGGTGAGCCGGTTGCAGCTGTCGTTGCCGAATCTAAAGACATCGCGGCCTACGCTGCCGGGCTTGTTAAGGTCGACTTTGAAGCATTGGATGCGATCACATCCGTCGAGGCCGCATTGGAGCGCGATGCGCCTCTGGTTCAGGAACCTGCAATTCGGCCAAATGATCCTCTCGCGCAAACAAATGTCTTCAAAGATCTTCAATATAGCTGGGGCGATGTTGATGCTGCCAATGCCGATCTGGTCATAGAAAATACTTATACTTTTCCAATGGTTACGCATTTCTCGATTGAGCCGCACGGATTTATCGTTGATGCATCTGGCGATCGACTTAAGATCTGGAGCCCGGTGCAGCATCCGTTTTTACTCCAGAAAATCATGGCTGGGCTTTTTGACATGCCACTCAGCGATGTTCAGGTTCTTGCCCCGGATCCAGGCGGTGGTTTCGGCGGAAAGCAGATGCCGAAGTTTGAACCTTTGCTGGCTTTCGCCTCGCGCCGCATCGAGCGGCCTGTGCGATTGATCCTGACTCTTGAAGAGACGTTTCAGGCCGTAAGACGTGCGTCGGCTTCCGTAAAAATTCGTTCGGGCTTCACTAGTGATGGCGACCTGGTCTTTCACGACATCGCCTCAGACTATCTCGTTGGCGCTTATGCTGACGTAGCGACCCGTGTGACCCAAAAGGGCAACTATCTGGGTTGCGGACCCTATCGTGTGCCGAATGCCAGAATTAAAGCGCAACCAATACTGTCGCATACAACGCCGAGCTGCGCTTTCCGAGGCTTTGGGACGCCTCAGGTAAATTGGGCAGTTGAAAGCCAAATCAACGAAGCAGCCCGTCGTCTTGGATTGGACGGGGTTGAGATCCGATTGCGCAATGTGTCCGATAAGGGCGATCAGGTCGTTCCTGGCGATGTGCCCGCAGACGGCCATTGGTTGCAATCTGTTCAAAAGGCCGCCGATCTTCTTGGGTGGGACAAGCCTAAAGCGCCGGGACGAGGTCGCGGCATCGCAGTGGGCATCAAGGCTGGCGCAACAACGGGGCTTTCGAACTCAACTGTTCGTCTCTTGGCCGATGGCAGCATTCTGGTTTTCGCCGGAACATCTGACATGGGGCAGGGTGCACGCACCATATTTGCCCAGATCGCCGCTGATGCGCTGGGTGCACCATACGACCGGGTGTCTGTCATCATGGGCGACACCGATGTTGTTCCATTTGACCTGCAAACTTCAGCCAGCCGGTCCACTGTTTTTATGGGCACTGCAATCACGCGCGCCTGCGAGGATATCCATGCCCAAGTCGTTGAGCTTGCAGCAGACACGCTGGAAATGCCCGAAGCCGACATTCGCATCGAAGGCGGGAACGTCGTTCTGCCGGATAGGTCCCAACCAATATTCGATTTTGTCCAAACCAAACTCGGCAGCTGGAACGGCGAGTTGATCGGCAATGGCCGAATGCGCAAGCCCACGGACCAAAATCACCCGCTTGGCGGTTCGCCTGCTTTCTTCGAATTCAACTGCACCGCCTTCGAAGTCGAAGTCGATCATGCGACCGGTGAAATCCTGATCCACAAGCATGTGACCGTGGGTGACGTTGGCAAGGCGCTGAACCCTCTGCAAGTCGAAATGCAGGACGAAGGCGCCGCCATTATGGGGCTTGGCCATTCGATCTATGAACAGATTCTCATGGACGATCAGGGCCGTATCCGAAACCTTGGTGCGATCGATTATCGGATCGTCACCACCAAGGACATGCCAATTCAGATGAAGACCGCCATGATCGAAAACGAAGATGGACCAGGTCCGAAAGGCTCTAAAGGTGTCAGCGAAGGCGCAATACTTTGCACGGCTCCGGCACTCGGTGCCGCCGTTGCAGATGCTACTGGCGTCGCCATTCGTGATCTGCCGCTGACGCCCGAGCGAGTCTGGCGGGCCCTTCAAAATCAAACCACGACGACAGGAGACCAAGATGCTTGATACGAACGGCACGATGGACGCTTTGGTTTTGACCGCGCCACGCGAGTTTGAAGTGCGTGAAGTCCCGATCCCGTCCGTCGAAGGTGACGAAGTTCTGTGCAAGGTCGATACGACCTATATCTGTGGGACGGATCCCCACATTATCCAAGGCGATTTCCCCGGTTTCTGGCCTCCTGCTTTTCCGTTCATTCCCGGCCATGAATGGTCTGGGACAATCGTCGAGACGGGCCCCAAGGCGGCGGCTCTAGGTTGGAAAGGCGGCGACCGGGTGTGTGCAATTTCTCATGTTGGCTGTGGTTACTGCAAGAATTGCATGTCCGGTCGCTACACGATCTGTCTGAATTACGGTGTGCTTGACGCCGGTCACCGCCAGCACGGTCACATCACGCCGGGGGGCCTATGCCCAGTACATGGCTGCCTCAGTCAAAAGCCTCTACAAAGTCCCTGACGATATGGACCTCGAATACGCGGCAAATATCGACCCGCTGTCGATCGCGCTTTACACGGTTAACCGTTCCAGGTTCGAGCCGGGTGACGACGTTCTGATCATGGGAACAGGTCCGCAAGGTTTGATGGCGCAACTATGCGCGCAAGCAATGGGAGCAGGGCGCGTCATAATCGCAGGCAGCGGTGAGCGTTTGGATTTGGCGGTTAAACTGGGCGCGATTGGCATAAACTACCGCGATACGAACGTCGTCGATGCGGTCCACGATCTGACCGGCGGTCTGGGCGTGCCTCGGGTGCTTGAATGTGCGGGCACTGTGCAGGCCATCCAACAGGCTTGTCTGGCAGCAGCTAAAGGCGGCGTCGTGTCGATGATCGGAATTCCACATGCCGATCCCAGCTTGCCGATTAAGCGCATGGTTCTCGATGAAGTCGAGCTAGTCGGAAATCGGGCCAACCCGAACACCGCCCAGCCCGCAATCGCCATGCTCGCGGAAGGCCGTGTCGATCTTAAGCCCCTGTTATCGCACAGGTTTCCTCTGTCGGATTTCGCTACAGCGTTGGACATCTACGAAGGGCGCAAAGATGGCGCGATGAAAGTCGCGATAAAGCCCAATTGAATTGGTCGCAAAGCCTCACCGGGTCGGATCGGGCTGCTTCCGCCAATAATAAGACTTGAAGGAAATAATGAATGTCGTTGAAGATCGAGTGCATTTTGGACTGCAACAACCATTTGGGTGAGGGGCCAGTGTGGGATGTGGATGAGGGGCGACTGTACTGGCTAGATTGCACTGGGCCGCGCTTCGGAAAAAAGGCGGTCTGGCGAATGGACCCCAAAACCGGCAAAGTTGAAAGCTGGGATCTTCCAAAAGACATCGGCGCAATGGCACTCCGTGAAAAGGGCGGGGCGGTTGCGGCCATGAGCGATGGTTTTTACTTCATGCATTTCAAGGGCGATCAACTCGAACTTGAGTTGATCAAGGAAGTTGACGCCGACATCGAACGGACGCGCTTGAACGACGGTAAAGTTGATCGCCGCGGGCGGTTTTTCGCAGGCGGAATGGATGATCTCGAGGAACTCAGAAATTGCGGCCTTTGGCGACTTGACCCAGACCTATCCGTGACCAAGGTCGAAGATGGATTGATGTGCACCAACGGTCCTTGCTGGAGCCCAGACGACAAAACATTCTACGTCGCTGACACTTTCATCGAAGAATTCTGGGCCTACGACTACGATATCGAGACTGGCGACTTGTCCAACAAACGAGTGCACGCGTCCACCAAGGAAGACGAGGGCGTGGCGGATGGCTCCACTGTGGATGATGAAGGTTACATGTGGAATGCCCAACTGATTTCCGGCGATCTCGTACGCTATGCGCCCGATGGAAGTGTCGAACGTCGCATCGGGATGCCAGTGAAAAACATCACCTCGGTTATGTTTGGCGGCGACAATCTTGATGTGCTCTATGTGACCTCGATGGCGCGTGTGAAGCATCCGGCAGTCCATGATATGTTCGCAGTGCAGGAAAAGCCGCAGTTTCTGGCAGGAAGTCTTTTTGCCGTCACCGGGCTTGGTATCCGTGGCTTGCCTGAACCCCGTTTCGCAGGCTGATTTGATGACTAAAAGGATACGACTATGACCCAAGGCACCCAGGCAGGAAAAGTCATTATCACTTGCGCGGTTACGGGTGCGATCCACACTCCCTCGATGACCCCACACTTGCCGATCACACCAAATGAGATAGCAGCAGAAGCCATTGCCGCAGCCGAGGCCGGTGCAGCAATCCTGCATCTCCATGCTCGCAACCCTGAAACCGGTCAACCCGATCAAAGCCCGGAAGGATTTGCGGCGTTTCTGCCCCGGATAAAACAGGGCACCAATGCGGTTGTGAACATCACAACTGGCGGCAGCCCTTATATGAGCGTCGAAGAGCGTGTCGCTCCAGCAGCAAAATACCAATCCGAAGTTGCATCACTGAATATGGGGTCGATGAATTTCGGTCTTTACCCAATGTTGAAACGGTTCAAGCAATTCAAATTCGATTGGGAGCGCGAACACTTGGAAGGTTCTCGAGATCTGGTGTTTCGTAATTCTTTCAAAGATATAGAGTATGTTTTGCAAACCTGCTACGGGAATGGAACCCGGTTTGAGTTTGAGTGTTACGACATTTCCCACCTCTACAATCTCGCCCATTTTGCTGATCGTGGTTTGGTAAAAGCGCCGTTTTTTGTACAGTCCGTCTTCGGTTTGCTTGGGGGTATCGGCCCACACCCTGAAGACGTCATGCATATGAAGCGCACCGCGGATCGGTTGTTCGGGTCGGATTTTCGTTGGTCAGTCCTTGGCGCAGGCGCCAATCAACTGCGCATCGCGGCTCAGGCAGCGGCGCTCGGGGGAAACGTTCGCGTCGGGCTGGAAGACAGCATTTGGGCCGGAAAAGGCGAACTCGCAACTTCCAACGCGGTGCAAGTTAAAAAAGTTAGGCAAATCATAGAAGGCCTTGGCCTCGCTGTTGCCACTCCGGATGAAGCTCGCGAAATCCTGGCCCTGAAAGGCAGCGACCAAGTCTCATTCTAATTAACGCGGAAATCAATTCCTGCCAGCATCAGAAAGAGCGACTTTCATGCACAGCTGTGTGGTATTTGAACTCACGAAAATTCGTATCTTGGGCGCTCTAATATCCAGCCCGAAATCGGCCCGGGGTCCCATTCCGCGAAAATTTTGGAGAGTCCGGGCAACCGGACCAGCGACCTAGAGGTCAGGGAAAGACGGATACTGGATTGGTGGCCATTGCCTATGTCATCTTTTTGGTCGAGCTGATAATTTGATCGGCAATTCAAGACTTGGAAACCTAGTTTCTGCGCCGGCTGTCGAGGCAAGGGGGGGCAAATGTGGGAGTGGCTGACCCTTCCAATTGATCACAGTCGTACGCACGATGTCGGACTTGCAGTGTCATGGCACGGCCGCGCAATGGTGATCGCCTGGGGTGTGCTCGCGCCCCTTGCTGTTATTGTCGCTAGGTTTTTCAAGATACTGCCCGGGCAAAACTGGCCAAAGAAACGAGATTCAAAGTTTTGGTGGCGGTTTCATTGGATGGGCCAATTGGTCGTATTTCTGCTGGCAATAATTGGACTCTTCTTGGTTCTGGCAAACGGTGCGGCACCGGTGAATGATCACAGTTTGATAGGTTATGCCGTGATTTTTGGACTGATTGTTCAAGTCACTTTTGGTCTGTTTCGCGGGTCAAAAGGCGGGCCAACTGAGTCATCTAAAGACGGCAGTTTAAGGGGCTATCATTATGACATGACGCCAAGGCGCCGCGCATTCGAGGCGCTTCACAAATCCACCGGATACGGTGTCATAGTATTGGCAGTTGTTGCCATCTTATTGGGACTGTGGAGCGCAAATGCACCCGTTTGGATGTGGCTTGCCTTGGGTGTTTGGTGGTTTGTCTTAATCCTTGTATTTCTCAAGATGCAAAGTCGAGGTATGGCAGTAGATACATATCAGGCGATCTGGGGCGTCGATCCATCGCACCCTGGTAATACCATGCCACATCCTGGTTGGTGGGTGCGACGGTCCAGTAATGATCCGAAGGGAGACAAAATTGTTCGGCGTAATTGAAGGAACCGGATTTGAAGCCATCGATCCAAGCTTTGTCGAATGTCTGATCGGGCATGCCCGTGTCGAGCGTCTCTGGACGGGCGCCCGCTGGTCAGAAGGACCGGTCTGGGTTGCTGCGGGCCGTTACTTGCTATGGTCGGACATCCCAAACAATAAGATGATGCGGTTCGATGAAACCGACGGCTCGGTTTCCACATTCCGCCAGCCTTCGAACAACTCCAATGGAAACACCTTGGACCGTGAAGGTCGGCTGGTAACAGGTGAGCACTTGTCCCGCAGAGTGACGAGAACAGAGCATGATGGTTCCATCACCGTAATCGCTGACAGCTTTGACGGCAAAAGACTGAACTCTCCAAACGACGTCGTCGTCAAGTCCGATGGCTCCATCTGGTTCACAGACCCGTCCTATGGAATTCTAATGGATTATGAAGGCGGTCGCGCCGAAAGTGAAATTGGCGCGTGCTATGTCTATCGTGTTGATCCTAATGGTGAAATTAGCATTGTTGCCGATGACTACGTTAAACCAAACGGATTGGCATTCTCTCCGGATGAAAGTCAGCTTTATATTGCAGATACCGGTGCATCGCATATGTCCGACGGTCCTGCTCACATTCGAGTCCACGACGTTTCCTCCGACGGCTCCCTTAGCGGTGGCAGTGTGATCGCAGAGTGTTCAGCTGGCCTTTTTGATGGGCTTCGATTGGACCGCGACGGTCGAATTTGGAGTTCAGCTGCCGACGGCGTCCATTGCATGACATCTGATGGATCACTGATTGGAAAGATCTACATCCCCGAGCTGGTCGCAAATGTATGTTTCGGTGGTCCGAAACTAAATAGGCTGTTCATTTGCGGAACAACCTCACTTTACTCGGTCTTTTTGAATGTGAACGGCATTTCGCCGATCGGAGCAATCGCCGAAATGTAGCCTTAGTTTGTAAATTGCCACAGTGTGTAGGATTAAACAGTCCGGTTGCCGCTTCGTTTCATGCGCAATAGATCATTCACTCTGTTGCAGTTTTGCGGATTTTCGGAACTCGGCTGGCGTTGTGCCAGACGATTTTTGAAACGCTTCGTAGAATGCAGACTGAGACCGAAATCCGCAGTCCAACCCGATGGTCAAAATTTTCTGGTCCGTTTCTGCCAATAGCATTTTTGCGTGACTAATCCTCAAAGAAGACAAATGCGCTTTGACGGTTGTTCCAAGCACTTTCTTGAACAATTGAATGGCGTAGTTCGGCGAAACGTTCGCCGCATTGGCGATGTCATCCAGCCCAATGGGTTCGGCATAGTTTCGGGCAACAAATCTGAGCATACGGTCAAAGTGTCTTATCGCATTGCCTCCAACTCGCTGTGCGTTGCCTTCTACGGGCTCGCTGTTAATCGCTTTCCAGCCATCAAGCGCCATACGGGTAAGCCGCCCCTGAACTTCGACCATATGCAATCTGTCCCACCTGTCGTCATTCTGGTGTCTTCGCCGAGCCCAGTTTCTGGCGATTTCATAGTCGGCGGCATTTTCATTTGTTGAAGTTAGAATCGCGCCGGAAAGAAGCGCGTCAACAAAGCTCTGCGGCAATGGCCAACTCCAAAATTCGTGTAGCGGAACGTAGATATTTATTATCTCCCCTACACCATCAATTGCCGCGACCCGGTGCGGGCGCGCACCCCAAAATACGCAAAATTTTTCCGACGGAACTTCGACAAGCTTTCTTCCGAAGGAATAGGTCATCTGGCAGTTGATGAGAAAATTGATCTCTAACGTCGGATGCACGTGATACGCCGTTTCCATGATTTGCGGCGCATGGTGCTCGATCAGCACTCCGTCGGTATGTGTCTCAATATAAAGATGATCGGAGTACGTTAGTTTGTTTCGCCTGCTTTGTGCATCTGCCATTTCGGTCTTTCCGAAGATCCCCACGCCTATTTTTCAATACATGAATCAAGATCAATCGACGAGCTAATTCCAGAGATTGTATGATTTCCCGGAACTGTTCTTCCGCTTTCCGACATTTCAGAAGTGAAACCAGATGAAGTCATATTCGGAGAAAAATGCCGCAAATATATAAGTTTAAATGCGCGGCGATGTGGCATTGATGCAGCCCTTGCGCCGAAGTTCGCAAGCTGCATGGAGCCACGATTTTGGAATATGCGCGTAAACCCGGAACATTAAGATAGCTTCGCTCGACAGCAGTTGCATGTGGTGCCTTGCTGGGTTTGCGCACTTTGGAGGCAGTTAGATACGCCTCAGGTGACTTGAGACGGAGTTGGATATTCGTCAGCGCTGCTTCGCCCCGCCACCGTCAGGGAAAAGTTTTTTGCCAGGCGGATACATTCATGACCCATTTTTGCACGAAATGCCTCAGTAAACACGCGCACAGACCCTGTCGCTCCGATGGAAAGTGTCGCACCCAGCCCTGACGTTCCAACTACACATGCGACAGAGCAAAGTCCGCGCTCGATTTCCTCGACGCATTCCGCATAGCCGCGCGCGCGAATTGCCGTCAGATCTGCCTCAAGGTCACCTACGTTGGTATGTGTGAATTCGGTGTATGATTTTAGGCGTCCCTCAAGATCCTGTGTGGCTTTGATGTTATTGTGAAACGCGGCAATTGCCTTTGAGCACGAGCAGGCGTGAAGCGGTCGTTTGCCCAACCCGGGGTGCAGAAATGAAACGCCTGTGTCAGGTGTTTCCACATGAATGATTTCGACAGCCGGACCGCGAAGTCGGGACAGAAAAAATGCAACGCCGTACTCGGTTGCGGTTTTCTTGAGCCGTGGCGCGATCAGATCGACAAGTGCTGCATCTGATTGATCTGATTGCGAAATTCTCATCAGTCGGGTGCCGATAGCAAATCGGCCTTTTGAAACGGGGTCAATCAAACCTACACCAACCAGGTCTTGAACGAGGCGATAGGCTGATGGCTTTGGCAAATCCGAGTGCGCACAAATGTCCGCAACTGTTGCCTCACCTTTTTGGCCGACGATTTCCAATATCATGGTTAGGCGTTCTAGATGCAATTTTCTTACCTTGTGAGAATTCAATTATCATTGTATGAGCAAATATGATGCGGTGCAATCAAGGAATGACAGAATGGACGGAGTTTGCTGCGGACCAGGCTATGCAAGCCCCGCCGAAGCCATTCAGGCTCCGCGCGAAAAACTGCTCTATACTATAGCCATCTACACCGGTACCGGGATTCAAAAGCCAGACTATCTTGCGACTGTAGACTCAGATCCTGATAGCTCCACCTACTCTCAGGTAATTCACCGTCTCGAAATGCCAGGAATTGGTGACGAGTTGCACCATATGGGTTGGAATGCTTGTTCCTCCTGTCACGACGACAGTTCGATGACCCGCAAATATCTGCTGGTACCTGGCGTGCGCTCCAATAATATTCATGTAATTGACACAGCCACCGATCCTTATGCACCACGTCTGCATAAAGTAATCGACGGTGCCGAGATTAAATCAAAGACCAACCTCTCAGGCCCACACACGGTGCACTGTCTAGGTTCCGAGATCATTATTTCGTTTCTAGGCGACGCAAAGGGCGACGCGCCCGGCGGCTACCTGCATATGAATAAGGACTTCGAGATCTTAGGCCGTTGGGAAAATTCGATGGGTGATATCCCGTTTGGCTATGACTTTTTGTATCAGCCACGGCACAACGGGATGGTATCATCCGAGTGGGCCGCGCCGAACACGTTCATGCCCGGTTTTGACTTAGAAGAAGTCGGCCACCTCAAATACGGGCGCAGACTTCACATTTGGGACTTTGAAAAACGCGAACCGATCGAAACCATGTATCTTGGCGAAGACGGCCTGATCCCCTTGGAGGTTAAATTCCACCATAACCCCGACAGTACCCATGGATTTTGCGGTGCCGCGCTCAGTACGAATGTTATCCACTTCTGGAAGTCGGATCAGGGCAAATGGGAGTGGGAAAAGGTTATCGACGTTGAAAACGAACCGCACCCGGAATGGCCGATCCCGGTTCCAGGAGTGATGTCAGCCATTCTGGTCTCGATGGATGATAAGTACCTCTACCTGAACAACTGGCTACACGGCGATATGCGTCAATATGATATCACAGACCCTCACAACCCGGTTCTGACCGGTCAGGTCTTCATGGGCGGTCTTTTGGGCAAAGCTCCCGAAGTAAACGGCGTCAAAGTGGCCGGCGGCCCGCAGATGTTTCAACTCAGCCTGGATGGCAAACGGCTTTACGTAACGACGTCGCTTTTTTCGACCTGGGACAATCAATTCTACCCGGAAATCCGCTCGCGGGGCGGGGTGATGATGATGATCGACTGTGATGTGATAAGTGGCGGAATGACCATCAATAAAGACTTTATGGTGGACTTCGGCAATGAGCCAAACGGACCAAGCCGCTGCCACGAAACGCGTTACCCCGGTGGCGATTGTACAAGCGATATTTGGTTGTGACCGAATTGCAGACCATAACCATCGCAAATCGCAACGGCGCAAAGTACCGGGTCGATGCCAGGCGCCCGTTGCTTGAGACTTTGCGCGAACAAGGCGTGGACCTGCCATATGGCTGCAAGTATGGCGGATGCATTACCTGTGCCGCAAAACTTACTCACGGAGGAGTAGATCAACGTCGCCAGGTCGCGCTCAACAATCGCCAGTTAAACAACGGATATGTGGTTTTGTGCGTGGCACGGCCCATGAACGATTGCACGTTCGAAATCGGAGTAGAAAGCCACGACAAGCTATACCGCAATCCATTTGTTGATCCGTTGGAACCGCATGAATTGAAGGCGGATATTGCCACTTCGAAGGAGTCGTAAATGCCCGATGCTGACGTTGATCATAAGTTCAACTATGATCCTGCTTTTCTGGCCGATATTTTAAAGTCGGTGAAAACCATCGCGATGGTCGGGGCCAGCGCGGACAAAACCAAGTTCAGCTACGGTGTGTTACGGGTCTTGCATGAAACGGGCTATGATATGATCCCGGTGAACCCAAATCCAAATCTGCAAGAAATTCGCGGCATCCCTGTTTATCATGCGTTGGAAGACATCAATCGTCCAGTAGACATGGTCGAGGTCTTTCGCCCGAAAGAGGAGCTCTATGAATTTGCTGAAAAAACGATTGAGATTGGCGCCAAAGTGCTATGGGGCCAGATAGGTGTATATGACGAACGCGCTGCGGCGTTGGCGGAAGATGCAGGTCTGAAAGTCGTGATGAACCGTTGCCCCAAAATCGAACTTTTCCGACCATTCTGGAAACCCCGCCTTGATCTGGCGATTTGAGCGTCGGCAATTACAATCTGCACACACTACGAATATGAGACGCTGATTGCCGAGACTGGCTTAATGGCGACCGCTCAACGGACTACTGGGTATTGCTTTCCCATCCACCATTGGCGTTATATTTATTAATATGGCCGGAGGCCCGCCCAGATGAACAAGACAGGTCAATCTGACGACATCTTACTGCGCCACGACGCGGATGGGGTAACCGTTCTTACGCTTAACGCTCCCAAATCGATTAACGCTCTTTCAGAAAGTATGTTGGCGGCACTGACGGATACTCTCGACGAAATTGCGAGCGACAAATCTGTTAAAGCCGTGATCCTAAGAAGTGCAGGTGATCATTTTTGTGCCGGACACAATCTGAAAGAGATGTCTGAACGGCGCACGGACAAGGATGGCGGCTTTCAATATTTCCAGGATCTTTTCGCGACTTGCTCGGCCATGATGCTGCGTGTGGTGCGTCTCCCGCAGCCGGTGATTGCAGAAGTGAAAGGTATTGCGACGGCGGCAGGGTGTCAGCTTGTGGCATCCTGTGATTTGGCGGTCGCTTCTGAAGATGCGCGTTTCGCTACATCTGGTGTAAATATTGGGTTGTTCTGCTCGACTCCAATGGTCGCCCTCAGCCGGAACCTGCCGCGCAAACACGCAATGGAAATGCTTCTATTGGGAGAGTTTCTGTCCGCCGGACAGGTCGCTGAGCTGGGTTTGATCAATAGGGTCGTGCCGCGCGACATATTGGAGGCCACGTCTATTCATTTGGCCCGCACTATCGCCGACAAATCGCCGGTTGCCATAAAGATTGGCAAGCGTGGCTTTTACGAACAAGCCGAACTGTCCCTTGAAGACGCCTACAACTATGCAGGACGAATTATGGCCGAGAATATGATGGCACAGGATGCGGCGGCCGGAATAGGTGCTTTCAATCGAAAGGGCCCAATGCCGGAATGGAGCGGAGAATGATCTACGACGGCCTCGAACTTCAAAAATGCGCTGCCAATCATACCGCCCTGTCGCCCGTTTCGATCCTCAAGCGGGTCGAACGCGTACACCCTGAACTACCGGCACAAATTCATGGTTCAGTCCGTAGAAACTGGGGTGAAGTCGCTGAAAGATGCAAGCGACTTGCATCGGCGTTGGTAAACCGTGGCATCGGCCCCGGTGACACAGTGGCATTGGTTGCGCCCAATATCCCTGAGGCACTCGAATGCGCGCTGGCAGTACCTATGACCGGAGCTGTCCTGAACGCCAATAATGTGCGTTTGGATGCGGGAACCATCGCTTACATCCTAAATCACGGTGAAGCCAATGTGCTTCTTGTGGACACCGAATTCTCGGAAATGATGGCCGACGCGGTTAAACAGTCCGGTCGTGACATGCTGATCATCGACATTGAGGATACCCAAGGCCCGGGTGGCGATCGCATCGGCGAATTGACCTACGATGAATTACTGGAAGAGGGCGATCCCAACTTCGCCCATACTTTGCCGAACGATGAATGGGATGCAATCGCCCTGAACTATACATCCGGAACCACCGGGCGACCCAAAGGCGTGGTTTACTCTCATCGCGGTGCATGGACCAATGCGGTAAACAATGTGGTGACCTGGCAAATGCCGCACCATCCTGTGTATTTGTGGACGTTGCCTCTGTTCCATTGCAACGGTTGGTGCTTCCCCTGGACCATCTCCCTTCTGGCCGGCACTCATGTTTTTCTGCGCGCGCCAAAGGCAGATGCAATCTACCACGCATTTGCCGAGCATGGCGTCACACATCTTTGCGGCGCGCCGATTGTCATGTCGATGATCGCTGGTGCGGCCAAAGCAGACCGCCGCGATTTTCCACAAGATATCAAAATGATGACCGCTGCCGCCCCGCCGCCAGCGACCGTCATCGCCGGAATGGAAGCAATGGGGATTTCCATAACCCATGTATATGGCCTGACCGAAGTCTATGGACCGGCAGTTGTCTGCGCCGAAAAGCCCGACTGGAAAGAACTTCCAACTGAACAACAAGCCAATCTCAAAGCCCGACAGGGCGTAGCCTATGAGCTTGAAGAAGACGTCTTGGTGCTGGACCCGGATACCGGATTGCCGGTGCCCTTAGATGGTGAAACCCAGGGCGAGATCGTATTTCGTGGCAATATCGTGATGAAGGGATATCTCAAACAACCCGAAGAGACCGCGAAGTCTTTCAAAGACGGTTGGTTCTGGTCCGGTGACATCGCCGTGCAACATCCCGACGGCTACATCGACATTCGGGACAGAGCCAAGGATATCATAATCTCGGGGGGCGAAAACATCTCATCAATCGAAGTGGAAAAAGCGCTTTACTCACACCCCGCGGTCAATCTGGCAGCAGTTGTTGCTATGCCTGACGACAAGTGGGGCGAAGTGCCTTGCGCCTTCGTTGAACTGACCTTGGATGCCAATGTCACCGAAGATGAATTAATTGAACATGCCCGATCAAAGCTGGCGGGCTTTCAACGCCCCAAGAAGATTGTATTTGGCGAATTGCCCAAAACATCGACCGGGAAAGTCCGCAAAAACGAACTAAGAGATCGCGTTCGCGGTTAGTGGCTGATTGTCCCGAAATCCAAAAGAACGCACATTGCTCGCTAACGACCGATAAGTGACGGCAAGATGGTCACGACATCCGGGAACATCCATAACAAGCCAATTCCGACGACCTGTATCAACACAAACGGCAATATGCCTCGGTAAATGTGGGCGGTCGTCACCGAAGGCGGCGCGACACCACGTAGATAGAACAGCGCAAACCCAAACGGTGGCGTCAGGAATGAGGTTTGCAAGTTAACGGCGATCATAATCGTGACCCAAGCCGGATCCAGTGTTCCCCCATAGATCACCGGTCCAACGATTGGGACAACGATGTAAATTATCTCCAGGAAATCCAAGACAAATCCAAGGATGAACAGGATCACCATGACCAGCAAGAAGACGACCCATTCCTGACTGAACGAGCGCAGGAATTGTTGAATATAATGCTCACCGCCAAACGAAATCACCACAAGGTTTAGCAACTGCGATCCGATCAGGATCGTAAACACCATCGAAGTGACCTTGGCCGTTTCTCGGACGACCGGCGCCAGAACCGAAGTTCGATACAGCACCCAACATCCGTAAAGCAAACCGAACATGGCAATGTGATAGGCGACCATGGCCACAAGGAATGCGACACGATCTTCAAACGGGATTACTTCTCTGGACATCCGCAGATCGAATGACGCACCAAGCAAAATCATAACCACGATTGAAAAAGCAGCCATCAATATAGTCTTCGCTGTCCGGTTTTCTTCTCGCAACTTCCGATAGGCGGCCAACATGATCGCGCCGCCCGCACCTAACGCCGCAGCCGGTGTCGGATTGGTGATGCCGCCAAGGATTGAACCCAATACGGCTACGATCAGCACGAGCGGTGGAAAAACCACCCGAACGAGGTCATTCTTGCCAAGTCGTGTTGCAGCCACTCGCAGTCCGTAAAGCGTCGCCACAATCGGAATTGCCAGCACCAGAACCCTGGTGCCCGGAGAGGCTAGGGGCGACAGGAAAGCCCAGTCGAATCCCAGCGATGCAACAATACCCCCCGCGCCAATCATCAAGGGATAAGTCGACATCGATGGTGCAACACCGCGCGCCAATGCGATCGTAACGGCCATCAGACTGAATATAATCGCAGAGGCGGTCCCAATCGGTGCCGCGTTGTCAATCTTAGCGGCCAGCGCTGCTGTCAGCTCTTCTTCTGTCAGGTTTCGGGTTGGCACATTGGCCGACCCATCACCCGAGACAGCTGCAACCGAAAGATCCCAGGCTTCTTGACCGTGAAGTTCGATCATTGCGTCGCGGCATTGATCGGAAACACTGGTGCGCAGCAGGCTCGAACGTTCAACCGCGGTTGTGCCTCGGACAGTCAAGTCCTGAGAGCCAACAAAACCAACTTGCCCTGCGCCGATTAAGATTGTGATTATCAACAACGGCGCAGCCACATACCAAGTCAAAGCCTCGCCAAGCGTTACGTATTCTGGTGAAATAGCATCCGACTGCACAGCCGGCGCTTTGCTTGGATTTAAAAGTGCGTAGCAAAACGCATAACCAGCATAGAGACATGCCAACAGGATGCCCGGCAACAAAGCGGCCTGAAATAACGTTCCTACTGAAAGAACGGCGGGTTTGCCCAAATACGTCAACGCATCCGAACACCCTTGCAGTTGCGCGCGTTGTTCTTGCCCGGTTGCGTATAAATCACCGGCCAAAGTTCCAAGAAGAACAATAACGATGGACGGCGGAATAATCTGCCCCAGCGTGCCCGACGCTGCAATGACGCCGGTAGACAATTCAGGGGCGTATCCCGCTCTGAGCATTGTGGGCAAAGCCAGCAAGCCCATAGTGACAACTGTAGCGCCAACGATACCGGTGGACGCCGCCAGAAACGCGCCAACCACGACAATAGAAACAGCCAGACCGCCGGGCAGGGGCCCGAAAACAAGCGCCATCGTGATCAAAAGATCTTCGGCGATCTTCGAGCGCTCCAGCGTGATCCCCATCATAACGAACATCAAAACCGCCAAGAGCGTTTCAATGGACTGCCCGGCAATTACGCGTTCATTCATGCGGTTTACGACGAATGAAATGTTGCGGTTTAGCGCTTGTTCCCAACCACCTCTTAATAACTGCTCCTCAATTCGAGGCAATTCCGGGTATCGGAATACAGAGATTGCGTCGCGGGCAACCCCGTCCGCCAGCAACAAATTGTATTCGTTTGAAAATGTGTCAATCGCCTGATGAATCAGCAGGCCACCGCTATCAAGAGCCGCAATAATGGCGAACGAAATTATAGCAGAGCCGCCAATCGCAAAGGCCACGGGAAACCCCGTCATGATCCCCGCAAAAAGGCTGATGAAGACGATCAAAAGGCCGACTTCGATCCCATCAAGTCCGAATGGCATGATCAGGCAGCCCCTTCCGTGGTGTCGGGATCAGCGGCATCAAGAATGTCGCGATCAAGTCCACGCCCTTCGTCATCTTCGCCGCCAACAAATTCCAGGTAGGAGCGATAGAAAACGGCAGCGGCTTGAACCATCATCATGAACGCAAAGAAGACGATCAGAACTTTGAACAGGAAGTACGCGTCGAATCCATTGGGTGAAAAGCCGATGGTCTCAGGTTGCCACCGAAAGGCCCGTGCTTTGCGGATCATGCCATCCAACGTATCCGAGGCGTTGACCTTTGGGTTGATCAGGTGACGCCACATAAAAAACCACGAGTAATGCCAGATCAATAGCAGCGCGGGGATCATGAAGAATAGGGCCCCAAACATATCGATCACGCGCTTTGTGCGATATTTGACGCCGGCATAAAACAAATCCACCCGGACGTGACCGCCTTGCACAAACGTGTATGCACAGCACATGCAAACGACGATGGCGTTATACAGCTTAAGACTGTCGCCCCACCATCCAAGCGGGCGGTCAAATCCCAGGCCAACCGGCCCCAGACCAATGTCCGAAACGCGAAAGATCGCTTGCAAAAAGATGACCATGATCTGCTGAAGAACCATTAGCAGGCCCGCCCAGGCTGCCAGGCGGCCAATGCTGTTGGAAAACCCTTCCAGGCCGCCGACAATGCGCCATAGAAATTCACGGTTGTACACACCATACGCGAAGACACCGAAAAACAGCATCGTCGATAATAAAAACAGCTCGGGCGAAGCGCCGTAATATACAAAGCGCATCACCGCTTCGGGTTCGGAAAGATTCCAAACTGTCAATGGGTTAAGCAAAACGTAGACAAGGCCGGACAATGCCGACCAAGCATGCTCGATGATCCAGCTAAGTGCTGCCATCTGCGCCCCTTAAGGATTAGCTGGGACCGCAAAAGGTTTGCGATCCCGTTTGATAGGGTTCAGAGGCCCAGAACGCGAGAGCGCTGCGCTGCATAAGCCGCATCCGAACGGCCAATCCAGCCCGACGTTGCTTTGGCAGATGCCAGGAAGCTGTCGTGGATTTTTGCAAACAAAGCGTCGCTTCTGAATTCTTCCATGACTTCCTGAGCTGCAGCCCCGAAAGCGTCCCAGGTTTCTTCCGAGAACTCATGAAGTTGCGTGCCGCCTGCAACCAAGCGCTCAAGCGCCGGTCCGTTGTTGCCGATGAACTGCGCGTAATTGGCCTGATGTGCATCTGCGGCGGCAACTTCGATGGCGCGCTGATGCTGTTTGGACAACCCATTGAAGCGCTCGTTGTTCACAGCCACAGACAAAGCTGCACATGGCTCGTGGAAACCGGCAGGATAGTAGTGGTCACACACTTCCTGAAGACCAAGCCGCTCGTCCGACCATGGGCCGATCCACTCGGTGCCGTCCAAGGCACCCGAAGACAGCGCTTGGTAGATTTCCGACGCTGGAAGAGTCTGAACCGAAGCGCCCAATTTGGACACGGTCTGTCCACCAAGACCTGGCATGCGGAATTTCAGACCTTGATAGTCCTCTGGCGAATTGATGGGCGAGCGATACCAGCCGCCACCCTGAGCGCCAGTCTGGCCCGCAATAAAGTGCTTCAGACCGTAAATTTCACCAAGCTCGTGGTGCAATTTCTGACCTTCGCCATGATAGTACCAAACCATCATCTCGGGCGCAGTCATCCCAAATGGAACCGCCGTAAAGAAGGCCAAGGCCGGGTCCGTGTTCAAGAAATAATAGTCTGCGGCGTGATACATATCCGCCTGGCCAGACGACGCAGCGTCAAAACTCTCAAGCGCCCCGACCAATTCTCCGCCAGCTTTGGTGTCGATTGTCAGCGTGCCGCCAGTGATGTCGGCGACGTTGTTTGCAAAACGCTCAACCGAATCCCAAACACCTGCCAGTCCCCGCGGCCAGCTTGTGACCATGACAAGTTGTTCGCGACCTTGTGAAATCGCTGGTGATGCAAGACTTGTGGCCGCAGCCGCTCCGCCAGCTATCGCTGATGTGCGCAAAAATGAACGTCGATCCATAGAATACCTCCCGTAGTTTCCATTGTTGGCCCGAATTGCCGGGTCCATTTGAATCATGTCGGGACGATAGCGTTATTGATGCCAAAATTGAATAGCTGCGTGCCGTCACTTGCCGCATTTGCGCAGGTTAGGCAGACGTACCTGTCTCGGTTGCCCTCAATTTGATCGTTTCGCCGCGTCGGTCCAACGCGTGTAAACTTGTGGCATGTCGACCCCGAGTCAACAGGCTTGGCGCAACGTCATTCGGACTGGCGGCTCTGTATCCTAACGTTAAAGTCAGCAATGTGGTCATTCACTACGACGATTAGGCTGATCGCAGATATTCCCGATTGCGATCTAACAGGATCGGACTTGCCGGATTATTTGCTTGAAAATGGCCATGGTGAAGTGGCTCCCTAAGCAAGTGTGCTGGCCCGGACGTTGCCATCGCAAGCGCCGTGATTTCGGAAACGCCAACCTCATTGACCAAATGCGAAACTGCTTTTGTGAAACTCAGATGTGCTCCCGCAAGCGTTCCATCTTCCAGTGTCAGCCGTCCAGATTTCAGGAATACTTTTCTGCCATTTAAACTGAACTCCGAAATATCCGAGCCAACGGTAGACATTGCGTCTGTCACCAGGAAGATACTTCCAGGCGAACGCTTAGAGCTTAGTGCTGTGCGCAAGCTGGCATTATGAACGTGGAAACCGTCCGCTATGATGCCTGCCGAAACGCCAGCTTCATGCAAAGCCGCCCCAACAAGCCCGGGTTCGCGATTTCCCAACTGACTCATGGCGTTGAAAAGATGCGTCACACAACGAACACCCGCATCAAAGGCAGCCAGGGCCGTATCAAAAGAACAATCCGTGTGACCCAGCGAAAGGATAATCCCAGCAGCGTTCAAACGCCGCATTTGCTCCAGGCTCACATTCTCAGGAGCAATCGTCACCATGACGTTCGGAAGTCTTTCCGCCGCTTCTATTAAAAAAGCTTCGTCTGGATCATCCATGGGTCGAATTAGGGAAGGATCATGCGCTCCCTTGCGCGCTACGGACAAATGCGGCCCTTCCAAATGGACTCCTACGACGCCCGGAACGCCCGCAGCGATGGCCGCCTCAACCGCGTCAACCGCAGCACGCGTTCGCTCCGGTATGTCTGTGATCAATGTTGGTAAAACCGCTCTTGTTCCGGTTCTAGCATGAGCTTCGGCTATGGTGATAAGCCCATCAAGCGAAGTATCGTCATTGAACATCACGCCGCCACCGCCATTTACCTGCAGGTCGACAAACCCAGGTAATATCGTGCCACCTTCCAGTTCTTCGGTCGCGAAGTCGTCGGGGATATCGTCACACGCAACAATTCCTTTGAAAACATCGCCATCAAACAGGCATGCCTGATCCACATACATGTCTCTGCCATCAAATATCTGGGCACCAATTAGAGCGCGACGTGTCATACGGTTTCAGTCACTTTCTGTAGATGGCGTGGTTTGTCGGGATCAATTCCGCGCATGCGTGAAATCTGTTCCACCATAGCGTAGAGCGAAACAATCAAAGAAACCGGGTCCGTCAGAGGATGGCCAGTGCGCGCAACCGGCAGCCGAGTGGATCGTTCCGCCTTGTCAGACGTCACAAAAACCGTTGCACCTTTAGCGGCAATGGCGTCCGAAATTTCGACAACAGAGGATTCCACGTTGTCCGCGGCGGTCAATGCCATCACAGGAAACCCGCTTTGAACGATTGAAACCGGACCATGCATAACTTCGGCCGAAGAGTAAGATTCTGCATGGATTTGGCAGGTCTCCTTGAACTTCAGAGCCGTCTCATTTGAAATAGCCAAAGAAGGACCTCGACCCAGACAAAATAGCGAGTTCTTTGTAGCCATCACCTTGGTCAAAGCACCCCAGTCTTGCGTAACTGCATTTTCTAGAACCTGCGGCAAATCGTGAATCGCCGCGACAAGGTCAACATCCTTTTGCCATTCGGCCAACAACCAAACTGCGGAAACCGCTGAATTTACGTAGGTCTTCGTGGCGGCAACACTTTGTTCCACACCTGCGTGCAAATTCAGTGTGTGGCTGCTGACCTTGGCAAGATCGCTGTCTGTGTGATTGGTCAATGCCAGACTAAGTGCGCCCTGACGTGCCGCCATATCCGCCATTGCGACAATATCCGGACTCTTGCCAGATTGCGAAATCGACAGGCAGGCGCTTTGGGCAAGCCGCAGCTTGTGTCCATAAATCGATGCGATAGAGGGCCCGACTGACGCTACAGGCACTCCGGCTACCAATTCGCTGGCATATTTAAAGTATGTAGCAGCATGGTCCGAAGACCCGCGCGCAACAGAAATTACGACACTAGGATCACATTCGGCAAGCGCCTTGGCCGCGTCTCTGACATGCTGCGCCCCATTGGTCAGAAGATCCTCGACGGCATCAGGAATCTGACGGATTTCGCGGTGCATATTCGTCTGCTGTGACATTGTCAGTCCTTTGATAGTCGAAGTTCGGCGACAAAATTATAGGCATCACCCCGATAGAGAGACTGGGTGAATTCAGCGACCCGACCAGACGCCAAATACGATGTCCTCTCAATTCGTAGCCCGGCATCGCCGGGCGAAACGGCCAACAACTCTGCATCCGCAGGCTCTATGTTGACTGCCGATATTTTCTGGAGCGCGCGTACAGGTCGATGCCCAGTACGCTCCAGAACTTCATAAAGCGAGACTTCAACCAAAAGCGGATTCTCCAGGATGTCAGTCGGCAGAGAAGCCCGCTCAATTGCGATTGGGTCGCCATCGGCAAGTCGAAGGCGTGTAATGCGAGCAACAGAGTCCTCGGCGGCCAAGCCTAGGGACGTCATTTCATCTGGTGATGGCATATATAGTCCACGCCCAAGCCAACGCGATGTTGCGACCATCCCCCGACGCGCCATGTCTTCAGAAAACGACGTCAGGCGCGACAGCTTTTGCTCAATACGATCAGGTTTGGATGATACGAAGGAGCCTGATCCCTGCTTCTGCACAATGGTGCCATCCTCGGCCAGCGATTGGATCGCTTTACGAACCGTGACACGGGAAAAATCTGTGATCGATGCTATTTCACGCTCGGGCGGCAATGGGCTCCCAGGAGGCAGAATGCCCTTGGTAACGCCATCGCTTAGACGTTGTCGCAACTGGACGTATCTCGGACCTGCGTCTGCCCGAAACCAGTCTTGAGGTTTAAGAAACTCGGTCACGCTCATCCGGCACACTCCATATTCTCGCTTGCAGCCTTGGCCAGCATCAGTGCTCCATCCAGGGCAGTTCCTTTGGCTGGACGAACCAGCGACTTCGCGCGATCATCAAGGTAAGGGGCATAATGCGGACCAATTCCGCCGGTCAGGCAAACGATATCGCTTTCACCAAGGTCCGCCTTTCCAATGCATGAGTTAATGAACCGCGCGCCTTCGGTCATGATCGAGCGCCCAAGCGCATCGCTCTTGGCTCCCGCCTTAATCACCATTGGAGCCAGCGCTGCGAAATCGCTCGGCGCCGCCGCCTTTGCAAAGCTAACCATTTCAACGGGATCATTGTGAAACTCAGTAAGCACCTGATTGCTCAGCACACTGCCAGGCTCCAGCCCATCACATACATTGAGACAGCGTTCCATTGCAGCCCGCCCCAGCCATGCTCCGGACCCATGGTCCGATATCTGAAATCCCCAGCCGCCAAAGAACCTGGCCGCGCCGTTTTTTTGGATGGCCACAAACGCACCGGTGCCAATTGCTGCAAGCAGTCCGTCCTCAGTGCCCAGCGCACCGACGGTCGATGTTGGCCGGTCGTCTGTCACGTTGACTTGTCGAAACGGCAAGGCCGCAGCCATGCGCGCAGCACCTGACGCATTCAAGATGCCCGCCAATCCAACATGGGCCACGCAATGACTTAGTGTATCAAGTTCAATATCAGCAGACTTTGCGGCCTCCTGCGCAGCTTCAAGGACACTCTTGATTGCCAGTTCTGGGTTGGTCGTAAAGTTTGCAGCACCACCAGTTGCTTCACCAATCCGCACGCCGTCTGAATCGGAAAGGGCTGCGCGGCAGCCCGAGCCGCCGCCGTCGATTCCAATTATGTAATGTGACAAATTGCAAGTCATGAAATACCTATAGCATACCAATTTTCCAATTAAAACTCCAATATAAGGCCAAAACCTTGTAATTTTCGCGATTTTAGACCCCAATCCGGGTTTTCCAAAATATTGGTAGACAAAAGGTATTATTTCGGTATTGTATTTGCAAATCCGGGGGAATCGACCGTGCACGAACGCCAAGCATCAAAAGACCATGGGACGCCAATTGACGCGCTTCCAAGTCAAGAGTCGCTGGCGACCATGCTGAACTCTCACATCAACGCTCTTCAAAATGTGCGCGGCGCGCTGGGCGACCTTGATGCGGCGGCCCATGCTGTTGCGGCCGCATTCCAATCAGGTGCAACAATCCACTACGCCGCTGCAGGCAGTTCTGGTCTGATGGCTTTGGCCGATGCCAGCGAATTGCCGGGAACCTTCAAAGTTCCGGCCAATCAAATTCGCATCTGCATGGCAGGGGGTGTTCCGGCCGACGGGCATATGCCCGGCGGCACCGAAGATGACGAAGCCGAGGCCAACCGCGCCGCCGAAAGTGTCCGGGATGGGGACGTTGCAATTGTACTCAGCGCCAGCGGCACCACACCTTATGCGCTGTCTTTCGCCAGGTCTGCACAGCAAAAGGGCGCGCAAATCATTGCCATAGCCAGCGTCGCAAACTCTGCACTTTTGCAGATTGCCGATATTGCCATCGCGCTCAACACTGCCGCAGAGGTGGTGAAAGGGTCCACGCGATTGGGGGCAGGGACTGCCCAGAAGGTAGCATTAAATATGATCTCGACACAGGCAGGTGTGCTTTTGGGCCATGTGCACGATGGGTTGATGGTCAATTTGCACCCGGACAACATAAAGCTGCGTCAGCGCGCTCGAGACATAGTTGCGCAGATTTCTGGCGTCGAGCCTGCCGTCGCCGATGCCGCTTTAGAGTTGGCCGACTATGACACCAAGCTCGCGACACTCATTGCGACTGGAATTAACAGCGATGCCGCCCGGCAGCTGCTTTTGCAGCACAATGGGCGATTGCACGAATGTCTAAATGAAGCGGCATTCCAAATCGAAACGACGAACTGACTTAAACACAAAAGGGAGAGAAAAGATGAACAAACCAACAATGAAAGGTGCACTGCTCGCGACGACGCTGCTCTGCGCCTCAGCCGCCGCGGCACAGGATGTCGAGCTAACAATCGAAAGCTGGCGCAATGACGACCTGGCACTCTGGCAGGAAAAGCTGATTCCGGCTTTTGAGGCCGAAAATCCCGGCATCAAAGTGAAATTTTCGCCGTTTGCGCCTACAGAATATGATGCAGCGTTGAATGCCAAGCTGGATGCAGGTTCTGCTGGTGATCTGATCACCTGTCGCCCATTTGACCGCTCGCTTGGCCTTTATGATGCAGGACACCTTGCATCGCTGAACGGCCTTGATGGCATGTCCAACTTCTCGGACGTGGCCAAATCCGCATGGACGACTGATGACGGCTCAACCACGTTCTGCGTCCCGATGGCCAGTGTGATTCACGGTTTCATCTATAACAAAGACGCATTCGCCGAAGTTGGCATCGAAGTGCCTGAAACCGAAGCGGAATTCTTTGCAGCCCTCGAAGCTTTCAAAGCCGATGGCAACTATATTCCAATGGCCATGGGCACCAACGACCAGTGGGAAGCCGCAACAATGGGCTACAACAATATCGGCCCCAACTACTGGAAAGGCGAAGAAGGTCGAAACGCTCTGATCGCTGGCGACCAAAAACTGACTGACGAAGGTTGGGTTGCACCCTATCGCGCACTCGCGAAATGGGGTGACTACCTGGGCGACGGTTTCGAAGCACAGACTTATCCCGACAGCCAGAATATCTTCACGTTGGGCCGCGCCGCTATCTATCCGCTGGTTCTTGGGAAATTTCCGGATTTAACGCGCAGGCTGACTTTGAAATGGGTGCCTTTAACCCACCTGTCGCGAACGCCGGAGACACTTGCTACATTTCGGATCACACCGACATCGGCATTGGCATGAACGCGTCTACAGAAAACCCGGACGCGGCCATGACTTTCCTAAACTGGGTGGCCAGTTCCGAGTTCTCGAATATCTTTGCAAATGCGCTGCCGGGGTTCTTCCCTCTGTCTAACGCAGCAGTCGATTTGCAGGATCCGCTGGCGCAAGAATTCATTTCCTGGCGCGGTAAATGCGAAAGCTCGATCAGGTCAACTTACCAGATTTTGTCGCGTGGCACGCCGAACCTGGAAAATGATACCTGGAATGCTTCGGCTGCGGTGATCAAGGGTCAGGAAAGCCCCGAAGATGCCGGTAAGCGCCTGCAAGCTGGTCTCGAAGCCTGGTATGCGCCGCACCAGTAAGCGGTAAGTGACGAAACCCCCGGGCGATCCTCCCCGCCCGGGGGCCATACTGAAATCCCGACAATTCGCCAAGGAGCAATGTGATGGCCGAGCAATCAGGTAACGCCAATCCCAGGCGGTGGCACATTGCTGTGTTCCTGGCGCCTGCGGTGCTCGTCTACACGGCGGTGATGATTTACCCGCTGTTCAACACACTTCGGCTGTCGTTCTATTCGGAAATCGATCATGAACGTGTGCATGTTGGTCTCCAGAATTTTCGCACGCTTTTTGGCGATGTCTTCTGGTCAGAGCAGTTCTGGAACGCTTTGGGCAACAACACCTGGTTTTTCGTCATCCACATGCTGGTGCAAAACCCCATAGGCGTTGTGTTGGCGGCAATTCTGTCCAGCCCAAAACTCCGATTTTCTTCACTTTACCGCTCGGCGATCTTCGTGCCGACTATCCTCAGTTTCGTCATTGTCGGCTTTGCCTGGAAACTGATCCTGTCACCCATCTGGGGCATAGCCCCGGATATGCTGGATGCCGTGGGTCTGAAGTTCCTTTACGCCCCATGGTTAGGCAAAGAAGAATACGCGCTTACAACCCTCGCGCTTGTTTCTGTCTGGCAATACGTCGGCATCCCGATGATGCTGATTTATGCGGCTCTGCTTTCCATTCCTGACGAAATTCTCGAAGCGGGCGAATGTGACGGCGTGACCGGAATGTCTGCCTTCTGGAAGATTAAGCTGCCGCTGATCCTGCCATCGATAGGCATCATCTCGATCCTGACATTCGTTGGTAACTTCAACGCCTTCGACTTGATCTACGCCGCTCAGGGCGCGCTCGCGGGGCCAGATTTCTCAACCGATATTCTGGGCACTTTCATGTATCGCACCTTCTTTGGCTTTCAGCTGCAGCTGGGCGATCCACACATGGGGTCTGCCATTGCATCCGCCATGTTCGGCATCATTTTGGTAGGTGTCTGTATCTACCTCTTTGGCATCCAGCGCCGCTTGCGCTCATATCAGTTCTGAGAGGGGCAGGGACATGACAAAAACACGCCAATCCCTCGGAACGACAATCGCCGCTCACGGAGTGTTGCTGACCTATACAGTCATTGCACTTTTCCCGGTTTTTGTGATCCTGATCAACAGCTTCAAGGCACGCAAAGCCATCTTCCGCGAGCCTCTGGCGCTACCCAATGCCGACAGCTTCAGCATGATCGGTTACGAAACTGTCCTGAAGCAAGGCGACTTCTTTCTCTACTTCCAAAACTCGATGATCGTTACCGTTGTTTCGCTTTTCCTGATCCTTCTGTTCGGCTCAATGGCGGCATTCGCGCTGGCCGAGTATCGCTTCCGTTTCAACACATTAATGGGGCTATACTTGGCGCTTGGCATCATGATCCCGATCCGCATTGGCACCGTTGCGATCCTGGAAATGATGGTAGCAACCGGGTTGGTAAATACACTTCTGGCGCTCATTTTGGTTTACACGGCCCAAGGCTTGCCGCTTGCAGTGTTCATCCTGTCCGAGTTCATGCGCGGGGTCTCGGATGATCTCAAAAACGCAGGACGAATAGATGGTCTTTCCGAATACAAAATCTTCTTCCGTCTGGTCCTGCCACTTGTGCGTCCTGCTATGGCGACAGTTGCCGTCTTCAACATGATCCCGATCTGGAACGACCTTTGGTTCCCTCTTATCCTGGCACCGGCCGAAGAAACCAAAACGCTGACTCTTGGCTCTCAGGTGTTCATCGGACAGTTTGTGACCGACTGGAATGCAGTTCTGTCAGCACTATCCATGGCGATCCTGCCAGTAATGATCCTCTACGCTATTTTCTCGCGTCAGCTCATCCGTGGCATCACGTCAGGAGCAGTCAAATGAGGGTCCTTATCGCTGGCCTTGGCAATATGGGGCAAAGCCACGCATTGGCGCACCACAAACTGGATGGCGTTGAAATTGTCGGACTGGTCAATCGTTCCAAAGTCGATCTGCCTGATGAACTGTCCGGTTATCCTTACTTACAGGATTTCAATGCGGCGTTGTCAGAAACCACACCTGATCTGGTGGTGGTTGCTACCTACACCGACACCCATGCCGACTACGCCGTCGCAGCGATGGAAGCCGGTGCACATGTCTTCGTAGAGAAACCACTTGCAGGAAACGTTGCAGACGCCATGCGGGTCGTGGAAACTGCGCGCCGACTAAACCGTAAACTTGGGATCGGATACATCCTGCGTCACCATCCAAGTTGGACGCGCCTGATCTCAGAAGCACGCGACCTCGGCGGCCCCTATGTTTTCCGCCTGAACCTCAATCAGCAGTCTGATGGCGACACTTGGGAAACCCACAAAGCCCTGATGCAAACAACGTCGCCGCTTGTGGATTGCGGTGTCCACTACGTCGATGTCATGTGCCAAATCACCGATGCTCAGCCGGTGCGCGTGAACGGAATGGGGCTAAGGCTATCCGACGAGATTGCCGAAGACATGTATAATTACGGTCAGTTCCAGGTCACCTTCGATGATGGGTCTGTTGGGTGGTACGAAGCGGGCTGGGGTCCGATGATGTCCGAAACCGCATTCTTCGTAAAAGACGTTGTCAGCCCCAACGGCTCGGTTTCAATCACTGATGCCGATAAAGGCGCCTCCGACGACGTTGATGGGCATACCAAAGTCGGCGGTCTTCTGGTCCACCGCCCCGGAAACGACACTCTGATCAACCTGCCAAATGAACCCGGGCATCAGGAACTTTGTGATGCCGAACAGGCGTGGATCGTCGACGCTATTCAAAATGACACCGATCTCAGTCGACACATGAACGATGCGGTGCAATCTCTAAGCATCTGCCTAGCAGCAGACGAAAGCATTCGCACCGGCAAATCTATATACTTAGGAGAAGGCGCATGACCGCCCTGAAACTTGAAAATGTGAACAAGTCTTTCGGGCCCGTTCACGTCTTGAAAGATATTAACCTGACAGTCGAAGACGGCGAATTCGTCGTGTTCGTTGGCCCCTCTGGTTGCGGGAAATCAACCCTTCTGCGTGTCATCGCTGGCCTCGAAGATGCGACCTCGGGAACAGTCATGATCGACGAATCCGTGGTCAACACGGTGCCCCCCGCCAAGCGCGGCATCGCTATGGTTTTCCAGTCATACGCGCTCTATCCGCACCTGACGGTCAAGGACAACATGGGCCTTGGCCTCAAACAGGAAGGCCAACCCAAAACCGTTGTTGAAGAGCGTGTGGCGAAAGCCAGCAATATGCTCGACCTCGACGACTACATCGCGCGCCGCCCTGCCGAACTCAGCGGCGGCCAGCGACAGCGCGTTGCAATCGGGCGCGCAATTGTTCGCGATCCAAAGCTGTTTCTGTTCGACGAGCCACTGTCGAATCTCGACGCCGCGCTCAGAATGAATACTCGCGTCGAAATCGCAGCTCTCCATCGCACTCTTTCCGCATCAATGATCTACGTCACTCACGATTAGATCGAAGCCATGACACTTGCAGACAAAATCGTTGTCCTTCGTGACGGTCGCGTCGAACAAGTCGGCTCACCGATGGAGCTTTATAACAACCCAGCCAATCGCTTCGTCGCCGGTTTCCTGGGGTCACCATCCATGAACTTTCTTACAACTTCGGTTAAGGGCCTCGAAGCTGGCCAATCGCTCGGCATTCGTCCCGAACACCTAAGTCTCAGCGAAACTGGTCCGATCTCGGGCGAAGTCATGCACGTTGAAAGACTTGGCGGAGACACCAACCTTCTGGTCGACACCGATAGCGGCGAGCGGCTGACTGTACGGCTATTTGGACAGGACCCAACAGAAGTGGGTGCGAAAATCAGCTTGGGTTACGATGCTGCCAACGCTTTTTACTTCAATGAAGCGGATGAACGCATCCGCTCGGCGGCGTGAATTCCCATATAAACTAACCAAGCTCTTCGCTCGGAATTATTGGAAAGAACACACCTTCCGACCACAGACCAAACCAACTAGCGCCGTTGTGGTCGGTATGCGCCCCGATATCTACAAGCCGGTAAAAGCTTTTGCGGTCAATTAGCGCCTCAAGATCGGCGCGAATATGAACATAAGGGGATGGTTCGCCGGTTTCCGGGTCGCGCTCGACGCGGATTGGATGATCGGGACCAGCAACAGCGGTATCGCCAAGGTTCGTCTCAAACTCCAAAGTCTGTTCATCACCCTCGCCCATCGGAGTGAAATCCACCGCAACAAAGGGCGCGTCATCGACCTGAATACCGACCTTTTCAACCGGGGTGACCAGCACATAGCGATCGCCGTCTTTGCGCAGAATCGTCGAAAACAGACGCACCAATTCGGGTCGTCCGATGGGGGTGCCCAGATAAAACCATGTGCCGTCGCGGGCAATCCGCATGTCCAGATCGCCGCAATCGCGGGGATTCCACAGGTGAACCGGCGGCAATCCGCGCTTTGAGGCCGCCCGTGCGCTGGCCGCGATGCCTTCTGCACTGGGTTTCACAATGTTTTGTGCCATATCGTCTTTTGTCATTTGTGCATGGGCCTAAGTTTAGGTCTACTGCAACCATAAGACTTTTGGAGGCGAATACTATGTCCGAGACCCCCGATCTTGTCGGCGAAATCGAAGCGCTGGGCGAAAAGCTGAGCGCGGCCAAGGCCAGCATCACCAAACGGTTCATCGGACAAGAGCAGGTCGTCGATCTGGTTTTGTCGGCGATCCTGTGTGGCGGGCATGGATTGCTGGTGGGTTTGCCGGGGCTTGGAAAGACTCGGCTTGTAGACACGCTGTCGACGGTGCTGGGGCTGGATGGCAAGCGGGTTCAGTTCACACCCGATCTTATGCCAGCCGATATTCTGGGATCAGAAGTGCTTGAAACCGGGACGGATGGCGCCCGTGCGTTCAAATTCATTCAGGGGCCTGTGTTCTGTCAGCTTTTGATGGCCGATGAGGTCAACCGCGCCAGCCCGCGCACGCAATCGGCGTTGTTGCAGGCCATGCAGGAGAAATCAGTGACCGTAGCGGGCGAAAGCCGCGATCTGCCGGTACCGTTTCACGTTCTGGCGACCCAAAACCCGATTGAACAGGAGGGAACTTATCCCTTGCCCGAGGCGCAACTCGACCGCTTCCTGGTGCAGATCGATGTGCCTTACCCGGATCGCGATACCGAACATGAGATTTTGATAGCAACCACCGGCGCGACCGAGGCGACATCAACCCAGGTCTTTACCGGAGCAGAACTGATTGCCGCACAGGAACTGGTGCGTCGGATGCCGGTGGGCGAGGGGATTGTTGAATTGATTCTGGACCTGGTCCGTGCCTGTCGCCCCGAAAGCGAAGGCGCGTCTGATCTGGTGCGCGACAACGTCGGTTGGGGTCCGGGCCCACGCGCCGCACAGGCGCTAATGCTGACGGTGCGGGCGCGGGCGTTGTTGTCGGGCCGTTTGGCTCCGTCTCCCGAAGACGTCACCGCAATGGCGGTTCCCGTCTTGACGCACCGCATGGCCTTGACGTTCGCGGCGCGGGCGCGAGGCATGGAGCTGCGAGAGGTGATTGATCAAACCGTCGCTGTGGTCACCCAAGCAGAGGCCGCCGCGTGAGAGCACCTGCCACCCTAAGGCAACAGGCCGAGACCCTTGCTGGTCCGCTTCCACCCCTTTTGGCGGCAGCCGAGCATCTGGCGACGTCGGTAATGTCCGGCGAACATGGGCGGCGGCGCGCGGGGCAGGGTGATCAGTTTTGGCAGTATCGCCCAAGTGTGTCCGGGGACGAGGCGCGCATGGTGGATTGGCGGCGTTCGGCCCGGTCCGACGGGTTGTTCGTGCGCGAAAAGGAATGGCAGGCGGCGCAATCGGTGATGTTGTGGCTGGATACCGGGCAGTCAATGGAATTTGCCTCGGCCAAGGGGTTGGCGACAAAGGCGGACGTTGCGCGGCAGTTGGCGTTGGCGCTGGCGGTTTTGTTGGTCCGCGGCGGTGAACGGGTTGGATTGTCCAATACCGGATTGCCGCCCCGCACGGGCCAGATCCAACTGATGCGGTTGACCGGCTATCTGGGCGATGCCTCGGACGCCAGCGAGTATCAACCGCCTGAATTGCGCGGCGTGCCAGCACGGTCGCGGTCGGTGTTCCTGTCGGATTTTCTGGGCGACATTGATGCGGTTGAAGCCGCGCTGACCAAGGCAGCGGACCGGGGTATAGATGGCGCATTGGTGCAGGTGTTGGACCCGGAAGAAGAAGCGTTTCCCTTCGATGGCCGCACAATCTTCGAAAGCATCGGTGGCAGCATGGCGCATGAGACGTTGAAAGCCAGCGACCTCAGGGATCGCTATCTTGAGCGCTTGGCCGAGCGTAAAGATCGCTTGCAGGCATTGGTCCGTGCGACCGGCTGGCAATATCACTGTCACCACACAGATCGCCCCGCAGCCGGGGCCTTGTTGTGGCTGTTTGGGGCGTTGGAGCGGGTGCATTGACCAAAAACGCTCGCATATCACGCCAAGATTTTCGCGGATCGCGCCAATTTAGGAATGTTGACTGCTGATGTGGTCCATTGGTCCCATAGGGTTCACGGCGCCCTGGCTCTTGCTAGGCCTCGTCCTGTTGCCGATCCTGTGGTTATTGCTGCGCGCGGTGCCGCCAGCGCCGATCCGGCGACGTTTTCCCGGCGTCGCACTGCTGCTGGGCCTGACCGACGACGAAACCCAAACCGACCGCACGCCTTGGTGGCTGTTACTGATACGGACACTGGCCATCGCCGCGGCGATCATTGGATTTGCGGGACCGGTTCTGAACCCAAAGGCCGAGCAAGTAGGTAGCGGGCCATTGCTGGTTCTGATCGACGGAACCTGGGCTGACGCATCTGACTGGTCGGCGCGCATGGATCGGGCCGGGGCCGCGCTGAACGAAGCCGCGCAGGCCGGGCGCGAAGTGGCTTTGGCTGTGCTGACGGACCTGCCACCGGGTGAACTGGTCTTCCGCACCGGTGATGCTCTGGTCGCTGATCTGCTGGGGTTGGAACCCAAAGCATGGTCTCCGAATGCGGAAGAAGTTGCGGGATGGTCCGCCGCGCTGGAGGGCGGTTTTGACACTCTATGGCTGTCGGATGGCTTGGATTGGGACTGGCGCGCGCCGCTTCTGGATGTGCTGCAAGAAAAGGGCGCGGTTTCGGTGTTCGAAGCATCTCGATCAGTTTTCGGGCTTAAGCCAGCCCGATTTGAAGACGGCTCCATCGTGATCGAGGCGGTCCGCAGTCGGGTCGGCGACGCCGCTGGAATTGATGTGTCTGCCTTTGGTCTGGACCCGACCGGGATTGAACGACAACTGGCGAGCTTGCCCCTGACCTTCTTTCTCGACGCCGCCGCTGCTGAAGGCGAACTCTCGCTACCGCCCGAATTGCGAAATCGGATTACCCGGTTCGAGATTGACGGGCGGCGCTCGGCAGGCGCTGTGACGCTGACGGATGATGCACTGCGCCGTCGCGAGGTGGCGATCCTGTCGGCCCGTGACGAACGTGAAGGCCTGCAACTGTTGTCACCAACGCACTACCTCGAACAGGCGCTGATCCCCAACGCCGAGCTGATATCCGGTGCAATCCCTGATCTGGTGCTGGCCAACCCCGACGTAATCGTTTTGGCCGATATCGCCTCCCTTGCGGGCAATGAGCCCGACCTGCTGGAAGACTGGGTGCGCGACGGTGGCATTTTGTTGCGGTTCGCTGGCCCCCGCTTGGCCGCTTCGGATATCGGGCGCGAGGCCGAAGATACGCTGATGCCCGTTCGTCTGCGCGCCGGTGGCCGCAGCGTTGGCGGCGCGATGTCCTGGGGCGAACCGAAGGAACTCCGCGCCTTTGGTCCCGACAGCCCGTTCTTCGGGCTGGCCGTGCCACAAGACGTCCGCGTCTCGGCGCAGGTCATGGCGCAACCCGACCCGACTCTGTCCGAACGCACCATCGCCACGTTGGCCGACGGCACACCGCTGGTCACCCGCAAACGCATGGATGCGGGGCAAATTGTGCTGTTCCACGTCACCGCCAACGCCGAATGGTCGACCCTGCCGCTGTCGGGCCTTTTCGTGCAGATGCTGGAACGCCTGTCGATCTCGGCCCGCCCCAGCCAGATCACTGCCGAGGATCTGACCGGCACCACCTGGACCCCGAACCGCATCCTGACGGCGGGCGGCCTTATCGAAGATGCGGGCAATCTGCCCGGTGTGGCGGGAGAAGACCTGGCCGAAGCCCCCCTCAGTGCCGATCTGCAACCCGGTCTTTATTCCGGCGAAGACCGTCGCATCGCCCGCAACGTTATCACCCCGGACACGACGTTGGCCGCCACAACATGGCCCGCAGAAGTCCCGGTCGAGGGGTTGGGATTTATCCGCGATATGCCGCTAAAAGGACTTGTCCTCACTCTGGCAATGCTGGCGCTGATGGCTGATATCATCGCCTCGCTTTGGTTGTCTGGCCGCCTGATAGGCCCGCGCGCGCAAACCGCCGGGTTGCTTTTGGCAACGCTGATCGCCTTGCCGCACCATGCCCAAGCCCAGACCAGCGATGACGACCTTGCAAAGGCGCTGGCTGCCGCTTCTGAAGTCACGCTGGCCTACATCATCACCGGCAATTCCCGCATCGATCAGGCCTCTGAAGCAGGGCTGAGCGGCCTTTCGCGGATGCTGTTCCGCCGCACTTCAATCGAGCCTGCAAACCCCACCGCCGTGAACCTCGAAACCGACGAACTGGCGGTCTATCCGTTCCTCTACTGGGCCGTGACCCCGGACCAGCCACGCCCCAGCGGCACCGCCTATGAAAAGCTGAACCGCTATCTGCGCACCGGCGGTATGATCCTGTTCGACACCCGCGACAGTGACACTGCCCGTTTCGGTGGCGGCAGCCCGAACGGCCAGAAACTGCAAGACCTCGCCCTGCCGCTGGACATCCCACCGCTGGAACCGATCCCGTCAGATCATGTCCTGACGCGGACATTCTATCTGTTGCAGGACTTCCCGGGCCGCCACGCAGGCCGCGATGTCTGGGTCGAGGCCGCACCCGCCGACGCCGAACAGGCCGAAGGGATGCCGTTCAGAAATCTTAACGACAATGTCACGCCCGTGATCATCGGCGGTAACGACTGGGCCGCAGCCTGGGCAATGGACGCCAACAATGTACCCATGTTCCCTGTGGGCCGGGGCTTCGCAGGCGAACGCCACCGCGAGATTGCTTACCGTTTCGGCATCAACCTGATCATGCACGTTCTCACCGGCAATTATAAATCCGATCAGGTTCACGTGCCTGCCCTTCTCGACAGGCTCGGCCAATGAACGCAGGCAATCTCTCAGCACCGAACGGGGAAACCTGATCCATGGACACCGGCAGCATCATATTTGATCCGCTTCTGCCATGGGCTTCGCTCTGGGCCGGTGTCCTGCTGGGCGCGGTTTTCGTCGCCCTGGCGCTCTGGCGCGGACTGCCCGCATGGTGGTTGCGCGGCCTTGCCTTTGCCGTGCTTCTTCTGGCCACTGCCAACCCCTCGCTTCAGGTTGAAAACCGCGAAGATCTGACGGACATCGTGATCCTTGTCGTTGACGAAAGCGCCAGTCAGGGCATCGCTGACCGCCCGGAGCAAATCGCCGAAGCCACGGCCAAGGTCGAAGCCGAGATTGCCGGTCTTGAGAATACTGACCTTCGCATAATCCGGCTTTCGGACAGCGAAGACAATCAAGGCACGCTTCTTATGCAGACTTTGGCAAAAGCCATGGCCGAAGAACCGCGCGCCCGGTTAGCAGGAGCAATTCTCCTTACTGATGGTCAGCTGCACGACATCGACCGTGCGCCGGATTTGCCAGCGCCCTTACATGTCCTCCTGACCGGAAATGAGCGGGACTGGGATCGCCGCCTCATAATCACCAACGCCCCAGCCTTCGCCATTTTGGACGAACCTGTGACACTTTCGCTCAGGATTGAAGATCAGGGCCGCGCGCCGCAATCCCTTGCAGAGCGCGCCGAGATCGAAATCGCAATAGACGGCAACGAACCACAACGTTTCCCTGTTCCCATCGGCGAAGATCTCGAACTTCCGGTCACTCTTCAACACGGGGGCACTAACGTTATTCAGTTCACCCTGCCTGAACAGCCCGGCGAATTGACAACGCGCAACAACTCTGCGGTCGTCCAGATCAACGGCGTTCGTGACCGCTTGCGTGTGCTTCTGGTCTCGGGCGAACCCCACGCCGGCGAACGCACTTGGCGCAACCTTTTGAAGTCAGATGCCTCGGTCGACCTGGTGCATTTCACCATCCTGCGTCCGCCGGAAAAACAAGACGGCGTACCTGTCAATGAGCTCAGTCTCATCGCGTTTCCCACGCGTGAGCTGTTTCTGGACAAAGTTGACGAGTTTGATCTGATCATCTTCGACCGCTACAAGCGCCGGGGTATTCTACCGTCGATCTACCTCGACAACGTACGCCGTTATGTCGAAGATGGCGGCGCGCTTCTAATCGCCGCTGGCCCGGATTTCGCTTCGGCTGACAGCATCTATCGCTCGCCGCTGTCCGATATCCTGCCCGCCGCACCCACAGGCCGCGTGCTGGAAGAGCCTTTCCGCCCCGCCGTGACTGACATCGGCCACCGCCATCCGGTGACCGAAGGATTCGAACCTGATCCTGACAGCGAGGATCGACCCTGGGGCCGCTGGATGCGCTTGATTGATGTCTTCCCGGAACGAGGCCAGTCGGTGATGTCCGGGCCGGAAGACCGACCTTTGCTGGTTTTGGATCGCGTTGGCGAAGGCCGCGTAGCACTTCTGGCCTCTGATCATGCCTGGCTCTGGTCGCGCGGATTTGATGGCGGAGGCCCGCAATTAGAGCTGCTGCGCCGTCTCGCCCATTGGATGATGAAAGAACCGGACCTCGAAGAAGAGGCGCTTCTGGTCAGCGCCGAGGGCCAGACCATGACCATCACCCGCCGCACTTTGGGCGAGGCTGTAGGCGAAGTGCAGATCACGGCTCCCGATGGCACCCAGACCTTGCTATCTCTGGACCCCGAAAGCCCGGGCCGCTTCACAGCAACATTCGAAGGCCCCGAAATGGGGCTCTATCGGCTGAAAGAAGGCGAAGAAGAAGCTGTTATCGCACTCGGCCCCTCTGCCCCGCGCGAGTTCGAAGAGACCATTGCCAGCGCCACTGCCCTGACGCCACCCGTCGAAGCAACGCGCGGTGGCCTCCGCCGGATCGAAGACGGTGTACCAGACATCCGCACCGTGCGGCCAGGGCGCGTGGCTGCTGGTCGTGGTTGGATCGGCATCACCCCGCGCGGCGCCTACATCACGGCAGACGTCAGCGTCTCACCGCTCCTTCCCGCCTGGGCGCTGCTCTTACTGGCTTCGCTTCTGGCAATTACGGCATGGCTCCGAGAAGGCCGCCGCTAGCTCTTTCTTTCTGGCAAAATTACTCCGAGGGTCCGGGGGCTGGCCCCCGGCGGTTCCCTGACGCAGTCAGGGAAACCAGCGTTACTCGCCCGGTCGCTTCAGGCTGAACACCTCAGTAATCCGGCTGTAATCGCGATATCCCAACCGGGTCAGCGGCTGATAAGACAACACATCGAATATCCCGTCCGAGACGCAATCATCCCGCAAATGCACACCGGTCACTTCGCCTAGCACCAGAAAATTCGCTTCGCCCTCCAGCGTCACAATCTGGCTCAACTTACACTCCAGCGATGCCGGAGACCTCACCACGCGCGAACAGGCAATCGTATCGCATTCGGCGCGCTCAATTCCCGCCAGTTCAAACTCATCAATCTCGCGGCCCCAGGCCCCAGAGGTTTCGCTCATTGCCTCGCGCATCGCATATTCGACGACGTTCACGCAGAACACGCCGGTCTCACGAATGTTCGACACACTGTCCTTGGTCCCGTCCCGGTCCGGCTTGGCGCTGGTTGACGCAAACATCACCTGTGGTGGCACGTAAGCAACGGCATTGAAGAACGAATAAGGTGCAAGGTTCTCCGACCCATCCGATCCGCGCGTTGATATCCAACCGATGGGCCGGGGTGTCACAATGGCATTGAAGGGGTTGTGCTTCAGGCCGTGGCCGTTTTCGGGGCGATAGAACATCAAAAGCCTCAAATCATCGTTGCTGGTTTGTGCCTTGGGTAGTGCCGTGCTACGGCCAAGTCCACAAGGCATCAAAACGACGACAGGCAAAGATGTATCGGCTGGCACCTGAAACGCCGCAGGACTGGTGGGAGGTCGAAGCGCTCTACGACCAATGCTTTGCGCCCGGGCGCGAGGCGCTGTCGTCGTACCGTTTGCGCGATGATGTGCCGCCCGTGGCTGGCCTCAGCCTCGTGGCGCGGGATGAGGCTGACATTCTGGCCGGAGCCATCCGCTATTGGCCGGTGCGCATCGGACAGGCGCCGACACTTCTGCTAGGCCCCATCGCCGTCCACCCGACACGTCAAGGTGAAGGTCTGGGCGCACTTTTGGTTGAAGAAAGCCTGGATCGCGCAACACGTTGGGATCGAGTATTGCTTGTCGGCGACGCACCTTACTACGGGCGCTTTGGCTTCAAGCAGTTAAGTGGGATCGAAATGCCCCCGCCAACGAACCCGGATCGGATACTCGGTCGGTCACTAGCACCCAATGCCTGGGATGGCGTGGTCGGAAAAGTCGAAAAATGGTCGCCGGCTTGACCTAAACGGGCTAGCCTTTCTTCAAACGATCCGCCTTTTTGCGAACCAGCACCGCGCGCAAATCATGCATAGCCAACAATAATTCGTCGGTCACCGCCTCCAGTTCCTCTGGCATCGCCTTTTGCTGCGCCCAAGCCGCCGTCAAATTCAAACGGTCCACCGTGCGCAGAATGTCCTCAATCTCACGCGATTTCAATGTCTCGCGCCGCCGCGCCAACCAACCATCAATCTCGGCACGATCGGCGTCGCTCAGTGTGCGATCCCCATGCGGCTTCACATCACCGTTCTTGACATTCACAACAGCGATCTGGTCCATCTCGATCCGTCTGTGCCGGTTCTCGGTATCAACCCGAAAAACAATTGGGCCGTTCTCCCGAATGCGGAAGTAGTATTCGGGCAAACCGTCGTTCATGACAGACCGGCACAAAATGCCTGAATGCGCGCGCAGGCCTCGGTTAACTGCGCATCCGACGTCGCATAGCTCACCCGAAATGCAGGCGACAGTCCAAAGGCCGCACCAAAGACAACCGCAACTCCAGTTTCCTCCAACAAAGCGGTGCTGAAGGCCTCATCGGACTCTATCAGAGCGCCACCAGCGCTGGTTTTCCCGATGCAACCCGCAATGGACGGATAAACATAGAACGCCCCCTGTGGCTCTGGGCAACTGATGCCCTTCGCAGCATTCAACCCGGCAACGACAAGGTCGCGTCGTCGCCGAAATATTTTGACATTGTCGACAATAAAATCTTGCGGACCTGATAGGGCTTCAACCGCGGCCCATTGACTGATCGCCGACGGATTTGAAGTAGACTGCGATTGTATTTTTCGCATCGCGGCAATCAGATGGCTTGGACCACCGGCATACCCAATTCTCCACCCGGTCATCGCATAAGCCTTCGACACACCATTCAGGGTAAGCGTCCGATCCTTCAAAGAGGGGCAAACCTGTGCAGGCGTGCTAAACTCAAAGCCCGGAAAGGCGATGTGCTCGTACATATCATCCGTCAGAACCCAAACATTCGGATATCTCTCAACAACCGCCATAAGCGCGCGCAGTTCGTCCGGGCTATACCCCGCACCCGTGGGATTGGATGGAGAGTTGAAAATCAGCCACTTTGTTTTGGGCGTAATCGCCGCCTCAAGCTGTTCGGGCGTGATCCGAAACCCGGATTCCAGCGAAGCGGCAACAATAACTGGCTCGCCACCGGCCAATTTGACCATGTCGGGATAGCTGACCCAATACGGTGCGGGAATGATCACCTCGTCGCCAGGGTTCAGCGTCGCCATCAGAGCATTATAAAGCACCTGCTTGCCGCCGGTCCCCACCGAGATTTCCGCCGGGGTATACTCAAGCCCGTTTTCACGACGGAATTTCTCGACAATCGCAGCCTTCAGTTCGGGAATACCATCAACAGCCGTATAGCGCGTTTTCCCATCGTCTATGGCCCGTTTTCCGGCTTCGCGAATGTGTTCCGGTGTCGGAAAGTCCGGTTCACCGGCGCCCAACCCAATGACATCGCGCCCGGCGGCCCGAAGCTCATCCGCCAGCGTCGAAACGGCGATTGTTGGCGAAGGTTTCACGCGGTCCAGTGTCGCAGATAGAAAAGGCATGGTCGTCCCCGGCAAGACCTAGTTGTAAGAACGTCATAGAAACCCGTTATCGTACTCGCAAGCATCTAGGACCGGTGAAATGAACGATCTTGCCGAATTCAACTGGTATTCGAACGAATCCTCAACATTTGGCGACCGTTTGGCCGCAGCGCGCGAAAGTCTCGGGCTTTCGCAGTCGGATTTGGCCAAGAAACTGGGTGTGTCCGCAGATTCGGTGGAAGGTTGGGAAAACGATGTGCGCGAACCGCGTGCGAACCGCCTTCAAATGCTTTCAGGTGTTCTGAATGTTTCCATTCCTTGGCTGTTGATCGGCGAGGGTGATGGATTGGCTGCGCCCGGCGCCGATGAGCCACAAGCAGATCTTGACGATCTGATGAGCGAATTCCGCTTGTTGCGCTCGCAGATGACTAAGGCCGCTGATCGCATGGGCGTGCTGGAAAAGCGCCTCAAGTCCGCCATGACCGATCACGCAGCATGACCGAAGCCCGCGATGTGCGTCTGCGTCGTCTGAAGATGCGGTCCTGGCGTCGCGGGACCAAAGAAATGGATATGATTCTGGGGCCGTTTTTTGATGCGAGTTCCGGTGATCTCAGCGATGAAACGCTGGACCATTACGAAACGCTCTTGGACGAGAATGATCAGGATTTGTATCAGTGGGTCAGCGGCCAGATTGAGCCGCCCGCGCAATTTTCCGTTCTGGTCGGGACCATTCGCACATACGCGCTGTCCAGTTGATCGGCAAAGTTTTCGCTGAATCTGAAATGCTTTAACGTAATGTTCGGAATTTTCGACGAATTCTGACCCCGAGCGAGCAGTTTTTGATCCAGGGGTTTCATCAATGTCAATGTATCAACAGGTTTCAGATCCAGAAGTGGGCGCAGTTTTCAAACGCGATTATCTGGAAAGCCTTGGCATGGTGGAACGTCTCCACCGGCTGCTACTGGATGTCATCAAGGATGAATTTGAACGCCTGGGTATTCTCGAGATAAACGCCGTTCAGGCTCTCTTGCTTTTCAATATCGGGGATCACGAAGTTACCGCCGGTGAACTGAAATCGCGCGGTTATTATCAGGGATCGAACGTGTCATATAACCTTAAAAAGCTGGTCGACATGGGCTTCATGCACCACCAGCGCTGCGAAATCGACCGCCGTTCTGTGCGGGTGCGACTGACTGACAAGGGCCGCCACGTGCGCAAAGTCGTCGATGACCTGTTCACGAACCAGGCTGAGTCATTGGCGGGTGACAGCGATATTGGCGCAGGCAAGATCAACCAGATAAACGATGCGTTGGGACGGATCGAAAGGTTCTGGAGCCATCAAATCCGCTACATTTACTAAGTGCTGTTCTGGCAGCTATTGGCTGGCCACATAGGCGGCTGGCCGGACCTCTACCAATGTCGATCTGGGCGATGGCAACGTGCTAACTGGCCGCGTCGCCAGCTCGCGCAATAACTTGCGTGCCATTGCTGTAGTGTAGTCCTGATATCCTCTGGCCACCTCAATGAACGCATCGGGCCCCCTAATGACGTTCGCCTCAAAATATGATGTCATCTCAAGAATATCGACCTCGGAGTAGTCCGTCGAGTTGTTCGCCCGCCGCACAATCACCAACGCGTTGATATCCATCGACCCAAGGCTACCGTCTTGCATCACATGTTTCGGCGCGGGCCAATCGTTATTCATGCCGTCGGCCGATACATCCAGCGTCTGCTTCCAGCACTGTGGCGCGCGACCCATCATCTCGGCTCCAAAGACCATTGCAGCCCCCAGGCCGGTGATATTTGGCGCCCGCGACCGGCTCCGTGACTTCAACACCTGACTGACCGCAGCAATATCATCCGCGCTCTCAATAAGCCGCCAGTCCACCAGAACTTGCTGATAAGACGCCGAAGACCACTCAAACACCGACATCGCAACCGGCAACTCCGGGATCGCCAGCAAGGCCGCCTGAACGTCGCTGTTTGTCAGAGCGTCAGCGACTCCATGTAGCTGCAGCTGATACTCTTCGGCATCCACCGACCCCGAAACGTCCAATGCCAATGATAACGCCAATCGGCACGCCGCCTGCGCACCTCCGGCAGCGGCCATTGATGCAGCAACGGCCGCACTCGCCACAATGGCTTGCAGTGTCGTCATCCAAGGCAAGGCACGACGCCTCACCAGTGCCCGACGCTTTCCATGCTGGCCCAGGGCTCTTGTTTCGGCAGATCATCGCCACGCTGTATCAGCTCGATCGATATGTTGTCCGGCGATCTCACAAAAGCCATGTGCCCATCACGCGGAGGCCGGTTAATCTCCACCCCATTATCCATAAGGTGCTGACACAAAGCGTAAATATCGTCCACACGGTATGCCAGATGACCAAAATGACGGCTGTCCGATGGCAACCCGTCGTCGCCATCCCAGTTATAAGTCAACTCTACCGCCGCATTCGCTTGACCCGGAGGTGCCATGAACACCAAGGTAAAACGCCCACCTTCGCTGCTGGTTCGCTTTGTCTCTTCCAACCCCAAAAGCTGAAAAAATTTGATTGAGACGTCCAAGTCTTTCACCCGGACCATAGTGTGTAAATACTCGATGCCCATTAGTCTCTCCGATCGGTTAAGCATCCGCCCTTCGGCGCGCGGATTTTGCCCAAGGATAAGACCAACGGCACCAATTGACGAGGTGATCTCGCCAACAATCGGCAATGAATCAGTTCAAAATCGCGAGACGGCCGTCAAACCAGCTGAAAATGAATTCCGGTCATAGATACCAACATTTGAATTGGTGCGCCGATAATCAACCGACAAGCGTGGTGAGAATCCATAATAGCTCACCTCAGGCCAGACCAAATCGACTCCAACATTGACGCTCAGATCGTCGCGACCCAGCACCACTGATGTAAACTCGGTGTAAAGGCGCTGCTCGATCGATCCTCGAACCGTGGGTTGAATGCCCCATACATCATCAAACCTGCGACTTGCCCGCAGCTGGGTCGAAAAATGATCGGACGTCGCCGAGTCAGACCAGACATTTTTGACGGCAATGCCAAAAGAATAGTTTCCACCATTCTCAGTCGCCCGTGTTGCATCGGCCGAAAATCCAAGGCTGTGCGACGAATTGATATCGTTATCCAACCGCTTTTCCGAACGCGCCGTCGCGCCAAAACGCAACCCACGGCCTTCCTCTTGGCGCACGCTCTGTGAAAACTGTAGTTCAACCCATCGCGCCAGTCCTTTGTCGCCATACCAGCTTTGTCCGATCAGTCCGGTTGCTTGACTTGGTCCCAACTCCGGCCAAATCAGCCTTTGGTGGCGAACGCCAGTTATCAATACGCCGTAGTTGAAATCAGATGATGCCACGCCGGGCGCTTCCAGTTTGGCATCATCACCCAGCCAGATTCTTCTGTAAAACACTTCTCCAACCAGGCTGGTCCGGTGCTTCTCTGTCTCCGACAGTCGATAGCTTAAAGAAACGCCCGTCGAAGCCTCATACCCACCCAGTTCCACACCTGACGGATCCAGAACAAAAGGCAATCCGCCGATCTCGATCTCGGCGGTTTCGGCGCCATTGTTCACGTTGTTGGAAGGTCGAACGGTTAAGCTCAATTGAAGCGACAGAGGATTACGCCGTGCAACCTGCTGAAACGCCCGTGCTACAATTTGCTTCCGCTGGGGGTCGTCGCCGCCGACCTGATCCGCCCGACGCAACCAAATCTGCGCGCGCGTGTATTGCTCTTGTCGGGTGTGGACGTCCGCTGCCAACATGGCTGCGTCAAATTTGAGGTTCGGATTTTAGGCAAGCTGATATGCACGAGCCGAAGCATCCCGCGATGCTCTAAGATCGCCTCTTCCCCGTGCCACGAGGGCCTGGATCAAATGAGCTTCCGCATCCGAAGGATTGCGCTCGATCAGTGCCTTGGAAATGGCATCGGCCATCTCCGCATTTCCGCCAGCCAGCGCCTGTCGTGCCAAACCCCGTGCCTGTGCAGGTGACATCTGAACCCGCGAAGGCTGCGCGACTTCCTGCGCCGCCAGCGGAACAGGAGTACCGGTTCCAATAAAGAGAAAGAAGGCCGCAAATGCGGCCTTCAAACTGTTGTTCAAGCCAGCCCGGAATGGGCCGCAAGAATATTTGGACATTCTCAGTCTTTCGTTGCGATAAATGTACCGGTTTCCTTGGATCCGACTTCGGTATCTCCGTCGAACTCGTCAGCCGTGATAATGAAATGTCCACCGACGGTTTCGGCGTCAGTTCCGCCGAAAACACCGCTGTAGGTTCCGGAATGGAATTCGTCGCCCATTGCATCAATGCTGAGGGCGTTCCCCGTAAAGGCGCCATTGACGATATCGGTATCGTCAAAGATCAGGTCCAGTTCCTGCGTCGCGGAAGTAAGGGTGATGATGTCTCGGCCTGTGGTCGAGCCATTGATGACGCCATCAGTGAAGTCGACATTGAACGAGATGGCACCCTGCGAGTTGTAGGTATCTGAACTACCGTTTAACAGGACAATGCCCGCATATTGACCCGAGTAAGTTGCCAGCTCTGCAACCGGCAAGTTCGCCGGATCGTTCAGGCGAAGGAATGTGCCCTCGTATCCAAAGCTGCGATACCCTTCCATCACAGCGGCTTGTCCAACTGTCACGCTGCCGTCCGCGCTGGTCTCGTAGTAGGCGTTGTATAGCAATGCCGCAGCTGACGGATCGTCGCTAATGTAAAGAGCAAAACCGTTGACCGCGCCCGCTAGTGTGTATGTGCCGGCAAGAACAGTCTCGTCAAACGGCAGCCCGGTGATTTCCAGCACCGCACCGTCCAGATTAACTGCGGTGATATCGCCGCTACAGACAAATGCACCTTCACAGGTATCGCTGGGATCGCCGCCGCCGTCACCGCCCCCATCGCCCAAGTCGGCAATGCCTTGTCCGCCACACGCGGCAAGCGCCAAAAACGCTGTTGTCACTGCTAAATGAAGTTTCATGCCTATAACTGCCCTCTATCTGATTTTGGCCAAATCCTGCCAGACATGGCGAATATGTCAACGCCCGTTAATCAATTTGCATCCACCCTAGGCACAATGCGCCTCTTTCGCAACGCAAACGCCGCATATTGTGGTTCACCCTGCCGCCGCACATAGATAGAGTGCCCAAGCGACTCATGCCAAGACGAGGGAAACCCCATGCTCACACCGGAACAACAGGCCGAAATCGACGAACTCAGAAGCGCGCCTCAGCCAACGCTCCGCGCCGTCGCCCTTGGCATGGAAAAGCACCTCTACACCGCTTACCCCGTCCTCGATCACGGCCTCATCCGCGTCATCGACTACATGGGCGACGACAACGCCATCACCCAGGCCGCCCGCGTCTCTTACGGCAAAGGCACCAAAGCCGTCTCCAACGACGAAGGCCTCATCCGCTACCTCATGCGCCACTGGCACTCGACCCCGTTCGAGATGTGCGAGGTTAAATTCCACGTCAAACTGCCTGTCTTCGTCGCCCGCCAGTGGATCCGCCACCGCACCGCCAACGTCAACGAATACTCGGCCCGCTACTCGATCCTGGACCGCGAATTCTACATCCCCGAACCCGACGCCCTGAACGCCCAGTCCAAGGTCAACAACCAGGGCCGCGGCGACATTCTGCAAGGCGCCGAAGCCGAACGCGTGCTGGAAATCCTGAAATCCGACGCCATGCGCAGCTACGACCACTACGAAGAAATGCTCAGCCAGGATGGTCAGGATGGCCTTGCCCGCGAACTTGCCCGCATGAACCTGCCCGCCAACGTCTACACCCAATGGTATTGGAAAGTTGACCTGCACAACCTCTTCCACTTCCTGCGTCTGCGCGCCGACGCCCACGCCCAATACGAAATCCGCGTCTACGCGGAAGAGATGTGCAAACTGGTCAAAGACTGGGTGCCCTTCGCCTATGGAGCGTTCGAGGACTACCGCATGGGAGGAGCCACCCTGTCCGGCAAAGCTTTAGATTGTGTCCGCCGGATGCTACAAGGCGAGGACGTGACGCAAGAGACCTCCGGTATGTCGAAGGGGGAATGGCGGGAGTTTATGGGGGTTATTGGAGGGTGAAATTCCGCGAGGTTTACCACCCCAACTGATTTCTCGAGTTCGAGATACGATACTTCCAAGAATGTATTGCGCCCACAATTGTTTTGGACGGCGTTCAAAGGAACATTCGAAGTAATTTGCGTTCACCGTCTTTCTTGACGATCTCAAATTCACTTCCACTTTTCATCTCGAATAATAAACCTTCGTAGAGCCGCAGTGCTGATTTAACTACTTCAGCGTACGAAGCTGCCTCGGAGATCTCTTTCAGTTTGCCCAAGCGCTCCATCGAGTTTGGTGGCAATTCGAGTTGAACCCTAGTTGTCGACTTCTTCATCTTGATTTGACCTGCCGAAGTAGTGTCCCAGCACCGCGCCAATTGGCATGGCAACAAGCGACCATACAGTTGAAAGATAGCCATATTCTCCGTGAATTAGAGCTAAAGCTGCTGCGGCTGTCATTGCTGTCACTGACCCCACGGTCACTGCCAATGCAATCCAAGATCTTGTCGCCTCAGAAAGCCACCTAGTGCGAGCTTCGATTATCCTCAATTCAAGTGGAAAATCTTTGCCTAAATTCGGTTCCTTTTCCATATCCAAAACCCCAAACGCCCAAGAGCGCAAATAAGTGGAGCAAAGCTCCACAAGGAAATGGTGTTTGCGCTCATTTGGACGTGTCGGTAGTTTTGGTTACAGTTCATTTCAGTCCAGCTCCGCTATCGCGAAAAGTAATTCCATTTCCGTCCCACTTAGCGATCCAGAAAGATCGCGCTCTGCTCATGTTCTCACACTGACAGCCTAATTGCCTGTATGAAATCTGCCTCAAATGTCGTCTTGTGCGACTTGATGCAATCATGATGAATATTTGATGTATGTCAATGCAAAATTCTTGAGCGAGCCGTGGCAAACCGTAGGGTGGGGTTCCACCCCACCACTCCCACATCAACACCAAAAACGGCGGGGTGAAACCCCGCCCTACGCCCGCAACCATTCGCTATCCCGGTGATACGACGAATACGGCCAATCGGCGGGGTCATCGACGAACCCACGCCTTAATCGTCCCCGCCGCGCTGAACCCCCCACACGCCCCGGGCTTGATCCGGGGCCTCGACCGCCGATGAGGTCCCGGATCAAGCCCGGGACGGGTGGCAACGTTAATCCCGCGCGTTGCGCCCAACCTCCAAGACCCACCCAAACTCCTGTATCCTCCCCTACCACCACACCAAAACCGCAAAGGGGGCCTCACCATGACAAACCGCACCGCCGGCAACAAATACATCATCGGTTGGACCCGCCTCGATCCCAAAAACCGCAACGCATTCATGCACGCCGCCCGCCACTATGCCAAAACCTGCCGCGCGGAAGAGGGGTGTTCGATACCTAACCGGTCACGCCACAACCAATTGTCAGGCGCTTTACCGACCTCGTGATCGCCCTTCGCAACACTGTGCCGCAATTCTCACGAACCGGCGAGCAATCCCGCCTTCCATTGACATCCTTCCAAAAGCCCTAGTCTCATGAGTATATTGAACAAACACATCACGGGGGCGTGGGAATGAATTTAAGCATTGCTGGCTTGTTGGCCGCAGCAAGTCAGACTTTTGTCGTTGGGTCAGAAACATTCATTTGTAATTTCGACCAGACCTGTGCTCATTCCGGCGAGTGCCAGGTGATCGAAGAAAGCATCAACGTGTTGATGGGCTATTCCCCGGGCACCGGACGATGGGCAACGGTTGATTTTGGTGAAGATCCCACTCGAAGAAACGCGCGGATAGATTCTGAATTGGGGATGTTGAAGTGGGAACACTCAGGTCAAACACACCTGATCATATTCACCCCAGAGTCCGCTGAAACTCTATGGGTCCGCCAATCCAAGCACGAAGACGGGTCCGAAGTGTTGTTTGGCAATTGTCGAAACGCGTTCTGAAATTGCAAGGCGTCCGGCGGCCCGGTATCTCGTTGCCCCATTAAATATTCCCCAAACTTGACCCACCTCAATGCCATCACTCCCCACTCTGCCATGCTTACCTCTGATAAAGACAACCAGAAGAAGGCTGCACGAAATGGATATCCAAGTCAGCACCGATAACACCATCCACGGCGACGAACGCGTCGGCGAAGTTGCCCGCAACGCCGTCACCAATGATCTCGGCCATATGTCCGACTGGCTGACCCGGATCGAGGTGCATCTGCAGGACCAGAATGCAAACAAACGCGGCCCCGATCACATCCGCTGCACCATCGAGGCACGTCCGCGCGGACTTGCCCCCATGTCCGCCCACGCCGATGCCGCCGACATTCCGGCGGCACTCAAAGGTGCTGCGTCGAAGCTGCGCCAGCGCTTGCAGTCCACGCATAACAAACGCGATCCCCACCGGTAGGGCGGGGTTCACCCGGCCACAGCTTTTCGATTAAGGTCGGGTGCTATGACCGCCCCCGCCCAAAACCTCTTTGCCGCTCTTCCCGTCGATCTGGCTGAAGAAGAGTTTACCGACCTTCTATGGCGCCCCGGTGTGCGCATCGAACGCATCGTTTCGCGCGGGCAGGTGACGCCCGAAGGCGAATGGTATGATCAGGATCAAGGCGAATGGGTGATGGTGGTACAAGGGGCCGCGCGGTTGCTGATCGACGGCGAAAAGGCCGAGCGTGTCCTCGGCTCCGGCGACCATCTTTATCTTGCCCCTCATGTCCGGCATCGGGTTACTTGGACGGATCCGGACCAGACGACGATCTGGCTGGCGGTGTTCCTTGACGATGATGGCGCTGGGCAGGCGTAAACGGATACTTACCCGACCGTTCGGGTCCACCGACGTGATACAGACAGGCCTGCCCCTTGCGCGGAAATCTAAGGCTGATAGGGTAAAAATCATGCGTTTACTTGCCCTTACCCTGATTTTGTCCGGTTGCGCCGCCGCCGTTCAAATCGGCCCCGCCGCGCCCGATCCCGAACCGCTGATAATTGGCCAAGGCCCTGTTCCCACTAATGAAATTCACATCTACCGCCCCGCCGAGGCCGGTCTGATCACCACAGTCGCCACCGCCCCAGCCCTCCTCCTGGACAACCGAACAATAGGCACCTGCCGCTTCGGCCAACCGCTGTTGATCCGCGTGCCAAAGGGCAACTATACCATCACGGCGCTCACCGGTAACGGCGAGGAAAATCAGTGGGTTACTGTAGATGATGGCGACAAAGTCTACTTGCGCTGCGGCACTGCGCCCGCGTCAGCCTTGTCGCCCGTGCCCCGTCTCGACCGCGTTAGTTCTGAAACCGCCGCAACCGAAGCGAGCCTTTGATTTAAAGCGCCTTGAGGTCACCCGCCATCGTGCGCCCGTCCATGCCTTCGACCATTTCAAAGGCGATTTTCTGGTCTTCCGTCAAACCGGTCAAACCGGACTTCTCGACCTGGGAAATATGGACAAAAATGTCTTTCCCGCCATCATCAGGTGCAATGAAACCATAGCCTTTGGTTGTATTGAACCACTTCACAGTGCCAGTTGGCATTGGTCTTCCTTCCATCGTCTCCGCCGTCGCCAGCGGGCTAGTGTTGCCGCAGAGTGCTCTGAAGCGTTCGATGTAATAAGCCAAACGCAAGAACGTCTGTTGCACACTTGAAGCTGGCGGTTTTTTAGCGAAAAACAAGGAAATTCACTTTTTCGGAGATCACGTTTGATGGCGATTTTGTATGGTTTGCCAAGCTGCGACACATGTCGGAAAGCAAAAAAAGCACTCGAGTCCAAAGGTTTGAATGTAACATTCCGGGATGTGCGGGCCGATCCGCTGGACAAAGCCGCACTAGAGCGCTTTATCTCTGAATTTGGCGAAAAGCTTGTAAATACACGGTCAACCACGTGGCGGTCATTGACTGAGTCGCAGCGCAATCACGCCCCAATTGATCTTTTGTTGGCCCATCCAACCTTAATGAAACGGCCTATTGTGCATAGTGATAAGGCGCTGACGCTGGGATGGAGTCCGCAAATTGAAAGCAGACATCTTGGCGAAGGCTAATCGCGATCATAAGTTCTGGTCGGTTCAGGAGTAATAAATGCGCACAGCAGCAATGGTCTTGGGATTGATAGGCGGAATACTGGCCCTGATTTTGGGCATGGTAAGTTTCGGCTATACCGAGGCACTCTATCGCTTTGGAGAGTGGCCAGATCTTGCTGAGATGCCCGAAAACGTGGACATCATACGCGGCGTTAGTGTTTTGGCACCGGTGCTTGCCATTGCAGGCGCCGCCATGGCCAAGTATCGCGCCTTATGGGGTGGGATCGCATTGGGCGTTGCTGCGATTGGGTTGTATGTTGCATTTGGCATCGGGTTCTTCTCAATATTCCCGGTGACCATGTGCTCCCTGGCGGCACTTCTTGCGTTGGCCGCTGGACGCCCGGACGAACCTAAAAGTCATTTCTGAAATCGGATTAGTCGAGTTATCGTTCGACCAATCGACAGGCGTCGCCACGATTTCAACCGAAAAGCACATAAAATTCAACGTTCTAATGAATGAGTAAGAAATGAGTCATTAGCATTATCGCGCTTATCGTCACCGGATAGTTCCAGATGGCGTAAAGGACGTCTTGTTGTTGTTTTTGTCTACGTCGCGATCCCTATTTTTTGAACACATTTCGTATCTTCTTCGGATATCTCGACGGGCGCGTTCGGCATGACCGCGCACGATGGATTGAAGTTACCGGTTGATTCACTCGCAACACGGGCCGGATTTCTCCTGGCAATGCTCATACTTTGCGGCGCGACAATTCTTTCGGGACTTTGGTTTCGCAATTCGACAGCCGTAATTCTGTCTACCCAAAAAGAACTGTCACAGCACCAAACCTCGCGCAGCCATGCGGCTCTGAGCGAACTCGTGAACCTTTCCTCGGTTGTTCACCTGAAGCTAAAATATGGCAGCCGGGTTGATGAAGCGCGCACCGATATCGCAAATGCGGTGGAAGAACTGCGAGACCGGGCGCAATATATGGAAACTTACCTCAACTCATTGAAAGTAATAGATGATGTTCATCCGGAATTGGCGGCTGGCGGCAGTGCGCAGGCACAAGCTGCTAATGCCATAATGGCAGTTACTGAGCTTGTCGATTGGAGTGCGGTCGCTCTCGTTTCCAAAGAACCCGCGACAGTATTTCAAAGCCCCGAATTCTTGTTCTTACTCGACCGAGCCCACAGGCGTGTATTCGGATATCTGGATGCAACCGCTCGTATGGAAGAACGTCTTCTTGCCTGGCAAACGCGGAAAGTCGCCATTCTCACCAATGCAACTTATGCCTTTCTAGCGGTGATCACCGTCGGCGGCGGCATCACTCTGAAACTGTTTCGGGGAGAGATTTTTGGGCGCAAAGAACGTGACAAGGTTGCCCGTCGCGCCGACCATCTCGCATTTCACAATCCAGTCACCGGTTTGGCCAATCGGGTCAAGTTCCGCGATCATGTCGTTGACCATCTAAAACCAGGTGTACAGGGCGGGATGATCTTAATCGACCTAGATGGCTTCAAAGAGATAAATGATCGGCATGGGCACCTTTTTGGTGACGAGGTGCTAAAAATTACCGGACGACGACTTCGCATTCAGGCTGAGGACAATCATGGTCTTGCCGCGCGATTGGGGGGCGATGAGTTCGCTATATTTCTATCCTCCGATGACGGCGCACTTCTCAAAAGATTTTGTGCAAGTCTGGTGGCGGACTGTGCGCGATCTATAAACTATTCGGACGAACGTATCGTACCGGGAATAAGCGTTGGGCTTGCCACGACCTCCCAGATTTCAACTACGAAAAACCCGCAATACGATGACCTTTTGCGAATAACCGACTTTGCGCTTTATGCTTCGAAATCCAACGGTCGGGGTCGTTATACTTTGTATGATGCTGATCTGGAGCGTGTTTTCAAAGAGCGGCGGCAGCTGATCAAAGAGATTCCAGGTGCAATCTTGCAGGGCGAGATGGAAGTTTACCTGCAACCAAAAGTGAACTTAAAGACAGATGAAACTGTGGGATTTGAAGGGCTTGTTCGTTGGCGCCGCAACGGAACGATCCTGCCACCAAATGAGTTTGTCCAAGTGGCGGAAGAAACCGGTCGTATTGTAGATATTGATCGCTACGTCCTAGATAGAGCAATCGAGATCGTTTCGAATTGGAACCGAACACACAATACCGAATTTTCCGTAAGCGTGAATTTGTCAGGTCTCCACTTCGATAAGGCCGAAGAGCTTTCTTTCGTGCAAGACTCGCTATCGTGCCACCAGTTTCCTGCCAGGCTTTTGACATTGGAAGTGACTGAAACTGTCCAACTTGAGAACTGGGAGATTGTCGGTCGAGCGGTTTCCGGGCTTCGCGAGTTGGGGTGCCGGATATCCATTGATGACTTTGGTGCCGGCTACTCATCCCTTGCCTATCTGCGGGCAATTAATGCTGACGAGCTAAAGATCGATAAATCTTTAGTCGCCGAGATTGAGACATCCGGCCAAAGCCAGTTCATTCTGGATGCTGTTTTAGATCTCGCGCGCAGTCTCGATCTCGATGTCGTCGTCGAAGGAATCGAACGACAAGAGCAGAGAGATCGGTTGCGCGATTTAGGCTGTGTCCTTGGTCAAGGATATCTTTTTGACCGTCCGCGCCCGGCCGCTGATGCACTTGTTAACGCAACTTTTGTTTCTCGCCCGCGCGTTGACGTAATCGACGCCTAAGCTGAACGGGCCGATTGATCAGCTTTTGCGCGCGATATCTGGCGGAGTAGCTTCCTGAGTCAAATCTGCGATGACACTTTCAAGATCGACAACTTTAGTTTGCTTTTCGCCAAGTCTGCGCAGCGTTACTGTGCGCTCTGCAACTTCTCTCTGACCGATGGCCAGAATGACAGGAACTTTCCCGACAGAATGCTCGCGAATTTTATAGTTAATCTTCTCGTTGCGAATATCTGCTTCAGCACGAATGCCCGCCGAGCGCAAAGTTTCAACCACTTCTTTCACATACGCATCGGCATCCGAAACGATCGAGGCAACAACAACTTGACGCGGTGCCAACCATAGAGGGAAGCGCCCGGCATAGTTTTCAATTAGAATGCCTAGGAACCGTTCGAAACTTCCAAGACACGCCCTATGCAGCATGAATGGGCGGTGCTTTTCACCGTCTTCGCCGATGTAATTAGCACCCAGTCTCTCGGGCAGGTTTGGGTCAACCTGAAACGTTCCGCACTGCCACTCGCGACCGATTGCGTCAGTAAGTTTGATGTCAAGCTTTGGTCCGTAAAACGCGCCTTCGCCAGGGTCGACGATATAGGGCCGGCCAGTTGCTTTTACGGCTGCTTCAAGGGCTGCCTCGGCGTGATCCCAAACAGCTTCTTCGCCGACGCGTTTATCCGGCCGTGTCGAAAACATGATGTCGAACTTCTCAAAACCAAGATCGCGATAAACGCCTTCCAAGTAATCCACAAAGCGCACACATTCGGCCTCGATTTGCTCGCCAGTGCAAAAGATATGCCCGTCATCTTGTGTAAAGCCGCGCACGCGCATCAAGCCATGCAAAGCGCCTGAAGGCTCATAGCGCGAGCAAGATCCGAACTCCGCCAAACGCAATGGCAGCTCACGATAGCTTCGAAGCCCATGGTTAAATACCTGAACATGGCAGGGGCAATTCATAGGTTTCAAAGCGTTAACCGCCTTCTCGCGAGCGTGCTCTTCTTCAACCTCTACGACAAACATGTTCTCGCCGTAGTTATCCCAGTGCCCGGATTGCTCCCAGAACGTACGGTTCAAGATCTGAGGCGTGTTGATTTCCTGATAGCCACCGTCGCGCTGTTGGCGACGCATAAAGTCCTGCAGGGCTGTGTAGAGTGTCCAGCCGTTCGGATGCCAGAATATCTGACCTGGCGCTTCTTCCTGCATATGGAACAGGTCCATCTCGCGCCCTAGCAGGCGATGGTCGCGTTTCGCGGCTTCTTCCAACATCGTCAGATGTTTTTTCAGGTCGTCACGGTTCTTGAATGCGACGCCATAAATCCGCTGCAACATGGCGCGATCATTATCACCGCGCCAGTAGGCGCCCGCGACAGACATTAATTTAAAGGCGTCTGCCGGAACCTGACCCGTATGTTGCAGATGCGGACCACGGCAAAGATCTTGCCAATCGCCGTGCCAATACATCCTGATCGGATCGGTGCCGGGGATAGCTTCGATCAACTCAACTTTGTAGGGTTCATGGCTTTTCTTGTAGTGAAGGATTGCATCGTCTCGTTCCCAGATCTCTGTTCGAACAGGATCTCGGGAATTGATGATCTCCTTCATCTTGGTTTCGATTTGGCCCAAGTCTTCTGGCGTAAAAGGTTCAGCCCGGTCAAAGTCATAATACCAGCCATTTTGTATCACGGGGCCGATTGTCACTTGTACTTCGGGCCAGATTTCCTGAACCGCGCGCGCCATGATGTGGGCAAGGTCGTGCCGGATCAGTTCCAGAGCCGGAGCGTCATCTTTCATGGTGTGGATGGCAATCGCTGCATTCGCGTCGATCGGCCATTGAAGATCCCAGTGTTCGCCATTCACCGAAGCACTGATTGCCTTCTTGGCAAGCGATGTCGAAATATCGGCAGCAATTTCGCCGGGAGTAATGCCTGCGTCATAGTTGCGTGAATTGCCGTCAGGAAATGTAAGGGAAATCTGGGCCATTGGCCTAGCTCCTCGTCGGTTTGGCGCCCACGGAACGCCCGATTGCGGGTTATGACGGTCATTTGGCAGTGTGATCGCGTATTGTCAACGCAAGGCCGATCAAGCCAGCTAAGACGCGGTTTGGTTGCATCACCCGAGCGATGCGTTAGCGTGGCCAAAATCGATACGGAGGCGCAAGTGGCCGAGCAATTTCATCAGACGGGCACTCATCAGATTGCCTATAATCTTACGGTTGGATCAGGTCCTGGAATTGTATTTCTGGGTGGTTTTCGGTCTGATAAGGAAGGCACAAAGGCCATCCATCTTGAGGATTGGGCGAAAGAGCAGGGCAGAGCATTTCTGCGATTTGACTATTCCGGGCACGGTAACTCCTCTGGCGAATTTCTGGACGGATCAATCGGCCAATGGGCGACGGATGCCATGTCAGCCATCGAAGTACTGACCGAGGGTCCGCAAATCCTTGTCGGATCGTCAATGGGAGGGTGGATATCGCTTTTGGTCGCACGGGCAGTTTCGGAAAAGGTTGCCGGGTTGGTGACAATTGCGGCGGCGCCGGATTTCACCGAAGACAGCATGTGGGCCAGTTTCGGCGACGAACAGCGGCAAACCCTGCTTGCCGACGGTCAGGTTGAGTTGCCGTCTGACTACTCCGATGAACCTTATATTATCACACGCCGATTGATCGACGACGGACGCAAACAGTTGGTTCTGCGCGATCCTTTGCAACTGCTGTTTCCTGTTCGGTTTTTACAGGGCACTGCAGACACCGATGTAGAAATGCCTGTTGCCTTGCGATTGTTAAATCACGTTGAGGGAGCGGATTTGAGACTAACATTGGTGAAGGGAGCTGATCACCGTTTTTCCGATCCCGATTGTCTTCAGTTGATTGTGGATGCACTGGAAGAGGTTATTCAGCGCGCGGATCAGTCGGCAACCTTGTAGGGCAAGACGCCGCGCTGGTTATGATCTATAGTCAGCGAATGTTCTAAAGGCGGAACTGCACGTTGATGGCAGTGCCGACGCTCGCAAATTCGGCACGATATGCCAATAGGATCAAACGCGGCCGCATCTGACAGATCCAATCCATCAGCGTAAACCAGATTTGCAGCATGGCTGATTTCGCACCCCAGTCCGATGGCATAGCGTCGGACCGGCGCGCGCCATGCACCGCCACCCTGACTGACGTCACGCGCAAGGCAAAGGTAACGCACCCCATCCGGAGTTTCCGCCAGTTGCCTCAAAAACTGACCGGGAGTTTCAAATACGCTGTGAACATTCCACAAAGGACATCCGCCTCCATATCGCGCAAATTGCAGTCGCGTTGCAGAGTGACGTTTGGTGATTGTGCCTGCCTGATCGACCCGTACAAAGAAGAATGGGATGCCCTTTGCCCCGGACCGTTGAAGGGTTGAAAGCCGATGTGCAACTTGCTCGAGCGAAGCTCCGAATTGTCGCGAAAGCTTTTCGAGATCATGTCAGGTATCCAGCGCCGCATCAATAAAAGTGCCGTAGGGCATCTGTGCGGCACCAGCAAAATAGTTAGCCAGGCCGACCTTTGCGATGGCGCGTGCGTCATTGCTGTGAAAGCGAGCCAGATCCAGTGTGGCCTCCAAGAGATCTTCGTGCGCAAGTAGGGCGATTTGGTGCAAGGCTTGAAATCGTCGAGTTGAAGATGGCGCAGCGGCCGACAAGAAAAGAATCTTACGGTTGGCATCAAAACTTCGGACCGCGCTTGGGTCCTTGGAGTCCCTGGTCGAGACCCCCAAGTCTTCTAAGGCCGTCGATATGGCGGCATCAGAGTCATTCGCCCCAGCGAAGTTTTCGGCGGCCTTGTCGACAGCATCAATATAGTTGTCGCAGTAATGGAAGAAATCCCTGACTTCTTCCCACGGCGAGGGGGCAGGTTGTCCATTTCCGCTGTCCAGAACTTCGTCCAAAGATGCAAGTCTTTCAGTTGCATGGCGATAGGTCTGGTGCATCTTTAGAAATGCCTTAGCCAACGACGGGGCGTTTGAGGCGACCAGCCTCAGATCGACAATTGGCGTTGAAGTGTCTTGGAAAACCGGATCCGCAAGGGCCTCACGCAGATCGCTGACCATCCGTTCACTGTCGCCGACGGCCAGCTCACTGACATCAAACCCGAATTCCTGAACAAGGGCTAAAATGACGGTGGAGCTGATCGGCCTTTGGTTATTTTCCATCTGGTTGGCATAGGGAAGGCTGACGCCCAGCCGTGCGGCAAAGGCTTTCTGTGTGAGGTTCTGACGTGACCGGATCTCGCGCAGTTTTGCGCCCGCATAGAGTTTCTGATTGCCCATGGTGCCTCGGCAGTTTGCAAGTTTGCAAACATCGTGGCTTGAATTGGCAAATCAGGCAAGTCCTACTGGGATTGCAGTGTCTTTTCGCGGCGTATGACATAAATTATTGCGACAAGCGCCAGAAGCATCGTTACTGTCATGATGATGAGCAGCGGCATACTTCCTCCGCCCAACTTCATCGCGAAACCGGCCAGCACCGACATGGCAGCACCGCCGCCGATCATGAGCGACCCACCAAGGCCTGACGCCGTCCCAGCAAGATGAGGCCGAACGGATAGCATGCCGGCGCTGGAGTTCGGGATGACCATTCCATTCCCAAGCCCGACAAATGTACAAAAGGCAAAGAACATGAGCGCCGAGTCGTATCCCATCGCAACCAGTAAAATCGCGACAGCCAATCCGGCCGCAGAAACCAGAATGCCGGTTTTTATCATCCAATTTATGCCGAACTGGACGGAATACCGTCCCGATAACCCATTCCCCACGACATAGCCTATGGCCGGTGCTCCGAACCCAACTCCAGCCCAGACGGCGGAAAGCCCATAAACGTCAGATGCAATCAGAGGAGCGCCACCGAGAAATGCAAAAAATGCACCGCTGGCGAAGGCAGCGGCCAGTGCATACCCCCAAAACCGCGGTGATGTCAGCAATTCAGGGTAATCTTTGATCTGCTCGCCTAGTGTTTTGCCTTCGCCCTGCCAAGTTTCGCCCAGATCATAGTGACAGAGTACAAATACACCCAAACCCGCGACCGAAAGTGCCAAGAAAATAGCTTGCCAGTTAAATGCTTCGTCCAGTGCCCCGCCAAGAATGGGAGCAACCATTGGGATTAGTGCCATACCCATTGTCACATAGCCGATCATAGACGCCGCCTCTTCTTGCGGGACCATATCGCGGACGATTGCCCGGGATATTACCAGCCCGGCGGCGACTACTGCCTGGAGCATCCTAAAGAATAGAAAAGCCTCGATGTTTGGCGCGACCATGCATCCAAGCGATGCGACGGTGAAAATTCCCACTGCAACCACGGATATTGAGCGCCTTCCGAATCTGTCGCTCAGCGGACCGAAAATCAACTGAAGAACAGCTACCATCGCCAGATAGAGCGACACCGAAAGTTGCATGATCCCATAGTCGGTGTCGAAGTAGGCCGTCATGCTGGGCAATGAAGGAAGAAAAGCGCTCATACTCATAGCGCCAAGTCCAGACAGTAGAACAAGCGTAAGTATATGGGGCGGTGTGGTGCGGTCCATGAAGCGGACCTTCAGGTGTCGGGACATCAAGCAGACCTACGCCCGCTCTGCTAGACTGTCCACTAAGGGACATTGCGATTTTCAAGAATTAGCAACTTCGCAATTTTACGGAGTTATGGTTCGCAAAATTTGCAAATTTGCTGAATATTGCTATGATTTTGATGCTGCGCAAGATATCTCCGGCGAAAGTTGTGGAGGCCTTGATGACAGACATTCTAGCAGAACTGGAAAGCCGCCGTGCTGCGGCGCGCGCTGGCGGTGGGAAAAAACGCGTCGAGGCCCAGCATGCCAAGGGAAAGTTGACAGCCCGTGAACGTGTCGAACTTCTTTTGGATCAGGGTTCGTTTGAAGAATTCGATATGTTTGTCACCCATCGGGCCACAGATTTCGGCATGGATGAATCCAAGCCTGCTGGTGATGGGGTTGTTACAGGTTGGGGCACAATTAATGGCCGAATGGTCTATGTTTTCAGCCAGGATTTCACGGTTTTCGGAGGATCGTTGAGCGAAACTCATGCAAAGAAGATTTGCAAAATCATGGACATGGCGATGCAAAACGGTGCGCCTGTCATTGGTTTGAATGATTCCGGCGGCGCGCGCATCCAAGAGGGCGTCGCCTCTTTGGCGGGTTATGCTGAAGTTTTTCAGCGCAACATCATGGCCTCTGGAGTGATCCCACAAATCAGTGTGATCATGGGGCCATGCGCGGGCGGCGCAGTTTATTCACCTGCCATGACCGACTTCATCTTCATGGTCAAAGACAGTTCTTACATGTTCGTAACCGGGCCGGACGTCGTAAAAACTGTGACGAACGAGGTCGTAACGGCAGAAGAACTGGGTGGTGCCAGCACTCACACAAAGAAAAGTTCGGTCGCTGACGGTGCATTTTCTGATGATGTGGAAGCCTTGGCCGAGGTTCGGCGATTGGTTGATTTCCTTCCGCTTTCAAACCGGGAAAAACCACCGGTTCGGCCGTCGTTCGACGAGGCAACCCGAATTGAAGAAAGCCTTGATACCTTGGTTCCGAAAAACCCGAACCAGCCCTACGACATGAAAGAACTCATCCACAAGATTGCTGACGAGGGCGATTTCTATGAAATCCAAGAAGATTTTGCCGCAAACATTATCACAGGGTTTGTCCGGATCGATGGATCAACCGTTGGAGTTGTCGCCAACCAACCGATGGTTTTGGCGGGTGTTTTGGATATCGATTCCAGTCGCAAGGCGGCGCGGTTTGTCCGTTTCTGTGATGCCTTCGAAATACCGATTCTAACTTTGGTGGATGTGCCCGGATTTTTGCCTGGTACAAGTCAGGAATATGGTGGTGTCATTAAGCATGGCGCGAAGCTGCTGTTCGCCTACGGCGAAGCGACGGTGCCAAAAGTCACAGTCATCACGCGCAAGGCGTATGGCGGGGCGTATGATGTTATGTCCTCAAAGCATCTACGCGGCGATTTTAACTATGCTTGGCCAACGGCTCAGATAGCCGTGATGGGTGCTAAGGGTGCCACCGAAATATTGTATCGCGCCGAATTGGGTGACCCAGAGAAGATTGCGGCGCGGACGGAAGATTATGAGGCCAAGTTCGCTAACCCGTTTCGTGCTGCCGAACGCGGATTCATCGACGAAGTCATCATGCCTCATTCTACACGACGGCGCGTTGCGCGCGCCTTTGCTTCCCTTCACTCAAAGAAGCTAAGCAACCCGTGGAAGAAACACGACAACATCCCGCTATGATGATGCAGCATAGTCACACACAGCCCAGAACCTGCGGAATGTGGCCCGAAAGCCTAAATCTTTCGCCGAATAACGGTATTGAGCGGATATCGGGCGCATGTGGGCTTGTCCTTGACGGGACAAGTGTGCAAACGTCGCGATCAGTATCAGCCCAAAAAGCTGCTGCGGACAAAATACACTCGGGCTGGGCTATGAAGGCAGCCCCTAGTAATCTAAGGAGGCAGTTATGTCGACCACAATTAAAACGCTTCTGGCCCTGGGCCTGTTCACAATCGTCACTGCTTGCGCACAGCAAGAAGAAGTTGTCGTTGTTGAAGAGCCGGTCATGGAAGAACCGACAATGGACAAGATGTAATACATCTTTTTTGCCGGGCGCTGATTGCGCCCGGCAAATACAGCTTGCTACCGATACAGAGGTGGCATCGTGCTGAAATACAAGGGCTTTCCCGGCCGACTTCCAGGGACCGATTCTCAATTCACAATTAGACGAGCCAATCCCCGCGGTGTAACCCGGATGGTTCAACGCGAGCGTCATGCGGATCGTCGGCCAGCCGATCGTCGGGCTGATGCGGGTTTCATGGCCTGCCTTTGGGACTATTTTGGTGACGAGCCATTCGAACGCGGAAACCTCGATGCGGGACGTCTAAGTTGGCTGTTTGGGCGAGAAGTCGTTCCGGCAGAGGACCCATTCGATCCCGAAAGTTACACGGCACTGCTTGTCATTGATGAAGCACAGGCGCGGGCATCGTTTCCAGAAGCCTTTGATGGAAGCATAGTGGCATGATTTTGCCGACCGGATACGTAATTTGGCGGCGCACTGCCAGTTTTAGTCGTCCTATCGGTGCTGTCTTTGTAGCCCTGTTGACTCGTCATACTGTTTTTTTGCAGGCACATCCCTTCACAAAGACTGGTGTCTGCAAACGTCACTACTGTTACCCTTCCCCCTTAAGGCGGCTTGGCCCGGATCGTCGGGCCAGGCCGCTGTTTTTGCATTCGATTGAGCGAGCTATCGCCGAAAATTGGCTTGAAGCACGCGAAAAGATTGCAAAATTTGGCTGCCATGTGATGCAAGGTGCCAGGGGGTGTGCAAAATTCCCTGAGAGAGGCGAAGATACATGCGAAATAAACCATATTGGTTGCTGGTTGCAGCAGCGTTCGGATTGGTGGCCTGTAATCAAGGCAGCGATCTTGAAAGGGCTATCGTCGGTGCCGCAATTGGCTGCGCGGCTGGCGAAGTTTTTGAGGAAGGCGAATGCATCTCGGGTGCCGCCGTCGGCGCTGCAGCTGGTGCGCTTGCTAACGACATCTGATCGGCTAGAGCCGCAAGGCATTAACAACACTTTAGACCGTCCGGTTTTGCGACCGGACGGTTGTTTTTTGCGCATTTGGGTGCAGTCGGGAATAGGGGAAGCCTGATGTTCAAGAAGATACTGATTGCCAACCGTGGTGAAATCGCATGTCGGGTCATCAAAACAGCCAAGAAAATGGGCATCGAAACCGTTGCTGTCTACTCAGACGCTGATGAAGAGGCCCTGCACGTACGAATGGCTGATGAGGCTGTTCACATTGGACCACCGCCCGCCAACCAATCCTATATCGTTATCGATAAGGTCATGGAGGCGATAAAACAGACTGGGGCCGAGGCTGTTCATCCCGGCTATGGATTTCTGTCCGAGAACCCGAAATTCGCTGAAGCTCTTGAGGCCGCTGGTGTTGCCTTCATAGGCCCACCGAAAGGTGCCATCGAGTCTATGGGAGACAAGATAACCTCGAAAAAGATCGCTCAGGAAGCCGGTGTGTCGACCGTGCCGGGTTACATGGGATTGATCGTCGACGCCGACGAAGCAGTAAAGATCAGCAACCAAGTTGGCTATCCTGTGATGATCAAAGCAAGCGCTGGCGGCGGCGGCAAAGGCATGCGGATCGCCTGGAACGATGACGAAGCGCGCGAGGGTTTTCAAAGTTCTAAGAATGAAGCCGCGAATAGCTTTGGCGACGACAGGATTTTCATCGAGAAGTTTGTAACTCAACCGCGTCACATCGAAATTCAGGTGTTGGCGGACGCGCACGGTAACACGTTGTATTTGAACGAGCGCGAGTGCTCGATTCAACGTCGGAACCAAAAAGTCGTGGAAGAAGCGCCCTCGCCTTTCTTGGATGAGGCAACACGCGCAGCAATGGGCAAGCAAGCGTGCGATTTGGCTGCTGCCGTGGGTTATACCAGTGCGGGCACGGTTGAATTCATCGTCGATGGCGAGAAAAACTTCTACTTTCTGGAAATGAATACGCGCTTGCAGGTCGAACATCCGGTGACAGAGCTGATCACCGGGATCGATCTGGTCGAGCAGATGATCCGGGTGGCCGCCGGAGAGAAATTAGAGTTTGATCAAGACGACATCGGCATCAACGGCTGGGCAATCGAAAATCGACTTTATGCCGAAGATCCCTATCGTGGTTTCCTGCCGTCAATCGGGCGCCTGACGCGATACCGTCCACCTGTCGAAATTTCCGAGGATACGCGCGCCGTTCGCAACGATACAGGCGTGTTCGAGGGCGGCGAGATCAGTATGTTCTACGATCCGATGATCGCCAAGCTTTGCACTTGGGCCCCAACCCGAGAGCAAGCTATCGAAGAAATGCGCGGCGCATTAGACAAGTTTGAAATTGAGGGAATTGGTCACAATTTGCCGTTTCTGGCGGCGGTTATGGACCACCCGAAATTTGTTTCCGGTGACATGACGACTGCATTCATCGAAGAAGAGTATCCAGATGGTTTTGAGGGCGTCAAACTTTCCGATAAAGAGTTGCGCGAAATTGCCGAGGCGGTGGCGGCAATGCAGTTCGTATCGGATCGCCGGGACGCTTGTATTAGCGGACAAATGTCAGAACGAAGAGCTGACTTGAACTTCTCTTATGTCGTTGACCTGGGTTCTGCAGAGTTCACATTTTGCGTGGTCATCGAACCTGATGAGTTTAACTTTGTTGATCCAGACCCTGAGACACCGGAAGCAATCACAATATGGGATGACAAGACGCCTATTGATGTAAATTTGGGCTGGAAACCCGGTGCAAGCCTCGCACGCGTCCACGAAGAGAACCGAACCGAAGGTCAACTCGAGTTTTTTGGAGACACGAAGCTGATCCTGAAGGTTGACAAATTATCGCGCGGTTACCGCATTCGCTACCGTGGCGCCGACATGGATGTTAAGGTGCAGAGCCCGCGGCAGGCGCATCTTTTCGCAAGGATGCCCGAAAAAACCCCGCCAGATACTTCCAAGTTGTTGCTGTGCCCTATGCCAGGTCTAATTGTCGGTCTGGCCGTTTCAGAAGGGCAGCAGGTTCAACAGGGACAGGCGCTTTGTACGGTCGAGGCGATGAAAATGGAAAACATATTGCGGGCCGAAAAAACGGGCGTTGTTGCCAAGGTCAACGTGTCGATTGGCGACAGTCTGCAAGTTGACGAAGTCATCATGGAATTTGAGTGACAGAGCAAATCGACAAGAATTATTCCAGCGGAACTGCTTGGGCAGGCGCCATTGGTGCGTTGATTGCCTTTGCAACACTCAATGCGTTCGCGATGGCACGCGCAGGCGGTGGATATGAGTATCCGCTAGATGATGTTTATATTCATCTTGCTGTCGCCGAGCAGATTGCCGCTGGCCACTATGGGGTGAATTCATCTGAGTTCGCGTCTGCGGCTTCTTCGCCACTTTATCCACTGTTGTTAACTCCTTTTGCGGGAAGTGAACTTCAGCGATTACTACCGTTGATCTACAACCTGATATCAGTGGCCGCAGCGGGGACGTTATTTGGGGCATTGGTCGCCAGAGCCGGGATAGGTGCGATTGGAGTAGCATTCGCCGCATTGGCACCGTTGGCGTTCAATATGTATGTGTCGGCCTATACAGGCATGGAAAACATGGCGCATGGTGTGGCCAGCCTGATGATCGTGTTTGGACTGTGGCTGTGGGTGGAAGATCGCCGGATGACCTGGTGGTTGATACTGGGCATTTTCCTTTCCCCTGCCTTGCGCCCTGAAGGTCTGGCCTTGTCGATGGCCGCAGCTGGGGTTGTGATGATTACGGGTGCGCCGCGCGTAGGTATTGCTTTGATGGGTCTCGGGATTGCCCCGCTGGCAGCATTTTCGAGTTTTTTAGTTTCGATGGGGTTGGGACCAATCCCCAACTCTGTGACGGCAAAGTTGGCCGAGGGCGCTGTGGGAAATCAGGGTGTTATTGGCAAGCTCGTTGCAAACCTTGGTACCTACGGCGGAAATCTGTTGGGTTGGGCGACGCTTGCTGTGGCACTGGCTGCCCTTGTTGCAGCCTTGCGGTCGACTGACCGGGCACTGTTCGGATTTGCAATAGCCGCGTCGAGTCTGGCACATTTGATGCTGGCATCCATCGGGTGGATGGATCGGTACGAGATTTACATTTTGATTTCGCTAATGGCGACGCTGCCGTTGCTGTTAATGGGGCTGTCCCGCTCATTGCAGATTGCCGCCCTTGGACTGGCTCTTGCGGCAGGTATCGCAACCTACTTGCCCCACACAATCGTTCGACACAGCTGGAACATCGCCGCCATGCAGCTACAGCAAAAAGAGATGGGTCGTCTGGCCAAGCAGTCAGACATTGGAAATATTGCCGTGAATGATCTGGGTCACGTCACATGGCAAAACCCAAATTACGTGCTGGACCTATGGGGGCTTGCCTCGGCCGAGGCATTGGAGACGCGTTTGTCAGAACAGGCACCAGACGGTTGGGCAAGGGATCTGACAGACGACAAGGATGTCTCTTTGATCATGATTTACGACCGCTGGTTTGAAAATGCCGTTTCGCCAGAATGGACACGGCTTGGAACCCTTACAACGGATGTGCCTTTAGCGTTCATTGGCGACTACGAAGTTGCCTTTTATGCATCGAGCTCAGCAGATGTGCCCAAGTTGACGAGTGCGATCATGGATTGGCAGCAAAACTTACCCGAACGTGCTTCGTTCGAATTTTCGGGTGAAGTCAAATGAAAGCTGTTGCCTATTCCGCCTGCTCGCGTCGTTCGCGAATTTCCTGCTTTCTGAGCGGTATCTTGTCGATGGAACGTGACAGCTCACGAACGCTCCATGGAACCGGCTTGCGCAGTTTCACACCGCCGTCCTTGCCAATGACTGTTAGCATGAATCCGCGCGGGCGGAGTTTCTTGCGCAATGCACTGGGTTCGGATCGTGTTGTATCGGTGATTAAGACAACGTCCCTCTCAGCCAGTTCATCGATGCGTTCTTGGAGCAATGTAAGCTGGCGGTCGTACGCAGGATCAGCGTCTGTATCAGCAAAGACGATAACGGCACGGGCAAGCCACATGAAATCGTCGAGATCAATGTCTTCTGCTTCCAAAATGATCGTTCGGTCAGCTTTCCAAGCCTCGACAGGGGACAGGTCCGTGACCGAACCATCCGCCGCCGATGCTGCAACAGGTGCAAGAAAAGCCATAGTAGCAAAGATATATCTCAGTTCTGGGCGCAATATTCGTCCTCCATCTGAATGGAATATATGCCGTTTTTCCGGAAATCTAAGGGTATTGATGCTTGGTCACAGAGTTTTCAGCAAAACCAAGTGCATTAAGGAGAGTTTTCAATGAGCGATTGGAAGTCACTCGCTGAAAAAGAACTTCGCGGACGCGGAGTTTCAGACATTGAATGGGAAACACTTGAAGGTATTCGGGTGAAGCCGCACTACTCAGAGGACGATTTGGCCGGATTGGGCCATATGGGGTCTACTCCGGGCTATGCACCGTTCACTCGTGGGGTGAAGGCAACCATGTATGCCGGTCGTCCTTGGACGATCCGGCAATACGCCGGGTTCTCTACGGCCGAAGAATCAAACGCCTTTTACCGCCGAAATCTGGCTGCCGGGCAGCAGGGCGTCAGTGTCGCGTTCGATCTGGCGACACATCGCGGATATGACAGCGATCACCCGCGTGTTGTTGGAGATGTCGGTAAAGCCGGTGTCGCAATAGACAGTGTCGAGGACATGAAAATCCTCTTCGATGGCATTCCGTTGGAACAAGTCACGGTTTCCATGACTATGAACGGTGCTGTCATTCCAATTTTGGCAAGTTTCATTGTCGCTGGAGAAGAGCAGGGCCACGACAAGTCGTTGCTTGCAGGGACCATTCAGAATGATATTTTGAAAGAGTTCATGGTGCGCAACACCTATGTTTACCCACCTGAACCCTCGATGCGGATTGTCGCAGATATCATCGAATACACATCCGAATCTATGCCGAAATTTAACTCGATCTCGATTTCCGGCTACCACATGCAAGAGGCTGGCGCGAACCTGGTGCAGGAGCTTGCTTTCACTTTAGCGGACGGTCGTGAATACGTGCGGACTGCCATTGCTCGGGGAATGGATGTCGACAAGTTTGCAGGCCGGTTAAGCTTTTTCTTTGCCATCGGAATGAATTTCTTCATGGAAGCGGCCAAATTGCGGGCCGCTCGGTTGCTGTGGTCGCGGATCATGGAAGAATTCGAGCCGAAGAACCCTCGATCCAGCATGTTGCGAACTCATTGTCAGACCAGCGGTGTGTCGTTGCAAGAGCAGGACCCGTACAACAATGTCGTGCGAACTGCTTATGAGGCGATGAGCGCGGTTTTGGGTGGAACCCAGTCGCTGCATACGAACGCTTTGGACGAAGCAATAGCATTGCCAACGGATTTCTCGGCGCGAATTGCGCGAAACACGCAGCTTATTCTGCAAGAAGAAACCGGGATCACCAATGTCGTGGATCCACTTGCTGGCTCCTACTACGTCGAATCTTTGACCGCTGATCTCGCAGAAAAAGCCTGGGCTTTGATTGAGGAAGTCGAGGAACTGGGTGGAATGACCAAAGCAGTCGCGTCGGGCATGCCCAAATTGCAGATTGAAGAGAGCGCGGCGCGGCGGCAAGCGATGATTGATCGCGGTGAAGAAGTGATTGTCGGCGTCAATAAATACCGCAAGGACAAAGAAGACCCAATCGACATCCTTGATGTGGACAACGTCAAGGTTCGCGAGGCTCAGGTTGAGCGGTTGGAACAAATCCGTTCAACACGTGACCAAGCGTCATGCGAAACGGCGCTTCGCAATTTGGAGCAGACCACAAGCAAGGGTGGCAATCTTCTTGCCGCAGCCGTCGAGGCAGCGCGTGCGCGCGCCACTGTAGGAGAAATTTCAATGGCAATGGAAAAGGTATTCGGACGGCACCGCGCCGAAGTCAAAACATTGGCGGGAGTCTACGGGGCGGCATACGAAGGTGACGAGGGTTTTGCCGCTATTCAAAAAGACGTTGAGCACTTCGCCGAAGAAGAAGGCCGCCGTCCGCGAATGCTGGTCGTAAAGATGGGCCAAGATGGCCACGACAGGGGTGCCAAAGTAATTGCGACTGCTTTTGCTGACATCGGTTTTGACGTTGATGTCGGTCCGCTGTTTCAAACGCCGGAGGAAGCGGCACAAGACGCGGTTGATAACGACGTTCACGTAATTGGTATTTCTTCGCAAGCTGCGGGGCACAAAACACTTGCTCCAAAACTGATCGAAGCACTGGCCGAACAAGATGCCAGCGATATTCTTGTGATATGTGGGGGTGTAATTCCGCAGCAAGATTACGAATTCCTGAAATCTGCAGGTGTGAAGGCGATATTTGGTCCTGGAACGAACATTCCTTCCGCGGCGGCAGATATCATGTCACTGATCCGCGAGATGCGAGCATCTTGATTGGAAAACGTAAATCGCTTGCTGGCGTGGCGCTTGGCGCCGTTTGGTCCATTGCCGTGGTATGGGTTGGAGCAAACGTAATTGAGCCTCCCGTTTTTACACTTGTTCCCGCACTAGCAATGTCTCTTGCTACGCCGGGACTGACTTTGGTGTTATTTTTTGTGGTGGCAGCAATACGAAACTTTGTCCGGAAAGCTGATAACTCTGATTCTGAACCGGCGTCAGATTATCGGACAATGCCCGAGGCTCAGGCTGGTTTTGTCTTGCTGGTTGCCGTGGTTTCGGCGCTTAGCCTTTGGCCTGCATCCGCTTACATAGCGCCTGGTGATGGTTTGGGCGCGGTTATTGCCATGAGCGTGGCATTTCCGATAGCCGCATTGATTTTCTTGTTGGGTGCCAAATACCGTGCTGGTTTTGCGGCATTTGGGCAAACGGCAATGCTGATGCCAAGTCTGTTGTCGTTGATTTGGTCCGTGGCGGTTTGGGTGACGTAGCGCCCCTGGACAGTTTGTTGTCCAATTTTCCCTTGAAACGGCACCCCACTTGACGCCATCAACACGGCATGAGGTTTTCACTCGCCCTCGATCATATCGTTGTTGTTGCTAGGACGCTTGAAGAAGGCGTGACCTATGTCGAAGCCGTACTTGGTGCTGAACTGTCGTCAGGTGGATATCATCCTAAAATGGGCACGCACAACAGGTTGCTGTCTCTCGGGCCAGGCGTCTATCTGGAAGTCATTGCCGTCGATCCTGACGTTCCACGGCCGGCGCATCGGCGGTGGTTTAACCTTGATCAGTACAGCGGCCCGCCGCGCATTATGAACTGGGTTTGCAATACCGATGACTTGGATCTGGCACTTGATGAAGCTCCGCCTGGCAGCGGCACGCCGATGCTGTTGAACAGAGCCGACATGGAGTGGCACATGGCCGTGACCGAATTTGGCCGATTGCCGTTTGAAGACGCCAGCCCCGCCCTGATGTCATGGGGCGACAGTCCGCGCCCTTCTGACCGGTTGCTGGATCACGGATTCAGACTAACCCGTTTGGATGTATTCCATCCCGCGGCTGATGATCTGCTAGAAGCCTTTCCGTCATTGTATGGTTTGGACCGTGTAGATGTTCGCGAAGGGCCCGAGAAACGACTGATTGCAACGATCTCAACCCCTTTAGGTAATCGGGTATTGGCATGATTATTAGGCCCTCACGGGTCGGCGACGCGGACGCGGTTGGAGAAATCATCAATTTGATTGTTCGCGATACCACCATCTCATTTCGAACGCAGGAACTAACCGACAAGGAAATCCTGGAACGAATTTCTGGCTCGGCCTGCATGTTTGTAGCGGAAGACCAAGGAAGCGTCGTTGGATATGCGTCCTATGACCAATTTCGTCGGGGTGCCGGTTATAATCAGACGATGGAACATTCGATAGCCGTATTGCCAAGGGCGCGCGGGCAGGGGATTGGCCCAGCTTTGATGCAGAAGATTGAGGATCATGCACGAGACGCAGGAATTGCGTCAATGTGGGCCGGGGTAAGCGGTGAGAACGCCGAAGGTGTGACGTTTCATACACGCTTGGGGTATGAGTTCGTGGCAGTTCTGCCGAGTGTTGGATTCAAGTTTGGGCGGTGGATTGATTTGACGCTCTTGCGAAAGTGGTTGCTGCCCGAGGGTGACGCGCCAGAACAAGCCGACTAGACTGCCCGACATGTCGATCTGGTCAAGAATTGCAGATGCCGTTGCGGCCCTACGTGCAGGCGAAAGTCTGGCGGAGATTTTTGAGCGCTTGCGTACGCCGCCTGAACGATCGATCGCATTCACAATTGCCGTGATTGCTCTTGGCGCGAAGATGGCGAAGGCCGATGGTCTGGTCACCCGCGATGAAGTCACCGCATTTCGCGAAGTTTTTCATATTCCACGCGAGGAAGAGCAAAACGCGGCGCGATTATTCAACTATGCGCGTCAGGATGTGGCCGGCTTTGAAGAATACGCAACGACGATTGCGCAGATGTTTGACAGCCAAAGCGCAATGCTTTGTGATTTGATGGAAGGCTTATTTCATATCGCAGTTGCCGATGGCGACTATCACCCCAACGAAGACGTCTTTCTGGAGCGTGTTGCCGAGATTTTTGGAATACCAGACAGACAGTTTCGCGCGTTGCGCGCACGGTTCGTGCCGGACGTTGAACCTGACCCTTATGACGTTCTTGGCGTTGATTCGGGCGCGCCCCAAGACGACGTTCGGGCTGCTTGGCGGCAGCTTGTCCGCGACAGCCACCCGGATCGAATGATTGCAAGGGGCTTGCCTGAAGAGGCCGTCAAGATGGCCGAAAAGCGGTTAGTGGCGGTAAATCGTGCTTGGGAGATCATCAATGAGGGTCGCGCCTGATGCGCCTAGCGACCTATAACGTCGAGTGGTTTAGCAATCTGTTCGATGATCGGGGTCGTTTACTGGAAGATCGCGCATGGTCGGGCCGTCACGATGTGCGCCGTCATCAACAGTTGGAAGCACTGGGAATAGTCTTCAATGCTCTTGATGCAGATGCTGTCATGATCATCGAAGCGCCGGACAGTCACCGTCGTCGGGACGGTGTTGCCGCGTTGGAGAACTTTGCCAAGACTATGGGGTTGCGGGCGGACAATGCCGTGATGGGATTCGTCAATCAAACACAGCAAGAAATCGCATTTTTATATGATCCTGATGAGCTTGATGTTCGGCATGACCCGCAAGGCGCTCCCCGATTTGATGGCACGTATCACATCGATCTGGACGTGGATTCTGCGCCTGAGAAAGTGCGCTGGTCCAAGCCGCCGTTGGAACTGGCGGTCACAACGAAAGCGGGAAACCAACTTCGCCTGCTCGGTGTACATGCAAAGTCAAAAGCTCCGCACGGTGCTCGGAAACCGTCCGAGGTTATGCGTATTGGGATCGAAAACCGCCGCAAGCAACTGGCTCAGTGTATCTGGCTAAGGGAACGCGTCGAAGATCATTTGGACGCAGAGGAGGCCTTGGTGGTCATGGGAGATTTTAACGACGGCCCGGGGCTTGATGAGTATGAAGAATTGTTTGGCCGTTCGGGTGTTGAAATAGTGATTGGCGAAGACGGCGACGCACAGATGTTTGATCCGCACGCTGATGCCGTTATTCGTCGTCCTTTAGGTTATATGCCGGCAAGCGCTCGGTTCTGGATGGCGAGCCAGAAACGGTGGATGCAGACGCTTTTGGATTATGTGATGGTGTCACCCGACTTGCGTGATCTGGCGTCTGCCTGGCGTATTTGGCATCCATTTGACGACCCGATTTGCTATGAAACGCCCGAGTTGCGCGAAGCGCTGCTGACGGCGTCGGACCATTTCCCGGTAAGTGTTGAATTGGATGTGTGACCTCGTAACTCGTTGACCTGATTTGACTTGCAGGGCAGTGTTTTGGCGAACGAATAAGCCCCTGGGGGGACAGATATGGACGGTGGCGCGGATGCAGCGGCCGAGGATTGGGGACCTTTTGGTCGCCCGTTGTTCGAAGACCCAAGTGCTCGTGCGTTAAGCCGAGTTGGGGTGGTCGATGTTGGGTCAAACTCGGTTCGAATGGTTGTGTTTGATGGTGCAGCCCGAAGTCCCGCATACTTTTTCAACGAGAAAGTTATGGCTGGCCTGGGCGCAGGTATGGCTGCTACAGGCCAGTTGAACCCGGAAGGCCGGGTTCGGGCTTTGGACGCGCTAAAACGGTTTCAGTTTCTGGCTGATGGAATGGGAATTCCGCCTCTGACTGCCGTCGCCACCGCGGCAGTAAGAGAGGCCGAGGACGGGCAGGACTTTTGCGACGAGGTATTGCGACAGACGGGGCTGAAACTTTGGGTCGTTGATGGTGAAGAAGAGGCCCGGCTGTCTGCTCAAGGTGTTTTACTGGGATGGCCCGGTGCCTATGGATTGATTTGCGATATTGGTGGCTCGTCCATGGAGTTGGCCGAACTACGTGATGGCCGTGTTGGAAAGCGCATCAGCACTAAACTTGGCCCGCAGCGGTTGATGACGGTCAAGGGTGGGAAAAAAGGGCTTCTGCATCACATCAAGACCGAGGTCAGGGCCTTGGCCGAGACTATGGGTGCGCAACCTGACCGCTTGTTCCTGGTTGGTGGGTCTTGGCGGGCCGTGGCGCGGCTGGATATGGATCGGCGAAATTATCCGCTGGCGGTTTTGCACGAGTACCGGATGTCACGGAAGTCGGTATTGGCGACAGTCGACTATATCGCCGACAATGACCTGCAAGAGTTGCGTCAGCGCAATGGTCTGAGCGATAGCCGAATGTCGTTGGTGCCCCATGCTTCGTTAGTTCTGCGCGAGCTGGTCAAGACGTTTAAGCCCTATGATATTGCTGTCTCCAGCTACGGTATTCGCGAGGGCATGCTTTATGAACAGATGCCACAGCGCCTTCGTGATCGCGATCCCTTGATCGAGGCCTGCCGGTTTTCCGAAGCAAAGGACGCGCGCATTCCGGGATTTGGTAAGCGTCTGTATGAGTTTGTTCTGCCCTTGTTCGGGTCACGGGGCACGGCGCCTAAGCGTCTGATCAAAGCTGCATGTCTATTGCACGATGTTACCTGGCGAGCGCACCCCGACTATCGGCACGAGGTCTGTTTTGAGATGGTGACGCGCGCCAACCTTGGAGGAATGACCCACGGTGAGCGCGTGTTCCTGGGGGTTGCTTTGCTGCATCGCTATAAAAATTCGCGCGACAGCTCTCGATTCGAAGAGCTGTTTAACTTGATCCCCGAGAAAGACCTCAAACAGGCAGAGATATTGGGCAAGGCAATGCGGTTTGGTGCGATGCTGACGGCGTCGAAAGACGACACCATGGGTGAATTGAAATACTACCCCAAGAAGGGGCGTCTTGAGGTTAGGTTCGCCAAGGGGACCAGATTGCTATTTGGCGAAGTCGCTGAAGCACGATTGAACTCGTTGGCATCGGCACTGGAAGTTTCGGACGTTGAGGTGAAGGGCAACTGATCCGATTGTGTGATTCCCCGCTCTTTTTTTGAAAGATTTGGAAATCTGCGCGTGAGGACGCGTGAGAAAATTGCGAAAGATAATCACAGGCTGTTTTTGTGGCGTCATAGTTTCGATGGCGCATTTGCGGGACTTCTGAGATTGGCTAAAACCCAACCAATTGAAAAATCAACATTTAATCGTTACAATTGGTCACAGGCGTGTCAGAAATTATTCCCACTTTCACGTCATTAACCGTGTTTTGCCCATCACGGATCCTCGGTCTAGCCAAGATGCATCGAAACCGAGGAGATGTATCCATGTTTAAGACACTTATTTCCGCTGTAGCCCTAAGCGTAGTGGCTGGCACAGCGTTTGCTGACAATTACACGATTACCGTCACCAACAATCTGGACGAAGAGCTTTTGGCACCCATCCTTGTCACGGATGCTGGAAACGATGCGCATATATTTGATGGTGCTTACGTAACTGCCGAGGCGGAAGAGCAGATCTTGACGGGCGATCCAAAGATGCTGGCCGAGCGCATTGGTGGCGACATGGTTGCCGTTGGTCACGGCATGGATGGACCTCCGGGAGTTCTGTTGGCACCTGGCAAGTCAGTAACGCTTAACTTCAAAACCGATGCGACCGCTTTGCGCGTTATTGCGATGGTCGCACCTACAATGGTGGCTGACCACTATGTGTCCAATGTTGTCGATGTTCATGCTCAAGAAAAGGTCGCTTTTGACCTGAACCGTTTTGATATCGGTCACGACGAGGGAACGAAAATGAACATGGCTGTTGGGTCAGGTGCAGCAAGTGTGACCATTGAACGGGCAATGTAAGAAGGTCTAAACAAGCAAAAGGGCCGGGCAATCGCCCGGCCCTAAGTAATTGTTCTTTATTACTATTCTGCTGCGATCTTGATAACCGGTTCCATCTCGTCCAAAGCTGCTTCGGACAAGTGGCACTTGATCTGGTGACCGTCGGCAAGAGTTTTCATGGTTGGCACTTCGCGTTCGCAAAGCCCGCCTTGAACTTTATCCTTCCAGTTACAGCGTGTTTGGAAAGGGCAACCCGGCGGCGGGTTCATCGCCGATGGAATGTCACCTTCCAGCACAACGTGCTTCTTCTTGATGCTGGTATCGGCGATTGGAACGGCCGACAACAGCGCCTCGGTATAGGGGTGATACGGTGGCGAGAAGACCTGATCGGTGCTTCCCAATTCCACAACATGACCCAGATACATCACCATAACCCGATCCGACAAATACCGAACGATCGAGAGGTCGTGGCTGATGAACAGCAACGTTGTCTTCTCGTTTCGTTGAATTTCCATTAACAGATCGGTCACTGCTGCTTGCACCGACACATCAAGCGCTGAAACCGGTTCGTCAGCGATGACGATCCGAGCACCGCCAGCGAAGGCGCGGGCGATGCCCACACGTTGCTTTTGGCCACCGGAAAGCTGGCGTGGCATTCGGTCGGCAAATTCGCGGGGAAGCTTCACCAGATCAAGCAGTTCAAGCATGTGCTCGCGTCGGCTGTCTTCGGTTTTGCCGATGCCAAAAATCTCGAGCGCGCGAATGATTTGGCGGCCAACCGTCATTGATGGGTTCAATGTGTCAAAAGGATTCTGGAACACCATCTGAACTGACGAAATCGTTTTTGTGTCCCGCTCTTCAATCGGCACATCCTGGATTTCGTTATTATCCAACAAAATGCGGCCAGAAGTGGCAGTTTCCAATCCCATCAATACCTTAGCAAAGGTCGACTTGCCGCAACCGGACTCGCCCACGATCGCCAGCGTTTCACTTTCGCGCGCCTCAAAGCTAAGGGTTTCGTTAGCTTTGACCACTTTCTTCTCGGCTCCGCCGAACAGCGCATTCGCGGCAACCTCGTAGTATTTCTTGAGGTTTTCCATTTTGAGGACGACCTGACCGGGCTCGGCTTTTTCGGTAATCTTGCCTGCCGCTATAGGTGCGTTCCAATCGATTTCCTTAAACTTCACGCAACGACTGGTGTGGCGGTCATCACCGGCGATTTCATCCATTTTGATATCGCCTGCGTCGCAACGACCGGCTTCGAAATAATCACAACGGGGACCGAAGTTACACCCTGGCGGACGTTCGTGCGGCAATGGGAAATTGCCCGGAATTGCCACCAGCGGACGCGCGTTTTTATCCGCGCCCGGCAGCGGGATGGAACGGAAAAGTGCTTGCGTATAAGGGTGTTGCATCTTGTCGAAGACGTCTTCTATGGACCCAGCTTCGACTGCTTCGCCGGAATACATGACGCAGAGGCGGTCGCAGGTTTCGAGCACCAAACCAAGGTTGTGGCTGATGAACAGCATGGAGGTGCCGTATTTTTTTCCGAGGTCTTTGACCAATTCGACAACGGCGGCTTCGACCGTCACGTCAAGGGCTGTTGTCGGCTCGTCCAGGATCAACAGCGATGGGTTTGCCATCAACGCCATCGCGATGACGATGCGTTGTTGTTGGCCTCCGGAAAGTTGATGCGGATAGCTGTTTAGCATCCGTTCCGGGTCAGGCAGGCGCACATCGGTCACCACCTCTAGCGCGCGCTTGTGTGCCTCTTTTTCGTCCACGCCTTCGTGGATCATGGGCACTTCCATCAACTGTTTGCCGATCTTCATGGCAGGGTTTAGTGAGGCCATAGGTTCCTGATAAATCATGGCAATTTCGCTGCCACGAATATCGCGTAGCTCTTCCGGGCTCATCTCATTGAGGTTGCGCCCTTTGAACTTTATCGAACCACCTACAATTCGGCCGTTAACGCCAAGGTCTTGCATAACCCCCAGCGCCACGGTGCTTTTTCCGCATCCAGATTCGCCAACAAGGCCCATGGCTTCGCCCGGTTGAACAACACAGGAGAAGTCCATAACCGCAGGTATTTCGCGGAGCCTTGTGAAGAAGCTGATCGACAGATTTTCGATTTCCAGGATCGGTCCATCATAGTCCAACTTGGTCATTTTTCTTCCTTCCGATTGGGCGAAAACCGTTGTCGGTATCGCGTCGGTATTACGTCGGTGGCTGCGAACGCTGCACTCATCAGTCCTTAAGACTTTCTTCGCGCAGGCCGTCGGCCAACAGGTTCAGACCCAGCACGAGGCTCATAAGAGACAGTGCCGGTGCAAGAGCCGGATGCGGGAAGATTGAGAGCAACTTACGCCCGTCGTTGATGGTTGATCCCCAATCCGGGCTTTCAGGCGAAAGACCCAGGCCGAAGAAGCCGAGAGTTCCGAGCAGGATGGTTGTGTAACCAATCCGGAGACAGAAATCGACGATCAGCGGACCCCGTGCGTTGGGAAGGATTTCCCACAGCATGATGTACCAAGCCCCTTCACCGCGTGTCTGTCCAGCAGCAACGTAGTCGCGGGTCTTGATGTCCATAGCCAGGCCACGGACGATCCTGAACACGGTTGGCGAGTTCACGAAAACAACTGACACGAAGACCACCAGAAGGTTCGGCGGGAATTCGATGATGCCAAGCGGATCAAGGTTCCAGGCGATGCCCATGTAAAGCCAGAGACCGATAACCAAGACGAATGCCAGATAGGTATTCCGCTTTTTCGGAATGACATAGAAACGCGAATTTATCAGGACCACCAAAAAGATGATCGGGAAGATGAACAACACGCCCGCCATATAGATCGGGATACCCGTTGCGACGATTTCCGGTGTGACCAGAAGATAGAAAAGCAGGATCACAGGGAAGGCCAGGATCAGGTTGGCCTGGAACGACAGAAGCGCGTCGAGTTTGCCGCCATAGTAAGCTGCCGGAAGACCAAGCGTGATGCCGACCATGAAGGCGAAGAGGGTTGCGAACGGAGCGATCTTAATCACCTCCCACGACCCTTTGACCATGCGGCTAAAGACGTCGCGGGCCAAATTGTCACCACCCAAGAGGTAGTAACCGTAGATCTCGGCGCTTTCAGGTGTTGCAGTTCCGGGAACCTTGTTCTTCATGCCCGAAACCTGAGAAAGTGCGTCGTGGGTGACGATGAAGTCCATGGCGCCAAAGATACCGGTGAACACCCAGAACATCACGATGCCATAGCCGATCATCCCGATGGGGCTGTCGAACAGTTTGCCATAGAGGCCCAGCCGACGCTTGTAGACAATAGACGCGGCGTAGACGATCAGAAGCGATATCCAGACCGGCAGGAACCGTGAAGATATGGTTCCGATGATGCCCTTGCTCTCGGGGCCGGGGATCAGGATGCCGCCGACAAGATAGACCAGGCACAGCAAGACGATCAGAAGAAAGAGGTATCTGACTGCCGTTGCGGCCATTTCGCCGGGCGATCTTCTGGCTGCCAGCGCGTCGCCTTGCATTTCTGCTGAGGGCATAACCGCGCTAAGAACGATCTGTGCCACGACTGCGACGGCGATTGCCACCAAAGCCAATTGGAACAGCGGGTTTACGAAAGAGAGACTACCTGTCCAGGTTAATGGTTCCATTGTTTCGGCCCCCCTTAAGCTATTCTGATACGTGGGTTCAGGAAGACGTAGCCAATATCGGATATCAGCTGGGTCACCAGAACCACGAAGACGGCGACAACAGAGCAGGCCAGAAGCAGCTCGATGTCATTGTTGCTGGCAGCTTGCACCAGCGTCCATCCGAAGCCCTTGTAGTTGAACAGGGTTTCGACGATGACGACGCCGTTCAGGAGCCACGGAAACTGAAGCATGATCACTGTAAACGGTGCGATCAGGGCATTTCTAAGTGCGTGCTTCATAACGATGTTGGGGAAACTGACTCCCTTTAATCGTGCCGTTCGAATGTATTGCGCCGTCATAACCTCGGTCATGGAAGCGCGGGTCATGCGCGCGATGTAGCCAACGCCGTAAAGGGAGATGGTCAGAACCGGCAGGAAAAAGTTTTCGAACGTCGCATTTTCGGCAGCTGACGTCGCCGTGCCTTTGAACCATTTCAGGCCCACCGCCGAGGACGCGAAGATCGCCACGAAGATAACGCCCGAGACGTATTCCGGTGTGGCCGTTGATGCGATTGAGAAGGTTGATAGCGATCTATCCAGACGCGAACCCTCGCGCATCCCTGCCAGAACGCCAACGATCAAAGCCGATGGCACCATAAGCACCATGACCCAGAACATCAGCTTACCCGTCAATGCCAGTTTGGCGGAAACAACGCCGCCAGCGCCTTTGTCAAAAACGGTTGATTGCCCCCAATCCCCTTGAAGCACCCCGCAGAACTTTGGTGCGTCCAGCGGATTAACGTCGCCATCAATGCAACGACCCGTCATAGCACCATCTTCGCCTCGTCGCGTCCAACCAGGCGCAACGCCAAGCCATTGCGCATAACGCGAAATCAGCGGTGCCTTATACCCGTTTCTGTCTAACCAGAGGGTGACATCTTCCTGAGACATGCGTGCGCTTGCCTCGGATCGTGCGATTTTTTCGAGATTTGGTTCGAGGTTGGTCAGACCGAAGACGATAAATGTCAGCGCAAGCGATGTCAGTATCATCAGACCTAAACGGCGAAGTAGGAATTGGGCCATCGATAGACTCCTTTGGGGGAGGGGCGATTAGAAAGCCGAAGTGCTTTCAGTGCGAAAAAAGCCCGCCACACTGGGTGGCGGGCTTATGTCCAATCAGGCTGCCCAGCCGATGGACTGATAGCGGATTTCGAACTGCGGATGCATTTCCGCACCTACGAGACCTTCTACATAGTGTTTGTAGATCGACCGCCAGAACGGCTGAATGATCACGCCCTGTTCTTGCATGATCTCTTCCAAACGCTTGACTTTCACGCGGCGCTTGTCGGCGTCGGCAATTGCTGCCGCCTCGGCGAGCGTTTTGTCGAACTCTTCGTTGTTGAACCCGGTTTCGTTCCAGACACCGTCTGACTTGTAGGCCAGGATCGGAATTTGGATGTCCAGCGGACGCTGGTTCCAGGTTGTTGTCGAATACGAGTGCTTCTGCCAGTCGTTCCAGTAGGTTGAACCAGGCAGGACCGTCCGCTTGACGTTGATGCCGGCATCGCGAAGCTGCGCCGCAATTGCGTCGGTTGTATCTTTTTCCCAACCGTCGTCGAGTGAGATCAACTCGTGCTCGAAGTCTGCCATACCTGCTTCTGCCATCAGCGCTGCCGCTGCATTCGGATCCACTTTTTGTGGTGGCAGCTCGGCGTATGCCGGATGGATTGGTGAGATATGGTGGTTTTCGGCCGGCTTACCGCGGCTTGCATACCCGAGTTCCAGAACGATCGAATTGTCCACCGCCATTGCAAGTGCCTGGCGTACACGCTGGTCAGCGTATGGCTTTATTCCATCGACTTCAGCGATTGCGTTCGGACGACAGATGATTGTCGCGGCTGTATCAGCTTCCGATTCAACCATGCCCAGACTGGTCAGGATGTCGATAAAGTCACCAGTTGATTCATAAGTCATATCGACTTCTTCAGCTTCAACTGCCGCCATAATTGTCGCCGGGTCTGTGCCGTAGTCGATGAATTCGATACGGTCCATATAGGCGCCGTTGCCTTCGTTCCACCAAGTGTGGTTCGGGTTCTTGACGATGACAGCTTTTTCGCCAACCGCATAGGAATCTGGCAAATAGGCGCCGGTGCCGACCGGATTGTCGATTGGGTGAGCGCCAACCAGATCGCGGTGAACAACCGCCATCGGATAATCAGCAAGACCAGCGATGATCGAGATATCGGGCTGCGTGAACTTCAGGACAACCGTGTGGTCGCCGTCTGATGTAACTGCACCTTCGCGCATTTTGCCGGTGTCGCCGTCAACCAGCGAGCCCATGCGGCCTGGGGCCGAGCTACCTTCAACGCCGGTGTCGCACCAGCCTTCAAAGTTTGCGATTACGTCGGCGGCGATAAAGTCGTCGCCATTGTTCCACTTGACGCCCTGGCGCAGGTTCAGACGATACTCGGTTGCGTCGTCGTTGGCTTCCCAGCTTTCCATAAGGACCGGAGTGAACGATCCATCAGCTTCGTAATGCACGAGGAGTTCCAGCCAGCCGCGGCTGATGTTGCCCATTTCCGACCATTCATAAAGGCGCGGTTCGGTCAGGCCGTGGACTTCTTGCTGAATGCGAAGCGTGCCACCCATTTTGGCATGCCCTGCAGCTTGAGCAGGTGCGGTTGCACCGATCAGGCCGTAAGCAGCTGTTGCCGTAACACCTAAGGCAGTCGAGCGTGCCATAAATTCGCGGCGGCTGAGTTTACCGTCCTTGAATTCCTGAGCATGCATCCGCGCAAAAGGATGTACAGCCACTTTGGATTTGTTGGGTTTCGTCATGTCTAGTCTCTCCCTGTCAGACATACATTCTATTTTCATACGTTCCGGCCTTCTGGCCGAATCAATTGTTATTGGAACTCTTTGTTATTGTTGTCCCTAACTCCGCTGGCAATTCTTCACGCTTCTGGCCCAAGGTCAACGGCGAGCAACTTCGATACATGTAACAAAAGCGACATTGGCATCGATCAAAAACGACATTATCGAGAATGCAGCCGAGATTCTATCAAATACTCCTTTCGCGACGGAATATTGATGGGCTCTTCCCGGCCCGCGCACTGAAAGCGCGCGTGAAATAGGCTGGCGAGGCGAATCCCGAGCGGGAAGCCACAATCGCGATTGGAATTCCGGTATCCTTCAATAAACGACAGGCTTCGAAATGCCGCCGGTCAGTCAGAAAGTCGAGCGCAGCACGTCCCGAGGCTTCGCGGCACGCGCGGCTGAGGTGGGTAGGTGTCACGCCAAGTAATTCCGCGAAATGCTGAACGCCGACTGTGTATCGAAAATCGCGCTCGACCAATGCAGTGTAGGCCTGGGTCAATCTGTGGGCTGCGTTTTCGGTGCTCGGCAAGCTGGACGCCGCCTCGATGGCATCGGATTTGCGTCCGAACCAGATGGCAAGCAGGCCAGCATGATACCGCTGAGCCAAGTCGGCGTCTGCCTCGTTGGAATGGGTTTCCTGCTCTATCGCGTCGATCATGCCGGTGAGTTCGCGCTGGAGCTGAACTTCGCGGACGCGCAAATGACGCGGCTCATTCGGCCAAAGGTCAGCACTTTCTTTCGGGATATGGATGACCGATCCGAGAACCGCGTGAGAAACCGAAAAGCCGTGCATTGTCCCGGCAGGCAGAAATACCGCGCTGTTGGCGCTGTATCCGCCGGAACGACCGGCAATCGTTATGCGACCTTGACCGCGGGTGAACCAAATCAATACAGGTCGCGAATAGCTGCGCATCGCTTCGGTTCGCCAGCGGCCGCCGCGTGCCAGTTTGGTGATGGATGTCACGGTAATCGGAGTGGTCGGTCCGTCAGTGAAGTCCGGTGTTTGGGGCGCGCGAAATTCCCCGGCAGCTTCTGCGGTTGGCAGAAGAGTAAGTCTTTGAATCGTCACAGTTGACTGGCCCCCCAACCAGGTTACCCGTGAAGTTTATCGACAGGTTACCTTGTGCGTCAACCGACGAAGCTATCAGGGCTTGTTGCGTGAGCTTCCTAAGAGACGCCCGATGAGGAAAGATGTCCTCGGAGCGTAAACATAGTTGGTTTTGGTGGCGGTCTTGCGAATTCTCATTCTTAAGATGCCGAACACGATCAGGATGGCGTGAATGCCGGAAACAAAGACAAACATTGCTTCGGGTCCAAGCGAATCGATGAGTTCCGAGACTACATAGGGCGAAGCAATGGCCCCCAGTGCGTAGAGAAACAGGAGTGCTGCGGACAGTTCGCCCCTTTCGTCGTCTGTGCCGAAGTCGTGTGCATGTGCAACCGCAACAGAATAGATAGGAAATGTCGCAAATCCGAATACACCCGAGGCAAACATGACGCCTGAAGCGCCGCTCGTCGAAAGCCCGACTGTTACCGCGCAAGACACCATGGCGGCGGCTGACAACCAGATAAGAATCCAGCGACGGTCATAACGGTCGGCCAGCCAGCCTGCAGGATATTGGGCCAGGGCACCGCCAAGAACGAAGGCGGCCAAGAACAGGGCAATCTGGTCAACGGAAAGCCCAACTTCGACGCCGTATATTGGGCCGACCATACGGAAACTGGCGGTGGTGACGCCAGCCGAGATGACTCCTGCGGCTGCGAGCGGCGAGCGTTGCCAGGCCATAAAAGGACGCAATCTTGGCGCTTCGGGAATGACCGGTTCGGCTGAGCGTGTCAGGACCAACGGAATAAGCGCTGCGCAACAGACCAGGGCCAGGATATTGTAAGACACGTAGCTGGCCGGTGACAGAACCGAGATCATCATTTGAGCAATCAGCGAACCGCCAATATCGACGACCCTATAAGTTCCCATGGCGCGGCCGCGCGTCTCGTTCGAAACTTTAGCCTGGAGCCAGCTCTCGACGACTGTGTAACACCCGGCGATACAAAGTCCGGACATGACCCTCATGGCGGCCCAGGCGGTCGGGTCAATGACAAGCATGTGACTGAGGATGCCGATTGTGCCTAGGGCGGTGAACGCGGCAAAAGCACGGCTGTGTCCAACACTGCCCATGAGGCGCGGTGCCCACCAGCAGCCTATGAAGAACCCAAAAAAGTGCGCCGATCCGAGGATACCGATCTGAGCGGTGGAGAAACCAATCTCGATTCCCGAGATTGCATCCAAGGGTGCGATGGCACCGGAGCCGAGTTGCAAAAAGACGACTGACAAAAACAGGGCGGCGAATGAAATCAGAAGGCGCATGGGACCGATTGGTTGGCTTGAATACGACCACTGAACGCCGTTGCGAGGGCGATGCTTGTATTTTTTCGACAAAGTGATGGCGAAAACAGGAAAAGCGTTGTGGTAGCGCGATTTGGTTCTAGGCTCGGGGTATGAAACTTCGTCTGCATCATATTCCGGTTTGCCCGTTCAGTCAGCGGGTTGAGATATTGTTGGCCTTGAAAGGCATTCGTGGAGCGGTCGATTTCAACGTTATCGACATAACGAAACCGCGCCCCGGATATTTGACGGAATTAACACGTGGCACGACAGCTTTGCCAGTGATGGAGGTCGATGAGCGGACCCCAATCAAGGAAAGTTTGGTGATCCTTCGGTTTCTTGAGCATCTTTTTCCGGAAACGGTGGTCGCGAGAGTGGATGCCTATGAACACGCCCTAGAGAGCTTGCTGGTGGCCCAGGAGAGGGCTTTCACGAAAGCTGGGTATTCGATGATCCTGAATCAGGATCCAGAGAAGCGGGAGTACTGGAGCGGGCAGATACTGTCTGTCTATCGGGCGATGAACAGTATTTTGCGAGACTACGCGCCGGGAAAGGTATTCTTTTTTGACCGGTTTGGCTGGGCTGAGATTGTTTTTACGCCCTTGTTCCAGCGGTTTTGGTTTCTAGAATATTATGAGGGGTTTGAGCTGCCCGAAGGCACAGAATTTGACCGTGTGCAGAAGTGGCGGGCGGCATGTTTGGACGAAGCCTGCGCTGGGCAAGTCAGCTATGAGCAGATTGTGAAGCTTTATTACGATTACGCCAAAGGGGCAGGGGACGGATCGGCGGTTGGCGGTCGTGAGGTGTCGAGTTTTGTGTTTGATCCGGATTGGCCTGAACGGCCTATGCCGCCACCAGACAAATACGGGGTTTCGGCCACTGACGCTGACCTTGGTTTGGGGCGGTGATTTCCGCCACGGAAGTCAGCCCGGAAAATGGGATTTTCTGGCGCCTCAAACAGTGTCGAGGTAGAGGTCGATCCGCTCGGCATCGTCCAGATCGCTATAGGCGTCCAGTTCTTGCCGTTTTGTCATGACGTAATTCTTGATCAGAGACTTCGGCAAGATCCGTGACATGACCTCGCTCTTCTCAAAGAGATCGATCGCTTCGCCCCATTCGGACGGCAAGGTTTCCAGCTGTCGGCTATAGGCGTTGCCCTTGATCGGTTGTGGCGGCACAACTTTGTCTTCGATCCCCATTATCGCAGCACCCAAAACAGCCGCCAGCATCAGATAGGGATTGATATCTCCACCGGCGACGCGGTGTTCGATGCGGCGGGCCTGTGGAGCGCCCGCCGGAATGCGAATGGCGGACGTGCGGTTTTCATAGGCCCAGCCGATGCCTGTGGGCGCATGGGCACCGGGGACCAGACGTTCATAACTATTGCCGTGGGGCGCAAAAATCAGTGTCTGATCGCGCATGGCCTTCAGGCAGCCACCAACAGCGTACAGCAACTCGTCGGTGCCGCGCTCGCCGCCATTGTCGAAAATATTCACTCCATCATCGTCGACGACCGAGAAATGGATGTGCATGCCATTGCCGGACCAATCACCGTAGGGCTTTGCCATAAAACTGGCGGCGAAGCCGTGCTTGCGCGCCAATCCACGGGTAAGGATCTTGAATAGCCAAGCGTCGTCAGCCGCTTTGAGGGCGGGTCCGTGTACCAGGTTGATCTCGTATTGGCCTAAACCACTTTCGCTGATGGCTGTTTCGGCGGGGATGCCCATGGCTTCACAGGCGTCATAGAGCTCGGTAAAGAAATCGTCGAAGGCGTCCAATGCCCTCAACGACAGGATTTCACCGCCCAGCCTGCGCTTGCCCGAGCGTGGCGAGGTCGGGGGTTGCAGAACGTCGCCGCTGTCATCAATCAGATAAAATTCCAACTCTGTGGCCGCGACAACCTGCCAGCCTCGATCAGTGTATCGCTGGAGTACTTTAGCGAGAGCGTGGCGCGGATCGCCGTTGAATGGCTCGCCGGAGTCGGTGAACATCCACATGGGCAACAATGCCGCCGGGTTCGCCAGCCAGGGCATTGGCACAAAACCGCGATCCGTTGGTTTGAGAACGCCATCGCGGTCGCCGGTTTCAAACACCAGCGGACTGTCTTCGATGTCGTCGCCCCAGATGTCGACGTTCAGCACCGAGAGCGGCATTCGCACGCTGCCCTTTGTTGCTTTATCGGCAAAGCCTGAAGGCATTCGTTTGCCGCGCGCCTGACCGTTCAGGTCAGCAACCGCAGTTGTGACAGTGCGCACTTCGGGATGGGTTTTCAGCCAGTCATTCATGGATTTCTCAACGGATCAATTGCGGGCGGTAGCGGATTTTCTTACTCGTGTTATCGGGCCGGTGCCTGTTTAGCCGACGGTTGACCCGTGAAAAGCACCAAATGATGACCAGTGTCAGAATAACGAAGTAGCCGCCTGCGATTGGGTAGGCCACAAAAGGATTGAACGTCTTGTCAGCAAAGTAGTTTGCGTAATAAAGCGCGTCGCCTTTTTGTTTTACGGCTGGGAAACCGGTGAAGAAAACCAGGGTCGTGGCGTGAAAGAGAAATATCGCTTCGTTTGTATAGGCCGGCCAGGCGATGCGCATTGTTGTTGGCCAGGTGATGCGGCGAAATCGCGACCAGCCGGACAGACCGTAGGCATCGGCGGCATCCAGATCACCACGTGGGATCGCGCGAAGTGCGCCATAGAAGATCTCGCCAGAATATGCCGAGGTGTTGAGGATGAGAACAATCAGGGCACCGGCCTGTGCTGCCGTAAACCATGGCAGAAAGCCTGCCTGCTTGAAGTTCAGGAAGATGAAGTAAGCAAGGAAGAACTGAATAAACAGCGGTGAGCCGCGAAAGACGAAAATGAACCATTCCGCTGGCTTGCGAATGAGCGGATTGGGGTTGGCTTTGGCAACGGCCATCGCATTGGCGATGAAAAAGCCGATGATCAGGGCCAGAAGACCGAAGTAGAGGTTCCACAAGACACCCGACCCAATAAGGGTCACTTGCTGGCAAATCGTGAAATCTTCCCGTGGCAAAAGCCGTTCACCGATACCAATGGATCGGAGCGCATAGGCTTGAATGGTTTCGATGCAGGTCATCGGCGGTTCCCTGCGATTGGCTGACCGCGCGAAAGGCGAAGTGTCAGACGGGCCAGTGCCATTTCCGATAGCTTTGTGCCGATTAGATAGAGCACGAGCAGCGCAAGGAAGTACCAGAGCCGCCAATCGCCGTGCGGGAAATCAAAGAAACGGGATGCTTTTGTCGCGCCAAGTTCGCGCGCCCAATAGACCACGTCTTCGACGCCCAGAAGGAACAAAAGCGGCGTAGCTTTGATAAGGATCATCCAGATGTTCGATAGTCCCGGCAAAGCGTAGATCCACATTTGCGGCACCAAAACGCGCCAGAAGACCTGGCGGTGCGACATGCCATATGCTTCGGCGGTTTCCAACTGAGCGCTGGGCACAGTCATCATTGCGCCGTAGAGCACATTTGCAACGAAGGCCCCGAAAACAATGGCAAAAGTGACCACCGCAAGGGCAAAGCCATAGACTTCGTGCACCCATTGCGGGGATGTTGACGCCGGGATTTTTGCCTCGGGGCAGACAAGGAAGTTCGCGCCCTGACGTATTGGATCGGTCCAGTCCGGGCAAACGATATGGTGTTTCGACCACTCCATCGCCTGATCGAGGGCAATCACGAAGAACAGAAAGAACAGGATGTCGGGAATACCGCGCACCATCGACGTGTAGGTTTTGCCCAATAGTGAAAGCGGCAGAAAGCGCGACCGCGAGGCCACCGCTCCGGCGAAGCCGAACGCAAGACTGACAGGCGCGGTTACGGCCAGAAGCACCAACACGACAACGACACTGATATAGAGGTTCATGTGAATGCCGGTTGTCAGATAACAGGCAAACCATGGGGCTGTGTTCAGCGTGTCGGGGTTGGTACAGAATTCAAACATGATTGCGGAAAGGCGGCGAAATTATCGCCGCCCTTTCTAAGTCTTAGTAGGTCGCGGTTTCTTCGCCGAACCACTTGATGAGAAGGGCGTTTAGTGTGCCGTCTTCTTTCATCGAGGTGATGGCGGCATCAAACTTGGCCCGAAGTTCACCGTCGGTTTCACGGATACCCATGCCAACACCACCGCCCAGCGGAACCGGATCGCCGACGATCTTAAGTTCGCCACCGGATTCATCTGCCATCGGCAAAAGGAAGTCGGCATCGGCAAACACGGCGTCAGCTTCTCCGCTGCGCACAGCGGCGATGGTTTCGTCCGGTGTTGCGAATTCCAGCAGGGTTGCGCCGGTTTCGGCCACGTAGCCTGACTGGATGGTGTTGATCTGCGCCGCAATGACACCGCCCATAAGGTCAACGTCATCTGATTTTGCCATGTAACGGGACGCGGTCGGTGGGTAGTAGTCCTGGGTGAAGTCGATGACCTCATCGCGCTCGTCCGTGATCGACATGCCCGCGATGATAGTGTCGTAGTTACCGGATGTGAGGTTCGGGATAATCGAGTCCCAGTCGTTGATAACCCATTCGCAGGTCAGTTCGGCGCGCGCGCAAAGTTCATCCCCAACATCGCGTTCGAAACCGTCAATCTGACCGGCATCATTTATGAAGTTATATGGAGGGTAGGCCCCCTCTGTGCCCATGCGGACCACCGAGTGGCTGCCGGCAAATGCCGTTCCAGCGGTGATCGCTAGAGCGGTTGCCGTGATGATCAGGTTTTTCATTTGGTTCTCCCTAGTCTTATCCGTGAGTTACGTTTCCAGCGCTGACAGCAGAAATGAACTGCTGCAAACGCGGTGATTTCGGGGCGCCGAAAACAGCATCGGGCGTCCCTTCTTCTTCGATGAGGCCCTGATGCAGAAATACAACGTGATCACTGACATCTCGGGCCAAGCTCATGTCGTGTGTGACGACAATCATTGTCCTACCTTCTTCTGCGAGCGCTTTGATCACGCGGATCACTTCCTGCTCAAGCTCAGGATCTAGTGCAGAAGTCGGTTCGTCAAACAACAATGCGCGTGGTTCCATGCATAAAGCCCGTGCGATGGCGGCGCGCTGCTGTTGGCCGCCGGACAATTGGGCGGGCCAAACATCACATTTGTCACCAATTCCCACCTTGTCGAGATAGGCGCGTGCCTTAGTCTCAACTTCGGCCGGATCCCGTTTCAGAACAGTTATCGGTGCCTCCATAACGTTCTGCAGAACACTGAGGTGGGCCCAAAGGTTAAACTGTTGAAAAACCATGGAAAGATTTGTGCGAATGCGCTTGACTTGGTCGCGGTCCGAAGGGCGACGGTTGTGCCCTACACCGCTCCAGACTACGGGTTCATCTTCGAACAGAATTTCGCCTTGCTGGCTGTTTTCCAAAAGGTTTGCACAACGCAGTAGCGTTGACTTGCCCGAACCCGATGATCCGATCAAAGAAATGACGTGACCACGCGGCGCAGATAGGCTGACGCCCTTTAAGACTTCCAGAGCGTCATAGCTCTTGTGAAGGTCTCTTATCTCAATAACTGAACTGGTTTCGGTCACTTTTTTACGATGCTGCTATCCCCAAGGCCAAAGTAAGGCCCGAAACCGGCTTGAATGCAACTGTGCTGGAGCGCGTTGCTGGACGTAAATTTTCAGGTTGCACCGACGTTTACTGGTGGTGCCGGGGTGGGGACAGCGAGGTAATCTTCGACCGGGATCATTGATATTCCTTTAAGACAAAGCGCGGCCTTGTCCTGTGCGCTGAGTTCAGCGATGGCGTATTCCAATGCAGCGGCAATTGGAGCCGGGTCGCGTCCAAGGCTGGTGATATAGGGTAGCGCGGGTGTGGCTGGTGTTTGTGCGATCTCTTTGAGATCGCTTGCAAAATCGTCCCAACGGCAGATGTGTGACCAGGTGACTGCGTCCAGCGCGGCGACGTCGGCCTTGCCGGAGGCGACGGCCTGCGCAGAGGCAAGATGACTGCCGGTGATTATGGTGCTGTCGAAAGAAAAACCATAGGAAGCCGCGAGTGATTGCGGGGCTGCCCAGCCGGATTGGGACAATGGATCGTTGACAGCAAAGCGTGCGCTTTGGCAGTCCTGAAGGGCCGCCCGGTCGTCAGACTTTCGTGCAATTACAAGGCTGTAATAGTGTCCTTCGGCGCAAGACAGGTCGTGAGTTGGGCTGGCGACAAGATTTACCCGCCCGTGAAGTCTGGTTCGGAAGGGCATGCCGCAGGTCTGGGATATCACCAGATCATTTGCAAGCCATTGATCCCATATGTTATTTTTGCGTGTAAGCATTGGCGGTGAAGCGATGCCGATATTGTGATGGATCAACGCCCAAAGCCGGTCGTTTGCCGCCGCGGTTTCGGGGCGGTCATACATTGGCAGGCTGGCGATCATCCTTTCTTTTCAGCGCGTTGACGGGCAAATGCCGAGTCGCGATCATTGATGCCGAGCATGGGTGCGACCAGTCGCATGAGAGCGTCTTCCTCGTGGTCACGTGCGCCATCAGCCAGAACGATTTTCCACAGGCTTTCAACGACCATTGCGCGATCATCGTAGTCGACGGCATCCTTGATGGCGCGGGTAAACCGCACAGTGTCGGGGGCTTCAGATTCCAGGGCTTCGGCTTGACTGCGCAGTTGCGAAACCTCGAAGGGTCCGAGATTATAGCGTGTTTTCAGAGCGTTATCGATTTGGTCGATTTCTACGCGCGCGTAGTCGCCATCAGTTCGGGCAATGCGAACCAAAAGCGCTGCCAACGCCAGGCGGGCGTCGTCTTCGCTAAGCGGGTCGGGGTCGGGGGCCGTCATACGGCGTAAAAGGTCACCAAACATACATCCGATATAGGAGTCTTTGGGGGCAACGAAAAGTGGTGTCTGTATCACGTCGGTATTACGTCGGTGCCAGCGTGCGCTGATGCAGGGTTTCTTTAACTTTCAGGTAACCGGATTTCGACGCGAAATCCGGAGAGCGAGCTGACGCCCGCTGGCCTCCGGCGGGGATATTTTTGGGCCGATAATATTCTGATGGGGTCCTGCAGCACGATATATGCTGCTAAGTGCACAGCAATGCCACGGGGCCAGATACGTCGGGGCCATTCCTGTTTGAGGACGCTCAATGGAAAACTCGTGTCGTGTCTGAGCTTTTGGCAAATGAAATTGGATTTTTGAGTAAATCCTTTTGGCGTGATGCTGTCCGCCGATGTTCAGAATGAATTTTGTCCAACTGAACCAGAAATTCAATTGACTCTGACTGTAACCTGTCACGGCCATTGAGACAGATCGGCGTTTTCGCTTTGGCTGTGGGAGGTATTGGTCATTCAGGTATCGCTGCGAGACTTGGGCGCCATCTGCACAACGAATTGCGATGCGGCAACGTCCGACTGTATTTGTTTATGGTTGCAAAAATTTTTCTGACTGTGGTCCGTTTGTACGACAGCCAGGTGCGCGGAACTGTGCACGCTTGTCCAAAGTTTAGGACAATGCGGAGCCAGATGATGACAAATCGCGCAATTTCAATGAACCCAATCTATCGGCGCTTGCGGATATCACAGCTTGCGGCACGCATATTCTGGTGCGTTCTTTCTGTAGTTGTATGGACGAGTAGTTGCGGCGCAGAGGGTTGGCCATCAATTTATGCAAAGCAAAGCGTCCGCCTTCCCGAAACTATTCTGGTCCCTATGAAACTATTTCGGGAGGAACCGGGATACAGCGGTTGGATTCTGACTTACCAAAACACACCCAGTGGAGAAGAAACACCTGACCGGGAACACCAATCCAGAAGTGTAACCGTTCGCAATTCTCAAGGTGAGTTGACGACTGCACAGATCAGTTGGGAGATATTGCGAACAAGTAATGATAAATGCGAAACTCACGCCGATGAGCAATGCTTTGACAGTATCCGGATTTTAGAGGTGCCAGAAGGGTTTCTTACGACCCCGGGATTTGGAGATGTACCAGGGGGCCAAGGACTCAGATTGTTCATCGTCCCAGCCGCCGCCGCTGGAATGTAAATGTAGTCCATAGGGAGCGGCATCAGTTTGACTTCGAAAAAGAGACCCAAAGTGAAGCCCAAAGAGCAGAAAACTGGAGCGACCTCGGAAACTTTGGCACTAAGTCATAAGGAAATAGCTGACGTTATTTTTAGAGAGACGCTCGCGTTCCAGCGCAGAGACTACTCTGCGTGGCAAGACTGCTGGGTGCATGAAGAACGAACTCAAGACGTTTATATTTCATCCACGGCGGGACTGAGTGCGTTGCGCGGCTGGACAGCAATTTCAACGAATATGAAAAAATTCTTCGACGATGACCGTTGGTCAGAGATTGATGAATTTGGCCAGGAAAACCTTTGCGTCAGCGAAAGTGGCGATATGGCTTGGGCGGTATATGACGGTTGGGCCCGGTTTCGGGACGGTGGCAGAGCCCATACTTATGAAACGCGCATTCTAGAGAAGCTCAACGGATGCTGGAAAATTGCTTATTCGTCTTTCGCAATTAGGCAGGGAGGCGCGGCCATTGGATTATCAGTGAGTTTGGACGGAGAGGGAAGAATTGTTGCATCCAACGAAGTGAGCTTGGCGGCCCTGAAGACGCACCCACATCTTACCGTATCGGCTGGCAAACTTCGTGCGCGACGATTGAGTTGGGACAAAAACTTACAACGGGCTATCTCTGACGCCGCTCGGCACCACGGCTTTTTTGAAACTCATAAATATGAAATTCAGATGGGAAGATCGCCCGTTTATCCTGTCATTCTAGGTCAATCCGACGATGGTGGCGTGGCAGTCGTGCACTTCTCGATCAAAGACGGCGTAACGAACATCAGGATCGATGCAGACGACTTTTTGGAGCGTCGTCTCCGGTATGCTCAGGTGGTTTTTGGCCTGTCAGATGGTCAAATCCGCATTGCCAGGCACATCGCTATGGGAGACAGCCTTAGAAGGCTTTCACTCAAGCTCGACATTAGTTCAAACACGGCGCGCACCCATTTGACTCGCATGTATGAGAAAACCGGGGTTAATTCCCAGGCTGCTCTGGTGAGATTGCTTTTAAGCGTTGGGTGAGAGCAAAGTGCAGAGCCCGAAGCAGAGACAAGCGGAGATTTAGACTATTTTGCAGCATCCGATAGTATGGCCTCAAAGGCGGCGCTCACAAATATATGCAGTAAGGTCTTGCCGAGTTAGACTAACCGCGACACCTCAATCGCCGCTTTCACGAAATCCCTGAACAGTGGATGCGGCGCAAAGGGTTTGCTTTTCAGCTCAGGGTGGAACTGGACGCCGATAAACCAAGGGTGGTCTTTCCATTCGACGATCTCGGGCAGGCGGCCGTCGGGGGACATGCCGGAGAAGCATAGGCCCTGGGCTTCCAATTGTTTGCGGTATTTTGTGTCGACTTCATACCGGTGGCGGTGGCGTTCTTCGATGACGGTGTCGCCGTAGACTTCCGCCACTTTTGAGCCTTCGGTCAGGTTGGCGGTGTAGGAGCCCAGACGCATGGTGCCGCCTTTGTCGTCGTCGACTTTGCGACGGGCGACGTGGTTGCCCTGGATCCATTCTTTCAGGTGGTAAACCACGGGTTCGAAACGTTTTTTACCGGCCTCGTGGTCAAATTCTTCGCTGCCAGCCTCTTCGATCCCGACCATGTTTCGCATCGCCTCGATCACGGCGAGCTGCATGCCCAAACAAATGCCCAGATAGGGGATTTTGCGGGTGCGGGCGAATTCGGCTGCCTTCAGCATGCCCTCGGTGCCGCGTTCGCCGAAACCTCCGGGGACCAAAATTGCGTGGAAGCCTTCGAGGTAGGGGGCCGGGTCTTCGCGTTCGAATATTTCGCTGTCGATCCATTCGGCTTTGACGCGGGTGCGGTTGGCCATGCCGCCGTGGGTCAGGGCCTCGGCGATGGATTTATAAGCGTCTTCAAGCTGGGTGTATTTGCCGACGATGGCGACTTTGATCTCGCCTTCTGCGTTATGGATGCGGTCCTGGACGTCGTGCCAGCGGGCAAGGTTCGGTTTCGGGGCGGGGGCAATGCTGAACGCATCGAGGACGGCCTGGTCGAGGCCCTGAGCGTGGTAGGCCAGCGGGGCTTCGTAGATGGATTTGAGATCGGGGGCGGCGATGACGTCTTCTTTGCGGACGTTGCAGAAAAGTGCGATTTTCTCGCGTTCCTTTTCGGGGATTTCGACGTCGGAGCGGCAGACCAGGACGTCTGGTTGCAGGCCAATGGAGCGGAGTTCTTTGACGCTGTGCTGCGTGGGTTTGGTTTTGAGTTCACCGCTGGCGGCCATCCACGGCAAAAGCGTCAGGTGCATGAAGATGCACTGGCCGCGCGGTTTGTCCTGAGCGAACTGGCGGATGGCTTCGAAGAATGGCAGGCCTTCGATGTCGCCGACTGTGCCGCCGATTTCACACAGCATGAAATCGACTTCGTCGTCGCCGATGTGGATGAAATCTTTGATCTCGTTGGTGACGTGGGGGATGACCTGAATGGTTTTGCCCAGGTAATCGCCGCGCCGTTCCTTTTCGAGCACGGTGGAATAGATGCGCCCGGACGACACGCTGTCGGTGCCGCGCGCATGCACGCCGGTGAAACGTTCGTAATGGCCAAGGTCGAGGTCGGTTTCAGCGCCATCATCGGTGACGAAAACCTCGCCGTGTTCAAACGGGCTCATCGTGCCGGGGTCGACGTTCAGGTAGGGGTCAAGTTTTCTGAGGCGGACGGTGTAGCCGCGGGCTTGCAACAGGGCCCCGAGGGCGGCAGACGCAAGGCCTTTTCCAAGCGATGACACCACACCGCCGGTGATAAACACATACCTTGCCATGAAACGGAAACTCCCCCGTGAATGTCTGCCTGTCGCTGCGGTTCGGTGGGCCCGAATCTGCACCATCACGGGATTTAAGTCTTAGGGGATTCGGGGGTGCTTGCCAACAGGTGGACGCAACATATTGTGAAAAAGATACGCTGCAACCAAGGTGTTGTGTGTGAGGGAGGCAGTGCAACGGCGGGGCGGGCCCGCCGTATTAGGGGTCTTTCAGTTGCGCGTGCCTTGTTTCGGGCGGCGCGAATTACTCGGCGCGTGGCAGCTCCAGACCGCCTGCACCAGTGTCACCTGGAAGCGACGGCAATAGAGCGTCGCCAGATGGCACCTCACCCGGAGCCGTTACGCCGCTGGGTGTTTCTATGCCCAACCTGTCAAGGACAGAGCCGCTGGCAGAATTCTGCGCTGCAATCACGGTCAGAGTGATCGACGTGCCGATGAAGGCAATTGCCAGAAGCCAGGTTACTTTGCCCAAAGCCGTCGCCGCACTGCGAGCATTCACAAGGCCGCCACCGCCACCACCGCCAAGCCCAAGTCCGCCGCCTTCGGAACGCTGAAGAAGCACGCAGCCGATAAGGCAAAGCGCGAGGATCAGGTGAATGACAAGGACGATGGTTTCCATCTGGCCGGTCCGTGGTTGGTTGAACGGCTGGTATGTATTCGAGGGGTGGCGGCGGCGCAAGGGGTGAGTGCCGGGGAATTGATTGTGGGAGCTATTTCAACCGGCGCACATGCATCAAGGCAACGATGCGTGATTTGAGCGACGGATTTCCACACGAAATCCGGGGTGCGCGCGTTCCGCACGCATGCCTTCGGCGAGGATATTTTTGGGCCAATAATATGTGTGACTAGTCAATAGCTTGGCCAGGCGAGTTACCAGACGGTGAGGGTCGATTAGTCTTCGCTATGGGCCAGTTTTGGAACGTCGCTGGCCCCAGCTGAGCCACGCCCCGAAAGCGAGGGGTTTTCCATGAAGAAGCGGTGGCAGTTGAACGGGTGTTCGTCTGCCGATGGATCTGGGCGATGGAATGTGCCGTCAGGGGCAAGAATCCAGCTTTGGGCGACGTCGGCCAGGTTGGCGGCCATGATCTGGCTGACGATCTGGGCTTTGACCGTCGGATTGGTTGCTTCGACCAGAGTTTCGACGCGGCGGTTCAGGTTTCGGCCCATCCAGTCAGCGGACGAGATGTAAACACGCGCTTTTTTGTGCGGCAGGCCGTGGCCCGCGCCGAAACAGACGATGCGGCTGTGTTCCAGGAAGCGACCGACAATGGATTTGACCCGGATGTTTTCGCTGAGGCCTTTGATGCCGGGGCGGATGCCGCAGATGCCGCGCACCACGAGGTTGATCTTCACGCCCGCCTGACTGGCGATATAAAGCGCGTCGATCACGTCGGGTTCGATGATCGAGTTCATCTTGGCCCAGATTTCGGCTGGTTTGCCTTCCAGCGCGTATTCGGCTTCTTCGGCAATGCGTTCCAGAAGCGTGTTTTTCAGGCTGATGGGGGAGATCGACAGGTTTTCCATGCCTTCAGGCTGGGCGTAGCCCGAGAGGTAATTAAAGACCTTGGTGGCGTCGCGCCCAAGTGCTGCGTCGCAGGTGAAGAGGCTGAGATCGGTGTAAATCTTAGCAGTGATGGGATGATAATTGCCGGTGCCGAAGTGGGTGTAGGTGACCAACTCGCCACCTTCGCGGCGCACCACGGTCGAAATTTTGCAGTGGGTTTTGTAGTTCAGGAACCCATACACGACATGGGCGCCTGCGCGTTCCAACATCCGGGATTGTCGGATGTTGGCAGCCTCATCAAAGCGGGCTTTGAGTTCCACCAGTGCGGTGACGGATTTGCCTTCTTCGGCGGCTTCGCTGAGCGCCGAGACGATCGGGCTGTTGTGCGAGGTGCGGTAGAGTGTCTGCTTGATGGCCACAACATTGGGATCAACGGCGGCCTGTTTCAGGAACCGCACCACCATGTCGAAGGTCTCGTAGGGGTGGTGCAGCAACATGTCCTTTTGGCGGATCGCGGCGAACATGTCGCCGTCGTGGTCCTGCACGCGTTCGGGCACGCGGGGTTGGAATGAAGGCCAGAGAAGGTCGGGGCGGGCGTCGAGGACGAGTTCCTTGAGGTCGGCGAGGCCGATCATGCCGCCAAGTTCGATGACTTCTTCTTCGTCTACGCCAAGTTCTTTCATGATCACATTGCGCAGACCCTTGGGCGCGCCTGCGGACAGGGTGAGGCGCACGGCTTCGCCGCGGCGGCGACGTTTCAGGGCGACCTCAAACTCGCGGACCAGATCTTCGGCTTCGTCTTCGACTTCCAGATCGCTGTCCCGCAACACCCGGAACGAGCAGTTGGCGGTCATTTTGTAACCGGGAAAGAGCTTGTCGAGGTGTTGCAGCAGCAGTTCTTCCAGCGGCAGGAAGCGGTGGGCGCCGTCGGGGGCAGGCAGGGCGATAAAACGGTCGATCTGGTGCGGGATCGGCAGCAACGCTTGCAGTGGACGTTTGTCGGATTTGCGTTGCAGTTGCAGGGCCAGCGAATAGCCGGTGTTCGGGATGAACGGGAACGGGTGCGCAGGGTCGATGGCCAGCGGCGACAGGATTGGGAAGACTTGGGTCAGAAAGGCATGGGCGCAGTGTTCTTTGTCTTCTTTCGAAAGGTCATCGCCGGTCAACAGGTCAATGCCGTTTTCGCGCAGCTCGGCGTTCAGGCTGCTCCAGGCGTCTTGTTGGCGATTCAAAAGGTTGCGGGCGTTTTCGTTGATCAGGACAAGCTGTTCGGCCGGGGTCAGACCATCGGCGGCGGGGGTGGTATTCCCCGCATGGGCCAGTTCGCGCAAGCCCGCGACGCGGACTGTGTAGAACTCGTCAAGGTTGGTGGCCGAGATCGATAGGAAACGCAGGCGCTCTAACAAGGGGACGCGGGGATTTTCGGCTTCTTCCAGCACGCGCCAGTTGAACGCAAGCCACGACAATTCGCGATTAAAAAAGCGGTCAGGGCCTTCGAGGGTGACACCCTTGAGGTCTTGGGCCTCCGGAAAGGGGGCTTTGAGGAAATTGGTTGAAACAGTCATTTCACCGCCGAGTACTGGTTAATCTTGACGTCAAGATGACGTTTATCGCGCGTTTCTGTGCATTTTGTCCAGTGTGGCTTGGGCCAGCGGGCGGGTGATGGCGCGTTTTTCCGCGAGCGCCGCGGCATCGAGTTCGGCAACCAAGGTGCGAATGGCAGCAAAGCTGCGTTCGGTCCGGGTGATGAGCCATGGGATCAGGTTGGGGGATACCGCAAGTTGCCGGTCGGCAAAGAGTTTGACGATGACGGCGTTCAAAAGCGCGTCGTCGGGTAGATCGATTTTCGTGACATCGGTGGCGGACATGCGGCTTTTGAGATCGGGCAGAGTGATGGGCCAGCGTGCGGGTGCTTCAGAGGCGGTTAAGAGGAAGGGCAGCCGTTGCGCGGCGTGGTGGTTGTGGAGGTGGAAAAGGGGTTCTTCCGCGCTTGATGGGATTTGATCGGCGTCGTCGAGGGCGATTGGCGTGGTGATCTCGGCGACGTTGACGGTCGTGAGGTCGGCAGGACTGATGAGTTTGGCGTTTTCGGCTTCGGCCCAGACGTGGGCGAGGTGGGTTTTGCCAGCGCCAGCCGGGCCGATGAGGGTCAGCTTTCCATTGGGCCAGGTCTGCGTTGTGTCGAGGCGCGCGACGGCCAGCGCATTGGCGGTGGAGACGAAGAAGTCACCGCGCCCAAGTGCGGGACGCACGGGCAGTTCGAAGGTTAGTTGCTGGGGCATGTCAGTCGGGGTCGCGCTCGGCCAGGCCTTTGTAGAGGCGTGAGGCTTTGTATTGGTCGATGGCGAAGCGGGTGACCACGCCAATGGCGGCGGCGACGGGGACAGCGACCAGGAGGCCGACAAAGCCGAAAACGGCCCCGAAGGCGGACAGCGAGAAGATCAGCCACACCGGGTGCAGGCCAATTGAGCCGCCGACGAGCTTTGGTGTCAGGATATTGCCTTCGACGAACTGGCCGGATTGGAAGATGGCCCAGACGAGAAAGATCCAGAGCCAGTCGCCCCAGAACTGAAAAAGCGCGAGGCCGATGGCGAGGACGCCGCCGACGAGGGCTCCGACATAGGGGATAAAGGTCAGCGCGCCGGCGACAACGCCGACCACAAGGCCGAAGTTGAGGCCGACCAGCATCAGCGCGATGGCATAATACGCGCCGAGGACCAGGCAGACAGTGCCTTGACCGCGGATGAATCCTGCCATGGTGCGGTCGATGTCATGGGCCAGTTTGCGAATTGTCGGGGCGTGATCGCGTGGCAAAAGCGCATCGACTTTGGCGACCATACGGTCCCAGTCGAGAAGCAGGTAGAAGGCGACTACCGGGACGATGACGAAGAGAACCACCGCGTTAACGATACTGGAGAAGGACCCGAGGGCGGCGTTCAAAAGTTCGCCGCCGCGCGACTGGACGGTTTCGCCGATGGAGGCCAAAGATTTGCGGATAGTCGAGTTAGCGTCGCCGAGTTCCGGGAATTGTTCGGTCTGGAAAGCTTGGAGGCGGCCTGCCATTTCGGGCACGGTCGAGATCAGCGAGGCGGTCTGGCTGATCAGTGTCGGGATCACCAGAAGAGCCGCAATGACGAAGATCAGGATTGCGCCGAGGGTGATGATACCTGTTGCAATGGCGCGGGAGCATCCCATGGCTTCGAGCCTGTCGGCAACGGGATCGAGGAAATAGGCGATGGCTGCGCCCAGGACGAAGGGCAGAATCACGTCGCCAAGAAACCACAGCACGACGAGGAAGGCCGCCGTGGCAACGGCCCAGGTTTTCACTTGTTCGCGGACGGTCAAAGCCATGGGGTGGTTCCTGATTTCATGTAGTTCAGGTGTGGCAAGGCAGAGACCCACTTGCAAGGGGTGGTTTCGCCGCACTTCGTGCATCGATCCGCTGGGAGGGCGCTGCCCTCCCAGACCCTCCCGGGATATTTATGGGCCAATAATGATGGTTCGGGGTGGCTTGCGAGGGGCGGGGGGATGGCCTAGAGGATTGGGGTCTTATTTGCCTTGAGGTTTCGCCGATATGCGTCTGTCCCGCTATTTCCTGCCCGTTCTGAAAGAGACGCCCGCCGAGGCGCAGATTGTCAGCCATCGGTATATGTTGCGTGCTGGTATGATTCGTCAGGCCAGCGCCGGGATATATTCCTGGTTGCCGCTTGGGCTGAAGGTTCTGGAGAACGTTGAGCGCATCGTGCGTGAAGAGCAGAACAAAGCGGGGCATATTCCAATGCTGATGCCGACGATCCAGTCGGCGGATTTGTGGCGCGAGTCGGGTCGGTATGACGATTATGGACAGGAGATGCTGCGCATCAAAGATCGCCATGATCGCGATATGTTGTTTACGCCAACGGCTGAGGAGTTGATTACCGATATCTTCCGGTCATCGGTGTCGTCCTACAAGGACCTGCCGCTGACCATGTACCAGATCCAGTGGAAGTTTCGCGATGAGATCCGCCCCCGCTTTGGCGTGATGCGGGGCCGCGAGTTTTACATGAAGGACGGCTATAACTTCGATCTGACGAAGGAGGATGCGCTGCATTCCTATAACCGCCATCTGGTGACTTACTTGCGCACTTATGAACGGATGGGGTTGCAGGCGATCCCTATGCGCGCGGATTCAGGGCCAATCGGTGGTGATGATACCCACGAGTTTCTGGTGTTGGCTGAGACGGGCGAGTCTGAAGTGTTTTATGACAGCGAGATCACCGATCTGAAGTTCGGGTCGCGCGAGATTGATTTTGACAGCCATGAAGCCTGTCAGGCGGTGCTGGAGGAGTTTACCTCGCGCTATGCCCGCACGGATGAGACCCATGATGAAGATACTTTCGCTAGGGTGCCGGTAGAGCGGCAGCGGACAGCGCGGGGTATCGAAGTGGGGCAGATTTTCTATTTTGGCACCAAGTATTCTGAAGCGCTGGGCGCGAGGGTGCAGGGGCCGGACGGAAAACCGGTGGCGGTGCATATGGGATCGCACGGGATCGGTGTTTCGCGGTTGGTGGGTGCGATTATTGAGGCGTCACATGATGATAACGGAATTATCTGGCCCGAAGGGGTGACCCCTTTCCATTGTGGGATTGTGAATTTGCGGCAGGGGGATGCGGAAACGGCTCGCCATTCAGAGGCTCTGTATAAGGCCCTGGTCGCCCATGGGATGGAGCCACTTTACGATGACCGCGACGAGCGGGCCGGGACGAAATTTGCGACGATGGATCTGATCGGGTTACCATGGCGGATTACCGTTGGGCCGCGCGGATTGAAGAACGGGGTGGTTGAGTTGACCAACAGGCGCACTGGGCAAAGCGAAGAGCTGCCGCCGGAGAAGGCTATCGAGAAGGTCGCCGCGATCTATGCGCCACATTCGCAAGCCGTGGCTGCAGCTATGGTGCAGCCGATGGAGAAGCGGTCGTTTCATACTTGGCTTTGAGGGTCGATTAGGCGTTGGAGGATTGCTCGGCGCGGGCAAGTTCGCCGGGTTCTTCGCGGATCGGTATGTGCAAGAGCGTGGCCAGTAGTCCCAGCGCGATGGCGGCCCACCACATGGCGGAGTAATCCCCGGTGGCGTCGTAGATGCGGCCGCCCAGCCATGCGCCCAGGAAACCGCCGACCTGATGGCTGAAAAAGACCAGACCTCCGAGAGTTGAAAAGAACCGCAAGCCTTGGGTGTGCGCCACCAATCCGGTGGTTAGGGGCACGGTTGCAAGCCACAAAACCCCCATGAGCGCGGAGAAGACATAGATGCTGGTGACGCTGAGGGGCGTCAGGATGAATGCGGTTATGATGAAGGCTCGCGCAAGGTAGATACCTGCAAGAAGGCTTTTCTTGGGGTAGTGTTGACCGGACCAGCCGGCGAAGAACGATCCGGCAATGTTAAACAATCCCACTAGCCCCAGCGACCAGGCGCCGATGATCGGGGCCAAGCCTTCGTCGGCGATATAGGCTGGCAGGTGGGTTTGGATGAAGGAAACGTGGAAGCCGCAGACGAAAAAGCCGAAAAACAAAAGGACGTAGGACCGGTCGGAGAATGCGGTGCGTATCGCATGGGCGAAGCCGCCTTCGCTGGTATCGGTGACCGTGGGTTTCGCGACCCGGGCGATGAAATAGATCGTGGGAAGGATCAACAGAAAGCTGGCGGCGATGACGAGGATTGAGGATTGCCAGCCGATGCGGCTCATGAGGAAGGCGGAAAGAGGGGCAGCGACGAACATGCCAGTTGAGGCGGCGGCAGTTCCGAGACCAAGAACGAAACTTCTGCGGCGCGCCTCGACCACTTTGCCGAGGGCGATTATGACGATCTGGAACGAGCAGCATCCGGTACCGATACCGACGATGACCCCAGAGGCAACGAAAACACTCGGATCAAGGATAGCGCCGCGCAGAAAGAAGCCGACAGCCGACAAGACCGCGCCTGCCGCCAGGACACGGGCGGTGCCGTAACGGTCGGCGACCATGCCCGCCAAGGGTTGGGTGATGCCCCAGGTCAGGGCTTGAATGGCCAACGACAGCGAGAATACCTCGCGTCCCCAGCCCAGATCTTCGGACATTGGGCGCAGGAAAACGCCGAAAGTGGCAGCGAAACCGAAGCCGATGAAGGCGACAAGGCAGCCTGCGATGATGGCAGCTGTGATGTTTCGGTCGGGTTGGCGTTCCACTGATCGGCCCAATGGTTGCTTACTGAAAAGAGGCTATGGGGCCGGGTCGGATTGATAAAGCGAAAATCGCGGACTGTGTTGGGGGCGCTACGGAACAATCGACGGTCATACACGGTGACATGTTTGCCGCTCGGAAATTCGCATTCTGCATGTAAGTATTGTCACCAAGCAGAACCGGGAGTGAACGATGAGCCTTACGGATGTTGATTGGTCGCAGATCCCCGCGCCTGAAGACGATGGCCTGGCGGATCATCTGCTGGGGATGGCTTTGCCAGCGGTAGCGTTAGAAGCGACGGATGGTGCATCTGTGGATTTGTCCGCGTTGGAAGGGCGTTCCGTCGTTTATGTCTATCCGATGACGGGTCGCCCGGATGTGGCTTTGCCGGATGGGTGGGACGGTATTCCAGGTGCGCGTGGGTGCACGCCGCAGTCCTGCGCGTTTCGGGATCATTTTGACGAGTTGAAGGGGCTGGGTGTGCGACATCTGTTTGGGTTATCTGTGCAAGGCAGTGATTATCAGCGCGAGGCGGTGGCGCGGCTGCATCTGCCGTTTCCGGTGTTGTCGGATGCCGGGTTGGTTTTGGCGGATGCGCTGCAATTACCCCGTTTCGAGGCTGGAGGCGCGACGCTGTTGAAGCGGATGGCCTGGGTGGCGGAGGACGGTGTGATTGTGCGTGTGTTTTATCCGATTTTCCCGCCGGACCGAAATGCCGCCGATGTGGTGGCGTGGCTGCAAAATCACTGAAAATCGTCTGATTGCGACGTGATTTCTGGCGGGATTGTCACAGACGCGATTTCCGACCAGTCTAAAGTCGTGCCTTGAGGGAGGGTCGCGGTAATGGGCGATCAATGGCAAATCGTGTTGGTCAGCCGCACCATTGGTGCGGATCGTGGGCGTGCGGCGCGGGGGCGGCCTTTGGGATTGATGATCATAAACGTTTGACCATCTCCCAAGGAATTAAGTGACATGACAGAGACAAGAACCCGCCGATCCGGTGGACGCGCTGCCCGAAAAGCCATGCGCGAAGCGCCATTGGCTGAAGATTTACGCCCCGTGCGCGCGGGGATGTCAGGGGGCACTTTCAAACCCCTGAGCGATGGCGATATCACGCGGATCCACGAGGCCGCATTGGTGGCGCTTGAAGAGATCGGGCTGGCGGATGCGCCCCAGTCGGGCATCGATGCGATGGTGGCCGCTGGTGCCATTCTGGGCGATGACGGCCGCTTGAGATATCCGCGCAGCCTGGTCGAGGATACGTTGGCCTTGGCGGCCCGGGACATCACGCTGATGGGGCGTGATGCGCGCCATGATATGACGTTGTCGGGCACCAATGTGCATTACGGCACAGCTGGTGCAGCAGTGCATATGGTGAATGTTGAAGGCACAGAATACCGCGACAGCACGGTGCAGGATTTGTTTGACGCCGCGCGGATCACCGACCAGTTGGACAACGTGCATTTCCTACAGCGTCCGATGGTGGCGCGGGATATCGTCGACAACCACGAGATGGATCTGAACACGATCTATGCCTGTGTATCGGGGACGACGAAGCATATTGGCACTTCAATCACTGAACCGAGCCATGTGCCGGGCGTGCTGGAAATGTTGCATATGATGGCAGGCAGCGAGGCGGCATGGCGGGAACGACCGTTTGTCTCGAACAGTAATTGCTTTGTTGTGCCGCCGATGAAGTTTGCCACCGAAAGCAGTGAAGTGATGGAAGCCTGCATCCGGGGTGGAATGCCGGTGTTGCTGTTAAGCGCGGGGATGGCGGGGGCGACTGCGCCTGCCACACTGGCCGGTGCCGTGGTGCAGGCCGTTGCGGAGTGTCTGGCCGGGCTGGTCTATGTGAATGCCATCCAGCCGGGACATCCGGCGATCTTCGGAACCTGGCCCTTTGTTGTCGATTTGCGCACTGGTGCAATGTCGATCGGGTCGGGGGAGCAGGCTTTGCTGTCTGCGGCCTGTGCACAGATGCATCAGTTCTATGGGATGCCGGGTGGGGCTGCGGCTGGCGCATCGGATTCCAAGATGCCGGATATGCAGGCCGGGTGGGAGCAGATGTGTTCGAACGTGATGACAGGGTTGTCGGGATTGAACATGGTCTATGAGGCGGCGGGGATGCATGCCTCGCTGTTGGGGTTTTGCCACGAGAGCTTGATTTTAGGCGATGACATCATCGGGCAGGCGTTGCGGTGTGTGAAGGGGATTGAAGTTACCGAAGAGACCCTGGCTTTGGACGCCATGCGCGAAGTTTGCCTGGGCGGACCCGGTCATTATCTGGGGGTTGGCGATACGCTGGCGCGGATGGAGACGGATTACGTTTACCCGGCGTTTGGAGATCGCACGAGCCCGAAAGAGTGGGCCGAGAATGACAAACCCAATCTGATCAAGAATGCCACGGCGCGCAAGGAAGCGTTGTTGGCCGAGCGCTCAAAGGCGGTTTTGGCGCCTGATGTGGATGCCGCGATCCGGGAGCGGTTCGCCATTCATTTGCCAGCGCTTTAGGGGGCTTCGGAAGCGATCCGCTGGAGGGGCTTTGCCCCTCCAGACCTCCCCAGAGTATTTATGATCAGAAGAAGGGATTGGCGGTGACGTGAGTTGACCCCGGGCGTTTGGCTTGCGACAGAGGGGAAAACCGGAGCAGTCATGGCCACGCCAGCCCCTTTCTCACGCTATGAATTCCTGATCGCCTGGCGCTATTTGCGTGCCAAGCGGGCCGAAGGTGGCGTCAGCGTGATGACCTGGATCTCGCTGGTTGGGATCACATTGGCCGTGGCGGCGTTGATTATCACCCTGGCGGTTCGGTCTGGATTTCGGGATGAATTCGTGTCGACCATTCTTGGCGCGAATGCTCATGTGACTGTGTATTCAAGTGCTTACGAGGATGAAGCTGGCCGGATAACGCGGGTGATCCCGGATTATCAGGCGATGGCTGAGCGATTGCGGGACGTTGACGGTGTGACGCGGGTTGCGCCCCTTGTGAAGGGGCAGGTGATGGCGGTGTTTCGCGATGAGAACTCTGGGTTGGAGATATTCGGCATCTCGGGGTCGGATCTGGCAGAGATTCCGCGGATTGCCGATCCAGAGACGGCCCGAGGGTCTTTGGATGACTTTCCGGGCGGGATTGCCATTGGGCGCGAGGCAGCACGGTCACTGGGCATCTCGGTGGGAGATGTTTTGCGCGTGATTTCGCCCAATGGGGTGAGGACAGCGTTCGGGACGTCGCCGCGCGTGGCAGAATATCCGGTGGCCTATATTTTTAATTCGGGTCGGTTTGACATCGACCGGACCCGGGCGTTTTTGCCGTTTGCCGAGGCGCAGGTATTCTTCAATCGCGACGGTGTGGCGGACGAGTTGGACGTGAATGTGATGGACCCCGAGGGGATCGATGCCATGGCCCCGGCCTTGTTCGAAGCGGCGGGCGATCGCGCGCTTTTGTGGAGCTGGAAGGATTCAGCGGAGGGCTTTTTGCGCGCGTTGGAGGTCGAAGACACGGTGATGTTCGTGTTGATGTCGGTGTTGGTTCTGATCGCAAGTATGAATATTATCAGCGGTTTGGTGATGCTGGTGAAGAACAAGGGGCGCGATATCGGGATATTGCGGACCATTGGGCTGACCGAGGGGTCAATCATGCGGGTGTTCTTTTTGACGGGCGCTTTGGTGGGCACGCTGGGGACCTTGTTTGGCGTGATCATCGGGTGTCTTTTCGCAGTCTATTTCGACGCGATCCTGGCCTTTGTGAATGGCGCAGCGGGGGGCGGCGTCTGGGATGGAGCGGTGCGCGGCATCTATCGCTTGCCTGCAAAGTTGGAATTGGCGGATGTGTTGTCTGCCGTTGGGCTGTCGTTGTTGTTGAGCTGGGGGATCACGTTGATCCCGGCACGGCGGGCGGCGCGGATGAATCCGGTGGAGGCCCTGCGATATGAGTGAGGCATTGCGGCTGGACGGGATCAGCAAAACCTATAATGCGGGGCGCGCGAATGCGTTACGGGTTTTGGAGGATGCCTCGCTGACGTTGGAATCAGGTGAGGTCGTGGCCCTGGTGGCGCCTTCGGGTGCGGGTAAGTCGACGTTGCTGCATATCGCCGGATTACTGGATTCAGCTGATGCTGGAGCGGTTTCTATCGGAGAAGTCGACTACACAGGATTGAGCGATGCCCGACGCACCGCAGCACGGCGCGATGACGTTGGGTTCATCTATCAGTTTCACCATCTGTTGCCGGAGTTTTCCGCGATTGAGAATGTCATGCTGCCGCAGTTGGCGAATGGGGTTTCAGACGGTGCTGCGCGATCCCACGCGTTGGAACTGTTGACGAAGGTGGGCGTTGAGGGGCGCGCGGAAAACCGACCGGCGGCGTTGTCTGGCGGCGAACAGCAGCGGGTGGCGTTTTGCCGGGCCTTGGCCAACCGACCGCGGGTTTTGCTGGCGGATGAGCCAACGGGGAACCTGGACCCGGCCACGTCGGATACGGTGTTTGAGGCGCTGATGGAACTGGTGCGAGAGACAGGGCTATCCGCATTGATCGCGACACATAATCCCGAACTTGCAGCGCGCATGGACCGGGTGGTTCGATTAGAAGATGGTCGGCTGGTTTAGCGGAGCCTGGCGGTGATCAGGGTTCGCGGCTGGTTTGCAGGCGAGTAACGAGTTTCTTGTCGATTTCCAGCGTTTCGAACTCTTCGCAGACTTTTTGCTGGTGCACCTTTGACAGCACGATGAACAAACGGGCGATGATGATGGTCACCAACAAGAGGATAATAGCATGCACCAAATGTGCGCCGCTGAAGATCGCTTCGAGTGCGACCCACGTTAGCAGAACCGGAATGGCAGCCGGGACGATCATGCGCAAAACGCCCCACGGTACGAACTGATGTGACTTGCACCAGGCGTAGTATTTGTTGGCTTGTGCAAGCTCGTCAGGTGAAATGTCAGCAGGCAAAGCGTAATATTCCCGCAAATACTGCGGGTTACTTGTCTGCCACCGGCTTATGAGCGGAGCGAGGATTGCGTGAACAATCATTACAAAAGCGGCAGCTAACCAGAGCGAAATGGCGTAGCTTAACATGGTGCGACGCTATTGTATTAGCACGGCTATTGCAACATTAATTGAATTTCTGGTGCATTATCCGCGAAATGTGGCTTTTGGAACCTGTCCCCAGGGCGGTGATTTTCCCTTTAAAAACAGTGCAGATGACGGGGATGGAAATGGGCCGCCCCGAGGGAGAGGCAGCCCGATTTCACGCTTGATTTCAAGCGTTTGCGTTGAGAGCGCAGGTGATTTTGGCGCGATCGCCGAACATCCACGTCCAGATGGCGGCGGGCACACAGAAATGGGTTAGGCAAAAAACAGCCGAGATCATAACCATGGTCATACCCAGAACAAAGCCCAGCCAGATGACGCCAGCGTCAAAAGCGGTGGCAGTTGCGATCAGCATCAGGGTGGCCATGAAGAAGGCAAATCGAACCGGGGCCTGATTGCGGGGCAGCTTTTCGGTTTTGGTGATGTGGCGGATGACGAAGTTGTAGAGATATTCGATCAGGTGATGCGGCATCACCACGGCCAGTGCCGCGATTGGGGCCATGATCCAGAGCATCTGGGTGTTCATGGTAGTGGTTGCCACAAGGCTTTGCAGCCCGCCGACGGCAAAAGCGATGCGTGTCCAGGGCAGCATCCGGGCATAAGCGGTGTCGGTGCGGTGTGGCAGGCCACGCAGGTCAAGGCGGCTTTGGAAAGATTGGTTAAACATTTTGGTTGTCCTTATCGGCGTGACGTTGATGAGGACGGTTTAGGGGGTGGGCTGGCGCGTGGCGGTGAGTTTGGTGTGAATTTGGGGGGAAAAGGGTGTGAGTTGTTTGGGTTGTTGGTGGGGAGCTTGGAATGGAGAGGGACTGGGTTGGTGGAAAAGTGGGCGCTTGATGCGGTGGTTGGGGAAGGCGGGGTGGAACCCCGCCCTACGGTTAGGGTTTGACGTGGCAGTGGAGCGGTTCAGACCCGGCGTGGCAGCATTCGCCCGGAGGCGAAGATTTTCGGCAGCCGCCGCCGTGCTCGGTTTTGGGTGTTGTTGTCCAATGGTTGTGGGTGGGAGTTGCGGCGACTGCGAAGCCGATATTGGCGATTAGAAAAGTCGTTGCGAGTATGAGTTTCATTGAATCAAATCCTCATAAGTTAATAACCGAGGCATAATGGTTAATTGTGACCGGGGTTTGGCGGGGTGAAACCTCGCCCTACGTGGTCTTACGTAGCAACACGCTCCATTTCGCAAGCAGTTTGGGGAGGCCTAGTAACTGAATTGAACCGAGGGTTCAGCCCCCACTTCACTGATGGATCTGTTTTGTACTCGAAGGTGAAAACAGTACCTCTGCCTCATCGCGCTATTTCTTTTTGTTCGGCCTTTGGGTTAGAGCGGATGCCGCCAGCGACTTTGGAGCTGGAGGCCGCTTTAAGATTTGATAGGAGCCATTGCGTCCTCCCTTCGCAACGGAGCCTCCGCGAATGGCTTTGACAGCAGGTCCACTATTCATCGTTTTTGTCGTCATCATAAAACTCTTCGTTCTCTGTATACGGAAATTCTATCCATAGGTTCTTCCTATCCATTGACAAATAAAGGTGCGGAACTCTTTGCACCTCTGACCCGTTGTTGTCGTATATATATGCGTCTTCGAGCAAAATTTCACGAACTTCTTCGTGTTCAGAGAACGAATTGACCCATCCAGAGTAAGTAAATCCAAGTTCAACATTGCGGATATTAACATATTCTACATGTGGTTGCTCGGAATTTAGGGTAAAACTCCAAACGTCTTGGTCTCCGAAACGGTTGGTTGCGCCTATCCAATGCAATAATCGCATAAATATGCGATAATTCTGGAAATACATCCAAACAACAGCACAAATGAAAGCTAGAGGGAGTGACCACAAGATTTCGTCAATGAAAGCAACAACATTGAAGGTATTGGCGCCATCTGCAAATCCTTCATACGAAAAGTTATACCCGGTGAGACCATACAAAAGGAATAAAATGCCGTAAGTAGTGATGCCGAATAGAAAAGTTCTTAGCAGCAGAGAATATTGTGTGCCTTTAGAGCCGCTTACATACTTTGCATCAAGATTGGCCCAAATAAATCCCGGCAAGAAGATGAGCGCCAACTGAGCAACTACGAAATCCATAATGGCCTCTCATACATCCAACTCCTCCACAAATCGCGCGTTTTCCTGTATATACTGGAACCGCAGCTCGGGCTTTTTGCCCATCAGACGCTCAACAAGATCGCCGGTTTCTCCGGGTTCGTCCTCGTCTATGGTCACGCGGATTAATTTCCGCGTTTCGGGGTTCATCGTGGTGTCTTTCAGGTCTTTCGCGTCCATCTCGCCCAGGCCTTTAAAGCGCTGGACGTCGATTTTGCCTTTGCCGCCCAGACCCTTAGTCATCATCGCCTCTTTTTCCGCGTCGTCCGAGACGTAGATGCGGCGCGCGCCTTGGGTCAGGCGGTAGAGCGGTGGGCAGGCCAGGTACAGGTGGCCGGCGTCGATCATCGGGCGCATTTGGGTGAAGAAGAAGGTCATCAGAAGGGCGGCGATATGGGCGCCGTCGACGTCCGCATCGGTCATGATGATGATCTTGTCATAGCGCAGATCGTCGACGTTGAAGCGGGTGCCCATCGAGACGCCGAGGGCCTGGCAGAGATCGTTAATCTCGGCGTTGGTGCCGATTTTGGAACTTGCGGCGCCGAGGACGTTCAGGATTTTACCGCGCAAAGGCAGAAGGGCCTGGGTCTTGCGGTCACGTGCCATTTTGGCGGAACCACCGGCGCTGTCACCCTCGACCAGGAACAATTCGGTGCCGTCGCGGGCGGTGGCGGAACAATCGACCAGCTTGCCGGGCAGGCGCAGTTTCTTGGTGGCGGTCTTGCGGGCGGTTTCCTTTTCCTGACGGCGGCGCAGACGTTCTTCTGCGCGCAGGACCAGGAAATCGAGGATGGCACCCGCTGATTTGGTGTCGGATGTCAGCCAGTTGTCGAAGTGATCGCGGATGGCGTTTTCAACCATCTTCTGGGCGGCTTCGGTGGACAGGCGGTCTTTGGTCTGGCCGACGAATTGCGGATCGCGGATGAAGACCGAGACAAGGGCGCAGCCGCCGGTGATCAGGTCATCGCGGTTGATCTGGGCGGCTTTGCGGTTGTTTGATAGTTCGCCGTAAGCGCGGATGCCTTTCAGGATCGCGGCCCAGAAGCCGCTTTCGTGGGTGCCGCCTTCGGGGGTTGGAACGGTGTTGCAGTAGGATTGGATGAAGCCGTCGCGGGAGGGGGTCCAGTTGATGGCCCATTCGACTTTGCCGGGTTCGCCGAACTTTTCCTGAAAGTCGACGAGGCCCGCGAAGGGATTTTCGGCGTAGGTTGTTGCCGGTCCAAGGGTTTCGCCAAGATAGTCGGAGAGGCCGCCGGGGAAGTGGAATGTCGCCTCGGTCGGGGTTTCGCCGTCGTCGATCTGGGACTTCCAGCGGATTTCGACGCCGGAGAAGAGGTAGGCCTTGGAGCGCGCCATGTTGAAGAGGCGGGCGGGTTTCATCTTGAGTTTGCCGAAGATCTCGGGGTCGGCGTGGAAGGTGACGGAGGTGCCGCGGCGGTTGTTGGTGGGGCCGAGCTTTTCGACGCCACGCTGGGGGATGCCGCGTGAGAACTCCTGAACGAAAAGTTCTTTGTTGCGAGCGACTTCGACGCGGACGTGGTCGGACAGGGCGTTCACCACGGAAACACCGACGCCGTGGAGGCCACCAGAGGTCTGATAGGCTTTACCGGAGAATTTGCCGCCCGCGTGGAGGGTGCAAAGGATCACTTCGAGCGCAGATTTGTCAGGGAACTTCGGATGCGGATCGACGGGGATGCCCCGGCCATTGTCGCGCACGGTGACGGAGCCGTCCTCGAGAAGTTCGACTTCGATGCGGTTGGCGTGGCCTGCGACAGCCTCGTCCATCGAGTTATCCAGAACTTCGGCCACGAGGTGGTGGAGCGCGCGTTCGTCGGTGCCGCCGATATACATGCCGGGGCGTTTGCGCACGGGTTCCAGACCCTCGAGAACCTCGATTGAGGTCGCATCATAGGCGTCCGATTGGGACGGTGTCAGAAGGTCATTTGCCATGTGTTCTGCTCGTTTTTAAGGCGGTTCCATTAGACCAGTGCGGACGGGTCGGGGCAATGGGGAAACGGGTGGCTGAATGCGCTGGTCATTGTTTCTCAAATGGAAAATGTCTGTTGTGATATCGCGCTATAGGCGGAATATTGCCGAATCAAGTAAATTTTGGTTAGCGTTAAGGCTTTGAAAATACTTAATATTGCCGCAATTCTGCCTTGTTTCGCAGCGGTTTTTCAAGCCAATTTTCGACTCATATGCGAAGTTAGCCATTTGATTTTGTTTAGCAAATCAAGTCTTGGGCCAGGTGTGGAAGTGTGTATACTGGTCCGCGTAATGTAATTTTTTTGGTGAGGGGAAGGTAATGAAACTTCTTTCTAGTGCAGTCGCGGTTTTGGCTGTGGCAATTGGCACTTCGGCGTCGGCAGCAACTTGGGATTTTGATCTCGACGCTGACGCGTTTTACGACTTAAACGGCTACGAGGGCACATTCGAGCAGGTCTACGGTGGACCTGATGCAGTCGAGGGCAGCCTGTCAGTGAGCGCTACGGCTTCGTTGCACGACGGCACGACTGAGGACATTCATCCATTTATGGACGCCGATGGCGACCAGTCACAGACCGATGTTAGCAATCTTGCTGGCTTGGGTGTTTGTTCAAGCGGTATTGACGACAACAGCATGAGCGATTGTGCCACGGGCAACCCGACTGCCGATAACAAGGGAGACGACAACCTCTTGTTTCCCGAGCTATTGAAGCTGACTTTCAGCGAATCTGTATGGCTCCGCGAATTGTATATCCGCGATGCCAGCCATGATCCGATGAACGGTTTCATCGCGATTGTAACCGGTGTATTGGGCGACGATACTCACGTTGGTGGTTTGTTTGAGGTCGTGGACGGTTGGGTTCAAGGTCTTGAGGGTGCGGGTTTTGCCAGCATGTTCTGGTTTTCTTCCGATCCGGAAGCTCTAAATGATCCAAATCCAGAGATTTACCTGAGCACGTTGACTGCTTCGGTACCGCTGCCAGCTGCGGGTTGGTTACTGCTTGCTGGTGTTGGCGGCCTGGCTGCGACTCGTCGCCGTGGCATCAGAGGCAAAGAGTAATCTTAACTCTTTAAGTGAAGTTTATGAGAAGGCCCGCTTTTGCGGGCCTTTTCTTTTGCGTCTATTAGCGCCGACCAAACAAACGATTGAACCAGCCCGCCAAGCGCCCGCGTGCTGCATCGGCGGTTTCATCAATCTCGTCAAAGACCGGATCAATTCGCGCTTGACGGAAATTGCGCCACAGACGCCATATGGTCAGCGACAAAATGGTCATTATCGTCAGAAAAATTATATTGAACCAGGGGATCAGCCGGGTGTCCGGGCTTGGAACCGCCTTTATGGACGTCGCATTCGGGAAGATGGACAGCCAGGTATTACGCCAGCCATAGTGGCGAACGGCAACCCATTCAGGCGCTTCATTGGTCGAGGTGATATCAGCGGCCTCGGCCTGAAGATCGGCTGTGTCGAACTTGAAGTAGGGTGGCCAACCCCAACCTGTGTCCTCGTTGCGAAAGACGATCGTATCGTCGTCTGCAGTTTTGGTTGAGATAAACAGAACGTCGCGGTTTACCGGCGTTTCGCTGGTTCCGGCGCTTCCTGATGACCAGAAGATACTATTCCACCCGCCGAAGTCCTGCCGTTCTTCATAGGTGTTAACGATGCGCACAATATCGCGTTGTGGTAGTGTGTAATGCAGGAATCCACCAATCAAAACGATCAGCAGAATACGAAATGTCCACTTAAAATAGGCCATGGTGATGTTCCCTTGTTCGGTCTTCACATAGGGTCTGTGGTGGGGGTGCGGCAAGGGGTTTCCCTGAACTTGCAATTGCGCCAGTCTGTCGACACCGAGAAACCGAGGCTGATGGATGCAACGCGAAAAAGTACCAGCCATTTTAACCTTACTGTCCGGTCAGTTCGCCAGCCAGCCCGAGGCATTTACGTGTTTGACCCAACTTGCTGAAGAACGCGGTATCAACGTGGATCTGGCCGAGGTTGATGTTATCCAACAAGCCGCGAATGTGCGGCTGGCGCATTATTTCCGACCCGCGATTGTAGCCCGAATTCAGGAGCTGCAAATGGATGATAATACAGCTGTTGTGGTGCGCCCCAGTGCCCTGGCGTCGGTCCGGAATTTCCCGTCTGACACTGCGGAATTGCGGCATCTGGGCCGCTTTGCTGGCGAAATCATAGAGGCGGAACAGGGGCATAACTGGGTATGAAGCCAGGTGCGCGCAATCTGATTACGGACGTTGTCGGGCTGACGGTCGGGCAGGCTGATGATCCTGTGCTGAAGTCCGGGGTGACGGTTCTGGTGGGTGATAAGCCGATGGTTGCGGGCGTGCATGTGATGGGCGGCGCGCCGGGAACGCGCGAGACGGATTTGTTGCGCCCCGACGCAACCATACAGGAAGTGGACGCGCTGGTGATGTCGGGGGGATCTGCTTTCGGATTGTCATCGGCCAGCGGTATTGCGCAGGCTATGGCGGCGGATGGTCGGGGGGTGGCAGTGGCCGGACACAATGTCCCGATTGTGCCTGCCGCGATCATTTTCGATCTCGCCAACGGAGGTAACAAGAAATGGTCCCAAGACCCCTATCCGGGTCTTGGTCAGACGGCTTATGCGGCACGCCAGAATGACATCACTCTTGGGACAGCAGGGGCCGGAACCGGTGCTTTGGTTTCGGGGTTGAAGGGTGGCGTCGGGTCGGCGTCGGTGATCATGGACAGCGGAGTGACCGTTGGTGCGTTAGTGGTTGTTAATGCCGTTGGTCAGGTCACGGTTGGGGACGGCCCGCATTTCTGGGCAGCGCCATGGGAGGTTGGAGATGAATTCGGCGGTATCGGTCAGGCCAACATCCTGGCACCTGCGCCAGTCCTGAAATCCTATGAAAAGACCAATACCGCCATTGCCATTGTCGCCACAGATGCACGCCTGACCAAGGCGGAAGCGACCCGCATGGCCATAGCCGCCCATGATGGCGCGGCACGGGCCATCGTTCCCTCACACTTGCCGACGGATGGCGATCTGGTCTTCGCCTGCTCGACGGATCAGCGCCTGCCCGGAGATACAGATTGGATGTGGATGGGGCACGCGGCGGCCACCTGTCTCAGCCGAGCGATTGCACGCGCGGTGTACTACGCGACACCTGCGGATAATGACCACTACCCGACCTGGAAGCAAAAGTTCGCCTGACACCATTATTGGCCCAGAAATATCCCGGGGGAGTCCGCGAAGCGGGCGGGGGCAGCGCCCCCAGCCACCGCGACGCGCGTCAGCGCGGCGCAATCTCCCTGACAAGCGCTGATACCAGCGGCGAGTCTTTTTCTTCAAGCAATTCAATCACATCGAAATGGTGGCGACCCGGAGCATGGTGCAAATCACCTGACCAAGTCTCGGCCAGCCAGCGGGCTTGATCAAGAAACGCCGGGCGCTCCTCCCCACCAACCCAAACATCAACTGACACATCCGGAGGTGCGTGCAAAACGGGGCTTTCCGAGTTTGCTTCATCGTCATCCAGACCGAGGTCTGCGTTCATTGAAGTTTCCAGAAGCGGCCGTAAATCGGCCACTGGTGAGATCGGCACGATCCGGTCGATGCGTTTGCGCACGTCTTCGTCAAGCACGATATCCCGGCACCCAAGTCGTGCGACCAGATGCCCACCTGCCGAGTGGCCGGTAAGCCGGATCGGTCCTGCCACCAAACCAGCGGCAGTTTCCGCGGCGCGCGCCATGCAAAGGGTGATCTGCCGGATGTGCACCTCTGGTGCCAGGGGATAGGACGGCATCGCGACGGCCCAATCATGCGCGGTTAAACCGGCCGACATATGCGACCAGAAGCTGCGATCAAAACGGCGCCAATAGCCGCCGTGGATAAAGACGATCAAGCCCTTTGCTGCGCCGGTCGGATGAAAGATATCCAGCTTTTCGCGCTCGGATGGCCCGTAGGACACATTCAGACGCGCCCGCCCGATACTGGCCTGAAGTTCGCGGTGGGCCCGCGCGGCGTCAGCCCATCGGTCGGGATATTCGGCGGCATCGGGGATGAAGGCGCCGTTCTCGTAGGCGGTATCGTTTTTCATGGCTGTTCGGCGATCCGTGAGTTGGATATATCAGCGAGAAAGCATGAATGGCTGGCGAATGCCAGAATTTGGAGGTTTCCATGTTGGATACGGCGACGAATTTGTACGCACTTTTGAAGGACCCGAGTTTGCTTGAAACCCGCGCCTATCTGGCGGGCGACTGGGTTGACGGCGCGGGCGGCAGGACCTTTGACGTCACGAACCCGGCACGTGGCGATGTGATCGCGACGGTTGCGGATGTAGATCGCGCGCAAGTCGCGGATGCCATTGCGAAATCAGCGGCAGCCCAGAAGGAATGGGCGGCGCGCACGGCAAAAGACCGTGCCAATATCCTGCGCGGCTGGTTCGATCTGATGATCGAAAACGCAGATGATCTGTCGGTGATCCTGACGGCGGAGCAGGGCAAACCCCTGGCCGAGGCAAAAGGTGAGATCGTCTATGGCGCCTCTTTCATCGAATGGTTCGCGGAAGAGGCCAAGCGTATTTACGGCGAGACTATTCCAGGTCATCAGCCGGACAAGCGTATCACGGTTTTGAAGCAGCCGATTGGTGTCTGTGCTGCGATCACGCCCTGGAACTTCCCGAACGCGATGATCACCCGCAAGGTGGCCCCTGCTTTGGCGGCGGGATGCGCGATGCTGGTGCGCCCGGCGACCCAGACACCGCTGTCGGCGCTGGCCATGGCGGTTTTGGCTGACCGTGCAGGTTTGCCGAAGGGTATCTTGTCGATTGTGCCGTCGTCGGCAGCGTCCGAGATTGGTAAAGAATTTTGCGAGAATCATACCGTGCGCAAGTTGTCGTTCACTGGTTCGACCGAGGTGGGTCGGATTTTGCTGCGCCAGGCTGCGGATCAGGTGATGAAGTGTTCCATGGAACTGGGCGGCAATGCACCGTTCATTGTCTTTGATGACGCTGATCTGGATGCGGCTGTCGATGGGGCCATGGCCAGCAAGTTCCGCAATAACGGTCAGACATGTGTCTGCGCCAACCGGATTTACGTTCAGGACGCTGTATACGATGAATTTGCGGCTAAGCTGTCGGCTAAGCTGGCTGAAATGAAAGTTGGTGACGGGTGTGACCCGCGACATGAAGGTTGCGGTGGAAGAGACATTTGGTCCGCTTGCACCCCTGTTCCGGTTCAGCAATGTCGACGATGTAATTGAGCAGGCCAATGACACTATTTTCGGCCTGGCCAGTTACTTCTATGCCCGCGATCTGGGGCGCGTGACCAAGGTGGCCGAGGCGCTGGAATACGGCATCGTGGGCGTGAACACCGGGATCATTTCGACCGAGGTCGCGCCCTTTGGCGGTGTTAAGCAATCGGGGCTTGGACGTGAGGGATCGCATCACGGGATCGAGGACTATCTTGAGATGAAATACATCTGTGTAAGTGTCTAGGTTTCCCCTGCCTTCGGCAGGCGATCCGCTGGGGGCGCTGCCCCCAGACCCCCGGAGTATTTTTGATCAGAAGAAGATGATTTCGCCAGCTTGGTGAAAACATAAACCTTGCGGTGACATGGTCGGCGTGCGGGTCGACACAACAGAAGTGTGGCGAAATAAATTTAGCCATGCGCCAAGGATTGACCTTTGGGGTGCGTCTTACCCATCGTGATGCGTATGACAGTTTCGGATGAAGCCTTGGCCAAAGCGGCGGCAGGTGGGGACGGCGATGCCTTTTCGGCATTGATCTCGCGCCATTATGACCGCTTGTTCCGCTTTGCGTTTCGTCTGACCGGGCGGCGCGAGGACGCCGAGGATCTGGTTCAGGACATTTGCGTGGTGCTGCCCACCAAGCTTAGGGCATTTCGGGGCGAGGCGCGGTTTACGACCTGGCTGTATCGGGTGGCGGTAAATGCGACCCACGACCGACGCCGACGGGCCGCGGCCCATGCGCGGGCGGCGGAGGGTTGGGGCGAAGTTGAATTGGCACGTCGGGCAGAAGCGGATGAGGCGCGGGTGGCGCTGGATTGGTTGCAAGCGGCGATGGCTTCGTTGCCAGAAGATTTGCGCGACACGTTGGCTTTAACGCTGGAGGACGGAATGACCCATGGTGCGGCGGCTGAGGTTCTGGGGGTCAGCGAGGGCACTGTTAGCTGGCGCATGTCAGAAGTGAAAAAGCGATTGCGGGCGTTAAAGGACGCAGAGCTATGAGCGATGAGTTGGACGATCTGAAGAGAGCCATGGAGGCGGCGACGCCTTTGCCGGATGCGGTGAAGAAGGCGTCGAATCTCACCATGGCGGAAGAAAATTTCGCGCGGATCCAAGGAATTGGGTCCGGGCTGCGTCACACATCTGAGCGAGGTCAATTGACCCGCATATTTGATGGAGTGAAGCAGATGTTGAATGTGATGACGACGCGCGGTGGGTTGACGGCGACGACGGCTATGGTGGCGGTCGGGGCTTTTGTGGTGCTGCCTGGGGGGCGGGATTTGTTGATGCCGCCGGGTGATTTTGATCTTGGCGCGCGGGTGGAACAGCCGGAAATTGTGGCTCCTGTGGAAAACACTGTCGTTGACGAGATTGCTGTTGGCGGTGAGGCGCAGCTACAGGGCACTGAAAGTCGACAGTTTGGTGATGACGTCTTGGCCGTAACGGAAGCGCCGCGCGATCTGACCCGGCGGGATAGGGCTGAGGCGGATGCTATGATGTCCGAGTTGGCTTTGGAAGAGCCGATGATGGAAATGGCGGATGCGGCTTCACCGGTTGCGCCCTTGGGTCAGGTTGCTTCGAAGTCAGTGGCACGCGAGCAGTTTCAGGCTGCGCCGACCGCGACGATGGAGGCTGAAGCCCTGATCATTCGCCCCGATGAGCGAGTTGTGATCGTCGAAGGCGATACCGAAGCTTTCGCGAATGAAGAGGTTTCGCCGCTGAAGATAACGGGTGACGAGCCGGTTTCGACGTTTTCGATTGATGTGGATACGGCGTCTTATGCCGTCGTGCGGTCGTCTTTGATGGCGGGTGCTTTGCCGCCGGAGCAGGCGGTTCGGGTTGAGGAAATGGTCAACTATTTTCCCTATGACTATGCCGCGCCCGATGGGGCGCACCCGTTCCGCCCTGCGGTTACGGTAATGCCGACGCCGTGGAATTCGGGCACCGAGTTGGTGCATATCGGCATTCAGGGAACGATGCCTGCTGTTGAGGATCGTCCGCCGCTGAATCTGGTTTTCCTGATTGATACGTCGGGGTCGATGCAGGATGCCAATAAGCTGCCGTTGTTGAAGCAATCTTTTCGGTTGATGTTGAGCGAGTTACGCCCCGACGATGAGGTCTCGATTGTGACCTATGCGGGCAGTGCCGGGCAGGTATTGGAGCCGACGCGGGCAGCAGAACGGTCTGTTATCTTGGCGGCTTTGGAGCGGTTGTCGGCAGGTGGCTCGACCGCTGGTCAGGCGGGGATTGAGCAGGCCTATGCGGTCGCCGAAGGTATGGCCGGTGAGGGCGAAGTCACCCGGGTTGTTCTGGCGACGGATGGGGATTTCAATGTTGGGATCAGTGATCCGGAAGCTTTGAAAGATGTGATCGCCAAGAAGCGCGAAAGCGGCACTTACTTAAGCGTTCTGGGCTTTGGGCGGGGCAATCTGGACGATGCCACGATGCAGGCGCTGGCGCAGAACGGCAACGGGCAGGCGGCCTATATCGACACGTTGTCCGAGGCGCGAAAGGTGCTTGTAGATCAGTTGACCGGCGCGTTGTTTCCGATTGCCAATGACGTGAAGATACAGGTTGAGTTCAATCCGGCTGAAATCGCGGAATACCGGTTGATCGGCTATGAAACGCGCGCTTTGGCCCGCGAGGATTTCAACAATGATCGTGTCGATGCTGGTGATATTGGGGCCGGGCATTCGGTGACGGCGATCTATGAGGTGACGCCTGTGGGCTCGGATGCGGTTCGAAATGGACCGCTGCGGTATGGCGATGACACTGCGTTTTCCGGCGATAGCACGGGCGAATTGGGGTTCTTCAAACTGCGGTATAAATCGCCAGGCGAGAGCACGAGTGTGTTGTTGGAAGAACCAATTTTTGCCGAGCAGGGCACGGCGGGATCGGACATTCAGTTCTCGGTCGCGATGGCAGGATTCGGACAGTTGCTGCGCGGCGGTGAGTATCTGGGTGGCTGGTCCTGGGGTGAGGCGATTGCGCTGGCCTCGGGGTCCCGTGGCGAGGACGCCTTTGGTTATCGGGCAGAGGCTGTGACGTTGATGCGGCTGGCTGAGACATTGGCGAAGTAGGTTTCGCCCTTCGGGGTCGAGGGGGGGGGGGGCCGCCGGGTAAACCCGGCGGCCCTTTTGCGTGTTTTAGGTAAGATGAAGGAGCTTGGTGCGCCTTCAGTCAGGTGCTACGCGCTGTGTCGTATGCGTCGAGCATTTCGTTGAACTCATTGACAGGCATGTTGTCGTCTATTGCAGCTTCCATGCGTTCGGCCTGGGATTTTGGGATCAGCCCGCCGACGGGCGGGTCGCGGTCGAGGTTGGTGGGGAAGGCGTAGCCTTCGGCGCTGGCGGCGATGACGTTTGCGATTTCGCCTGCGCTCAGCGCGGTGTTTTGCAGGACCGGGTAGAGCGCTTTGGCCATGGCAGTGCGGTTAACGGTTTCGATGGAGCGCCCGAAGGCGGAGCCGATCTGAAGGAGGTTGGCCATGCGGTAGATGTCGGTTGAGACATTGTTGCCGGCGCCATGCATGAGAGCCGGGTTGAAGAAGACTGCATCGCCTTTTTCAAGCGCAAGCTGGGCGTGGTTTTCGGCGAAGTATTGTTGGAACTCCGGGCGACCGAAGGCGACATAGCCATCGCGGAAACTTTGCGAATAGGGCAAGAGCATCGTCGGGCCACTTTCCAGCGGCATGTCGCAATGGGCGACGGCGCCTTGAAGCGTGAGCGAAGGCGATGTGATGTGCGCCTGAACAGGGTAGGTGGCCAATTGATCGGGCGTCATGAAGCCGAGGTGGTAATCTCGGTGCGGAGTTTGGGCGGCCCCGCCGGGGTTTACGCGGTTGACTTGTGCGGTGACCTGATAGCCGCGCCCGAGCCATGCGCGGCTGGCCATGGCGATGGCGTCTGAGGCGAAATAGGCGGCGAAGTTTTCCGGGTTGGCGAGGCAGTGTTTCTGCGCGGCATTCCAGACACGGTCGTTTGCGCCGGGTTTGGCGAAGTGATCGCCGCCGCCTGCGCCGGTTGCGCGTTCAGCTTCGATGAGTTGGTTGAAGACCTCGGTCGCCTGATCGACGAACACGAGGTCGGGCATGGCGTTTTTGATCGCGATGACGCCAGCGCCTTTGTCGAAGATCTGGTTCCATTCGGCCATGAGGGCGAGTTTGTTAGCCAGCGTTTTGGCGGCGTTGCGGACGGTTTCACCGTCGTAGATTGGGATGTTTTGCTGAACTTCGGCAGCATTAGGCAGATTGGCGATGTCTGTGGTGCGGTCCATATCGCGTTTGAAGGCATCGAAATCGCCTGACGTCGCGTCGAGCCAGACTTGTTGGCTGAGGGATTTGGTTGGTGCGTTCATGAGTTGGCCCTTTGTTGTTGAAGTCAGAATAGGGAGGATTGCGGTGGTTTGGGATGGAAAAGACCTCAGAAACACCTCAGAATGAAGTATGGTTGATCAGTTTCCTATGAAAGAGATCGCGTTCCAGGCGGGGGTGAGTCTGGCGACGGTGGACCGGGCGTTGCATGGGCGGGCCGGGGTGCGGGCGGTGACGCGGGCGCGGGTGGCGGCGGCAATTGGGGAGTTGGAGCGGCAGTATGGGGCAGTGGGATTGGCCGGGCGGCGGGTATCGATTGATGTGGTGATGGAAGCGCCGCGGCGGTTTTCGGATGCAGTGCGGGCGGCGTTTGAGGCGGAACTGCCGGCGCTGCGGCCTGCCAGTGTGACGGCGCGGTTTCATGTGGGGCAGACGCTGGGGGACGCGGAGTTCTTAAGCATTCTTAAGGCGATCCGGCGACGGGGGAGCCATGGTGTGGTTTTGAAAGCTCCGTTGCGCGATGGCATTGCAGAGATGGCGCGGGGGTTGATGGCGGCGGGGATACCGGTGCTGACTTTCGTGACGGATCTGCCGGAAGATGCGCGGGCGGCCTATGTCGGGATAGATAACCGAGCGGCCGGGGCGGCGGCGGCCTGGCTGATGGGGCACATGTTGGTAGGGCGGCCATGCGAGGTCATGACGACGATGTCGAGTGCGCAGTTTTCCGGTGAAGATGAACGGGTTACGGGATTTCGCGAAGCGATGGCGGAGCGGTTTCCAAAGATTGGCATTCTTCAGGTCTCAGAGGGGATGGGCCTTGAGAGGGACACCAAGGAGTTGGTGGCGGCAGCCTTGGAGGCGCATCCGGGGATCGGCGCGGTCTATTCGGTTGGGGGTGGAAACCGCGCTGTTTTGCAGGCCTTTCGAGAGGCGCGGCGGGAGTGTCGGGTGTTTGCAGCGCATGACCTGGATCGGGCGAACCGGGCATTGTTGGCTGCGCGACAATTAACTTTTGTCATTCACCATGATCTGCGCCAGGACGCGCGGACGGTCTGTCAGGCGGTCCTGCATTATCATCGTATGCTGTCGGACGAGGTGCGCTTTGTGCCGTCCCGGTTTGAAGTTGTGACGCCTGAGGGTTTGGTAGATTAACAAAGTCTTTTGGGAGCGCGCGGTGATGTCCGCGTTCCTGCACGACAACATGGCGAGTGCCCTTAAAAACAAGCGGAAATCGCTGATTTTGGAGTGTCGGTATTACGTCGGTATCGCGTCGGTGCGGGCACTGACGCTTGGAAATGGCGTGGAGATCGACGCGATCTCCAATGTGAAATTCGACGCGAATTTCGGGAAGAAGTTAGCGTGGGGTCGTGGGGGAAAGCGTGCACTGGAACCTTTGTAAGGTTCCGGGCGATCTCTGCGTCAGAGATCGCTGTCCTCTTCGATGTAAGTGTTGATGATCGCGTGGAAGTCCGCATCGGCTTTGAAGCCGAGGGAGATGGCGCGTTCCGGGGTGAAATTGCGGGGCCAGCCTTTGACGATTTCCATGATGGCAGCGTCGGGCTGGGGTTTGATCAATTTGACAACCTCGTTGCCGGAAATGTCGCGCAGGGCTTCTATCTGTTCTTCGACAGTACAGCTGACGCCGGGCAGGTTCAGGGCGCGGCGGGTGCCGAGTTGGGAAAGGTCGATAGTGCCCGCGTGACGCAGGAACCCGGCGGCTGAGCGGGGAGAGGCATGCCAGTGGCGCACGTCCGTTGGCACCGGCAGGATCGCCTCGACGCCATTCAGGGGCTCGCGGATGATGCCGGAAAAGAAGGACGACGCCGCGAGGTTTGGTTTGCCCGGGCGCACACAGATGGTTGGCAGGCGGATCGAGAGGCCGTCGAGGAAGCCCTTGCGCGAGAAATCCGACAGCATGAGTTCCGAGATGGCTTTTTGAGCGCCGTAGGACGTTTGCGGGGCCGAGAGGAATTCGTCATCGATCTTGTCGGGGTAGGGCGCGCCGAAGACGGCGATGGACGAAGTGAAAACTACGCGGGGTCGCCAAGCGCCGCCGCTGGCGGTGTGTTCGGCGCGGATGGTTTCCAGGAAATTCCAGAAAGCTGTGCCGTTGATTGTCCAGCCGAGGTCGAAATCGGTCTCGGCCTGGCCCGAGACGATGGACGCGAGGTGGAAAATGGTGTCGGGGCGTTGGGCGATCAGGGATTGAATCGCGTCTTTGTCGGTAACGTTGCCGGTGACGCGCGTTGTCGCAGACGCGCCTTTGGGGGGGAAGGCGAGATCGAAGAGTGTGACGGTATCGCTGGCATCGTAAAGCGGTGTTTCAGCAAGGCTGCTGGCGAATTTCTGGCCGACCATGCCGCCGCCGCCAATGATCAGTGTCGATGCCAATGGATGGTCCCTTCGTTGTAGCTTTGCCGTGAGGGTAGCCAGGTCTTGAGGCTTGGGCTAGGCCAGTTCCCGAAAGGTGCCGAAGTCGAGTTTGGCGTTCCAGGGATCATCGTGGCCCAGATGCCACGCTGCGGCGCGGTAGACGCCCATGTGACTGACCCACAGGGTTGGCTCAGCGGTTGTATTATCCAGCGCGCGACGCACGCGGGTTGCCAGTTGGGCAACGCTTTCGCCGCCGTGGGGGCGGGCGTTGTTAAAATCATCTGCCCATTGGTCAAGTTCATGGCGGGGAAGGTCGTTCCAGGGGACACCCTCCCACTTGCCGAAGTCCATTTCGATGAGATCGGGGTTTGTCGTAAGCGGGATGTTTCGGGTGTTTGCGATGGATGCCGCTAATAAGTGGCAGCGCGACAGAGGGCTGCTGACGATACGTTCGATGGGAGGTAAGGTGTTGGCAAGATGAGTGAAATCGGCGTGATAGGTGTCAATGAGCGGTAGGTCCGTGCGGCCATAGCACAGACCACTTGCGCCCGTGGGTTCGGTGTGGCGCAGGAAGATCAGAGCCATGCAAGGATCAAGAGTGGGATCAAAACCTCGGTCAGTTGTTCGGCTGCGCCGAGACTGTCACCAGTATAGCCGTTTAAGCGGGACATCAGGCGGCGCGAGATTAGGTAGAAAAGGATGGCAGTGCACAAAAGTGCATAGGCCGCTGCCGAAAAACTTACGGTGATCCACAGCGGAAGCAGGGCGATGGCGGCAAAGGCCCACAAGATGCCGTCAGTGCCGCGTGGGGTATCGTCCATGAAGGATGCGGCGCCTTCGGTGCGGGCATAGGGCAGGTTGCGCATGAGCCAGACCATGGCCCCGCGCCCAAGGGCGTGACCCGCGATCAGGGTGGCGATGGCGGCGGGCAGGGGCAGAAGGGCAAGGGCTGCGATTTTGATGGTGAGTGTCATGCCCAAGGCGAGCGCGCCATAGCTGCCGATGCGGCTGTCGCGCATGATCTCAAGCGCGCGTCCGCGTGATTGGCTGCCGCCGAGGCCATCGGCGAGGTCGGCGAGGCCATCTTCATGGAGTGCTCCGGTCAGGACCATTCCGGCGGCCACTGTCAGTAGGACAGCGATGGCCTGGGGCAGGATGGTGGACAGCGCGAAGAGGATGATTGCCAGAGCAATGCCAATGGCCAGACCGATTGCGGAATACCAGCGGGTGGCGCGGGCCATGGTGGCGTCGGTATATTCAACGGGCGGGAAGTGCAGCCGGGTCAGGAACCCTGCGGCGAGGATCAGTTCTGTGCGGGTATCATTCACGCTGGGCCTGTGACGCCTGCGTCTTCGAAGCTGGCCATGTCGGTCAGCATGCGCGCGGCGGCTTGCAGAAGGGGCCATGCCAGGAGCGCCCCGGTGCCTTCGCCGAGGCGTAGGGACAGGTCCAGAAGCGGGTCGGCCTTTAGGGCGGCGAGCATGGTCTGGTGGCCCTGTTCCTGGGATTTATGGGCGAAAATCATGGCGTTACGGGATGCGGGTTCGATATGCGCGGCGACGAGGGCGGCTGAGGTGGCGATGAAACCATCGACGATGACGCAGCGGCCAGCGGCGGTGGCACCCATCATGGCGCCTGCCATCATGGCGATCTCGAACCCGCCGTATTCGGCGAGGGCGTCAGCGGCGGATAGATCGCCAGTGCGTTGGGCTGCGCGGGTCAGGGTGGCGGCTTTGGCGGTGAGGCCCGCGTCATCAAGTCCGGTGCCGCGCCCCGTCAGCGTGTCGATATCCGTGCCGGTGATTTTATGGGCCAGGAGGGTGGCGGAAGAGGTATTGGCGATGCCCATTTCACCGAATGCCACCGCGTCCCAGTTGCCATCAGCGCCAAGCGCGCGGCCTTTGGCGAGGGCCTCGTCGCGCTGCTCGTTGGTCATGGCCGGGCGGGTCAGGAAGCTGGCTGTGCCGGGGGCGACGCGCTGGTCGATCAGGCCGGGAATGTCGAAGGGATCGCCCGCGACACCGGCGTCGACGACGCGCAAGGATGCTCCGGTGGAATTCGCGAAGACGTTGGCAGCCGCGCCGCCTGCGACGAAGTTCAGCACCATCTGACGCGTGACCTCTTGCGGGAAGGCGGAAACGCCTTCGGCAGCGATGCCATGGTCGCCCGCGAAAATCGTCAGTTGGCAGGTTTCCATCTTCGGGTTCAGGTTGCCCTTGATCGTGGCGATTTGGCTGGCCAATGCTTCGATCCGGCCAAGCGCGCCCAAAGGTTTCGTTTTCATGTCGATCTTGCGTTGAAGATCGGTTGCGAATGTCGTTTGGTCGTTCACGGCTTGGAATCCCTGTGGATGGCTGGGCTATGTTTACGAATAGAACGCAAAAGCCTCAATCCCGGGACGCCAACATGACCGACGAAAACGACATCAACACCCGCCACAAAGACCGAATGCAGAAGATCAAGGCTGCGCGCGACCGGATGATGGAGAACAAGACCACCGAGAAGGGGTTGATCATCGTTCTGACCGGCAAGGGGAAAGGCAAATCCAGTTCGGGATTCGGGATGATTTTCCGCGCGATTGGGCATGGGATGCCGTGTGCGGTGGTGCAGTTCATCAAGGGCGCGTGGAAATCTGCGGAATGTGAGCTGATCAAGGATAAGTTCGCGGACGAATGCCCGATTTATGTGATGGGCGAGGGGTTCACCTGGGAAACGCAGGATCGCGAACGCGATATTGAGATGGCGCAGGCGGCATGGGAGAAGGCGAAAGATCTGATCCGGGATGAGAACAACAAGATGGTGCTGTTGGACGAGATCAACATCGCGATGCGCTATGATTACATCGACGTCGAGGATGTGGCGGATTTTCTGGTGAACGAGAAACCGCCGATGACCCATGTGATACTGACGGGACGGAATGCCAAAGAGCCATTGATTGATGTGGCAGATATGGTGACGGACATTCAGGATGTGAAACATCCGTTCCGCACCCAAGGTGTGAAGGCGCAGGCCGGGGTCGAGTTTTAAGGCCCATGGGTCAGCCTGCGATCATTGTCTGGGATTTCGACGGGGTTTTGAACCGCAATATCGTCGGGGGTCAGTTCATCTGGAGCGACCGGATGGACGCGGAGCTGGGCCTGGATTGCGAGGCGTTTGACGAATTTCTGTTCCGTTCGCACAGGATGAAACAGGCGATAACCGGACAGGTTGATATTCGGGAGTTCGTGGCCGAGTGGCTGGCGGATCAGGATACCGATGTGACGGCTGAGGCGTTTTTGGCGTTTTGGTTTCAGAATGACCTGTATCCTGATGTGCCTGTGCTGGACCTTTTGCGGGCGCATCGGGCGCGTCATGTGATTGGAACCAACAACGAAGACCGGCGCGTGCGGGCGATTGAGGCTGTGCCGGAATTCATGGCGCATGTTCGCTGTGTCTTTGCCTCGGGGCGGATGAAGGTTGCAAAGCCCGCAGACGGGTTCTTTGAGGTGGTCGAAGTCTGGGCAGGAGTGCCCGCGACTGAGATACTGCTGGTCGATGACACGGACGCGAATGTCGAAGCGGCGGTTGCGCGGGGTTGGCGTGGGTTTCTGTTCAACGATGAGACCCGGAGCTGCTTGCCGGAGTATCTGGGGTTGGCGGGGTGACGCGGGCGTTGATGATACAGGGCACAGGCTCGAACGTCGGGAAATCGGTGATCGTGGCGGGGTTATGCCGTGCGGCGGCGAACCGGGGATTGAAGGTGCGCCCTTTCAAGCCGCAGAACATGTCGAACAATGCTGCGGTGACCGAAGATGGTGGCGAGATCGGTCGGGCGCAGGCGTTGCAGGCGTTGGCGTGTCGCGCCGCCCTGACGGTGCATATGAACCCTGTTTTGCTGAAACCAGAAACCGATACCGGCAGTCAGGTGGTGGTTCAGGGGCGTGCGACTGGGGCCATGAAGGCGGGTGATTATAAGGCGGCGAAGCCGGGATTGATGACGGTTGTTCTTGAGAGTTTTCAACGGGTTGGAGAGGATGCCGATCTGGTTTTGGTTGAGGGCGCGGGTAGTCCGGCCGAGATCAACTTACGGGAAAGCGACATTGCCAACATGGGGTTTGCGCGGGCGGCGGGTGTGCCGGTTGTTCTGTTGGGGGACATTGACCGTGGCGGAGTGATTGCGCAGATCGTGGGGACGCAGGCGGTTCTCGAGGCCGGTGATGCCGCACAGATTGCGGGCTTTGCGATTAACAAGTTTCGCGGCGATCCCCGGTTGTTTGACGATGGATATGCCGAGATCGAGACGCGCACCGGGTGGACCGGTTTCGGGGTGATCCCTTGGTTTCGCGATGTTTCGAAGTTGCCTGCTGAAGATGCGGTGGATCTAGGCTCGGGGGCGGCATCGGGCGAATTTCACGTCGTTGTTCCAATGCTGAGCCGGATTGCGAACTTTGATGACTTTGACCCGTTGATGGCGGAGCCGAATGTGCGGTTGACGATGGTGCGCCCGGGGCAGGTTTTGCCACGTGATGCGGATCTGGTGATCTTGCCAGGAACGAAGTCGACCATTGGCGATCTGGCGTTTCTGCGGGCGCAGGGTTGGGACGTTGATCTGGCGGCCCATGTGCGCCGTGGCGGTCAGGTTTTGGGAATTTGCGGCGGGTATCAGATGCTTGGTCGCAAGATCGTGGATCCTGATGGTTTGGACGGTGCGGCGGGCGAGACCGAAGGTTTGGGGCTGTTGGACACCCAGACGGTGATGACGCCTGCGAAGGCATTAACGCGGGTGCGGGCAAGCCATGTTGCGACTGGTTTGGGCCTTAATGGCTATGAGATCCATATCGGGCAGACAGCGGGTGCGGATTGTGCGCGACCCTATGCGATGATCGGGGATCAGGCGGACGGGGCGGTGTCGTCTGATGGTCGTATTGCCGGGACCTATCTGCACGGGTTGTTTACGGATGATGCGTTTCGCGCGGCTTGGTTAACGGCGCGCGGAGTTGCGGCGGCGAATGTGTCTTATGGGGCCGAAGTGGACCGGATTCTGGACGAATTGGCGGCGCATTTGGAGACGCATATGGATCTGGATGCGCTGTTCGCCGTGGCGGGTGAGGTTTAATAGGCTGCGTCTTCGAAGCGTTCCCACTCTTCTTCTGAGCCGGGGAATCCCAACCTCATCCAGCTATTCGAATATGGAAAAATCCGACTCCAGATACGAGAATTGGCTAGCATCTCCTGGCATGCAGCAGCCGCTCCTGTATCGTATGTTCGAAATAGATGAGTTCCACCAACTGGAATCCATGCTGCTTTGATTGCAATGCTGTCCATGCGAGATGCGTCTTCGGCAAGTTGGGTGCGCATATTATCTTGCCAATTCAGGTCATTGAGGGCTTTCGTGCCGATCTCGATCGCAGGGCCAGAGGCGGGCCATGGGCCTGCGCCGGATTGGATTTGGTCGATCATGTTTTGCGGCCCGGCGACAAAGCCGAGACGCGCGCCTGCCAGCCCGAAGAACTTGCCGAAAGACCGCAGGACCACGACGTTTTCCGGCATGGTGCCGGGAAGGAGCGAGAGGTCGGGGGTGGCGTCGCCGAAACTTTCATCGACGATGAGGATGCCGACCTTTTGGGCCAGTTTATGCAGGGCTTCGGGATGGATGTGGTGGCCGGTGGGATTGTTGGGGTTGACCACGATGGCCACGTCGGCGCCGGGCAGGTCGGTTTCGGATGTGACCCGGGTAACGGTCCAGTTGGCGTCGTTTAGGGCGGCTTGGAACTCGTTATATGTCGGCGACAGGATGCGGGCTTCGCCGGGGGTGGCGAGGCGTGGCAGAAGCTGGATCGCGGCTTGTGCGCCGGCCATCTGGGTCATGGGCCAGGTGGTGCGATACGCGGTGCGGGCGGCTTGCAGCAGATTTGCGGTGGCGTCTTTGTCGGGAAGGCTGCGCCAAGCGGCGTCGCTGAGCATGGGCACGGGATAGGCGCGCCGATTGATGCCGGTTGAGAGGTCAATCCAGTCGTTGGCTGTGCCGCCGTATGTGTTTATCGCGCGGGCCAGATCGCCGCCGTGATCGCGTGTGCTCATGTCAGCTTCTTCGCTGGTCTTTCAGAAGATGACAAGAAGGAGCAGGAGGGCGGCGAGGCCTGCCAGACTTTTGAGGTAAAGGGCGAGGGCGCGGGTGATGTCTTTGCCAGTTGGATCGGGGGCGGTTTCGTTGACATATGCGTCGTCGGTGGGACCGGTTTCGTAGGCGCGGGGGCCCGAAAGGCGGATATTAAGGCCACCAGCCATCGCCGCCTCGGGCCAGCCTGCGTTGGGCGAACGGTGATGGTGGGCGTCGCCCACGACAGTTTTCAGGGATTTCACCGGGTGGCCAGACGCTAGGGAAAAAATCAGGGCGGTCAGGCGGGCGGGTATCCAGTTCACGACGTCGTCGAGGCGGGCAGCGGCGCGGCCGAAATGCAGATAACGGTCGCTTTTGTGGCCGATCATGCTGTCCAATGTGTTGATGGCTTTGTAGGCGGCGATGCCGGGCAGGCCGAGAAGGACACCCCAAAAAACCGGGGCGACGATGCCGTCGGATGTGTTTTCCGCGAGGCTTTCGATGACGGCGCGGGCGATCGCGTGTTCATCAAGGCTTGACGGGTCCCGTCCGACGATCTTTGCGACTTCAGAGCGGGCTTCTTCTATATCATCCCGGTTCAGGGGACGGGCGACGTTGGCGACGTGGTCGTGCATGCTGCGAGGGGCAACGAGAGGTGCGGCGAGAATACCGGTCAGAACCGCTCCGATAATGCCGCCGGGCAATACAAAGGTGAGCCCGATTGTTGGCACCAACACGACGAGAAGTGTGATGAAAACAGTTACTCGGCCCCAGAAGATATGATCTGAAGGTTGCTCTTCGCTAAGATTAAAGCGCAGTTCCATCCAAGAAATAAGGCGGCCAATCCATGTGACAGGATGGCCAACTAGGCGAAACAGTCGATCTGGCCAGCCAAAGGCGCCTTCGATTGCCAAAGCTATGAGCATTGCAAGCGACGTCATCCCATGTCCCTTTGCGGTTAGCTTTCAATTGAATGACATTCCTGGCAGCGCTATGCAACGTGAGGTGGCAAGAAACGGAGCCATATTATGGGACGCATCATATTGGTGACGGGTGGTGCGCGCTCGGGCAAGTCTGTCTGGGCCGAGGCCCGGATGCGCGATCTGGCAGGGCCGCCGGTTTACATTGCGACCGCTGAAGCGCGCGACGGTGAGATGGAGGGCCGGATCGCGGCGCATATTGCGCGCCGGGGACCGGAGTGGTCGACGGTTGAAGAACCCCGCGATTTGGCGGGGGCTTTGCAGCGAACAGATGGGGCCGGGGCGCGATTGGTGGATTGCCTGACGTTGTGGTTGACCAATGAGATGCTGGCGGATGGGGGCGATTGGGAAGCTGCGCTGGAGGGTCTTGTGGAGGTTTTGAAGGGCCAAGCGGCACCTGTTGTATTGGTGACCAATGAAGTCGGATCAGGGATTGTGCCTGCGAACGCGCTGTCGCGAGCGTTTCAGGATGCTGCGGGAACGGTTAATCAGGCGGTTGGGGCGATTGCCGACGAGGTTGTTTTGGTCGTTGCAGGGCAGCCTTTGAGGATTAAAGGGTGAACCGATCTCCGACGCGGAGATCGGTGCGGAAACTCAACGGAGTTTCCGTTTGATTCTGCGATCATTCCCGCGTCGGGAATGGGGCGGAGACCGCGTCGGTCTCCGTTAGTTTGCCGCCACCATTTTGCCTTCGGCCTGCAATTGCGCGTGGGTTTGATCCAGCGATTTCCAAGCGCGTTCGATCAACGTGTCGATCTCTTCAGTGGACAGGATCAGCGGCGGCGAAATTATCATGCGGTCGCCAACATGGCGCATGATCAGATTGTTGTCGAAGCAATGGCCGCGGCAGACCAAACCGGCGGTTCCGGGACCGCCGGCAAATGTCGCGCGGCTGGCACTGTCGGGCGTCAGTGCGATGGAGCCCATCATTCCGACGATCTTCGCTTCGCCCACCAATGGATGATCTGCGAGTGATTCCCATTTTCCCTTGAGGTAGGGCGCGGCGGTGTCGCGGACGTGGTCTACGAGACCTTCTTCTTCGATAATCCGCAAGTTTTCCAAGGCGACAGCCGCGGCCACTGGATGGCCGGAATAGGTGTATCCGTGGTTGAATTCGTCCGAGCCGAGAACAGAGGCAATCTCGTCCGACAGGATCGACCCGCCGATGGGCTGGTAGCCAGACGAAAGGCCCTTGGCGATGGTCATGATGTCGGGTTGGATGCCGATGACTTCGCTGCCAAACCATGCGCCGGTGCGACCAAAACCGCAGATTACTTCGTCGGCGATCAGCAAGATATCATGTGCGTTGCAGATACGTTTCAGTTCCGGCCAGTATGTCTCGGGTGGAACAATCACACCGCCAGCGCCCTGAATGGGTTCGGCGATGAAAGCGGCGACATTGTCGACACCAAGTTCGGCAATTGCCGTTTCCAACTCGCGTGCGCGGGCGAGGCCGAAGTCCGCAGGTGACATATCCCCGCCTTCAGCCCACCAATTTGGCTGACCGATGTGGTGAATGTCCGGGATCGGCAGGCCGCCTTGGGCGTGCATGGCCGCCATCCCGCCCAATGATCCGCTGCCAACGGACGAGCCGTGGTAAGCGTTCTTGCGGCTGATGATGATCTTCTTGTTTGACTGGCCTTTTAACGCCCAATATTGACGGACGAGGCGAATGTTCGTGTCGTTCGCTTCGGAGCCGCCGCTGGCGTAAAAGACGTGGTTCAGGTCGCCGGGGGCCAGTTCGGCCAGTTTGGCCGAAAGCGCAATGACCGGCGTGTGGGTCGTTTTGAAGAAGGTGTTGTAGTAGGGCAATTCGCGCATCTGGCGGGCTGCAACCTCGGCCAGTTCATTGCGGCCATAGCCGATGTTCACGCACCAGAGACCCGCCATGGCGTCCAGCACCCGCTCGCCTTCGGAATCGGTTAGCCATGCTCCGTCGCCGCGCACCATGACGCGCGCGCCATTTTGCTTCAGATCATCCTGAGCCGTGAAGGGGTGCACATGGTGTGCGACATCCAGCGCCTGTAGTTCTGCCGTGGGCATATGGTTGGTGATCATGGTCATGGCGCAGCGCTCCTCAGGGTGCGGGACGTTTGCCACAAAATATGATCAAATTATTGGTTAGGTCAATCGTTGCGCTGGACGCCTAGTCATTTAATGTTAGCCGAACCTGTCCAATGCCCTGTCTAATATCATCAGATATTGCATGTGCGGCTCTTTCGACTTGCCCTTCACGAAGGGCAATCAGGGCTTCGGTGTGTTTGTCCGGCAGATTTGACGTGCCGAACCGACCGCAGACGATTCGCAAACTTGGACCCACTTGAAGCCATAAAGACTTTGCAATTTTGGCCAAAACCTCTGCATCTGCCTGCTCGTAAAGACGGAAATGAAAGCGATAATTGAACTCAAGATAGCTTTCGATACTGCCATTTTCGATTGCGGCATCGACTTGAGCGTCCAGTTCCGCGAGTTCGCGCAGACAGTCGTCTGTCATACGTCGGGCGGCAAGTTCTGCCAGTCGCGGCTCGATAGATAGACGTGCGAACCCAATTTCCTCAAGTACTTCGCGGGTCATGACAGGCACGTTCACGCGGCGATTACCGCCAGATTCCAAAGCACCTTCTGCTGTCAGGCGCCGGATAGCCTCACGCACCGGAGTCATCCCGCCGCCGATCATTTCCACAAGCCCCTGGATCGTTACGGCTTGCCCTGGCACCAGCCGACCGAACAAGATCATGTCGCGGATCTGGTGGTAGATCGTTTGGTGCTCTGGAAGTTTGGCGGCGACTTTGTTCATTGCATTTGTTCCCACATTCGACACGGATTTGAGACCGGTTTCAGGTGTCCTATCACGAATTTACTTGTTTTGTGCGTAGAATTTGATCAAATGTGCGATGAAATACCATTGGGGAGACGAAAATGACCATGAAATTAGTGACGGCGTCTGCGGTCGCCACGCTTTTGGCGACCAGCGCATGGGCCGAAGAAGTCCGTGTTTACAACTGGTCAGACTATATCGACGAGGAGCTGCTGACAAAGTTTGAAGACGAGACCGGGATCGAGTTGATCTATGACGTTTTTGATTCGAACGAGGTTCTGGAAACGAAGATGTTGGCCGGTGGGTCGGGGTATGACGTTGTTGTGCCGACTGCAGACTTTCTTCAGCGCCAGATCACGGCTGGTGCATTCCAAAAGCTGGATTACTCGAAATTGCCGAATTCGGGCAACATGTGGGAGGTTATTAAAGAGCGGACGGACCTTTATGATCCGGGTGCGCAATATGCGATCAACTATATGTGGGGCACGACAGGGGTTGCGGTAAACACCGGAAAAGTCGCCGCAGTTCTTGGCGATGATGCGCCAATCGGCTCTTTGGATCTTGTGTTCAATCCGGCGCATATGGAAAAGCTGGCAAGTTGCGGCGTTTACTTCCTTGATGCGCCGACCGAGATCATTCCGGCCGCTTTGACATATCTGGGTCTTGACCCGAACACGCGAGACAAGGCTGAGATTGAGCAGGCTGGCAAGGTTCTGGAAGCTGTCCGTCCTTATGTGAAGAAATTCCATTCATCGGAATACATAAATGCACTGGCCAACGGTGATATCTGTGTTGCGATCGGCTGGTCTGGGGACGTTTTGCAGGCGCGCGATCGGGCCTGGGAGGCCGACAATGGAGTTGAAATCGCGTATAACGCCCCGGTTGAAGGCGCGCTGATGTGGTTTGACATGATGGCGGTCCCTACGGACGCGCCGAATGCCGAAGCAGCGCATAAGTTTCTGAACTTCATCATGGATGCGCAGAACATGGCGGATGCGTCGAACTATGTTTATTTTGCCAACGGAAACCTGGCGAGCCAGGAATTTCTGCTGGAAGACGTAATCGGTGATACTGCGATCTACCCGGATGAAGCGACGCTGGAGACACTTTATACCGTGAATCCGTATGATGCGCGTACTCAGCGGACGATCACGCGGCTCTGGACGAAGATAAAGTCTGGCACTTAAGATCAGGCTGACGCGCCCGGGTGCAATTGTCCCCGGGCGTTTTTTTTGACGGGGGACTCTCATGGCAGAAACATCAGCTGCACAAACCGGTGATGTTGCGGCCTGGGAGGATCCTAATGCTGTTCCCCTTATACGCATCGATAGTGTGACAAAGCGGTTTGGCGCATTCACAGCGATCGACAACATAGCCTTGCACATTTATCCTCGCGAGTTTTTTGCTTTGTTGGGGCCGTCAGGGTGCGGCAAGACGACGTTGATGCGGATGCTGGCGGGGTTTGAGACCCCGACAGAGGGTGCAATCAGTATCGACGGGGTGGATATGGCCTCGGTTCCGCCGAACAAGCGGGCTGTGAACATGATGTTCCAGTCCTACGCTTTGTTCCCGCATTTAAGTGTCTGGGACAACATTGCCTTTGGATTGCGGCGTGACAAACTGCCGGCGGATCAGGTTGGCGACCGCGTGGAAGAGATGTTGAAGCTGGTGCAACTGGGTAAGTTCGCCAAGCGCAAACCGCACCAGATTTCTGGCGGTCAGCGACAGCGGGTTGCTTTGGCGCGGTCTTTGGCGAAGGCGCCGAAATTGTTGCTGTTGGATGAGCCACTGGGCGCGTTGGACAAGAAGCTGCGACAGGAAACGCAGTTTGAGTTGATGGATATTCAGGAGACGCTGGGCACGACCTTTGTGATTGTGACCCACGATCAGGAAGAGGCGATGACAGTGGCGAGCCGGGTGGCGGTGATGGACCACGGTCAGCTTATTCAGGTGGAGACACCCGAGCGGATTTATGAACAGCCGAACTCGGTTTATGTGGCCGATTTCATTGGGGATGTGAATCTTATTAAGGGATCGGTTCGCACGAATGAAGGAAGTGTTGCGCTGGATTGGGCTGAGGGGCGCGCGCCTTTGGTCGGGCAGGGGGCAGCGGACCTGAGTGTTGGCGGGACAGCGACATTTGCCATTCGCCCCGAAAAGATAGCCATATCGGCGGAAGAACCGCAGGACCGGAATAACAAGGTGCAGGGTAAGATCCTGGACATTGGATATTTGGGGAACCTGTCGACCTATCACGTTGAACTGCCCGAGGGGCCAGTTGTGAAATGCGAAGTTGGGAACCGCAGCCGGATAGAGAGGCGGGATTTCACCTGGGAAGATGAGGTCTGGCTGTCGTGGAGTGATACGGCTGGAATGGTGCTGGCGGATTGATGGTGGGTGGCGACGGGCATAGCGGAATTCTTGTGGGGCGCTGCCCCACACCCCGGAGTATTTTAGATCAGAAGAAGGGCAATTTTAGTCAAATTGTTCGGGTCTGGACGTCATGAAGCGACTGTTGGTTGGCATTCCCTATGTTTGGCTCTTGGTGCTGTTTTTGGTGCCGTTCGGGATCGTTCTGAAAATATCACTGAGTGATATTGCGCTGTCGATCCCGCCTTATGAGCCGAAGCTGGATTTGTCGGGCGGATGGGCCGCGGTCACGGATTTCTTTAGTCGGCTGGATTTCGAGAACTACATCTTTCTGACAACGGATGACCTGTATTGGAAAGCCTATCTGTCGTCGTTGAAGATTGCGGTTCTGTCGACATTCTTTACGCTTTTAGTTGGATTTCCAATCGCTTACGGTATGGCGCGTGCGCCGGAGGAATGGCGGCCAGCCTTGCTGTTGATGGTCATTCTGCCGTTCTGGACCAGTTTTCTGATCCGGGTTTATGCGTGGATCGGCATCCTGTCGACGGAAGGGTTTTTGAATCAATTCCTACTGTGGTCGGGGATCATCAATGAGCCGCTGCAAATTTTGGGGACGAATGTCGCGGTCTATATCGGCATTGTTTACACCTATCTGCCGTTCATGATCCTGCCGATCTATTCGACGTTGGAAAAGATGGACGGATCGTTGTTGGAGGCGGCGGAAGACTTGGGGTGTTCGCGCACAGAAGCCTTCTGGCTGGTGACGGTCAGGCTGGCGCGGCCAGGCATAATTGCCGGGTGTTTTCTGGTCTTCATCCCGGCCCTGGGCGAGTTTGTGATCCCGTCATTGCTGGGTGGGTCGGACACGTTGATGATCGGTAAGGTCTTGTGGGAGGAATTCTTCTCGAACCGGGATTGGCCGGTGGCTTCGGCAGTGGCGATCATCCTGCTGCTGCTGTTGATCGTGCCGATCATTCTGTTCCAGCGGAACCAGCAACAGAACCGGGAGGCTGACTGATGAACCGGCTGACCCCGTTCAATATTGTGTCGCTGACATTGGGATTTGCGTTACTGTATATCCCGATGGTGATCCTGATTTTCTTTAGTTTCAACGAGTCGAAGCTGGTGACGGTTTGGGCGGGGTTCTCGACCAAGTGGTATGGGGAATTGCTGCGCAACGAGGCGATGATTGATGCGGCCTGGGTAACTTTGAAGGTGGCGTTTTTCTCGTCCTCAATTGCGACCGTGTTGGGCACAATGGCGGCCTATGTGATGGTGCGGCGGGGGCGATTTTTCGGGCGGACGTTGTTTTCGGGAATGATCTATGCGCCGCTTGTAATGCCCGAGGTGATCACCGGGCTGTCGCTGTTGTTGCTGTTCATTGCGATCGGGTTGGACAGGGGTGTGCTGACGATCGTGCTGGCGCATACGACCTTTGCGATGTGCTATGTGTCGGTGGTGGTGTCGTCGCGCTTGGTGAGCTTTGATGACTCGCTTGAGGAAGCCGCGCTGGACCTTGGGGCTTCGCCGTTTGAAGCGTTCCGGCTGGTGACATTGCCGATCATCGCGCCTGCGGTGATCTCGGGGTGGTTGCTGGCGTTTACGCTGTCGTTGGATGATCTGGTGATTGCGTCGTTCACGGCGGGGCCGTCTTCGACGACATTGCCGATCAAGATATTTTCATCCGTTCGCTTGGGCGTTTCGCCCGAGATTAATGCGTTGTCGACGATTATCATTGCCATTGTGACCGTCGGGGTTTTGACGGCCTCGATCATGTCGAAGCGTCAGATTGCGCGGCGATTAGCGGATGAGGCGGCGGCGGGTTGATAGCGCGCATTTGACGATACTATACTTATGATATTCAGGAAATTTACTTGATTTTTTTAATGTTTTTGACCTTCCTTTTCTTTGGGGACAATTCGGAGTGAAGGCGAGGTCGTTTTTGGCGTCCGAGGAGGCATGTTTTAATGCTGGTTAATGTTGTTGATTTACGGGAGCGGACCTATCGGTGGAGTTCGGTTCTTGCAGTTATGGAAAGTGCGTTAAAAGATAACGAGGCTTCCGATTCCGACCAGGTTGAGGCGGGCCAGAGTATCGACATTGACTATGCTGAGCGGTCGGGAATTTCTGTGCGCGAAGCCGTTCAGTGGGCCGAGCAAGCGGGAGCGCCGGTAACGCTGTATTTGTATGATATGGATGGCAAAGCCGCGGCATCGGATGAATAGGTCACAGTGCGGGCTAAGTTTGCGGTTTGATCAATGCGTCAAGCATGGGTGAGATATCTTCAACCACTTCGGCAATGATGTGAGTCACTCCGCTTTCACGTTGAATACGACCAGTCACCTTTAGGGCACGCCCGGCGATGACCGCGCGGCGATATTTCTCGTAGAGTTTGCGCCAGACAATCACATTTGAGATGCCTGTTTCGTCCTCCAGAGTGATGAAGATCACGCCTTTTGCTGTTCCCGGGCGCTGGCGCACAAGAACCAGTCCGGCAACAGCAATGCGGGCACCGTTGGGTGGCCGGTCAAGCTGGTCATGGGGCAGGCATGCAGGGGGGCGATGCCAAGACTGGAGATCAGAGCAGGAACTGGTGGTAAGCATAAGAACAAATATAGAACAAAATTGACATCTTCGCAAACAAAGATCTTACCAGCTGGGGCTGGAAGGATCCGATGGAGAAGGCTAGGTAGTTCCGCGACGAATCTAACAAGGAACGATCATGGCGAAGATCACCTATATTGAGCATGGCGGCAAAGAGCATGTTGTGGATGTCCCAAGTGGCCTAACGGTTATGGAGGGCGCACGTGACAACGGTATTCCTGGCATTGAAGCAGATTGTGGAGGCGCATGTGCCTGTTCGACATGCCATGTCTATGTCCATCCTGACTGGGTTGCAAAATTGCCTGAACGCGATGCGATGGAAGAAGACATGTTGGATTTTGCCTATGAGCCCGACGCAGATCGTTCGCGTTTGACGTGCCAATTGAAAGTGTCGGACGACCTTGATGGTCTGATTGTCCAGATGCCGGAACGCCAAATTTGATGCGATTTTCCATCGCCATAGGCCTGCTATTCTTTGTTGCAAGTCCGGCAATAGCTGAAGATGTCGTGTCTGCAGAGTATGCAGCCCCGACGACACGTTATGCCCACGGAGTTCTCGGCGACGCCATCGAACACGATAGTCTTGTGATGGAAACTGCAGGCGGGCGTCGTTTTCGCGTAGACCTTCCCGAGCGACGTGTTTTTGAGGATACCGAGCCAAGATTGTTTGACGTTGATGGCGATGGACAGAGAGAAGTTATCGTCGTCGAAAGTGATATGGAGCTGGGTGCCCGATTAGCAATCTACGGGCCTGAGGGACTAGTTGCATCAAATGAATTCATTGGCCGCTCGAGCCGTTGGTTGGCCCCGGTTGGATTGGCCGCCGCAGACCTGGATGGAGATGGAAGCGTTGAACTGGCATTCGTGGATCGCCCACACCTTGCAAAGACGTTGCGCATCTTCAGATTTGAACCTGAAACGCTAGTGCTTGTTGGTGAATATCCGGGTGTGACCAATCACAGGATCGGCGAGCGCGATATTGCAGGTGGTATTCGCGACTGCGGTGCGGGTCCTGCAATGATCGTTGCCGACGCGTCCTGGAGACGCATTCTTGCGATCACCTTTGATGGTGTTGGATTTCAAACCAGCGATCTTGGCGAACATAAAGATCGGGCGAGTTTCAATTCCGCATTGAACTGCCAGGATTAGCCGCTGGGCATTTCAAGGGCGAAACTACGATTGCCTTTATTGTAAATTAGTTGGTCAGCCGTGATACGAGCGATAGTTCCTCCGTCTATTTTGTCGCCGACTTTGACGCGTACGTAGCGCCCCGATGGCAATCGAACCAGTGCGCGTCTGTCTGATGACGTTCCGAACACGCCAACAAGGTTGAGTCTGTTGAGCCTGATGGCGTCATCAATAGTGGCCTGACGAGCTACATTGACCGAAGTCGGTGCAGATGGTTGCGTCGCCACGCGTGGCACCGGTGCAGCCTCTTCGGCGGCGGTGTCTTCGGCCAGCGCGGCTTCGATTGCTGCTGTGGTGTCGGGCGTTGCGGCGGCAAGTGCACGCTCTTGTCGCGCAACTGCTTGTGCAGATCGCGCGGTGGCGACGATGATTTCAATGTTTCCGGGACGCAGTTTTGGATTGCTCGAAGTGGCGACGGCAAGTGCGGTTGGAGCCGTGTCTGCGCGCGCGCGCATTGCTTCGATTTGTGCTGAACTTGGACGTTGGCCGGGACGGATGTTGGCGAGTTCAACGATGGGACGACCGAACTTGGAGACTTCGGCTTGTAGACCAAAGCCTTCCGGGCGCCCGCGCGGTGCTATGTTCGTCAAGGAGAGCGCAAGTTCAGTCGGCGTTGGAAGTGGACCTGCAGCTGTAGGGGGCGTTGGTTCGGTCTGAACCTGCTCTGCTGTGGGTGCTACTGCGACGATGGCCTCTGGCTGATTAGCCTCAGGAGGAGTTTCCATAGTGCCGCTTTGTGGATCAGGAAATACGCTTCGCGGAAATACCCCGGGTTCGCGTTGACGGGGAACACTTGGGTCCCAAGAGGCAAGCTGGATCTCAAGAGCAACAACGTCAGGCACTGCAAGGTCTGATGTGGAAACTGCAGTTGCAAAGGTGGGAATTGCGTCCAGCAATTGCGGCAGTTGGTATTCTGGCGGGTCGGCTATCGAGCCGATGACCGCCGTCGCCCCCTGAAGCGCAACATCGTCTTTGAGAGCAGCGAAAGTTATGCCGTCGGAGGTCTCAGTCAAGGGCGAGCCATTAGGCGAAAGACTGCTGGGTCCACTTTCTTCGATGCCGACAAGGTTCAGTGGGCGGCGTTCCAAAAGTTGACCTGGGGTCGGAACAGATTCAGGGCCAGAAGTCAGAATTTCTGTATCTAACGACGGCAGGACAGGCCGATCCAACGCCGCATCAGGAACCCCAAAGACAATAGGGTCATCCACGGTTGGCGCGGCGGCACCCATTTCCGCCGTAATTTCTGGTATGGCGGGCGAGACGTCCGACAAGATCGAGCTTTCCGAGGTGGCATTGGCAACAGTGTCATCTGTTGTGCTTCCAGTTTCGGCACCAGATGGGTTTTCTTGAAGCACTTGCTCGGTTTGACCAGACGTACTGTCTTGCGGAGCAGACGAATTTTCGGGGGCTGTTGGCAGGATTGCCCAGATGACAGCTGCGATGCCGATCGAAAGCGCGGCTGCAACCGCCGCAAGCGCGGGGGTTGGCACAGCGCGATCACGCTTCTTGATCGATATTGGCGATGGTGTGGTTAGGCTTTCGACACGGGCCCGCGCGGTTGCGACCCCTATATCTGTGCGAATTCGTGGAGTGGCGTTTTCTCGCGGCAGCGGGGTGCCGGGATCTAATGGCGGATAATCTGCACTTTCAATGCGCATAACCGGCATAGGGTCGTCAACTTTGACGACGGGACCCTCGGGATCATTGGATTTTGGCGCAGGAGTTGCCGTCTCGGAAGGCTGGTCTGTTCGGGTCGTTGCAAATGAAGGTGCTGTAGTCTCGACTTTGGGTTGGGTCTCGTCCTCGGTTATTGATTTGGGGGCGATTTCAGCAAATGCGGCAGATTGAGGTTCGCTAAATAGCGGAAGACGAGGGAATTGGTTTTCGTCTACGAAGGAAGAGTAACCTACAACTTCCAATCCGCGTCCGGCGGCGAATTGCTGGGCTTCGCTCAATGTGTCGCGAGCGATGGCGGCAACGCTTGCGATGCCTTGAGCGCTGAGTTCCCAGTCAATCTGAAGTTCTTCCAATGAATAGGGAGTGCGACCATCCATGGCAGCGTGAATCTCGGCGGCCGCATTTCCCTCGGAAGCAATTGAAACTTCAGTGAATAATATCTGATCATTTGGCAGGAAAATCGTTATTGGCACTGGTGGTTGAATAAGGTCTGCGAGGTCTTGAAGGCGCTTCTCAATGTCAGCACCTTCGATTTTTTGTATCGCTATTTCCTGCCAGTCACCGTCCTGGCGGCGCAAAAGCCGCACGGCACTCATAGACAAATCAAAGGCCCAATACTCAGACATGGGCGACGAATATCATGGGTCGAGTCCCGCGTCACGCGTGGCTTGCAGCAAATTTACGCTTTGCAAATTATTGCCTATCCGACGTGAGTTGGGGTTGCGTCGCGCGGCCAGGACGTCGACTATTTGGGCGTCAATTTGGGAGTTTGAGTATGCGTTTAGTAAGTTTGGTGACTGTTTGCTTGTTATCCCTTGGTGCGATGGCAGAAGCCGCTGACCAAACACGGGAAATCATTGTTTCTGGCGAAGGCATCGCCAGTGATTCACCGGATATGGCGAGTATTCGTCTTGGTGTAATGCGCGAAGCTCGAAGTGCTGGCCAGGCTCTGGAACTGATGTCAGAGGCAATGGCTTTGGTTTTGAAGCAGCTTGAAGAACGCGGGATTGAAAGCCGCGATGTCCAGACCGCTAGTGTTGGTTTGTCGCCCAGATTTCAGCGAACAAACGATGGCAGACCGCCAAAGATCAGTGGGTATGTTGCCAGCAACGACGTACGGGTTCGGGTCCGCCAGCTTGACCAGCTTGGGGCCATCATGGATGCAGTTGTCGGCGATGGGGCGAATTCTATGAACGGATTGTCGTTTGGGATTTCCGATTCAGCAGCGATTGAAACGCTTGCTCGAAGGGATGCTGTTCAGAATGCAATGAGTAAGGCCGCGGTTTTGGCTGATGCGGCGGGTGTTTCCTTGGGTCCCGTCTTGAGCATTCACGAGGCAAGCACTATCGCCGCTCCGACGCCGATGATGCGCAGTGCAATGATGGAATCCAGTTCTGTTCCAATCGCCGAGGGCGAAGTCGATGTTCGGGTGACAATAACCATGACAATTGCAATTGCAGACAACTAACGACGGGTCGATCTAAGGTGCGGAGGTTAGCCAACTATCTTTTGCGTGCTTGGCTTGGTGTTTCACCAAATGTTTCTTTGAATGCCCGCGCAAAACTGGATGCGTTTTCGTAACCTGTACGTGTGGCAATCTCTGACAGGGATATCGACAGATCTTCGCAGAAGCGCCGAGCCGCATTCAGGCGTAGTCTTTGGTAAACTTTGCGGGGTGGAGCGCCGAAAGATCGATTGAATCTCTGTTCCAGATCTTTTTGGCGGCAACCTGCATGGCGCGCAAGTTGCGCGGCAGACAACGGGTTTTCGATGTTAGCTTCCATGGCTGCCAGTGCGCGCCGAATGCGTTTGTCGCCTTCGGGCGGCTCCATCGGCCCGGGGGAAGTCGCGTCCGGAACCGCAAACAGTGCTGCAATTTGCAGAGTAAGTGCCGTACCATGACGTCGCGCAATAAGGTGCATCATCATTTCAAAGGCGGTGATGGCGCCACTGGCCGTCAATCGATCACCATCGTCAATCCAGCGTTCGCGCTGCGCGTGAACGTTCGGAAAAGCCTCTTCGAACTCTTCGAAATTGTCGTAATGGATGGTAGCGCGCCTGTTTTCCAGCAAACCCGCCGTTGCCATCAGCCAGGCACCTCCGTCGATACCTATCATTGTGTTGAAACGATTTCCGGCCGAACGCAGTTGCCGTGACAGTGTATCGGTGGCGATTTCTCGGTATCCGTAGCTGGGCAATAAGATCAGCGCATCGCCTTTGGCAGTTGCCGTCAGCGGGCCATCCGGCACGATGGTTATTTCGGACGAGCTTTTGACCACGCGTCCGTCCAACGTGACCGCCTGCCATTCATACGCGCGCCAGCCCAGAAACGTGTTCGCTGCACGCAGTGGCTCTAAAGCATTGGCGAACACGTGGGAAGAAAACCGATCAAACAGCACAAACGTCATACTGGCGGACTCAGAAGATGGAATTATCCATTCACGCATAGTTTTGACTAAACGTGCACAATTGCATTCGTCAACCTGTCTATTGTGATTCCAAGAAAAGCAGGGAGTTCAAGATGCCTCTGGAAATGAACAAAGATGTATTCATTACCTGTGCGGTGACCGGATCGGGCAGCACGCAGGATCGCAGCCCCCATGTGCCACGAAGCCCCAAAGAGATTGCAGACAGTGCAATTGAAGCCGCGAAAGCCGGAGCGGCCGTCGTTCACTGCCATGTCCGGGACCCGGAAACGGGCGTGCCATCCAGAGACCTAGGCCTTTATCGCGAGGTAACCGAACGCATTCGTGATGCCGAAGTTGACATGGTCCTGAACCTGACTGCTGGCATGGGGGGTGACATGGTGTTCGGTCCGACCGATGCGCCACTTCCCTTGAATGCCAATGGAACCGATATGGCCGGAGCAGTTGAGCGCGTTGCACATGTGGCCGAATGTCGGCCCGAGATCTGTACGCTGGATTGCGGTACAATGAATTTTTCCGAAGCTGATTACGTCATGACCAATACGCCCGGTATGCTGAATGCAATGGGGTCCTTGATGACCGAAATGGGTGTTAAGCCCGAGATCGAGGCGTTTGATACCGGTCATCTTTGGTTCGCCAAACAGCTTGTCGCAGATGGCGTGCTTGAAAGTCCGGCTTTGGTTCAATTGTGCATGGGTGTGCCTTGGGGTGCGCCTGACGACCTGAACACATTTATGGCTATGGTGAACAATGTTCCAAAGGATTGGACATTTTCTGCCTTCGCGCTTGGTCGAAATCAGATGGCCTATGTCGCTGCTGCAGTTCTTGCCGGAGGCAACGTCAGGGTTGGATTGGAAGACAATCTTTGGCTGGGCAAGGGCCAATTGGCGACAAACGCGCAGCTTGTTTCGCGCGCTGTTGGTATAATCGAAGGACCGGGTTCAAGAGTGATAGGACCGGCCGAAGTGCGAACCAAATTGGGGCTTACCAAGCAGAGTCCGGTCTGATGCGACGCATACTGTGCTATGGCGACAGCAATACATTTGGCACTGGCCCGATGGAAACTTTGTTGGATCAGCCTTCATTCTCAAAAAGCCAGCGCTGGGCGGGCGTGATGGCCGAAGAATTGGGCGGCGACTGGGATGTTGTTGTCGAAGGCTTGCCGGGGCGGACGACCGCATTGGATGACCCCATCGAAGGCTGGTATCTGAACGGGCGGCATCTATTGAAACCGACGCTTCTAACGCACGCGCCCATAGACCTGCTCATAATCTGCCTGGGAACCAACGACACACAGCAACGCTACGGAATGGGCACGCAGGAAATCGCTCTTGGGGTGGCCCGGTTGTTGCAAGATTCGGCCGCGCTGAACGTCGTGGACAAAACTCTGGTTGTCTGCCCGCCGCCGGTGCGGGAATTGGGTGATCTGGCCGAAATTTTCTCGGGTGCTGAGCGCCGCTCGCAGGGATTGCCAAAACAGATGGAGCGGTTTTCGACGGTTCACGGTGCCGCGTTTTTGGATGCCGGTGATCACATCGAAGTTCACGAGACCGACGGCGTTCACTGGGGATTAGAGAGTCATAGTGTTCTAGGCGGTGTCGTTGCCAAAAAGGTGCAGGAGATGTTTGCGTGAGAGAGGATTTCGTAGATGCCTAAGGCGGCCATAATCGGCGGTGGTGTTATTGGCGGGGGCTGGGCTGCGCGGTTCTTGCTAAACGGCTGGAATGTTTCGGTGTTCGACCCCGATCCGCAGGCGCAAAGAAAAGTTGGTGAAGTTCTGGATCAGGCGCGCTGGGCATTGCCGATGCTGTATGATCGCACTTTGCCCGCAGAAGGTAAGTTGCACTTTGCCGACTCGCTTGAAGATGCCGTTGATGAGGCTGCTTTTGTTCAAGAGAGCGTCCCCGAGCGCCTTGATTTGAAACGCGGAATCTACGCTCAGATTGAAGCCGCAAATTCTACCGCACCAATCGGTTCTTCAACCAGTGGCTTCAAGCCGTCCGAATTGCGCGCGGGCATGAGCTTTGGGGGGCGACTGGTCGTCGCTCATCCGTTCAATCCAGTATACCTATTGCCAGTTGTCGAAGTGGTTTCGGGTTCAGAGGCATCGCACGACCATGTCGCCGCAACTACCGAGATTTTAGGCTCAATTGGGATGCACCCAATCGAAATAAAAAAAGAAATCGATGGACATGTGGCGGATCGGCTGTTGGAGGCGGTTTGGCGAGAGGCGCTTTGGTTGATCAACGATGGCATCGCGACGACCGAAGAAATCGATGATGCTATCCGCTTTGGGTTTGGTTTGCGCTGGGCGCAAATGGGGCTGTTTGAAACGTATCGGATTGCGGGTGGTGAAGGCGGGATGGCGCATTTCATAGCTCAATTCGGCCCGGCCCTAAAATGGCCCTGGACCAAGCTAATGGACGTTCCAGAGCTTAGTGAGGCCTTGATTGAGGCAATTAGCGAGCAATCGGACAGCCAATCCGGCCACATGACCATCCGAGAGTTGGAGCGACTGCGGGACTCCAACTTGGTCGCGATGATGCGGGCTTTGAAATTAAGGGGCAGCGCTGCTGGCAAACTGATTGCCGAGCATGAAGTTTCGCTTCCGAAACCGGCGAGCAAAGAACGATCGTTGACCACTGTGCATCGGGTCATTCCGATCGATTGGACCGACTACAATGGCCACATGAATGAAAGCCGCTACGGACAGGTTTTTTCAGACGCCGCAGACGAGACGATGGCTCAGATTGGTGCCGACGCAGACTATATTGCGTCTGGGTTCAGCTATTTTACAGTTGAAACGACTGTTAAATATCTCTTGGAAACCCACGCCGGCGAAATGATCGGGGTCGAGACGTTAATCAAAGAGGGGCAGGGCAAGAAGCTGCGCTTGTCACATCAGATGACACGGCATGACGATGGGGAGGTATTGGCGACCTGTGATCAGTTGTTGCTGCATGTCAGCTTGAATACCCGCAGGACCTGCGACCCGCAGCCCGAAATTCAAGTGAAACTTGCAGAGTTTGTAGCTCGTTACGGTGGGGCGAAGTGATGAAAGGGCACAATTGATGCAATTCGGGTTGACCGACGAGCAATCGATGATTGCAGACACTGTCCGCAGTTTTGTCGAGAATGAGATTTACCCTCATGAAGTTGAAGTTGAAAAAACCGGAACTGTGCCAGCCAATGTGGCCGAGAGAATTCGCCAGAAAACGATAGATCTGGGCTTTTATGCCTGCAATTTCCCAGAAGAAGTTGGGGGTGCGGGGCTGTCTCATCTGGAATTCGCCCTGGTCGAGCGAGAACTTGGGCGCGGATCGATGGCGTTGACGCATTTCTTTGGTCGCCCGCAAAATATCCTTTTGGCGTGCGAAGGTGATCAACGCGAAAGATATCTACTGCCGGCTGTGCGTGGCGAAAAGATGGATGCTCTTGCGATGACAGAGCCTGGGGCGGGTTCAGACGTCCGAGGAATGACAACAAGCGCGCGACGAGAAGGTGCAGACTGGATACTGAACGGCACCAAACATTTCATTTCCGGCGCCGAACACGCGGACTTCGTAATTGTGTTTGTGGCGACAGGTGAAGATCAGACACCCAAAGGCACCAAGAAACGCATCACCACTTTTCTGGTGGATCGCGGAACGCCAGGTTTTGTAATTAGGGATGGTTATGCCTCGGTCAGTCACCGTGGTTACAAAAATATGATTCTGGAATTCGATGACTGTCGTTTGCCACAGTCCCAAGTTCTGGGCGAAGTTGATGGCGGATTTAAAGTCATGAATGAGTGGCTGTATGCCACCCGGATTTCGGTTGCGGCTATGTCAGTGGGACGCGCACGTCGATGTTTCGACATGGGCTTGGCCTACGCGGCCGAACGTGAACAGTTCGGCCAGCCAATCGGGAAGTTTCAAGGTGTTAGTTTTCAGCTTGCCGATATGATCACGGAAATGGACGCCGCAGATCTGTTGACACTTTCGGCAGCCGAACGCCTGGATCACAAGCTGCCAGCAAGCCGAGAAATCGCATCGGCCAAGCTTTACGCGACCGAAATGTTGGCACGAGTCACCGATGCAACCCTACAGATATTTGGCGGTATGGGTTTGATGGACGACCTTCCGATTGAGCGGTTCTGGCGAGACGCCCGGGTTGAGCGGATTTGGGATGGCACCAGCGAAATTCAACGCCATATCATCGGTCGAGAATTGTTGAGACCTATGGGGCCTGATGAAAAGGGCTAGTTATCCTACTAGGCCGGATGGAGCTGGAGGTCAGTTGAAATGAAAGACCTGTCGCGACTGTTGCATCCCAAGACAATCGTTGTATTCGGCGCTGCCTGGGCCGAGAATGTGATCCGCCAGTGTCAAAAGATCGGCTATGCCGGGGATATCTGGCCGGTTCATCCAACACGAGATCAAATTGGCGGGAAGTCCTGCTTTCGCTCTGTTGAAGACCTGCCAGCGCCGCCTGATGCCGCATTTATTGGAGTAAACAGGCACGCCACACTTGATATCCTTGATGATCTGCGACGCGTTGGTTGTGGTGGCGCTGTGAGTTTCGCCGCGGGATTTGCCGAGGCGGGTGACGACGAGCTACAGCATGAGTTCCTGCGTCGGGCGGGTGATATGCCTGTTCTGGGTCCTAATTGTTATGGGGTTATCAACTGTTTGGATGGCGCGATAATCTGGCCGGACCAGCAGGGATGCGAAAAGGTCGAAGAGGGTGTGGCGATACTCAGCCAATCCTCGAACATCGGCATCACGCTGTCCATGCAGCGTCGCGGGCTACCGGTTGCCTACTTGGCTTGCATAGGGAATGCGGCACAAACTGGTCTTTCAGACATGGCAGACGCTTTTCTGAGCGATCCAAGGGTGACCGCTTTAGGGATCTATATGGAGGGTGTCGGTGACGCGATATCATTTGCCAACGTAGTCGCCAAAGCGCACGCGCTTGGTAAGGGCGTCGTGGTCTTCAAGGCAGGGCAAACCGAAAAAGGTCAGGCCGCAGCCATGACTCACACTGCGTCGCTTGCGGGTGGTGGCAAAACTTCTTCGGCGTATCTGAAGCAAATTGGAGCCAGTGAAGTGCACTCGGTTCCGCAATTAATTGAAACTCTCAAGATACTACATGTGAATGGCCCACTGGATGCCAGCACGTTCATTTCAGTTTCCTGTTCCGGAGGAGAGGCCGGGTTTGTTGCCGATGCTGCCCACAACACAGAATTGAAATTTCCACCAGTTCCCGACGAGCAATCAAGAAAGCTATCTGAAGTCCTTGGCCCCCTTGTCGCGATCACTAATCCTTTTGATTATCATACATTTATTTGGGGCGATGCTGAACGCATGAAGGATGTGTTCAAGGCGGCTTTGGACGGATATGAAGCTGCATTGTATATCATTGACCCGCCGCGCGCGGATACTTGCGACACATCAAGTTATGAGCCAGCTTTTGATGCGATGGCGTATGCAGTTCTGAAGACTGGCAAGCCAGCATTCGCCGTTTCGACATTGCCAGACACGATCGACCAAACGTTGGCAATGCGCCTCATGGATCGCGGAATCGTGCCGTTACTTGGTTTAGCCGACGCACTCGTAGCAATCAGTGCAGCTCGCAGAAGGCATGTTGTTTCGGGCTGGAAGCCTTGGTCTGTAAGGCCGCACGGTGCAACATTTCTATTGGATGAAGCAAACGCAAAAGAGCTCCTAAAAACATTAGAAGTCGCTACGCCGAAATCAGCCACAGCGGCGACCATTGCCGAACTTTCCGCAGAAGAACTGACACCTCCATTTGCCCTGAAAGGACTTGGGTTTGCTCATAAAACCGAAGCCGGGGCGGTCCGATTGAATGTTTCTTCGCTCGAAGAGGAGCCTTTGATGCATGGCGCCAATGGGTATCTATTGGAAGAGATGATCACGGATGTTGTCGGCGAGGTTTTGATTGGCGTCTCCCGCGATCCTGTCTATGGCGCATCCTTAACTCTGGGCATCGGCGGTGTAGCTACAGAATTATTGGGGGATTCAGTAACTTTGATTGCACCCGTGACTGAACCCGAAATTCAAGAGGCGCTTACAAGACTTAAACTTTGGCCGACCTTGAATGGACATCGCGGGCGCGTGAAAGCGGATGTCGGCGCGATTGCCGATATAGCGATGAAGTTACAAGCCTTACTCGAAAACGAGCCCGATATAATTGACGTCGAAATTAACCCTCTAATGGCCCGCGAGTCCGGGGCAATTGCCGCGGACGCACTGATCCGAAAGGAAACTGGATGAGCACAGACTCAATTCGAACTCGCCGCGACGGCGCTGTTCTTGAAGTCACACTGGACCGACCGAAGGCCAATGCGATCAATCTTGCAACGAGCCGTATTATGGGAGAAGTTTTTCGTGATTTCCGCGATGATCCTGAACTTCGCGTCGCAATTTTGCGGGCAGAGGGCGACAAGTTCTTCAGCGCGGGCTGGGATTTAAAAGCAGCGGCCGGTGGCGACGCCGTGGACGATGACTATGGCGTTGGCGGATTTGGGGGCTTGCAAGAATTGCCCCATTTGAACAAGCCCGTCATCTGCGCGGTGAATGGCATTTGTTGTGGGGGTGGCTTTGAGATTGCATTGTCATGCGACCTGATTGTGGCGTCGGATACTGCAACGTTCGCCCTTCCGGAAATTCGTTCCGGAACCGTCGCTGATGCAGCATCAATCAAGCTGCCGAAGCGCATCCCTTATCATGTCGCGATGGACTTGCTGTTAACCGGACGATGGATGGATGCAGAAGAAGCGCTGCGTTGGGGGTTATTGCGGCAAGTCGTCAAAAACGATGAGTTGCTCACTTCGGCCAGAGAATTGGCTCATGTTATTGCATCCGGCCCGCCACTTGTCATGGCCGCCATAAAGGAAGTGGTTCGTGATGCCGAGGATTCGAAATTTCAGGATGCGTTGAACCGGATAACTAAACGTCAACTTAGCACAGTCGACAGCCTTTACGGTTCTGAAGATCAGTTAGAAGGCGCAGTTGCCTTTACCGAAAAACGCGATCCGATTTGGAAGGGGCGCTGACTTTATTCAACTCGACAAGTGGATAAAGTCTTGGACTGCAATGCTGCCCAAGACCGATGATGCCATCATAAGGTGCCCTTGGAGGTGAGCGGAATGCCCCGTTTTGAAGCCATCATCTTTGACAAAGATGGAACTTTGTTTGACTTCAATGCGACCTGGAGTGTTTGGGCTAGGTCTGCCGTTGCTGCACTGGGGCGTGGGAATAATGGACGTGCCAAGTTAGTTTCGGACGCCATTGGATTTGACCTTAAAAAGGGTGTGTTTCTTCCGGACAGCCCAGTCATTGCTGGAACAGTTGAGGATATCGAAGAGGCATTGAAGCCTCACATTGATGACGAAAATATTGTGGGAAAGCTGGATCAGATCGCCTGTGAAACGGTGCAGGTCCCGGTAGACGGTCTGTCGGATGTGCTGGCGCAATTGGCCCACGAGTATGTTCTCGGTGTCGTTACGAACGACTCCGAGGAACCGGCACTTATTCATCTGTCGTCAGCCGGAATTGCTCACCACTTCAAGTTCATCGCAGGTTACGACAGCGGATTTGGGGCGAAACCTGAGCCCGGGCAACTATTCGCGTTTTGTGACGAAGTTGGAATTGCGCCTGAAAAAACGGTCATGGTCGGCGACAGCCGGCATGATTTGTCAGCGGCAAGAAAGGCCGGGATGAAAAGTGTAGCAGTTTTGACAGGGGTGGCTAAAACGGAAGACTTGACTGATCTGGCTGATGCAATCTTGCCAAACATTGGACATCTGCAGAAATGGCTGGATGCGCAGTAGTTTAAGCCAATGATCGAAAAACGACAAATTATGTCGCCAATGTAGCGCAGTTTGTTCGGAATTAAGCCATGACTCCAAGACAAATTATAGGAGTTGATCATGGCGGCGAATGCACGGCGAAAACGTTCTGGTGGACGAGCAGGCAATACGCGCCGAACATCGACTGAAACTATTCAACAGTTGCCGTGGAGCGTTCCTGTCAATAACGACCGGCCGACCGAACCTCTGACTCCTGTGGGTGTGGAGGCGATTCACAACGGCGCAATGCGCATTCTCGAAGAAATCGGCATCGAGTTTTTGAACGAAGAAGCGCTGGATTTGTTTCGCCAGATCGGCGCAAAAATTGATGGCACGAATGTCCGGCTTGATCGAGAATTCGTAACCGAAATGGTGGCTCAGGCGCCGTCTGAATTTACTTTGACACCGAGAAATTTGGACAAACAAATAACTGTAGGTGGCAAGCATATCCTGTTTGGAAATGTGTCTTCGCCGCCGAACTACATGGATATAACGACTGGCAAGTTGTCGGGAACACGAGAGCAGTCACGCAATCTGCTAAAGCTGACGCAGTATTTCAACTGCATACATTTTGCTGGTGGTTATCCGGTCGAGCCGGTGGACGTCCACGCCAGTGTCCGTCATCTGGATATGCTTTACGACAAGCTGACACTTACCGATAAGGTCATGCATGCTTATTCGCTTGGCCGCGAGCGTGTCGAAGACGTCATAGAGATGGTGAAGATTGGTGGGCAACTCAGCGAGGAAGAATTCCAGGCAACGCCGCGCATGTACACCAATATTAATTCTACGTCGCCGTTAAAGCATGATGAACCGATGATCGATGGTTGCCTTCGGCTTGTGCGCCGTGGGCAGGCCGTGTTTGTGACGCCATTCACATTGGCCGGTGCGATGGCACCCGTTACGATGTCCGGTGCCGTAGCACAGTCAATTGCGGAAGCGCTATCAGCTATTGCCTTGTTTCAATGGGTCTCGCCCGGTTGTCCTTGCGTATTGGGGACATTCACTTCCAACGTGGACATGAAATCTGGCGCGCCCGCATTCGGCACGCCGGAGTATATTCGCGCCACGCAGATGACAGGGCAAATGGCGCGATATTACGGGCTACCAATGCGGTCGTCCGGTTCCTGTGCTGCAAATGTTCCGGACGGTCAGGCCATGTGGGAAACCACCGCGTCCCTATGGGCGGCCATCCAATCTGGGACAAACATGGTGTATCACGCCGCTGGTTGGCTTGAAGGCGGCCTAATCGCCAGCCCAGAAAAGTTTGTGATGGATTGCGAAGTCATCAACCAGATGATCCGATATTTCGAACCTGCGCTTACGGCGACGACAGATGCGGACATCGCAGTTGATGCCATCGCAGAGGTTGGCGATGATGGTCATTTCTTTGGCATTCAGCACACTCAGGAACGTTATGAAACAGCGTTTTATCAACCGTTTCTCAGCGATTGGCGCAATTACGAGGGTTGGGATATTGCCGGAGGTGTTTGGACCGCTGAGCGTGCCCATCACATGTGGAAAGACATTGTGAATAATTTCGAGGAACCGCCGCTGGACGTGGCAGTTCGTGACGAACTCGCGGATTTTGTCGAACGCCGAAAAGCTGAAGGCGGCGCACCCACGGACTTCTAATCCTTTCCGGTGCCAATCTTCGGAAAATGTTAAGCAGCCTGGCCTATTTCGATGTGGGAATATATCGGGAGGCTTGATGCACGGCCTGGCAAACAGAGCATTGCAGAGCTTTGTAATTGATACCTACGGCCCTCGGGCGTGGGGGGATGTCGTTGGCGCTGCAGAGCTTGGCTTCGAGACTTTCGAACCCATGCTAATCTATGAAGACTCGCTCACTACCGACGTACTGCGGTCGTGCGTGCGTGTCCTCGGCAAACCAACGGCGACAATTCTCGAGGATCTGGGCATTTATCTGGTTGCCCATCCAAATTCAGAAGCCTTACGGCGATTGCTTCGATTTGGTGGAGACACTTTTGAGGAGTTTTTGATTTCATTGGAAGACTTGCCCGAACGTGCGCGCCTGGCCGTGCCTGATTTAGAGTTACCTGCACTTGAGGTGCTCGAAACCAGCAAAAGTCTTGTCGAAATAGAAATCTGCACCAGTGATTTCGGGCATGGTCCGGTGCTGGGTGGCGTCTTGCAAGGCTTGGCTGATGATTATGGTGTCCTGGCCACTATCGAATTGGAAAGAATTTCAAACGGCCACGAGCTCATTTCCGTACAGATTCACGATCTTTCATACGCAGAAGGCAAGCAGTTCGATCTCGCACAGAGAGTCGAACCGTGAGTTCTGTTGAAAACCAAACAGACGGCAACTTTGAATTCAATGTGCAAGCGCTCGCTGAATTGATGCCGATGTGCCTGATCGTAGCACGCGATGGTACCATTTTGCATACAGGTCCAACTCTTGACCGGATGGGCAACGGCGCAATGGTCGGCCAAGACTTCTTCGATACCTTTCAGGTGCGCAGACCACGTAGAATTTCTCTCTCGAAGGACATTGGGACGTTGACTGGTCAGGCCGTGCACCTTCGACTGAAACAACCCGACGCAACCCAGTTTCGAGCCGTTGTTGTCAAGCTGGAAGGGGAAGGCGGTAAGGTTTTGGTTAATCTTTCCTTCGGAATTCACGTGTCCGAGGCCGTGTCTCAACACAGTCTTACAATCGGCGACTTTGCTGCAACTGATCTTGCTGTCGAGATGCTGTATCTCATCGAATCCAAGTCCGCCGCCATGAAGGAGTCGCGAAAACTAAACCTAAAACTAGAGACGGCCCGCGCTGTAGCCGAGGAAAACTCGATCACTGACGCGCTGACCGGCCTGCCGAACCGCCGGGGCGTTGAGCGGTTGATCGATAACAAAATGCATCGAGGTCAACCTTTGGCAGTTCTGGCAATTGATCTGGATTATTTTAAGCAAGTCAACGACACACACGGTCATGCCGCCGGAGACGCTGTCTTGGTGGAAACAGCGGAAAGATTTAAGAGATTACTTGATGTTAAGGACGTTGTCGCTCGCCTCGGTGGGGACGAGTTTTTAGTTCTTGTAGAGGAATTTAAGTCAACGGAAGAGCTGCTAGCACTTGGTGAGGCGCTCATACAGACCTTGGAACGGCCGATTCCTTTTGAGGGTCGCAGTTGCGAGATTTCCGCAAGTATCGGAATAGCATTTGCCAGCGGTTTTGGCATTTCCGTTGATGCAACCCTCAAACGTGCGGATGCAGCGCTTTACCGTGCCAAGGAAAACGGACGTCGCCAGGCGGTTCTGTCCGATCGTATTGGGGACCATGGTTCATTTGATAAGCTTCCCCAGGTGGGCTGAACTGGAAATCACTGCGGTGCCTCTGTGACCCAATCAAAAGATTGCGTTACCGCATGCAAAAAGGATCCCGCAGAAGAACTTGCCGACATGAGTAAGAACCGATCGGAGTCCAGCCGAACAATAGTGCCACCCATATGCTCCATGACTGTCCGGGCATAGGCTCCAACTGCGAAGACACTTTGATCAAGATCGATGGGGCAAAGTCTTTCGAGCGCTGCCAATACATCGGGGCCCGAAACTTCAATCATAACCCAAGCATCGGTCTGGTCTGTGGTATAACCGTTTGTGCCCAACTTTGCCGAGATGTGTTCTGCGGCATTCGGGATATCATGAGAGAACAGAAACATTAGTTGGTCGGGCGTCGACTGAATTGCGCGTATTTCGCTGGAAAACTCGCTCATCACCGGCGAAGGAAACGACAGCTGCCAGACTTCCTGAAGCACATTCTCTAGTTCGTGTTCCTTGGATTGTGGGACTGCCACCGATACCAACGCCAGATTTGTAATCTCTGAAACCCGGTTGGCTCCAAACTTTCGGTCAAAGCCGCCAAGAACCGAGACAGGTTTGAGTTGAATATCAGGCACGCTGGCGACCTCCTTCGGGATCGACATGGTGTGGAGAGCAAACTTCCACAAGAATATCACTGTCCTGAACGGGGCTGAATGCTCGTATCGTTTTGCCAATCAGATTCTGACCGTCTCGCAGAAAACCCATCCCTATCGAGTGACCAAGCTCGGGCGAGAACGCAACCGATGTCATCCACCCCTTGTCGTGATCCGTGTCAGCCGGATCGCCGGGAAGAACGAAGTGCGCTCCGGCTTTTAGTTCAGCTGATTGGTTGACGGGGCGAAACCCGACGAGGCGCAGATCGTTTTCCGAATTCTGATCCATTCGTCCGGCAAGATTCGAGCCTATCGAGTCCTTTTTCTTCGACACCATTCCGCCCAACCCCAGCATGGCTGCGGTCGTTTGTCCGTTCAACTCGTTCCCAGCCGCATGTCCCTTTTCGATGCGCATGACACCCAAGGCTTCAGTCCCGTAGGGAATGGCGTCATAGGCCGCACCAACCTTCATCAAGGCCCGGATCATAGCGTCGCCATACCGCGCGGGAACCGCAATTTCATAGGCTAACTCGCCGGAGAAAGAGATCCTGAAAAGTCGCCCCGGCGTTCCGCCGAACACCGTGCATTCAGTGCAGGCCATGAAAGGGAAGGCGTCGTTGGACAAGTCAAGATCGTCCACGACTTCAGATAGCAACGCTCGTGAATTTGGTCCGGCGACCGCGAATTGTGCCCATCCATCCGTCACTGAAATCAGATGCACGTCCAGATCCGGCCACAAACACTGGCGCGCGAATTCCATATTCCGAAAGACTGTCACAGCGTTGGCAGTGGTTGTCGTCATGACAAAATGCGTTTCCGACAGTCGCGCCGTTGTGCCATCGTCGTAACATACACCATCTTCACGCAACATTAGGCCATAGCGCACTTTGCCGATTGGTAGTTTCAAAAAGGGATTTGCATACACGCGGTTGAGAAACTCCGCAGCATCCCGACCTTGAATGTCGATTTTCCCGAGAGTGCTAACATCGCACACACCGACAGAGCGGCGCGTCATCTCGACTTCACGGTCGACCGAGTCGCGCCAGCCTTTTTCCCCTGGCCTTGCGAACCATTGAGCCCGTAACCACGCGCCGGTTTCGACAAAAGTTGCGCCGTTCTCTGTGGCCCATTTGTGGCTTGGTGTCAGCCTAGTAGGTCGAAATTCCTTACCACGGGCCCGACCGGCGAATGCCCCGATAGCCACAGGAGAGTATGGCGGGCGAAATATCGTCGTTCCCGTCTCGGGAATAGATTTGCCTGCCGCCTCTGCCATGATGGCCAGCCCCAGAACATTGGCAGTTTTGCCCTGGTCGGTCGCCATTCCCAAAGTCGTGTACCGCTTCAGATGCTCAACTGCTCGAAACCCTTCAGCGTGGGATTGTTTGATGTCTTTTGTGGTGACATCGTTTTGCAGATCGACCCATGCACGGGATTTACTTTCGGCCACGTGCCAAAACGGTGTGATCCCGGATTGTTCGTCGTCGGCTCGGGCGGCGTTTTCGGTGTTCGGCGAATAGCCCAGGTCTTCCGCAATTTGCCGACCAGAGGTCTGACCATCTCGCAGGGCAGCACCCAGCGTCAGATTGCCGTTCGCTGCACCGATAACTGACATTCCATCGGGCAATTCACTACCCGGTGCAAATGCAGCGATGTCATAACGCCATTTCGGCCGACCGCGTTGATGGCAGGTCAAATGCACATTTGGGGACCAACCGCCGGCCACAGCCAGGCAATCGACATTAATGTTTTGGCCATTGCTCAAGAACACCGTGTGAATGGCTTTTCTACCGCGGGTGTCGACAACAAATTCACCCTTACGCGCATCGATGATCCGCGCAACATTCAGCCCTTTCGCCCTCAAATCTTCGGCCGTTCGCAGGCCATCATCATTGTTGGTGAAGATCGCGACGTTCTTGCCGGGCGCGACCCCAAATCGATTGACATAGCTTCGCACCGCCCCGGACAGCATGATGCCCGGTCGGTCGTTGTTGCCGAATGCAATGGAGCGTTCAGTGGACCCAGCAGCAAGAACTGTGCGTTTTGTGTAGATGCGCCAAGCAACTTGCCGAGGTTTGCTGCCCGACGAACTGAGGTGATCGGTCTTACGCTCGAGCGCACCATAAATTCCGTGGTCAAATGCGCCGTAGACCGTGGTTCTCGTCATCAGCCTGACATTTGGCATCGATGAGAGTTCAATTGTTTTTGTCGCCGCCCAATCTGAGCCAGAAGTCCCGGAAATTTGATGAGTTTCACTGTTAAGCCGACCTCCCATTCGGAAGTCTTCGTCAGCGAGAATAACACGCGCACCCGCACGACCAGCTGCCAACGCGGCGGATAGACCAGCGGGTCCGGCTCCAATAACCAGCAGGTCTGCATGCAGGAAGCCGTGATCATAGCAATCTGGATCTGGCTGCACTGAAAGTCGTCCAAGCCCTGCCGAGGCACGAATGACTGGCTCGTAGACCTTTTCCCAGAATGATTTGGGCCACATGAAAGTTTTGTAGTAAAAGCCGGCACTTAAGAACGGGCTGAGCAAATCGTTTGCGGCCATGATATCCCATTCAAGAGATCCGCGATGGTTTTGACTGGTCGCGTGTAATCCGTCAAAAAGCTCGGCCACCGTTGCGCGTGTGTTCGGCTCCTGTGCCGCTCCTTGCCGAATTTGCACCAAAGCATTGGGTTCTTCCGAGCCTGCGGAAAAAATTCCCCTTGGTCGATGATATTTAAAAGAGCGGCCAACCAATCGCTGACCATTCGCCAGTAACGCCGAAGCCAGAGTGTCGCCAGGGTGCCCACTTAACCACTTGCCATTCCAGTTGAATTTATGAGTTTTGGTTCTGTCAATCTGACCGCCGTCTACGCGAAATGCCTGAGTCATCTCGACCGCCCAACAGCACGCGCTGCCTTACGTGCAAGCTCAACATTGGAAATCTCGTGAGTGGTAGTGTCCCGTGTCACAACCAACCAAGACCGGTCGCCTTGTTCGTGATACCAAAGTTCGCGATGTTTGCCCGCCGGGTTGCTGCGAAGATAGACATACTCGTACATCTCATCGCCCTCGCCATCAGCTTTTACACTAGGGCGCTCGATCATACTTGCATCGCCTTTGTAAACAAATTCGGCTGCATCACGCGGTCCCAGAAGTGGATGGTTGATTATCACAAGATCACTCTCTCAATGCAGATTGGGTTGGGCGCCAACGCCCTTTTCGTCGATTGGCGCGCCTTGACGGAATCTATCCAAACGAAAATGCTTTGCGACCTGATGCGGCTCATTCTTGGCCAATAGGTGGGCGTAGCAATAACCACTGGCAGGGGTCGCTTTAAAGCCGCCATAACACCACCCGCCGTTGAAATAGAGCCCTTCAATGTGCGTCTTGTCGATGAATGGAGAACCATCCATGGACATATCCATAACGCCACCCCACATGCGCAAAAGCCGCGCACGTCCGATCATAGGCATGATGGCCATTCCGCCCTCGCAAACGTCTTCGACGACTGGCAAATTTCCGCGCTGCGCATACGAATTGTACCCATCGATATCACCACCAAAGACCAGACCGCCTTTGTCCGACTGGCTGACGTAAAAATGCCCAGCGCCAAATGTTATCACGCCGGGGATTGTCGGCTTTAATCCTTCAGAAACAAAGACTTGAAGGACATGTGTTTCAATAGGAAGTCGCATGTTGGCGTGCGCCATCACCCGCGACGACGAACCGGCAACGCAAACTGCAATCTTGCTTGCAAGGATATTGCCCTTTGTCGTTTCCACCCCAAGGCACTTCCCGTTTTCAATTTGAAATCCGGTGACCTCGCAGTTCTGGATAATATCAACACCAGCCGAGTCCGCGCCTCTTGCATAACCCCAAGCCACTGCATCGTGCCTGACCGTACCGCCCCTCGGCTGCCATAATGCGCCTTGAATGGGAAAACGGCCATTGTCGAAATCTAGGTAAGGACATTTTTCCCGGATTTCATGCGGCCCAAGCAGAACTGCGTCCGCCCCTGACATTCGCATGGAGTTACCGCGCCGAACAAATGCGTCCCGCTGCGCGTCGCTGTGAATAAGATTTAGAATGCCACGTTGGCTGACCATGGCGTTGTAGTTGAAGTCCTGTTCAAGACCTTCCCACAATTTCATCGACATCTCGTAGAAAGGTTGATTGCCCTTCAAAAGATAGTTCGAACGAACGATTGTAGTGTTTCGCCCCACATTGCCCGAACCGATCCACCCCTTCTCCAGGACCGCAACATTCTTGATCCCAAACTTGTTCGACAAGTAGTAAGCTGTTGCTAACCCATGTCCGCCGCCCCCGACTATGATGACGTCGTACTGCGGCTTCGGATCTGGTTCACGCCAAACAGGTTTCCACCCTTTGTTCCCCGTAAGACCTTCTTTCAGGATTTTCAGTGCCGAGTATCGCATAGCCAGCTTTCAGGATGAAACTCTGGCAAAGTTAACGCGAAATTGGTAAGTCAGGATATGCCTAAAATAGACATGAAATTGCAGAAAAAATCACCCACAGGCGAACCAATTCGAGTGGCGGTCCTGCCAATTAGTGGATTTGCCCTGATGTCCTATGCTTGTGTAGTCGAACCGTTGCGCGCCGCTAATTTGCTTGCCAGGAGAAAACTTTTCGAAATATTTCATGTCGCTCCGGATGCGCTGGTTTCCAGTTCCGGTGCAGCGCAGATTGCCTGTTATCCTGATACTCACATAATGGACTCTGTTGATTTAAATTTTGTGATCGCCGGGGGCGATCCTTTCGCATTTCGAGAGGAAAACACCCTTGAATGGTTGCGTCGTTCCGCTCGACGGGGCGCGCTTGTCGGCGGTGTCTCAGGTGGACCTGTGATTCTGGCAAAAGCCGGCCTCATGAAGGATCGGCGCATGACAGTTCATTGGGAGCATGCCCCAGAGTTGATCGCCACATATCCAGATGCGTTGGTCGAGCGTCGCCTTTACGTCATAGATCGGGACAGAGTTACATGCGGCGGGGGCACAGCAGCACTAGATATGCAGCACGCATTGATTGCCGGGCATTATGGCGCAGACCTTGCTAGACAGGTTAGTGATTGGTTCCTGCACACCGACATCAGAGCCGCAGCCGCGCCCCAAAGGTCAGGCATTGCGGAAAGAATTGGCCATCAGCCCGCGCACGTCATCGACGCAGTGGCAGCAATGGAAGATCACATGGCAGATCCGCTGACGCTGACTCAACTGGCTCTTATGGCCGGAATTACGACACGCCAGCTCAATCGCCTGTTTAGGGACAATTTAGGAGCGACGGTCATGGCGTATTATCGTCAATTGCGTCTGAACCTTGCTCGAGATCTAACGACAAAGTCTGCGATGTCCGTCGCTTCCATCGCAGAAGTGACAGGATTTTCCACCACCGCACATTTTTCAAACCGCTACCGCGAGCAATTTGGAGTTCGTCCATTGGAAGATCGCAGGATCAATTCGCGCCCAGACCCTTTGGGCAGTCAAATCATCTGAAATGGCTTTGAAACAGTACTGACGGCAAATCCCAAATAGATTTACGTGTGGTTCGATCGTGGAGTCCCAACTCAAACCGATCCCAACGCTTCATCAAACTGCGTCCAAAACTCTGTCAGATCGACTACCTCGCCAAGAGCGTTGGCCCGGTCCATGGAAAGAGCACAAACACCGGCTTCTAACGCATCGACAAAGTTAAGAGGCAGTCCCGACGCGTCGCCTTTAACGAAGCTGAGAACGTCCTCTACCATTGCAGCGTCTGCGCCATAGTGATCTTTGTTCGAGCCTTCGGCGACTTTGGGTATGTCGACAAGCCGCGAGCCGCTATCTGCGTCTGTGACACGAAAATAGTCCCTGATGAAGTCACCTTCTGCCATGCCATTCGTACCGATGACGGCAAACCGCCGAAACTCGTCAGGCACATTCAGATTTGTATGAAAGGCCATCGTCGCGCCATTCTCGTACCGAACAAGCGAGCATTGATAGTCGACGATATCTCCTTGGCCGCTAAAGGCATCTTCGATTCCACCCCATCGCGGCGACATCTCTGATACATAATCCGGAGCCTTATCGGGTCTGTTTTCAGGAACGAATTTTTTCCGCCCTCCAAAACTTGAAATTTTGACGGGGCGGCACCCCATTACGCCTTGATAGAGATCCAGATCATGACAACATTTTTCAAGCATGAAGCCACCAGAGATCCTGCTGTCACGACGCCAATCTCGGACAAAGAATGAACCGTGGTAAGGGGCGATGTGCTCACTTGCTTCAATGGACATTATCTCGCCAAGATGACCATCGGACTGAGCAGATCGCAGTAATCTATAGAGCGGAGAATAACGCAGGACGAGCCCCACAATAAGTCGATCACGACCGTTGTTGGTGGCAGCGAGTCGCGCCAGTTCAAGAGTATCGGACATCGAAATAACCAAAGGTTTTTCGACGAATATGTGTGGAATGCTCGTTTCAAGCGCGAGCCGAAGGTGGTCAAGGTGCTGATTGTTGACCGACCCCACCATCAGCATGTCCAGTCGTTCTGCCTCAAGCATATCCTCAGCCGACCGGTAAACTTTTGGCGACTGCCCAAGTTCCTGAAGAACTTGAAGCCGGTCAGGACTTGGGTCAGCAATCGCGGAAAACTCCAACTCGGGGTCAGCCCGGCAAAATCTTGGTGCCAATGTCGCAATCCGTGCGCCAAGCCCGATTATCCCAACTTTCATTCGAGTATTCCCCTTCGTCTTCAGCATCTAACTTTTCTGGAACTCACAAAATCAGATAATTAATTTAGTTGAACAGAAAAAATGACAGTGTAATAGTCATTTTACTCAGAATCGGGGGGTTTTTTGACACCAAAGCTAAAAGAAACGGTGGATGAGCATGACTTAATCGCCCAGCTTGAGTCTGTTCTAAGTGAAGGGACGCGGAAATTTCGCGGTATCGCCGCCTCAGTTCTGAATGACCCGGAGGCGTTTATTCGCGGAAGCAATAGCGAGACTTGCGAGCGTCTCGATGCTTCTGAACCCACACTTATTCGGTTCTGTCAGGCTTTTGGCTATCGCGGCACCTCCGAGTTTCGAATTGATCTTGCGCTTGCGCACGCACGCGACAGACGAGGCCTTTCTGCAGTAGAGCCATTGCATCAGGACCGACGGTTGGTGAACGTTGCGCAGAAAATGGCGATCGCAGACGCAGCTGCTCAACGGGTTTCATCGGACCGACATCTGTTGATCGATAGCGGCTCGACGGCCGAGATCTTCGCCCGTGCATTATGTAACAGCCCAGGTAAGACCATAATGACGGCAAGTCTCATGGTGGCTCAAATATTGATGGATCAAGGACAGCATGACGTTTTGCTGACAGGCGGTCGCATTCGATCTGAAGCCCGCAGTCTAACAGGCCAGTTGATCCCGCAATCCCTGTCAGAGTTTCATTTTGATACCTTCGTCATGGGTGCAGACTGCGCAGATCCTGGCTCTGGATTAAGCACTTTCGACGAGGATGAGGCTGTTGTGACTCGCGCTCTGATGGGATCTGCGCGGCGCGTTAACGGATTGATGGATCAAAGCAAGTTTGGAGAGGCTCGTCTGCACAAGGTCTGTAAGTTTGATGCACTTGACTGCCTCATCACTGACCTTGCTGAAACAAGTCAAATAACTTCGGAATTGCGGCAGTCGGGTGCAAATGTTGTTCTTGTAAAACCAGCTCTTTCGGCAAGCCAATGAAGACCACCAACGCAGACCTCAAAGAGACGGCGACTTGGCGCGAGATACACCAACAGCCGCAAGTATGGGCGAACTGGGCGTCGGAACTCGAAGTGCAAGCCTTAGACATTTCCGCGTGGATTGACGACCGTCGGATAGAAGAGATTTGGTTTTCTGGTGCTGGCACTTCCGCTTTCATAGGCGATATTCTAAGTGCGGGCGCCTTCGCAAACCGCCGCTGCATATCTGTTCCCACTACTGATTTTGTTGCCGAACCTAGTTCCTGGCTTTCTCGTCAGGGACGCATTCTCAATATTCAATTCGGCCGTTCGGGCGACAGCTCAGAAACGGTTGGCATGCTCGATATCCTTGATACGCACCGGCCCGATATCGACCGGTTGCAGGTGACATGCAACGCGAATGGAGCGCTTGCATGTCACCTGCAACCCAACGAGCGAAATAAAAAATCTGATCTTGCCTGAGGCGACGCACGACGCTGGTTTCGCGATGACGTCCAGCTTTTCGACGATGGTGCTTTCCGCCTTGGCGGCTCTTGGTCGAATAGATGCGCGCACGACAATGATGCAAATGTCCAATGTGGCTGAAGATATTCTTGCAAATCAAATTCTTAACGAGTTTCCGAGACCAGAACGCGCAGTCTTTCTTGGCTGCGGCGCAATGAACGTGGCTGCCCGCGAAGCTGCGTTGAAAGTTCTGGAGCTCACTGCTGGGAAAACATTGACTTTGTGGGACAGCTCTTTGGGGTTTCGACATGGCCCCAAATCCGCAGTTACACGGAACACCCAGGTTTTTGTATTATTGCATCCCGACCCGCACACACGACAGTATGACCTCGATATCGCGATCGAGCTAAGACAACAATTTACGGATATCACAGTAACAACCATTGGGTTTGGCGGCGATATTCCGTTTTATGTAGATGGTGATCCTGCACTTTCCGCGCTGCTGTGCGTTTTGCCCGCACAAGTGATCGCGGCTCGATGGTCGGCCGAACTGGGTTTACCAGTCGATGACCCATTTCAGGGGCATGCCCTCAGTCGTGTAGTGTCCGGTGTCCGAATGTACGAATTGCCATGATACTGGGGGGCATAGATGTAGGGGGTACAGCGATAAAGGCCCGCATCTTCACAGGGGAAGGTTTCTTGCCGGGTGTTTCAAGGCGATGGGAGACACCCAAAGAAAGCTACCCGGCGCTTATTGAGCATATCGCCGAAGCAGTAGAGTGGTTGAGAATTCAAGCAGATCAAAGTGACCTGCCGATTGGGTTGGCACTTGCAGGTCTCATTGACTCCGAAACCGGCGAAAGTTTTGCAGCCAACACTCCTGCAACCGGTCAAACGGTTGTTCGCGATCTTACTCAACGAGTTGGAGTGCCGGTCCCGGTCATGAATGATTGCGCTGCATTCGCCTTGTCAGAAGCACAAGGTGGTGCAGGTCAAGGAGCGCGCTCGGTTGTTGGTCTGACATTCGGCACTGGCTTGGGTGCCGGGCATTGGGTTGGGGGAAAATCTGCGTTTCGACATGGCGGCGATTCAGTCGAAATTGGGCATATCGGCATATCGGCACAATTGGCAGCTTTCCATGAATTGCCGGGGTTAAAGTGTGGGTGCGGGCGAACTGGATGCTACGAGGCCTATCTGTCGTCGGCAGGTCTGTCTGCCTTAGGACGTCATATTCTTGGCCGGGACATCTCGCATAGCCAAATAATCGACGATCCCTCATCTGAGGAGGTTCTTTCCATCTGGTTCGAAGTTGTCGCGGAAGCCTTGCAGGTTCTCTATCTGATGCTTGCCCCTAACATCATTGTCCTTGGTGGCGGTGTGTCTCAGATGCCGGATTTTGTTATTCGGGCACGGAGCGCGTTGGCCCCACATGTATTGGGGTCTCTTCCACTCCCAAAAATTGCAATCTCGCGTTTTGGAAATGAATCCGGAGCGCGTGGCGCCGCTCTATACGCAGGAAGGATGAGCCGTGCTTGATGCAATCATCCACGATGTTCGCGCAAGGCGCGGCCCAGCTATTCCGTCAGTTTGCTCAGCGCACGCAGATGTCCTGGCGGCATCAATGATGCTGGCGGAAAATCTGGATCGCCCGCTTCTGATCGAAGCAACTTCCAATCAAGTCAATCACTTGGGCGGATACACCGGCCTAAGCCCATATCAATTCGTTGCGGACGTTCGACAACAGGCGAACGTCCTAAAATGTAACCCGGACCGGATTATTCTGGGGGGTGATCATCTTGGCCCGCAAGTCTGGAAAGCCATGCCAGCGTCAAAGGCAATGGCGCAGGCCAGCGAGATGATTATGGCTTACGCCGACGCAGGATTCTCAAAAATTCATCTCGATTGTTCGGAAGGATGTGCCGGCGAACCCGCTCAAGTGGATGACGTCACGGCGTCCAAACGCGCCGCTATGCTGGCACTTGTCGCTCAGGCTTATGCACCTCATCCTGATCGGCTCTCATATGTCATAGGCACCGAAGTCCCACCGCCGGGCGGTGCGCGGACTGACGACGAAGGCATTGTCGTGCCAACTTCGCCGGAAAGTGCTGCGGCCACATTGGCGGCACATGAAGACGCGTTTGTAGCAGCAGGCGCAGGTGAGGCGTTCGATAATGTGCGTGCCTTGGTCGTTCAACCGGGCCTGGAATTCGGAGCAGAGCGCGTTGATCACTTTGATATTGCCGGACCTGATCGTCTGAGTTCTGTTCTTGATGACCATCCAAGCCTCTGTTTCGAAGCGCATTCGACGGACTATCAACGCACAGAAGTTTACCCAGAACTGGCGCGACGCAATTTTGGCATTCTGAAAGTAGGGCCCGCGCTTACTTACGCGTGGCGCGAAGCCGCTTATGCTCTTTCCCATATTTCAAACTGGCTTGGGCACGAGGCCGAACTTCCAGAGGTGATGTCAAAGTTAATGGCAAGCGACCCCTCGGCCTGGAAGAAACACTACAGCGATGACTCTCAGCTTCTTTGGCATTTCGGCCTGGCGGACAGGGTCCGCTACTATTGGGCCAAGCCCGAAGCCTACAAAGCCGTTGAAGTATTGCACGACTTTCTGGAGAGTAAATCGCCTCCGCAATCTCTTTTGGAGCAATACCTTCCGCGCAAGACGATCGAGCGCGCGACAAACCTACCGTTCCCTTGGGGTAGGGCGGTGTTAATTGCCCATGTTCAAGAAGCGCTCTTGCCATACTTCGTTGACCAGCAATGTTGAGTGGCGTCGATCACCACCGTATGGACCGACGGATGATTGGTGTCACCGTGCTTGCCGGTCTCAGACCAACTTTTGTGGCGTCGGATGCTATGCCGATAAATATGAACGAGACACTTGCTCTGGAGCCCATCGACGAAGCGAAAGCGCTGGTCAATTCTGTTCAACACGAACGTCTGCCCATGTCACTTACCGATGCAATGTGCACCGACACATCGCAGGCGTTTTTTGGGACACCATCCCAGCATCCATCCGATGCTGGATTAGGCTCGCTAGTTTTCGACTGCAATTTCAGACCGATGGAGGTGCCAGCGTCCAACTGAGCGAAGCCGCCATGCATGGATCAAAATGATTCCGGGAATAATGTGTTTTTCCGGAAGAATTTTCGTGCGACCCGGAAGGCAAATAATCAGCGTCTGAAGCTTGCCCAAGGCAGCACACGAAGAGCTGCCGGTCTGTTGGGCACTCAATCACCAAAGTTGGAAAGCCGATGGTCCTCAGCCCGTCATTGAGCGCGGCACGACGTCCATCTCAATGGTGCGATTGCAGTAACACAATCTGTTCGACGCCTGCTGTGTTGGCTGCTAAAAATCAAATTTCTTTGATATTACGACCAATCCCTTAGAGAAGCTCCGTTGGCATCGACCATCAATGAATCTAGCTCCGCGGGGGCGTGAGTCTTGTGCTTTTTAGTCATTCCTTCCCGCCGGGCATGCGCGCCCACGAAGTCAATTTCTTAGAAGTTCTCGAGAAAGTAGTGGCTGTGGATCGCAGAATTCACCAACGCCTCGGAGTTACTTCATGATTCTATATTTTTTTGCGAGTCGCATCGTTATCATCTAAACAGAGATTATTTTTTGCATTTGTGTGATTTTCCGGAAGTATTTTATCATATCACATAAAGACACCATCGGACTTTTAGCCCAGCATATCTTTGATAAAAATAAAGGGAGGACTCTATGAAACTTCGGAAACGTCCGAATTTTACGTTCGGACTTACAACTGCACTTGTGTCTGCTGGCAGCATGGCTGTCGCAGACCCAATGCCGCCCGAGACAAGTTTGTCAGGGCTGCAATATGATCTAATTCAAAGGTCAGATATCTATACCCATCGTGCGCTGGATAACTACTCAGAAGCGCCGATGTTGTCAGCTCTGGTAGAGGCAGGAAAGCTGCCTCCCGTTGAAGAGCGTCTGCCAGAAGAACCTGTGGTATTCAAAACCGGTGCCATGGTTGACGGCATGGGCGAATACGGCGGTGTTTTTCGTCACGTGATCGGTGGTCGTCCAGAGGGATGGCACTGGATGGCTGGTCAGCACCAGGGATGGGGCGGCATCAATATGGCCGTTCAGGAGTGCCTTGTGCGCCAGGGCCCCCGTTGGCAGGTGGCTGCGGCAGATCAGACTGGTCCGCTTCCCAATCTCGCTCAAAGCTGGAGCTGGAACGGCGACAACACCGAGCTGACTCTCAATCTTATGAAGGGCGTAAAGTGGTCAGACGGCGATGCGTTTGATGCTGAAGATGTGCGCTTTTGGTTTGAAGACAATGTGCAGGACGATAACGTGTCCTCTCGCATGGCCAAAGACTCGTTTGGTGGCGGTGCAGACTTTTCGGTGCTCGACGACTACACCGTAAAATTCACTTTCGGTTCGTCGCAATCTGAAACCATCGTCGAAAGCCTGGCGTATATTCAGGGCTGCCCTGGACCAAGTCATGTGCTGAAGGACAAGCATCCAAAATATAACGGCGATGCGACATACGACAGCTATGCGCAGGCCCTGCCTAACGACATTGTGCCACCGGTTGTTCTTGGCGGTTGGATCCCTGTTGTACACCGCCCGGACGAAGTGGTGATCCTGCGACGCAATCCATTCTACTTTAAAGTGGACGAAAGCGGTCAGCAGCTGCCCTACTACAACGAGATGACCTTCCGTCTCTCGACCTGGGGCGACAGGACAGCACAGGCTGTTGCGGGAACAGGCGATTTCTCCAACATGGAAGATCCTGGTAACTATGTCGAGGCGCTCAAGCAGTCTCAGTCTGCTGATAGCCCGGTAAAAGCCAACTTTGGACCTCGGGTGCTGGCATGGCGTTTGACGCTGAACTTTGATGTCGCGGGCGCCGAAGATGACAACGATGCGGCCATGCGGAAACTCTTCCGCGAGAAAGACTTCCGCCTTGCTCTGAGCCACGCACTTGATCGCGATGCGATCAGTCAGGCCTTGGCACGTGGACCGTTCGGGTATCCCTACATGGGTGGTTTCGCCAGTGGGTCGCCGTATTACGATGCGGATTCGACTGACTACCATCCCTTTGATCAGGCACTGTCCAACGGTCTGCTTGATGGGGTTGGTGCGACCGACACGGATGGCAACGGCATACGCAATTTGCCAGGCGGTGGCGATGACATCGTGATCCCGACTGTTCTGTGGGGCGACGCAAATGCCGACCGCAAACAGCTCGAGGCCGTGACGTCTCAGTTGGCCGAAGTGGGTATCACGCTTCAGCCACGCAGCGTTGACCAGACAACAGCCGACACGTTGTTTACCGGTGGACAGTTCACCGCGATCTTCAGACGCGAGAACGTGATCTTACCTACGCGTGAAAGCTGTCGCACATGGCCTGCGGGAGACAACTGCCCGCACTTCAATGCCGGCGGCGATCGCCTGCCATTTGAAGCCGAGCTTGCTGATGCCTATGCCGCCTTTAATGCCAGCAGTGATGCGGCGGAGCAGGCTGAACTGGCAAAAACCATGCAACGTCTCGTGACGGAAAACGCCTATACAATCGGCGCAATCCAGATCCCGGCAGCACTTCTGGTTAACAAGCGTGTGAAAAACGCACACCCTGGAACGCCCGTATTCATGTATGAGTGGGCAGAGGATGGCGTTATCCGCGAACGGCTTTGGACAGCCAAAGACGACCAGATCGACGAGGTCCTCCCTGGAGAGATTGCAGAGTATTAATCTCAGCGCTTTTCGGAGAACGCGACCGCCCCTTCTGGGGCGGTCGCACCTTGCCTGAGACGGAGTGGTAATTTGGGCTTCTTGCGGTTCATCCTTGCGCGGATCATTGTCACGATACCGCTTTTGATCGGCATATCGATCGTCACGTTTCTTATTATGACTGCTGTGCCAGGCGATTTCGTAGATGGCTGGCAAGCCAGAACTTCTGCGCAAACCGGGCAGGATATCGCATCTCTCCAGCCGCAAGCCGACGCCATGAGAGAGCGTTTTGGTCTGAATGAACCCCTGCCAGTGCAATATCTAATTTGGATGAAGAACATCGTTTTGTCCGGAGATTTCGGACAGTCGTTTGTCCAAAACCGGCCCGTTACAGACGTAATCGAACTCCGGCTTTGGCGAACGATGGGACTGGCTGTTGTGACTCTGGTCCTGGGGCAGTCGCTTGGTGTCATGCTTGGCATCTACGCGGCAACCAACCAATATCGAATGGGCGATAATCTTGCGACGCTGTTCGCATTTGGCGGGATTGTCATTCCGCGTTTCGTACTTGCCTTGGTGCTTCTGTATTTCCTCGCCTTTGTCTGGCATTGGCCCTACATCGGCGCATTTTACTCACCCGAATACCAAGTCCAGGAAGGCATGAGCCTCGACAAGTTCTGGAACTTGCTCCTTCATGTCTGGCCCATCCTTGTTATCTCTATCTGGGGTGGTTCAGCCTATACGACACGCATGATGCGCGGCAACTTGCTGGACGTCATGAACGCTCAATACATTGAAACAGCCCGCGCAAAGGGATTGAGCCGGCGCAAAGTGTTGTTCCGCCATGCTGTGCCAAACGCATTGCATCCGGTCATCATGAACATGGGTGGACGCTTCGACTATATGATTAAGGGCGAAATCGAAATCGCGATTGTGCTTGGCATTCCGACGCTCGGACCACTGATCATTTCGTCGGTAACCGACCGCGACATGTATGTGATCGCAGCAATTTTCCTTCTGGTGGCGACACTTTTGATCATCGGCAATCTTCTTGCCGATATCGTGCTGGCATTGCTCGATCCGCGCGTCCGCCGTGCAACTGTGGCAGGGGGCTGACATGACAGATCATCCAAGCTCCTCTCCAAACGAGATGAATGCCGAAGCCGAAAGCCATGTTTCGCTGTCGTATTGGCAGCTAGTGCGCCGAAGGTTTCGCCGAAACAAATACGGCATGGCCGGTCTGATCGTGACGGTTCTGATCGTCGCAACCGCTTTGATGGCAGGGTTCATTGCGCCTTACGGCATCGAAACCAAGGATCGTGCGACAATTTACAGCCCGCCCCAGACAATTCGTATTTTCGACCAGGATGGAAGCCTGACGGCTCCCTTCGTTCTGGGTTACGAAGAATTAATGGATCCCAATACCTTCGAGATAACATTTGAACCATCTTTCGAGAAAAAGGTGCCGCTTAAACTTTTCGTCCAGGGGGATCCCTACGATCTATTTGGACTGAAGCTGAACACGCGACTTTTAGGCGCCGAGGACGGCGGGTTTGTTCACCTTCTGGGAACTGACGGTTTGGGCCGTGATGTGTTTAGTCGAACTGTCTACGGCTCTCGCATCACACTTCTGATGGGCATTTTAGTAATGGGAACTGCCTGCATCATCGGAACCATTGTCGGCGTGACTTCCGGATACTTCGGCGGTCGCGTCGATACATTGATCCAGCGAACAATCGAATTTGTTAAGTCGTTTCCGGATTTGCCACTCTATCTGGCACTGGTCGCGGTCTTACCAAGACGAGCCGATCCCATCATGATATTCATTATGTTCGCCGGTGTGATCGTCTTACTTAAATGGGCGGATCTCGCGCGCGAATTGCGCGGCAAAGTAATCGCGATCCGCTCTGTCGAATTTGTTCGATCCGCAGTGGCAGTCGGTGCAAGCGATCGACGCATTATTCTTCGGCACGTGGTTCCGAATATGTCTTCCCACATCATTGTCTGGGCGACATATGTCCTTCCCGAAGTTATCTTATTGGAGAGTTTCCTATCTTTCCTCGGCGTTGGCATACAACAACCTCTTGTCTCCTGGGGCGTGATGCTAAATTCCTTCCGCGATTTCCAATCCCTCGCTGCTGCGCCCTGGTTGTTGTCACCTGTCGCCATGATCGTCTTGTCGGTGCTGGCCTTCAACGCCTTAGGCGACGGTATGCGCGACGCAATGGATCCATATGCAAATGACTGAGCCACTTCTCTCAATTAAAGACGTGGCCGTTTCATTTCGAACAGCTGTTGGAATGGTCGAGGCCGTTAAGAACGTTAGCTACGACGTGAACCGTCGCGAAACTCTTGCCGTGGTCGGTGAAAGCGGCTCGGGCAAGTCAGTTACAGCGCGTGCCATCATGGGCATGCTCGCACCCAACGCAATTGTCGGCCAGGACTCTGAGGTCACTTTCGATGGCGAGGACCTGACAAAATACTCAGAACTAGAGATGCAGAGTCTGCGTGGACGACGTATTTCGATGATCTTTCAAGAGCCTTTAACCAGTCTGAATCCCGTCTATCGGGTCGGTGATCAGGTCGGTGAAATCATCAAGTCACACCGCGATATCGATAAAGCCGCCTTGAAAGAAGAAGTCATCAGGTTACTCACAGAAGTACAACTGCCCGAACCAGAAACCCGATATAATCAATACCCGCACGAGCTGTCCGGCGGCCAGCGCCAGCGGATCATGATTGCGATGGCTCTCGCAAATAACCCCGATCTTCTGATTGCGGACGAGCCGACGACAGCGCTGGATGTCACCGTTCAGGCCGAGATCTTATCGCTTCTCAAGCAATTGCAACAAAAGCATGAAATGGCCGTAATCCTGATCACTCACGACCTGACAGTTGTTAGCCGTGTGTCAGATCGCGTTGTTGTCATGCGGCACGGTGAAGTGGTGGAACGCGGGTACACAAAAGAGGTATTCGAGAACCCTCAACATCCCTACACACAGCACTTGATTGCAAGCGAGCCCAAAGGTTCGCCGGACCCAGTGTCCGAAACAGCGGAACCGGTGCTCATTGGTCGCAATTTGGGTGTTACTTTCAATATCAAATCTGGCGGATTCTTTAACCCGCAGTGGATGGAACTCCACGCGGTTGACGATGTCTCCGCCTTGATCAACGAAGGCGAGACTTTAGGTGTCGTTGGCGAAAGTGGATCGGGAAAGACCACGTTTGCCATGTCTCTGATCAGATTGGGTGAGTATCAGCGCGGCGAGATTGAATTTAAGGGAACACGTATCGAAACTCTTAACCGTCGCGCGCTTCGGCCATTCCGGACCCGCATGCAGGTTGTGTTTCAAGATCCGTTTTCATCGCTAAACCCGCGCATGATCGTTCGGCAAATCTTGGAAGAAGGTCTGATCGTCAATGGTATCGGAAATCGCCAGGAACGCGATAAAATCGTAAGGCAGGCACTGACCGATGTTCAGATGCCACACGCAGCTCTTGAACGCTTCCCACATGAATTCTCTGGCGGTCAACGACAGCGCATTGCAATTGCGCGGGCCATTGCATTGAACCCGGAGTTCATTCTGCTGGATGAACCCACATCCGCTTTAGATCTTTCGATTCAGGCGCAAATCATCGATCTGTTGCGGGATTTAAGGCGCAAGCACGGCCTGAGTTACCTCTTCATCAGTCATGACCTGAAAGTCGTTAAAGCACTTTGCCATAAGGTGATCGTCATGCAGCATGGCAAAGTTGTCGAGGCGGGACCGACTGCTCAAGTGCTTGAAACTCCCTCGACGCCTTACACAAAAAGGCTGGTTGATGCGGCATTCAAAGTTGTCGCGTGATTTTCAGGAGTAGTTGGCCCGAAGTGCAGAAACTTGTTTGCAAAAGCTGCGCTATTCTGGCTGCATATTCGAACTAAGTAAGGCGACGAGCTGATGACAAATTCTCCAAAAGTTACATTCATTGGCGCAGGATCAACCGTTTTCATGCGGAATATAGTCGGCGACATACTGCAGCGTCCGGCACTAAGGGATGCGCATATTTCGCTGATGGATATTAATCCTGTGCGGTTGGAGCAATCTGTCAGAGTCGCAGAGCGGATGATATCGACACTTGGTGTTGGCGCCAAAGTGACGTCGCACACCGACCGGCGCACGGCTCTTGAAGGATCACATTTCGTCGTCGTGGTATTTCAGATCGGTGGTTATGATCCGTGCACGATTACCGACTTTGAGATCCCCAAGAAATACGGACTGCGTCAAACAATTGCCGATACGCTTGGTATTGGCGGCATCATGCGAGGCATTCGTACGGTGCCTCATCTTTGGTCAATCTGCGAAGATATCTTGGACGTTTGCCCAGACGCCACGATGTTGCAGTATGTGAACCCGATGGCCATAAACACTTGGGCCATCGCTCGCAAATATCCCGAAATCAAACAGGTTGGACTTTGCCATTCCGTGCAGGGCACAGCGGCGGAGCTAGCCAAAGACTTGGACATACCGATATCGGAAATTCGCTACGAATGTGCAGGTATCAACCACGTAGCATTCATGCTGAAATACGAACGTCAAATGCCCGACGGAAGCCGTCAGGACCTGTACCCGGCATTGCGCACCGCATATAAGGAAGGCCGTGCGCCCAAACCGAACACGCACAACCCCAGATGCCCAAATTACGTCCGCTACGAGATGATGAACAGGCTCGGCTACTTTCTGACCGAAAGCTCCGAACACTTCTCGGAATATGTCCCTTGGTTCATCAAAGAGGGTCGTAAAGATATTCTCGACCAGTTCCAAATTCCGTTGGATGAATATCCCAAGCGATGCATTGAACAGATCGAGCGGTGGGAAGAACAGCGCCGAGACCTGGAAACCAATTCAAATTGGGAGCCGATCGAAAGCCATGAATATGCGTCCGAGATTGTGAACTCGATCTGGACCGGTGCGCCCTCGGTTGTGCACGGAAACCTCATCAACAACGGGCTCATATCGAATTTGCCCCAAGGATGTGCAGTCGAAGTTGCCTGCCTTGTCGATGGCAATGGCATTCAGCCAACCGCCGTTGGCGATCTTCCACCTCAACTTGCAGCCGTTATGCAATCGAATGTCTCCGTACAGGGGCTGGTGGTCGAAGCGCTGATGACAGAAAACCCGGAATACATTTATCATGCGGCCATGATGGACCCGCACACCGCCGCCGAACTGGACCTCAAACAGATTTGGTCAATGGTCGACGAGTTGCGCGCAGCGCACGGTGATTGGCTGCCTTCATGGGCGCGCTCTGCTGCAAAGGTTGCCGCAATCTGATGGAGCCAGCCGCCAGGCACATAGCAGTTGTCGGAGGCGGCACAGCGGGATGGTTGGCAGCCCTTGTCCTAAGGCGGAATTTTCCGGATAGCACCAAATCCCCGCTGCGTATTTCGGTCGTCGAGTCACCAAACATACCGACAGTCGGGGTGGGCGAGGGGTCTACATCTGTTTTTCGCCATGTGCTCATGGATCTTGGCATCGACGAAGAAGAGTTTCTGCGCGAGACCGGAGCGACCATCAAGTTCGGTATCAAGCACGACGGATGGCGCGCGGACAAGGGCACGTATTATGGCCCAATAGATGACCCAAGTGCACTTGTGCCGCCGCCCGATGGATCACATCGGCCATGGCTCCAAACCGCTCAGTTGGCATCCGGCAAACCAGTTGCTGACATTCATCTTTTCACCTGGCTGATGCAGCGCAAAAAGTCTCCTTTCTTTAGAAATGCGGGCGGCTCAATGCACCCAGTCAGCCCATTCCATCACGCCTATCATTTTGATCAAGCCAGATTGGGACGGTTTCTTGCGACCAAAGCAAAGGGAATCGACCACATACTTGCGGAAGTGCAAGGTATTGACCGCAATGGTGAAAATGGCCAGATCACACACCTCCTTTTGCAAGATGCCGAGGCGTTGCCAGTGGACCTTGTCATAGATTGCACAGGGTTTAGACGAGCTATCATTGGTCAGTTGGGAGCGCGCTGGCACTCCTATTCTGATTTCCTACCGCTCAATAAAGCGATGCCATTTTGGCTGGATCACTCCGCGAATGATGAAATTGCGCCGTACACTTTGGCCAAAGCCATGGATGCTGGCTGGATGTGGCAAATTCCAACACAGGACCGGATCGGATGCGGATATGTCTTCAGTGACGCACATATATCACCCGACGAAGCTACGCGTGAACTTCAGTCAATAATCAGCAACAAAGTTGAGTCGCGCGGCCTTATCACAATCGATCCTGGTCGGCTTGAAAGCACATGGATCAAAAATTGCATTGCCGTTGGGCTGGCGCAAAGTTTTCTTGAACCCTTGGAAGCGACTTCGATCCACGGAACGTTGGTGCAATTGCTGATCCTGTGCCGCCTCGACTTATCGAAGTTGGTAGGCAATTCGGCCACTGAAAAAATTCGCGAAAACTACAGTCACACCGTTGCGTCGCAAGTCGATGATTTTGCGCAGTTTATCCACTTGCACTACGCGGACGGGCGACAAGATACAGCGTTCTGGAAATCTGTTGCTCAGAAAGGCCCCACCGATCAGGGCCGTAAAAAACTCGCGATCTGGCAATCCGAACCCATTGACCGCACTCACTTTTCAGCGTTTCCGGCAGACCTGCCCCATGTTCAAGAGCAGCTCTATCTCCCGGTTATGGACGGTCTATCTCTATTGCCACGTGCGGCCTCAAAGAAAGCTTTGGCTGGCGACGCAGGTATTCGAAGTGCCGCCCGGAAAACAATTTCAGAATTGGTGCCGGAATTCAGAAAAGCTTCCACAAAAGCCATTGGCCACCGTGAGTACCTTGAGGCGATTGCAGCGACCTAAGTGGCAATCTCAATCTGAACGGGATTGGTCCCTTGATCATAACCGGTCGCAATGGTTCACGTTCGCAACGCAAACGACCAGCGTCACAGCGCCAGTCTATTAATCACCAGTAGTATTAGAAAGTGGTAGCCCGTAGGGGAATCGAACCCCTCTTTCCAGGTTGAAAACCTGGCGTCCTAACCGATAGACGAACGGGCCAGCGCCGTGGCGGGTAATTAGGCGAGCGAGAGGCAGAGAGCAAGAGGCTTTTTAGAGTTTTTTTCAGCCGTTCTAATGCGCGAAATTGCATCGCAAATGTTAGATAATTCCGGTGGGCGACCACAATGAGCAAACTTGATAGGCTGACTCGAACGCTGTTCCCTCATGCAGGTGCCGCGTCATCCAGGCGCAACTGAGGCGTCTGCCGTCCACCCCAATGGTTGACGTCCAGCCGCCCGGCCAGATGAAAACGCGCGCCTCCGTGGTTGACTATTGCTGTGCCCATCTCGGTGTCAAAGGCACCGAAGGCGATGGCATCCAAACGTGCGCCCAAGCCATCCCCAAATGTCAGCTTCAGATGGCCGGTTCCGACTTGACGCGTATGCAGGATAGCGACATCCGGAAATGCGAATCTGGGAGCAGGTGCGCCTTGGCCGAACGGACCTGCCGACTCGATCTGATTGATCAGATCGACCGTCGCAGCGCCGGGCATCAGGGTCGCATCGATTTTCAGATCGCGCGGTCCGCTTGCGGCTGATCCTTGCTGGGCCAGTAATTCAGAGAGTCTATCCATCGCGGCCTCTAATTTATCCTCGGCCACGGTTAAACCCGCGGCCATCCGATGACCGCCCCCTTTCAGAAGTAGCCCTTCAGCCGTCAGTTTCTGCACGGCGTGTCCAAGATCCACCCCCGATACAGACCGCCCGGACCCTTTGCCTTCGCCATTCGACAAACCGATGACAACAGCCGGCCGGTTGCTGGCCTCTTTCAAGCGCGCCGCAACAATTCCGACAATGCCAGGATGCCAGTCTTTGCCCGCTGCCCAAACCAATGGGGCATCCAGACCGCGCTCTTCCGCCTGTGCAATGGCGGCATCCCGCACAGCATCCTCAATTTCGCGCCGCTCGCGGTTCAACTCGTCCAGCCGTTCCGCCAATGATCGGGCTTCGTCGGGATCTACAGCTGACAGGCACCGCGCCCCGATATCCGCGCGGCCAACGCGCCCACCGGCATTAACTCGTGGCCCGATAATAAACCCCAGATGGTAAGAGCTTGGCGGCGAGTTTATCCCCGCAACATCGGCAAGGGCTGCCAGCCCAACGCGAGACCGTCGCGCCATGACTTTCAGGCCCTGACGCACCAAAGCCCGGTTGACACCCACCAACGGCGCAACGTCAGCCACAGTCGCCAAAGCCACCAAATCCAACATCGACATCAAATCCGGTGTTTGATGTCCGCCATCCTTCAACCGTCGGTTTGCTTCAACCAGCACCAGAAATACAACAGCAGCGGCACATAGATGCGCCAACTCACCGCTTTCGTCCTGGCGGTTTGGATTCACAACTGCCACAGCATCCGGCAATGTCTCTCCGCCCAGATGGTGGTCAAGAATGACGACCTCTGCCTCAGAGGCCGCGGCAATAGCCTCAAAACTCAACGTGCCGCAGTCGACGCAAATGATCAGATCGTGCGACTGCGACAGTTCCGACATTGCTTTCGGGTTCGGGCCGTAACCTTCGTCTATCCGGTCCGGTACATAGAGCGTTGCGTCGTGTTTCAATTGCCGCAGCCAATCCAGAATTAACGCGGCGGAACTGCCCCCATCCACATCATAATCGGCAAAAACGGCGATCTTTTCGCGTTTTCTTACTGCCGCGATCAGCCGTTCAGCCGCTGCTGCCATATCCTTCAGGCCCATCGGGTCCGGCAAAAGGTCACGCAGGGCAGGGGCCAGAAATCGCTCGGCATCGCCGGGCGCAACCCCACGAGAAGCCAGAATACGGCTCACTGGTTTTGGCAGCCCGGTTTGCTGTTCCATAGCCTCTGCCAGACGAACAGCATTGGCGTCCGGCCCGGTCCAACGACGCCCGGATAGAGAGGCTTCAACGTTCAGAAATGCTTTTTCGCTGGATGACATCGAAAGGCGTTCAGCCTCAGATCGGATGTCGGTAGTTCATCCGACGCACCGATCCGGTCTTGGACCGCATCAAGATGGTCTCCGCCGTTAAAATGCCGGGTTCACGCTTGATGCCGGGCAAGATGGACCCGTCTGTCACCCCGGTTGCGGCGAAAATAACATCGCCGGTCACCATGTCGTCGCGGGTATAGACCCGGTCCATATTTGAGATGCCGGCTTTGCGCGCTCGCGCTTTTTCGTCGTCATTTCGGAACACAAGTTTGCCGAACATCTGTCCCCCCATGCATTTCAATGCAGCGGCAGCCAGAACACCTTCAGGGGCACCGCCTGATCCCATATACATGTCGATCCCTGTCGATGGCTCGGCACAGTGGATTACTCCGGCGACATCTCCATCGGTAATCAGACGTATTGCAGCGCCGGTAGTGCGGATCTCTGCAATCATATCTTCGTGGCGCGGGCGCTCCAAAACGCAAACAGTGATGTCTTCGGTTGAACACCCTTTGGCAGCAGCCAATGCCGAAACACGCTCGGCCGGTGACATGTCCATGGTAACTACGCCACGACGGTAGCCCGGCCCAATTGCCAGCTTATCCATGTAGGTATCCGGCGCGTGCAGCATGGTGCCACGTGGACCCATGGCAATGACCGCCAATGCGTTAGGCATATCTTTGGCGGTTAGCGTCGTGCCTTCCAGCGGATCCAAAGCAATATCCACTTCAGGTCCAGAACCGGAACCGACTTCCTCGCCAATGTATAGCATAGGCGCCTCATCCCGCTCGCCTTCCCCGATGACAACAACTCCCTTGATATCGAGGCTGTTCAACTGGGTGCGCATCGCATCCACTGCGGCCTGATCCGCGGCCTTTTCATCGCCGCGCCCAATCATCTTTGCGGAAGCAAGGGCGGCAGCCTCGGAAACCCGGGCAAGACCAAGAGAAAGCATTCTGTCGTGAAATTCGGGGGCGTCAGCCATTTGGCAACTCCTTTGGGGGCGTTTTAACCCGTCCTATCGGGCAGGGTGCAATGGGGCAAGGGCACTTGGGGCATGTTAGCGGGCACAGTGTGACGCAGGGACGGCTTTTGTTGTTTCGCGGGCCGGGCTGGAGCGTTATACGGGCTTTCGGAGCACTTTCCGAGGGAACTCTCAGTATGGCGAATGTGGTGGTTGTCGGCGCGCAATGGGGCGACGAAGGCAAAGGCAAGATCGTGGATTGGTTGAGCGAACGCGCAGACGTGATTGCGCGCTTTCAGGGCGGACACAACGCCGGGCATACTCTGGTTATCGACGGTGAGGTCTACAAGCTTCACGCTTTGCCGTCGGGGGTTGTCCGTGGGGGCAAACTTTCGGTCATCGGCAATGGTGTGGTCCTGGACCCCTGGCATCTGATTAAAGAGATCGAGACCATCCGTGCCCAGGGCGTTGAAATATCGCCCGAGACCCTGATGATCGCCGAGAATACACCCCTGATCCTGCCGCTTCATGGTGAATTGGATCGTGCCAGGGAATCACAGAATTCAGTCGCGCGCATCGGCACGACGGGACGCGGAATTGGTCCCGCTTACGAAGACAAAGTTGGTCGGCGTGTTGTGCGCGTCGCTGACCTGGCAGACGAAGCTACTCTGGAAACGCGCGTCGGCCGGTTGTTGGTGCACCACGACGCACTGCGCCGCGGGCTGGGTCTGGAAGCCATTGATCGCGATGGCCTGATTGCCGCCCTGAAAGAAATTGCGCCGCAAATATTGCCCTACGCCGCACCTGTCTGGAAAATTTTGAATGAACGTCGCCGCGCCGGGCAGCGTATTCTGTTCGAAGGTGCGCAGGGCGTTCTTTTGGACGTTGATTTTGGAACCTATCCATTCGTGACGTCTTCGAATGTAATCTCCGGTCAGGCAGCCACCGGCACTGGCATCGGGCCGGGCGCAATCGACTTCGTTCTCGGTATCGTCAAAGCCTACACCACCCGCGTTGGCGAGGGGCCGTTTCCGACCGAACTTTTCGACGATGATGGCCAACGCCTGGGCGAGCGCGGACACGAGTTTGGAACAACAACAGGGCGCAAACGTCGTTGCGGATGGTTTGATGCCGTTCTGGTTCGACAGACCTGCGCGACATCCGGGGTCAACGGCATCTCGCTGACAAAGCTGGATGTGTTGGACGGTTTTGACGAACTGAAAATCTGCGTTGCCTATGATCTGGACGGCGAACGCCTGGACTATCTGCCGACTGCCGCCGATAAGCAGGCCCGGGTAAAGCCGATCTATGAGACGATGAAGGGTTGGTCCGAAAGCACTGCTGGTGCACGGAGTTGGGCCGACCTGCCCGGCGAGGCCGTCAAATATGTGCGCCGCATCGAGGAACTGATCAATTGCCCCGTGGCAATGGTGTCGACGTCGCCCGAGCGCGAAGATACTATTCTGGTAACCGATCCCTTTGCGGATTGATCGCTGAAAGGGAGCAAGGCCATGGCATTATCCTGGAAAGCCCGTCGCCGCTGGTCGCTGGTGATCTTGTTGATTGGTCTGCCAATCTATGTGGTTGTGGCCATTAGCATCGTGAACATGTTGGATCGCCCGCCTATATGGTTGGAATTTATCCTTTATGTGGTTTTGGGCGTGGCCTGGATATTGCCTTTGAAGCCCATATTTCTTGGGATCGGCAAGCCCGACCCGGATGCGCAGTCAAAAGACGATAACTAGAGTAATCTGGCGGAGCGCCCTTCGGGCGCACGACATTTTTGGCTGGGGCGCTGCCCCAGACCCCGAAGTATTTTGGGACAGAAGAAGTCAGAAAGTCACTGACAAAGGTGATGCACGACCCGTTTCAGGAAGTCTTCGCAAGCCGCAAGCTGCTGCAATGTGATGAATTCGTCCGGCTGATGCGCCTGGGCGATATTGCCGGGTCCACAAACGACGGTCGAATATCCCGCATTCTGGAAATGCCCGGCCTCAGTGGCATAGCTGACAACATGGGTGCCGTTGTCGCCCGTCAGTTTCCGGGTCAGTTCTTCCGCTGCGCCATTGGTCTCAGGTTTCAGGGCCGGGACACCGAAATGCGGGACGACTTCGATGCCGGTGTCTGTGTGCACGTTTTGCATCTCGGACTGGATGGCCGCGACTTCTTCGATGAACTCGGCCTTCAATGCGTCGGGGTCGTCGCTGGGCACAAAACGAAAATCCAGACTGAAGCGACAATCCTTGGCTGTGATGTTTGCAGCTGTGCCGCCTGAAATGGTGCCGACATGAACGGTCGTCCAGGGCGGCTCGAATGCGGCGGCAACAGGGTTTGGGTCAAGTGAACCAAGTCTGGCATTGGTGCGATTGGCCCAATCGATCAGACGTGCGCCTTCCATGATTGCATTGACACCCCGATGCATCAGGGATGAATGCATTTCGTATCCTTTGACATGGACCCGGTATCCATCGTTGCCTTTGTGGCCAGTGACTACTTTCATCATCGAAGGTTCGCCAACGATGGCGATGGCGGCCTTGGGCAGAACCTTTGCCATTGCCTGAACTAAGGGAGCGGCGATCGCGCATCCGATTTCTTCATCATAACTCAAGGCGATTTGAAGCGGGCGCTGCAGGGGTGCCTCTTTCGCGCGAACCAATGCCTCTATCGCCAGAGCGTCGAACCCCTTCATATCACAAGCGCCGCGGCCGTGCAGTTTGCCATCGCGTTCTGTCAGCGTCCAAGGATCGTTGCTCCACGACTGACCGTCCACCGGCACCACATCCGTGTGCCCGGAAAGGACAATGCCGCCCAATTCATCTGGCCCGACCTGGGCAAATAATGCAGATTTTGTGCCATCGTCGCTGGGCAGACGATGTGACTTGATACCCTGGTCTTCGAGATAACCCTGAACCCAATCAACCAGCTCCAGGTTTGAATCGCGGCTAACGGTTTTAAAAGAAACAAGTTTTTCTAGGATTTGCCGGGAAGACAGGGGCATTTTCGGTCCGATTGTCATAATCGTCTGCACGCTAGGGCACCAGGGGAAGGCCTGTCAAACGGCCCGTCTGGTTCCTAGTGAGATTTCAATCGAATGCGCCGTACCACCAGATAAACTGCTCCGGCAACCAACGGTGTCAACGCAGCACCCAGCCAGCCTTTGCTCATCCCAAAAGCCGTTGCAGCAGGGTAAAACACATAGATCAAAAGGTTCACGGCATAGTAGCTGATTGCAACCACCGACAGCCCCTCGACTGTGCGCTGCAACCGCAACTGAACGTCAGCGCGGTGATCCATACTTTCCAAAAGGCGCTGGTTTTGGGCAGATCGCTCGACATCGACACTCGTGCGCAAGAGTTCCCCGGCGCGAGTGGCCCTGTCAGCGAGGGCGTGCAGGCGGTTTTGGGTCGACTTGACTGTGCGCATGGCCGGGTCAAACCGGCGCATCATGAATTCTGAAAAGGTCTGTTTTTCGCCAAAACGTTCCTCATGAAGAATATCAATCCGCTGATTGACCAAAGCGCCGTAGGCGCCCGTGGCCCCAAACCGGAATTGTGAGTTGGCCAGCAGGCTTTCCAGTCGGGTCGAGACCTTTAAAAGAGCCTTTAGTGTTTCTTCAGGCTCGGCCTCGTCCTGGCTCATGTCCACCATCAGTTCATTCAATCGCCCGTCAATGGCACCCATGTTGCGCTCCAGTTGACCGCAACGGGCATGCCCGAGCATCGACATGGTTTTGTAGGTCTCAATCTCGCATAAGCGCTGGACAATCCTTCCAATACGCCGATTGCCCGTGCCGGGGCGAACAAACACAGCAAAACGCGAGTGGCCGGCGGCATCCAGTCGGAAATCACTTGCGACAACAGCGCTTTGGTCCAGGACATAACTTGCCGCGAGGCTTTCAGGAACAAACCAATCTTCAAGTTTGGCAGCGATAGAGTCACAATCAGTTTCAAGCTCGACACGCATCAAGATCGACACCATGCGCACTCCCGGGGCTTTCTCCAGCCATTCTTTCGGAAATGTATCGAATGTCGTGCCGCCAAAAGGAATGTCATTCACGCCGCTGCCGAAGATCGTGTAGGTCACAAATTCGGTATGGCTTTCCCATTTGACAAAATGCTTGCCGATTGCCCCAAAGTAATGTGTCGCATCAGGTTTGGGATGTGGTGCCCCATAGTGGTCCAAAAGTTCAGTCAAATGAGCGACGTCGGCGGTGCGATCGCGCGCAGCAGCGTCCATTTCGGGCTTGATCGCCAGAAACGCTGCACTGCTGGGGGCGTCAATAACCGGGAATGGACGGGCATGAAGCTCGTTCACCAGTTGTTTTCGCAATGTATGGTCCGCAATATTTTGCATCAGGCGACTCGGCAGCTCAGGCGGAACCTACGCAATTCGACGAGATTGTAAACAATTTAATTGTTCTAAATCAGCAACTTAAATGTCCACCATAGTATACAAATTCTACGTCTTCGGGTCTGTGAAATTTTGATTGACTTTTTCACGCAAGTATCGTGAAAAATAGATAGAAAATTTCACATCGGTCGGAGTGCCAGTGACTTACGTTGCCCCACCCAACAGCCTAGGCCGCGACCTTCGCGCTCTGCGCAAGTCGCGCGGCAAAACCTTGATGGATGTCGCCGCTGCCGTGGAAAGGTCGGTGGGTTGGCTCAGCCAGGTCGAACGGGACATGTCCGAACCAACAATGGAAGAGATCAAAACCCTTGCTGCCGTCCTGAACGTTTCGGTCTCGACGTTCTTTGGCCGTGCCCCGGCTCCTGCTGGGGAAGAGGGAATTGTTGTGCGCAAGAATGCACGGCGTCCGATCGGAAAAAAGGCCGAGGGGCTGCTGGAAGAGCTGCTTTCTCCTGACCTCACCGACGATTTCGAGGTTGTGCATTCCACCTTTGCGCCCGGTGCTGAAAGAAGCGATCCGATCACCCGCCCGACGCAGGAACTTGGCGTGATCATTTCGGGCCACCTTGAAGTTACCATCGACGGTAAAACGCACGCTTTAAACCCCGGCGACAGCTTCCGCGTGCGCGGCGAGCCTTTGCGCTGGGCGAACAGAACAAATGAACCATGTGTTGCGATCTGGGTGATCGCACCGCCGGTCTACTGATCCGGCGAACAAGGGAGAAACCTCATGTCTGATTTCCCAACGACAGCGCGTGTTGTCATCATCGGCGGCGGCGCGGTAGGGGCCTCGGCGCTATATCACCTGGCCAAGGCGGGCTGGACCGATTGCGTCATCCTCGAAAAGAACGAGCTGACGGCGGGATCCACATGGCACGCCGCCGGGAACGTCCCGACCTTTTCGACTTCGTGGTCGATCATGAACATGCAGCGCTACTCAACCGAGCTTTATCGGGGCCTCGCCGAAGAGGTCGACTATCCGATGAATTACCACGTCACAGGTTCGCTTCGTCTTGCTCATTCGAAAGAGCGGATGCAGGAATTTGAACGCGCCGCTGGCATGGGCCGCTATCAGGGTATCGACATCATTGACCCGGCTGAAACGCAGGCGCGTTATCCCTTCCTGGAAACCCATGATCTGGTCGGCTCGCTTTATGATCCGACTGATGGCGACATTGATCCGGCCCAATTGACCCAAGCATTGGCCAAGGGCGCGCGCGACATGGGCGCGAAGATCTTACGCTTCACCCCGGCCACTGGTGTGCGCCGCGAAAACGGCGAATGGGTGGTCGAAACGGAAAAGGGCGAAATCCGTTGCGAATACGTGGTGAATGCCGCCGGATACTATGCCCAGCGCGTCGGCGAATGGTTCAAACCTTACGGTGGCCGCACCGTTCCGATGATGGTGATGAGTCACCAGTATATGTTGTCCGAAGAAGTCCCCGAGATCGAAGCTTTCTCGAAAGAGACCGGTAAAAAACTGCCGCTGCTGCGTGATGTCGATGTGTCTTATTACCTAAGGCAAGAAAAAAACGGTTTTAATCTAGGACCTTACGAGATGAACTGTAAGGCGCATTGGGTCACGCCCGAAGATCCAATGCCCGAAGATTTCAGCTTCCAGCTTTATCCCGATGACCTGGACCGGCTCGAATACTACATCGAAGACGCCATGGCCCGCGTCCCACTTCTGGGCACCTCGGGCGTGTCCCGTGTCATCAACGGCCCGATCCCATACGCACCCGATGGCCTGCCGTTGATCGGGCCCATGCCCGGCGTTCCAAACGCGTTCGAGGCCTGCGTGTTCACCTTTGGCATCGCCCAATCCGGCGGCGCTGGCAAAGTGCTGGCCGAGTGGATCACCGAAGGCGAAACCGAATGGGATATGTGGGCCGTCGATCCCCGCCGCTACACCGATTACACCGACAACGACTATTGCATTGCTAAGGGAAAAGAGACCTACGGCCACGAATACGCCATGCACTTTCCGTGGATGGAATGGCCGGAAGGGCGCAATCAGAAACTGTCGTCCATCCACAGTCGTCTTGAAGACGCGGGCGCTGTGCTCGGCTCATACAACGGCTGGGAACGCGCCAATTGGTTTGCCAAGGACGGTGACGACATCAGCATCGAGGCCACCAAAACCTGGGAACGCGCAGGCCCGTGGGAGCAACGCGTGCGCGAAGAATGCGAAGCGGTCCGTGACGGTTGCGGTGTGATCGCAATTACCGGCTTTTCCCGCCTAAAACTGGCAGGCCCTGGCGCTCTGGACTATCTCGATAGCCTCAGCGCCTCACGGATGCCATCGCCGGGCCGCATCGGGTTGGCCTATTTCGCAGACACTCGCGGTCGCATCCTGACGGAAACCTCAGTGGCTGTGCATTCGCCCGAAGACGTCGATGTCGTTGCCGCCGCCGTGGCGCAATGGCATGACCGCGACTATCTGGCAAAAAACCTGCCTGATGGCGTCACGATGACTGACCACACGCGGGAACGCGAATGCCTGCTTGTCACCGGCCCAAAAGCCCGCGAAATCCTCGGTCCCATCACAGAAGGCTTCGATCTGTCCAAGGGCTGGTTGACCGTTCAGACCGAAGGCACCATCGCAGGCAAACCCTGCACATTGGCGCGGGTTTCCTTCGCAGGCGAACTTGGCTGGGAAATCCACAGCCTCATGGAAGACGCGCCTGCAATTTGGGATGCGGTCACCTCCGGCGGCGCAACGCCATTTGGGATGTGGGCGTTGAACAGCCTTCGCATCGAAAAAGGCTACCGCGCCTGGAAGGGTGATTTGTCCACGGATTACAGCCTGTTAGAGGGCGGCCTCGACCGTTTTGTCAAACTCGATAAGCCGACTGACTTTCCCGGCAAGGCCGCGCTGCAGAACGAAAAACAGCAAGGTGTCTCTAAGCGATTTGTTACACTTTCGGTCGACGCGGGTGCTGCTGATGCGCCCTATATGTCAACGCTTTGGCACGACGGACAAGTGGTCGGTGAAACCACGTCGGGCGCATGGGGTTACCGCGTGAACGCTTCCATCGCGCTGGGAATGCTCCGCGCCGATCTGGCAACACCGGGCACTGAAATCGAGGTTGAAATCTACGGCGAGCGGTGTCGCGCAGTGGTGCAAGAAGACCAACCCATCTGGGATCCCGCCAACGATAGGATCCGCGCGTGACGCAAAAATTGACGCAATTTCTGCAATGGATTTTGACGCAAAATCCCACCCCGGAAAATGCGTCATTTTCCAATCCGATTTCTGTGTCAGAAATCACTGCCTGGAGAGGCACATGATCACCAAGGAAGCAGCCCGGATTATCGCTGAGTTCCCGTTAGGCGTCGTGGCAACTGTCACCTCCGACGGCACCCCTGCCGCTTCCCCAAAAGGCACCTTCCTCGTGCTGGATGACACCACGATTGCATATGGCGACATCCGTTCCCCCGGAACGCGCGCGAACCTCGATCAGAACCCGAAGACCGAAGTCGTCTTCGTCGATACATTCCGCCGTAAAGGCGTGCGCATTCGCGGAAACGCGACGGTCCACACTATCGGGTCGGAGCCGTTCCAAACGCTCATCGGCAAATGGCGCGAGACCTGGGGCGACCTAGCCGATCGCATCAATGCTCTGGTTGTGATCAACATCGACCGTGCGCTTCCGTTGACGACCCCACCCTACGACGATGGCGTCACGGAAGACGAAATGATTGCGCTCTATGTCGCGAAATACGCAGCACTCTATCCGGCCAGCACCAAATGACCGATATCACCCTTCTTGACGGCGGCATGGGGCAGGAGCTTCTTGCAAGGGTTCCCGACGCGCCCACCGGCCTCTGGGCCACGCAAGTTATGGTCGATCACCCGGGACTGGTCGCTGACATTCATAGGGACTACTTCGACGCGGGTGCCACCATCGCAACCGCCAATACCTACGCGCTTCACCATGACCGCTTCACAGGAACAGCCCAAGAGGGGCAGCTTGCAACGCTCATGCAACGCGCGCTTGAGGAAGCACATGCCGCCAAGCCCGCAATTGGCCGCATTGCCGGGTCCATCGGCCCGCTGACGTGGTCCTACAAGGCGGAAGGCTTGCCTGCCTACCGCGAGGCCCGAGAGCTTTACGCCGAGGTTGCCCAACATCTCGCCTCGCGCACAGATTTGCTGATCTGCGAGACGGTCGCCTCGGTCGAACAGGCGCGGGCAAGCCTCGATGGCGCGCGCGAAACCGATCAGCCAGTTTGGCTGTCTGTTACGCTTGACGACGAAGACGGCATCCGCCTGCGCTCAGGCGAACACCTGAACGGGCTCAAAGACTTGGACCCCGACGCCTGGCTTGCCAACTGCTCGGCCCCCGAGGCCATGCCTGCCGCGCTGGCTATATTTGCCACTTGGGGCAAACCCTTCGGGGCCTACGCCAACGGCTTTAAGGAAATCACCAAAGCCTATCTCAATCCGGGAAGCTCGACCGACGCCCTGCCCAAACGCGACCTCGGCCCTGAAATCTACGCCGATCACGTTCTCGCATGGGTCGAAAGCGGGGCCACCATCGTCGGCGGCTGCTGCGAAACCGGCCCGGCACACATTCGCGAAATCGCCCGACGGCTGACCGCCGCAGGCCACACCATTGTCTAAGGGGATCCTATCATGACCGTTCCTGCCAACGCCCGCGTGGTCATCATCGGGGGCGGCGTCATCGGCTGCTCAATCGCCTATCACCTGGCGAAACTCGGCTGGAGCGACGTCGTATTGATGGAGCGCAAACGCCTGACGTCCGGCACCACATGGCACGCCGCTGGCCTGATCGCCCAGCTTCGCAATTCGTCCAACATGACCAAACTGGCGAAGTATACCCAAGAGCTCTACGGCGATCTGGAAGCCGAAACCGGCGTCTCGACAGGCTTGCGCCGTTGCGGTTCGATCACGGTTGCCCTGACCGAAGAACGCAAAGAAGAGATACTGCGACTGGCCTCGATGGCGCGTGTCTTCGGCGTTGAAGTCGAAGAGATCAGCCCGGCCGAGGTCAAAGCCAAATACGAATATCTGGAAACCAAAGACGTCCTGCAAGGCGTCTGGTTGCCGAAAGACGGGCAGGGCGATCCGGCAAACATTGCGCTGGCATTGGCCAAAGGCGCCCGCCAACGCGGCGCAAAAACCATCGAAGGTGTGAAAGTCACCAAAATTCACCGCTCTGGCAAACGCGTGACCGGTGTCGATTGGGAAACCGAGAAGGGCGAGGTCGGTCACACCGCTTGCGAGGCGGTCGTTATCGCCTCAGGCATGTGGTCGCGTGAAGTTGGCAAAATGGCAGGCGTCAACATCCCGCTGCACGCCTGCGAACACTTCTACATCGTCACCGAAGGCATTGAAGACATGACACAATTGCCGGTTCTAAGAGTGCCGGATGAATGTGCGTATTACAAAGAGGATGCGGGCAAAATCCTGCTTGGGGCGTTCGAACCAGTCTCAAAACCCTGGGGTATGAATGGCATCCCCGACAGTTTCGAATTTGACCAACTGCCGGAAGACTTCGACCACTTCGAACCGATCCTGGAAAAGGCCGTTGATCGCATGCCGATCCTGGCCGAAGCCGGAATTCACACGTTCTTCAACGGCCCCGAAAGTTTCACACCCGACGACGCTTACCACCTTGGTCTTGCCCCCGGCGCAGACAACATCTGGGTTGCCGCGGGCTTTAACTCTATCGGTATACAGTCCGCTGGTGGCGCGGGCATGGCGCTGGCAGAATGGATTGACACCGGCGAAAAACCCTTTGATCTGGGTGATGTCGACATCTCGCGGATGCAGCCGTTTCAGGGCAACAAAAAATATCTCTACGACCGCTCCGTCGAAACACTTGGCCTGCTCTATGCCGACCATTTCCCGTATCGCCAGAAAACCACCGCCCGCGGCATCCGGCGCTCGCCGTTGCACAACCATCTTCTGGAACGCAATGCGGTCATGGGCGAAATTGCTGGCTGGGAACGTGCAAACTGGTTTGCCAATGAAGGTCAAACCCCGGCCTACGAATACAGTTGGAAACGCCAGAACTGGTTCGAGAACTCCGCCGCTGAACACCGCGCGGTGCGTGAAAATGTTGGCATGTATGACATGTCATCCTTCGGCAAAATCCGCGTCGAAGGCCCCGACGCAGAAACCTTTCTGAACCGGGTTTGCGGTAACGATGTCGCCGTAGCTCCGGGCCGCATCGTCTATACCCAATTCCTGAACAAACGCGGTGGCATCGAAGCTGACGTCACGGTCACGCGTTTGACTGAGACCGCCTATCTGGCCGTTACCCCGGCCGCCACGCGCCTCGCCGACCAAACCTGGCTTCAACGCCACACTGGTGATGAACGCGTAGTTATCACGGATGTTACAGCGGGCGAGGGCGTGATTGCCGTGATGGGTCCGAATGCGCGTGAATTGATGACCCGCGTTAGCCCCGACGACTGGTCCAACGAAACACACCCCTTCGGGTTGGCCCGCGAGGTCGAAGTTGGCCTTGGACTGGCCCGTGCCCATCGCGTGTCCTACGTCGGCGAATTGGGTTGGGAGCTTTATGTCTCATCCGATATGTGCGGCCATGTGTTCGAAACCCTGTCAGAAGCAGGCGCAGACCTTGGCGCGAAACTGGTCGGCTTGCACGCAATGGACTCCCTGCGCATTGAAAAGGCCTTTCGTCACTTTGGACACGACATCACCTGCGAAGATAACGTGGTCGATGCAGGTCTGAGTTTCGCGGTGAAAACGTCCAAGCCCGAATTCATTGGCCGGGATTCCGTTCTGGCGCGCAAAGAAAGCGGGCCTGAGCTTCGCATGATGCAATTCCTGCTGACCAATCCCGGACCGTTGTTGTTTCACAATGAACCCATCCTGAAGGATGGCGCATTCGTCGGTTACCTTTCATCCGGCAATTATGGCCATACCTTGGGGGCCGCAGTGGGTATGGGCTATGTGCCAGCGGATTTGGCCACTGAAACAGCAGGCTGGGAAATCGAAGTCGCTGGGCAACGGATCTCCGCCAATGCGTCCCTACGCCCAATGTATGATCCAAAGTCCGAACGGATGCGCGCCTGATCAAATTGAGCGGCGGGTCGAAAAGCCCCGCCGCACACCATTCTTTGAATCACCCGGAAAGCTGACCGAGGATATAAGGTCCCATTGGCTGGCGCAGAGCAGACGGCCCCGAGGGCCAGGGAATGGACGCTGCGGCTCCGCCGCTGCCAGTTTCACCGGCGACAAACTGCGCGCCTGCGCGGCCTGTTATTTTGCTGAGAACCGGTGGACGATGCGTTGTTCGAACGAGTGACCAGGTGCCAGAGCAATGGAAGGGAAGTTCACCTGGTTTGGGGCGTCTGGCCACATTTCAGGCTCGACTGCGATGCCAGAAGGGTCGCCGGTATAAAGGTGCACTCCGGGTGCGTCGGTCAAAATGTCCAGTTGCAGTTTGCCCGACGAAAGACTGACCGCCAAAGCAACATCACCGGCCGGAGCGAGATCAAAACAATGATCGATGTCGAAAGATGGGCTGCGTTTTTGGCGCAGGTCGAAACGGCTGTCGCCGACGTGCGAAACCACACCTGTTGGGATGCTATCAGGCCCGGTTGGAAGATAGCGGTCCGCGTGAACAACCACGTCGTGGCCTTCGCGACCTTGCCCGGATAGCGTCCAATAAGGATGAAATCCTGGCGCCATAAGTGTGTCTTTGTCGCTGGTTGCCGAAATCCGGACATTAAGCTCTGGACCTTGCAGAGCATATTGCACTGTAAGTGTTCGGTTGCCCGGAAATGCTCCATCGGGCAGGTCGCAGATCAGGGTCACGGACGTCTCAGTCTGCGCCTTGATGTTCCAAATCTCGGCAAAAGTCGCAGTATCACCCGAATGCAGAAGGTTTTTCCCTTCGTTCGGTTGAAAGTTCAGGACGTTGTTTCCAAGGGGTGCTGATGCGCCCGAAATTCGGTTCATGACCGGCCCGATGATTGCCCCCGCATAGCGTTCACTGCCTTGCATTGCGTCCAGATCATGCGTGGGCACCAATGATGCAGAACCGCGAAAGCGCAACCCGTTCAGCCGGGCCCCATAGGTCACAATATCTGCCTCAAGGTCTTCTGATCGAAGCGTAACAGCGTGAACGTCACGCCCATCAGGCAAGGTCGAAAACACTCCCGACATCACAGCGCCCTATATACGGACAGTTCAACCGCAACCTGCGGCCAGACCGTCTCGTGACTGTCAAAATCTGCACTTGTGCCCTGAACGGCGGGTCGCTGAATGGGCCGCTTGATGACATTCAAACAGGCGATGTTAGCGCGGTTCAAAGTTTGCTGGGTGGTGTCGAAGGCGCGATCTAGCACCGAAGCCTCCAAACCGCTTGAATTACATTTATTTGCCTCGGCATCTTCGCAAAAGTTATCGACGGTCTCCCAAAAGGGATCAGCAATTTTTGCACGAGCTTTCTGCGCGATGTCGCAAATATCAGGCATTCAGCACCTCAAGTAAAAGGGCATCCATCGGGTCCGACAAATGCAGGGCGTGGTTCAGGAAAATAGCTTGGACCGCACCGCGTTCAATATCGACCGGCGACAATGAAAAGGCAAATGCCGACACGTCTCTTTCGCGCGTCAGCGGATGGCGCAAATGACGGAGGTTTGGCAACTCGTAATTTCTGCGGGCAGTTCCGACATATTTGCCCAGACCAACTCAGGGCGGCGATCGCTACGGTCTATCCGGCCCGTTTCTATGGCATCCAAAGGGGCTTTCTGACCATTCAAACGTAATCCCTGCGTGAAATCACCGACCCTCCCTTCAGCACGCTGTAGAATTTTGGCCGTGCCTGAAGAGGACGAGACATTCGACCTGGTAATCTCTTAGGCCCAAAACCTGCTGCCCTTATCCGCATTCGAAGTCGATGATTATCCGACATCGCGCGAAGAACTTATCGACATTCCGCGCGATCAACTTGACCGTTTCTGCGGCAAGGTCGGCACCTATGATGCGCGCGCGTCTGGCCTCAGCTATCTGATAGCAACCCGGGATACTCGGGTGTCGGAAAAATTCTGACACCCACTCGAGGTCATAGATCGCTCCGATCTACAGCTATAGGGTTGTTCCGGCGGCATCTTGCGCGATACTCGGGACGGCGAACTTGCCATCACCTACAATGTTCTTGGCAGTTATACCTCAGGTCAACTTCAAAAATCAGGCGGCTACAAGACTATCGAAATGCGCGATATTGCCAATGTCATGCTCAGAACAGTTCTGATCACAGACAGCACCGAACATCAGGGTAATGCACAAAATTCGTCAACGTTCTGGCACGCCTGAAACAGCGTCCCGATCTGGTAGAAGCCTCGGGTCTGCCTGCGAGTGATACAAAGTCTCTCGAAGGCCATGCCGCACTCAGACCCATCCAACTTGGTCCTGACCTGGTGGCCTCGCTCGACAAGCTGACCAGAAAGACCTTTCTCAGAAACCGGGAATCCTCCATCAAACAGGAATGACCGATGCCACAGACGTCAAAGAAATAGGTGACCATCCATGGATTCTTTCGCTCTGCACATGTTCACCGAGGCCGTTCAGTCCGAACAACAAACCCTCGGCATGCGCGACCGTTTTCAAAAGGCATATCGAAACAGATTCACCGACGGCCTTGATGAAGACACCAAAGCCTTCATTGCCACGCGCACGTCTTTTTATATGGCCAGCGTTGGCGAAACCGGCTGGCCCTACATCCAGCATCGCGGTGGATCGTCCGGCTTCCTGAAACTTCTGGACTACGAAACCCTGGGATTTGCCGGATACACCGGAAACAAACAGGTGATCACCAAGGGCAACCTCAAGGGCAATGACCGCGTGTCATTGTTCCTGATGGACTACCCCCGCCGCGCCCGCCTGAAGATGATTGGCCACGCCACGATGATCGATGCCAGTGATGACCCCGACCTGGCCGCGCGTCTGGCAGCGCCCGGCGACAACCCCACCGACCACCTGACCACCATCCACATCACGGCCTACGACTGGAACTGTCCGAAATATATAGTGCCCCGCTATACAGAGGCAGAGATTGAGGCGATGTTGGGCCCCAGACTACGGGACCTCACCGAAGAAAACGCGCGCCTTCGCAAAGCGCTCGCCGAAAGGAACACCGACTAAATGACGACCAAAGTATTCGACGGCCACAACGACGCTCTCTCGCGCCTGTGGTGCAGCATGGGTGACCCTGTTCAGGAATTTGGTCAGGCCATTGGCCACGTCAATGTCCCAAACTGCCGGGCAGGGGGGATGGGTGGCGGCTTTTTTGCCATTTTTTCTCCGCCGGCGCGCGCTGTCTTTGATTTTACCAACTTTGATCCCGCAGTTTTCAACAGCCCGTTGCCACCTATGATGGACGAAGGCATCGCTCTCAGTTCTGCTGTCGGTCAGGCGGCGATTGCGCACCAGTTGCACGATGCCGGGCAAATCGAGATCGTCACTGATGCGCCGACTCTGGGGCGTGCTTTCGTCGATGATCCCGTTGCTTGCATTCTGCATCTCGAAGGGGCCGATTGCATTGGCCCCGATCTTCTGGCTCTGGATGCACTTTACGCGCTGGGCCTCAGATCCCTCGGCATTGTCTGGTCGCGGCCGACGATATTTGGCGATGGCGTGCCGTTTGGATTTGAAAGCGATGGTGACACAGGTCCGGGACTGACCGATGACGGAAAGCGACTGGTCGCCCGCTGCAAAGAGCTTGGTATCATGATCGACAACTCTCACCTCACGATGAAGGGTTTTTGGGATGTGGCGGACGCGGGTCTGCCACTTGTGGCCACGCATTCAAATGCGTGGGAAGTTTGCAAAACCAGCCGAAACCTGACCGATGACCAGCTTCGCGCTATCGGAGAAACCGGCGGCATCGCAGGGCTGAACTTCGCAACGGTGTTTCTTGACAGTGCCGCCTGGAAGACCGGCAAGGCACCTATGGATGCCTGTATTCCGCATCTGGCACATATGATCGACGTGGCGGGCGAAGATCACGTTGCAATCGGTTCCGATTTTGACGGCGCTCCTTTGCCCGACCCATTGACGTCGTCCGCGGATCTGCCGCTTCTGATCGCGGCTATGGAACATGCCGGTTTCGGTCAAACCCTGATCGATAAAATTACGCACGAGAATTGGCTGGCGTTTCTGTCAACGCATCTTTCACCAGCCAAATAAACCATCACGCTATCATTATTGGCCCAAAAATATCCCCGCCGGAGGCCAGCGGGCGTCAGCCCGCTCATCGGATTTCGTGTCGAAATCCGCGATGCCTAAAGATTAACGAAGTCAAAATGCTCCGTTCGCAGGCACCGACGTAATACCGACGTGATACCGACGCGATACAGACACGGGAAATATCTCCGAAATTTGCCAAATTCGATCCGAAAAATCGATGTTCAGAACGTCCGGCGACGGCGAGGACCCAGGCGTTGCCTCCATCTGATCCCACGCAGTCACCACCGCTCAGAGATTTCAAACCCGTGCGCCATATCTTCTAGATCGCCGCGAATGAAAACTTCATCTCGGACGAAATCGAGAGACGTCCCATTACGACCAAGGGCGACTATCTAAGCGTCAGTCCTTTCAGTTCATCCCTTTGCGCTTCTACGAGCGTCAAGCAGTTCGTCAATTGCAGTTTTGGCAAAAGAAAGTTCTGGTTTCTGCCGACTTGGGGTTGATGATTTGCACGGCTGTCCTGCTCCAAGAATGTATTTCACCGTGAACTTGGATCGGCAAGGCGTTCATCAAAAATATATATTCATTACAATGATATAGATATGGTGAAGTCGAGGACAGACAGTCGCAAGATCTTACGATTGACAAAGAAATGCCTCCTGCGGGGGCGACTGAAAACGACCAACAAACGACGTATTTGGATAGTTTCCAACATTCTAATCAGATTAACTGGAGGGCAATGAAACCCCAGAAAGTAGCAGGCTTCCGGGCCGACGATATGGCCTTTTAGAACGGAGAAAACAATGACAATTTCCCCCGACGCAATCATCATCGGAACAGGCGTCATTGGCACGGCGACCGCTTTCGAGATGGCAAAAGCCGGCTTCAAAACGCTCTCTTTGGACCGAAATACCCAGATCGGCCACGGCTCTACTGCAGGTTCATGCGCTATCATTCGCATGCATTACTCCACCTTTGACGGCACGGCTTTCGCATGGGAAGGGTATCACTACTGGCGCGACTGGCAGACCTATCTGGGACTGGACGACACAGCAAACTTAGCCGAGTTCCGCGAGTGCGGATGCATGGTCATGAAGACAGCCGAGAACGATTATCTATCCAAACACGCCAAGAATTCACGAGACTTGAACATTCCAATCGAAGAGTGGGACGCCAAGCAAGTCACCGATCGTATGCCGATCTACCAGCTTGATAGTTACTTTCCTCCGAAGTCGCGCGATGATGACGAGTTCGGGCAAACCAATGGCGGCAAATTGAAAGGCGCGGTTTATTGGCCGAACGGCGGTTATGTCACTGACCCGGCGCTGTCTTCGCAAAACCTGGCCGACGCCGCGCGCGCACATGGTGCCGAATTTCGTATGGGTGTGGAAGTATCTGAAATATTGCAAGAAAATGGGCGTGTTCAGGGATTGAAGCTTTCGACAGGTGAAGAAATACGCGCTCCTATCGTGATCAATGTTGCAGGCCCAGGCTCGGCGATCATCAATGAATTGGCTGGAGTTGTTGATGAAATGACCATTTCAACACGTCCTTTGCGCCAAGAGGTCGTTCACGTGCCGTCTCCAGAGGGTTTTGACTTCGAAGGTACGGCCCCCGTCGTTTCTGACAATGATATCGGTGTCTACATTCGCCCGGAACACGGCAATCACATCTTGATTGGTTCTGAAGATCCCGAATGTGATGAGCATTACTGGACAGAAAACGACACCGACTATGATCGCAACTTTACCGAACAATGGACAACACAAGCTATGCGCTATGCCCAACGGGTTCCGTCGTTGGGTATACCGTCCAAAACCCGTGAAGTTGTTGACCTTTATGATGCGTCAACGGATTGGATACCAATCTACGATAAATCCAGCCTCGGGGGATTCTACATGGCCTGCGGCACCAGCGGGAACCAATACAAGAACGCACCAATTGCGGGCAAGATGATGGCGGCGTTGGTGGAATACTGCGAAGCGGGCAACGATCACGACGCAAATCCGCTGACATTCCGACTGCCGTATATCGGTTTGGACATTGATGTTGGATTTTACTCCCGAAAGCGAGAAATCAACACGGAGTCGAGTTTTTCAGTTCTCGGTTAAACCCAAGCTGACCGCCCAGATCGGATCGTTGGCGATCTTCACATTGCACGCTCAAGCCGCGCTGATAGTGCTGCTCATGGATAATTCGAATGAAAGCGTCAAAGAGATTTGACTCGAGTTCCTGACCGCTCGACAGAAACCAGAAAAGCGAAAGCGCATCTCAAATTCTGATTTTGCGTTGTCCTGACAAAGTAATTGGGCAGGCCTGAAACTGGGTGCATCAAAGAATGGCAGGAATACCGAGCTCTCTGAAGGTAGGTCTTATCTATGCCTATGACCCAGTGCAAAAGCCAAATCCCCATCCTCAAAAGAAAAACTGAACAAGGGCGAGTATTTGATGGTGCCCGGGGGCGGAATCGAACCACCGACACGAGGATTTTCAATCCACTGCTCTACCCCTGAGCTACCCGGGCACGGGATGGCATCAATGTGCCGCTTCTCAGTCCGCTGCCTTCTAATTGGCTGTTCTCGGACTGTCCAGTGGTGGAATGCGAAATTTTCAGTGGTGTAACGGAGGTTTGGAAGACTCGATGGTTGGCGCGATTTCATTGACGTCTTCGTCGCCCTCAGGGAGGGAATAACTCTCTGTCAACCAACGCCCGAGATCCACGTCGGCGCAGCGTCGAGAGCAAAATGGCTTGTAATCAGTTGCGGGTTCTTTTTTGCATATCGGGCAACTCACGGCAGCACCTCAAAAAGCGGCAAACGCTCTCGTTTTCGCTGGATTTCCAGATGCCCAAAAGGTGTCCAGCCAACGAGCATCGTTTCAATAGCGTCGCGCCGAAATGCTGTACGGAATTGTTGCTCTACCAGTCGACGATCCCTCTTGGGCATTGGAGCAAGATCCAGAACGATTTGACCACCCAGACCTCGCAAACGCAATTCTCGAGTCAAGCCTCTTATCAGGGCCATATTCGCCTTCAGTCCAGCGGCAGGGGACGTGTCGCCGGACGTATTTACATCAATTGCTACAAATGCCCGAGTTGGCTCGACGTAAGCCACGCCACTATTGTCCAGTGGCATTTCTGCCCGCCTAAGCTGGTCCACACGGTCCAAAACGCCGAATTGATCCATCGCTTCAGGCACATCGGTCGTGCTGTCTGGCGTTGGCCAATCCCTCCAGGCAAGCGTCTGTGCATCTGGTCCTTCCAGAAGCAGCTCTGGCGAGCCCGCGTTGGGTTCCGATGAAATCCGGTGAGCCAAATTCACAATCGCCGCAATATCGTCCCGGATCGTAGTGTCATCGGCACTCAAGGCTGCCGAGCGAACGACAATGCCGGTTTCGGGTGGCGGATTAGCTGACGCCAGTATTTCGCGAAGCGCGACCCGCCGGTCTTCATCTTTAACCATTTTTGAGATGTTCAGACCGGGCGCATCAGGAGTGGCAAGACAGTATCGACTTTTGAGAACCAGTTTCTGAGTCGCGGGCATAGCTTTGCCAGGCTCAGCATAGGACCCCGATTGCACAATAATCGTTTGGCCTGGTGCAATTCCTTTTGCGTTTCTCAAAAATAGATTGCCCTGAGATGTTTCCAGAATTGTTCCGCCTTGGCCTTTCATCGACCGCAACGCCTTGGCGCGAAATATTGAGCCAGAACGTATTCGATTCTCGGGGGAATCAATCAGTAGGTCGTCGAGCTGACCATCGCGGATCAATGCTGCGGCTTGAATGCCGTGGACGTGTCCAAAAACTGCCTGCAAACCCTTCATTTTGCCCAGCCTCGGGCAACCGGAAGGCCAGAGGCTTGCAACAACGTCGCTGTCTCTGCCAGGGGCAGGCCCATGACAGCAGAATAGGAACCCTTTATCCATGGAATAAATGCGGCTGCTGGGCCCTGGATGGCATAGGCCCCTGCTTTGCCACGCCAATCGTCGCAGGCAAGATAAAAGTTCAATTCCTCGTCAGAGAGACGCTTCATTTGAACCGCAGTTGTTACGTGACGCTGAAGCACTCCTTGATCCGATGATACAGTGATGGCCGTGATCACCTTGTGTCGACGGCCTGACAGGGACACCAAAAACTCGGCCGCCTCTTTTTCGTCGTTTGGCTTACCAAGTATGCGTCGTCCAATGGCGACTGTTGTATCAGCCGTCAGCACTAGTTCACCTGGCAATCGAGAGATGGCTGCCGACTTTGCGAGCGCAACACGCACACAATAAGCCAGCGGACGCTCTCCAGAATGGGGAGTTTCGTCGACATCGGCCGCTTGTATAGAGTCCGGACGAATGCCGAGTTGCGCAAGCAGTTCTAACCGGCGCGGGCTAGCCGAGCCGAGAATAAAACGCACCGGCGAACCGTTCACTTGAAGCGGTAATTAATCCGACCTTTGGTCAGATCGTATGGTGTCATCTCGACCTGGACTTTGTCGCCAGCCAGAACTCGGATGCGGTTCTTGCGCATCTTACCTGCCGTATGCGCGATTATCTCATGGCCGTTCTCAAGCTCGACCCGAAATGTCGCGTTCGGCAAAAGTTCCTTCACGACACCAGGAAATTCGAGCAGTTCTTCCTTGGCCATGTTTTCTCCTCTTGCATAGACCCGCCTTTGCGGACGCGGCGAATATGTAGGCGGAATGGCGGGTGAATCAAAGGGGAAAACGAAAAAATGCTGCAATGCAGTTAAAGATGTGTCGAATTGTGAAAGTTGCCGCGAAATTCAACTCAAATCTATGACTGTTGAGCCGTAGAAATTGTGCTGGCATCCTCGGCCCCCTTAGCTGTCACATTCTAATTTTGCGCCAACTAATTGAGGGCGTTTTGATCATGAAAATCTTGATCTGTTGGTGGCGCGCCGTCTCTTGCATTACCGCGTGAAGCCCAGGAAATGGTCCTGCGCCGAGTCTCCATCACTCTGACGTAGGTGGGCCAAATCGACTTTGAATTCGGTCGCTGATCTGGTCTCGAGACTGTCGATAGCTTTTTAATCGTTGTTCGCGCGTTTCACCCAAACCAGTCGGATCCAGGATTGGCCAATACTCCACTTCCAAGTGAAATAGGCGTGTCAAGTCCAGCGCTCGGCGTTGCGATGCCGGAGATAATGCAACGACAAGGTCAAACCCTGACAGGTCATCGCCCCACTGCTCCATTTCGTCAAAGCTGCGTGAACGATGACGGGCCAGCTCAATTCCTAACTCTTCGCAAACGGCGATCGAGAACCCATCAATTTCAAGGTCATTGTGAACGCCGGCAGACTGAACATAGCATCTTTGGCCATAGTATTTCTTCATCATGCCTTCGGCCATAGGAGAGCGAACTGCATTGTAGTCACAGCAAAATAAGACCGACTGTGGAAGTTCGCCCAAGTCTCAGCCTCCGAAATGCAAAACGCAAATCAATGTAAATAAACGCCTGGCAGTGTCTATGTCCAGATTTGCCTTGCCCTCCAACCGTTCCTGTAAGACCCGCGCGCCTTCGTTGTGAATGCCACGCCTTGCCATATCGATTGCCTCAATCTGGCTGGGTGGGAGCTTTTTCACTGCGTCGAAATAACTTTCGCAAATCTGAAAGTAATCTTTGACGACTTGCCGAAAGGGTCCGAGCGAAAGATGAAAAGCGGCCGCCGGTTCTTCCGACTCGCTCCGAAGATCAAACACTAGGCGCCTGTCTCTAATCGCCAGGAGCAACCGAAATGGTCCTAAGACCGGAACCCCATCGTCCCGCTTGGGAAGTTCAAACGAGTTATCCTCTAGCAGATCGAAAACCGCGACACGTCGCTCCTGTTCGATTTCGGGTGTTGGAGGCGGCAGCGCGCTATCGTCGATATCTATATGAACGATGCGGCTCACAATGAATCCTCATTTACTTGCTTAAGGCGCGCCCGCACAGATAACCCATGTGCCTCAAGGCTTTCGCTTTTGGCTAGGATTTCAGCTGCCGGACCGACTGCGGAAATAGCTCCTGGTGTCATCTTTGACACTGTTGTTCGTTTAAGAAAATCCATGACGCTTAGCCCCGAAGAGAAGCGCGCTGTTCGTGCCGTTGGCAGAACATGGTTCGGGCCGCCGACGTAATCGCCAATGGCTTCGGGGGTCCAGCGACCAACAAACAGAGCTCCTGCATTTCTGACTTTTGCCGCCAGTTCATCCGCATTCTGCGTGCAAATCTCTAGGTGCTCCGGAGCCACCCGGTCAGAAAGAAGCACAGCCTCGTCCAGATCACGCGTTATGATCACCGCACCAAAGTCATCCCAACTTTTTCGCGCAATTTTGCGACGTTCCAGTTTGGTCAGAAGATGGTTAATCGAGTTCGACACGGCCTGTCCAAAAGCCTCGTCTGTAGTGATCAAGATCGATTGGGCGCTTTCATCGTGTTCGGCTTGACTGAGTAAGTCCAAGGCGATCCACTCCGGATCGTTCTCTTTGTCCGCAATGACCAGAATTTCGGATGGACCTGCAATCATGTCGATGCCGACTTTACCAAAAACCCGTTTTTTTGCGGCGGCTACAAATGCGTTTCCGGGTCCAGTAATTTTGTCCACAGCAGAAATAGATTGAGTGCCATATGCCAAAGCTGCAATGGCCTGTGCGCCCCCAAGTCGATACACCTTGTCGACACCGGCTAGTCGCGCGGCCAGAAGTACGAGCGGATTAGAATCGCCGTTCGGAGTCGGCGCTGTCATGATCAGTTGATCGACCCCGGCGACGCGAGCAGGAATGGCGTTCATCAATACAGAAGACGGATAGCTGGCCAACCCACCCGGCACATAAAGCCCGGCTGTGCCAACAGACGTCCAGCGCCAACCAAGTGTCGCGCCATGAGTGTCAGTCCAGCTCGCGTCCTCTGGCAGTTGGCGCTCGTGATAGGCTCTGATGCGTTCAGCTGCCAGTTCAAGAGCGGCGCGTTCCTCGTCTGGGACCAGTGTAATTGCTTCGTCAATCTCCGCGGCGGTAAACGCGAGTGTGTCCGGAGTAAGCTCCAAACCGTCAAATCGTTTCGTGTACTCGATGACTGCTTCGTCGCCTCGCTCGCGGACGTCTGAAATGATATTGGCGACGGCAGCGTCGACGTCTGGCGAATCCTCGCGTTTCATTGAAAGTAGAGCGGCAAATTTGCTCTCAAAATTCTGTGCACGAGTATCTAGAAGCATTGGCATTAGGACTATCCTTTGCGCCGGACATACAGCCGGGGCGATTGGTGCTCAAGCGCCCAGGTTGTCGCTGCGAACTCATAAAATTGGCAGGTACTTACAGTTTGTTGATTTGTTCATCTGTGGTGTCCAGTGCAAGTACCATCAATGCGTCATCAACAAAGCCTTTACCCTGGCGAAACCCACGGGGAAGTCGGCCATAATGGGTAAAGCCATGCCGTTCATATAGTCTAATGGCACCAGAGTTCTCGGCATTGACCGAGAGTTCCACCTGTCGAATTCCCAAGTTGCGCGCATGGTTTATTGCCGCCTTCAGAAGGCTGTCAGCTATGCCGCAGCCGCGATGCGAGCGACGAACATAGACCATCCCAATCCCACAACGGTGCGCCATTCGTCGTCGTTTTTGGAAAATAAGCCCCGTAATTCCAACGGCTTGTTCGTCGTCAAAAGCGGCAAAAATTGGCTCGTTTTCGAGAAAACTTCGCCACTGGTCTTCTGACATAACTTCCCATTCATCGCGGTCTGAAGCGAAGTTGTCGGGATCGAGTTCAAGCGCCTCCAACCGCAGCGAGCGAAAGATGTCCACATCCGAAGGATTTAGTATTCGAACTGTCATTCGGGGTGCTGCGGAACTTTCCCGGATGGCGCGACGTAGGGCCGAGTCACATCAGTAAGCGACACCTCTAAAGCCTCTACTTCAATTGCTATCGCGCCGTCTCCGGCCAACGTCAGCATAATGCGTCCTGTCCCATCTTCACCGGCATCGAAATCAACAGCCAAAAGCGACATAATAAAATCGCCGTCGCTCCGGTCGATACCTTGACTGGTTACATGCATCGCATCTTCAATCGTCAGCACAGACTGCACACGCTCGAATGGTCGATCCCGCCGGTCAGCGAGATCTGCATCCTCCCATCGAAATCGGTTAATCAATATCGCGAAGCGGTGTCTGCGCTTGTCCCATTTCATCTCGGTAACAGGAAAAACTGCGTCCTGAGCCAATGAAGAAATGACCCCCAGGTCTTCGGCCTCCAGAGCTTTAAGTCTCAGTGGGCTGTCACCACCATCTTCAAATCTAGCGTCTTCGGTCATGATCCCGGAACTCTTTCAATTTTGGCACCAACGGCACTTAGCTTTTCTTCAACATGCTCGTAACCGCGGTCTAGATGGTAAACGCGATTTACAATCGTTTCGCCCTCGGCGGCCAACCCGGCCAGTATCAATGATACAGATGCCCGAAGGTCAGTAGCCATGACAGGCGCGCCTTTAAGCTGGTCAACGCCAGTAACGGTCGCAATGCCGCCTTGTACGTCTATTTCAGCCCCCATCCGAACAAGCTCTGGGGCGTGCATGAAGCGATTTTCAAATATCGTTTCTTCGAGCGTAGACGTTCCCGACGCGGTGCAGAGCATCGCCATCATCTGCGCTTGCAAGTCTGTTGGAAAGCCTGGAAATACTTCTGTTCTGACATCGACGGCCGTTGGTCGACCATTCCCACGGGCAACTTTCAGGCTGCTTCCTGTGTCCTCGATTTCGACACCCGTGGCTGCAAGCTTTTCTGCGAACGCCGCGACTAACTCAAGAGAGCCACCAACACACTCAACCTCGCCACCCGCGATGACGGGTGCCAACATATAGGTGCCAAGTTCAATGCGGTCTGCAACAACCGGATGGGTAGCGCCCGATAGCCGATCCACCCCTTGAATTTCAATACGATCAGTTCCGGCCCCTTCGATCTGTGCACCCATCTTTGCAAGACAGGTTGCCAAATCCACGATTTCTGGTTCACGGGCCGCATTTTCGATGACTGTCGTGCCCTTGGCCAACGTAGCCGCCATCAAGATGTTTTCAGTGGCACCAACCGAAGCAAACCGAAGGGGAATAATGGCTCCCTTCAACCCTCCGGAAGTTGACGCGTGCAGATAACCGTCCTTCAATTCTATTTCTGCACCCATGAGCTCGAGAGCAGTTGTATGAATGTCCATGGGCCTTGCGCCAATCGCACACCCGCCTGGTAGTGAAACAACGGCGTGCCCTTCCCTGGCCAGTAACGGCCCAAGTACCAGGTTCGAAGCCCGCATTTTGCGCACAATCTCGTAGTCGGCGCGAACGGTTGTAAGACCGTGCGATGACATCGTAATAACTCGGCCATCTTGCAGGCTTTGGGCTTCCGCCCCCAGCGATTGCAATAGCAGCGACATCGTCTCGATGTCAGACAGACGCGGCACATTGGTCAAAGTCAGCGGTTCTTCGGTCAACAAAGTCGCCGGCATTAGTGTCAGGCAAGCATTCTTAGCCCCAGCAATCGGAATTTTGCCGTTTAGTTCAGCGCCGCCTGTTACAATTATTGAATCCATTATTTTTCTGCCTCGTCACTGCTGTCCGATGTCTTTCGTGCACGTGCCTGGGATTTGCGCCTTTGCAAATTGGCCTTTAGCGCCGATTTTAAACGGTCTTTGCGTGTATCGCCCGCCTTCGACGGTGTATCGGATGTTGATTTCCTGCCCATGCTGCCTTCCTAGCCCAGCAACAAAATACCGTCCAGATTGCGCTTGCGTGAAAAGCCATTTGCCAGTATTCGGCGCGACGTCGTTTCGACCCTTAGCTGCTGTAGCTCAGAGGTAGAGCACTCCCTTGGTAAGGGAGAGGTCGAGAGTTCAATTCTCTCCAGCAGCACCACTTCACAATGAAAGCCAAATTCATGAAGTTGTGGCGTCTGCCATATTGGCGATTCTGAGTAAGACTTTGCGTGCGATCAGGACCTCTTGGTCACTGAATGTCGTCATGAGATGGGCGTTAAAAATCTCTGCACTTTGAAATATGTCGTCAAATACAGTTTGGCCCAATCTTGTGAGCGATAGGATCTCGTGCCTTCGATCGTTCTCCATCGTCTCTCGAGCGACATATCGGCGATTTTGTAGAGCAGCGACCGCTCTGCTAACTTTGGTTTTATGAAGACTGGCTCGATCGCAAATCTCTTTGGCCGTCATCTGCCCGTAGCATCCTAGATGAAACAGAACACGCCACTCTGTCCGCAGCATTCCATATTTATCTTTGTAGGTTTTCTGAAATTCCTGTCCCGCCACCTCTGCTGCTCGGTTCAGCAAATAGGGCATAAATTCATGAAGCTGGAAGGGGTGCGATTTACACATGGCAACAAAAGTATGCGTTGATAGTTACAAATACAACTAATACCTAGAATAAAACCGTGGAAGGAATGTGAATTGGGCACGTCAGAAAAAATGTCTGCTGCCGGACTGCATAATGGCGCTTCGAAGAATGCGATCTCGTACATGTCCGGATTTGGAAATGATTTTGAGACCGAGGCACTCCCGGACGCTTTGCCACAAGGGATGAATAGCCCGCAGAAGTGCAACTACGGGCTTTATGGCGAGCAACTATCAGGAACGGCATTTACACACGAGCGACCCGAGCGAACCTGGTGTTATAGGATCAGGCCGTCTGTGAAGCACTCACATCGATTCCAACGTATTGATTTACCACACTGGAATACTGCACCTCACATCGTCAGTGGCATCACTTCACTGGGACAATACCGCTGGGATCCGGTGCCGCACTCGACCCAACAATTAACCTGGCTAACAGGCATGCGGACAATGACGACCGCAGGCGATGTTAACACTCAAGTTGGAATGGCGACCCACATCTATTTGGTCAATCAAAGTATGGTCGATGAATATTTTTACTCGGCAGACAGCGAACTTCTGGTTGTTCCACAAGAAGGGCGACTACGTTTTTCAACCGAACTGGGCGTAATTGAAGCCGAGCCACAAGAAATCGTCATTTTGCCTAGGGGTCTGCTCTATCGGGTGGAAGTTCTTGATGGTCCTTGCAGGGGCTTCGTTTGTGAGAATTACGGACAAAAGTTTCATTTGCCGGGCAGGGGGCCGATTGGCGCAAATTGTATGGCAAATCCAAGAGATTTTAAAGCGCCAGTCGCTGCGTTCGAGGACCGAGAAGTGCAAAGTCGGGTTGTAGTGAAATGGTGCGGCCAGTTTCACGAAACTGAAATTGCACAATCTCCACTGGACGTCGTTGCGTGGCACGGCAATTACGCCCCTTATAAATATGACTTAACGACCTACTGTCCAGTCGGGGCAATCCTGTTCGACCACCCGGACCCATCAATATTTACGGTGTTGACTGCCCCATCTGGTCAGCCGGGCACTGCGAATATCGATTTCGTCTTATTCCGAGAACGTTGGTTGGTTGCCGAGGATACCTTTCGTCCGCCGTGGTACCATAAAAACATCATGTCCGAACTCATGGGCAACATTTATGGGCAGTATGATGCAAAGCCAAAAGGGTTCATTCCCGGAGGCGTAAGTTTGCACAACATGATGCTGCCGCATGGGCCCGACAAACAGGCATTCGAAGGCGCTTCAAATGCGGTGCTTGGACCGGAGAAGCTCGAAAACACAATGTCGTTCATGTTCGAGACGCGGTTCCCGCAGCATTTGACTGAGTTTGCCGGACGAGAAGCTCCTCTCCAGGATGACTATATTGACTGCTGGGTTAGCTTGGAAAAAAAGTTCGACGGAACACCGGGGACAAAATGAATTCTATTAAACAGTTGTTAGTTTTGCGGCGTGTTACCACGCCGGATGCACGCAGCGACGCTACAAATGTCACGGTTCTCAAATGAGCGGGTTAACTCGATCATGGGTCGAGTCTGCAAACTCGCCGTCGACTCCGTTTCCGCTCAACAACCTGCCTTACGGCGTTTTTTCAGTCGGAAATCGCACACCTCGTTGTGGAGTGGCCATCGGCGAAATGATCCTGGATTTGGCTCAGGCAGAAAGCGAGGGTTTGCTAAACACGGACAATATTTCATTTCTAAATTGCTCAACCTGGAACCACTTCATGGCTGCGGGCGAGGATTTGTGGCTCCTTCTTCGAGGTCAGATCACGGACATATTGTCTGACACGGCAATCGCGCGCGCTGATCTTCTTGTCAGGCAGTCAAATTGCAAAATGCATATGCCATTCGTCGTTGCAGAGTTCACGGATTTTTACGCATCCAAGTCTCATGCAACCAATGTGGGCACGATGTTCCGAGGGGCTGAAAATGCATTACCGCGGAACTGGCTCCACATCCCAATCGGCTACAATGGCCGGGCTTCGTCTGTCGTGGTTTCAGGAACTGATATCGTTCGTCCATGCGGTCAACTTGTTGAGCCCGGTGCCGATGCACCCATATTTGGTCCCAGCCAGCGCTTGGACATTGAGCTGGAGCTGGGAGCAGTCATTGGGGGATCAAACAGGATGGGGTCACCCGTGACGGTTCAGGAAGCCGATGACATGATTTTTGGCTATCTACTTTTGAACGACTGGTCTGCAAGAGATATACAATCTTGGGAATATCAACCACTCGGACCCTTTCAAGCAAAAGCGTTTGCGACATCCATTAGCCCTTGGGTTGTGACGAAAGCTGCGCTTGAGCAATTCAGAGTTTCGACGCCCCAACGTGAAAAAGAACTGTTGTCGTATCTGCACGAACCAAGCCCCATGTTGTATGATATTGAACTCTCAGTGGAAATGTCGCCAAGCGGTAAGGCCGCAACAACAATCTCGCACACGAATTATCGTGAGATGTATTATTCTTCAGCGCAGCAAATTGCACATCACGCTTCGTCGGGGTGTCCAATGAGGCCCGGGGATTTGGTCGGTTCAGGAACTGTCTCAGGTCCCGGAAGAGAGCAGCGCGGCAGCTTGCTCGAACTTACGTGGGACGGTGAAGAGCCTTTGAGGTTAGATACTGGAGAACGGCGGACGTTTGTCGAAGATGGCGATACGCTTACTCTATCAGGTTGGGCTCAAGGAGATGGATTTAGAGTAGGTTTCGGTGAGTGCACCAACTCTGTGGTTCCTGCAGACAGAGAGTTCGTTGGAAAGTTGAGATAGTCCAGTCTTGTTTGAACCACTGGACTTCGATTTTAGCCAGATTTTCATTAGTAATTTGAGTTTATTCAGAGTTTATTGTTTGCCTAATTAAATGAGTGTCAAAAACCAAATAAAATGGCATCTGTATGGGCGCGCACGATTTGGCAGCTTGGGCGATTGCGAAAATCAGCGATCCTTTCTATGCCTTTTGAAGCCGAACACAGAAAGTAGACGTTGCAGACAGTTATTTTTATACCCGCGCGATACAAATCGTCCCGGTTTCCGGGGAAACCGCTGCAGATGCTAACAGGTTCGAGCGGTATTACAAAAAGCCTTATCCAGAGAAGTTGGGAGGCCGCCAAATCTGTTGGCAACGTTCACGCTGTGTAAGTGCTTACTGATGATGACCGCATCGCATCGGCTGCAGATGAATTTGGTGCTGATGTAATCATGACGTCGCCCGAATGTCGGAATGGAACAGAACGATGTTCACAAGGTGCGGATTTGATCCCGAAAAAGCCTGACTTGGTGATCAATCTTCAAGGCGATGCGCCATTAACGCCACCGCACTACGTTGAAGATTTGATTACCTGTATGTCAAACGAACCTGACACACCCGTAGCGACCCCAGTTCTAAAGACTGAACCCGAGCATCTTGCAAAACTTCAAGGCGACAGGCGTTCCGGCCGTGTCGGCGCGACAACCGCAGTATTTGGAGTGGAGAACCAGGCGCTCTATTTTTCAAAAGAGATTGTGCCTTTCTACGACAATGCCGGGAATGACGCGGTTCCGGTCTTCCACCATGTCGGTTGCTATGCATATCGTCCATCGGCGTTGCAGAAATATGTGTCTTTCGAAGAAGGCCATTTGGAACTTCGCGAGGGACTTGAACAGCTTCGGTTTTTAGAGAATGGCATTCTGATCCGGTGTGTCGAAGTTCAATCGCGCGGGCGTGAATTTTGGGAGTTAAACAATCCTTCTGACGTTCCAGTCATCGAAGGCATAATGAAACGTGAGGGTATCGAATGAATTCGGTTCAAGTCGGCAACCTAAAAATCGCCAACGATTTACCATTCACGTTGATCTCCGGTCCCTGCCAACTTGAATCATTGGATCACGCACGGATGCTTGCGGAAAAACTGGTTCGCATGAGTTCAGAGTTGGGTATTGGATATATTTTCAAAGCCAGTTTCGACAAAGCGAACCGGTCTTCTTTGGAAGGCCGTCGAGGCGTTGGGATGGACGACGGTTTGGAAATTATGGCGCGTGTCCGTGAAGAGTTTGATTGCCCGGTTCTGACCGATATCCACGACTCGACACAGTGTGTGGCTGCAGCACAAGCTGTCGATATTCTGCAGATTCCCGCATTTTTGTGCCGACAGACTGATTTGCTTTTGGCAGCGGCGAAAACCGGTGCTGTCGTCAACGTCAAGAAAGGACAGTTCCTTGCGCCTTGGGATGTCCAGAACATTGTCGACAAGATCGAAAGCACTGGCAACAAGAGCATTCTCCTAACCGAGCGCGGTGCTAGCTTTGGCTACAATATGCTTGTCAGCGACATGCGCAGTTTGCCGATAATGGCTCGGACAGGTTATCCGGTGGTTTTTGACGCCACTCATTCAGTTCAGTTGCCGGGCGGAGCCGGCACCTCTTCGGGCGGGCAGGCCGAGTTTGTGCCCGCTCTTTCGCGAGCAGCTGTGGCAGTTGGCTGTAGCGCCGTTTTCATCGAAACTCATGAAGAACCGTCGCGTTCGCCATCAGACGGACCAAATATGGTGCCGATCGAAGACATGCCCGCGCTTCTTTCAAAGTTGAAGGCGATAGACGCTGTGGCTAAGGGATAGCGCGTCGCAAAGTCATGTAGTGATCAAGCACAACGAAGAGCTTGGTAAATAAAACACCAATAAATGTAAGATTGGCAATGAAGTGAGGGATTTAAGTGCCAAATGGGTGAGCGATGAAAATAGCTGAAGTTAAGAAAATCATCGCTGCCGACATGACCGGTCTGTCGATGTTGAATGATCATCTGGATGCAATTGCGGATCAAACGCGCGATGCTTTGGACTGCATTGCTGCCATGCACGGCCGCTTGATACTGACCGGTCTTGGAAAGTCGGGCCACATCGGGTCCAAACTTGCCGCTACTTTTGCGTCAACTGGCACACCGGCGTTCTTCCTGCATCCCGCTGAGGCCAGTCATGGTGATTTGGGGATGGTTCAGCCTGAAGACGTAATTTTGGCTTTAAGTTGGTCTGGAGAAACCCGTGAACTGGCAGATGTTGTTGGTTACGCGAAACGCCGTTCAGTCAAATTGATTTCCATAACAAGTGTTGCCGAAAGCACTTTGGCAAAAGCGTCGGATATATCGATTATTCTGCCTCGGGTTCGCGAGGCTTGCCCCCATAATTTGGCGCCGACTACGTCCACATTGCTGCAACTTGCGATGGGAGACGCACTGGCAATCGCTTTGCTCCAGGAAAAGGGTCTTTCTGAAGAAGGATTCCACGGTTTCCATCCTGGCGGCAGTCTTGGTGCAGCGCTGAAACGATTGGATGAAGTCATGATCCAAGGGGACGAGTTGCCACTGGTTGAAGAGAACATGTCGGTCGTTGGTGCCCTGGGCGTTTTGTCCGCGAAGGGCAAGGGTATTGTCGGCGTTACGCGGAGTGGGGCGCTGCAAGGTGTCATTACGGATGGCGACATTCGGCGCTACTTGGAAAGCCATGCGGCGTCCACAATGCGCGAGGCTTTACATGAATCCCCTTGCAGGAAACTAATGACCGAGGGTTCTGTCACGTTCAGCAGTGATATAATTGCAGGTGAAGCGTTGTCAGTTTTGCAAGAGCGACGCATTTCAGCGGCGTTTGTTGTCGAAAAAAATCAACCGATTGGACTTGTCACAATGCTAAGACTGCTCAATCGCGGCGTTGCCTAGCAAATGTCGCCGCTGCTTCGACTGTATCTCGGGTTTTCGCGATTTTCGGATCCGATCTGGCGGGCGATCATTCGAAGAAGACTAAGACGCGGAAAAGAAAACGGGGCGCGGCTGCCCGAGAAGTTCGGTGTTTATGAAAAGCAACGGCCAAATGGCACCATAATCTGGATCAATGCACTTGGAATTGGAGAGTGTCTCGCGGTCATACCGCTAATTGAACACGTTTTGTCGGCGCTGCCAGAAGCGAGTGTTGTTCTGAGCAGTTCAACACGTAGTTCCGCTGTCGCACTGGAAAAGGCTCAACTTCCCGATCGGTGTGTGCATGTTATGCTGCCCATAGACACTCAAAAGGTTACTCGACGTTTCTTGGATCACTGGGTGCCCGACCTTGCAATTTTTGCAGAGCTGGATTTTTGGCCAAGGCTCATGACCGAAACACATCGGCGAAAAATTCCAATGGCCTTAGTCAATAGCCGAATGATGAAAGCAAATTTTCAAAGCCGCAAAAGAATGTCGGGGCTAATGCGCGACATCTTTGGGTATTTTGACTTCATCGGTGTGCAAGACGTGTCCGTCGTCCATGCCCTTGTTTTTAAGGGGGTCGGGCCCAAAGGCGGTAAAATGGAGCGCTGAGCCAAGGATGGCAAACAGTATAGGGTTCAAAAGCGAAAATGTCTCGGCACTAAGACCGGCCAGCGCCAGGCCAAGGCCCGTGAGAGTACTGCCAAATATTTTCCGGGGGATCGCTGGCCGCCGCGAAATCTTCTTCGCGTCATAGGCATCTTCGGCTTCAATTCCTTCGCGTGTCAGCCAAGCAGCCAGCATAAGGGTCACAAACGCCAAAAGGTCTAGCGTCAGGCCAACAGGCTCTTGCTGAAAAGCTGTGAAAACCAGCAGGAAAGGTACCACGAACAACAGGTTGACGCGCGCGCCCTTTCGGCGACGGCGCGGCAAATCCTCTGAAGACCCAATATCGGCATTGGGGGAATATTTGCCGCCAAATCGCGAACTCATCAGCTGACACCGTTGGAAATGACATAGGCCATCAATGCAAGAAGCAGGAAGAAAGCTATCTTTTGCATGCCATACCCTTTTGCGTTCTCGTTCCCGTCCGCCAGTAATCGTTCAAACGAACGGCCAAGCACCATTGCCGAGAGTGCAATAAGCGCACATGCGATCGCAAGCACAAGAACAACTAGAACTAACCTAGGCATAACGCGGGTGGTCCTTTGAGCGTTGTCGATAACATAGGTTAACGGAACCGCGCTTGCCATAGGGCAAGAAAATATCGTCGGGTCAGCTATTTCGGCGAGGTCTTGCCTTGCGCGTTACTTTTCGCGCTGTTCCACCCTTAGGTTTTTCGTCGTCCGGTTTGTCCAATCCTAGTTGGTCGCGCAAAATTTTCTGTTTGATTTCATCGGTTTCTCCCGGTTTCAGATCTTCCAAGCGGAAGGGGCCATAACTGATACGGATCAGCCGGTTTACGATCAGATCAAGGCTTTCCATGGCACGGCGAATTTCGCGGTTTTTTCCTTCGCGCAGCCCAACAGTTAACCAAGCATTGCTGCCCTGTTGGCGATCCAGCTTGATTTCCATGCCCAGAAACCGCTCGCCATCAATGGTGATGCCTTTGCGCAAAGGGTCGAAAATTTGATCCTCGGGGGTGCCGCGCACGCGGACGCGATACTTTCTAAGCCAACCGGTCTTTGGCATTTCGAGGCGGCGTTTGATTTCGCCGTCGTTAGTGAGAAGCAGTAGCCCTTCGGATGTGAGATCAAGGCGACCGACAGGCATGACGCGCGGCATTTCTTCGGGCAAGTCGTCATGAATGGTGGCGCGGCCCTTTTCGTCTTTGGCGGTGGTCACGCGACCGGACGGCTTGTGATAGCGCCAGAGGCGGGGCGGTTCGGCTTCGCCGACGGGGGATTTGTCGACCGTGATAGTTTCGGAGCCCGTGACGTTCAGCGCGGGGCTTTTGATCACTTTACCATCCACTGCGATCCGACCGGCTTCGATCATGCGTTCAACCTCGCGGCGCGAGGCAACACCACGACGGGCAAGGTTTTTGGCGATGCGTTCGCCTTTGTAGGGGCTATCGGTCATGGCTTGTGCATTACATGGCGTTCGCATGAAGGGGAAGGCTCAACCTTGCCTGAACTTCGCTGCTTGCACCGAAGCTTGGGGCGGGGCATGACAGGGTATGGTCTTTAAAAGTCATATGGAGCAAGCGCTTAGCGAAGCGCGCGCCGCCGGTGCACGCGGTGAAGTGCCGGTTGGGGCTGTGGTGATTGGGCCAGATGGGGTTGTGATTGCCGCAACTGGCAACCGGATGCGGCAGTTGAATGACCCGACCGCCCATGCTGAGGTTCTGGCAATCCGTGCGGCAGGTGCCGCTATTGGGTCAGATCGATTGGTGGGCTGCGATCTATATGTGACGCTTGAGCCTTGTCCGATGTGTGCGGCAGCCATTTCGAACGCGCGTATCGCGCGGCTGTATTACGGGGCGAGTGATCCTAAAAGCGGCGGGGTCACGGTAGGGCCGAAAGTGTTCACGCACCCGCAAGCGCATCATGTGCCCGAGATTTACGGGGATATTTCTGCTGAAGCTGCGGCTGAGTTGATGAAAGGGTTTTTTGCCAGCCGTCGGTAGAAAATTGCTTTAGAGCGTTTTCGTTGGTTTCGCGTTTTTCGGGTAGTCGTTGTTTGTGATGTCGAACGCGTTGGTGTGGCCCCTTATAAGGAAAACCTGTTCCGAGGATGTTAACAGGCCGTCCGATGCAATGATGGCAAGCCGGACTTTCGCATTTTGGTCTGGAATGGCCGGGCTGAATGGCTATCCCTATCTATGTAGCCGCTTCATTTTTGTGAGGGCCGATGGACTGGACAAACGCCTTTGATGCCTATTGCGAGCGGACCGACCTGAGTTACTGGTCCGAGCCGGTGAATGCTGTGACCAATCTGGCATTTCTTTTGGTGGCAGTATTCATGTGGCGGCGCACGCGCGGGTTAGCGGGTGGTCGGGTTTTGACGGGGTCACTGTTCGCAATCGGTGTCGGGTCTTGGTTGTTTCACACCCATGCGACGGGCTGGGCTGCTGCGTTGGATTCGCTTTCAATCCTGGTGTTCGCCCTAGTTTACATCTTTCTGGCGAACCGGGATTTTCTGGGATTGTCGGCGTGGGCGTCGGCTTTGGGGGCCTTTGCCTATGTGCCATTTGCTGCTGTGATGGCGCCGGTTTTTCAGGCGCTGCCGTTTTTTGCGATTTCGTCGGTCTATTGGACGTTGCCGCTGTTGATGTTGGTTTATGCGGTTTTGCTGCGGCAAAGGCTGCCGGTAGTAGCGCGCGGCATGGCGTTGGCGTGTGGGATATTGTGCGTGTCGTTGACATTCAGAAGCGTGGACGAGGCGGTATGTGCAGCGTTTCCGCTAGGAACGCATTTCATGTGGCACATGTTGAATGCGGTGTTGTTGGGGTGGATGATCGAGGTTTGGCGGCGTCACAAAACCGGGTCGGCGTAAGACAAGTTGCTGGTCATTCTTGCGGGCCTTGGGGGTTCGCGCTAAATGCAGGCGAACTTCAGTTGGAGAATGCCATGTCCATCGACACGGAAACTGCCCGCCGCGTGGCCAAATTGGCCCGGATCAAGGTTGAAGACGCTGATCTGCCCGCGCTGGCCGATGACTTTAACCGTATCCTTGGGTTCGTTGAGCAATTGAACGAAGTCGATGTTGAAGGCGTTGAACCGATGACCTCGGTGACGCCGATGCGTTTGAAGCGGCGAGTTGATGAGGTGACCGACGGTGGGCAGCAGGATAAGGTTCTGGCCAATGCACCTGATGCGCGCGAAGGCTTTTTTGCGGTTCCGAAAGTGGTTGAGTGATCATGGGTGAATTGAACAAACTGACGATTGCCGACGCGCGCGACAAGTTGCGTTCGGGTGAAGTGACGGCGGTAGAGCTGACGGAGTCCTGTTTGTCGGCGGTCAGCGAGGCTGTTGTATTGAACGCCGTTGTGCATCCGACGCCAGAATTGGCAGTCGAACAGGCGAAAGCTGCGGACGTGCGGATTGCGGCGGGGGATGCGCCGGATATGTGCGGTATTCCGTTGGGGATCAAGGATCTGTTCTGCACCAAGGGCGTGCCAAGCCAGGCAGGCAGCGGCATTCTGAACGGGTTCAAGCCCGAGTATGAATCAACGGTGACCAGCCAGTTGTTCGGTGACGGTGCAGTGATGGTTGGCAAGCTGAACATGGACGAATTCGCCATGGGCAGCAGCAACGAAACCAGCGTTTACGGCAATGTGGTAAACCCCTGGCGGCGCGGCAATGACGAGGCGGCGTTGACGCCCGGTGGATCGTCCGGTGGTTCCGCCAGCGCTGTGGCGGCTGACTTGTGTCTGGCCGCGACGGGAACGGACACTGGTGGGTCAATCCGCCAACCGGCAGCCTTTGTGGGCATTACGGGCCTGAAGCCGACCTATGGGCGTGTAAGCCGATGGGGTATTGTTGCCTTTGCATCTTCGCTGGATCAGGCCGGGCCGATGGCGAAATCAGTGCGCGACTGTGCGATCATGCTGAAGTCGATGGCCGGACACGATGCCAAGGATTCCACCAGCGCCGAACTGGCGGTGCCGGACTTCGAGGCGATGCTGAAGGGCGACATCAAGGGTCAGACCATCGGTATCCCGCGCGAGTATCGTTTGGACGGTATGCCGGAAGAGATCGAGACGCTTTGGACCCGTGGCCGCGAGATGCTGGAAGATGCGGGAGCGAAGATCGTTGATATAACTTTGCCACACACAAAATACGCGCTGCCAGCCTATTATGTGATTGCCCCGGCTGAGGCATCGTCGAACCTGGCGCGCTATGATGGGGTTCGCTATGGCCACCGCGCGAAACTGGCGCAGGGCGACGGCATTACCGAGATGTATGAAAAGACCCGTGCTGAAGGTTTTGGAGACGAGGTGAAGCGTCGGGTGATGATCGGGACATATGTTTTGTCGGCTGGTTTTTACGACGCCTATTATAACCGTGCGCGGCGTGTCCGGGCGTTGATCAAGAAAGACTTTGAAGATGTGTTTGCCGATGGTGTGGACGCGATCCTGACGCCGGCGACGCCATCTTCGGCCTTTGCCTTGGGTCAGGAATTTGATGATCCGGTGCAGATGTATCTGAACGACGTTTTCACGGTGACGGTGAACCTTGCCGGGCTTCCCGGAATTGCGGTTCCTGCGGGGCTGGATAGCCAAGGCTTGCCCTTGGGTCTGCAATTGATTGGCAAACCCTGGGAAGAGGGTGCGTTGATGAATGTCGCACAGGCATTGGAAGATCGCGCAGGTTTTGTTTCCAAGCCGACGAAATGGTGGTAGTCTGACGCCAATAAATAATTGGCAGAGCAGAAAAATGACCAATAAATTAGGCTATTTTGCAGGGCTGGCATTGTTAGCCGCCTGCGCAACCCCTGTACCGGAAAGCAATCCTCAATTAGGTGGCGTTGGTTTTGGTGGATATGACGCTTACACTACGGAACGAGCACGGCGCGATGCCGAGCTACAGGCAATGCGCACAATACCGGTGCCGGAAGGGCAAATAATCGCGGCCGAAACCGCCAACGCTTTGGCTGCAACCCGTTCCCCAACGGCCGGAACCGCACCCGTGGCTGCAAGGACTGCTGAACAGCGCCAACCTGTTGCCGGAACAGCCCCAGTCGCTGTAGTTGCAGCTGTAGAGGTTGCACCAGTTCCAGCGCCTGCCAAGCCCGCAGCGCCGGCGCCAAAGCCTGTTGAAGTAGTTGCCGTTCCTGAGCCAGTCGAAACTGATGCAGACCGGATTGCGCGAAATAGTGACTCATTCCAGTCGCAGGCTGGTGCTTTGCCGACGCGAAATTCTCAGGGGCGACCAAACGTGGTGGCCTTTGCTTTGTCGACCACCCATCCGGTCGGAACCCAAATGTTCCAGCGCTCGGGCCGCGCCAATATTGATCGGTTCAATCGCATTTGTGCCGCCTATCCATCTAACGATTTGGCGCAGGAGGCCTTTCTTGAAAACGGTGGACCAGAGAGAGATCGCAAAGGGATGGATCCCGACGGAGATGGCTTTGCCTGTTTCTGGGACCCATCGGCGTTCAGAACGGCAAGAGGTGGCTAGGTCGTGGAGATCGTCGAGCGCCCCTCCCCTAACTTTGGTAACCGACGTGGTCATGCGGTAACACTGATAGTTCTGCACTACACAGCGATGGAAAGCGCCGAGGCGGCTTTAGAAAAGCTATGTGATTCTGAGGCAGAAGTTTCTGCGCATTATCTAATCGGGCGGAAAGGAACCGTTTACGGATTGGTCGGCGAAGAAAACCGGGCTTGGCATGCAGGAGCAGGGCATTGGGCAGGGCGTGAAGATGTCAATTCGCGGTCCATCGGGATCGAACTGGACAATGACGGGGTGACCGCATTTTCCGATGAATTGATGGTGTCACTTGAAGCTTTGCTTGGCGAAATACTTTCGCGCCACGACCTATCACCCAAAGCTGTGATCGCTCATTCTGACATGGCTCCTGACCGTAAATGTGACCCTGGCCGTCTGTTCAACTGGAAACGTCTTGCTGACAAGGAACTATCGGTATGGCCCGAGCCAGCATTGCCGGGCGATTTTATGCGATATGCTGCGGCTGTCGGGTATCCGGTAGAGCATGGTGAAGCTGTTGTTCTGGATGCATTCCGGCAGCGCTTCAGGCCATCGGCGTCTGGCCCGATGGGGCATGCGGATCAGGCCATGATGGCTGGCATGGCGCGCCAATGGCCAGCAGACGTGACCGAACGAATTGCGCGAAGGGTTCCTTCGCGACCTATCAGTCGGATCAATTGACCTGATTGCCTTAAATCCCTAAATAGCGCGGGCGCGGATGGCCGAATGATCGCCTTTGGTCGCCTTTCGGGGTGGTCTGGGAGGAAAGTCCGGACTCCATGAGACAACGGTGCCGGGTAACGCCCGGCCGGGGTAACCCGAGGGATAGCGCCACAGAGAACAGACCGCCCCGGATCTGATCCGGGGTAAGGGTGAAACGGTGGGGTAAGAGCCCACCGCGGCCTTGGCAACAAGGGCGGCACGGCAAGCCCCACCGGGAGCAATGCCAAATAGGGGTTTCGCGCCGGGTTGATCCGCTAAGGATATCGCCACGGCAGGGTTGTTTCAGCCCGAGAAATCCGGGTTGGCAGCTAGATCTTGTCGGCAACGGCAGGAGCAGATGAATGATCATTCAGGCCGGGGAAACTCGGCTGGACAAAATCCGGCTTACAGGCTGTCCGCGCAAATATCCTGTGAAGAGTACATCTCAGGCAGCAGCCACTCAAAAGAGCGACCTGCAATCTGCAATGTAGTTTTCAATTAAGCCTGCGACCATAGTGCTATTTGTGTGGTCGGATATCTGTCTTCTTACACGTCACGTTTTCTGAGTTCATCCAGTATTTCGCTTCTTAAAGGGCGAATGTCATTGTTTTGGGCTGCTCGAAGAATCGCCGCGCGAGCTAACTTATAGTGTCGTTCATTATTCTTTTTGATCATTGGGAAATCCATGTGATTAATTGCAAGCACTGGACTTGCACCGATAAAATTTTTCTTTTTGCACATGTCTTTAAGGAGGCGTCGTGCTTCGATGTACCAATCTGCATCGATATCTGCCACTTTCAAGGAGTCTCGCCTCACGACTAGCTCAGGGTTGGTGCAGATAAGATATTCGATTCCGATTTCAACCTGGGTATCCGATAGTCCATCGATCATGGCGAAGTAGTCCGAGGCAGCGAAAATGCCTTTAAAGGTGATGCCTGCATCCATGAGCTTTCGGGAAAAGGCCCGTTCACCACGTCGTAAGGTTTTCTCTTTGTTAGATGTCGCTCGATAATTGATCCAAAAACTCTGGAATGCCTCAGATTCGTAGGCTTTTTCTTTTATCATAAAGCAATAGGAGCCCATGAACATAAGTTCGGGCGTCAGAGGTTTCGTACTAATTCTCTCGAAAATTTGCGTGCCTACGAAGTCTGCGGGCGAGGCTTCCATCTGTTCTAGCATTGTGGAGCCGTCGAAGATTGGATGCCAAACGCTATCATTTTGTATTAACAACGTGGTTGGCTGAATACCAAGTTGGTTCAACAGCCAAACTCCATCCTGGTACCCGCCAAAATCGTAACCAAAGTTCGGTCTGAAGACCAACCGCCAGCAGTTCTCGAGAAGTAACTTGGTGTCTGAAGAAGACAATGGTGTGTTGCTGATAACTAGGGGAGAATACCCGTTTTGAACCAAGTGCTTGATGGACTGAAGCAACGACTCCGGTATTAATTTTGGTTGGTAAATCAGAAGCAATGCAATCTTGGCAGACTCGGAGATTCTGCCTTCATATGCTTTGAGCTCATTTGTCCGCCAGACTTTATGCTTGCGTCGTCGATACGGGTCGGTCAGATATCCAAACAGGCCATATACTTGCACCTGTAGTCGCGCCAACTCTCGCTTGATTTTCCAGGTGGGTATCATTCGTAATTCAATGTATTTACGCTGCTTTGATAACCTATAGTCGAATTCGATCCGTCGCAATCTGCCTTTGATGTTGACTCTGTCGCAATTGCGCTTAGAAGGCGGGCTTCAAGGATTTTCGGGTGCACCTTTGGGGGCGCCCAAGTAGGAGACGACCCATGGCGAAACCGACGACGATCAAAATTCGTCTGAACTCGACCGCGGACACCGGCCACTTTTATGTGACCAAGAAGAACGCCCGTACGATGACCGAGAAAATGGTGGTGCGGAAGTACGACCCGGTTGCGCGCAAGCACGTCGAGTATAAGGAAGGCAAGATCAAGTAATTGATCTTCCATCTTTTTCAATGGCAAAGGCCGCGCAATGAGCGCGGCTTTTTCTTTTTGTGCGTCGCGTGGGCGGTAAAAGTTTGAGGCCATGGTGATGCCCTTTACTGTCAGATCCTCGACAATGTCGGACTTCAACGCGATCGACCGGCTGTTCCAACGATCTTATCCGGTTTTGCTGAAGGCGGACTACGCGCCGTCGGTATTGGTAACGGCGATCCCATTGATTTCTAAAGCACAACCGCAGCTGGTGACATCAGGGACATATTACGTAGTTGAAGATGACCGCGGCGAGATTGTCGGGGCAGGGGGATGGACGCGATCTGCACCCGGTGGGCAGGGCGCCGCGGAAGGAGTGGGGCATATCCGACACGTGGTGACAGACCATGCAAGGGTGCGCGAAGGCATTGGGCGCGTATTGATGCAGCGCATTGTTATGTCAGCAGAATATGCCCGACTAAGCCGGTTGGATTGTCTTTCGACAATTACGGCGGTGCCGTTCTATGCCACTTGCGGGTTTGTCGAAATGCAACCCGTTAGCGTAAATTTGCGTCCGGGTATCGACTTCCCGGCGGTGCTTATGCGACGGTCTGTAAAGTCTATTGAGTGAGGAAATTGTTATGATGAACAAGACATTGGCATGTGTTGCGGTGCTGCTTGTGGTGGCTGGTTGTAACCAACCAAGAGGTGTTGGGCTGGGCACGGTTGGTGCGGGCGGTGAGCCGGCGAACCTACCAGCGTCAACGCGGACAGAATTTGAGATGGGGGGCGTGGAATCGCTTCCTTTATATCGGTTTTCTATGACCGGTGATCCGAGCCCGGCAGATGCCATCAATGCTGGCAACAGCAGGTTGCGCACCGAAAGCGAGAACCTTGAAGTTGCAGTTGAATCTAGCACCTATTTCATGCGGCAAATTTAGTTGAATAACAGTAACTTCGTGGTCGCTGAAGGCGCTGCTCCGGTTGCGAGTTTGACAGGTGTTATTCGCGCCCGGACCGGGTGTTTGGTTGATCCGCAACCCCTGCGTTCGGATGACGCTGCAGTCTATACACTGGACTGTAGTTAACGGCTGAAAAAGCAACGTTCGGTGGTCGGACGTTGCTTTGCAACGGAGCATTGGTTAACGCCTTAAAACATTGAGGATGGGGCGAAATCGGCCTGTCTGTATCGCGTCGGTATTACGTCGGTATCACGTCGGTGTCCCTAGCGCGTGTTGCGCGTTCGCACACAAGATCATGGGTGAGCGGTAATCTGTGTTACGCACTGGTTAATCGATCGTCCTGTCTTCTGCCAATTAGATGATGTCACGGAATGAGTCTGTGCCGGTCTTTGATTGCGCGTCGCATGCTTTGCCCAGCCATGTCAGAAAACGGCTCCAAACTTTTTCAGTGGACAATGGAACGGTAATTTCGAGGGTTGGCTTGGCGGTGACGTGTGCTTGATCGGTCATTTTCGTATTCCCGTTTGATGTTTCGTGTTGAATTATTGATAAACGGCTGAATGCCGGTGCGCTTGAACGGGAGCTTGCCAAAGGCTTGTCATTTGCTTCTTTCTTCGTGCCAAAAGGTTCAGATCGCTTGATAATTACGTTTGAAGACTGCCAGTTGGACATCGACCGCCGGGAAATCCGGCGGGGCGGGCAGGTGGTGACGGTGCAGCCGCAGGTCTTTGATCTGATCGTTTTGCTGGCGGAGAACCGCGAGCGCGTGGTGACCAAGGACGAGTTGGTGGACGGCATCTGGGAAGGGCGCGCGATCTCGGACGGGACGATGAACGCGCGGCTGGCGGCAGCCCGGAAGGCGCTGGGCGACACGGGTGAGGCGCAGGCGGTCATTCGGACGATCCCGCGTAAGGGCTTTCGGTTTGTGGCTGAGGTGACGGAGGGCGCTGATGACGCGCCGACGGCTGAGGTTGCCAAACCCAATGGATCGGGAGGGCGGCCATCGCTGACGGTGTTGCCGTTTACCAATCAAGGGGCAGACCCGGACCACGAGTTTCTGGCGGATGGCTTGACTGAGGACGTGGTGACGGCGTTGTCGAAGTTGCGCGATTTCTTTGTGACGGACCGCAGCACGACGTTTGCGTTGAAGGACGAGGCGCAGGATGCGCGTGCGGTGGCCGAGAAAATGGGGGTTCGGTATATCCTTCAGGGATCTGTGCGTTCGGCAGGGTCGCGCATTCGGGTGACGGCGAGTTTGATCGACACCGAGACGCGCTCGCAGCTTTGGAGCGAGCGGTATGATCGCGATGTAACGGACATCTTTGAAATTCAGGACGAGTTGGCGGCCAGTTTGGTGGCGCATCTTTCGCCCGAATTATATGCGGCGGAACATGCACGCCTGAAGCGGCGGCATCCGAAAAGTCTGGATGCCTGGGAATGTTTCGTGAATGCGCTGCATCTTTATGGCAAGCAGTCGCAGGACAGCAGCACTGAGGCGATTGCGCTGTTGGAGCAGGCGATTGAGATTGATCCCGACTATTCGCAGGCGCTGGGGCTTTATGCGGTTATTCTGGCCTGGCGGATCATTCAGCATTGGGAGCCGATGGAGCCGACGATTACGCGGGCGCGGGAGGCGTCGGATCGGGCGCTATTGGCGGATACGAATGATCCCTGGGCGTCGATTGGGCGGGGGTATGTGTCGATCGTTGCCCGCGATGGCGATGCGGCGATCATGAACTATGGTCACGCTGTCGATCTGAGCCCGAACTTTGCGTATGCGCGGGCGCTGCTTGGGAATGCCAATGGTTATGCGGGCAACGCTGAGTTTGCGCGGCGCGATATCAAGAAGGCGATTGCCTTAAGTCCGCGGGATACTTTTATCGATAAGTTCTATCTGTATCTGTCGATTGCCGAGTTTCAGGCAGCGGATTATGCGGCCTGCGCGGCGGCGGCAGAAAAAGCGATCCAGTTGAAACCGGCGCATCCGAGTTCGCATTTGTTTTTCACGGCCTCCTTGGCGCTGGCAGGTAAACAGACGTTGGCCGAGCAGGCTTTGGCGGCGTTCTTGAAGCTGGTGCCCCATGCGCGGGCGTCGGAGATCGAGCGGACGGTGCTGTATTATCAGGCGGAGGATCGGGCGCGGGTCGGCGAAGGCATGAAAAAAGCGGGCCTGCCGGAGTAGCAAGCCCGCTTTTGTGAGTTTTAGACGGATACTTAGGTGAGCATACCTTTGACGGCTTCGACCACGGCTTCGGCGCGGATGCCGAAGTAGTCATATAGTTCGGGTGCAGGGGCAGACGCGCCGAAGCTATCCATGCCGATGAAGCGGCCTTTGTCGCGCTTGCCGCGTTCGTTGAACAGCCAAGTATCCCAGCCAAAGCCAACACCCGCTTCGATTGCCACGCGGACGGGACCGGCGGGCAGGATCTTCCGGCGGTATTTTTCGTCCTGCTGCGCGAAGAGGTCGATGCAGGGCATGGAGACCACGCGTGTGCCGATGCCTTCTTCTTGCAGAAGTTCGCGGGCTTTCAAGGCGATCTCGACTTCGGAACCGGTCGCCATGAGGATTGCCTGACGCTTGTCATCTGCTTCGGCCAGAACATAGGCACCAAAAGCGGTCAGGTTCTTCATCTTATGTTCGGTCCGCACGGTGGGCAGGCCCTGACGTGTGAGGCTGAGAACCGAAGGGGTTTTTTCAGATGTCAGCGCCAGTTCCCAGGCTTCGGCCGTTTCCACGGTGTCCGCAGGGCGGAAAACGTTGATGTTTGGTGTGGCACGCAGCATGGCGAGGTGTTCGACCGGCTGATGGGTCGGGCCGTCTTCGCCAAGGCCAATGCTGTCGTGGGTCATGACATAAGTTGTTGGCACGCCCATCAGCGCGGAAAGGCGCATCGCCCCGCGCGCGTAATCGGTGAAGCACATGAAGGTGCCGCCGTAGGGTTTCACGCCGCCGTGGAGCGCCATACCGTTCATGGCAGCCGCCATGCCGTGTTCGCGGATGCCGTAGTGGACGTAACGGCCTTTGCGGTTATCGGGGCCGAAAATGCCAAGGTCCGGGGTCAGCGTGTTGTTCGAACCGGTGAGGTCGGCAGAGCCGCCGATGTTTTCGGGCATGACCGGGTTCACAACACCAAGCACCATTTCGGATGATTTCCGGGTGGCCATTTTCGGCGCGCCTTCGGAAATATCGCGTTTCAGGCTGCGGATCACACCTGCAAGTTTCTTGTGGGGAACGCCCGACCACATGCGTGTCAGCTCGTTCTGGCGGGACGTGGAAAGGCCAGCAAAGCGGGCATCCCAATCTGTGCGGTCTGCAGCGCCACGTGCGCCGATTGCACGCCATTGCTCGAGCAGGTTTCGCGGGATCTCGAACGGCCCGTGGGGCCAGCCCAGGGCTTCGCGGGTCAAAGCGATTTCTTCGGGTCCAAGTGGCGCACCGTGTGCTTTGGCCGTGTCCTGCCGGTTGGGTGAGCCAAAGCCGATGTGGCTTTTGCAGGCGATCATCGTCGGCTTGTTGGTGGATTTCGCGTTGGTGAGGGCTTCGTCAATTGCCGCCGGATCGTGGCCGTCACATTCCAGTACCTGCCAGCCGGCTGCCTGAAAGCGCTTTTTCTGGTCGGTGATGTCCGAGAGTGAAACCTCGCCATCAATCGAGATGTTGTTGTCGTCCCAAAGCACGATCAGTTTGCCGAGCCTTTGCATGCCGGCAAGGCCGATCGCTTCATGGCTGATGCCTTCCATCAGGCAGCCGTCACCAGCGATGCAGTAGGTGTAGTGATCGACAACCTTTTTGCCGTAGCGGGAGCGCAGGGATTCTTCCGCCATTGCAAAGCCGACGGCATTGGCGATGCCCTGACCAAGCGGGCCAGTGGTGGTTTCGACGCCTTTTACGTGGCCATATTCGGGGTGACCTGCAGTGATCGAACCCAACTGGCGGAAATTTTTGATCGGGTCGATCGTCATGTCTTCGTAGCCGGTGAGGTGCAGCAGCGCATAAATCAGCATCGAGCCGTGACCTGCCGAAAGGATAAAGCGATCGCGATCTGGCCAATCGGGATTTGCAGCGTCGAATTTCAAGTGCTTTTCGAACAGCACGGTTGCGACGTCTGCCATACCCATGGGCATGCCGGTGTGGCCGGAATTTGCGGCCTGTACCGCGTCCATGGCCAATGCGCGGATTGCGTTGGCTTTGGCGAAGTGATCCGGGTGGTGGTCTTTCAGCGTCGCGATATCCAAGGTGTGTGTCCCCCTGCCTGTAGATGGTTTGCTGCCTTGGGGCGGTTGATAGCAGTCAATTCGGCGAGTTCAAGCGCGTGGGAGGCCGGATCCGTGCGAAAGGGGGTGAAAACCGCCCGAGACCTTCGTATGACTAGTGAAAAGGTGGGAATGGAGGCGATTCGAGGCTTTCGCGTCCTGCCAGCACACGACAGGGGAGAGCGGCAAATCCATGAGTGATATTTCCGAACTAGAACGCCGGATCTCGGCGGCGCTGGACAGGGCCGGGCAGGCCATGGACCGGATGGCGACGGGGGCGGCTGCGTCTGACGCGGGGGATGCCACGGCTTTGGCATCTGAACTTGAAGCCGAACGGATGGCGAATGCGCAGCTTGAAGAGCGGGTGCGCGCCATCAAGGATAAGCAGGAGACGACGTTGGCGGGGCTTGAGTCCGAGGTGGCGCGTCTTCGCGACGCTTTGTCCGGGCGCGATGGTGAGTTGCAGCGCGTGAAGGCGGTGAACGAGGATTTGCGGGGGTCGAACCAGGCTTTGCGTGAAGCGAATGCCAGTGGCTTGGCAGACCCGCATCTGGTGAACAAGTCGATGATGTCGGAGTTGGAAAGCCTGCGTGCAGCGCGAAGTGCGGACCGCGCAGAGCTGGACGATATTCTGGCGACGCTTGAACCTGTGTTGAAGGAGGCCTGAGATGCCGGAAGTGCAAATCTCGATCGGGGGACGTCCGTTTGCGGTGGCTTGTCAGGAAGGCGAAGAGCATTTCCTGCAATCGGCCGCGCAATTGTTGGATAACGAGGCCTCGACACTGATGGAGCAGATCGGGCGGTTGCCTGAGGCGCGGATGCTGTTGATGGCCGGGTTGATGCTGGCGGATAAGACCGCCGGATCGGATGACCAGTTAAAGGCGCTGGAAGACAAGGTGGCGCAGCAGCAGGCCTGGATCGAAGAGATGCAATCGCGTCCTGTGCCCGAGCCGACCCGCGTTGAAGTGGCCGTGATCCCCGATGAGGTGACCCAGACGCTGGCGGAACTGGCGGCGCGCGCAGAGGCGCTGGCAGAGGCTGCTGAGGAGAAGAAGGCGGCGGGTTAATGTGGTTTCCGCCCCTGACGGGGCGATCCGCTGGGGCGCTGCCCCAGACCCCGGAGTATTTCTGCCAAAAAGATAGGGGCGATTGGGCTCTGGAATAGAAAAAGGCCGACGCGTTGCGTCGGCCTTTTCGTTTGTTTGCTTTGGTCGTCGACCTATTCGCGATTGCCCATGAACTGTAGCAGGAACATGAACAGGTTGATGAAGTCCAAATAGAGGTTCAACGCACCTGCATAAGCCGATTTGTCGAGCCATTCCTGGTCGCCCGCATGGGCGTGGGCCAGATAATTGGTTTTGATCTTCTGTGTATCGTAGGCGGTGAGGCCCGCGAAAATCAGGATGCCGATGGCCGAGATGGCAAACATCATGGCCGGTGAGGCCAGGAAGATGTTTACGACCATTGCCACGATCAGGCCAATCACGCCCATGATCAGGAACGCGCCCCAACCCGAGATATCTTTCTTCGTGGTATAGCCCCAGAGGCTGAGACCAGCGAAAGCAATCGCGGTAATCAGGAACGTCTGCACGATCGAAAATCCGGTGAAGACCAGGAAGATCGAGCTGATCGAAATACCCATAAGGGCGGCGAAGGCAAAGAATGCCAGTTGCACGGCGGCGGCGGAGCCTTTGTTCATCACGGCACCAAAGCCAAAGAACACAAAAGCCAGCGGGGCGAACATCACGACCCATTTCAGGGGCGACATGTAAAGCGCTTCGCCCAAGCCGGTCAGGTATTGGCCTTCGCGGATGGCCACAGTTGCTCCGGTGGGGTCGGTTGTTACCGACAGGCCAGCAATGGCCCAGGCTGCAAATGCCGTGATCACCATGCCGATGGACATGCTGCCGTAGACTTTGTTCATATGGGCGCGAAGGCCCGCATCTATCTCGGCCGTGCGGACACCTGCACCGGTGCGGACGGTCTGATATTCTGCCATGAGAGGAATACTCCTAAAAGCGTTGGTTCTCGTCACAGCCGGTTAATCCGGCCATCTCCTTGGGTAATATTGTGCGGAATGGCCGGATTTTCAAGTTTTTGCGGGCAAAGATGGGTGCGATTTTGTCCCGAATTGTTGCGAAATTGGCGTTTCGACTTAACCTTGTATCTTTTTTCGCACTTTCGCCCTGTGGTCGAATGCGAATTTCGAAGAATAGAGAGCTCAGGCTAAGTCGAATCGCATTAGCGCATCCAATGGGATGGGGCGTCCCATGTTGAGCGGTTCGCCTCGATCTTCGCGTCTTTTTGGGTGACGCCAATGTCGTTCAGCAGATGCAGATCGAGTTTACCCAGAGCCTTGCGGGATTTTCTGAGTTCTATGGCCGTCATGACGCGAGCCCAGAGATCATTCTGTGGGCGTGCGGCACAAACGGCTCCGGAGTGTACGAGAGTTGTCATCGGTATTTCCTTTCCGTTCGCTAATGTTTTGGTGCTGATATATCAGCTTGCTTGATCTATCTGGACCAATCCGATAAATTAGTAAAACGAATGTTATTGAAGTATCGTATCACGGAGATTGATATGCCAAGAAATCTTGATCTGACAGCTTTGCGTTCGTTTGTGGCCGTCGCTGATATGGGTGGCGTGACCAAGGCTGCTGGCATGTTGAATTTGACCCAATCGGCGGTTTCGATGCAGTTGAAGCGGTTGGAGGAATCACTAAACGCGGATCTATTGGATCGTTCGTCGCGCACCATCGGGTTGACGACTGCGGGAGAGAAGTTGCTGTCTTATGGGCGGCGTATGATTGCCATGAATGACGAAGTTTTCAGCCAGATGACCGATCAGGCCTATGAGAGGATTTTGGTGTTGGGGGTGCCGCATGACATCGTTTACCCGTCGATCTCGCAGGTTTTGCAGGTGTTCAACGCTGACTATCCACGTATGCGGGTGCAGTTGATCTCGTCATACACATCGCGGCTGAAAGAGATGTTTGCGGATGGCAAGTGCGATATGATCCTGACGACGGAAGATCATGTTGACGCTGGTGGTGAAACGCTGACCGAAAAGCCGTTGCTTTGGTATGGTGCCTCTGGCGGGCAGGCGTGGCAGCGGCGTCCGTTGCCGATTGCGTCCGAGCCCCAGTCCCAGTTTCGCCGATCCACGCAGGCGGCGCTGGATCGGGCCGGCATACCCTGGGAGATGGCGGTGGATTCAGAATCAACCCGCACCGTGGAGGCTTCGGTTGCAGCTGATTTGGCTTTTCAGTCACAGCTGGCAGGCAGTGTTGCACCAATTCTTGAGCAGGTTGTGCATGGTGGGGCCCTGCCAGAGCTGGGGTCGAAGAAGATCAACCTATATGTCGCCGAGATTGCCAAGGGTGCGGTGAAAGATCATTTGGCGGATTTGGTGCGTCGATCATACCGAGGGCCGCAGTTGGCGCTTACGGCGTAACGATGATTTTGCCTGTAGATTTGCGGCTCTTGAGAAGGTCGAGTGCTTCACGGGTTTGGTTGAGGGTGAATACCTGACTGACCTGAGGCTGGATTTTGCCATCTGCGTGCCAGTCCAGGAGAGTTTGCAAACTGGAGTGGATAGCCTTGGAGTTGAATTTCCAATAGCCGCTTAGGTTGAATCCGATAACGTCGATATTCTTGACCAGAAGATGATTGGGCTTCAGGCGAGGAAGATCGCCGCTGGCAAAGCCGATCAGCAGATGGCGACCTTCAGGTTTGAGGCAACGCTGGGCAGTTTCGCCATCTGCGCCGCCAACGCTGTCAAAGACGACGTCGGCCGGGGCAAGGGATTTAAGTGTCTGATACAGATCCGGGGTAGTTGTCGTGTCGATGGTGACATCCGCGCCAGCAGCTTGGGCGGAAGCCAATCGGTTGGCGCCACGCGCAACCGCCACGACACTGGCGCCCAGGGCTTTGCCGACCTCTATTGCGGCCAGTCCGACGCCACCGGTTGCCCCCAATACGATCAATGTTTTGCCAAAGGAAAGGCCACCGCGGAGGGACAGAGCAAGATGAGCTGTGCTGTAGGCGATGGGCATTGCTGCCGCTGAATTATGGTCGATAGTATCGGGCAGGGCCACGGCGCGGACGGCATCGACATTGGTAAATTCTGCCAGTCCACCGTGGCCCGCGACGGCCACAACCCGCATGCCGGGTGCGAAGTCCGCGACGTCTGGAGCAATTGAGTCCACAACTCCGGAGAACTCCATTCCCGGAGTCAAAGGGAACTCGGGCATGTCCTGATACGTGCCATTGATCAAAAGGTGGTCCGAAAAATTCAAGGCTGTCGCAGCCACTTTGATGCAAATCTGCCCTTCGCGTGGCGGCAATAGCGATGCAACCTTTACGCGAATCTCACAACCTTTACTGGCGGTGATGGCGCGTCTGATTTGCCTCATAGTTGATTTTTCTCTGGCTTACTGCGACACTGTTGGCGGCATTGAAACGAGGCTTAGCGCATCAAAGCCGCCAATCGAAAAGCGGAAGCGCGTGAGCCAAAAATTGCTTAATGCCATGTAATATAATAATTATTACTGTCAATCCAGCGAAAAGACTGGTTAAAAGGAGGTGGAATGATGTGGGAAATCCTTACCTGTCGAAAAAGACAGCTATCTAAGTTGTGCTGCAATGGCGCATTTATAGCTATGGTTGCAAAAGGTGGTACTAAATGAAGCATCCAGTTGATGTGCACGTTGGGAAGCGTATTCGACACCGTCGTTGGATGGTGGGAATGACGCAGCAACAATTAGCTGAGCACGTTGGAATAAAGTTTCAGCAGATTCAAAAATACGAAACTGGTATGAATCGCGTTTCTGCGTCCCGTCTTTGGGACATTTCGGAAACTCTGAACGCTCCTGTCAGTTTTTTCTTCGAAGGGTTGGATCACGACTCTGAAGATGCGGGTGCAGGCGACAGCCTGCCCGGTGATATTTTGGCTGATAATGAAGCGCTTGAACTTGTTCGTTCCTATTACGCAATTCCCGAAACACAGAGACGTCGGCTTTTTGAGTTGGCTCGAGTTTTGAGCGACGTCGTCTGACCTGACTTGACCCTTTGATCGGGCCTGTCTACCCAAACCCCCATGTCTCACGGCTTGGGGGTTTGGTTTGTCTTATAGAAATCTTGAGGATTATTCGGAGTTCTGGTCGGTTGCGACGGAACTGGCCGACGCTGCCCGAGTTGAGACACTGGCGCATTTTCGCGCGAATGGGCTGCATGCGGACAACAAGTCCGACGACTTTGACCCAGTCACGGTTGCAGATCGGGCCTCAGAGGCAGCGATGCGCAAGATATTGGCAGAGCGTCGACCCGATGACGGTATTCTTGGCGAAGAACAGGAGGCTACTAAAGGCACCAGCGGGCTGACATGGGTGCTGGACCCTATCGACGGGACGCGCGGGTATATTTCCGGAACTCCAACTTGGGGAGTGCTGATTGCGCTTTCGGATGAGGACGGGCCAATTTTGGGGGTTATCGATCAGCCCTATATCGGAGAGCGCTTTTTTGGTGGGCCCGACCGGTCTGATATGACCGGGCCTTTGGGTGTCCGTAATCTGGGAGTTCGTAAGATTGGTGGTCTTGAAGGGGCAACTTTGTTTTCGACGTTTCCCGAAGTTGGGACGCCAGATGAGCGGGAAGCGTTCCTGCGAGTGGATAGTAAGGTTCGGCTAACGCGTTACGGCACTGATTGTTATGCCTATGCGCTGCTGGCAGCCGGGCAAATTGATCTGGTCATTGAGGCGGGGCTATATCCTTATGATATTCAGGCCCCGATCGCTGTGATTGAGGCGGCCGGTGGAGTTGTCACCAACTGGGAAGGCGCGCCGGTTCACAATGGCGGGCGCGCGTTGGCAGCGGCCACGCCCGAGTTACACGCGGCTGCGATGGAATTACTGAGGGGATAGTCATGTCGAGCAAAGACATTCTGCTAAAAGGTGCTGACACCGTTCTGACGATGGATGGAGATGAGATCGGCTGCGGCGATGTTTTAATCCAGGGCGGCGTAATTGCCGAAGTTGGAACTGCAATTGAAGTAGATGGCGCTGAGGTTCTGGATGTTTCCGGCTGTGTCGTGACGCCTGGATTAGTGAATACCCATCACCATCTTTATCAGACGCTGACGCGCGCGGTGCCCGCAGGACAGGACGCATTGCTGTTTGGGTGGTTGAAGACGCTTTATCCGATCTGGGCGCAATTTACGCCGGATGACATGCGCGTTTCGACGACTTTGGGATTAGCGGAACTGGCACTGTCTGGGTGCACCACGAGTTCGGATCATCTGTATCTGTTTCCGAACGGATCGCGGTTGGATGACACGATTGAAGCGGCGGTCGAGTTGGGCATTCGGTTTCATCCGACCCGTGGCGCGATGTCGATCGGGGAAAGCGACGGCGGTCTGCCGCCCGATGCCGTGGTTGAGCGCGAGCCGGCTATTCTTAAAGATTGTCTGTGTGTGATTGATGCGTTTCATGACCCGGCACCAGGATCAATGGTTCGGGTGGGTGTTGCGCCTTGTTCTCCGTTTTCCGTCACGCGTGAGTTGATGCGTGATGCGGCAATTCTGGCGCGCGACAAGGGTGTTAGAATGCACACGCATTTGGCCGAGAATGACGAGGATATCGCCTATTCGCTAGAACAGTTCGGGTGCCGTCCGGGGCAATACGCCGAAGATCTGGGGTGGACTGGTGATGATGTCTGGCACGCACATTGCGTGAAGTTAGACGCCGAAGAAATTGATTTGTTTGCAAGAACGCGAACAGGAGTTGCGCATTGCCCTTGTTCGAACTGTCGACTTGGGTCTGGAATTGCACCGGTCCGCGCGATGCGGGATGCGGGCGTGCCAGTTGGTTTGGGCGTTGATGGATCAGCTTCGAACGACATGGGTTCGCTTGTTGGCGAGGCACGCATGGCGATGCTGCTGCAAAGGGTAAGTCGGGGTGCCGATGTTATGTCGGCGCGTGAGGCTTTGGAGATCGCAACCGTGGGCGGCGCAAAGGTTTTGGGCCGCGACGACATCGGGCGACTGCGTGCGGGCATGCGGGCCGATATTGCGGTTTGGGATGTGTCGGGCGTGGAAAGTGCGGGCAGTTGGGATCGGGCGGCACTGCTGCTGGCGGGGCCAACAAAGGTGCGAGATCTGTTTGTCGAAGGGCGGCGCGTTGTGGACGATGGCCGGATTGCGACCGTCAACATGGACGCGGCCCTGGCAGATGGTCGCAGGTCATTGGCGCGGCTGATGGGCTAGGGGCGATGCGCCCCTAGTGAATGGATTTGCCTAAGATGCGCACATCCTGAATGGCGCGGTCATCGCCGATCATGATGGTTGGGAAGACGGCTTCCCAGATGTCGTTGGCTCGGTTGGCGCGTTGTTCGATGACCGGTGTAGATTTCAAGTCGAGAACCATGAGGTCGGCATCGAACCCGGGCTGTAGCGAACCAATGCGGTTTTGCTGACCGAGTGCCTGGGCTGACCCGGTTGTTGCCAGCCAAAGAAGTTCAGCAGGGTGTGTTGGGCGGCCTTTCAGTTGGCCGATCTCATAAGCCGCGGCCATTGTGCGCAGCATAGAGAAGGATGAGCCGCCGCCGGTGTCCGTAGCAAGGCCTACCGTTTGATGCTCGCCTTTTAGGCCGCCCATGTCGAACAATCCCGAACCGATGAAGGTGTTTGACGTTGGGCAATGGACAACGGCGCTGCCGGTTTCCTTTAAGCGAGCGCGTTCGCGGTCGGTCAGGTGGATGGCGTGGCCGAAGATTCCACCTTCTCGCAAAAGTCCGGTGGCCTCATAGGTATCGAGATAGTCACGCGCCTCGGGGAACAGGTCGAGCACCCATGCGATTTCGTCGGTTTGTTCAGAAAGATGCGTTTGCATAGGGCAATCGGGGTGTTCGCCCCAAAGTGCACCAAGTGCAGAAAGCTGATCGCGCGTTGATGTGGGCGAAAACCGCGGTGTGATGGCGTATGTCAGGCGATCCTGACCGTGCCATTTGTTCAGAAGGGCTTTGCTGTCGTCATAGGCCGACTGGACGGTGTCCTTAAGCCCATCTGGTGCGTTCCGGTCCATACAGGTTTTGCCAGCGACAGTGCAGAGGTTGCGGGCTTGAGCTTCAGCAAAAAAGGCATCGACGCTTTCAGGATGGATGGTGCAGAAACTGGCGACGGTTGTGGTGCCGTTCGATAACGAAAGATCGAAGAAGAGCTTTGCCGCCTCGGCGGCGTAGTCGGGATCACCGAAGCGCATTTCTTCGGGGAAGGTATAGCTGTTCAGCCAGTCGATCAGCCGTTTGCCCCAGCTGGCGATGATTGCGGTCTGCGGATAATGGACGTGAGCATCCACAAAGCCTGGCAGGATCAGGCTTTCGCCGTAATCTGTAATCGCAGCGTCGGAATGCGCAGCTATTAAATCGTCGGAATTGCCGACAGCACCGATCTTTCCGTCGTCGATCAGAACGGCACCGCGTGTGTTGTGGCGCGCTGCATCCAGACCTGTCTGAAACGGGTCACTGTTAAATTGCAATGTCTGCCCAATAAGCAGTTGTTTGTCGGCCATGGCGTGGTCCCTCCGGCGACCTAGTAAAATGCGCTGAGGCTCTGTTGTCCATGGCAGACTTCGCCTAGGGTGCCCGCAATCTCAGGAGGGTGCCCCGATGACGAGCGATCAGATCGAAGAAATCGACGCCTCAGAGGACGAGACCGAGGACGATTACGCGCTGCGAAATCGGGTGGTCAACGCCGCCATTGAGGCGACGGAAGCGGGTGATCGAGTAGCTCTGGCCCAGGTTCTGGAGCCGCTTCACGCGGCCGATATCGCTGACCTTTTGGAGCAGGTCGACGGAGATGATCGAGTAGCGATGTTGCGGCTGGCCGGTGATCTTATCGATGGCGATATCCTGAGTGAGATCGACGACGACATTCGAGACGAGGTCGTTGAAGCACTTGAGCCAACGGTTTTGGCGGACGCGGTGCGCGAGTTGGAATCCGATGATGTTGTCGACATTTTGGAAGATTTGGACGAGCCGCAACACAAAGCGATTCTTGACGCGCTGGATGTTGTTGACCGGATCGCTGTCGAACAGGCGTTGTCTTACCCGGAGTTCTCGGCCGGTCGTCTTATGCAACGCGAAGCTGTTATTGCGCCCGAACATTGGACTGTGGGTGACTCGATCGACCATCTACGCGCGCACGATGATTTGCCCGAGGAATTTTATCATGTGATTTTGGTCGATCCACGACATCAGCCAACGGCGTTTGTGGCCTTGGGTCGATTGTTGGCATCACGGCGCGACGTGCCATTGAAAGATATTACCGAGGAAGAGTTTCGAACATTTGATGTGATTGAGGATGAAGGCGACGTTGCCTATGCGTTCAACCAATATCACTTGATCACGGCACCAGTCATTGAAGAAGACGGTCGATTGGTTGGGGTCATCACAATAGATGACGCCATGGCGGTGTTGGATGAAGAGCACGAGGAAGACGTTTTGCGTCTTGGCGGTGTGGGTGACGAAAGCCTGTCGAACTCGACAATGGAAATTGTGAAGCGCCGATTCCCGTGGCTTGGGGTGAATTTGGCGACCGCAATATTGGCGTCACTTGTCATTTCATATTTTGAAGACGTTATCGAAGCAGTGGTGGCTTTGGCCGTGCTAATGCCGATTGTCGCCTCGATGGGTGGAAATGCCGGCACGCAGTCAATGACAGTTTCGGTGCGGGCACTGGCCACGCGCGACCTGACGGGATCGAATGCCTGGCGGGTGATCCGACGAGAAAGTCTGGCCGGGCTTTTGAATGGTGGGCTATTTGCCGTAATTATGGGGATCGTTGGGGTGTTGTGGTTTGGCTCTCCCTTGATTGGGGTCGTCATTGCGGTTGCGATGGTCGTTAATCTGTCAGTCGCCGGATTATCCGGCGTTCTAGTGCCGTTGGCGCTGGATAAGGCGGGCGTTGATCCTGCGTTGGCGGCTGGCACGTTCGTGACCACTGTGACGGATGTGGTTGGTTTCTTTGCGTTTTTGGGGCTGGCATCGATGGTATTGTTATGACCGACAAGAAATTATTGCGCAAAGAGGCGGGAAAACGCCGCAAGGCTGCATTTGAGGAGGTCGATCCTATCCCAGCATTGGATGCTCTGCGGCTGGTATTGGCAAAGACAGACGGGCCGGTGTCATTTTATTGGCCGATCCGCACCGAGATGGACCCGCGGCCCGTCATGGAAGAACTGGCCGGGGAGCGGGTCGTCTGCCTGCCTGTGACCCGCGGATATGAGGCCTTGACGTTTCGTGCCTGGGTGCCGGGGACCGAGATGGAGGTGGATAGTTTCGGTGTTGAGACGCCTAAGGCGACCGAGCTGGTGACGCCTGAAGTCTTGGTGGTTCCGCTGTTGGCATTTGATGGCCATGGGCATCGGTTGGGATATGGCGCGGGGCACTATGACCGCACACTGGATCGACTGCGCCCAAACGGGCCGGTGACAGCGATTGGCCTGGCGTTTGAGGCACAAATGGCAGAAACCCTGCCGATTGAACCGACTGACCAACGTTTGGATCTGATCGTGACCGAAGACCGCGTGCGCAGGTTTATCGAATAGCCCCGTTCACAAGGCTTGCGCGTTCTTCGTAGCCGCATTAGGGCGGTTTCATGCGTATTCTTTATCTAGGTGACGTGGTCGGGCTATCCGGCCGGAATGCCATCCGCGACCGATTGGCCGGATTGCGTGCCAAGTTGCGCGCCGATTTTGTTGTGCTGAATGGCGAAAACGCGACTTCGGGGGCGGGGCTTTCGGGCGATCACGCCAAAGGGTTGCTGGAGGCGGGCGCGGATGTGTTGGTTTTGGGCGATCACGCCTTTGATCAGCGTGACATGCAGACTTTTATCGGGCAGGAGCCGCGCATTCTCAGGCCATTGAATTATGCTAAATCTGCGCCAGGTGTTGGTGCGCGGGTTTATGATGTGCCTGGCGGCCGTAAGATATTGGTCGCGCAGGTCTTGGGTCAGGTCTTTATGAAGCGCCCGTTCGATGACCCGTTTTCGGCGGTGGATACTGTGCTGAAGAAGCACCCCATGGGCGGAATGGTGCAGGCCAGTCTGGTCGACATTCATTGCGAGGCCACCAGCGAAAAGATGGGCATGGGGCATTATTGTGATGGTCGTGCTAGCATTGTGGTTGGTTCGCATACCCATGTGCCGACTGCGGATGCGATGATCCTGCCCGGCGGCACGGCGTTCCAATCCGATGCGGGAATGTGTGGCGACTACAACTCGGTCATTGGGATGGACAAGGAAGAGCCGTTGCGGCGGTTTATCACTGGCATGGGCAAGGGGCGGTTTCAGCCTGCGAGCGGCGAGGGCACGTTAAGCGGTCTCTTCGTTGTGACGGATGATCGGACCGGCAAAGCCAAGGACGTGCAAATGATCCGGGATGGCGGAATGTTGTCGCAGTCTGTTCCGGAATGAGGGAACTAATATTTCTTTTACTCTGCCTGGCGGTGATGGGCGCTGGTTGGGGAGCCACCCAACCATTAGCAAAGATTGCCACCAGTGAGGGCTATCGCCACATCGGATTGATCTTCTGGCAACTTGCTATCGGTGCTTTGGTGATGTTCATCATTCAGACTGTGCGTGGCAAACGGCTGATTTTGACGGTTCCGGCATTGAAGATTTATCTACTGATTGCATTAATCGGGACCATTCTGCCGAACTCGGCATCCTATGAGGCGATCAGGCATCTGCCATCGGGGATTATCTCGATACTTTTGTCGTTGGTGCCGATGATGGCATTTCCTATTGCATTGGCATTGTATATCGAGCGATTTCAACCGATCAGGTTCATCGGATTAGTGCTTGGTTTGATTGGTGTTTTGTTGATTGTAGCCCCGGAAGCGAGTTTGCCGGAGAGGGCGGCGCTGATATTCATTCCATTGGCTCTGGTCGCACCGGCGTTTTACGCGCTGGAGGGAAATGTAGTTGCCAAGTGGGGCACGGCCGGTCTTGGCCCTGTAGCAGTATTATATGGCGCCTCGGTTGTAGGCGCGATCATCACGTTTCCGGCTGCCCTGCTGTCAGGTGAGTTTATTGACCCGAGACTACCGTGGAGCACGCCGGATTACGCCCTGATATTGGCGTCAGTGATCCATGTGTTGGTTTATACGTGCTATGTCTGGATGGTGAAGCGCGCCGGACCGGTCTTTGCGGTACAGGTCAGCTATTTGGTGACGGGTTTTGGGGTTGGCTGGGCTATGTTGATTTTGGGTGAAAGTTATTCGATTTGGGTTTGGGCTGCGATGGCAGTTATATTGTCGGGTGTTTTCCTCGTTCAGCCGCGATCAAGTGAAACGCTTGTAGACGAGCCGGAAACCGGCAAGACTTGATCACGAGATGACGGATGTTTTCGGATTTTCGCCCGAGGTTCAGGCGATATTATCGCTGGCCGTAGTTGGCATCATGTTTGCCATGTTCCTGTGGGAGCGGTGGCCGACGGAGGTTGTGGCCATCGGCGGGGTGGCGCTGCTGTTGGCGACAGGCCTTTTGCCCTATGAAACCGGGCTGACGGTTTTGTCGAATCCGGCCCCGTGGACGATTGCAGCGATGTTCATCGTTATGGGCGCATTGGTGCGCACAGGTGCCTTGAGCTGGTTCACTGCGAAAGTGGAAAAGCAAGCCGGTATTCGACCCGCAGCCGCCTTGGCGGCGATGATGGGGTTCGTCGTTTTTTCGTCGGCGATTGTGTCCAATACGCCGGTTGTTGTCGTGATGATACCGGTCTTTGTGCAACTGGCGTCAAAACTGGGATTGTCGGCGTCGAAACTGCTGATCCCACTCAGCTACGGAGCTATTCTGGGCGGCACACTTACACTGTTGGGCACTTCAACAAATTTGTTGGTCGACGGCGTGGCGCGAACACATGGACTGGAGCCTTTTACCATCTTCGAAGTGACGCCTTTGGCAATCGTTCTGGTAGCCTGGGGGATGCTGTATCTGCGCATATTTGGGCCGAGATTGTTACCTGACCGTTCCTCGATGGCGACCGTGTTGTCGGATAGGTCGAGCAAAATGAAATTCTTTACCGAAGTTGCTGTTCCGGAAAACAGCGAGTTGATCGGGCGTGCGGTGCGCGAAGTCGGATTGTTCAAGCGTGATGGCGTGCGATTGATTGATGTGCTGCGCGGCGACGCTTCGTTGCGGCGCAATTTGGAGGATGTGGCGCTGGAGGCCGGTGACCGGGTGGTCTTACGCACACCAATGGCCGAAGCGCTGGGACTGCAACAGGCCAAAGAACTGCACACCGTCGATAAGTTGTCGTCAGTTGAGACCACAACGGTCGAAGTGCTGATAACGCCCGGGTGTCGGATGATTGGATGGTCATTAGGGGCATTGAGACTGCGCCGGCGCTATGGCGTGTATCCTTTGGCAGTGCATCGCCGGTCGCAGAACATCGGGCGTCAGTTGGATGATCTGGTCGTGCGGGTAGGTGACACGCTGCTGTTGGAGGGTGATCCGAGCGACATTCAACGTCTGGCCGTAGATATGAATCTTGTGGATGTCAGTCATCCGACCGCGCGTGCATATCGGCGTGGCAAAGCACCGATTGCGGTTGCAGCTTTGTTGGGCATCGTCCTGCTTGCCGCATTTGGAGTTGCGCCGATCTTTTTCCTGGCGATCTTGTCGGTAGCTGTTGTGTTGTTGACCGGGTGCATCGACGCAGAAGAAGCGTTTGACATGATCGACGGACGGTTGCTGGCATTGATTTTCGCGATGCTCGGGATTGGGGCCGCTTTAGAGGCGACGGGTGCTGTTGCCCTGATTGTCGACGGGTTTGCGCCTTATCTGGGGGCACTGCCGCCGTGGGCCATTGTTTGGGCGATCTACTTGTTGACATCTGTTTTGACGGAGCTGGTAACCAACAATGCGGTGGCGGTGGTTATCACGCCAATTGCCATCGGATTAGCGACAGCGCTGGGCATCGACCCTAGGCCGCTTGTTGTGGCGGTGATGGTTGCCGCATCGGCTGCGTTTTCCACGCCTATCGGGTATCAAACTAATATGCTGGTCTATGGTCCGGGTGGGTATAAATTCACTGACTTCCTTAAGGTCGGTGTGCCGCTGAATTTATCTATTGGGTTGCTGGCGTCGCTGATGATTCCAATGATCTGGCCGTTATACTAGAGCCCTGAGCAGCAACCGAGCGAACATCGGGAGATGCCGCTCGGGTAAGGTTTAGCTGATCGGTTCGTTATTTTGCGGCCTTATCGGCTTTCTTTTGGGCCTTATCTGCGGCTTTGGTGGCCTTATTGGCTTTTTGCTTAGCCGTGTTGGCGGCCTTTTTGGCATCTTTTGCCTTTTGAGCAGCGGTCTTTTTGGCGTCCTTGGCCTTGGCAACTTTGGCTTTAGCTTTTTCGACTTTTGCTTCTGCCTTGGCTTTTTGCTTGTCGTTCTTGGCGGTTTTGGCCTTTTTCTTGGCGGCTTGGAGTTTGGCCTTTTCTTTCGTCAGCTTACTTGCGGTGTTGTCGGCCTTTTGGGCTTTATTAGCTGCTTTTTTCACTGCCTTATCGGCGTTCTTTTCAGCTTTTTCAGCCTTCGTTGCCTTATTCGCGGCTTTCTCAGCCGTCTTTTCCGCTTTTGCAGATGCAGCCGCGCTGTCTTCAGTTGCGTCGGTTGCTGACTTGCCGGCACGGTCAGCGCGGCGATCAGCGCGATCGTGGCGGGCGTTTGCAAGTTGTTGAATATTATCGACTTCTTCGACTTGCCTGTTCGGCGAACAGAAGGTCACAATCAAGACGGTTGAACATGTCACACCTTCGGCAGATGACAGTTTGGCAGCCATGGACGCAGGTGCGCTAAGGCCAAAGGCAACAATTGCAGGAATAAGGAGATTGATCGGTTTCATACTGGTTACTCTTGTCTGGATACTAACTAACTCGTCGAATGTGACACTGACATTCAGGTTTGTGCATATTTAGGCAAAATCGTGATAAATGCGTGGAAAATCGAAGTTGAAAGTTAATGCGCTGTTCCGCTTGAGGTCCAAGACAGGGCCGACTAGAACGGCCCGGATCTGGGACATCGGGAGTTTCGTGCATGGCGGGCCATTCAAAATGGGCAAACATTCAACATCGTAAGGGGCGGCAGGATGCTGCGCGCTCTAAGCTATTTTCGAAACTGTCCAAAGAGATCACTGTTGCAGCCAAAATGGGCGATCCGGATCCGGAGAAAAATCCTCGTTTGCGGCTGGCTGTAAAGGAAGCGAAGTCGAACTCGGTTCCGAAGGACGTTATTGATCGCGCAATTTCCAAGTCGCAAGCTGGCGAGGGCGATGAATTCGAAGAGATCCGCTATGAGGGCTATGGGCCGAACGGTGTTGCAGTTATCGTCGAAGCGATGACGGACAATCGTAACCGCACGGCGTCTACCGTTCGTTCGACATTCGGTAAACACGGCGGAAATCTGGGCGAAACCGGATCGGTGAGCTTTATGTTCGAACGCAAGGGCGAGATCATCTATTTGCCCGAAGCGGGTGACGAAGACACGATCATGATGGCAGCGATTGAAGCAGGTGCCGAGGATGTCGAAAGCTCGGAAGATGAGCACACCATCTATACGGCTGATACCGATCTGAACGAAGTCTCAACGTCGCTTGAGACGGAACTTGGCGAGGCCGAATCGACTAAGCTGATCTGGAAGCCTTCCACGACGACAGAGCTGGATCTGGAAGGTGCTCAAAAGTTGATGCGTCTGATCGAGGTTCTGGAGGATGACGACGACATTCAGCGTGTCACCGCTAACTTCGACATTTCCGATGAGGTTATGGAACAGCTCTGATCTGGTTCTGACAAGTTGTCTGGTTTGGGTCGTGTCGTTCGCGGCTTGTGACGCCGGAAGTGCAGGATCATAAGGGCGGTATGGAAACAGGCCCTTCTTCGACTGCCGGACAAAGACCACTGCTTGGGGTCTTCTGGATGTTCGTAACCGGTTTGGGGTTTGTAGCTGTTACCGCAATTGTGAAACATGGCGCTCAGGATCTTCCAGCGGCGCAGTCAGCATTTTTGAGGTATGTGATTGGGTTGGTTTTTCTGGCGCCGCTTATCCGTCCCATTTTGGCATCGAATTTGACGCGACAGCAGCTGACTATGTTCAGTATTCGCGGAGCCGGGCACACATTGGGTGTAATTCTTTGGTTCTATGCCATGACCCGTATCACCGTCGCTGAAGTTACGGCGATGAACTATATGGCACCAATATACATTACGCTTGGAGCGGCCTTGTTCCTGGGTGAACGTTTGGCGTTTCGGCGCATTGCAGCCATTGCTCTGGCATTTGTCGGTGCTTTAATCATTTTGCGTCCGGGATTTCGTGAGTTGAGTTCAGGGCATTTCGCGATGATCGGGACTGCGATATTCTTTGCAATCAGCTATTTGTCGGCAAAGCGTTTGGCAGACGAGGTGTCGGCGCCAGTGGTCATCGGGATGATGACGATCACTGTTACAATCGGTCTGCTCCCATTCGCGATTGCCGTTTGGCAGACACCGACGTGGGCCGAGATCGGGTGGATGGCACTGGTTGCCCTGGTGGCCACGGGCGCACATTACAGCATGACCCTGGCATTTGCTGCTGCCCCTGTGATGGTGACGCAACCGGTAACTTTCCTGCAGCTGATCTGGGCGACACTTCTTGGGTATTGGGCTTTTGGCGAGGTGATTGATGGTTGGGTCGTATTGGGTGGTATCGTCATCTTGTCATCAGTTGTGTTTATCACAGTACGAGAGGCCTATTTGAAACGAGCAGCTCATAACCACGCAGGTGGCATCTAAACTGAAATTACCCGCGGTTTGCCCTTATTTCGCCGCTTTCGCCCGCAAGTTTGGCGACGGTGGCTTAAAGGGAATGTAGGTATGAGTGGACCGCAAAATCCGCAAAGTGATGGGAGTTTTCAGGACCGGTTGAACCGTGTCGCTGAGCGCAGGGCGCCGATCGAGGCGGCCCGACCTCAGGTGGATGTTCTTCCGGACTGGAAACAGAATGTAAGGTATCCTAGCGGGCTAATTGGGGCTGCGGTGTTGGGCATGGCGGCTGTTTTCATAGCCCGGTTCGCGCGAGCTCATCTGATGGATGGTGGATTGGAAGGCTTTGATGCCGATATCACGATGGTCATTGATGGTGTGGTGGCTGGTTTGTGTTCTTTTCTTCTGTTCGGCCTATTACGATTTGAAGGCAAGGAATTCAAAGCGGCACAGACTTTCGGCATCATTGCGATGATCTGTATGATGCATAATTTCGTTCATTCCGCGCCGCGGGTATTTTCGTTGTTGTTTTCGGCGGAATGGACAGAAGAGGTTATCGCTCGGTCCGAGCCGAACTCGATTTATTTTCGTGGGAATTACTTTGTTTTAAGTCCCGAACAGGAAGTGGCGGAAGACATTGAAGACGTTGATGTCCCGGAGACGCCGGCCCTTCCAAAAGTGCGTAGATTGGGGTGACGAATATGAGTTGACGCGTGTTCCGCAATCGGTTGATCTGTGGCCACCAACGGAGCATGCGCAATGAAACGTTCGAATATCCTTATCATCATGGTGGACCAGCTGGCGGGAACTTTTTTCCCGGATGGTCCCGCAGAGTGGCTACACACACCAAATCTAAAGAAGCTGGCAGACCGTTCGGCGCGATTCACGAACACCTATACCGCTTCACCGCTTTGTGCTCCGGGGCGCGCCGGGTTCATGTCATCAATGTTGGCATCGCGCACCGGTGTTTACGACAATGCCGCCGAGTTTCGATCAGATATTCCGACTTTTGCGCATCATCTTCGACGGACCGGGTATGCGACCTGTTTATCGGGTAAGATGCATTTTGTGGGTCCCGATCAGTTGCACGGGTTTGAAGAGCGTTTGACCACTGATATATATCCGGCCGACTTTGGCTGGACTCCGGACTATCGCAAACCTGGCGAGCGAATTGACTGGTGGTATCACAATATGGGGTCCGTTACGGGCGCAGGTGTGGCTGAGATCAGCAATCAAATGGAATATGACGACGAGGTTGCGCACCTTGGGTGTCAAAAGCTGTATGATTTGGCTCGTGGCAAAGACGAGCGCCCCTGGTGTTTGACGGTGAGCTTCACCCATCCGCATGACCCATATGTTGCCCGGCGGAAGTATTGGGACCTTTATGAGGATTGTGAGCACCTTCAACCCGAAGTGCCAGCAATGGCATATGAAGATCACGATCCTCATTCGCAGCGGATCTTTGATGCCAACGACTGGCGGTCCTTTGACATTACCGATGAGAATGTGGAAAGCGCCCGCCGCGGCTATTTCTCTAACCTGTCGTATCTGGACGACAAGGTCGGCGAATTGATGAAGGTTCTGGAGGACACGCGCCAAGAGGCGATAGTGGTCTTTGTTTCGGATCACGGCGATATGTTGGGCGAGCGTGGCTTATGGTTCAAGATGAGCATGTTCGAGGGATCATCGCGGGTGCCATTAATGATCGCCGCGCCGGGGTTGGAGACAGGCCGGATCGATACGCCGGTATCAACATTGGATTTGGGGCCGACGCTGGCCGACATTGCCGGCCTTGATGTGTCGTCCCTAGCGGATTGGACGGACGGCGAAACTCTTTTGCCAATCGCTGCAGGATCGGATCGAACCGAACCAGTGCGGATCGAATATGCCGCCGAAGCGACGATTGCCCCGATGGCGGCGCTGCGGTGGGGCCGATACAAATACATCAGATGTGCCGTTGATCCCGAACTGTTGTTCGATCTGGACGCGGATCCGAATGAGCTTGTGAACCTGGTTGATGATGAAGCTCATGGCGATGCTTTGACCGAGTTGCGCAAGATGGCCGATGATTATTGGAACCTGGAAGCGATAGATGCGGATATCCGGGCCAGCCAGGCGCGTCGGTTGGTTGTGTATGACGCCCTGCGCGAGGGCGGGTATTACCCTTGGGATTTCCAGCCGCTTCAGAAAGCCTCGGAACGGTTCATGCGCAACCATATGGACTTGAATGATCTGGAGGAGCGCCAGCGATATCCGCGCGGCGAGTAGAAGGATTCGCCTTCTTTGAAGGCGAAAAACCGGGGGACACTGTCCCCCGGACCCCCTGAAGTATTTTTGGACAGAAGAAGAACTGAGTGTCAGGTTTCGGCGCAGTGTCGGCGAAAGGCGCGTTTCAGCATATCTAGTTCAGCACGCAGAAGGACAACTTCAGCGCGGATGTCTTCATCTAGAATTTCGCCGGCGATGACAGTTTCATGAGCCAGGGCGTCACCGGTTTCGGCATCTTCGATGATAAATGTTTGCACCCCGTCTGACAGCCGTTCGATCGGGATCTGGAATCGGACAAGCCAGCGCCGCGCGCCGTTGGGGTCTGGATCAGCATCCAGGGTTTCCGGCGCGCCGACTAATTGGTCTTGATGACGTAGCCGCAAGTTTGGGGGGGCGTCGCGACGAGTGGCCAGAAGCCCTTCCCAGATGCCCTCGGCTAGACGCATGCGAGTGAGAGTGACGTCGCTCATATCCAGATTACACCTCGGCCCGCGGGCGGCGTGTGAGCGTGACGTCGCTGAGAGTGATCTGGTTCATATTGGGACCTTCGAAAATCAGATCGACCCAAGCACGGTCCACCCGCTTTTCGTTCAGGCGCGAGGCAGCAATGTCGAACTCGACGGTCTTTTCTTCGGACTTGAGGTCAAATTCCCGCACGATTTGCTCGACATTTGGTCCGTGACGGATGTTCAGTCGGCCAAATATTTCCAGTGAGCTTTCGGTTTCCGCACGTATGTCCAGGCGGATGATATGGCGGCGCGACAGGTTTTCGACGGCGGCCTGCGGCAGATCCAGAACCAGACTGAGGAACGAACCATCAAAGCGGAACACGTCCATGCGCAGGCCATAAGGCGCAATATCTTCGACACGGGTGTTTCGGATCTGACGGACGGTGAGTTCATTCAGTTGGCAGTCATGGAACACCTTCGCTTCGCCACCGATATTTGTTTTGGATGTGACCGCGGCCAGCCCAGGAGGGCTGACCGGAAGTGACCATATGTCAGGACGCCACGCCCAGTCTGAATGGAGTGGGCGGCGAATGGCGGCATTCCCTGCAACTGGCAACTGAAGCCGAGCATCCGCCACCTGCAAAACCCGATTGACACGGCGCCCAAGGGAGCGTGCGCGTGTGCGCAAGGACTTCAATTCGGCGACATCTATCGTGTCGACGGATTGCGCCAACCGTTTCCAGCGGCGGAGGGCTCGTCGGTCATTCAGTTGCGTGAGCATGGGTTCCGGTTCGACAGCAGTGTCAGCAGATTACTGCGAGATTAGCCGTGGCGGGTCGGGTATGGCAATGGGTTTGGCCTGTGCAATTGCAGAATTGACCTTGAACAGCGAGCGTCATCCGCGGTTCGCTGCGCGCAGCCGCGCAATCTGTCCCTGAAGCACCAAAAGACCCTTGTCGCGGGCGATGGCATTTTGGGCGGTGCCAGACAGTGAGACGCTGACCAGGCGGCCGCCAATGTCAAAGAGTGCGCGCCAATAATCCGTTGCCGTGTTTTTCGGCAGTTTACTGGAGTCCGTCAGATGCACGTAGAGAGCGTCGTCAAGGGTTTGTGTTTCAAGAATCTTGACGCTTTGGCTTTGACCGTCCCGAGCCAGCGCGGCGCGACCAGCATCTGTTAAGAGAAGTGTTTTGAGCGTCCCTGGTAGTAAGCCGCCAGTTATTCGACTGTCGACGGAGACGGTAACGATGCCCGGAACCGGTGCTCTTGGGAGAAATGCGTTGCCGCTGAGTGAGGCGCAGCTTCCCAAAACGACGACGGCCGCCGGGCCGGTTGTGCGGGAAGTTTGGCCGTCAATGCACCAACCTTTGGCGCCAGCAATAACTAAACCGCCAGATATTTTTATCGCAGTTGGGGCGCTGGATGTGGGGTTTGACCCAGGTGTGCAAGCGGCAAGGACAAGCCCTGCCGCGATCAGGCAGGCCTTAAAGGTCTGCATAAATGTGGCGTTCGCGCTTGGCGCCGGGGTGGGTGCAGGCGCCTTCGCGAGCCGAGCCAACCAGTTGCGAATACTTCCAGAGCGCTCCGGAAGCGTAGATAGTTTCACGTGCGCCCGGCCAGGCAGCTTTGCGGGACGCTAATTCATCATCGCTAAGGGCGACCGAAAGCTCACCTTTGACGGCATCGATAGTGATCACATCGCCGTTTTTCAGCAAAGCAATCGGGCCGCCATGGGCCGATTCCGGGCCAACGTGGCCGACACAAAAGCCGCGGGTCGCCCCAGAAAAGCGCCCGTCGGTGATCAGGGCGACTTTTTTACCCATGCCCTGACCAGAAAGCGCAGCCGTGGTCGCGAGCATTTCGCGCATGCCTGGGCCGCCTGCCGGTCCTTCGTTGCGGATAACGATGACTTCGCCTTCTTCGTAGGCGCGCGCTTTCACTGCTTCGAAAGCGTCTTCTTCGCATTCAAAAACCCGTGCAGGTCCAACGAAACGCTGGTCGTCTGCAGCGATACCCGCCACTTTTACGATTGCGCCTTCGGTGGCCAAATTGCCTTTCAAACCAACGACTCCGCCAGTTTCGGTGATTGGTGTCTCAATTGGGTAGATGACGCGGCCATCCGCGTTGCGGTCGATTTTGTCGAGTTCTTCGCCCATAGAATTGCCAGTGGCCGTAATGCAGTCTTCGTGGAACAGGCCAGCTTTGCGCAGCTCTTTCATCACCACCGGAACGCCGCCAGCTTCGTAGAGGTCTTTTGCAACATAATCGCCACCCGGTTTCAGGTTTACGAAATAGGGAGTATCACGGAAAATCTCGCAGACGTCGTCAAGGTTGAATTCGATCCCTGCTTCGTGAGCGATGGCGGGAAGGTGCAGGCCGGCGTTGGTTGAACCACCTGTGCAAGCCACGACACGCGCGGCGTTTTCCAGGGATTTCAGAGTAACCACATCGCGGGCGCGGATGTTTTTCTCGATCAGGTTCATGACAGCGGCGCCAGAGGCTTCGCCATATTGATCGCGGGATTCGTATGGGGCCGGTGCGCCGGATGAATTTGGCAAAGCAAGGCCGATTGCTTCGGACACACACGCCATCGTATTGGCAGTAAACTGGCCGCCGCAGGCACCAGCCGAGGGGCAGGCGACGCGTTCGAGAACGGCGAGTTGCTCGTCTGAATAGTTTCCAGCCTGGTGTTGGCCAACAGCCTCGAAGACATCCTGAACGGTGACGTCTTTCCCATCGAGGCGACCTGGCAATATCGATCCACCGTAAATGAAGACCGAAGGCACGTTCAGGCGCAACATTGCCATCATCATGCCGGGGAGAGATTTGTCGCAACCAGCGAGCCCAACCAGCGCATCGTAGCAGTGGCCGCGCATAGTCAATTCAACGGTATCAGCGATTGCATCGCGGCTGGCAAGCGATGAGCGCATGCCCTCGTGTCCCATTGCAATGCCGTCGGTTACAGTGATTGTTGTGAATTCACGAGGGGTGCCTTTGGCCGCTTTGACGCCCATTTTTACGGCTTGTGCCTGACGGTTCAGAGCTATGTTGCAAGGCGCAGCCTCGTTCCAGCAAGTTGCAACGCCAACCCAAGGCTGCGCAATTTCTTCTTCGTTGATGCCCATGGCGTAAAAATACGAGCGGTGCGGCGCGCGGGCCGGACCTTCGGTGACATGGCGGCTTGGGAGCCTTGATTTATCTATTTTGGTCATGGGTTTCTGCCTTTGTCGGTCGCAACGGACGAAGGGATAGGCGAGCGAGCGCGCGGCGGCAAGGGTGACCAGGTCAGCAGAGGGGATTTTGTGCGGACTGAGCGTCAGCGGGAACGTGGTCGGCTTGAGAAAATCAGAGCCAGAAACAGGCTACCAAGCAACAAAATTGCGGTGGCGGGCAGCGGAACCGAGGGTATTCCCGGTGGGCTGGTTGGCGGAAGTTGAGATGGTGGATCAGGGAATAAACTGTGTTGTCCAGGCGCTGCGAGGGCGTGATAGCATTTTCCGTTTTCGACGCATGTAGGCTTTCGCTGTAGGGGTTCGCCACAGTCGCCAGTCAATGCGCATCTGGGGCGAACATGATCCGGCTGTTGCATCAATTTGTCGACGGTTAGCGATCCGCCAATATATTTGTTCGTGGAGAACGGGTTGCCATGCTCGGCCAACGAGGGGCCAGCGGCGAAACATAGAATGAAGGCAAGAGTCGCGCACATGTGCATGGGTCCGTTCTCCTTTCGCATGTTTACGGACATCATGGTTAAAGAATTCTTACGACCGGAGTGAGCGTCACCGCGATTGACCTTGGGCGATGTCTGCATAGGTTGTCTGGATGAGTTATCTTCGCTTTCAGCCGATGATCATTGATGCCTCGGCCAAACCTGCACCCTGGCGACTGATTGCTGGCATTGTAACGACATTCATTGTTCTGGCGATTTGGGTTTCATTCATCGTGGCATTGGCCGCGATCCAGAAAGATTTGCCTTTTCAACAGGCTTTTTTCTGGATGTTGCAGGCAGGAGGCGAAACACCGCAATCTGCAATCACCATTCTACTTCTCGTCGCGGGGTTGGGGTATGGCGCGCACGTTTCGGCCCGGATGTGGCACGGGCGCGATCTTCGTTCTTTGGCAGGAGCACCCGCTGTTGTCCTTCGTCATTTCTTTGTTGCGGTCGGTGTCAGTGGCCTCGTGACATTGGTTTTGGTCGGTTTCGCGATCAGCTTTATGGCCGATATTGAGCGCAACATGACCTTTTCGGGGTGGTTCGTTTGGCTTCCGGCGGCGTTGTTGGCACTTCTCATTCAGACCGGGTCAGAAGAGTTGCTTTTTCGCGGGTATCTTCAATCGCAGTTGGCAGCGATATCGCAAAAGCCCATTGTTTGGATGGGATTGTCCGCACTGGCGTTTGGTTTGGTGCATTACAATCCAGGAGCTTCGGCCTCTGAAAGGTGGATCGTGATCGGCTATGCGACGATATTTGGTTTTCTGGCTTCTGATCTAACCGCAAGAACCGGAAGTATCGGTCCCGCCTGGGGATTTCACATGATAAATAACGTCAGTGGCTTGCTGATCATTGCGCCCGCCGCCGGGCCCAGTGGCCTTGGGCTTTGGCGTAGCGAGGCTGCATTGGACGACATGACGCTTCTGGTTCCCACGGTATTCATTCAACTATTGGCGACAATTTTAGTCTGGTGGATGATCCGGCGGGTCATTCAGGTGTGAACCTGTGATTGCATTCGACGCGCGCGGCAATTATCTGGGGTTAACGTTTTACGGCGACGGGCAGGCGCATGAACTGGATTTCCAACTACGTTCGACCAAAAATCAACTCGCTCTTCTCGCGTCGAGAAGTTCCCGAGAACTTGTGGACCAAGTGTCCCGAGTGCGGGACCATGCTATTTCATCGCGAGTTGGCTGAAAATCTGAACGTTTGCACCAACTGCGATCATCATATGGCAATCACACCGCGGGATCGGTTTCATGCGCTGTTTGATAATGGAATCTTCGTTGAAGTCGATGTGCCGGAACCAGTTGCCGACCCGTTGCATTTTCGTGATCAGAAGAAGTATCCGGACCGTCTAAGGACTGCCCAGCGCACGCGCGGCGAAAAAGAAGCCATGTTGGTTGCGGAAGGCGAGATCGGGCGAACACCGATTATTGCTGCCGGTCAGGACTTTAGCTTCATGGGTGGATCCATGGGCATGTATGTCGGCAACGCAATTATTGCCGCGGCGGAGCGTGCCGTTGAACTGAAGCGTCCATTGGTGCTGTTTTCCGCGGCCGGCGGCGCAAGGATGCAAGAGGGCATTCTAAGCCTGATGCAAATGCCGCGTACAACCGTTGCCGTTGAAATGGTGCGCGACGCAGGTCTGCCCTATGTCGTTGTTCTAACGCATCCCACCACCGGTGGCGTTACTGCGTCTTATGCGATGCTGGGAGATGTCCATATCTCTGAGCCGAATGCGCTGATCTGCTTTGCCGGTCCCCGGGTGATTGAACAGACAATCCGTGAAAAACTGCCTGATGGGTTCCAGCGGGCTGAGTATCTGCTGGATCACGGAATGCTGGACCGCGTGACGCCCCGCAACGAAATCAAGCATGAGCTTGTGACAATCATTCGCATGTTGACGGGGCAAACGCCGGCTGTTTTGGCCGATTTGCCATCACCCGAAGCGGTCGCGAAATCGGACGAAGCGGCGGAAGCCGTGGCAGAAAACCCGGAAAAGTCGGACGCCTGACGGTTTTCGGCGAGTTTGCTTCGCCAATTTGCCTTGACGTTTTGCCATTTCGCTTTGATGACGCTGGCAGGTTTTCTTTAGGAACTCTGGTTAATGACGCACCAACGGTCTGACGCCATCCTTGAACGAATGATGGCGCTACACCCAAAGATCATTGATCTGACACTGGATCGCATGTGGCGGTGTCTTTCGGCTGTTGGCGATCCGCATTTAAACGTTCCGCCCGTTATCCATGTTGCTGGGACGAACGGGAAGGGATCAACCCAAGCCATGATCCGTGCAGGCTTGGAAGCGTCCGGCAATAAAGTGCACGCTTACACTTCGCCGCATCTGGCACGGTTTCATGAGCGCATTCGCGTGGCCGGAGAGATCATAAGCGAAGGGCGGCTGTCGGATCATCTGGACGAAGTTTATCACTCCAATGGTGGTGGTTCGATTACTTATTTCGAGATCACCACCGTTGCTGCGTTTCTGGCGTTTGCAAGAGAAGAGGCAGACTGGACATTGCTTGAGGTCGGTCTTGGGGGACGACACGATGCCACGAATGTTCTTGATAAGCCCGAGCTGACGATCATAACCAAAGTCGATTTGGACCATCAGCAGTTTCTTGGCGAAACGATCCCAGAGATCACTTACCAAAAGGCCGGTATCATCAAGCGCGGTGTGCCCGTTGTTGTCGGACCGCAGCATGAAGAGGCCATGGATGTAATCGAGGCCGAAGCCCGGAAATTTGACGCGCCACTGATCGCTCATGGCCAACAGTGGCACGTTTGGGAAGAGCGCGGTCGGATGGTTTTTCAAGACGAAGGCGGTCTCGTCGACCTGCCCTTGCCGAACTTACGTGGACCGCATCAATTAGCGAATGCCGGCATGGCAGTTGCAGCATTGAGGCATTTGGGGTTCGGCGAAGACGCCTGCGAAGGGGCGGTGACAAAGGCGTTCTGGCCTGCGCGCATGCAGCGATTGCGCCACGGCCCATTGATAGAGAGCGCACCCGAAGCTGAGCTTTGGCTGGACGGTGGACACAATCCGGCAGCAGGCCACGCTTTGGCGGAAACACTGGCCGGAATGCCTAAGCGAACGACGCATATGATCTGCGGGATGCTTTCAACGAAAGATGTGTCGGGATATCTGGAGCCATTGGCGTCTCAGGCGCAATCACTTCATGCGGTGGCCATTCCCGGTGAAAGCGCGACGTTGCCGCCTGAGGAAACAGCAGAGGCGGCGGCAAGCGTGGGTATAGACGCAAAAATTGCCGGTTCAGTTGAAGAAGCGTTGGATGAGATCATAAAGGCCGACCCGTCGGCCCGGGTTTTGATCTGTGGATCGCTTTATCTGGCAGGAGCGGTGCTGCGGGAAAACGGCTAGTCGCCGAGCGTCGCATAAAGAAATAACCCCCTGACAACTTGCTATCGCTGGGTTGTGAGCGTAGCAGATATTTCGAGCAACGCTGGGGGTCCCTATGACCGATGATCCGAAAACCCTTGTCTCGACAGATTGGCTGGCAAGCCATCTGAAAGATCCGGATTTGCGTATTTTTGACGCCTCCTGGTACCTGCCTGGCGACGAGCGGGATCCCAAGGTTGACTATGAGGCTGCGCACATTCCGGGAGCGCGGTTTTTCGATATCGATGAAATTTGCGATCTGCGGTCCGAGATGCCTCATATGGTGCCTCCGCCGGAGAAATTCATCAGCCGGATGCGGGCGATGGGCGTTGGTGATGGACATCAGGTCGTTGTCTATGACGGCGATGGTTTGTTTTCTGCCGCGCGCGTTTGGTGGTTGTTTCGGTTGTTTGGAAAGACCGATATCGCGGTATTGGATGGTGGTTTCCCCAAATGGGTGGCTGAGGGTCGAGAAACCCAAGACATGCCACCCGTCATGCGGGATCGTCACATCACTGTCGCCAAGCAGAACCATTTGGTGCGCGATGTTACGCAGGTGGCTTCGGCATCGAAATTGGGTGACCACGAGATCATTGATGCCCGTGCCCCAGGACGGTTCCGCGGTGAAGCCCCCGAGCCTCGTCCGGGTTTGCGGTCGGGCCGGATACCGGGTTCGAAGAATGTATTTTTCAAGGATTTGCTAAAACCCGACGGCACATTGAAGACGCCCGAAGAAACCCGCGTTGTATTCCAGGCGGCTGGCGTTGATCTGAGCAAGCCCGCAATTACGTCCTGCGGGTCAGGTGTGACGGCGGCAATTTTGAGTTTGGCTCTGGAGCGAATGGGGCATCGGCAGCACTCGCTTTATGATGGGTCTTGGTCGGAATGGGGTATGTATGACGATCTGAAGGTAGAAACCGGATGACACTACAGACGGCGGGCACCGAAATTTCCTATACAATCACTTATCTTGAGATGGACGAACGCCCTGATTGGGATTGGCCGCATTTGCCCGCAGGCGCTCAGGTGTCCCTGTTGAAAGCTGATGATCCGCCGGTTTGGTATTTTCTTTCTCTTTATGATGCAGTGGGGCGTGATTTGGCGTGGGAAGACATTCACAACTGGGAGCATAAACAGCTACAGGAATGGCTTCACCAAGGTGCGATGAATTTGTGGACATTGACCGGCAATGGTTGGCCGCACGGGTTCTTCATGCTGGAAGACAAAAGCGACGGAGTGAGCGATCTGGCCTATTTTGGCATGGTTCCCGAGGCAATTGGCCGTGGGCTGGGAAGTTGGCTGTTGCGAACCGCCGTGCTGACCGCCTGGGATCGCGAGGGCACTCAGAAGATGACTTTGAATACGTGCACACTGGATCATCCGCGTGCATTGGCGATGTATCAAAAGGTGGGTTTTACGCCCGTGCGTCGTGAAGAAAAAAGCCGTATGCTGACACGCGACCGCGATCTGTCGCGCATTCCATCCTAAGGACACTTCGATGCTGACCAACCTTAAGCCGCAACCCGCTGACAAAATCCTTGCTTTGATGCAAATGTTTCGCGAGGACCCGCGTGAAAACAAGGTCGATCTGGGAGTTGGCGTTTACAAGAACGCCGAAGGCGTGACGCCTGTCATGCGGGCCGTAAAGGCTGCTGAGCGTCGATTGGTCGAAACGCAGGAAACTAAAGCCTACACCGGACTTGCCGGCGACCCGGCGTTTGCGTCGGCGATGCAAGACCTAATCCTTGGCGACAGCGTTGATCGCGACCGTATTGCTGCTGTGGCTACGCCGGGCGGCACGGGTGCGGTGCGACAGGGGCTTGAGTTGATGCAATACGCCGACAAGGCATCCTCGATCTGGCTGTCCAACCCCACCTGGCCAAACCATCCATCCATTGTCAAATATCTGGGCGTTCCGATGCGTGAGTATCGGTATTTTGATAACGACAGCCGTGGCGTTGATTTCGACGGCATGATGGAAGACCTGAAGTCGGTGAAATCCGGTGATTTGGTGCTGCTGCATGGGTGTTGTCACAACCCGACCGGCGCAAACCTGACCCCTGTTCAGTGGCAGGCGGTTGTCGCGTTGCTTGAACAAACCGGTGCTGTTCCGTTCATCGATATTGCCTATCAGGGATTTGGCGACGGCTTGGAACGGGACGCCTATGGTATGCGTCTGGTCGTGTCGAGATTGCCGGAGGTCATAATCGCGGCCAGTTGTTCCAAGAATTTTGGTGTTTACCGCGAACGTACCGGGCTGTTGATGGCAATTGCGCCGGATGCGTCTTCGAAGATGTCCTCGCAAGCCACTTTGGCGTTCCTCAATCGGCAGAACTATTCCTTTCCTCCGGACCACGGTGCTCGTGTTGTGCAGACCATTCTGGATGATCCCGCACTGCGTGCCGATTGGCAGGCCGAGTTGGAAGACGTGCGCGAAGGCATGTTGAAACTGCGCACGCATTTGGCAGAAACGCTGCGTCAGCGCACAAACTCAGACCGTTTCGATTTTATTGCCGACCACCGTGGGATGTTCTCGCGTCTTGGAGCTTCGGCAGAGCAGGTTGTTGAAATGCGTGAGAAATTCGGGATTTATATGATTGGCGACAGCCGTATGAACATCGCCGGGCTAAACGAGGCAACCGTGCCTGTCTTGGCTGATGCAATAGTCGCAACCGGAGTCTGACCGGAGTCAAAGACCATGCACTTGGCACTTTAGGGCAGATCTGACCGGTCCGGGGATCGGAATTTTGGTGCCCTGAGTGTCGATAAAGAAACCGGTCTTGGCGGCAGCTTCCAGTTTGGATTTGTCTGATAGAAATTGATTATTGCGGTCGCGTGTTGAATTATTGCTATGACTGCAATGGTTATCGAGCAGGTACCTCCACTTTGCCCAATCCAGGAGCTTCAGCAAGTTTGATCTGGCTGGTTCGGTTGCTGTGTCCATGGGTGTCGTCCCTGTTGAAGTTTTCTTTCGCTAAATTGTATGACGCATAGTCTTATTGATAAATACGATAGAGTAGATATATTTTATCGAATTAATCGATAACGAAGATTGCGAGGTTTGAGAATGTTGGGCGCTGATTTTCTCAATCTTGATTTTGCGGCACTAAGAACACTTCGCACGGTTTACCGTTTGAACTCGTTTTCGGCGGCAGCTCAAGAACTAGGCGTCAATCAGTCGACGATCAGTTACACGATTGAGCGGCTAAGACGTGCCTTCGACGACAGGCTATTCGTCCGTCAGGGCTCGGCTATTGTGCCGACGTCGCGGTGCAGTGCGATGATGGCAGATATCGATCACATCTGGACTGAAGCAGAAAGAGTTGCGGAACCGCAGAGTTTTGATCCGTCCGCCATGACAGGCAGTTTTACCATTATGGCAACGTTTCTGAGCCGAGCAGCAATAATGCCTAGGGTTGCGAGAAAAATTGCGGGTGCTGCGCCTGATTTGCATATTAAATTGGTGTCTGGTTTTGCTTCGGCGCGAGATGAATTGTTGAAAGGACGGATCGATATTGCCCTGACGCCGATCGAGATCGACGACAGCGGAGTGTATCGCCAGAACCTACTGACGGACCAGTATGCTTGCGCCATCAACGGTCAGAATGATCTTGCAACACAAGAATTTGGCCTGAAAGAATACGCAAATGCGCGGCACTTAGTCGTTAACTATGGGCCCTCATGGCAACCGCTTTATCTTAAGAAATTGAAAGAGCAGGGCTTGGATGTGAAGGTTGCGTTCACTACTGGCGATCCTGCGGACATTCCGCACCTTTTGCAGGGCAGTGACATGATTTCGACCGTTCCATCTTGGATTGCGCGTCAGTTTCCACAGTCGATTGCGGTGCGTCCTTGTCCGGTTTTGGCAAAGACAGAAATCAAAATGTACTGGACGGCAGGCGCGGACAGATCGCCTATCTCGATGTGGATTCGCAATCTTATCGCGACATCCGTTCAGGAAATGTCGCAAGAGTTTTCAGAGCTGACTTAGGTCGTGCGCGATCACTCGCCGGCGATGCGCTGTGCAGGATTGAAGCGCGTATTCTCGTCGATGGTGAATTGCCCGCGCTGAAGTTTTTGAATTTTGCCCTGGCGTAAAAGTTGACCGAACGAGCGCAAACCCGCTTCTCGGCTGACCTGAAGCGCCGGATCGACGCGAGCAACACGTTTCATAATTTCCGGGCGCGAGAAATGCGGCTGACCCTCGACAAAGGCCGTGTATGCAGCAGCGGCTTCTAATAAGTCAGGCAGTTCGACAGCACCCATCTTCGACGCAAAATCCTTAAAGTTGGCTGCCTTGGCTGCATCAACTTCGGGTTTTTCGACACGTTTTGGATGTATTTCATCGTCGTTCGCAGGTTTGGAGTCGACACGCTGCGATGAGATTAAGACCAAGGGTGGAGGGCGCTTGGTTTTTGGTGCGGACTGAGATTGAACGGGTTGCCGCGAAATAGCTTTGTTCAGGTCAGCGCGATAAGATTGCTGATCCTGCTTGTCCTGGTCTTCCGGCGACAGTTCATCAGCAAAGATACGCTCGGCTTTCTTGGCAGCTACAGCGGCGCGCATTTGTGAAATCAGGCGGCGACGTCGAATACCTTCGTCATTTTTGAGTTGATTGTCGGTTTCCTGAAGTAGACGACCAACATCCTCTCCTTCTTCTGCAATAGGTTGAAGTTGACTTGTGACGCGGCGCGCACGTGTTGGCAGGCCTTCTTCGGGATCTGCCAGGTCTTCCGGCTCTTCATTCGCAGCGTCCAGGCGTGATGTATCCACGTCACTGTGTAATTCGGTTGGTAAGTCTTCTTCAGGCTGATCTTCGGCGCCAAAGTCATCTTGTTCCGGGTCGCTGCTCTCAAAAAACGCAGCCACATCTTCCTGGTGATCATCGGTGTTCTCGCCAGATTCTCCGGCGACAATGTTGAGGACATTGTCAAGTGTAGCATTGTCGTTAGGCGCTGTGCTCGAGTCAGGGTCCTCAAGATCTTCGCTGTCGTCGCTGTCGTCAATTTCGGCAGACGAGTCTGCTTCGGAGATCGGACCTGATTGATTCTGGGCATCTTCATCGTCGGCAAGATCTGCCGTGATTGCAGCTATGGTTTCGCTGAGCGCCCGGCTACGTGGATTTGGCGCGCCCATATCTGCATCGGCGGCGTTGCCCGATGCTGGCGCGTCACTAAAAGACGGGTCTTGTTCCTCTGGTTCAATGCTGCGCGAGACGACCGCTCGTATGCGGCGCAATTTTTCGGCAACGCTTTCAACCGGGGCGTCGCTGGCAACAGGTTCAGCAGCTGCATCGATGGTCAGCACATCTTCGGGCTCGTCCGCCATCAGAAAATCGTCGTCGAATGTCAGTGGCCCAGAATCCAATTTGACCGGATTGCGTGACGTATTGCGGGGCTTTGGCGATGGAACGACGGCTGGTTCCTCGGCAGTGGCCATGGAAGCGGACGGCGATTCTTTGATTTCGTCTTGAGCGGGCTCTGCCTCGGCTGCGTCTTCAACTTGTTGAAGCGACACGCCAGCATCTCCAATCCGAGCCTCAACGCGGCGCTGGACTGCCTTTTGAGCGATGTTCTGCAACATCTCCACATCGGGTGTCGGTGGCTCGGCGCCAAAGTAACGGTCGTCGGCTGCCAGGTCGCGGAAATACTCGGCGATCCCGCGCATGGTGCCAAACGGATCGTCAAATCCTTCCAGCGTGCAGCTGAAAGTGCCATAGGACACCGTAAGAATTTTGTTCGAACCAGTCATGATTGGGTCGCTTTCTCCCCTGTTTCAGCAACTCTTTGTTTACCAAGGCAAAAGACAGAAATAGGAACGTTGGTGAGAAATTGACGGGATATTTTCGGGTCAGAATTGTGGCGGTCGGGCCGGGAAAGTTTAGGATAAACAGGCATGATTGACGAGACGGTGCAGTATCAAGGTGGCGTTACGCTGGTTGGCGGGGGTGACCCTAGCGCCGAAAGTATTGAAGAATCGTTGAAAATTGCTCCTTTTCTGGTTGCGGCAGATGGTGGCGCTGATCATGCGATCTTAGCTGGTTTCGAGCCGCTGGCAGTTATCGGTGATTTCGATTCGGTTTCGGCCCGAGTGCGCAGTCAGTTGCCAGATGCCAAATTCATCCATGTCGCCGAACAGGAAAGCACAGATTTCGAGAAGTGTCTGGAGCGCATCCAGGCACCGTTTGTTTTGGCCACGGGGTTCACGTCTGGGCAGATTGACCACACCCTGGCGGCGCTTTCCGTTTTGGTGCGTGGTGTCGGGCCGATTGCTATCATTTTCGATAACACAGATGTCATAGTCTCGGTTCCCCACAAGATCTCGTTGGAATTGCCCATCGGGATGCGGATGTCGCTTTTTCCGATGGGCCACGTCTCGGGGACTTCGGAAGGTTTGGAGTGGCCTGTCGCTGGTTTGGCGTTCGCGCCCGATGGTCGGGTCGGCACATCGAACCGTGTAACCGGACCTGTCGTTTTGGAGTTCGATAGTCCTGGAATGCTTGCTATTCTGCCGCGGGCGGCGCTTGCTGCGGTTGTTGCGAGCCTTTGCGACTGACCGCGTTTTCACGCAACAGGATGTAGACGCCCGCTCCGATCGTTATGGCTATTCCCATCAGTGCGAGGCCATTGGGGAAATCGCGGAACACCAGCCATCCAAAAAACGCTGCGACCGGAATCTCTAAGTATTGAATAGGTGCCAACGTTGAGGCCGGTGCAAATCTGAGAGACCAGGTCATAACTAAGTGTGCGCCGGTTCCTAAGGTACCTAACGCCATCAAAAGCAGCCAATCTGAATTTTGCGGCATTTGAAATTGCAGGCCTGAAATCTGAAGTGAACTTGCGACTATGATTAAGGGGACAAGAATGACCGTCGCTAAGGCTCCTGAAGTTGCCTGAAGAGTAATCGGATCAATTTCTTTTGCGATCTGTCGAGTGACAAGAATAAACAGTGCGAAATCGACCGCAACCCCAAGTGGTAGAAGTGCAGGCCAACCCACTTCGGCAAAGCTGGGTTGGATGACAAAAAGTGTCCCGATGAACCCGACGCAACAAGCAATGATGCGACGGTGCCCAACTTCCTCGCCTAATACGAAATGTCCCAGCAGTAGCATGATAAAAGGCATTACAAAGGCAATGGCCACCGCATCTGCCAAGGGCAGAAACTTCAGTGAAAGAAACATCAAGCCAATACCCACGATGTGCAAGAAGGTGCGAATTGTCGTCAGCCGCAACAGACGACCGTGCAAAACGAAAGATTGGCTGGTGTAGAGTACAATTGGTGTCAGAATAATTAGTTGAACAGCAAAACGAACTGTAACCAGAATGCCGACGTCCAACCTTTGCCCAAGGAGTTTGGCGATCGAATCGCCCATCGGTGCAAGGACGCAAAACCCCAGCATTAAAAGTATGCCCAACACTGGTCTGTCCTGTGTCATGCGATTAACTCTATGAGTTGCCGGTTGGAGCTTCGAGCGGAAATTGTGTTTCTGGAAATTTCACGGCAGACTGTCGCTGCGCAACAAACTTGTTCGGCGCCCAGTGTGCGCCAGTTCTGGCTCTAAATTGCAAGACATTCTGGCCCTATTCGCCGTATCGTGCCTCGGTCAGATTACAGTGGTTAGAGGAGGCTAAGCCCATGTCTGTTACCCACGCTCAGAACGATCTTTCCGCTGTAATACAAGCGGACCGCGAACATCTTTGGCATCATCTGATTCAGCACAAGCCGTTCGAGACGAATGATCCGCGGATCATGGTCGAAGGCCGTGGGATGCGGGTTTGGGATGCGACGGGCAAAGAACATCTGGACGCGGTGTCTGGAGGGGTCTGGACTGTGAATGTAGGTTATGGCCGCGAGCGGATTGCTAACGCCGTGCGGGATCAGTTGATCCAGATGCCGTATTTTGCAAATTCTGCGGGCTCTATCCCAGGCTCGAAGTTTGCCGAAAAGCTGATCTCGAAGATGCCGGGGATGAGCCGGGTTTACTATACGAACTCTGGCTCTGAGGCGAACGAGAAAGCCTTCAAGATGGTGCGCCAGATTGCGCACAAGCGCTATGGCGGCAAAAAGCACAAGATATTGTTCCGTGAGCGCGACTATCACGGTTCGACAATCACGACCATGTCGGCGGGTGGCCAGCCCGAGCGGAATGCGCAGTATGGTCCATATACGCCTGGCTTTGTCGAAGTGCCGCATTGTCTGGAATACCGCGCCCAATGGGACACCGAGAACTATGGCGAGCGGGCCGCCGACGCCATCGAAGAAGTCATTTTGCGCGAGGGGCCGGATACGGTTGGGGCTCTTTGCCTGGAGCCGGTGACCGCTGGCGGCGGCGTTATTGTGCCTCCGGAGGGTTATTGGCCGCGCGTTCAGGAGATCTGCAAGAAATACGACATTCTGCTGCACATCGATGAAGTGGTATGCGGGGTAGGCCGAACAGGCACATGGTTTGGCTATCAGCATTACGGCGTGAAGCCGGACTTCGTGACCATGGCGAAGGGCGTCGCCTCTGGCTATGCCGCGATTGCTTGTATGGTGACGACGGAAGAGATCTTCGAAATGTTCAAATCGGACGCGAGTGATCCAATGAACTTCTTTCGCGATATCTCGACTTTTGGCGGCTGCACGGCGGGTCCGGCGGCGGCGCTGGAGAATATGGCGATCATCGAGGAAGAAGAGCTGTTGGATAACACGACGGCAATGGGTGCCCGGTTGATCGACAATTTGCTGGCGTTGCAGGAAAAGCATCGGGTGATCGGCGAAGTGCGGGGCAAAGGATTGTTCTGCGGTGCTGAACTGGTTGCAGATCGAGCGACGAAGGAACCTGCTGACGAAAAGAAGGTCGCAGCGGTTGTCGCTGATTGTATGGGGCAAGGTGTAGTGATTGGAGCGACCAATCGGTCACTGCCAGGTTTCAACAACACATTGTGCTTTAGCCCAGCACTGATTTCGACGGCAGATGACATCGACGAGATCACCGGCGCGGTCGATCGGGCGTTGACCAACATCTTCAACTGATCGGAGATCGTCCAACGACTCTGATCGCCGATTTCGGGGCCGCGCGCAAAATGCGCGGCTCCTGCATTTTGGTGCGCTTGGCATCAGGGCTGGTCTATCCTGCTCGAATCTGGCTATATAGTGATGCTACTATAAGGCCAGAAGCGTCATGGCGATCTCTGAAGAAACTTTTTATCTTGATCCCGGCCACGAGGGAACTCTGCAAAAGCAGATTCAAACCATGGTGGCCGAAGGTGTCTTGTCAGGGCGATTTCGCCCTGGCGAACGATTGCCGTCGTCTCGCCGTCTAGCCAAGCATCTTGGTGTCAGTCGCATTACAGTCACACTTGCGTATTCGGAATTGCTTGCCGACGACTATCTGGCTTCTAAAGGGCGATCCGGTTACTTCATTTCTGACACAGCGCCGCGGCCTCGTATGCCGACCGAGCCGGCAAGTCGTGATGACGCGGTCGATTGGCCTCGTATGATTGGCACCCGTTGGAGTCAGGGGCCAAAGTTAGAAAAACCTGGCGATTGGCGGCGATTTCGTTACCCGTTCATTTATGGGCAAGCGGACGCGTCTCTTTTCGATCATCGAAACTGGAGACTCTGCGCTTTGCAGGCTTTGGGGCAACGTGACTTTGCCGCGATGACAGGAGACTACTTCGAGCGGGACGACCCGAAGCTGGTCGAATTTATTGCTCGTCACTCATTACCCCGGCGCGGAATACTCGCGACTCCGGATCAGATATTGGTCACGTTGGGGGCTCAGAATGCACTTTGGCTTGCGGCACAGATCTTACTAACTCAGCGGCGCATGGCGGTTGTTGAAGCCCCTTGCTACCCGGGCTTGCGTGACATCCTTCAACAAACACGATGCAATGTTGTGTCGTTGCCTGTCGATGATGAGGGGCTTTTGGTAGATCACGTGCCAACAGAGGCGGACGTTGTCTTTGCGACGCCCAGCCACCATTGCCCCACCTCTGTCACCATGCCGGTTGCCCGCCGCCAAGCGCTTTTAGAACGGGCCAGCCGCGATAATTTTCTGGTCGTTGAAGACGATTACGAATTTGAGATGTCGTTTCTTGAGCCTCCATCGCCCGCGCTGAAGTCGTTGGATCGAGAGGGAAGGGTCATTCACATCGGCTCATTCTCCAAATCCTTGTTTCCGGGTTTGCGGCTCGGATATCTTGTGGGTTCTGCTCCCTTCATTCGAGAGGCGCGCGCCTTGCGGGCGACAATACTTCGCCATCCGCCGGGACATGTTCAAAGGACGGCTGCCTATTTTCTGTCGTTTGGGCATTATGATGCGTTGATCCGGCGCACGGCCAAAGCCTTTAAAGACCGGCGTGCGGTTATGGAGATGGCAATCCGTGAAAACGAGCTTGAAATCGCGGGCGGCGGCGAGGGCGGATCAAGTTTCTGGATGCGAGCACCGGAAGAAGTCGATTCCCGCGAACTGGCCCACACGCTGGCAGAACAAGGCGTGTTAATCGAAAGTGGAACATCATTCTTTCCTGGCGAAAATCCCCCGCGCAACTTTTATAGATTGGCGTATTCGTCAATTCCATCGGAGAGAATACCCGAGGGAATCGCTCTTGTCGCAAAGGCAATTCGTGGCGAGTGATGTAATGTAGTCGTGTATTGATCTGGATTTCAAGCTGACTTCACCAAACGACCCAGGATTTGCCTACTGGTTATAAAGTGGAAATCCAACTGGACCTAGTGAACCGCGCGGCGGGAACCTAGATAGACCCGGAACCCAACGGAGGGATGTACCCATGAAAATGACCACTGAGGAAGCCTTTGTAAAAGTGCTTCAGCGCCACGGAATTAAAGATGCGTTCGGCATCATCGGTTCTGCAATGATGCCAATTTCGGATTTGTTCCCAACGGCAGGAATTAACTTCTGGGATTGTGCGCACGAAGGCTCGGCTGGCTTCATGGCAGACGGCTACACCCGTGTCAGCGGCGAGATGTCGATGATGATCGCGCAGAATGGTCCTGGTATCACCAATTTTGTGACACCGGTTAAGACCGCGTATTGGAACCACACGCCATTGCTTTTGGTCACACCGCAGGCTGCGAACAAGACCATGGGTCAGGGCGGCTTCCAGGAAGTCGAGCAGATGAAATTGTTCGAGGACATGGTGGCCTATCAGGAAGAAGTTCGTGACCCGAGCCGTATTCCCGAAGTTCTGAACCGCGTTATTCTTCAGGCCAAACGCGCAAGTGCGCCTGCGCAAATTAACATCCCGCGTGATTACTGGACGCAGGTTATCGACGTCGATCTGCCGGCAATTGTTGAATTTGAACGTCCATCGGGTGGTGATGATGCCATTGCTGCTGCCGCCGACCTACTGTCGAGCGCCAAATTCCCCGTCATCCTGAATGGCGCTGGCGTTGTCCTTGCTGGTGCGATTCCGTCTTCTGCCGCCTTGGCAGAGCGTTTGGATGCACCGGTTTGTGTTGGCTATCAGCACAACGACGCATTCCCGGGTTCACATCCGCTGTTTGCCGGACCTTTGGGCTATAACGGTTCGAAGGCTGGTATGGAGCTGATTTCCAAAGCAGATGTCATTCTTGCACTGGGCACGCGCCTAAACCCGTTCTCGACTTTGCCTGGCTATGGCATCGATTACTGGCCGCGCGACGCCAAGATCATTCAAGTCGACCTTAACCCTGACCGTATTGGTCTAACAAAAACTGTATCCGTGGGCATTGTTGGTGACGCGAAAAAAGTTGCGGACGGCATATTGTCGAAACTGTCTGACGATGCGGGTGACGAGGGTCGGACTGAGCGCAAAGAGCTCATATCAAAGTCGAAGACTTCCTGGGCGCAGCAATTGTCGTCGATGGATCACGAAGACGATGATCCGGGCACGAGCTGGAATCAACGTGCGCGTGACGCAAAGCCGGATTGGATGAGCCCGCGGATGGCATGGCGCGCTATTCAGGCAGGTCTGCCGAAAGATGCGATTATCTCATCGGATATCGGCAACAACTGTGCCATCGGTAACGCTTATCCGACGTTTGAAGAGGGGCGGAAGTATCTTGCTCCGGGCCTGTTTGGGCCCTGTGGATACGGGCTTCCGTCGATTGTTGGCGCAAAGATTGGGCAGCCCAATGTGCCGGTTGTCGGGTTCTCGGGCGATGGTGCCTTCGGGATTGCGGTGAACGAGCTGACAGCGATTGGTCGGGGAGAATGGCCGCCAATCACGCAGATCGTTTTCCGTAACTATCAGTGGGGTGCCGAGAAGCGGAATACGACGCTTTGGTATCAGGACAACTTTGTTGGCACCGAGCTGGACGAGGGCGTGTCTTATGCTGGGATTGCAACGGCTTGTGGTTTGCAGGGTGTTGTCGCCCGGACCATGGAAGAACTGACCGAAGCGCTGCGTAAGGCGATTGACGATCAGATGAACCACGGCAAGACGACACTGATTGAAGCTATGATCAATCAGGAACTGGGCGAGCCATTCCGTCGGGATGCAATGAAAGCCCCAGTGGCCGTTGCTGGCGTTGATGGTGCTGACATGCGCGGCTGATTTGTCTAGCAAGATTTTAAAGGTCAGCGTGCTTTTCGCTGGCCTTTTTCTTTTGGGCGAACAACACTTTGCAGATGATTGAAGATATTCTGAATAAAGCACGGGGTGCCAATGCGCATGTCGTTTTGTCCGAAGGCGAAGACCCACGCGTAGTCGAGGCTGGCCTGCGGGCCAGAGCCGAAGGAATTGCCCGGATCACCTTGGTTGGGCGGCCAGACATCATCGGCGATCTGGGTGGTGTCGATGGAATTTACGTCGCTGATCCAATGACTTCCGACAAGACCGATGGATATGCCGAAGCCTATTTCCAGCTTCGACAACACAAAGGCATGTCGGAAGATGCCGCGTTAGCGAACGTGCAGAATCCTCTGGGATTTGCGGCCATGATGGTTCGGCAGGGTGATGCCGACGGAACGCTTGGTGGTGCAGTTGCGACGACGGCGGACGTCGTGCGTACGGCGTTGCAAATCATCGGTCGGGCCAAGGGCGTGGACGTGGTTTCGAGCTATTTCCTGATGCTGCTGAAATCGCCGTTTGATCGCCCAGTTGTGTTTTCTGACTGCGGATTGATTTTGCAACCAACGGCAGAGGAATTGGCAAGCATTGCGATCGCGTCGTCGGAATCTTTGACGGCATTGACCGGACTGGAGCCAAAGGTCGCGATGTTGTCTTTTTCGACAAAGGGCTCGGTTCCAGTGCGTGCCCATGAGTCGTTGGAGCGCATTCAGGATGCCATGGATATCTTGGCTGAGCGGGCCCCGGACCTGGTTGTTGACGGCGAACTACAGTTCGACGCTGCGCTCGTTCCGGATGTTGCCAGCAAGAAGGCACCGGAGTCTTCAATTGCAGGGGCGGCAAATGTATTGGTGTTCCCAAGCCTTAGCGCCGGAAATATCGGATACAAGATTGCACAGAGATTGGGAGGTGCGGTCGCGCTTGGCCCTATACTGCAAGGATTGAAGCGTCCCGCGAACGATTTGTCGCGCGGAGCAACTGCTGACGACATTTATCAAATGATTGCGATAACATCGGCCCAAACTGCCAATTCTGCGACTTGATCGCTGAAGAAAAACGTGATCGGGATTGTTCGGAAATTTAACCGGAGAGTTGCCAATGCGGGCCCAACCCAAAGCCAGCCATTTCGTTGATGGAAAATACGTTGAAGATGACGGTGGAGCCGAGATTGAATGCATCTATGCGGCGACGGGCGAAGTCGTCGCAAAGCTGCACGAAGGCACGGATGCCGTCGTTGAGCAGGCACTTGCTGCTGCACGGCGGGCCCAGCCTGAGTGGGCGGCTCTGAGCGGTACAGAGCGTGGACGTATTCTGCGCCGCGCTGCCGATATGATGCGCGACGAAAACCAAAGTCTGTCTGAGCTTGAAACGCTGGATACAGGAAAGCCATTGCAGGAAACCCTAGTGGCGGATGCCACCAGCGGTGCCGATGCATTGGAGTATTTTGGCGGTCTTGCAGGCACAATTACCGGCGAGCAAATTCCACTGCCAGGTGGTGATTGGGCCTATACAATTCGCGAGGCATTGGGTGTTTGTGTCGGCATTGGAGCATGGAATTATCCTACCCAGATTGCTTGTTGGAAAGCTGCGCCGGCTTTGACATGCGGCAATACAATGGTGTTCAAACCCTCTGAAACTACACCGCTTTCTGCGCTGCGCGTCGCCGAGATACTGTCTGAGTCCGGGCTTCCGGATGGGGTATTTAACGTGGTTCAGGGGCGCGGAGCCGTTGGTGCCAAACTAATCACAGATGAGCGTGTCGACAAAGTTTCGCTAACGGGTTCAGTGCCCACCGGCAAAAAAGTCTATGCGACGGCGGCCCAAGGAATGCGCCATGTTACTATGGAGCTGGGTGGTAAATCTCCGATGGTTGTTTTTGACGATGCCGACCTTGATGCGGCTGTGTCGGGAGCTATTTTGGGTAACTTCTATTCGTCTGGGCAGGTTTGCTCGAACGGAACGCGGGTTTTTGTTGAACGCTCGGTAAGAGAAGATTTTGTTGCGCGTTTGGTGGATCGGCTTTCCAAGGGTGTTGTGATGGGCGACCCAATGGATGAGGCCGTGAATTTCGGGCCTCTTGTGAGCGAAGCTCAGATGCAGATTGTCCTTGGATACATTGAAAAGGGCGTCGCAGAGGGGGCGGTTCTGGCCCACGGCGGTCGACGATCAAACCGGACCGGATGGTTCGTGGAACCTACTGTTTTCACTGGTGTAACGGACGATATGACAATCGCACGGGAAGAGATTTTCGGCCCGGTAATGTCCGTTTTGGACTTTGACACGGAAGAAGAGGTTCTTGCGCGTGCCAATGCCACAGAGTTCGGTTTGGCGGCCGGTGTCTTCACCGCGGATCTGACGCGGGCGCATCGGGTAGTTAAGGGCTTTGAGGCCGGGACTTGTTATATCAACCACTACAACGCGGCACCGGTTGAGATGCCGTTTGGAGGCACAAAGTTCTCGGGAGTCGGGCGGGAAAACTCGAAATCGGCGATCGAGCATTATACCGAGCGTAAGACAGTCTATGTCGGTATGGGCGAAGTAGAGGCTCCGTTTTAGAGTTTAAAATTTTCGCTCTAAGCCGCTGGTCTTCTGACAAATAGCGGCGACACCTGGGAGGAGGTAGGTGCCGCCGCTATTTGTCAGAAGACCACAAGGGAGGAGGAGTGGCCGTCCGATTTCGTTCCGCTTAGCCTTCGTAGGCAGCGCGGTATGCGATTGAGCGAATCTGGTGACGCGAAAGGTTCAGGTCCAGAAGTTCGCGATCCGACAGAGCTTCCAGTTCGTCGAGCGTCTGACGGTATGTCCGGTATTGCTGCATGGCCAAAGAGATGTTGGCAAAAAATCCACCACGTTTGGTGTTGCGGGCAAAAATATCTAATGCACTCATGTGCTTGGTCCTTGGATGGTCGAGACGGCGTCGTGTCGTCCCGCTGTTGTTCGTTGAGTTAAAGATAGGCTTATGCTGCGATTGCACAATAGATTCTTTGGCAATGCTGCTATGCAGCAAATGCATAAGTTTGCGGTAACATTTTGAGCAAAGCGCTTAGAGCTTCAGCAAAAGGTTAATGCGGGGTTGTCTGGCGGGGGCTTCAGGGTAAGTAGAGCAACAGAACGTTAAAAAGAGACAAAGACATGGCCCTGACGCGCGAGCAGATACTTGACACATTGAAATTGATCTCACTGCCTGACGGCGGTGATTTGGTGTCGCGCGACATGGTGCGCGCGCTTAACGTTGAAGGCGGTGCGGTGCGCTTTGTGATCGAAGCGCCAAGCCCCGAGATTGCTCAGATGATGGAGCCGATCCGGGCTGCGGCAGAGGCGTCTGTGCGGCGGTTGGATGGTGTTTCAGAGGTTTCAGTCGTGTTGACCGCCCATGGAGGCGCCGCTGCGCCACCGAAAGCGCCACCATCGCTGAAAGTGGGCGGACATCCGACACCGCAGCAGGGCGGACCGACCAAAGTATCAGGTGTTGATCGCATCATTGCGGTGGGGTCCGGCAAGGGCGGCGTAGGGAAGTCGACCGTTGCGTCTAACCTGGCCGTTGCGCTTGCGGCTGAGGGTCGGCGAGTTGGTTTGCTGGACGCAGATATCTACGGGCCGTCGCAGCCACGTATGATGGGGATACAGAAGCGCCCGTCGTCACCGGACGGTAAAACGATTATTCCATTGCAGTCCCATGGTGTTACGCTGATGTCGATTGGGTTCATGATGGAGCCCGACAAAGCAGTTGTCTGGCGGGGCCCGATGCTGATGGGCGCGCTTCAGCAGATGTTGGGGCAGGTGCAATGGGGCGAGTTGGATGTGTTGATCATCGACTTGCCGCCGGGGACGGGCGACGTACAGCTTACATTGTGTCAGCGCACGGAAGTGACGGGCGCATTGATCGTGTCGACGCCGCAGGACGTCGCACTTTTGGATGCGCGTAAGGCGATTGATATGTTCAATACGCTGAATACGCCGGTGCTGGGGCTGATCGAGAACATGTCGACCTATGTTTGCCCGAACTGTGGGCATGAAGAACATCTGTTCGGCCACGGCGGCGTGCGGGCCGAGGCCGAAAAGCTGAATGTGCCGTTTTTGGGCGAGATACCCCTTTCCCTTGATGTGCGGGTTGCGGGCGATGCCGGGCGACCTGTTGTGATGGATGGAGGGCCGGTGGCCGAAGCCTACACACACCTTGCCAAACGGTTAATCGGCGGCGGAATGGGTTAACGCCGAGGGCCTATCCGGGTTTTCGGTATTACGTCGGTATCGCATCGGTATTACGTCGGTGCCTGCGAACGTTGTTTACCGCGCGCTGCGTTAGGGTGCTGCTAAGCGGTGCGGGCGCTGCCCGCATTCCATCCTTTGTGGAGCTTCGCCCCGTTCGGACCTTTTTGAAGGTCCTCTCACCCCAGAGTATTTCCACCAGAAAGAAAGCAGGGGCCCTTCGCTGGGGTGCATCTGGATTCGCATGGGACAATATGGGTTTTTCCTGCCACAGGTGGGGAATTCTGTGGGATTCGGCTCGATTCGTGGGATTTCACGCGCTATCCGGCAAATAGCCGGGAAGATATGGGAAATAATCGCACCTGACATCCATATACTACATATAGTATTTTTTAGCCGAAAAATCTAAATATTGATGCTATATGTCGTGCTGATGACGTTTCTGTCCTGTTTGTTCATGGGCGAAATCTCGCATATTCCCTCAGATTTCTATTGCTTCCCACGATTTCCCATGTAAATTCATCCTTACCGAATGAGACGGGACGTTGATAAGGGGCGCCAAAAGACCCCGAACCAAAATAAAATAGCAGGTTTCATACAGGCACCCGCTTTCATTCGATTACGAGATCCGGCGCGCGGGCGAGCAGACATCCCCCCAGGTGGCGCGCGCAGCTGGACTAAACCCGGAAACGGGACGAGGGCGGCGGATCGGACTCTGGCAGCAGTCCGACCGTCGTTTTCTTTTTTGGGGGGTGAGTTAACAGAAGGACCGACGGGACAGTGGTTCGGAGATTCAGAGGCGAAGGCCACCATAAGGTGGACACGAAGGGCAGGGTTTCGATCCCAGCCCATTTTCGCCGTGTACTCGAAGCCGGAGACCCATCCTGGAGCGAGGGCAAAGCGCCCGAGTTGGTCATTGTTTATGGCGATCATCGTCGCAAGTATCTTGAGTGTTATACAATTGACGCCGCCAACGAGGTGGATGCGAAGATCGATCGGATGCCGCGTGGTTCGATTGAGCGACGGATGCTGGAGAAGCTGTTTAACGGTCAATCCCTTCTGACGACAGTGGATGAGACCGGGCGGATCGTTTTGCCCGCAAAGCTGCGTCAGAAAACCGAATTGGGCGGCGAGGCGTATTTCATTGCCTCGGGCGATACGTTCCAGGTTTGGAAGCCTGAGACCTATGAAGCCATTGAAGAAGCCAGGGTTGAGGCCTGGCTGGATGAGAAGCCGGACGACTTTGACGTTCTGACGCTTCTGGATCGGGGCGGGGAGGGGAACTGACCCATGGCCGCTGCTGCCCGCGCGATGAGTGATGACCCCCATATTCCAGTTTTGCTCGAGTCGATTTTGGAAACCTGTGGTCCTGTGACGGGTCACTGGCTGGACGGGACGTTTGGCGCAGGTGGTTATGCGCGTGGGCTTTTGGCGGCGGGAGCGGATCGGGTTTATGGAATCGATCGTGATCCGATGGTTTTCGAGATGGCGGCTGATTGGGCCGGTGACTATGCCGGGCGGTTGGACCTGGTTGAGGGCACGTTTTCTGAGCTGGACGAATATATAGATGAACCGCTGGACGGGGTGGTTCTGGACCTGGGTGTGTCTTCAATGCAGTTGGATCAGGCCGAGCGTGGGTTTTCCTTCATGTCGGACGGGCCGCTGGATATGCGGATGAGCCAGTCGGGCGTTTCTGCTGCTGATTTGGTGGCAGATGCCGATGAAACGATGCTGGCGGATATTCTGTACCACTATGGCGAGGAACGAGCGTCGCGCCGGATTGCGCGGGCGATTGTTGGTGCGCGCGCTGAGGCCCCGATTGAGACGACAGCGGCGCTGGTTGCGATTGTTGAGCGGTGTTTGCCAAGGCCGAAGCCCGGGCAAAGTCATCCGGCGACGCGGACGTTTCAGGCGCTGCGTATCGCGGTGAATGACGAGTTCGGGCAGTTGGTGGCGGGCTTGGAAGCAGCGGAACGGGCGTTGAAGCCCGGCGGTTGGTTGGCGGTGGTGAGTTTTCATTCGCTGGAGGACCGGGTTGTGAAGCGGTTCTTTCAGGCGCGGTCAGGCAAGGCGGGCGGTGGCAATCGCTATCAGCCTGAAGTGGTTGCGGAGGAGTCGCGGTTTCAGGCGCGCAACAAGGCGATCCCGCCGAATGCGGATGAAATTGCGCGAAACCCGCGGGCACGCTCGGCGAATTTGCGGGTTGGACGGCGCACGGAAGTCGCTGCGGGGCCAGTGGATCGTTCGAAGTTAGGTATGCCGAAATTGTCTATGGGGGGCAAATAGATGCGCTCGGTCTTTTATGTGATGACGGCTTTGATGGTCATGGGATTGGCGGTTTGGGCGTATCGTCAGAACTATGAAACACAAGCCAGCTTGCGCGAAGTGAAGACTTTGCAGTCGGAGATTGCGGATTTGCGCGAGCGGGCTGGGGTTTTGCGGGCCGAGTGGGCCTATCTGAACCGGCCTGAGCGGTTGGCGGATTTGGCGGATATGAATTTTGACCGGCTGGGGCTGTTGCCGCTTCGCCCGGACCACTTTGGATATATCGATCAGATCACTTACCCAATTGAGCCGCTGGCACCGATCACGGTGCCGATTGATGTGATGAGCAGGTTGGGAGAGGGGCAATGACGCGCACTCCTCTACGACCATTGGCACGGATATTGGCTGCGCGGCGCGAGGGTGAGAACCCGGATTCGATTGAGCGACAGAACCTGAAGGAGCGCCACGAGGCGGACCGGGATGGTGCGCGCGAGCGGGCCGAAGGGCGGTTGCTGATCATTGGGGTGTTCTTCCTTTGTGCGTTTATGATGGTCGGGCTGAAGATGTCGGTGTTGGCGGGGTCGGACCCGGCTGAGCCGCGTGCGGCGGCGACGGGCGCCCAGATTGTGGCGGGGCGTGCGGACATCACGGATCGGAATGGGCGTATTCTGGCCACGAACTTGTCGACCCATGCGCTATATGCGCAACCGCCGATCATGATTGATGCTGAACGGTCGGCGCGTGAACTGGCGAAGATTTTTCCTGACCTCGATGGTGAGAAACTGCGCAAGCAATTTACCGGAGCGCGAAAGTTTGTCTGGATCAAGCGGCGGATTTCACCTGAACAACAGCAGGCGGTTTTCGATATCGGTGACCCCGGTTTGCAGTTTGGACCGCGCGAGATGCGGCTTTACCCGAATGGGCGTGTTGCGGCGCATATTCTGGGTGGTGCTGGTTTCGGGCGCGAGGGCGTGAGTTCTGCCGAGATTATCGGTGTCGCCGGGATTGAGAAAGCGCTGGATGATACTTTGCGCGATCCGGGACGTGGTGATGTTGCGGTGTCCTTATCGCTGGATCTGACGGTTCAGGCGGCAGTTGAACGGGTGCTGGAAGGCGGCATGAAGCTGATGAACGCCAAGGGTGCGGCGGCAGTTCTGATGAATGTGCATACGGGCGAGATCGTCTCGATGGCAAGTCTGCCGGACTTTGATCCGAATGACAGACCACGACCTTTGACTGAAGGCGATCCGGGGGATTCTCCGCTGTTTAATCGTGCCGTGCAGGGTGTTTACGAATTAGGGTCGACGTTCAAGATCTTTGCTGTGGCGCAGGGGATTGATGAGAAGATCGTCAGCCGGTCGACCATGGTGGATATCAAGGGGCCGCTTCGCTGGGGCAAGCACAAGATCCGGGATTTCCGCAATTACGGAAAGGCGTTGTCGGTTGAAGATGTCATAGTGAAGTCGTCGAATATCGGCACGGCACGGATTGCCCAGAAGATCGGGATCGAACGCCAGCACGACTTTCTAGGCGACCTTGGGTTGCTGAAGGCAACACCGGTGGAATTGGTGGAAGCGCGCGGCGCGAAGCCGTTGTTGCCTAAGAACTGGTCGGAGATTTCGACCATGACGATTTCCTACGGCCACGGGATTTCCGCAAGCCCGCTGCATCTGGCGACGGCCTATGCCTCGTTGCTGAACGGCGGCATTCAGGTGCAACCGACTCTATTAAAGCAAGACGTTGCAGTGGTTGGACCGCGCGTTGTCAGCGCCGATACTTCACGGCAGGCGCGTGAGATGTTGCGGCAGGTTGTGACCCGTGGGACGGCCAGTTTTGGAGAAGTTCCGGGGTATCGTGTGGGAGGCAAGACTGGCACGGCTGATAAGCCGAAGGCACGCGGAGGCGGATACTACGAGGACAAGGTGATTGCGACGTTTGCCAGCGTGTTTCCCGTGGACGATCCGCAGTATGTTTTGGTGGTGTCGTTGGATGAGCCGGTTGAGACCAGCGGCAAGGAACCACGCAGGACTGCGGGCTGGACTGCGGTGCCTGTGGCGGCTGAGGTCATTCGCCGCGTTGCGCCATTGTTGGGGCTGGCACCGGAGGTTGGCGCTTTGCCACGGACAGGTGTAACACTGGCGAGAAACTAACCACGCGAGGCGACTATAGCGATGCAGACCCGGGCCAGGACAAAAACGCTTGCCGAGCTTGGGCTGACTGCGCGCAATGCTAATGGTGTGCGGATAACCGGTCTGGCAGTGGATAGTCGCGACGTCAAAGAGGGCAATTTGTTTGCCGCTTTGCCTGGTACCACGGTGCATGGGGCTGAATTTATTCATTATGCCATACGGATGCGCGCGGGTGCGGTTCTGACAGATCGCGAGGGGGTATCGCTGGCCTCGGATATCTTGCGCGACAGTGGTGTTCCATTGGTTGTGGCCGAAGACCCGCGCGAGGCGCTGGCGTTTACTGCATCGCTTTGGTTCGAGGCACAGCCCGAGGTCATCGTGGCCGCAACCGGCACCAATGGTAAAACCAGTGTGGCGACATTTGCCCGTCAGATCTGGGCCGAGATGGGGGCCGAGGCAGTCAATCTGGGCACGACAGGGGTTGAAGGGGCTTTCACCGCGCCGTTGCAGCATACGACACCGGAACCGATTACCCTGCACAAGATGCTGGCGCGGATCGCGGATGCGGGGATAACCCATGCTGCGATGGAGGCTTCATCTCACGGATTGGCGCAAAAGCGGTTGGACGGTGTGCGGCTGTCGGCGGCAGCGTTCACCAACCTGAGCCAGGACCATCTGGATTATCACGATACGTTTGAAGAGTATTTTGAGGCCAAGGCGGGTCTGTTTGACCGCGTGTTGCCGGACGATGGTACGGCGGTGATCAATATAGATGACGCTTGGGGTCCGCGCATGGCGGATGTGGTTGATGCACGGGGGCAGGATTTGCTGACCGTCGGGCGCAGCGAAGGCGCGGCCATTCAGATATTGGGCCAGCGGTTTGATGCGACAGGGCAGGAATGCCGGTTTGAATGGGGCGGCAAGGTTCGGCAAGTGCGTTTGGGATTGATCGGTGGGTTTCAGGCCGAGAATGCGCTGATGGCGGCTGGGCTTTGTATTGCGACGGGCGCTGATCCCGACGAGACTTTTGACAGTTTGCACGCTTTGGAGACGGTGCGCGGGCGAATGCAGTTTGCGGCGCGGCGCGATAATGGGGCGACGGTGTTTGTTGATTATGCGCATACGCCTGAAGCTTTGGCGACGGCGCTTCGTGCGATCCGGCCACATGTGTTAGGTCGGCTGATCGTGGTTTTCGGTGCCGGAGGTGATCGTGATACCGGGAAGCGACCTTTGATGGGCGAGGCGGCGGCGCGAAATGCGGATGTTGTGATCGTGACGGATGACAATCCGCGCAGTGAGGAGCCAAGTGTAATTCGGGCGGCTGTGAAGGCGGGAACCGAGGGGTGTCCGGCAGAAGTGACCGAAGTTGGTGATCGGGCCGAGGCGATATTGCGCGGTGTCGATGCCTTGGGTGCAGGCGATACGTTGTTGATTGCGGGCAAGGGCCACGAGACGGGTCAGGTCGTTGGCGATGATGTGTTGCCTTTTGATGATGTAGAACAGGCCAGCATCGCTGTGGCGGCGTTGGACGGTAAGGGGCTTTGAGTGTGCTTTGGACATCTGGCGACGCTACGGTGGCGACAGGCGGTGTCTTGCAGGGTGGTGCCTGGGAAGCCACGGGCGTTTCGATTGATACACGCACGATTGAGCCGGGGGATTTGTTCGTGGCGCTGACAGATGTGCGCGACGGGCATGATTTCGTGGCGGATGCGTTGGCGAAGGGTGCGGTGGCGGCGTTGGTGTCGCGGGTGCCGGATGGCGTTGGGCCTGATGCGGCGTTGTTGGTGGTTGATGATGTGTTGGCGGGCTTGGAGCGGCTGGGAGTCGCGGCACGAGCGCGGACCGGTGCGAAGGTGATTGCCGTGACGGGGTCGGCAGGGAAAACCTCGACCAAGGAGATGTTGCGGCAGGTGTTGGCTGGGCAGGGACAGACCCATGCGGCTGAGGCGAGTTACAACAATCATTGGGGCGTGCCTTTGACATTGGCGCGGATGCCGGTGGAGACGGATTTTGCGGTGATTGAGATCGGGATGAACCATCCGGGCGAGATTGCTCCTTTGGCAAAGATGACACGCCCGCATGTGGCGATAGTGACAACAGTGGCGGCAGCGCATCTGGAGGCGTTTGACGGGATTGAAGGGATCGCGCATGAGAAAGCGGCGATCTTTGAAGGACTGGAACCGGGCGGCGCAGCGGTGTTTAATGCTGACGTTGAGACTGCCGGAATTTTGCGTGCGAAAGCAGAGGCTTGCGTAGAGACGGCAATCGGATTTGGCGCGTTGCCGGGGGCGCTTTTGCAGGCGGATGATATTCGATTGTCCGAACATGCCAGCGTTGTGCAGGGACAATTTCGAGGCGAGCCGTTTCTATTTAAAGTCGGAGCACCGGGACGGCATTTCGCAATGAACGCCTTGGCGGTATATGGTGCTGCCTGTCTGGCAGGCGCTGACCCGGCGGTGCTGGCCTGCGATATCGGGCAATGGAGCGCACCGGTTGGGCGCGGACAGCGCGAGCGCATTGCATTGGATCCTGTGCTGGATCACTCCATCGAGCTTATCGACGATGCCTTCAATGCCAATCCGGCCTCAATGGCGGCGGCGTTCTGGGTGTTGTCAGTGATCCCGGTGGAAGACGGCGTGGGGCGCATCGGCAAAGGACGGCGGATCGCAATCCTGGGTGACATGTTAGAGCTTGGAGACAGCGAAGAGGCCTTGCACGCAGGTCTGGCCGAGCATCCGGCGATGGCATCGATTGATCGGGTCCATTGTGTAGGCCCGAGAATGCGCGCCCTTTATGAGGCAATTGGTGAAGAAAAGCGCGGAAGGTGGGTGGACTCCGCTGAGGCTTTGGCTTCTCAGACGCACCAATTGGTGGATGCAGGCGACGTGGTGCTGGTTAAGGGCTCGAAGGGGAGCCGAGTCAGTCTGGTGGTTGATGCACTGAAGAAACTTGGGCAACAGCCCGCGCGCGTAATGGCGAAGGGACAGGCATAGATGCTATATTGGTTAACCCTATTTTCCGACGGCGGGGACGCCTTCAACCTGTTCAGATATATCACTTTTCGGGCCGGTGGCGCATTCTTTACCGCTTTAATTTTCGGGTTCATTTTTGGCCGCCCACTGATCAATGCCTTGCGACGCAAACAAGGTAAGGGACAGCCCATTCGGGAAGATGGTCCTGAGGGTCATTTTTCCAAGGCGGGAACGCCGACGATGGGCGGGTTGCTGATTGTGGGTGCGGTTCTGACGGCAACCCTGATGTGGGCGCGGCTGGACAATCCTTTTGTGTGGATGGTTCTGGCCGTCACCATGGGCTTTGCCGCCATCGGATTTGCGGATGACTATGCCAAAGTTTCCAAGCAGTCGTCGGGCGGTGTGTCCGGACGGGTGCGTTTGGGTCTTGGTTTCATTATTGCGGGTGTCGCGGCCTATTGGGCGTCGATGTATCATCAGGGGGATTTGCAGTATTCAGTGGCCTTTCCCGTGTTGAAAGATTTGCTGCTATATATGGGCGTTTTGTTCATTCCATTTGCGATGATTGTGATCGTTGGGGCGGCGAATGCGGTGAACCTGACGGACGGGTTGGACGGGTTGGCGATTATGCCGGTGATGATTGCGGCGGGAACACTGGGCGTCATTGCCTATGCGGTTGGGCGGACAGATTTTACCCAATATCTGGACGTGCACTACGTTGAAGGCACAGGCGAACTGCTGATATTTACTGCCGGGTTGATCGGCGGGGGTCTTGGATTTCTATGGTACAACGCACCCCCGGCGGCAGTATTCATGGGCGACACGGGTTCGCTGGCCCTTGGCGGGGCATTGGGCGCGATTGCAGTGGCCACAAAGCACGAGATTGTTCTGGGAATTGTTGGCGGTTTGTTCGTTGTTGAGGCGTTGAGTGTGATCATTCAGGTTGCCTATTTCAAAATGACCGGAAAGCGTGTGTTTCTGATGGCACCAATTCACCATCACTTTGAAAAGCAGGGCTGGGCCGAGCCGCAGATTGTGATCCGGTTTTGGATCATCTCGTTGATCCTGGCATTGATTGGGCTGGCGACGCTGAAAGTTCGGTAAAGGGCTGCGATCTGGCGATCGCAGGCGTGATGTTTTGCCGGGGATTTTGCATCCCCGGACCCCTGCAGAGTATTTCCACCAGAAAGAATGTCCCGAGGTGGCGCTTGGCTTGTCTGTTGGAGGGGCTTGGGGCAATGTCGGCCCGACGGATTTCAAGGGCTCACTGAAAGGGACGAGATGGGATTTCTTTTGCGCTGGGCTGCGGCCTTTGTCCTTTTGGTGGCAACGTTTAACCCCACAGATGTGAATTATGTGCGCTGGGCTTTGGCGAGCTGGCAGGAGCAAATGCCATTGGCGGTGTTGTTCGGGTTGGTTCTGGCAGTGGGCTATGTGCTTTTTCTGACCGCGATGCTGCGGGGAATTGGCCAGTTTGGAGCCGTTTTGGTTTTGGCGGTGATCGGAGCCTTGATCTGGGTGTTGTTCGATTTCGGGCTGTTGTCGTTGGATAATCGCAGTGCGCTGACATGGATTGCTTTGCTGGCACTTTCCTTTGTTCTGGCGGTGGGGATGTATTGGGGCATTCTGTGGCGGCGGATATCCGGACAATTGGAAGTGGACGACGAGGGCGAGGCGTGACGCGATGATCCCGGTGCATGGATATGAAGGGCGGCGCGTTGTCGTATTGGGGCTGGGCCGGTCGGGCATGTCCGCGGCGCGGTCTTTGAAGGCGGGCGGTGCAGAGGCGCTGTGTTGGGACGATAGCGAGGCGGCGCGGGTTCGGGCCGAGGACGAAGGCTTGGTTGTGCATGACGTGACCAAGGCCGGGTCTTGGGAGGATGTGGCGGCTTTGATCGTGTCGCCGGGTATTCCGCATCTTTATCCTGAACCCAACAAATGGGTGGCACGCGCCATGGCGGCGGGTGTGCCGGTGGACAATGATATCGGGTTGTTTTTCAGATCGTTCGCCAATGGGACTTGGGAGCATTTCGCGGTTGCGCCACGGGTGATTGCAGTGACCGGGTCGAACGGAAAGTCGACCACGGCGGCATTGATTCAGCATTGTCTGGAGGCGGCGGGACGCGAGAGCCAGTTGGCTGGCAACATCGGGCGCGGGGTTTTGGACATTGATCCGCCGGGGGATGGCGGGATCGTGGTGTTGGAGCTGTCTTCTTATCAGACCGAATTGGCGCGGGCGATGACCCCGGACGTGGCGGTGTTTACCAATCTGACGCCGGATCATCTGGACCGGCATGGCGGGATGGGGGGATACTTTGCAGCCAAGCGGCGATTGTTTGCGGAAGGCGGGCCGGATAGGGCGGTGATCGGCGTGGACGAAGCCGAGGGGCGATATCTGGTCAATCAATTGTCGGAAGGGCCGGGGGATGATCGGGTGATCCGGGTTTCAGCGGCCGAAAAGCTGGACGGCGTGGGTTGGTCGGTTTTTGCGCGGAAAGGCTTTTTGGCAGAGTATCGCAAGGCGCGGCAGGTGGCCTCGATTGATTTGCGGGGCGTGCGTGGGCTGCCTGGGGCGCATAATCATCAGAATGCTTGCGCGGCCTATGCGGCTTGCCGGGCAGTGGGGATCGCGCCGCGAATGCTGGAGGATGCGTTCCAGACGTTTGGCGGGTTGCCGCACCGGTCGCAGGTGGTCGCCGAGGTTGGGGGGGTTCAATATGTGAATGACTCCAAGGCGACGAATGTGGATAGCGCGGCCAAGGCGCTGGCTGCATTCAAGAAAATTCGCTGGATTGTCGGTGGTCAGGTGAAGGATGGCGGCCTTGGGTCATTGCGCCCGATGATGGGATCGGTTGTGAAGTCCTATGTGATCGGGCGACATGCGGCCGATGTGGCGCTGGAGCTGGGTGATGTGCCGCTGGTGGTTTGCGAGACCATGGAGCGGGCTGTTGGTTTGGCGGCGCGTGAGGCTGAGGCGGGGGAGACTGTATTGTTGGCTCCGGCGGCGGCGAGTTTTGATCAATACGACAGCTTTGAGCGCCGTGGTGAGGATTTTGTCCGGCTGGTTCAGAACCTGGAGAATGAAGGGGTGGGAGAATGACGGATATGGTGCTCTGGGGCGTTTTGGGGGCGAGTAATTTTGCCAAGGAACAGATGGCTCCGGCGATCAATATGGCGAATGGTGCTGAGCTGGCGGCAATTGCCACTTCGGACCCTGCCAAGGCTGAACCCTTTCGGGCGTTTGCGCCGGGGTTGCGGGTTTTTGAGGATTATGACGCCATGCTGGCCGATCCGGATATTGATGCGATCTATGTTCCACTGCCGAACCATCTGCATGTTGAGTGGACGCTGAAAGTGCTGGCAGCGGGCAAGGCGGTCTTGTGTGAAAAGCCGATTGCGATGAGTGCCGGGGAGTTCGATCAGTTGATTGCGGCGCGGGATGCGTCGGGTTTGCTGGCGGCGGAAGCCTATATGATTGTGCATCATCCGCAGTGGCAGCGCGCACGTGAACTGGTGCAGGGCGGTGCGATTGGGGACCTGACCCATGTGGATGGGTTTTTCAGCTATAACAATGCCTTGGACACTGATAATATTCGCAATCGGCCAGAGACGGGGGGTGGGTCCCTGCCGGATATTGGCGTTTACACCATGGGGTCGGCGCGGTTTGTCACCGGCGAAGAACCTGTCAGTGCGACAGCAGAAATCGTCTGGGAGAATGGTGTGGATGTGACCACCCATGCGACGGCGAATTTCCCGTCATTTAGGTTTCAGGCGACGACATCGATGCGGATGCATCCCCGCCAGGAAATGACGTTTCATGGGGCGGACGGGATCATTCGGCTGACGGCCCCGTATAATGCCAGCGTCTTTGGCGAGGCGAGATTAGAGATACATCGCAATACGCACAAACCTGGTGGTGCGCCTGCTGTGACCGTTGAGCGGTGGCCGGGGGCCAATCACTATGTCTTGCAGGTTGAGAACTTTGGCCGGGCGATGCGGGGAGAGATCGACTATCCCTGTCCGCTGGAGTTCAGTCGGGGCACGCAGGCGATGATTGATATGGTGTTTGCGGCTGCCAATAAGGCGGAGAGCTAGGGCTGCAACTGCCCGAATCTAACGCGTGAACGGAGCGAATTAGGGCTGTCTGTATCGCGTCGGTAATACGTCGGTATTGCGTCGGTGCCATCGAACGGTGGGTTTTGGTTTCATTTACTTGTTGGAATCGGATTTCGACGCGAAATCCGGGGAGCGGGCTGGTGCCCGCTTGCCTTCGGCGAGGATATTTTTGGGCCGATAATGGACCCGTCAGGTCACCGAATGCCTTGGAACGCGAGAATGTGCAGCGATGCCCCAGGTCGCGTGGACGATCAGTGCTCGGTCTTGGCAAAATCGATGCGGACGGAACGGGCACCGGGGAAGAGTTTTGCGCGAAGATCGTCAGGCACGTTGAACGAGCCTGCGCCATTTGCCGACGCCATGAAGTTGACGAGACGCGGGGTCACGCGGCGGCTGTTCACCAGATCGCCAGTTGGAACGGCAATGCGGTTCATACCGCGGTTCAGACCGGTTTCAACGATATAGACGAAATCACGACCACGGCGGCGAATGGATACTGGCAAGTGATCGGCTGTGCCGGTTTCCGGTGCTTCGTTTTCATCCAGAAGCGCCTGACATTCTGCCTTTGCTGTGTCGCCAAGATCGTCTGTTTTGGTTTTCAGGCCCGGACGTGGCTTGACCATCTGCGATGCCGGCCGTGTCTGAGCCTTGGCCTTTTCCCAGTAGTCCGCATTTGTCTGACCGCTTTCACAGCGGTCTTTCAACAGGCTGTAGGCCGCGTTGATATTTGCCAGTTGGTCATTGCTGCCAACACCCCGGTCGGGGTGCATTTCGAAGGCAAGCTTTTTCCAGGCTTCGCGAATTTGGGGTTCAGAGGCATAGGCCGGAACACCAAGGATATCCTGGGCTTCGGCGACAGCTTTTGCTTTGGCAAGAGGGGTCATCTGGGGCACTACTCACTACTTTTAGAACTTTGCGCGATGCGAACATTCAAGTTGTCCGCTGACCGATCCTTTGGCGGGGTGGAAAGAGAGGCGGTGGATGCCTCGCTAACCGGATCGGTTACACAAAATTCAGTCACTCGTTACACGCACCAAACTGCTGGCGCTCTTAATGTGTAGCAAACTTTCGCCTTAATTTCGAGTTAAATGCGCGAATCTGGGGTCAAAAAACCGGATACAGATCGTTTCCAGATTTCATACATTCCAGAGAGTTTAGAAATTATCACGTCAAATTAACATCTTACATGTTTACGTCCGCGTCAACTTTGCTACGTTTAGCATTAGGAGTGTTGATGGTGTTTAAGTAGATTTAATGCAGAATTTTTATTCAAACGCTGGGATATCAGCGAATCCCACCCCCAACCGTCCCGTTATTTCAGGCGTTCCGGCAGGGCATTAGCCCAGGCGCTGATGGTGCCTGCGCCAAGGCAAACAACGATATCGCCGGAGCGGGCCTGTTCGCGGACAAGGCGTTCAAGATCGTTTTCGCTGACGACGGCGCGGGCGTGGCGGTGACCGTGGCGGATAAGACCTGCAACAAGGTCTTCGCGGGTGGCGCCGGGAATGGGGTCTTCGCCAGCGCCGTAAATCTCGGCGATGCCGACGACATCGGCGTCGTTAAAGCAGGTGCAGAAGTCTTCGAACAGGGATGACAGGCGCGAGTAGCGGTGCGGTTGGTGCACGGCGATGACGCGTGCATCCGGGTTATCGCCAACGGCTTGGCGTGCGGCTTTTAGAACGGCCGCAATTTCGACCGGGTGGTGGCCGTAGTCGTCGATAATAGCCACGCCGTCGACCTCGCCGACTTTGGTGAAGCGGCGGTTGACGCCTTTGAAGGTTTCGAGCGCGTCCTTGATCTGGGCGGCCTTCATGCCGAGGTGGCGGGCCACAGCGACGGCGGCCAGAGCGTTAGAGACGTTGTGGTCGCCGGGCATGGGCAGAGAGCAATCTTCGATGACAATCTCATCGGCGCTGAGCGCGATGTCGAAATGGGCGATGCCGCCTTCGTAGCGCAGGTTAACGGCGCGGACGTCGGCCTGGGCGTTGAAGCCAAAGGTGACGACCCGGCGGTCGGTAATGCGTCCGACAAGGGCCTGCACCTCGGGGTGGTCGGTGCACAACACGGCGAGGCCATAGAACGGGATGTTCGAGACGAAATCATCGAAACCTTTGCGCAGGTTTTCGATGGTGCTCCAATGTTCCATATGCTCGGGGTCGATGTTGGTGACGATGGCGATGGTGGCAGGCAGGCGGTTGAATGTGCCGTCGCTTTCGTCCGCCTCGACCACCATCCATTCGCCCTGACCAACGCGGGCGTTGCTGTCGTAGGCGTGGATGATGCCGCCGTTGATCACGGTGGGGTCAAGGTCGCCCGCATCCAGAAGGGCGGCGACCAACGTTGTTGTGGTGGTTTTGCCGTGGGTTCCGGCGACAGCGATGTTGGAGCGCAGGCGCATAAGCTCGGCGAGCATTTCGGCGCGGCGCACGACCGGCAGGCCAAGGCGACGGGTCTCGTCCAGTTCGGGATTGCCTGATTTGATCGCCGAAGAGATAACGACGACTTCGGCGTTTTCCAGATTTTCGGGGCGTTGACCTTCGAAGATGGTTGCGCCGAGCCTTTCCAGCCGGTTGGTGAGTTTCGAACGTTTGAGGTCGCTGCCCTGCACGATGTAGCCTGCTTCGACCAGGACTTCGGCGATGCCGGACATGCCGATGCCGCCGATGCCGACGAAGTGGATTGGCCCCATTTCGGTGGGCAGTTTGGTGGCGGCTGCGGCGTTCATCTGGATTTCTCCGCGAGTTGTTCGACCAGTTTGGCAAGGCGGTCTGTGGCGTCGGGGATGCCTTGGGTGAGGGCGTTGGCGCTCATTTTGGCGGCATCTCCGGGTGTGGTGAGGATGGTGTTGATGTGTTCTGAAAGCGAGGCGGGATCAAGGGCAATTTCGGGGATCATGATGGCGGCGTGGGCGTCGACGAGGCCGCGGGCGTTGGCGGTTTGATGGTCGGCAGTTGCGGCCGCGAAGGGGATCAGGATCGCTGGGCGACCGATGACGCTGATGTCTGCCACGGAGGAGGCCCCGGCGCGCGAGATCACCAGATGAGCATTGGCGATGCGTTGGGGGATGTCGGTGAAAAAGGGCTGCACTTCGGCAGCAATCCCGGCCTTGGCGTATGTCGGGGTAACGCGAGACTGGTCTTCGGGGCGGGCCTGATGAGATACGCTGAGGCGTTCGCGCACGGTCGCCGGAAGGCGCGAAATGGCGTCGGGCACAATGTCGCTGAGGATGCGGGCGCCCTGGCTGCCGCCCATTACCAGAATTGATATTGGGCCGGTTGCGGGGTCGCCGTAGTCGGATTTTGCGTGGTCCAGGATGACTTTGCGCACCGGGTTTCCGGTGTGGATGCCGGTGATGTTAGCAGGCAGAAGGGTCGGCCATGTGCCACAGGCGACGGTATCGACGCGGTGGGCAAAGACCTGATTGACCCGACCGAGCACGCCGTTTTGTTCGTGGATCATGCGCGGTATGCGCAGCACCCACGCGGCGGCAAGCGCTGGGATGGAGGGATACCCCCCAAAACCTGCCACCACGGTTGGGCGATCGGATAGATAGCGAAACAGAGCTCCGGCGCAGCCACCGACAATGCGGAATGGGACGACGAGTTTGGCCAGGGCACCGCCACGGGCAAATGTCGCGCTGGCAACTTCGCGAATGGTTACTTCGACGGGGAAGCCGCCGGCATAGCGGGCCCCGCGGGCATCGGTTGACAATGTGACGCGCCAGCCTTTGGCCAGCATGGCCTCGGCCAGGGCCTGGGCCGGGAACATATGTCCGCCAGTGCCGCCTGCGGCGATGACGAGATGCGGTGGGCGGCTCATTTCCGGCTGCGGATCAGGTAATCGCTGATCTCGCCCTGTGGGCGTTTTCGGGTGAAGGCCAGGAGCATGCCCATCAGAATGCCCCCGGCAATCAGGGATGAGCCACCATAGCTGACAAAGGGCAGAGTCATGCCTTTGGCGGGAAGAAGGCGCACGGCAACGCTCATGTTGATCATGGCCTGAACGGCGAAAGTGCAGGCCAGCCCGGTGCCAGCAAGGCGAATGAACGGATCGCGTTCGCGCATCAGCCGAAAGAGCGAGCGCAGAACGATAGTTGCGTACAAAAGGATGATCACAAGGACCAGGACGAGACCGTATTCTTCGGCAGCAACGGCGATGATAAAGTCGGTATGCGCATCAGGCAGGGACCATTTCACCGTGCCTTCGCCAACCCCAACGCCGAAGAAGCCGCCTTCGCGGATGGCATTGGCGGCGTAGCCAAGTTGCGTTGTTGGATCGACTTCGGTGGATAAGAAACCGTCGATGCGGCGGGCGAAGTGTTCTGAGTTTTCGTACGCGAATGCGCCGCCAACGACGACAAGCCCGGCGATGCCAGCCAAGACCAGGAACGGTGCGCCGCCGATAAAATACATCACGCCCCACGCGAACATGACCAACGAAGCCTGGCCGAAGTCTGGCTGCAGAGCGAGGAGCAACACGATGATCAGGGCCAAAGCGAAAGAATAGCTTTTGCTGGGTGGGCCGGCGATTTCATTTGAAGCGGCGATCATCCAGCCTGCGACTACGATGAAACCGGGTTTCAGAAACTCGGATGGTTGGATCGAACCAAAGCCCAACGAGAACCAGCGCACCGCGCCCTTGCCATAGTCCTTACCGAATATGGGCAGGAGGAGAAGCGCAACAAAAGAGACCGTGAACCCGATCACAGCCAAACGCCGGACAGTGCGGGGTGCCATGAGCGTTAGAGCAAACATCGTTATGATCGCCAGTGTGCCAAAGGCAAGTTGGCGTTCGACGTAGTGAAAGGCTGAAAAGCCGTTACGCTCGGCCAAGGGAGGAGATGCCGCCAGCCCCAGCAAAAGCCCGATCCCGAACAGAATCAAAACGGCCGACAAGGACCATTTGTCGATGGTGCGCCACCAGCGGGGAAAGATCGGCTCGCCATCCTGCGCGGGGGCGGAGCCATAGACCATCTCGGTCATGGAAACTGCTCTTTTGCCTGTTTTCGCCCGGTTGTCCGGATCTGTGAGCAGACTAACGAATCAGAGCGTGCGAAGCCAGCGAAACATAGTGTTTTCGCGTCGAAAGCTCTGCGGCGCCTTTGAGGGGCTGGGCGATAGATTGCCGAGGGGCGCTATGCGCGGATGTTTTTGGATATCTGTCGGCAACAATGGATCGCCGTGCGGCAGTATTGCGTCGCCCGATTGAACAGAAGGATCACCGACATATTTCTGCCGATTTTCAAACACAAAGCGGCCATAGTTCATTTTGATTTTGAACTGTGGGGCATGGTCAGGAAAGGGAGTCTAGCCGCTGATGGATATGACGTTTGTCAATGACGCTGCGCGCGCCGTGCACTTGCTGGGGCTGGCGATGGGATTTGGCGGCGCGATCATTGCAGACATTTCGGCGGTGCGTGCGGTGGTGCGTGCGCTGGACCATCGCGAGATTGAGATGCTGCGGCTGTTTCATAAAGTTGTTTTCACCGGGCTGGCCCTGCTGTGGGGCAGTGGCCTGGTTTTGTTGTGGCTGCGCACGGGGTTTGACCCCGATAATTTTTCACCGAAGCTGATAACTAAGATCGGTGTGGTGGTCTTGCTGACATTAAACGCGGTGGCCATTGGGCGGATCGGATTGCCGACGATTGTTGCCTATCAAAGTTGGCGGTTCGGAGATTTGCCTTTGCCGCTGCGATTTCAGCTGTCGGCCTTGGGGACGATGTCGGCGGCGTGCTGGATCAGTGCGTTGTGTCTAGGTGCCTTTAGCCAACTGAAGTCGATGAGTTGGGAGGCCCTGAGCCATATGGTGGGCATCGTTTATCTAGCGGCCCTGTGTCTGGCGGTGATTGCTGCCACCATCACACCACTGGTTGGGGTATTTGTGCGTTATCGCGAGAGGCGGCGACATATGCAGGCGTTGGGGGTTGGACGCGTTCACGGCTGAACTGCGAATTTCTGCCGCGTGGCCCCACACATTCGCTTTTCTATTCACCGGGCAGGGATTACCCTTTGTTGAACTGGGTGTTGCTAGTCTGGCTTTGATGAGGGGGGCTGATCATGCTGGAAGTGTTCCTTCAGACGCTGCCATTCTTCATGTTGATCGGGCTGGGCTTTACGGCTGGGCGCATCGGTTTTTTCTCTGCCGAGGCGACGGCCTATCTGACCAAATTTGTTTTCTACTTTGCCCTGACGGCGCTGTTGTTCCGGTTTACATCACAGATTTCAATATCAGAGCTGTTTGATGGTCCGACTATGTCGGCCTATTTTCTGGCGTCTTTCGCGCATTGGGCGATCATGGTCGCGATTGCTTTGATGCGTGGTCATAAACTGGCAGAGGCGGGTTTCGAGGGGCATACCGCTGTCCATGGTAACCTGGGGTTCATCGGTATTCCGATGTTGGGGTCGCTGTTTGGGCCAGAGGCTGTGGCGGTGATCTTGCTGCTGGTTTTCGTGGATATGGTTGTGTTCGGAACGCTGGTGGTTGTGCTTGTCAGCCTTGGGCAACAGGGGCGCGTGACATGGGCCAGCTGGAATACGGTTTTACGGGGTCTTTTCAGCAATCCGATGATTGTTGCCATCGTCTGCGGTTTGCTGTGGTCCGCGACCGGGCTGATTGTGCCCGAGCCGGTGGGGCGGTTCTTTGACATTCTGGGGGCGGCGGCCACGCCGGGGGCGCTGTTCGCGATTGGGTGTTCGCTGGCTTACAAGCGGGTTGAAGACCCGGCGACGGCCGTCTGGTTGTCGGTTGGCAAGTTGGTGATCCATCCACTCTTTGTTTTTGTCGGCGCGTTCGTTGTGTTCTCGGTTGATCCGTTCACGGCAACGGTGATGGTTGCGGCGGCGGCGTTACCAGTGGCCGGGAACATCTATTTGCTGGCGCAACATTACGATGTGACGCCCGAGCGGGTTTCAGCGGCCATCTTGATATCGACGGTTGCCGGCATCGTGACGGTTCCGGTCATCTTGTCATTTGCTTTGGCACTCTGATTTTAGGTCAAGGGGCGCAAAAAAGGCCCCGCAGCGGGGATGCGCGGGACCTTTCGGGGGGGACTGATCTCTGAGAAGGGACGTTACAGAAATCAGGCTGGTTCCAGCATTCCTTTTTCTTTTGCGAGCTCCTGCATTTTCTTTTGCAGTTTCTCGAATGCGCGCACTTCGATCTGGCGAATGCGTTCACGGCTGACGTCGTATTGGCCGGACAGCGTTTCCAGTGTTACCGGCGCGTCTTGCAGACGGCGCTGGTTCAGGATGTCCTGCTCGCGTTCGTTCAGCACGCTCATGGCTTCGGTCAGAAGCTCGCGACGCACATCAAGTTCGTCTTTGGCTTCATAATCGCTGGCCTGGTCGGCGTCTTCGTCTTCCAACCAATCCTGCCATTGCGCAGCACCTTCACCATCCGCTGAGATTGTGGCGTTCAGCGAGGCATCGCCACCGGACATCCGGCGGTTCATTGAGATAACTTCGGTTTCGGTCACCGATAGATCGTGCGCGATGCGTGCCACATGTTCGGGGCGTAAATCACCGTCTTCAAGCGCGCCGATGCGGGCCTTGGCCTTGCGCAGGTTGAAAAACAGTTTCTTTTGCGCCGACGTTGTGCCGAGCTTCACCAGCGACCAGGACCGCAGGATGTATTCCTGGATCGAGGCACGGATCCACCACATGGCGTAAGTGGCCAGACGGAAGCCCTTTTCAGGGTCGAACCGTTTGACGGCCTGCATAAGACCGACGTTGGCTTCGGAAATAACTTCGGCCTGTGGGAGGCCATAGCCGCGATAGCCCATAGCAATCTTGGCGGCCAATCGCAGGTGCGAAGTCACCATCTTATGGGCCGACGCGGTGTCCTGATCTTCGACCCAGCGTTTTGCCAGCATGTACTCTTCTTCGGGCTCCAACATCGGAAACTTCCGAATGTCCTGGAGATACCGGTTCAGCCCGCCTTCCGGCGTCGGTGCGGGGAGATTTGCGTAGTTAGCCATCTCAATATCCTTTCCCTGTCCATCGCTATGTTGCGACGCTTAACATAGATGGTGAACCGTTCAGTTCACTTCAAGGCCCTATGCGCGAATTCTGTCATCTTTCAATGAAAAATAGATGACCACGCTTGGGCGCAATTTCCAGCATTTGCCGGTTTACTTCACATATGTGTGCAGAGATACCGTGCCAAGTCGCAGAAGATGTGCAGAAATTCACAAGGGGTTCAGCGCTTTTCGGAGGGCCGAAATATCCTGTGGCAGGGGTGAACTGAAGCTAGTTTGCTGACCGTTTACGGGGTGCAGGAAACCTAAAGTTTCGGCGTGAAGCGCCTGACGAGGAAAGGTTTTTGCCGTTTCGGCACCCGGAGTGTCCGAGGACATTTTTCGTCGTCCGCCGTAGGTTTGATCACCGATCAACGCGTGTCCGATATGAGCCATGTGAACGCGTATCTGATGCGTGCGGCCAGTTTCCAACTGACATAAAACCTCGGCCGCGGAGGTGCCGAATGTTTCATTCACCTTAAAGCGGGTCACTGCATGGCGGCCGCCCTGAAATAAAACTGACTGTTTTTGACGGTCAGTTTTGTGGCGCGCGAGGTGAGTCGTGATCTTGATTGTGTTTCCGGGCTCGAAACTGACGCCCGGCACACCACGCAGACGTGGATCGCCCATGCTGGGTAGGCCAAAACAAATGGCCCGGTATTGGCGCTGAACGGTGTGGGCGGCGAATTGGTCTGCCAATCCATGATGGGCCGCATCGGATTTGGCGACAACGAGAAGGCCGGACGTGTCCTTGTCGATGCGGTGCACGATGCCCGGGCGTTTTTCACCGCCAACGCCAGAAAGATTGCCGCCGAAGTGATGGAGAAGGGCGTTGACCAGGGTGCCGGAATAAGAGCCGGGGGCAGGGTGAACCACCATGCCGGCAGGTTTATCGACAACGATCAGGTCGTCGTCTTCATGGATCACGGTCAGAGGGATGTCTTCGGGCAGGGTTTCGACGTCGGTCGCTTCCTGCACTGCAATTTCGAAGGTTTCGCCTTCGATCACCTTGGCCTTTGCGTCGGTGATGATCTGGCCATCTTTTGAGACCGCGCCTTCGGTCAGCAATTTCGCAATGCGCGACCGGGAAAGATGCGCCTGCTCTGGCACATCGCGCGCCAGCGCCTTATCAAGGCGCGACGGCGGCGAGGCGCCGATGACGATGTGATGGGTTGTGACTGGCATGGATGATACGGGCTCTTCGGGCGGTGAGGTGAAGCACCTCAGATATCTCAAGTGGTTGGTGACGATACTGACGTTGACTATGATCGGCGGGTTTCTAACCATTGTCGCGCTTTTTGTCATGCGGTTCTCGGAAATGAATTCAGTGGCGTTGCCTGATGAGGTGGTTTTGCCTGAGGGCGCAGAGGCGGTTGCGTTTACACGCGGCGAGGGATGGTTTGCGATTGTAACGGCGGAAGATGAGATTTTAATCTACAGCCGGGTGACCGGAAACCTGCGGCAGCGTATTCAGATCGAAGCCGAGTAGAGGGGTTTAGGGGCGCTGCCCCTCGGGGGCTTTGCCCCCTCACCCCGAAGTATTTAAAGACAGAAGAAGCTCAGGCGATCCAGCCGGTTTCTACCGCCTGAGCCCAGCTTTCGGCGTCTTTTTGGCGGGCGAGGGCGGCCATTTCGCTGGCATCATAGGGGACTGCGATCAGGTCGGCTGACCAGCCGGTATTGGATTTGGTGACAATGGCATAACGCGCGTCGGGCGAGCCGGTTTGGTGGATGAAATTTGGATCCATCCGCGAGTCGAGATAGGCCGGGCAGCCGACGCTGCCGGGATTTACAACAAGTTGGCCGGTCGGCAGGTGCACGAGGCGCGGCGCATGGGTGTGGCCGCAGCAGATGACGGGAGCGGAGACGTTTCCCGCACGCAGAACGACATCGGGTAGATCGCGCGCGACGAGGCGGTGTTGGGGGCCGCGATAGTCGAGCCAGTTTTCTTCGTCACTGTCGGGTGTTGCGTGGCACAGGAAGATGTCGCCGAGTTCGAGGGTTGCGGGCGTGGCGCGGATCCAATTCAGCATGTCGTTGGTCAGCGTGTCGATCACCCAGCATTCCCAGAGGCCCATTTCCGATTTTGGCCTGTCGATGAGCTGGCGGTCGTGGTTGCCGCCGACCGTGGGCAGGTTTAGCGGCATGAGGCGCTGGGCGGTTGCGGCACCATCGAATGGGCCGCTGAGGCTGTCGCCGAGGTTGGCAATCCGTGTAATGCCGCGCTGTTCGATGTCTGACAAAACGGCATTGAGTGCGGCGATGTTGGAATGGATATCGCTGATAACGGCGAGAGGGGAAAATGCATCGCTCATCCCGCCGTTGTCCGGTATCTTGTGGGTTTAGTCCACGGCAAAGCCGCCAGAATAGACCATCGTGCTGGAATTGCCGTGAAATGCTCCTGCTGCGCCATTTGCGCCAATCATCCCATCAAGGTCGCCTGAAAGCCCTTTGTAGCTGACAGAGCCGTCGATGTCGCTGCCGGTGAACGTGCCGGCAACGTCAAGGTTACCCGAGGTGCCTGTAAGGGTGCCGGCGGCGAAGTCTGCATCGAGTGTAATAACACCTGTTTCGCTGGTTTGGAGGCCGGAGATATAGCCGGAGGTATAGCCAGTGGACGTTACCGTGATGCCCTCAATTGCCAGAACTTCCCAATCGCCGAAGAATGACGCGTTGGTGGTGAGGTTTGCGCCCACGTCGACGAAGGGGTCGAGGCCTGCGTAGGCAACGGCGCCCAACGATGTGTCGGTGCCGGTAACGAAATGCACCGTGCCGACCGCGCCAGTGACAGTTGCATTGCGTTCGTTGGATAAGGTGACTGGGATGCCGGATGCTGTTGCGGTTTGTATACCCGAATGCGTCCAGTCCTGATCTTCAATGCCGATGCATCCAGCGAGAATTGCCGGTGTAATGAGTGCTGTGATGGAGTGTTTCATCATAAATTCCAAAAAAATTGTTTGCCAAAATACTCGGGGCAAACTGAACCATGAACATGGCGGTATTATGGAATTTCTGACGAAAATTTGGGGGTGATGGTACCGCCTCCCCGGCTTGAACGGGGGACCCCTGGTTCCACAAACCAGTGCTCTAACCAACTGAGCTAAGGCGGCACGCTAGGGGCGATTTAGCGTCCGATCCGGGCGATTGCAAGTGTTGAGATGCTAATTTAGCGGCAGTTCCCAATTCTGTTGGATGCAGTCCTGACCGAAATGGTGGACCGGTTCTGAGGCGATCATCCTGAAGCCGCTGCGTTTGTATAATTGCGTTGCGGCGCGATGGGTTTCGTGGGTCCAGAGCTTCAGGGTATGGTTGCCGTGATTGCGCGCGTGGTTGATGCAGGCGTTGAGCAAACGTTGGCCAAGACCAAGGCCCCGGGCAGGTGGAGTGAGATAGAAAAGACGTAGTTGCGCGACTTTGGGGGTGTCGGTCTGGACACAGAATATCGAACCCAGCCGCAGGGAGTCAGAATGGGCGATCCAGGCGCGGTCCATTTGATTGGGTGAGCGCAGGAATTCGGCGAGGACTTCGGCCACAAGGGCTTCGAAGGACGCATCGAAACCATCGCTGGCTGCGTAGTGCTCTGCGTGGTGTTGTATGAGCCAGCCGGCGTCTCCTGGTCCGAGACCGCGAAGCTGGACGGCCGCGAGGTCGATCCCGCTGATTTGGACATTGAGCGCATTCATACTTCGGGCGATGCCCTTCAGATCGCGACCGGCAAGGCGTCGCGTGATATCTGCGCGCGACTTGTCGTGCAAAGGGGCAAGCGCGTTCTGACCGGCTTCGGTGGCGGAGATGTCTTGCTTGCGGGCATCTGACTGTGAGCGTCGGCGGGTGATCCAGCCGTGGTTGTCGAAGCCGTTCAGGAGGCGGCTGAGGTATCCCTCGTCTATATCCAGACGGATGGCGAATTCGCGCGCGGTGGCTGGTGGGCCGGTGCAGATCTCAAACAACACCCGGGCTTCGGTCACTGAGAGGTCACTGTCCAAGTAGTTGCGCGAAAGGAGACTCAGGCGCTGCGTGAAGCTGCGGTTGAAAGAGCGGATGGCGTCGAGTGTTTCTGTTTGATCAGACATGGGATCAGTATCCGGGTATTTACTTGACTGAGTCAAGTGACGGCGTCTTGCCCTGTTTGCGGTTGCGCGTTAGGTCGCGCAGGTCAGAACGTCAGGAAAGCGCCATGGGCATCGACAAAGAAAGCGATATTGAAGCCAATATTCAGATTGGACCAACGTCGGTTGGGATGGTTCGGATCTATGTCGAAGGGGCCGGGCTGGAAATTCCCATGGATTTCGAGCCAGAAGAGGCCGAAGAGATAGCGGAAGAAATTCGCGCCGCCGCTGCGCGGGCGCGGGCTGTTGCCAGCAAAGGCGCTAAGGGCCCCAGGAAGAGCTGATACCGGGATCGCGAGCGGCGTGCCAACGCCGTGCGGCGTGGCGTGCAAACTTTTGCAACATGACCTTGCGGCGGGCCCCGGCAAGTTTATCTTCCGGTCCCATGCGCAGAATTTCAGCATCGTAGGCATCGGCGATGATCAGACCGGTGTCTTCGGGCAATAAATCGGTTGGGAAGTGTTCGTCGACGGCCCAAAAGAAACGATCGCACCATTCCAGATAACCTTGCCACTTATTGTCGGTCTGGAAATCCGCGCGACTGGATTTGCATTCGATGATCCAAACCTCGCCCTTTGGACCCATGGCCATGACATCAACCCGGAGACCTGACGTTGGAATAAGTTCTTCAACAGTCACAAAATCATGACCGACGAGGTGGCGGCATACTCCACGGGCCAGGAGTTGGCCGGGTTGTAGAGTTTTGATGGGGTGATCGTCGGGCATATGTCGAATTGTGAACAAAACGGAAACATTTTGCAAGTCGATGCAACATGTTGACGACGCAACATCTTGCCGTTGGGCGCGTTTCGCCCCTTGCCGTGGTCTTGGGTGCACCCTATTTGTGAACGGTGACGGGCACTGCCCTTCTTGTGCCGGGGTCAAATTCCGGTGGCCTTACTCAATTCCGAGGGAGCTGGCTCTGTCCGGATCCTGGTCCGTTTACCTGGCGCCCACCTGTTAAATCAGGTCCTCGGGAATTTTAAGCACCTCCACGGTCGTGGTGGTCCCGTCACATAATCCCAGATTTCCGATCAGGTGTCCGGCGGCGTTTCGTCGGATTTGTTGCGCGCCCGCGCGCGATCTCGCAGTTTCTGATAGCCCGAGCGGTTCAGGTTGATGAATTCATCGATCATACCGGACAAGCCGGAATGCTGGCCTTTCATCCACAGGAAACCGGAAAGTGCGCCGATGCTGGCGCCGACTGTATCGACCATGAGATCCCACATGGTGTCCACGAGGCCGCTTTTTTGCATGTTCATGCCAAAAATCTGATCGGCGAGAAATTCGAAAATCTCCCAAATGGCACCGATAGCGAGGGCAAAGCAGAAGGCAATGACGGCCAGTGCCCAGGGTGGGGCGGCGTATTTGTCACCTTGGAACAGGTAGAAAACGAAAAGAAATCCAATGATTCCAAAGCCTACGGCAGACGCCCCGTGCAATAGCACATCCCACCACCAATATCGGTTGTAGAAATCGAAGACCTCGCCAAGGAATAAGGTGGCAAAGACAAACGCCGAGATTGCCGCCAGAAAGCTAAGCGGCAGGGTGATTTTGAAACGTTGCGAAAAAAGTGATGGCAGGAGTGTCAGGAACAGTGCGGTGACGATGACGAAGACATTCGACCAGTGTTTGGTTGTGATAGCAAAGATCGTGGCAGCCGTCAGAATGATCCAAACAGCCCAGGTCAGATATGGCACGTTGTCGAACTTCATGAAGCCAATGTGGTGTTTTGAGTTGGAGTTTAACAGAGGATTATTGAGAGAAGGCTCATGATGCAAGTTCAGTTGGCAAGCTGGAACATTCGCAAATGTGTTGGACTGGATCGCCGCCGCGACCCAAGGCGCATTGCGCGCGTTTTGTCTGATCTTGAGGCAGACATTGTCGTGTTACAGGAAGCAGATCGCCGTCTTGGGCGGCGTCCTGCGGCGTTGCCACATTGGCTGGTGAAGGCGGAAACGCCGTATGAACCGATCGATGCCGTCAGCAATAATGTGAGTTTGGGGTGGCATGGAAATGCTGTTCTGTTGGGGCCGGAAATGCGGTGCGAAGACGTGCATAGGCTGCAACTTTCCGGGCTTGAACCGCGTGGGGCTTTGCTGGCGGATGTATCCGGCAGAGGCATGTCACTGCGGATTGTGGCTGTGCATCTTGGGTTGCTTCGCAAGTCGCGGCAGCAGCAGCTTTTAGAGATTGGTTCGCTCCTAAAGAACAAGGAGCCGCGCCCGACCGTGGTAATCGGAGACTTTAACGAATGGTCGGCGAAGGCGGATTTTTCGGGCTTGGGGGATTTTCGCGTTGAAGCACCGGGGCGAACCTTCCACAGCGCCCGCCCGGTTGCGGCGCTGGATCGGGTTGCAGTTGGACATGGGGCCGCGTTGGACAGCGCGTCGGTTATCGAAACGAAAACCACGCGGATCGCGTCAGACCATTTGCCGATCACGGCGACGGTTTCGGTGGCCGCTTAGGTGGGCGGGAATTAAACGACGACGTCTTGTTTGGCCTGTTCGCCTACCCCGAAAACGCGCTTGTAGCGCGCGATTTGGTCTGCGGGGCCCATGGCTTTGTTGGGGTTGTCGCTGAGTTTGACGGTCGGGTTGCCGTTGGCTTTGACGGCTTTGCAGACAAGCGAAAACGGAGCAAGGCCATCGCCAGGGACAAGGTTGCGGAAATCATTTGTCAGCATCGTGCCCCAACCAAAACTGACGCGCGTGCGCCCGGCGAACTGGCGATTAAGATCGACGATTTTGTCGACGTCGAGGCCATCGGAAAAGATGATCAGCTTTTCCGATGGGTCTTCGCCGCGTTCCTTCCACCAGCGGATTGCAATCTCTGCGCCAGTTGCGGGATCGCCTGAATCGATGCGGATACCTGTCCAACCGGCCAGCCAATCGGGGGCGTTGGCCAGGAACTGTTCGGTGCCGTAGGTATCGGGCAGAATAATGCGCAGGTTGCCGTCGTGTTCCTCTTGCCAATCAGCTAAGACGCGATAGGGCGCGTCGGCCAGGGCTTCTTCGGTTTCGGCGAGTGCCGAATAGACCATGGGGAGTTCATGGGCATTTGTGCCGATTGCCTCGAGATCGCGGCTTTTCGCAATCAGACAATTGGATGTGCCGACAAAGGACTGGCCCAGACCTTCAGACAACGCCTGCACGCACCAGTCTTGCCAAAGGAAGGAATGGCGGCGGCGGGTGCCGAAATCGGCCAGTAGAAGGTCGGGCACATCGCGCAGGCTTTCGACCTTTTCCCAAACGCGGGTCATGGCGCGGGCATAAAGGACCTGCAGTTCGAACTTATCCAGCTCTTTCAGGACGGCGCGGCCACGCAATTCCATCAATGTCGCAAGTGCGGGAATTTCCCAAAGCATAACTTCGGCCCAGGTGCCTTCGAAGGTCAGTTCGAACTGTCCGTCAATGATTTCAAGGTGATAGGGAGGTAGACGCAGATTTTCGAACCACTCCATGAAATCGGGGCGGAACATCTGGCGTTTGCCGTAGAAGGTGTTGCCGCGCAGCCAAGTGCTTTCGCCGCGGCTGAGTGTAAGCGAACGGATGTGATCAAGATGTTCGCGCAATTCACCTTCGTCGACCATGTCGGCCAGGCGGATATGTTTGGCGCGATTGATCAGGCTGAAGGTGACGCGGGTATCGGGATGATTGCGGAAAACCGACTGGCACATCAGCAATTTGTAGAAGTCATCGTCGATCAGCGACCGCACGATCGGATCGATTTTCCACTTATGGTTCCAGACGCGTGTGGCGATATCAACCATTGAACATACTTTCGCTTACGACGAGGGGCGGCGGGACCGATCTGGCCCCGCCGCAAGAGATTATGCGGTGGCTTTTGCCAGCGCCTGATCCAGATCAGCGATGATATCTGCCGGGTCTTCGATGCCGATGGACAGACGAACGACGTTCGGGTCTGCTCCCGCCGCCGCGCGTTGTTCATCGCTAAGCTGGCGGTGCGTCGTCGAGGCCGAGTGGATAATCAGCGACCGTGCATCGCCGAGGTTGGCGACGTGGCTGAACAGCTCGACCGAGTCGACGAGCTTCACGCAGGCGTCGTAGCCACCCTTAATCGCAAAGGTGAATAAAGCGCCTGCACCTTTCGGGCAGATACTATCCTTGCGGCCGTAGTACGGCGAGCTTTCCAGACCGGCATAGGTGACTTTTCCCACCCGAGGATCGTTCTCCAGCCATGTTGCGACTTTTTCAGCGTTTTCAACGTGTTTCTGCATGCGAAGGCTTAAGGTTTCGATGCCCATCAGCGTGTAGTGCGCGCCTTGCGGGTTCATCGTCATACCGAGATCGCGGAGTCCGACGGCGATGGAATGGAACGTAAAGGCCATTGCGCCCAGTGCACCGTGGAAGTTCAGGCCATGATAGGCGGGCTCCGGTTCAGACAGAGAGGGGAATTTGCCGGATGCCGACCAATCAAATTGACCACTATCAATGACGGCACCACCCGTGACAGTGCCGTTGCCGGTCAGGTATTTGGTGGTGGAATGGACGACCAGTGTTGCGCCATGTTTGATCGGGTTGCAGAGATAAGGCGAAGCAGAGGTATTATCTACGATCAGTGGCAGGCCAACATCATTTGCAATGGCGCCGATGGCGTCCAGGTCAGTGATATAGCCGCCCGGATTGGCGATAGATTCGCAGAAGATGGCGCGTGTGTCGTCATCAACAGCGGCGCGGACAGCATCAAGATCGTCGAAGTCAACAAATTTGCAGGACCAGCCGAAGCGTTTGATGGTCTGTGTGAACTGCGTGTAGGTGCCGCCATAAAGGCGTGTAGACGCGATGATGTTGCATCCGGGCATCATGAGCGGGAACAGCGCCATCAGTTGCGCAGCGTGACCCGAGGAACAGCAGATACCACCCGCGCCACCTTCGAGATGTGTGATCCGCTCAGCCAGCGTCCCAACGGTCGGGTTGGTCAGGCGGGAGTAGATGTAACCGACTTCCTGAAGATTGAAGAGTCGCGCAGCGTGGTCAGCGTCTTTGAAAACGTAAGCGGTTGTTTGATAGATCGGTATTTGACGTGCACCGGTCGCTGGATCCGGGTTCGCGCCGGCGTGAATTTGTAGCGTATCAAAACCTTGTGGCTTGTCGGACATTCTTGTCCCTCCCTTAATTGTCAGGGGGACATTAGTCGGCCTGTCAAGCTACTGCAAATACAGAGATTGCCGCGTTAGCTGCCAATTATTCGCAGCACAACCACGTAGAATGCAGCGTTTCGGTGCTGCGCCGCGCTGACTGTCATAACCAGTCGCTCGACCATGGCACCACGAACTACCAATTGCACCGTGTCATCGACGCGATGTTGGCTTAGCATTTCGGTTAGAGAAAGTTCAGTTTCAAAGCCAATGTCCGTGACTTCTTCGAACTGCGCACCACGGGGCGGTCGTGTCATTGAAAAGAGCACCATGGCGGCGCGATTGGTGTAAACGATTTTGCGTGAGTCTGTCAGAACCATGACCGGATCGACCATAAATTCCAGGCCTGTACGCAGTTCATTTTCCGGAACATTCAGGGCGATGAAGCGAATTACGCTGTCATTTTCGTCAACGAGCGGGATGATCAAACGTTGCCAAACCCGGACAAACACATTCTGTGGCGGTTCATGTTCTGAATAGGCCGTTTCGCCCCGTCGCATGATGGCCTTGTATAGGCCACCGAAGAATGTCGAGATGTGTCCGCCGAATTCGGAAGTTCGCTGCCCGGTCATGTCCTGGCCGTAGTAGTCAGCAATTTCGGGCCCATAGAAAGTGTATCGGAAATCCTGACCCTGATCCAAGACATCGATGAGCATGATCCAATCGGTCAGGCCGCCGAAATCTTCCAGCCGGATTGCATTGGCAGATATATTTCCGTTTTCATCGTGATACTTACTGCAGATCTCGGCAAATTGGCGAAGAAGTGGATTGCGAAGTTCAGCATCGTTTGGCGACCAGACAACATCGGGGGCCCTTGCGCCCACTGCGTTGAACAAATGTCGCGTGACGTCCGGGCGGCCTGGCACAAGGCTTGCCGCAATCAAGTCGATTACGTCATCAGCGTTCCCGTATTTGCCCATGTAGTTACTTCCTTTCATCGGCAATTTGCGGCCGCAGTCGATTGCAGTGACGGGAATTGAAGCATTGCAGAGTATTGCGCGCTATCGCATCCAAAGGTTCTTGCGCTTTATGCGCGCTCTAATAGCACGCTCTTTCTTGGGTAACCCGCCCCGATCAAAAAGGGCGCTTACTCGGTCACCGCGATTTTGGTATATCATACGGCGAAACGGTTCGTATTGCTTTAAAACTTTCTTAACGCGATTTGGGGCGGTAATTGCCTGGAACTCGCGCAGTTGCAGTGGTGTAGCTTTAGCATAAAGTAATGGTAGCGCACGCCAATGCCACGTCAATGCACCGTCGAGACCATCAAGTTCGGGCCCCGGTCGCCCGCCATTGAGCTTGGAAATGACAATGGGAAGGGCGATATGATCGAGCCAGGGGAATAGAGACTGGCAGGCAAGTTCGATCGGAGGTTCGTCACGGATACTGGTCATTACTTCAATCATTAAGTCGTGAAACACGAGAGGGTCTTTGTAGTAAAACCAACCGGCGTTGAAATATAAATAACGCTCCCAATGTTCGTCGGGTTGGGTCAGGTCCAAAGTCGGCTCGAAAGCGACGTTGAACCTATCATAAAGGCATTGCCAGATCTCGGAGTAGCCCGGACCATAAAGTTGAGGTTCGGGCCATGTATTGGAGCGCGCCATCGACGCGGCAGGACGATCAAAATCAAATTGGATCTGATCCAGGGGTCCGGTGATCAGGGTGTCGCTGTCCAGAAACAGGAACGGTTCGTCTTTATCTAATGTTTGCAGGGCTTCGATTTTATTGCCGATGGGATACTGCGCCCCGAAATGGCGAGATTCAAACTGTCGGATCTCGGCACCCAGATTGGTCAGGAATCCTCGCGCGTCAGGATCGGCGATGCCGGGGTTTTCCGGCCAGCGATTGCCAGCCTCTGGTTCAGCAACAATCAATTTCCCTTGGAAGTTCGGTGCCGAGTGCCGCAGCGAAGCCGCCAGGAGCACGGCTTCATACGTTAAGCGGCCGGATTGGGCGACGATCAGGAGGGAAGGGTGCTTGTGGGGCATTTCCGTATGGTTCAGCCGTTTCTCGTCGCTGGGTTTAAAAGATCATATCGCGAGGGTATGGCGGCGCAAACCCTCATTCGGCGGGCCGTCTGGCGCATCAGGCGCGGTGAATGTGCCGATGCGTTTGATGAGCCAGTCCGGTGGGGGTGGCGGAGGGGCGACTTTGGGTGCTTTGAACACTTTCGCAGAGCGTCCAAAGACGCGGGTTAGCATAGTTATGAATGTGTTGGTTTCATCCGCCGGTGGCAGTTCGTTTTGCTGGCCGGTTGAAAACAGTCGTTGAATAAGGCGATCCCGCGTTGGACCGGACTGGATATGCAGGGAAAAACCGGTGCGCAGGCGACCGCCAACTGAGAAAGTGCGTCGGCGATAGGCGGGGATGATGCCCACAAACGGCAATTCGACGCCGACCCAATTCAACTGGTCCAAGTTGGTGTCGCTGTGCATCTGATCAATCTCGACCAATACACCAGAGAGCGAGATATTGACCGTTTCGCCAGTTATTTCCCCGGTTTAGGTTACAATGCGACAGGGTTCGCAAATGGCGAAGCGTTCTTCTGCGCGCGACACCGGCCTGGGCACGGAAATTGTGACAACGATCAGTAATATCAACATGTTGAAGATCGACCAGAAAGCTACAACTGGTAGCAGGCTGGCTTCGGTGACGATGCGTGTGGCGAAGTTTGTGTTGAGGAAAATACCGATCCCGGTCGCGAAAATCAGGCCGAGAGCTACAAGGATGGTGAAGCGATCTTCGTGGGTCAGGCCAGCGTCGCTGCCTTTTGGAGTGACTTTGAAGCTGTGGCCCTTGGGTTTCACGAGCGTCAGCAAAACGACAGGCATCAGGCGGAACGATTGCAAGACCGCTTCGACGGTCGAAGCGATGGGCGAAAATTCTCGGGGGCCAGGAAATTCATGAAGATTAGTGCCGCCATGACGGCTGGAATTTGCAGCGACAATATTTCCGACAACGAAGCGTCTATCAAAGGCGGATATCCGGTGAGCAGGAAGATCGCCGGTGTCGCCATGGCAATGGGTTGGCAGAGGGATTGGCTGAGCCAGTGACTGGGATTGAAAAACAGCCGTTGGAGCGGTGTCATCCCCGGACCGAAGGGGCCGTTTTTGACATAGAGCAGCTGGACGCCGCCCTGGGCCCAACGGGCGCGCTGGACGAAGTAGGCGTCCAGCGTTTCGGGGGCCAGACCGATTGCCAAACGCTCACCCAAATAGCGGGTAATGTATCCAAGGCGCAGGAATGCGAGCGTCAGCAACATGTCTTCGGTGATGGAGTCAGTAGGCATCGCACCGCCTATTTCTTCAAGTGCAGTGCGACGAATGATGCCGTTGGACCCGCAGCAAAACGCGCAATCCCACCCGTCGCGACCGGGTTGGATCACATCAAAGAAAAACCGCTGCTCGTCTGGTAGCGTTGAGCGCATATCCATATTGGTTTGAAGCGGTGTGCTGTTGAAGAAGTGGTGCGGCATCTGGACGATGCCGATCTTGGGGTTGCTGAAAAACCCCATCGCCCGCATAAGCATCTGGTTTTGGGGCACAAAATCGGCATCCAGGATGAGAATGAAGTCGGCATGCGTCTTCTTTACGGCGGCATTGATATTTCCGGCTTTGGCATGGGAATTATCGCTGCGTAGTAGATGATTTACCCCGCGATTGGTGCAGTATTTGGCAAGCCAATCGCGGCGACCATCGTCGAGGACGTGGATGAAAAGTTTGTCCTTTGGCCAATCGAGCGCCAATGCGCCGGCAATGGTTTTTTCCAGCACGTCTTCGGGTTCGTTGTAGGTGGCAATGAAGACATCGACGGTTGGCAATACCTGGGGTGGTGTGCGGCGCAAGCGCGCTTCGTGGACATCAGCTTCGGCGGATCGATTTGTGCGTTTCAGAAGGATGAGATCCAGTTGCAGGGTTTCATACCAGAGCCACAGTTCGGCAAGGAAGACGATCCAGACAAAGGCGCTGCGAAGTGAAATGTCATTTGCCGGAAGCACGGTTTCGAGAATGCGCCAATGTAGGTAGATGACCAAAAGGGTGGTAAATCCAAGCACCATTATGGCCGTGCGCAACGGCGCATTTGGCGACCACTTGGGCATGACCAGCGCCAGAAAGAACAGCAAAAGCGCCGGAACAAGTGACTGGTCCATGGGTTAGCCCGGGCCGCCCGACAGCTTTGCAAAAGCAACATCAATACCGCTGGCTTTGCGCAGGCGACTGATCCAGTTTTCCAGGGGTGCCAAAAAGTCAGATACACGGGGATCGCTAATTTGCACTTCTGCCGTGCGGCCGACATCGCAAAAAGCGGCGCTGACCGCAGGATCGGTCGTGTCGGTGGGGTCCAGTGCAACGAAGACCTTCACGCCACCGTTTTCATGAGGTTCCAGCACAGCGGCGTCGACAGCGGATTGTGCCGATCCCAGTGCTTCGGCATGACGAGAAATGACGCGGGCATGAAAAACGTCGGTGCTGCCGCGCAATTGAACCTCGGCCAATGTGCCTGCCGGGATGCTTTCAAAGGCGCGCTCGGAAAACACCACCTCGAGAAAGCGGCGTTCGCAATCCAGCACCTGCATGATGTCAGAGCCAAGTGTTATGCTACTGCCAGCGGCGGCGGAGGCAGTCCAAACCACGCCGTTGGTGCGGGAAACCGGGCGAAACCTGTCGGTATTCTGTTGATCCGAAACAAGAATTTCCCGATGGGTTTGCCAACCCGATAGATCGCCCTGCGCCGAACGGCGGCGGGTGCGGACATCGGCTAAAGTGCGCAACATATCATCGATGCGGTCAAACCCCTCGGCACGGCGACCGGTGCCAGCGGGTGAAGGAAAGCTGTTTGAGATAGCCTCAAGCTCGATCTCGAGGGCGGAAATTGTTGCGTCCTGCACTGCAACTTGTGCTGCTAAACTTTCAAGCGCGAAGGTTGCGGTTACCAGTTTTTCGCGGGTCACTGCGCCGCGTTCTGCCAAGGTTTCCAGCCGCGCTTTTTCGCTTTCGGAGCGCTGCCGCTGGTTCACGCGCATTCGACGTAATGCCCGCGCTTCATCCAGTTTGGCATTCAAGAACCGAACTTCTATGCCACGTTCGATATCGGCGCGGGCGCGCAGGGTTGAGATGGTCGTTTCCAACGCCGCCTCCTCGGCCTGAAGCGCGGCGATTTTGACTTGTGTTGATAGGATTTGACCATCCAGCCGGGCAATGTCCGGGGCGGCATCGAATGTCTTTTCGATATCCAAAAGAACCTTCTGACGAGTCACCGGCGACGAAATACCGTTGGTGGCCATGACGATGCGGCCATTGATTGGTGCGCGCACGGTGACCACCGGTGCATTGACGACCGCGAACGTCGATACGAACCCTGTGGCGCTTGGCCATAGAAGTTGGAAAACGGCCACCAGCACGAAAATCGCAGTTGCAATGCGAAGTTTACGGCTTCCTAACATCCATCACCAAATCCCGAGTGCATATGCATCCGAATTAGGCCGATAATGTTGATTTAAGCCAAATTTACCGCCGGATTCCTGCCCTGAAAGACGATAAATGTTTAGGATTTAGCGAAATTTATCGCTGGTCATATTGCGCAACGGGTGTGCCAGCGAGGGCAGATATGTTCAAAAGCCCGCGCGCTGTAATGGACGGCGTGACGATATGTGCGCAGTTGCCCATGCCCATCAGGATCGGCCCCACTTCCAGCCCGCCAGCCTTCATTTTCAGGATATTGCGCACGCCTGAGGCAGAATCTGTATTGGCGAAGACCAGCACATTTGCCGGTTCGTCAAAACGCGCGCGTGGCATTATGCGAGCGCGAAGTTTTGGATCGAGCGCTGCATCGGCGTGCATTTCGCCTTCGTAATCGAAGGGGCGCGGTTCGCTGTCCAAAATGTCCATCGCGGCCCGCATGGTCCGTCCGGATTCGCAGTCGAGATTGCCGAACTGGGAATGAGAGCAAAGAGCAATTTTGGGGCGAACGCCGAAGCGCAGAGTATGACGTGCGGCTGCGATGACGACATTGGCTATTTGCTGAGGTGTCGGTTCGGGATGTACCTGCGTGTCGGCGACAAATAGTGGTGCGTCTTCGGTGATCATCAAGCTGAGCGCGCCAATCGGGTGAAGACCTTTGTCCTTGCCCAACACTTCGTTGATATATTTCAGATGCCAAAGGTACTGGCCAAAGGTGCCGCAGATCAGGCTGTCTGCTTCCCCGCGCTGGACCATAACCGAGGCAATAGCGGTTGTATTCGTGCGCATGATTGCGCGGGCCAGATCCGGAGTAACGCCGTGGCGTTCCATTAGGCTGTGGTATGTCTCCCAATACTCGCGATAGCGCGGATCGTTCTCGGGATTGACGACTTCGAAATCGACGCCCGCGTGAATTGGCAGACCGATGCGCTCAATCCGGCTTTCAATGACATCAGGGCGGCCAATCAGGATTGGCTTGTCGATGGTTTCTTCCAGCATAGCGTTGGCGGCACGAAGAACGCGGTCATCTTCGCCTTCAGCAAAGACGATCTGGCGCTGGGCGGTTGCGGCGGCTTCGAATACAGGTCGCATGATAAGAGCTGAGCGGAAGACGGAACCGTCGAGTTTTTGTTTGTAGGCTTCGAAATCCTCCACGGGACGCAATGCAACGCCTGTGTCCATCGCGGCTTTGGCAACCGCAGAGGCAACGACACCCATCAAACGCGGATCAAATGGTTTCGGAATAAGATAGTCTGCGCCGAAAGTCAGTTGCTCGCCTTTATAGGCGGCGGCGGCTTCGGCACTGGTTGTCGCGCGGGCAAGCTGGGCAATGCCGTCGATGCACGCAAGTTTCATTTCATCGTTAATCTCGGTTGCGTTGATGTCGAGCGCACCCCGGAAGATGAAAGGGAAGCACAGCACGTTGTTGACCTGGTTGGGAAAATCCGAACGGCCAGTGGCGATGATTGCATCCGGAGCAACCTCGCGTGCGGCATCGGGCATAATTTCCGGTGTGGGATTTGCCAGAGCGAAAATGATCGGCTGAGACGTCATTTTCGCCACCATTTCGGGGGTCAGAACACCGGGGCCGGAAAGCCCCAGGAACATGTCTGCGCCCTCGATGACGTCGGCAAGTGAGCGTGGCCCACCCGGCTGCGCATACTCGGCTTTTTGAGGGGTCATGTCGCTTTCGCGACCCTCATAGACCAGCCCTTCGATGTCGACGAGCCAGACGTTTTCGCGCTTAACGCCCAGTTTCAGGAGCATATTCAGGCAGGCAATACCCGCGGCGCCGCCGCCGGTTGATACCACTTTGATGTCTTTGAAATCTTTGCCTGCCACATGCAAGGCGTTGGTTGCCGCGGCCCCAACGACAATAGCGGTTCCATGTTGGTCATCGTGAAATACAGGGATGTTCATGCGTTCGCGGCAGAGCTTTTCAACGATGAAGCAATCCGGTGCCTTGATGTCTTCAAGGTTAATGGCGCCAAAGGTCGGCTCTAGGGCGCATACGATGTCGGCAACTTTCTCGGGGTCGGCTTCGTTCAGCTCTATATCGAAGCAGTCGATGTTGGCGAATTTTTTGAACAGAACGGCCTTGCCCTCCATGACTGGCTTTGAGGCCAGTCCGCCGATATTGCCAAGGCCCAGAACCGCAGTTCCGTTGGTCACGACCGCAACAAGATTGCCGCGCGAGGTGTATAGGTTGGCCGTCATAGGGTCGGCTTTGATTTCAAGGCAGGCTTCGGCGACACCCGGAGAATAAGCGCGGGATAGGTCATGGCCGTTTGCCAAGGGTTTGGTTGCCCTGATTTCCAGTTTTCCTGGTTTAGGATGAGCGTGATAGTCCAGAGCCTCCTGGCGTAGTGCCGATTGTCTTGGATCGCTGGTCATCCCTGTCACTCCCATATTGTTTAACGCTAAACTAAATTTGGGCGTGGCCAGTAATTCAGTCTGAAATGCGTATTTTTATCAGTTTGCTGTGTCGCGGCGGGAAGAGCAAGCGCGGTTATTCATTGGTCGCTGGATTGCAGTGATTGGCAGCAGATTACATCTTGCCGCCCCTTGCCATTGCCGCGCCCATTCGGCACCCTGAACCGAGACCAAAAGGATTGCCCAATGAGCCTGATTGATGACGCTGCCAAGGTGCGACAGAATGCTTATGCACCGTATTCAAAGTTCAAAGTTGGGGCGGCGTTAAAGACGGCCTCGGGGCAAGTATTTGTTGGGTGCAACGTCGAAAATGCAGCCTATCCCGAGGGGACCTGTGCCGAAGCTGGAGCAATTGCCGCTATGGTGGCTGGGGGTGAAACCACATTTACTGAGGTTGCGGTTATCGCGGACAGTCCCCGTCCGGTGGCACCCTGTGGTGGGTGCCGTCAAAAACTGGCGGAGTTTGCAGCCAAAGGTGCGCGGGTGACGATGGGCACTGTTGATGGTGTGCGCCAGGACATGGCCGTGGCGGATTTACTGCCTGGTGCGTTTGAGGCTGGCGACATGGACAACGTCTGAGAATGGACGCGCGTACGATCATTACCAAAGTTCGCGACCGGGGTGAGCCAACCCAGGCGGAATTGAGCTGGTTCGCCAAAGGGTTATCTACTGGCGGGGTTTCAGACGCTCAGGCCGGGGCATTTGCAATGGCGGTTTGCGTTCAGGGATTGTCTGAGGAAGCACGAGTCGCCTTGACGTTGGCGATGCGTGACTCGGGCGATGTGCTGACCTGGGATTTGCCGGGGCCGGTGGTTGATAAGCATTCTACAGGCGGTATCGGTGACTGTGTGTCGTTGATTCTGGCGCCGATGTTGGCTGCGTGCGGTGTTTATGTTCCGATGATCTCGGGCCGGGGGCTTGGGCACACTGGCGGGACGCTGGACAAGTTGGAAGCCATTCCCGGTGTTTCGACTGATGTGGATGAAACGAAATTTCGAAAGATCGCACGGGACGTTGGTTGCGCCATTGTTTCGGCGAACGCTGATATCGCCCCGGCGGACCGACGTCTTTATGCTGTGCGGGATGTGACGTCGACTGTCGAAAGCATCGATTTAATTACCGCTTCAATTTTATCGAAGAAACTTGCAGCCGGGCTTTTCGGCTTAATGTCGGATGTGAAAGTCGGTTCGGGCGCGTTCATGACGACAGTCGAGGAAGCCCGTGCCTTGGCGACCTCTTTGGTGAGCGTTGCAAATGGAGCCGGATGCAAATCGGCTGCGTTGATTACGGATATGAGCCAACCTTTGGCTTCAGCTGCCGGGAACGCGCTTGAAATGGTTGAGGTCATGGAGGCTCTGACAGCGCCAAAAAACTCGCGCCTTATTGAGTTGTCGTTGACCCTTGGGGCGGAGCTGTTGGTTCTTGCGAATGTTGAAGCTGACGTAGCCAAGGCGGCGATGAAGTTGCGGGACACGTTGGAAAGCGGACAAGCTACTGAAAAATTTGATGAAATGGTGGCTGCTCTTGGTGGGCCTTCGGCGTTCAGTGGCCAATGGCGGCAACGGCTGCCCGAAGCAAATGTTATCCGTGACATTGAAAGCCCTGGGTCGGGGCAGATTGCGTCAATTGATGGCAAAGCCATTGGGATGGCGGTTGTCCACATGGGCGGCGGTCGGCTGAAGGGCGGCGAGCGAATTGACCCGTCCGTTGGGTTTTCGGAGATCGTTGATCTGGGCACCAGCGTTGAAAAGGGCCAACCATTGGCGCGGTTGCATGCCGCCAGCGCGCGTGCCGCCGCAGATGCCGAAAAAGCATTTCTGGGCGCGATTGGGTTTGGCGAAATAGGGGAAGTTAGCCCTTTGATCTGGGAGAAAATAGGCTGATGCCGCGCGCTTTTTTGATCGTTTTGGATAGCGCCGGGATCGGGGGCGCACCGGATGCGGACAAGTTCTTTAATCAGGAAAAGCCTGATACCGGTTCTAACACCGTAGGGCATATTGCCGAGGATTGTTGGAACGGTATTGCCGAAGACGGTCGTAGCGGCCCGTTGAATGTGCCGAACCTGTCAAAACTTGGATTGGGGCAGGCCATCGAATTGGCGTCGGGGCAGGCTTTGCCCGGATTTAGCGATAGTGCAGAGGGGCTTTGGGGCGCGGCAACTGAAGTGTCGCTGGGCAAGGATACTCCGTCAGGACATTGGGAGTTGGCAGGCGTGCCAGTGCCCTGGGATTGGACGTATTTTCCAAAGGCGACACCGACATTTCCGCCAGATGTGACTGAGGCCGCCATTCGGTTTGCAGTTACAGGTGGCATATTGGGGAATTGTCATGCCTCTGGAATCGCTATCATTGAAGAGTTGGGGGCCGAGCACCTGCGGACCGGTTGGCCGATCTGCTATACGTCGGTGGACAGTGTCTTTCAGATTGCGGCCCATGAAGAACGCTTTGGTCTGGATCGCCTGTTGGATATGTGTCGCAATCTGGCGCCGATGCTGCATGACATGAAAGTCGGGCGGGTGATTGCGCGCCCATTTCTTGGCGAACCCGGCACGTTTGAGCGAACAATCAACCGCAAGGACTTTGCCATTGCGCCGCCGTCGCCGACCTTGTGCGATTGGGTGTCAGGGGCAGGGCGCAAGGTTTATGCTGTTGGCAAAATCGGCGACATCTTTTCGATGCGTGGCATTGATGAGAATAAGAAAGGCCGGGATGCCGACCTGATGGAGCATCTTCTTGATTATGTCGGAAGCGCCGAAGATGGCAGCCTTACATTCGCGAACTTTGTCGAGTTTGATACGCAATATGGCCATCGCCGCGATGTTTCAGGCTATGCGCGGGCGCTGGAGTGGTTCGATACTCAGGTGCCGCGCCTGCGTGCTGCGATGCGTCCAGATGACCTGATGATCTTTACAGCAGATCATGGCAACGACCCTAGTTGGATCGGCACCGATCACACCCGCGAACGTGTTCCGGTTTTGGGAATGGGCGCGGGTATCAAGGATGCTGGTCAGATTGGGTTTGTCGATGTTGCGGCTTCTATTGCGGCGCATCTTTCGGTTCCGTCGATCGGGCCGGGAAGGAGTTTTCTGTGAGTTTCAGTTCGTTGCCTAAAGTCGAGCTTCATCTGCATCTTGAAGGCGCTGCGCCGCCTGCTTTCATTCGGGGTCTGGCGTCAGAAAAGAGTGTCGATCTTTCGGGCATTTTCGATGAGCGCGGCGCCTATAAATACAAGGATTTCTGGGACTTTTTGCGGGTTTATGAGGCGGCAACGTCTGTATTGAATTCGCCGGAAGACTTTGCCCGCCTGACGACTGCCGTCTTGGAGGAATGTGCTGCCAACGGGGTGGTTTATGCCGAAACGTTTCTAAGTCCTGATTTTTGCGGCGGGCGCGATGTTGGGGCCTGGAAAGAATATCTGGCGGCCATTCAAGAGGCGGCGGATGCGGCCGAGGCGAAAGATGGCATAGTGTTGCGTGGGATCGTTACGTGCATTCGCCATTTTGGACCTGACAAGGCGCGCGAGACGGCCATTTGTGCCGCTGAGACCGCCGGGGATTGGATTGTAGGCTATGGCATTGGCGGAGATGAGACCTCTGGCAAGTTGAGCGATTTTTCATGGGGTTATGAATGCGCCAAAGAGGCCGGTTTGCGTTTGACTGCCCATGCGGGCGAATGGGGTGGACCTGAAAGCGTTCGCGACGCGATTGATGATTTGCACGTCGAGCGAGTTGGACACGGTGTTCGGGCAATTGAAGACCCGGCTTTGGTGGATCGGATTGCCGAGGACGGCATCGTTCTGGAGGTGTGTCCGGGATCAAACGTGGTTCTAGGCGTTTATCCGACGTGGCGGGATCATCCGATTGAGCGGCTTAGAGGTGCCGGATGCAAAGTTACGGTATCTACCGATGATCCGCCGTTTTTCCACACGACAATGAATAACGAATATGACCGGTTGGCCGACACATTTGATTGGGACGAGAGCGTTTTTAACGAGATCGCTGTTGAAAGTGCCAACGCTGCCTTTTGTGACGCAGACACAAGATCGGCCATCCTGAAAAAACTGGAGACTTAAATGGACCAACATCTGACAGTCGTTGACCATCCGCTGGTACAGCACAAGCTGACGCTTATGCGCGACAAGAACACGTCGACGGCGGTGTTTCGTCAATTGCTGCGCGAGATTAGTCATCTACTGGCCTATGAGGTGACTCGCGAATTGTCGATGACGACGCGCCAGATCGAGACACCACTGATGGCGATGGACGCGCCGGTTCTGGATGGCCGCAAGTTGGCACTTGTATCAATTTTGCGGGCCGGGAACGGGTTGTTGGACGGGATGCTGGATCTGATCCCATCGGCGCGGGTTGGATTTGTCGGCCTTTATCGGGACGAGGAAACGCTGCGCCCTGTACAATATTACTGCAAACTTCCGGGCGAACTGCCGGACAGGTTGGTTATTGCCGTTGATCCAATGCTGGCGACTGGTAACAGTTCGGCCGCGGCGATTGATCTGATCAAAGAGCAAGGCGCAACCGACATCCGGTTTCTGTGTTTGCTGGCAGCACCTGAAGGGGTTGCTCGGATGAAAGAAGCGCATCCCGATGTGCCGGTTGTGACGGCTGCCTTGGACGAGCGGTTGAACGAGCTTGGCTATATTGTGCCGGGGCTTGGTGATGCAGGAGACAGGATGTTCGGCACGAAATAGTGCGCAGAACCATTTTACAGAGATCGCACGTCAGTCCATCCTGACCACAACATATTGGCATTGAGGGCAGACATGCGCACATATCTGGCAGTAATTTCGGCTGTGGCCATGGTAACGGCAACGACAACCCAGGCAGCGAATGCCCCGGCAGAATTGCCGCCCGCAGGCTACAAAAGCGTGGGCTTTGTTGACAGTCAAGGCTGTGCATTTGCCAAGACCGAGTTGAATGGTGAAGTCGTCTGGGCACCGCGATTGAGCGCCGCTCGCCAACAAATCTGCGATGAGACGCCGACATTTGCCAAGGCGAATGAGCGGCTTGTGGTCAGTCAACCTGTGCCTGTCAGCGTCGCGCCAAAGCGCAGTATTGCGAAAGCTCCGATGACTTCTGTACCAAAAAGCGCCCCAACCGGATATCGCAAAGTTTGGAGTGACGATCGGTTGAACAAAAATCGTGGCCCACAAACAGCGGCGGGTGATGCTGCGATGGCACGGGTTTGGTCAACCGACGCGCCTATGGTGTGGACGGGCAATTAACTTTCGCAGATGTGCTGAAGGGCAATCCACGCGCTGTCTGACAAGAGCGGCTGCGGGTCATTGATCCCGGCGTTTTCTTCCAGAATTTCCTGATCTGCGTCAGATAGCCCAGCAACCTCACTGTATTCTATGGGTGAAGTCTGCGCCCCGGTGAACTTATTGGCCAATTGGCGAATTGGAACAGCTGCTGGGGTTGATGCCACCAGTTTTTCAGCGTGGCGCACCAACGCAGTGTCTGGCAGCGTTCCTTTCGTTAGGAGCTGAAGAGCTGCGATTATTCCGGCGTCGTGCATCATTCGCTCAAAAGGGTCTTGAGCAGAAATTCGAAGATCTTCGGCAAGGATAAAACCTGCGAGAACATCAGGAGTTTCGAAGTCCTCAACAAGGGTGTGACTAATTAAAATAATGTCGCCAGGAAGATGTTGGGTGGTTCGAACCGCAGATGGCAGGACATGGAGCGTTGGCGGGCGGGACGGGAAAAGACGGGTCTGGAATTCACGCAGAGCCGCTCGACCAGATGGATCAAGGCATGGTGCCCCGGTAAGACGTTCGACGTTTTCCATCAGATCGGCACCCGCCTGTTTGCGGGCCGCTTCGGGCACGATGGCTGCTGTGTAACGCGCCAAGGCGCCTGGAAGCCAAAGCGTTGATAGAAGCACAATGGTCGCCAGAACGCTGATGGTAATCAAGGCGCGCAACCGCCCGGGATGGGCACCCTTTCGCCGGATTGCCCGCAAGACCTTGCGCAAGGCGTCCACCATGGTTTCGTCGGCGATCTCTAATGTTTCGGGTGCGTCGTCTCCGGGAGAGAATAGTGCTGGTCGCTCGCCGGGGTTAAGGCGTTTGACCGCCGGCAGCGACCAATGGGCAAGGGCGACTTCGTTAAGATCGGTGATTGTCAGTGTTGCGTCGCCAATGGCCACAATTACATCGCGTCGTTGGGCGTCAGCGTCGGCGCGCCATATGCCTTCGGCTTCAAGCCGCTGGTATTTATCTAACACCGTCACCTGATTTGCTCTGCCTGCCCCGTGCGTTTTGATTATTGCGTCAAGACTAGCTGATCCGACGAACACTCACAATTGCCGGGGCTTGCAGTTGAGGCGCGTTCGCGAACAGATAGGGCATGATCATTTAGCCAGGCCGCAAATTTATATTTATCTGTCCGTCGTCAGGGTTTTGGGAACCAAGAGTTGCTTAAACAAGTAAAGAGTTTGGCTCGTCTGGTTGATGTTATTATGCGGCGCGCTGTCTGTGATGCAAGCGCCGCGCTTCGAGCGTCTTTCGTTTGATCCTTTCCCGTTGTCTTAGAATGGCTTTGTCACGCCCGAAGTAGACGTCGGCGGGTGTGACGTTGTTCAGGCTCTCGTGGTAGCGCTTGTGATTGTAGTGATCGACGAAGGCTTCGATCTGGGTTTCGAGGTCTCCCGGAAGGAAGTAGTTCTCCAATAGGATGCGGTTCTTCAGGGTTTGATGCCACCTCTCGATCTTGCCCTGTGTCTGGGGATGATATGGTGCGCCCCGAGAATGCTTCATGCCTTTGTCCTGCAGCCATTCAGCCAGATCGCCAGAGACGTAACTGGACCCGTTGTCGCTGAGGAGGCGGGGTTTGTGGATGACGTGAACCTGATCGCACCCTGATGCTTGTAGCGCCAAATCCAGGGTGTCCGTCACGTCCTCTGCCCGCATGTTCGTGCAGAGTTTCCACGAGATGATGTAGCGGCTGTAGTCGTCCAGGATTGTGCTGAGATAGAACCAGCCCCAGCCAAGCACTTTGAGATAGGTGAAGTCGGTTTGCCAAAGCTGGTTGATCGCAGTGGTCTTGTCTTTGAACTCGTTTGCCGCCTTGAGCACGATAAAGGCCGGGCTGGTGATCAGATCGTGGGCCTTCAGGGCCCGATAGACTGAAGATTCCGAGACGAAGTAGCGCTCCCGATCCGTGAACGTCACTGCCAGTTCGCGCGGCGACAGCTCCGTCTCCTGCAGCGCCAGCTTGACGACCTTGCGCCGGACTTCGTCGGGGATGCGGTTCCAGACATGTCTGGGCTTAGGCGCTTGATCCACAAGGCCAGCGTCGCCGCGCTGCCGATACCGATCATACCAACGGTAAAATGTGGTGCGGGGGATGCCCAGCTTTGCCAATGTTCGACGAGCAGACAAATGCGACCCCTCAACAAGCCGGATGATCTCCAACTTCTCAGATGCAGCATACCTCATTCTTGGTCGCCCCCACCGCCGGTCATGCTTTTTTTGAGAAGACGCAGTTCCAGTGTTTGCTCGGCAACGACCTCCTTCAGGTCTCGGGCTTCGCGGCGCAGGTCCTTGACTTCGTCGGTCGTAGCCGCACGCGCCGTATCTCCAGCAAGCCGCCGTTTGCCAGCTTCCATGAAGTCCTTGGACCATTTGTAGTAGATACCTTGAGATATTCCCTCACGACGGCACAACTCAGCAATGCTGTCTTCGCCACGCAAGCCATCCAGCACGATCCGGATCTTCTCTTCTGACGAATACTGTTTGCGCGTCGCGCGCTTGATCTCTTTGACGATCTTCTCGCCGGGGCTCCTGCGAGTTCCAGTTGTCTGTCTCATGTCCCACTCCTCAGTGGTTACGATGAGCCAACAACTCTCTCTTATCAAATTAACCTAATTGGACCCATAGGCGCTGACTTCAGACAGTTCGAAACAAGAGGCGAATTTCCTTGATGGCAAGGCGTCTGATGTCTTGGAAGTTGATATCAGCTTTCGAGAACCGGTTGATTCAATTCAAGTTGTAAAATTTGCTGAAACCGGCGGCGAGGTTAGAGCGTACTCGCTCCTTGATTTGCTGGCCGAGAAGCTGCGAGCACTGCTTCAACAGGAAGTTAGAAACCGCTACAGGCGGCAGGACATCTACGACGTCGATGCGTTGCTCGCGAAATTCTCACTGGATGACGATGAAAAGCTAAAACTACACAGCTTGCTAATTGAAAAGTGCCACGCGCGCGATATCCATCCCGCTTCAAACTCACTGTCCAACCCAGAAATCGAGCGACGTGCGCGGTCCGAATGGGATACACTCAAGCTGGAGGTCGAAGAACTACCAGACTTTGATGATTGCTTCGCGCGGGTCGATAAGTTCTACCAGTCTCTGCCATGGGCGTAATCGAGCACTATCGATAAGCTGAATTCTGCTTCTGATAGTGGGCGTCCAATTCACCAGACTTCACAAGCTACGCCTTAATCCGCCAAGTAGGGGGCGATAGCTTCCAAACGGCCAATCGGGATGTGGAAACCCAACGCCCTCGGTGCATGCGCGCTGCGAGCAAATGTGAAGCGGGGTAGGGGGTCAGCACGCCGGCGCGTATCTTACGCAGCCGCCAATTACCACGTTACTTTTTGCCCGCAGTAGCCCCTGCTAGTCCCATCGCCGCGCGAGCCTCACGGAGATTGATCGTGGCTTTGATGCCGTGCTTCTCTAGCAGATGTAGTAAGTTCGCGCCGTTGAGTAGAGTGATTGGTTTATCAACGCAAAATTTGTGGGCATCTGGCCCGTAGTCGGCGGTGGTCACAAGGATGCCTCTGCTCGCCCCCTCCGACAAAGTGGTGCCATAAAGGTCCCTGACAGCTGAGACACCCACTGTCTTGGTGTAGCGTTTGGCCTGAATAACAATCTTTCCGCCGGTAATAGGGTCCGGATCGTACGCTATGGCGTCGACGCCACCATCACTACTGGATTGAGTGACTTTCACTTCACCTCCACGTGAAGCGAACTCTTTTTCGAACAGTTCACGCACGAAGTGTTCGAACTCTTCCCAGTCCATAGCGGCAAGATTTGTTCCGCCGTCATGGTCGATCTCAATGCTCCGGGCATCGACAATACGACGATCGCTCTTATCCATGCGAAGCACGGGAGGAACAGGTGCTAGTCCCGCCAAACTAGCCGCAGAAACACCCTTAAGAGTCTTGAAACATGCTTTGGGTTCGATGCGCTCTAGGTTAATTGCTAGGAACTCCTCTCGGCCTACAAGTACGGACATAATGACTGCTTCGACGTTGTTTCCAGTGGCCTTGTTGATTGTGTTGGTAACTCCATTAAAGGCTATATTCTGGAAGTGACCGGGGGTGTCGGCTTCGAAGAGTTCATGGATCGTACGAAGACAAATCTGGTAACAGACATCGTCAAAAAGTTCCCGTGCCTCCTTCTGGCTAATCGACGTCTCTTTTAGTTCACCGGTTGTAGACACGAAACGAACCGTCTTCGCCAAGGGGAGTTGCTCAGGATCGGGTAATTGGTACTCGATCACCATCGTGCGTTCTTCCGGGTTATAGGCGAGCTCGTAATCCTTTTGAATGAGATCCGGATACGACGAAGCATCCAATACCAAACTTGCATGCTCAATGACGGCTTCTGGGTCACCGTCTACCCAAGCAGTCTGCAGACGGTCGACATCCGCATTGCTCTCGCGTTGCCGAGCCTCGTACTTTGCATTCTGGGTTTGCAGTTCAGCGTCAAACTCTAAGCGTCGATTCGCCCACTCATTAAGTTTCCTCTTGTATTCATCCTGTTTCTGCCGATTTGCCGCTCGGATCTTCTTACAGCGCTCAGCATGCTCCGACTCTTTCCTTTTCGCGCCGCCGAACAGACGGTCAAAGAAACCGACTTGCGGTTCTGCTGGAAGTGGTTCGTCCTTGGGTTTGCCCGGAGGCGCTGCAAATGGCGGAACTTTGAAAGGCTCGTGGGACTTCAAAACGTCCCAGTCCACAGTATCGTCGTGGTTCAAAGTTGCTCCTAGGATGCTCCTTAGTTCGTCACGCCTAGCGCCCGCTTCAGCCTCCATATCCGCAGCAAGTTCCTTGCCCGCTTCACGCTGGTTCCGTGCCTGCAGATCAAGGTGCTTTTTGTCCCACGACGCCATGAGGGCATCGACTTTGTTTTGTAATATGTCGAGTTCTGGTGCACTGAGTTCCTTATGTAAATTCAGCACTTTATGCCTGAAGTCTATGAAATAACGTAGAATTCGTGTGCCTTGGGCATTCCACTTCGCCCCGAGAGTACCGATTATGATGTTTTCCAGATTATTGGAGTGAACGTTAATCTCTTCCATGGCCCCGTTTAAAAAACCTCTTTCGAAAATCAGACTTTATGTTGAATAGGACTATGCCCAAGGTGCGCCGGTTCTCCAAGTTTCTTAATCTACACATACTCATCAGCGAAGATATATAGAATTACCCATTGGCCACTCGGGCTTACATGAGCGAAAGCACCGCAGGCTACGTAATCAAGCCGCGGCCACTATAAAACTTACCATGAGTTATTGACTCCATAAAAACTCATGGTAAGTTCTGTGTATGAATTCTGAGCCTACATTTACCAGCGCTGAGATAGCTGACTTGGCGGATTTGGATGCCAAGACAATCCAGAATTGGTCAAGCCGCTTTGGTATGGGTGCGACCGAGGGCGGTAAGGGTAAGCACCGTCTTTTCAGTTTTCCCGAAGCTGTCCTTTTCGCGCTGATGAAAGTTCTTGTCAGGGAATTCATGTTAGGCCCGGAGGCCGCACTTCGCTTCGCTGAAATTGTTACACACACGGGGTCTGGACAGTCAGGGTGGGGTGAAAAACTATCAGGGCCGGTGAGAAAGCCGATGCTCCCTTTTCATTATCGGTATGGCACGACGTTTCTTATGATCACTCCCAACGTCGCATTGGTTCGTCCATTTGAGAGTTCGCCGCAAGAGTTCTTCGGTGGTCACGTCTTGGCGGTCAATATCACACAGATTTTCCAGCAGGTTTGTTCGCGTCTAAGTTGGAACGCGCAAGAGATTCTTGATGCGGCCTACCCGCATGATGCTGGGGCAGCCGACATCATTGATGTTGAGAACAGCAGCCACAACACTGGGGATAGCAATGCCTCGTCCTAACGTCCCGCATCCAAAAGATGTCATTGCGATTGCCAAGGGTCTCCTAGCAGAAGGAATTACCACAGGCAAAATCCGATGCGCGGACGGGACTGAAATCCATTGGAGTCAGGACGGTTCCGACTTGTCCGAATTGACCCCATTGGAAAAATGGAGGGGGACGCGCAATGCAACTACCTAGGGGTGTCCACCGGGTGCGGCGCAAGCTGGCAAACGGCAGAAGTCGCTTTCACTTCTATGCTTGGCGGAGAGGTCCAAAGTTTTGGGAGGACGAGAAGCGAAATCCAAGCGACCCTGACTTCTTTATTGCGTTCGCTGAAGCCGTCCAACGCCCCACTCCTTCCAAGGTTTTGGTCCCACAGGTAGTGGACGAATTCTTGAGTAGTGCCGACGTGCCTAAAAGGGAACGCTCCAAAGCGGACCAGCGCAAATGGTTGTTGCGTTTTGCGGAGCACTTTGAAGATGCGCCATTGGTGATATTCGAGGAGCGCAATTCGAGAGGCGAGGTAAATGCGTGGCGGGCGCTGTGGAAGGGTTCCCCTAAGCAACACGACATGGCGGGCACGCATGCCGTCCGCGTTCTGAATTGGGCGGTAAAGTCAGGCAAGCTTTCCGAACATCACTGCCATAAGTTGTCACGTCTCTATGAGGTGGATCGCTCTGATATAGTCTGGACGACTGCTGACCGTGAGGCTTTCGACGCGATAGCCCCCGAATGGGCGAGCCGCATACTGACGGTCGCCTCCGAATCCGGCCTTAGGGTCGGTGACTTGATCAAGCTGTCAGTGCGCCACGTCGAGCCGACTCCGGGGGGTCGTCGGCTTCGAGTCCGCACGAACAAACGCAAGCGTCTCGCACACATACCTATTACGCCCGCTTTGGCCAACGTTATCGATGCGACACCGAAGGGCAGAATGCTCATACTCACGAATGCATCGGGGCAACCCTTGACCGAACACCGCGCTTCTGAGGGAGTTCGCCAGTGGCGCAACAAGGCAGGCCTGTCGCCGGACTTACGCCTTCAGGACGCGCGTGGCACGGCTGCGACCCGGCTTCTAAATGCTGGATTGTCGCTGGCCCAGATTGCAAACCACATGGGGTGGTCGCTACGCTACGCCGCCAACGTCATCGAACACTACGCCCGCGTCTCGCCTGATGAAACGGACGCTGTGCTGGTGAAGTTGGGGCAAGCGAAAAGGGGTGGACAGTGAACAGATATGTAAACGCCCCTGTAAACCGCGCAGTGCGCGTAATCTATGAGGTCAGCCAAGTGCTTGAAAATAAATGGAGGCGAGTACCGGAATCGAACCGGTGTACACGGATTTGCAATCCGCTGCGTAACCACTCCGCCAACTCGCCGAAGTGGCGGTTGATTAGCAGAAATACCAACGCTCGCAACCCCCCAACACGACAGCATTCGTTTCCCAGGTCTCGAAACATCCCATCTCATCCTTCCACACATGACCCGGTTGATCCAAAGCCTGGCCGTGCCTACCTCAATGCTCTGATCCAACGGATGCATAAACCACCGCAACCTTGCCCGCCCGGGCGTTCTGTGGTTCAAGTTGAAAAACGAATCTGAACGAAAGAGTTTAGTACATGAGCGATTTTGCCCGTCGACGCACAACAATGGTCGATACTCAGGTTCGACCCTCTGATGTGACCAAGTTTCCGATCATCGAAGCCATGCTGAAAATCCAGCGAGAGCTCTTCGTGCCGACCAGCCTGAAAGAAGCCGCCTACGCGGGTGAAAATCTTGCCATAGGGCAGGGAAGGGTGCTGTTGGATCCACGTACATTGGCCAAAATGCTGGAAGCCGTCGACGTTCAGCCAGATGAGATTGTTTTGGATATTGCCTGTGGGCTTGGATACTCTTCAGCGGTATTGGCCCATCTGGCCGAAGCGGTGATTGCGGTGGAAGATAAAGAGTCTCTGGCCACCGACGCCGAAAACGCACTTGGCGAGTCCGGAGCGGATAACGTGGCTGTGGTCCACGGCCCCTTGGTTAACGGCGCCGCCAAACACGGCCCTTACGACGCGATCATGGTGCAGGGTGGCGTCGAGCAAGTGCCCGAGGCCCTGTCCGCCCAACTGAAAGACGGCGGGCGCATCTTGGCGATATTCCAAGAAAGCAGCGTGGGCGTTGTAAAGGTTGGCTACAAACGTGACGGAAACATCTCCTGGCGTTTTGCATTCAACGGCAATGGCCCGCTTTTGGCTGGATTTGAAAAAGAAGCCGCTTTCGCGCTTTGATCCTGAATTCGGGAGAATGAATTTGACGTTTCTTAAGACCGTGCGCCTGGCGCTCATGATATCGGCGTTGGCCGCTGGAACGGCTGCCTCGGGCGAAACGCTGACCGACACCCTGGTAGCAACCTATAAAAACAGCGGGCTGATTGAGCAAAACCGCGCCGTTCTGCGCGCGGCCGACGAAGACGTTGCACAGGCCGTTGCCGCATTGCGACCGGTTCTGTCCTGGGCGGCATCGGCAAACTATAACAACCCCTCGCAAGGTGATGAAGTCTCAGCAAATTTATCCCTGAACGCAGAAATGCTTCTCTATGATTTCGGCCGATCTCAGATTGGAATCGACGCGGCAAAGGAAACCGTTCTGGCCACACGCGCCGCGCTTGTTGATGTCGAAAACTCCACGCTTCTGAACGCTGTGCGCGCATTTCTGGCTGTTCAGCGGTCGTCGGCTTTTGTGGAGCTGCGCCAAGCCAACGTGCGTCTTCTGACCGAGCAATTGCGAGCCACACGCGACCGGTTCGAAGTCGGCGAAGTCACCCGCACCGATGTCTCCCTTGCCGAGGCTCGACTGGCAGCTGCGCGCAGTGGTCTTGCCGCTGAGCAGGGTGGATTTGCCCGCAGTCGCGAACAATATCGCACCGTCGTGGGCAGCTATCCCGGCGTTTTGGCGTCGCCACCCCGTGTTCCGTCTATTCCGTCGTCTGAACAGGCCGCGCGTGGCATTGCCCGTGGCGAAAACCCGCAGATGACGCAAATCCAGCACCAGGTGAAGGCAGCCGAGCTTTTCGTCCAGCAAGCCGCCCGTTCCATGCAGCCTTCGCTCAACGCTTCGGGCCGCTTGTCCATTGATGATGACGGCGATGATGCAACCAGCCTTGGCCTGACTTTGTCGGGGCCGCTGTATCAGGGTGGTGCCGTGCCGTCTCGCCAGCGTCAGGCGCAGGCGCAGCGTGATCAGGTGCGCGCGATGCTGCACACAACCGGCCTTCTGGTCGACCAGCAGGTCGGTAATGCCTACGCCAATCTGGCTGTTGCCGTGGCGTCAATCGATGCCTCCGATCGTCAGGTCCGGGCCGCCGAACTGGCCCTGCAAGGTGTGCGCGAAGAATTCCAGCTTGGCGCGCGCACGACGCTTGACGTACTCGATCGCGAGCAAGAACTACTGGATGCGCGCACCAACCGCATTACCGCCGAAGTTGATCGCTATAGCGCCATCTACGAAGTGCTTGATTCTATGGGTCTAATGACTGCCGAGCACCTGGGATTGAACGTCCCGATCTATGATCCGGCGGCGTACTATAATTCGGTCAAGGATGCGCCGCGCGGCCAGCTGTCCAAGCAAAGCAACCAATTGAACCGGGTGTTGAAAGCTCTCGGCAAAGAGTAGCCGCGAGCCGGTTGAACGCAAACCCGTCTGAGGTTACGCTCGCCCTTGGGGCAAGCAGAGTCGGATTACATGTCAAAACCAGTACCAGGCCAGGATGTCGAAGATATGCTGTCGTCGGTCAGACGTCTGGTGTCGGCTGAACTTCCGCGCAACACGCGTCCGCCTCTGCCTAAAGGTCCAAGCGCCCTTGTTCTGACGGAAGAGCTTCGCGTTCAGCACCCCAAGATGGGGCATAATTCTCAACGCAAATCGTTGGAAGTGCGCATTGCCGAGCTTGAAGCCGCCGTTTCGAATTCCGCCGAAGACTGGGAGCCGGACGGCAGCGAAGATCAGGCCCAGCACCGTCCAGATCGGGTGGTATTCACGCGCAACCGCGATCAGGAATCGACGGAAAATGAGCGCCCGCTGCGCCTAAGCCAGATCGCATTGATCGAAACCGGCCCGGCAAACGATGATGCACCAGCAGTGGCGGACGAGGGGCCGGTGTCCTTCCGCCACCACGATGATACTCCGGGCGCCGAAGAAGATCAGACTCAACCGGCCGAGGCCGAACCCTTGGTTCTCTATCCCGAGGAAGAACCCGAAGAAGACATCCAACCCTTTGAAGGCGCAGCAGAAACCGTGCCACTACAGGATGCAGCTGGCGATGAACCGGCGTCACTGTTCGAAGCGGACAGCATCGACCAATTGGCAGACAACCTCAGCTCGGCCGTCACGTCTATGGTCGAAGATGCCGTAATCGGCGACGATGCTTTCGAAGCCTCGTTGGCGTCAGCGGTCGAAGGTCGCGCTGCGCAGGTTTCACCTGCAACAGCCGAAGCAGATGCATCTTTGCTAGAAGCAGAATCCGATCTGATCGCAGATGAAGCGCCAGAAATGCCGGTGGCGGAAACCGCAAACAACATCGCCGAAGAGGCTGCGCAGGACGAAGCTGCCAACGAAATGGCCGAGCCCGCTGACTCGCCAGTCGATTTGGCCGACGGTGTTGCGGAAGATAGCGCAGTTGAAATGACAGGCGAACCGCAAGCCGACATTGACGAAGATGCGGAATACATCGAAGCCGATGAACTGCGCGAGATCGTCTCCGAGCTTTTGCGCGACCAGTTGCAGGGCGATCTGGGCGAGCGCATCACCAGAAACGTGCGCAAACTGGTTCGTCAGGAAATTCAGCGGGCGCTGGCTGTCCGTCAGATCGACTAAACCCAAAGCGTGAACACACCAGCGCATCTTTTGATCGGCAGCGCGGCCTTCGGGCGCGGACATCAACGTGGAACGACACTGGCCGCCATCCTGGGGTCATTCGCCCCGGATCTTTCTCTTTATCTGATGGTTTCGGTGTCGATCTGGGTTCTGGGCATTCCGCCCGTGATTGTCTTTCGCGAGCTGTATTATTCGGATGCCTGGCAACAGGTCTTCGCCATCGACAACAGCTTTATCTTCTGGGGCATCGGCCTGGCATTGGCGCTTTGGAAAAAACACCCCTCGCAATTGCCTTCGCGGCGGGCGGTTTACTCCATCTGGCATTGGATTTCCCCCTGCACACTCACGACGCGCGCATGCATTTCTGGCCGGTTTCGAACTGGGCATTCGAAAGCCCCGTTAGCTATTGGGACAATGCGGCCCATGCCGGCATTGTTGGCCCGATCGAAGCGACAATGTCCCTGGGTGCCGCCATTATCCTGTGGCGGCGCCCGCTTTCAAAGTGGCTATACGCGCTGGTCGCGGTATTGCTGGCCGGTGAACTTCTCAGCTCTGGTGTTTGGCGGTTCGTTTTTTAGACGAAAGTCTTCAAACGTCCTCAATCCGGATCGCAACAGGCGCGCTGGCCAGAACGCCTGTGCCGTCCATAGCTGCAATCGCTTCATCCAATGCCGTGCGTGTCGCCTTGTGGGTCACGATCAACACTGGGGCCGTCGTGGACGTATGACCATACTGGCGCATACGGTCGATCGAAATGCCTGCATCGGCCAGCACGGTGGCAATTTTGGCCAGCGCGCCCGGTTTGTCGACTAGCTCAGTGCGCAGGTAGAACGGGGCAGGGGCCGAAGACCGGGCCGCGCGCGCCTCTTTAAGATCCGCGGCGGGTTTGCCAAACGTCGAAACGCGAATGCCACGCGCCAAATCCAGCACATCGCTCATCACTGCGCTGGCCGTCGGACCTTCCCCGGCACCCGCGCCGCGCAACACGATTTGCCCTGAACTGTCACCTTCCAGAACCACCATATTCATAGCGTTCTCCAATTGCCCCAGGGGCGAGGCTGCCGGGACCAGACAGGGTGACATCCGTGTCTCCAATCCGCGTCCAGTCATCTGAGCAACGCCCAGCAACTTGATCCGATAGCCCATATCGGCGGCCTGCTCGATGTCTTCGATGGTGACGTTCTCGATACCTTCGATCTCCATCGCCGCAAAATCTACCTTGGTGCCATATGCAATAGAAGCCAGCAGCGCCAGTTTGTGACCCGCATCAATCCCGCCCACATCCAGCGTCGGATCGGCCTCCAGATACCCCAGCTCGTTGGCTTCGGCAAAAACCGTCTGATAATCCAAACCCGCCGATTGCATCCGCGTCAGGATATAGTTGCAGGTGCCGTTCATGACGCCCATTACGCGCGTGATCTCGTTCCCTGCCAGAGATTCCGTCAGCACTTTGATCACCGGTATCGCACCAGCCACTGCGGCCTCGAAACGCAAACAGGCGTTCTGTCCTTCGGCTGCCTCGGCAAGCGTCTGCCCATGCACCGCCAACATCGCCTTGTTGGCTGTCACAACATCTTTTCCAGCAGCAATCGCGGCTTCGGTCGCAGCCTTGGCAGGGCCATCCTCGCCGCCCATCAGTTCCACGAATACATCAACATCGTCGCGTGTCGCCAGCGAAACCGGGTCGTCCTCCCAGGCATAACCGCTCAGATCGACACCACGATCACGGCCCTTGCTGCGCGCTGAAACTGCCGAAATCTGAACAGCCCGCCCAGTGCGCGCTTCCATCACCGCAGCGTGACGCTGCATGATCTTCACGACTCCCGTGCTGACTGTTCCCAAACCCGCAATTCCAAGGCGAAGTGGCACTGACATTAAGTTGGCTCCGTTCATTGACGGCTGGGTGTTATCCTGTCGGGAAAGGTTCGGCAACGCCCCTCTATGCGATCACTGCGCCAAGAGGCCCCGAAGTCGTTCAAATTCATCCATGTCGGTGACTGGGCGACGCAAAAGCGCCGCACGCGCGTTCAATCGGGCAAGCCGCAGTTCAGCCGTTTCCCCCTCAGCGTCACCACTAGAATCTGTCGGCTCCAGCAAGGGGCCAACCGGCACCAGTTTCGGCCAGCCGACATTGCTTCCGCTCTGCTCTGGAACAGGGAGATCCGGCCAGTTTCCACACCCTGCCAAGGCCAATAATACTGATGCCAGAACCGCAAACCGCATGCCTCCACCTAAGGGATTTTCGCTGTGTCGAGCAAGTGCACATTATCAATCGCTCAAATCTGCGAGCCATTCACTCGAACACACCCCACTTGCCGTGCGACGGAATTCACCGCATGAACGGCCAACTGGCACTTCTGAAAGCAACACCGTTAATGCAAGAACCCAATCCGGTCCTGATGACAGTCGTGCCCTCACCGTTCCGGCGATGGGCCATGGTCGCCGCATTTGCTATTTTCGCAGTGCTTCTGTTGCGCCTCACGCTGATCAGTCAACCAAATCTCTTTGGACAGGGCTTTCTTCTGGCCATGTCGGTGGGATCGGCCTGGATGACCTATTCGACTATGCGCGCAACATCACACGGCATCGAACTTACGCGCCACCAACTGCGGACTACGGACGGAGAAATATTGGCAGACGTCGAAAATATCCGACACATCGAACGCGGTGCCTTGGCCTTCAAACCATCCAGCGGATTTACGGTGCGCCTTAAGCAACGCCGAAAAGCCGCCTGGCGCCCCGGCCTTTGGTGGCGGTTTGGCACCTATGTGGGTGTTGGCGGTGTCCTGTCAGGTGGGCAAGCCAAAGCAATGGCCGAAGTGTTGTCAGCGCTTGAACAGGGGCTGTTGCCTGACCACGCCGACTGGAGCCGGGACTGAGGTATCCGATTGCCGCCAAAGGCTCACGTCGGATGGGACACGATTTCAGTCGCATTCAGTCTGCCGAGCGTCGCACACCTTCGGGCAACACCCACGGCTTTTGGGGTTTGCTGAAACCAGTACGACATACCAATGCCAGCCAACGTCTGGATAAATCTATTTGGTCTGTTAGGCTCATGAATAATCCGTAACGTAAAATTTTGCGGCGGATACATATTAGGGGAGAATGTTATATGGACGGAACCGCGACCCGAGAACCATCATTTCGCGAAAGCGTTGATCTTATGTTCAACCGTGCTGCGGCACTGATGGACCTGCCACCTGGGCTGGAAGATAAAATCCGGGTCTGCAATTCGACCTATACCGTGCGTTTCGGAGTAAAACTTCGGGGCGAAATTAAAACCTTCACCGGATACCGTTCGGTTCACTCTGAACATATGGAACCCGTAAAGGGCGGCATCCGCTTTTCGCTGGGCGTTAATCAGGACGAGGTCGAAGCCCTCGCAGCACTGATGACCTACAAATGCGCGCTGGTGGAAACGCCTTTCGGCGGCTCCAAGGGCGGTCTCTGCATTGATCCGCGCGAATACGACGAAGAAGAACTGGAACGCATTACCCGCCGTTTTGCCTATGAGTTGGCCAAGCGCGACCTGATCCACCCCTCGCAAAACGTTCCCGCCCCAGACATGGGCACCGGCGAACGCGAGATGGCCTGGATCGCCGACCAATACGCGCGGATGAACACCACCGACATCAACTCCAAGGCCTGTGTCACCGGTAAACCACCCCATGCGGGCGGTATCCAGGGTCGGGTCGAGGCGACGGGTCGCGGGGTGCAATACGCGCTGCAGGAGTTCTTCCGCCACCCCGAAGATGTGGCTGTATCCGGCCTGACGGGCACGCTGGAAGGCAAACGCGTCATCGTTCAGGGCCTCGGCAATGTGGGCTACCATGCTGCCAAGTTCCTGGCCGAAGAAGACGGCTCGATCATCACCGGCATCATTGAACGCGATGGCGCTTTAGTTGATGACGGCGGCCTCGATGTCGAAAAGATCAGCCACTGGATTCGCGCCCACGGCGGCGTGAAAGGCTATCCCGATGGCACTTACGTCGAAGACGGCTCGTCCGTTCTGGAAAAGGATTGCGACATCCTTGTCCCGGCTGCTTTGGAAGGTACGATCAATCTTGGCAACGCCGAGAACGTCAAAGCACCTCTGATCATCGAGGCTGCAAATGGCCCCGTTACAGCCGGTGCCGACGCGATCCTGCGCGACAAAGGCACGGTGATCATTCCTGACATGTATGCCAACGCTGGCGGTGTGACCGTGTCCTACTTCGAGTGGGTCAAGAACCTCAGCCACATCCGCTTTGGCCGTATGCAGCGCCGTCAGGAAGAGGCGCGCCATAACCTGATCGTGGAAGAGCTTGAACGCTTGAGCGATCACTTGGGCGACAACTGGTCCATGACCGGCAACTTCAAAGAGAAGTATCTGCGCGGCGCGGGCGAATTGGAATTGGTGCGCTCGGGCCTCGATGACACTATGCGCGCGGCCTACCAGGCGATGAGCAAAGTCTGGCACGAGCGCGATGACGTTTCCGATTTGCGCACTGCCGCGTTTATCGTGGCGATCGAACGCATTTCGTCCAGCTACAAGGCTAAAGGTCTCTGATCTTTCGTCAAATCTGAACAAGACCTTACAATCGCCGGTCCATCCGGCGATTGTTTCACTTCTGGGACCAGTGAACGATATCTGCCACGTGGCTGACATAATTCAGTAATAATTAACGGCATACGTCCCTATTTTCGCCGGAATTCTAAGCTCTAAACCCAACGGGAAACCGCCCAACACGGGCGCAAATATGGGTATGCGAGTGCTATGTGGCGTGCAATTAAATACTTAACGGGTCGGAAGTTTACCAAGGACGAAGGCGGTGGTCTCACCGTTGAATCCGTTCTCTGGGTACCGATCTTCGGAGTCTTCATCGCGGCAATCGCTGATGTATCTCTAATATTTTATCATCAGGCTCAGGCAACGCGTATCGCACAGGATGCAAATCGCCACGCTTCAACCGGATATATCGATACTGCTGCAGAAATGTATGCGCAGGCATTCCCGCGTGTTCAGACTTTCAGCCCTAACGCCATTGTTGTCACAAATATCGATTCCGGCACGCGAGGCATTTCAACCGTCATTTCTATGCCGGTTTCTGATTTGGCAATCGTAGGTTTCTTGAACGCATTTCCGGGTCTTAGAGTCACCGTCGGTGCCTATCACTTGTCGGAGGTGTAATCATGATCCTTGGAACCACTTCCAATCCCACTGATCGCCAGGCAGTACAGCGCCTGTCGCCGTTAAGCATCCTGCGTAGATTCCGCCGGAAGGATGACGGTGCGGTCACCGTCGAAGCCGTGCTTTGGGTGCCTTTCTTCCTTCTTCTTATGTTCGCTATCGCTGAGCTGTCCCTTATATTCCACGGTCAGGCACGCGCGCTGCAAGTCGCGCAGGAAACCAACCGCGCCTACTCCGTGGGCCGCTTCGCTGCGACCAGCGACGCAGAAGTTTGGGCCGAGTTCGCCATGAGTAAATTCAGTCCCCGCACTCAGGCAGCGACGACCGTCAGCGACTACATCGTTACAACTGTCATCACTGTCCCCGCTGGGGATTTCGCCGGAAATCTGGGTATTTTTGGCACCATCGGAGATCTGACGATCCGCGTTGAAGCACAGCGTGTAGTGGAGTTTTGAAAATGAGAATACTCGATCCAGACTTTCGCAAGACTATAGTCGACTCTGCGCGCAGAGAAGACGGCAGCATCTCGGTGCTGAATGTCTTCATCGTTGTAATGATGTGCATCTTCGCCGGTATCGCCATCGACATGGCAAGCCTCGTGCAGGCCCGTACCCAATTGCAGGTCACCGCCGACGCAGCGGCCCATGCCGCCATTATGACCCGCGACCATAATTCGGCTGCCACAGCACGCACCAAGGCGCTGGAAGTCGCCGACGTTAACATGCCGTCGTCCACATACGGAACGATATTGCAAAGCACCAACGTGCACTTCGGTAATTACGACGTCGGGACACGTACTTTCAGCATCGACGAAAACTCCCGGTTGGCGGTTTATGTCCAAACGACACGTTTGTCCGACCTCGCGAACCCACTGACGTCATTTTTGCTCCAATTCGTCGGCATCCCGACGTTCGACGTCGTCGCGACGGCGGTCTATACGTCCAGTATCCCTTGCCCCGGTGATGGCTGGATGGCCCGCAATACTGTTGATGCCCAGTCAAACAACAATTTCCTTGATGACTTCTGCATCTACTCCGACACAGGCGTAGAGTTGAACCAGAGCAATGATTTTGAACTTGGCACCAAGGTGATCATGCAGAATGGTAGGTCTGACTTGACCGTCCCAGGCGACGATACATCAGGAAATCCCGGACTTGAGGAAGCAATCGGCGAGGACTTCATGCCATTGGCGATCCTCGACAATACCGACCTGATTGTAAACAACCTCACGAACTCGGACTCGCGTTTCCACCGCGACTATCTGACATCGTCGACCTACACCGCACCTGTCGGCTATTCCGGTGGTGACTATGTGCCGGCGAACTTCCCGTCAGGCGGGATGTATGAGATTACCTGCAGCGGCGGAAGCACCGCACGCTTCGACGGTGTTTTCCGTGATGTTGTCATCAAGTCAAGCTGCCCGATCGCATTCAGAAACGGCGGCGCGCTGGAAAACATGGTGCTGATCAACACCAGCACGGATGTCGATTCTATCACCGGAACCAACGGCTTCCGCATGGGCGTCGACGACGGTTGCGATCCGGCCAATGCGGTTCAAATGATCCTCAGCGGCGGTTTGAAAATGCCAGCAAATTTTGAGATATTTGGCAGCCAGATCATTGCGCAAAAGCGGGTTGATATGTCAGCCCAGGCAAGCGGTGTTCAAGGCGGTTCCGTGATCTCGGGCGACTACATCGACGGCACTTCTCTGACCGACATGTCAGGGTGCCCGAACGATGACACCTTTGCCTTCCAGATCCCGGAGTATATTCTCCGCGGCTGACCTCCACCAACAATACCCACCCAAAAAGCGGCCCGCTGTCCCTAGACTCCGGGCCGCTTTCTTTCGATAACAGGCCCATGAGTCTGCCCCCTGGATTTATGGACGAACTGAAAACCCGCGCCTCGCTAAGTCAGGTGGTCGGGCGCAAAGTCACATGGGATGCACGCAAGTCCAATCAGGGCAAGGGCGATATGTGGGCGCCGTGCCCCTTTCATCAGGAAAAAAGCGCTTCTTTTCATGTAGATGACCAAAAAGGCTTCTACTATTGCTTCGGCTGTCACCAGAAAGGCGATGTCGTCTCATTTGTGCAGGAAACCGACAACGTCTCGTTTATGGAGGCCGTCGAAATCATCGCCCGCGAAACCGGCATGCAAATGCCCGCGCGCGATCCCAAAGCCCAGGAAAAAGCTGACCGACGCACCCAACTGATCGACGTGATGGAACAAGCGGTCCAATTCTTCCGCCTGCAACTCAGAACTTCCGCTGCTGCGGAGGCGCGCGATTATCTGGCGGGCAGGGGCCTTGATGATGCCGCTCAGGCTCGCTGGGACATCGGCTTTGCTCCGGACGCCTGGCAGGGTCTGTGGGATCACCTGACCGGTAAAAGCGTGCCCGAGGATCTGATATTGGCATGCGGTCTTGCCAAGCCCTCCAATCAGGGCCGCAAACCCTACGACACCTTTCGCAATCGTATCATCTTTCCCATCCGCGACGTGCGCGGGCGCGCCATTGCTTTTGGGGGCAGGGCGATGGACCCCGACGATAACGCCAAATACCTAAACTCTCCCGAAACTGAATTGTTCGACAAGGGCCGCAGCCTTTATAACCACGCCCCGGCCCGCGAGGGTTCGGGCAAAGGCAAACCTCTGATCGTCGCCGAAGGCTATATGGACGTCATCGCATTGGCCGAAGCCGGGTTCAAAGCCACTGTCGCCCCGCTCGGAACTGCCGTCACAGAAGACCAGCTACAGCTCCTGTGGCGAATGCACGACGAACCCATCATCGCACTTGATGGTGACACCGCGGGCATCCGCGCCGCACAGCGGGTTGTTGATCTGGCGCTGCCCTTGATAGAGGCCGGAAAGTCGCTCCGCTTTTGCATCATGCCCGAAGGCATGGATCCCGACGACCTTGTCCGCGCGGGGGGCGCAGCGGCCATGCAGGCACAGCTGGATCACGCCGTGCCAATGGTCCAACTTCTCTGGCGACGCGAAACCGAAGGCAAATCTTTTGATTCGCCCGAGCGCAAAGCGGCACTGGACCGGGCATTGCGCGAATCAATCCTGAAACTGCGCGATCCTTCCTTGCGCCGTCACTACGGCGAAGAAATCAATCGACTGCGTCGCGGCCTGTTTGATGGTCACGCCCCACAGCAGGGTGGGCGGGCCTTCCGTCCTGGCGGCGGTTTTCGCGGCTCCCAAAAAGGGAATCCGCCCCCGACGGTCGAAGCCAAGGCCAGCGCGCTCGCCGCCGCCGGAGCCGCTTTCGAAGATCAACTGCGCGAGGCCGTCATTCTCGCGACGCTGGTGCGCCATAGCCATTTGGTCGAACAGTTCATCGCCGATCTGGAGCATCTCAACTCGACCCAGCCCGAACACGAGGCTGTCCGTCAGGCGCTCTTGCACTCCGGCGGTGCAAGTTACGAAAAATTAACCGAAATTTGCGGCTCCGAGGCTCTTGAAAAACTGTTCCAGCCACGCCATGTGCAGATCGCACCCGGTGTTCAGGAGACGGCCCGACCCGACGTTGCCGAATTATCGGTGGCCGAGGCGTTTGCTAAAATCCAGGCCAAGCGCGGTGCAGAACACGAGATCCAGGAAGCGGTCGAAGACATGGCCGGGCTGGCGGATGAAGGGCTGACATGGCGGTTAGGTCAGGCGGCCGAGGCCAGAAACCGGGCAGAACGTTCGGGACGCGAAGATAAGACGGATTATGAAATCGGACCCAATGGCGCACGCATTAATCGCGACGAAAAGCAAAAACTTGATGCCATGTTGGACAAGATTACTTTTGACAAAGGTCGCCGTGGACGACCGTAACAAATCTGCGTAGATCGCTAAGAATTCACGGGACGGCGGGTTGTGATTCTCTGATTCGCACTAGATGATTCGCCAAACCCGAATCACATGAGATTGTTGGGAGTGCCGGATGGCTGCCAAGGACAATACAGACGAACGCAAAGCCGACGATCAGGAAGCTGACGGCGGTCTCGACATGAGCCAGACAGCGGTCAAAAAGATGATCGCCGATGCTCGCGAGAAGGGCTACATCACCTACGATCAGCTGAACCGCGTTTTGCCGCCGGATCAGGTTGCCTCCGAACAGATCGAAGACGTGATGTCGATGCTCTCAGAAATGGGCATCAATATCATTGAAGACGAAGACGCTGAAGAAGATGGCGAACCGGCATCCACCGAAGTTGTCACCGCCTCGACGTCCCGCGAAGTCGCCGTCTCGACCACGGAAACCGAAAAGCTGGACCGCACCGATGACCCGGTGCGCATGTATCTGCGCGAAATGGGCTCGGTCGAACTCCTCAGCCGCGAAGGCGAGATCGCCATCGCCAAGCGGATTGAAGCTGGCCGTAACACGATGATCCTCGGGCTTTGCGAAAGCCCGCTGACATTCCAGGCGATCACCATCTGGCGCGACGAACTTCTGAACGAAGACATCCTTTTGCGCGATGTGATCGACCTTGAAACCACCTTCGGCAACACAATGGGCGAGGAAGAGGATGAAACCCCCGTCGTCCAACCTGTCGTTCCCGGTGCTGCCGGCGCTGCCGCGGCACCCGCCGCTGAAAAGAAATCCGAGGAACAGGAACTCGACGCTGACGGCAATCCGATCCAGGCCGATGACGACGACGATGAAGACGAAGCCGCCAACATGTCGCTTGCCGCCATGGAAGCTGCGCTGAAACCTGCCGTCCTCGAAACCCTCGACCTGATCGCGCGCGATTACACGGAACTGTCCGACATGCAGGATAACCGCATGTCCGCGACCCTGAACGAAGACGACAGCTTTTCCGCCAAAGAAGAGAAGGGCTATCAGAAACTGCGTTCGGAAATCGTGGAACTGGTGAACTCTCTCCACCTCCACAACAACCGTATCGAAGCCCTGATTGACCAGCTTTACGGCATCAACCGCCGCATTATGTCCATTGACTCGAATATGGTGAAACTCGCTGACCAGGCCCGCATCAACCGTCGCGAATTCATCGAAGCTTATCGCGGTCGTGAGCTTGATCCGAACTGGCTCGATGACATGCGGGAAAAGTCGGGGCGTGGCTGGCAAACCCTGATGGACCGCTCGATCCCGAAGATCGAGGAACTTCGCGGCGAAATGGCCCAGGTAGGGCAATATGTCGGCGTCGATATCCCCGAATTCCGCCGCATCGTCCAGCAGGTGCAAAAGGGCGAAAAAGAAGCGCGTCAGGCCAAGAAAGAAATGGTCGAGGCGAACCTGCGTCTGGTGATCTCGATCGCCAAGAAATACACCAACCGCGGCCTGCAATTCCTTGATCTTATTCAAGAAGGCAACATCGGCCTGATGAAGGCCGTCGACAAATTCGAATACCGCCGCGGCTATAAATTCTCGACCTACGCCACCTGGTGGATCCGTCAGGCGATCACACGTTCCATTGCCGATCAGGCCCGCACGATCCGCATCCCTGTCCATATGATCGAGACGATCAACAAACTGGTCCGCACCGGTCGCCAGATGCTGCACGAAATCGGCCGCGAGCCGACGCCAGAAGAACTGGCCGAAAAGCTGCAAATGCCTTTGGAAAAGGTCCGCAAGGTGATGAAAATCGCCAAGGAACCGATTTCACTGGAAACCCCGATTGGCGACGAAGAAGACTCGCAGTTGGGCGATTTCATCGAAGACAAAAACGCCATCCTGCCGCTGGATTCTGCCATTCAGGAAAACCTGAAAGAAACCACAACCCGCGTCCTGGCCTCCCTCACGCCCCGCGAAGAACGTGTCCTGCGCATGCGCTTCGGCATCGGCATGAACACCGACCACACGCTGGAGGAAGTGGGCCAACAGTTCAGCGTGACGCGAGAGCGGATCAGGCAGATTGAGGCGAAGGCGCTCAGGAAGCTGAAGCATCCAAGCCGGAGCCGGAAGCTGCGGAGTTTCTTGGATCAGTGAGGGTCGCCCAACCTGAAGGTACTAAGGGTAGTCTGAAATGGATTCAGAAATCCGTTGCATCCGGGGCAGATGATTGGTTGCCGGAAGAGATCAAGGGCGTCAGGTAGGTTTCGCCGCTGGTTGATGATGACTGGGCTGAATACCGAGATCGTTCATTTCTTTTGCGAGTAAATCAGGGCCATTTGGCAAGCGATCTAGCAGAATTTTGGCCAGCGCGAGGACCACAATGGGACGCTCTGGGCATGTTAGATGGCGCGCCTGTGCTGGTTGAGGCAAAAGCGCATGTGCGTGAGTTTTTTTCACCTGCGACTCAAGCGTCGCGAAGGTCCCGGGAAAAAATCGAGCGCGCTTTCGTTGAGGTTGCCCCCAGTTTTGGCTCTGTAAATCCTGAATTGTGGTCGAGGCTTTATTTTCAATATGCCAATCGATTGGCGCATCTTTGGTTCTTTCATCGGCATGGTGTTAAAGCACATCTTTTGTTCGTATCTTATCTGAACGACCATGATGTGGACGGACCATCCAACTCAGAAGTTTGGAGCGCAACATTTGATGCTGCAGACTACGCCTTAGGTATTAAGAGAAATCCTCTTTCTTCCAAATTTCTGCATCATACGTCGCCCTGCGTTGCTTCAACGATCTAGGGTAATCCAGTTTGAGGGCCTGCGGGTAGGGCGGGGTTCCACCCCGCCAATTCCCACCTTTGACCAATCTGACCGTATACATCTACGTATATCCCATGGTCGAAACCAAAACCCGCAAATCCAACGCCATGCCTCTCACACTTACTCACCCGCCCCGGGCTTGATCCGGGGCCTCGCCCCTAATCCTCATCCGGCACCAACCCGGAAATGTTCCGCCAACCCGGGTTCATCTCCATGATCAGCTGATCCTTCCAGCTCCGCCGCCATCGTTTGATGGACCGTTCCCGACGCAAAGACGCCTCGAAGTCTGCATGCGCCTCGAACCAGACCAGCGTTTTGATTTTGTATTTTGCGGTATGCGCCGAAAGCCCGGCCCGTTGAGCTTCAAGCCGCCGGCGAAGGCCATTCGTTCTGCCAATGTAAAGCGCACCACCGGGGCGTGAGGCCATGATGTAAACAAAGTGCGTCATGCCGCAATGCTTTGGCGGATTGGTTTAGAAACTGTGAATCACAACCGATAATCTACGGCGGAGGCCCTGGATCAAGTCCGGGGCGCGACCAAAATGGAAAACCACCCAACCTGGGCCTGACCCGGAGCGCGCATCCAAAAAACCTTGCCCTCCCGCCCCGGACTTGATCCGGGGCCTCTACTTATCCATTAAAACCCGCCCCAGACTTGATCCGGGGCCTCATTCTTCCTGCGTGACCCGCTTGCATACCCTTCACCCCGCCACCCCCATCAACTACACTCACCAAAACCAACGCACGGGAGCACCCCATGTCCATCCTAAAGAAACTCTTCGGCGGCGGCGCATCTTCCACCCCCGAGGCCAAGCCGGAAACCCACAACGGTTTCACCATCACCCCTGAGCCAATGAAAGAATCCGGTGGCTACCGCCTGAACGCCCGCATCGAAAAAGAGATCGACGGCGAAATCAAAACCCACCAGGTCATCCGCGCCGACGTTTTGGACTCTCCCGATAAAGCAGCCGAAATTGCTATCCTGAAAGCGAAACAAATCATCGACGAACAAGGCGACCGGCTCTTCGGCTAAGGTTGAATTGAATTCTAGACAATTTTGCGGTCACCAGAACTAGTAGATTGAAAGCGGGACTATCAAATGCCACAGGGCAACAAGAAACATGACCGACTCCTGAAGCCTTTCATGTCGCGCAATCAGCGGCAACGTATGGTGCCCATTCAAACGGCGTGGCTTGAACGAGATTATTTTAAAATTGCTCACCAAAAATACTCATCGTTAGCGGGGATTCCGGATCAGCGTTTGTTCTTTCTCCAATCCTTGTTGCGCGGCTTGAATGGCATTTCCGGCGATGTCGTTGAATGCGGAGTCCGATTTGGAAAATCGACGCTTTTCATGGCCGAGGCTGACGGCGGTCGTCGAAATTTCCACGTCTTTGATAGTTTTGAAGGCCTATCTGACGCGGTTCCAGACAAAGATATTGGTGTCGGCGTCATGAAACGCGACGGAGTCACTCGAAAATTTGCGATAAGTGACATGGACGCTGTCATGGGGCGCTTCGATGCCTACGACAATATTGTTGTTTATGAAGGATGGATTCCTGACCGCTTTTCCGAGATTGCGGAGTGTCAGGTAGCGTTGCTGCATGTGGATGTCGATTTGTATCAACCGACGCTGGATACCCTGGAATTCTTCTGGGGCAATGTCTCCCCCGGCGGAATAGCAATATGTGACGACTACGGTGCGCAGGATTACCCTGGCGCACAAGCAGCTTTCGATGAGTTTTTCGCAGACCGGCCCGAATTTCCTGTCGAGCTTCCTAGCGGCCAGGCATTTGTTGTCAAAAGATCTTAATAGCCTACAGGTGTAGCTGCCTTGGGGAAGGGTCACATACAAACCTTCGACAACATCTTGACCGACCGCGGCTCGAAATACGCGGTCTCTGGCGCGGCTGTCTCTTCACGCGATGACATTCAGGTCGCCCTCAAAACCCTGTGCCGCACCAAGAAGTTCGCCAAAGCCACCCACAACACCTGGGCGGCTATCCTTGACGATGCGCCAATCAAGAATGATGACGGCGAAAGCGGGGCAGGGATGGTCATCCTGCGAATGCTTGAGCGCCAGGGGCTCACCAACCACGTCATCATCGTCACCCGCTGGTATGGTGGCAAACACCTTGGCGGTGACCGCTTTCGCCACGTGCAGGACTGCGTGCGTCACTACTTCGACAATCACAACTGAACCGCCAAATGATTGAACCTGATCGGCAACCACGGCAAACTGCCGTCATTGCCGCTAGGAAAACATCACCCATGCACGCCAAATTCTCGTTCTTCCTGACATTGCTTTTGGGTATCGCCCACACGCCCCTATGGACAGTGATCCCCGTCGCGCTGGTGAACAATGCAATCGGCCTGAATACTCCACCCGGACGCTTGCAGGAAACGCTTGCCAGCGGCATCAGCTACCTGCGCCTGTTCTCGGTAAATTTGCCGCTGATGGGGGCGTTGACCTTCGCGATCTATGGCGTTGGATATGGATTGGCATTGCTGTTCAGCTGATCCGATCAATTGACCAATCCACAAGCATCGGTATTCTGGAACCCATGGATCCCATTTCGCTTTTATTCTACGCCGTGGTCTGCGGCATTTTGAGCGCCGTCGCTCCCAACCTTGGCGGCATCGTTCCCCGGTTACTGACAGGTGGACTTGTCGGTATCGTCGCAGCAATTGTATTGCCTTTTCTCAAGGGGATGATGACCGGATACTGACGCAGCAAAGACGCACGCAGTGGTCATGCTTTGGAAACGGTCTATCGTTAGGTTGCGCCTCAGAGTTAACAGTTTCTGAGCAATCAGGTCGCAAGCAACGTTCGATGGCACCGACGCTATACCGACGTAATACCGACGCGATACAGACAGCCCTTTTTGGGATAATATATAATTAAAACAATAGATTGATGTGCCTTGGGGGCGCAGCGGGAATTTCCAGTAGCGTGCGCTCGCTTAAGCGTTCGTTAACCCCTTCACGGCTCAGACGAACCCCGCTAAACCGCTCCCATGACCTGCTTCACCCTCACCGTCGCCACCAGTGCCGATGCCTTCATCGCCCGCAACCCCGAAGACGCTCCCCAAAACTGGGCAAGTCCCGAAGAACAAAGGCTTTTCTTTCGCGATGTCGAGGCTGCCGATTGGGCCATCATGGGCCGCAATACACATCTCGCTGCCGACAAACCTCATCGTCGCCGTATCATTTTTCAACAAAAACAAAGGGCTGGCAACGTCCCACCCAACTGTGGCTGGATCCGACGGACCTTGCACCTAAAGATCTCGCCGCCCAAACGACCTCCGTCCATCCCATGACCAAGGCCCTGATCCTGGGCGGGCACCCGCGTCCACGACTGGTTCCTCGCCCATCAGGCCATCCACCGTGTGAACCTGACGATTGAGCCGGTAACCTTTGGAAACGGCTTGCGAATTTTCTCAGATCAGGCCGACTCTGACCCGCTGAAAATCTTCACCAACCGGGGCTTTTCAGTTGCTACAGAACAGGAACTGAACACGGCAGGCACCCGTTATCTGGAGCTTTATCCAGAATGACTCACCTCATCGAAATCGCCACCAGCGGACCAGGTCTTTACGAGTTCATTGACCAAATAACCCCTCTCGCCAAAGGCGATGGGATTATGACGCTGTTCGTTCGTCACACCTCGTGTTCACTGCTCATTCAGGAAAATGCCGACCCCGAGGTTCAAACTGACCTCCAGGCGTTCTTCCACCGTCTGGTGCCGCCTTCGGACGATCCCTCGATGTCTTACCTGAAACACACCTATGAGGGTCCCGACGATATGCCCGCGCACATCAAAGCTGCCATGATGCCAGTCAGCCTAAGTATCCCGATTATCTCGGGAAAACTGGCGCTTGGTACCTGGCAAGGGGTTTATTTGTTTGAACATCGTCGGCGGCCGCATCAGCGACAAGTCGTCTGCTCCGTGAGATAACGCGGCCGCCCGAGATGGTCAGCCTTCCAAAACGAAAGTGACCATCATGTTGACCTGAAAGTGTGCAATCTCGCCGTCCTCTCCAACGACAACCGACTGCTCTTTAACCCAGGCCGACTTAACATTGCGCAGCGTCTTTGACGCGCGTTTCACGCCGTGGCGCACAGCATCCTCGAACCCTTTAGTTGAAGAGGCTGAAATTTCCGTAACTCTTGCGATAGACATCTAAATCTCCCGTATTAAAATCTGTGCGCATAATGTCTTCCGAGAAAGCCGCGCCCATAAGGGGAAGAAATGTGCCAACACCTCATATCTGAGCCAATTCACCGCCCGACAGGTCTCGCGACGCCACGTAACAGATGCAGCACGGCAACGCCGAAATGCCGCGCATCTGGTAGCTGAAAATCGCACCTACCCAAAATGCAGATGCTCCCCTATAGTCAATGTGTAAATAAGGGGGACCACCCCCAGAATTGGCAGGGAGTAGAGGCGGATGCGCTGCCCATTTTGCGGAAATATCGATACCCAAGTGAAAGACTCACGCCCGGCGGAAGATCACGTCGCCATACGGCGACGACGTTTTTGTCCCGCCTGCGGCGGACGTTTCACCACCTACGAGCGCGTTCAACTGCGCGATCTTGTAGTGATCAAATCCAATGGTCGGCGCGAAGATTTCGATCGCGACAAACTCGAGCGCTCGATCCGCATTGCCCTGCAAAAACGCCCCGTTGAACCCGAACGCATGGATCAAATGATCTCGGGCATAGTGCGCCGGTTGGAAAGCATGGGCGAAACCGACATTCCTTCGACCACCATCGGCGAGATCGTGATGGAGTCTCTCGCTCGCATCGACACTGTGGCCTACGTCCGCTTTGCCAGCGTCTACAAGAACTTCCAGGCAGCGGATGATTTCGACAAATTCGTAAGCGAGCTGCGGCCCCCCGCGAAAGACGAGTGACACTCGAAGACCAACGCCATATGCGGCATTCGTTGTCTTTGGGCGCGCGTGGTCTTGGGCGCGTCTGGCCGAACCCTGCTGTTGGCTGTGTCATCGTAAAAGATGGTCGCGTCATAGGTCGGGGGCGCACGGCTGACGGCGGTCGTCCCCACGCCGAAACAGTGGCATTGCAGCAGGCCGGCGGCCATGCGAACGGCGCGACCGTCTACGTAACCCTCGAACCATGCGCACATCAGGGTGAAACGCCGCCCTGCGCCGACGCCCTGATCGAAGCGGGCGTTTCCCGCGTTGTCATTGCCACAGGTGATCCAGACCCGCGCGTCGCGGGCAAAGGCATCGCGATTTTGCAAGCCGCTGGAATTGCTGTGGAAACCGATTGCCTGGGGGAAGCCGCTCGCCAGCAGCAGACAGGGTTTTTAACCCGCGTGACCAAAAGTCGCCCCATGGTCACCCTGAAACTGGCATCCACACTTGATGGCCGGATTGCGACGGCGTCCGGTGAAAGCCAATGGATTACTGGTCCACAGGCTCGCCGCCGCGTCCATGCCATGCGCGCAAATCACGATGCGATTCTGGTCGGGGCAGGGACCGTGCGCGCAGATGACCCATCACTAAATGTCCGCGACCTCGGTATTTCGCACTATCCTGTGCGCGTGGTTGCGTCCCGGCATCTGCGTTTGCCGCAGGACAGCAAACTTTTTCACACCGCAAGCGACCAACCTGTCTGGATCGTCTGCGATGAAAGTTCGGTCGAAACCCCCGAGGCGCAGTCTTGGCAAAAGGCAGGTGCTCGTCTGATCCCGGCGCGTCCCGCCAACGGCCAGATATCGGCGTCCGAAATGCTGACGGAACTCGGCAAAACCGGCATCACCCGCATTTTCTGCGAAGGGGGCGGTATGCTGGCAGCGTCGCTTCTGATGGCGGATCTGGTTGACCAACTCATCGTCTTTGGCGCTGGCAAGGTTATCGGAGCTGAAGGTCAGCCCTCGGTTGGTCCTCTTGGTGTTTCGGAACTATCGACTGTGCCGAGCTTTGAACTTCAAGACTGTTCAACAGTCGGTAATGACGTCCTGCAAATCTGGTCGCGAACAGGTTAAAGCCCCAGCTTTCGCAACAAACGTTGCCCAAAACTCGCTGTTCCCAAAACAGGCGCATCCATCTTGGACAGCAGATAAACAGCTTGCTCCGCCGAAATTGCTTCGCCCGTCTCAGGATCGAAATATCGCGGATATCCAATCAGGCAGGCATGGGCCAGTTCTGCGAGGCGCACATCACGGGTGCGATGGCGCGGGCGTGGCGCGCGATCATCCGTCAGCCCCCATCCGGCATAAAAGGGCATGCCCAGACAAGTTACCGGTTTACCGCGAAGCAGCGCTTCAAACCCCATTGTCGATGTCATGGTCCAAACCCTATCGCACAACGCCAACGCCTGATCCGCTCCAACGCCGTTCAGGGCGACGTCTGCCAATCCTTCAAGGTTGGCCTCGTCAACGGCACCTGTGCGCAAACCGACTTCCACATCCGGGTGCGGTTTCCAAAGGATCAATGCGTCAGGGTTCTCCGCGCGCGCCATTTTCAACAAATTAAGATTTGTGCACACATCATGCGCCCCTAATATAACCGAGGCATCGTCTTCGACCTGACCGACAACCAGCACTTTTTGACGCTGATCGAAATTTTGGACTGAAATCTCTTGAAGATTGTATTTGGTTAATTTTTTGTTAACCATTTGCCCAGTCAAGTGCTCAGAACGTTCGATTTCTGCAAGCGGCAATTTCTCGGAATTGATGATTAGCTGGTCCAGTTTCGACGGTTTGCCGGGATCATAGTAGAGGCCGACGTCATCCAGCACCAAGGATACCGGCGGCACCAGATCGGCCCCCAATCCCTTTGACCGCAGAAACCCGTCCTCCATCCTGATCGCGTCGACAGGGGCCTCGATCTGTCCCCAGGCAACAACTTTCCGCCCGTCCTTCGCGGCCTTTCGTGCAGCAGATGAAGCCTTCGAGAACGCCAACGGCTTTTCTCGGCCATACGCCTGTTTCAGATGCCGACGCTTCCAACGTCGCATCCCCACCGCCACATAACCGTCGCGATCCTGCCGCCAGGCCGAAGCCTTTGCCGCAAGCGAAGAGATGACGTCTTCGATCTCGCAAAGCCTATCCGACATCGGGTCATACCAGGTTGGATACAGGATCATCGCGCCTGCAAATAATTGCGCACGCGTCAATTCGCGCTGACGTCTTGGAAAGACCAATTCGTCAATCGTGCGACCCCATCCAGCATAGAAAGGTCGACCAAATACATATGGCCTATGACCCGCAAAAATGGCCTCGAACCCAAGGTTTGATGAATGCGTATAAACCGCCACCGCACCTTCGAACAAAACCCAAGGGCTGATGTCCGATGTAAAAAGCCGCGCGCGATCAACAGGCAGTTCCCCATCGAAATGTCCCTTGCGCGCCCCCGCAATGGTTTCAGGATGCACTTTGATCAGGATGTCAGAGCCCGGATTTTCCTCTGCGGCCCGAACCAACATCTCGTGAAAGTCTGGCCGCGTGGCACCCATCAAAGCCGCGTCGCCTTCGGTCTGATCCAGAACCAGCACATAGCCTGGCGCAGGAGCCTCCAGTGTCGGATCGGTCGCGCAATACTTCCCTAGATGCCAATACTTTAGCCGTTCAATCGCGCCGCGCGCACGGTTCAAAAGCTGGGTATCATCCAACGGCTCGGTGGCCAGAATCCGTTCAATCTCGGATGGTTCTTCTCCATCGAAGTGAACTCCACGCTTGTCCAGAACAAGCCCTAGACCTTCGTCTCCGCCAACCCGTCCCGGCAAAACAGATCGCAGGAAAGCATCCTCAACCGTCAGGATAGGGGCTTCGGTCCAACCGGCCACGGCTTCGCCCCGCCATGCGGTTGGCGAACGCCCCCAAACGCCAATTAGATCGTCGGCCACTGGAACGCCTGTAGCTACATCAAATCCGGCCAGTTCAAGAATGCGGCGCGCCCGGCGCCGCATCAGTAATCCGCCGTTGTAGACGCAAAGCCGCGTCCGCTCTGACGTGCCTTTGGCTTGGCTCACTCGACCAGCTGTTCGATCGAAGATGCCGTCTGCAATGGCCCGACAACCGCAGTCAGCACCTTGGCAAACTGCGTATAAGGTGCCTCGGTCACATAGACAGTATCACCATCACGGATCGAGAAATCCCGCGCCACGAAGACACCATTTGGACCAGTGATATCAAGCACATAAACCATGCGCTGTTCGCCAATCAGATCAAAACGACCCAAGACGGTATTGGCAATTTCAGCTGGTTCATTTCGAAAAACAAAGACGCCGGTTGGATCAGCCACATTGCTCGAAAGACCGCCAACCCTCGCCAGAGCCTCGATGGCAGAAATCGACTGGGTGTCGAACGGCACCTTCTGTTGCGCGCCTGTCGCGCCAAGGGCAGTGAAGAAGCGTTTGTCTTCCTCCACCAAGATCCTGTCGCCACTGCGCAGAGCCACATCCAGACGCGGATCGGTATAAAGATCCTGCAACCAGATCGTCCCGCTATGAGCTCCACGTATCAAAGTAATCTGCGTGATTTCCGGGGGCAGGGTGATCCCACCCGATCGTGCCAACATCGCCGTCAGGGTTCTGGTAGGCCGTTCAATCGGATAGACGCCTTGCGCACCAACCCCACCAATCAGCGAAACTGTTGCTCCATCGCCGGGCATACGGCGCACCAATACCTGTGGATCAGGTGTCTGTGCTTCCAGCTTCTCGGTGATAATCCGGCGCACGGTCTCAGTTGTGTTTCCAGCTGCGCGAATGCGCCCGGCGTAGGGCACAAAGATAAACCCACTGCCATCAACTTGAATTTCTTCCAACGAGGCACCGCCAGTCGAGGCCGACGCCAACAGCCCGTCCTCAACGTTCTCCCAAATGGTCAAGCCCAGCGTATCGCCCGCGCTGATGGTATCGGATCCCAGCGAAGCGGCTTTGGTTAAACCCTCAGCAAATCCAAGCGCAGGAGCAACTGCCGTTGTGCGGGTAACGTGATCGTTGACGGTAACAACAAAGGCATCGCCCTGTTCTTGCACAGCGCCCGAGAAGATTTCGTTTTTTGTGGGTCCAGATCGCGGAAGCGCGCACCCAGTCAGGGCCACACTTGTCACAACGCACAGCACGATCGCCCGTGCCTGGCGGTTACCTGTAATATTCACTGCTCGGTCTCCTCGACCTTGTTTTTGCCTGCCTCGGCTTATTTTGTCTCAAACCTAGACGCTGAAAATCGCGAATTCCAGCAATATGACAGGCTGTTAGCTCACAACTTTCAGGTGTTGCGGACCCGCCGCAGGGCGATTCAGAACAGTTTCGTAGGGATCTTTGGCGCGCAACATAAGATCGGGCAATTTTCGATATAGTTTTCGCCGGTTGCGAAGCCCATAAAATCCGCCGGGTGTCTGTGACGTTGCCAGCAGAAAACGTCTATAAATTTCATAGGCTTCGGTGTTGGGCAAGGAAGGTGAAGCAAAGAACTTGTCCAGCGATTGGGACGAAGCAAATTCGGGCCGGTGATAGGCCGCTGGACCAAACGACTTTAGCGGCAATCCCCGCCACAAAACCTGTTCTGCGGCGGTGGAGTTAACCGTAACGGCGCTTTCGGCCCCGTCCAGCAATCGCGCCAGTTTTCCGCCTGTCAGCAGACACACACGGCCATGAAGACCGAACTCGCCAGTCAACGACTTAACCAAGGGTGCCAATGGTTCACGACCATCCTCTAATGGATGAGCCTTTATGACCAAGCGATGATGTGCTGGCGCACCGCGCGCAAAACCATCAAAAACGCTGTGCAGAAAATCGGATTGCGAGTTGAAGCGCCCATTGTCCAGGAAGTTGGCGTCATGAGCCAATTGCAAAAGGACAACGTGATACGGGTGCGTTTGTAGACGAATGGCTATTGTCGCCATCCACCTTTGCATTCGTCGCAACGGCATCGTCAGCAAGTGCTTCAGATACAACCAGAATTCGCCCTGCGGCTCCGGTGTTCGATGAGGTTTAAATCCCGGATACTTACCGCGTCCTGCCAACAAAATGGCGTGATAAGTAGCCCCCCAGAGTACATGGGCCCGCATGTCTCCCCAGCGGTCCGGCGCCCTGTGCAAAGGTGCGCTTCCATGATCCAGTGCCTGGCGCATATCCTCGATGGTCAACGCACGCATCGGTGACGTCGCATTTGCGCCGCCGCGTTCGTAGCTGACCCAATAGGGGCGCAAATAGCCTTCTTCAAAAACATGCAGTTTAACGCCCAAACGGGTCGCAACGTCATGGGCGGTTTTGTGGATCGGTCGACTGGCCCCGTAATAGACAATGTCCGTAACGCCGTTGCGTTCCACAAATTCCGTCAACCAACCTGGCCAGTCGGAATGTCCGCCGTGATAGGCGTGATACGTGTCTTGCTGACGCCAAAACACCTGGTCCCCAAAGTTGAAACCAATTCGGGATGTTCTCGCACCCGCACGCCGCAAACGCTTTGAAAGTCCTGCAAAGAAGGGCCCATGCGGTCCCTGCAAAAACAGAAAATGACGTGTTGATGCCCCAGACATATCCGCTTGATACCCAGCATTCGAACGCCTGTCACCTGCCTTGACCTTGCAGTGCTGGGGCAGTCGGTTTAGGTCACTGTCAACACTGGGGAGTTTGGCGATGTTCACCGGAATTGTCACCGATATGGGGCGGATACTGGAAGTCCGGCAAGCGGGTGATCTGAATGTTCGGATCGGCACGTCTTATGACATCAACACAATAGACATCGGTGCATCGATCGCTTGTGATGGCGTATGTCTGACGGTCGTCGCCATAGGTTCCGAACCACAAAACTGGTTCGATGTGCAAATTTCAGCAGAAAGCGTTTCTGTCACCAATCTGGGTGATTGGGCCATTGATCGAACTGTGAATTTGGAACGCGCATTAAAGGTCGGGGATGAGCTGGGCGGGCACATCGTCTCGGGGCACGTAGACGGACTGGCTGAGGTTGCGAATGTGCAGGACGAGGGCGACAGCACTAGGGTGACCTTAAAAGCGCCATCTGATTTGGCGCGTTTCATTGCCCCGAAAGGCTCTGTCACTCTGAACGGAACTTCTCTGACGGTTAATGACGTTGAAGGCGACACTTTTGGCATCAACTTCATCCCACACACCAAGGCCGTAACGACCTGGGGGCGGGTCGCAGTTGGCGACCGGGTCAACCTGGAGATCGATACTCTGGCCCGCTACGTCGCCAGACTCGCCTAAAGTCAGTAAGCCCGCATTAAACCGTTCGACCTAAATTTGCGGAAACTGGCTTTTTGCGCAGTCAATCTGCGTGATCGGCGCGTTGATCCCTCTGGCCATCACTGGGCGCTTAAGCTATTCGCTGGCGCAAGCTGCATATGGACATTGCTCATGACATTCGAGAACCCCGGACCGGTCGAAGAAAACTGGCGCGACGCCGTGTCTTCCATCGAGGAAATCTTAGAAGATGCTCGAAATGGCCGAATGTTTATTCTGGTCGACCACGAAGATCGCGAGAACGAAGGCGATCTAGTCATTCCCGCTCAGATGGCAACGCCAGAGGCGATCAACTTTATGGCCAAACATGGCCGGGGCCTGATTTGCCTGACCATGACAGGCGAGCGTTGCGACGCGCTTGGACTACCATTGATGGCGTCTCACAATTCGTCTCGCCACGAAACAGCCTTCACCATTTCGATTGAAGCCCGCGAGGGCGTCACCACAGGCATCTCTGCTCATGACCGAGCCCGCACAGTGGCCGTTGCCATCGATGGCGGAAAATCGGCATCGGATATCGCGACCCCGGGCCACATCTTCCCGCTGCGCGCGCGTGATGGCGGTGTCCTGGTTCGGGCCGGACATACAGAAGCTGCGGTAGACGTTGCAAGGCTTGCTGGTCTCAATGCCTCGGGCGTCATATGCGAAATTATGAACGAAGATGGCAGCATGAGCCGTTTGCCCGACCTTGTGTCTTTTGCCCAGCTTCACAATCTGAAGATCGGGACCATCAGTGACTTGATCGCCTACCGTCGACGCCACGACAATCTTGTTGCGGTTACCAAAGAAGAGACCGTCAAATCTGAGTTCGGTGGCGACTGGAAGATGCAAATCTTCACCGATACCGCCCACGGTGACGAACATATCGTTCTGACGACAGGCGACATTTCCGGCGATGAACCCTGTCTGGTGCGCATGCATGCGTTGGACCCGATGCTGGACATTGTTGGCTTGGGCCCCCGTGGTCGTGCGGCTGAATTCGGTGATGCGATGAAACTGATCAGCGAAGAGGGACGCGGTGTTTTAGTCCTCTTACGTGATACAACGATGAAGTTGGTGACAGGCGACGCGGTATCCCCGCAAACACTTCGGCAATATGGCCTGGGCGCGCAAATTTTATCGTCTCTGGGACTGGCCCAGTTGATCCTTCTAACTAACTCTCCGCAACCCAAAGTCGTTGGTTTGGACGCCTATGGATTGGAGATTGTCGGCACCCGTAAGATTTCGGAGATCGGATAATGGCTGGCCATTCCGACAACGATCTAGGCCTGCCGAACTTTACCCAACCGGTAAAGATCATGATCGTTATTGCGCCCTATTACACAAAAATATCCGAGGCCCAATTGGCGTCGGCAAGGGGCGTAATTGAAAGCGTAGGCGCCACCCACGAGACCATCGAAGTGCCCGGTTCTCTGGAAATTCCAGCTGCAATTAATCTGGCCCATCGTTTGTCCAACTATGATGGATTTGTTGCGCTGGGTTGCGTGATACGTGGGCGAACCAGTCACTATGACGTGGTCGTCAACGAAAGTGCCCGGGGCCTGACCCTGCTGGGTTTGCAGGGGCTGGCGATAGGCAACGGGATAATCACCGTCGAGAATATGGAGCAAGCCGAGGAACGTGCTGACGCAAACCGACTGGATACAGCTGGCGGAGCTGCGGGCGCAGCCTTGCATCTGGTCGCACTGGCCCGTCGTTTTGGCGGCACCAAAAAGTCAGTTGGGTTTACCCCCGGCGACATTCAGATTGCAGGCGACATGGGCGGCTCGAACCAGGCATGAGCAACAACAAACGGCAGATGAAGTCAGCGGCGCGGCTTTATGCGGTGCAGGCGCTTTTTCAGATGGAAGCCTCTGGTCAAACCGTCGAAGCGGTGCAATCGGAATTTGAAGATCATCGCTTCGGCGCTGAATATGACGGCGACTCGATGGCCGAGGGAGACGTGAACTTGTTCCGTCAGCTGATAGACGGAGCTGTCAATTGGCAGGCAAAGATCGACCAGATGACGGATCGTGCGTTGGTGGCCAAGTGGCCGATCAACCGTATTGATCCAACCATCCGTGCCTTGTTTCGTGCTGCCGGGTCCGAGTTTCTTGAAGGCAACGCCCCCCCAAAAGTCGTGATCACCGAATTTGTCGATGTGGCCAAGGCGTTCTTTCCAGATGGACGCGAACCGAAATTCGTCAACGGTGTTCTCGATCACATGGCGCGTGAAGCCAAGCCCGAAGCGTTCTAAAAGCAATGTGAAGTGCTAATCCGTTCGCTTCCGAAGCCTATTTGAAAATAAGAAGACTGCAGCGGATCAGCAGTTCGGAACATTCACAGCCAGACCACCTAGCGCGGTTTCCTTGTATTTTTCGCTCATGTCTTCACCGGTCTGGCGCATGGTTTCGATTGCGGCATCCAAGGGCACGAAGTGCTGTCCATCGCCGCGCAGCGCCAGTGACGCTGCCGAGACAGCCTTGATTGCGCCAAGGCCATTGCGCTCAATGCAAGGCACCTGCACCAATCCCCTTACGGGGTCGCATGTCATACCAAGATGATGTTCCAAGGCGATTTCGGCAGCATTCTCGATTTGCTCTGGCGTGCCGCCCAGAACGGCGGCCAAGCCTGCTGCGGCCATGGCAGACGCCGAGCCGACCTCGGCCTGACATCCGCATTCTGCGCCGGATATCGAAGCGTTGAATTTGACCAGCCCGCCAATGGCGGCAGCGGTCAAAAGAAATTCGCCAACGCGCGATTCCGTTGCGCCGGGAACATGATCCAGCCAATAACGGATTGTAGCTGGTATTACGCCCGCCGCGCCATTTGTTGGGGCGGTTACAACCTGACTTCCGGCTGCATTCTGCTCGTTGACTGCCATCGCATAGACACTGATCCAATCGTTAATGGTGTGTGGCGCCGTCAGATTTTGGCCGCGTTCAGCATCCAACGAACGCTTAATAGCAGCAGCCCGCCGACGGACGCTCAGGCCACCGGGCAGAATGCCGTCGGTGATTAGTCCTCCATCCATACATTCGCGCATGACCTGCCAGATACGGCGCATGCCGTCGTCCAGGACCGTGGCGCCTTGGCGTGACAACTCGTTCTCACGTTTCAGGGCAGCAATGGATTTTCCATTTGCTGCGCACATTGCCAGCATCTCTTTTGCGGATTTGAAGGGGTAGGGGACGGGTGGACCGTCATCGGTATCTTTGCCCGCTGCCAGTTCTGCCTCGCTCAAGATAAAACCGCCACCGATCGAGAAATATGATTCTTGGCGGATGACATCGCCCTGCGCATCGGTCGCCATCAAAATCAGGCCATTGGCATGGCCCTCCAACGGCGGCCCATAATCAAATATAAGATCTTTTGTCGGGTCGAAGGTCAGCTCGCCTAACCCATCCGGCGATACAGTTTTGGTATCGTGAATGGACTTGAATGCTATTTCAGCTTTGGCGGCGTCGTAGTCATCTGGGCGAAACCCAGCCAGGCCAAGAATGACGGCACGGTCGGTCGCATGGCCGACACCAGTGAAGGCAAGGGAACCGTGCAACGAAGCGCGAAGACCCGAGACCGCAAACGGCGATGCCCTGAGGTCGTCCAGAAACCGCGCAGCGGCCACCATCGGGCCCATCGTATGGGACGACGAAGGTCCGATGCCGACCTTGAACATATCGAAGACAGAAAGAAACATGGACCGGTCCTTGTTTGCCCCACCAATACGCTGAGCAGGCGTTGCAGATTGGTTCACAGCGGCATCTTGGTGCATAAAATCGTCAATGATCCATAGCCAGCCGCAATGCTGCCCCCTATAGACAAATCGAGTTTGTAGGAAGAGGAAACAACCAATGTCGATGCTGGAAGATATTGCCGATGGTTTGGCTAAGCGCGCAATCGATTTGATTGCTAAAACTGGCGATGAAAAAATTGAAGCCCGCATTGCCGACGAGATCGGTTCATCGTCACCGACTTTGCAAGAGACGTTTTCCACAGCGATGCGCATCCGGAAAGCCGAGGCACGCGCCCTGGTTCTCTTGGCTAAGTATGATGCAGGCGATAGCATTCCCCTGCCTGCGATTTCGTCCCAACCTCAGGACTGATGGCTTCAGCTAAAATGATTTAGCCAGCCAGACCAGAAAAACGCCAAGGGCGACACAGCCCAGACCAAGTGCACGCCGTGTTTCAAGCGGCATCTCGGCGATGATTTTGACAAGTTCTTCCAAACGCGAAGGGGCCAGTGCGAACACCAGCCCCTCGATGACCAGGACTAATCCCAGTCCCAGTAGAATGATACTCATCAATCCAGACCGTCGCCTTTGAGGAACTCAAAGAACTCGCTGTCAGGAGTAATGACCATCGTGGAATTACTGCCTTTCAGGGCATTCTCGTAAGCTGCCATGGAGCGGTAGAACTCAAAGAATTCAGGGTCTGCGCCGAACGCCTGTGCGAAGATATTGTTCCGCTCTGCGTCCGCTTCACCGCGCGTGATATCGGCTTCGCGTCGTGCTTCCGAGACAAGCTCGACAACAGTTCTGTCTGCTTGTGCCCGAACACGTTGTGCCGCTTCTGCACCACGTGCGCGTTCGTCTGTGGCCTCGCGTTCACGCTCTGAGCGCATCTGATTGAACGTTTCTGCCAGGTTTTGCTCGGGCAGGTTTGTTTGCTTCAGGCGCACGTCAACAACGTCGAGACCAAGGGCCGAGGCGCTGGCATCTGCGCGGATGCGAATGCGGTTCATCAGTTCGGCACGTTCGGACGACAGGATTGTGTTGGATTCAACACCTTCCTCACCCAAAACCGCACGAATGTTTGTACGCAGAATGTCGTTTAGGCGGTCTTCGGCTGTTCGAATACCACCGGGGCCAACCGCTTGGCGAAACTGGACAACGTCCGCGATGCGATATCGCGCGAAGGCGTCAACCACCAACCGGCGATCATCCGATGGCGTGATCTCAATGACCGCAGTGTCCAAAGACAGAATGCGGTCGTCGTAGCGTACAACCTCTTGGATATAAGGGACTTTAAAAGCAAGACCGGGATCTTCTTTAACCGATCTGATTTGCCCGAATTGAAGGACCAGAGCTTTTTCACGTTCGTCCACGATGAAAACGGATGAGAGCAATGTGAAGATGCCCAAAACCGCAGCGATGAGTACAAATGTTCCTGCGCGCATATCAGTTGTCTCCCGTCTGGCGTCGGCCTAATTCGTTTAACGGTAGGTAAGGCACAACGCCCTGGCCGTTTGCACCGCCAGTGCTTTCATCAAGAATGATCTTGTCGACGTCTCCCAACACTTTCTCGAGCGTTTCAATATAGAGACGCTTTCGGGTGACTTCGGGGGCCAGAAGGTATTCGTTCAGAACCGCCGAAAAGCGGCTTGCTTCACCTTCAGCTTCGTTCACGACTTGCGCCCGATAGGCTTCTGCTTGTTCCAATATTTGCGCAGCTTCACCGCGCGCTTCAGCTTGCACTCGGTTGGCATAACCATCCGCTTCTCGCTGAAGACGCAAACGTTCCTGTTCAGCAGCCTGAACGTCGCGGAAAGCGTCGATAACTTCGCGCGGCGGGTCCGACTTATCGAGCGTTACACGCACGATATTGATGCCGGATTCATAGCTGTCGAGGATCGATTGGATCAATTCTTCGGCGCGCTGAGCAACCGCTCCACGTTCACGGTTCAAAAGAGGTGCCAACTCGCTGCCGGCCACAATTTCTCGCATGGCTGATTCTGACACAGCCTGCACCGTCTGGCGGCCATCACGTAGATTAAACAGGAATTTAGCTGGGTCGTTGATATTCCAAACGACCTGGAAGTCCATGTCGACGATGCTTTCGTCCGTCGTCAGCATAAGCCCGTCGCCGCCAGCCGCGCCTGAACGCCCAACCCCGATGTCTTCGGATTGTTCGCGCGTTACAGGCAGAATTTCGTATGTCATCACGGGCCAAGGCGCAAAATTCAGTCCCGATTCACCTATCGAACTAAATTCGCCAAGGAACAACTCAACTGATTGTTCTTCCGGTCGAACCGTATAGAGCGACGTGTAGGTCCAAAGCCCGACGGCTGCCAATAGGCCAATAACAATTGAGCCTCGGGTAAGTTTGGGGCCTTCGCCACCGCCTCCACCGCTGCCGTTAGGGCGATTGTTGCCGCCACGGCCTCCCATCAGGACGCGAAGCTGCTCCTGACCTTTTTTCATGATTTCGTCGATCTCGGGGATCTGCGGTCCGTCTTGTCCGGTCGGGCGTCCAGGGCGACGGTCGTCGTCGTCGCCTCCGTCCGATCCACCACCGCGACCGCCGCCGCCCCAGGGTCCGCCATTGTTATTGGCCATGTAAGGTTCTTTCCCTCTAGGTCTGGTCAAATTCGGTTGATAGCTAATTGTAGCCTATAGCGCCTAATTTCAAGCGCTTCTAACGGGGTTTTGCATTGTTACCAACTCTTCCGAGATTGTTGGGTGCACTGCGACCGTCCGATCGAAATCGTCTTTCGTCAGTCCAGCCTTAACAGCAATGCCAATCATTTGGATCAATTCACCTGCGCCATCGGCAACAATCTGGCAACCAAGCACCTTCTGAGTGGCTTGGCTGACGATAAGTTTCATTAGCACACGATCAGGCTTTCCGGCAAAGGCAGATCGCATTGGCCGAAACGACGTGCAGTATACATCAATAGCCTCGTTTTCGCGCGCCTGTTCTTCGGTGAGCCCCACTGTGCCAAGCTCTGGCTGGGTGAATACAGCCGAGGCAACAAGCTGGTGATCCGGTTTGGTCGGGTTATTTTTGAAGACAGTTTCGGTGAAAGCCATGCCTTCGCGAATGGCGACAGGCGTAAGCTGAATGCGGTCAGTCACGTCGCCAATCGCATAAATGTTGTCAACGGCAGTCTTACTGAAGTCATCCACTTCGATGGCACCGCGACGATTGATTTTGACACCTATTTCTTCCAGCCCAAGGCTGTGCGAGTTTGGTGCGCGACCTGTCGCGAACATGACGTGATCGAAAGTACACACGTCCCCGTTAGTGGCCTTAACCCAAATCGGTTTGCCTGTTGCATCGTCTGCTGCAACAGGGGTTGGTCCGTCGGCGATCCCGTCTTCAGGGGCATCATCAGCGCAGCGCATTTCGACAATGTTTGTGCCCAAATGCAGATTGACACCTTTTTCGTGCATCATCTCGGCAACCAGTCCGCGAGCTTCGTCATCAAATCCACGCAAGATCTGAGCGCCCCGGTAATACTGCGTAACTTCAACGCCGAGCCCATTGAGGATGCAGGCAAATTCGCAAGCGATATATCCACCACCGATGATCAAGATCGACTTTGGCAATGTTTCCAGTTGGAAGATGTCGTCCGACACCAGCCCAAGATGTGCATTGGTTTGATCCGGTCGTATTGGATGCCCGCCCGTCGCGACAAGAATATGCTTCGCAGTTATACTTTTCCCGTTCGAAAGTTGAACTGTATGTGTATCAGAAAGAGTTGCGCGTGCGTCGTGGATTTCGACGTTCGAGTTATCTAGCAAGTTGCGATAAATATTCTCTAACCGATCAAGCTCGACATTCAATTTGCTGCTAAATGCAGACCAATCAAATTCGCCAACATCCGCCGACCAGCCATAGTTGCGGGCCAAGTCGGAGTTGCCGCTGAATTCAGAAGCGAAAACCATTAGCTTTTTTGGTACGCATCCGCGAATAACACAGGTGCCGCCCATACGACTGTCTTCAGCGATTGCGACTTTCGCTCCGGTCGCAGCCGCAGTTCGCGCCGCGCGAACGCCACCCGATCCGCCGCCAATTACAAACAGATCAACATCATAGCTCATCAAGTATCTTCCGTTTCACGAAACAGGTTTTTGACAGGCGACGGCTGAAAATGTGTCGTATCGACTTGGCCCGAATTGATATCTCGGGTTTCAACCTTGCCATCGCCATAACCGGTGACAATCACGTCGCAGATATCAATGAAAAGCCCGTTTTCAACCACGCCGGGAATCTGATTAAGGATCAGAGCTAATTGTCTGGCATTCCCAATGCGCTCCACGTGAAGATCCAAAATATGATTGCCTTCGTCGGTGACAAACATTTCTTCACCATCCATGCGCGGAGAGGTCTTGTTTCCCATGACATCAAGGCCTTGCAGCATCTCTTCGATTAGCATTTGGGTAGTTTGCATTCCAAAACCCAAAACTTCGATTGGAAGTGGAAAAGCCCCAAGCGTTTCAACTTTCTTAGTGCTGTCTGCGATCACGATCATGCGATCAGAAGCAGTTGCAACGATTTTCTCCTGCAACAATGCTCCACCTCCACCTTTTATCAGGTTCAGATCGGTGTCGTATTCATCCGCTCCGTCGATAGTCAGGTCCAGCCAGCGTGCTTCGTTTAGCGACGTCACTTTGATACCAACTTCTTCCGCAAGTTTGGCGGTTCGAGATGAAGTGGCAACTGCGATGATATTCAATCCCTCGTCACGAACGCGGTCGCCCAGGCATTTTACCAGCCAAGCGGCCGTCGATCCGGTTCCAAGACCAATTTTCATACCATTCTCGACAAATCCGCTTGCGCGTTTGGCAGCAGCAAATTTGGCGGTTTCGATCGGAGAGAGTTCGTCAATCATGGGGCAGCTCCGCAATGTGGCACGGGGGTTATATGCAGATTGAATCCCAAGGGCGAGGGGGAATACGCACTTTCCTTTTGCCAATACCAAAAGGCTTTGCTAGAGAGCGCGCGGATCGCGGGTGTGGCGAAATTGGTAGACGCACCAGATTTAGGTTCTGGCGCCGCAAGGCATGGGGGTTCAAGTCCCTCCACCCGCACCAATATTACTTGGCTTCCATGATGGCTGGTCCATCCCGCCACGAATGCGAAGCATCCCATCGAACAAACCGTCTGGAATAGTTGCGCGCACGCTCTTGTCGGCTGCTGGTGTGATCGCTATGTCGGTTGCGGACCCGGAGAACTATGTCAGACACGTCATTTTCCCAAGCTGAAGACCGCGAAACCTCGAAGAACGTAAGGGCTTTGACGGCGCTGTGGCCATATCTGGCACCGCATAGGCTCATGATGGCAGCCGCCGGCGCGGCGCTAATCCTGACGGCCATGATCTCTCTTGTTCTGCCTTTGGCGGTGCGCCGGGTTGTCGACGGCTTTGAAACATCCGCGGCAGAGCTGTTAGACAGCTACTTTATTGCCGCATTTGCAATTGCCATCTTGTTGGCCGTCGGAACGGGATTTCGGTATTATCTAGTCACGCGACTTGGCGAACGAGTCGTAACCGACATTAGGATCGCAGTCTTTAATCGAATGATCGGAATGAGCCCGGCATTCTTTGAAAAGATCATGACGGGCGAAGTCCTAAGCCGCATTACCACCGATACAACGTTGATCCTTAGCGTTATTGGGTCGTCGATTTCGGTAGCACTTCGCAATGTATTGATACTATTCGGCGGGCTGGTGTTGTTGTTTTTTACATCGCCCAAGTTAGCCGGAATGGTTTTGCTGATTGTGCCAGCAATTATTGTGCCCATCGTAGTACTTGGCAGGCGCTTGCGCGCGCTCAGTCGTGAGAATCAGGATTGGATCGCAGCGTCTTCGGGAAGTGCGTCCGAGGCTTTGTTGTCGGTTCAGGCTGTGCAGGCATTTACCCATGAAAGCCCAAGCCGCGCAGCCTTTGCCGAAGTTTCAGAGAAGGCGTTTTCCGCTGCCAGAAAACGGATTGGCACCCGCGCCGTAATGACGGTCATCGTTATCAGTCTGGTTTTTGCAGGTGTTGTCGGCGTCCTATGGATCGGTGCCCGGGACGTTCGCGGTGGCGAGATGTCAGTTGGCGAACTTGTTCAGTTCGTCATTTACGCAATCATGGTCGCCGGTTCGGTAGGAGCGCTATCCGAGATATGGGGCGAGATTCAGCGCGCCGCAGGCGCAACCGAGAGGTTGGTCGAACTCTTGGGGGCTGAAGACAGCGTATCTGATCCGGTGGGTGATGCGATCGAGTCAAAGATGCTAACCGGCGCCGTCGCGTTTTCAGATGTCACTTTCCGATATCCGGCCCGCCCGGAGATTGCGGCGCTGGAGGACATCTCATTTGAAATCAAACCCGGCGAAACGGTTGCGCTTGTCGGTCCGTCAGGTGCCGGAAAATCCACGATCATTCAACTATTGCTGAGGTTTTATGATCCGGACACTGGTCAAATCCGTGTCGACGAGAACGATTTGCGGAGCCTTCAGCGCGCTGACTTCCGTCGGTCGATCGCACTTGTACCTCAAGACCCTGTCATATTTGCAGCGACTGCTCGCGAGAACATTCGGTTTGGCCGCCCCGATGCTACCGACGCAGAAATTGAACAGGCCGCCAAGGCGGCAGCTGCACATGAGTTTCTAACGGCGTTGCCTCAGGGATATGAAACCTACGTAGGTGAACGAGGCGTCATGTTGTCCGGCGGGCAAAAGCAGAGAATTGCCATCGCACGCGCGATTTTACGCGACGCGCCGATTCTGCTTCTGGACGAAGCGACAAGTGCTCTGGATGCCGAGAGCGAAATGGCCGTTCAAGCTGCCGTCGAAACCTTGTCTCAAGACCGCACAACCATCGTGGTCGCTCACCGCTTGGCAACCGTAAAAAAAGCGGATCGAATTCTTGTTTTTGATGGCGGAAAAATCGTCGACGAAGGCACGCACAGTGAATTGGTTGCCGCCGGTGGTCTTTATGCGCGGCTGGCCCGCTTGCAGTTCACCGATGGAATCGCTGCCGAGTAAAAAAGTGACCAGAAACTGTGGTAAAGACGGTGAGCTTGCGCCAGCAGTCCAAAACGGCGACAAATCATCGGCAAACAAGAGCTGAGCTGACTGCCTAAGACAAGGAATTCTGCATGAGCAATTTCGCGACTGTCGCCGATAGAGATGCCGTTGAAAATGCAATGCCGTGGTCTGACCGATCTGTGCCAACCACAATCTACGAGATGCTGACGCGCACAAAGTCGCAATACGGCAGTAAGGCAGCCGTTTCGTATCAGCTGATGTCTGGACCCAACGACAGGGCCGAAACACTAACTTGGGATCAGCTCCATACGAAAGTGACCCAGACTGCGAACTTGTTCCGAAAGCACGGTATCGGTGAAAAAGACGTGGTTGCGTATCTTTTGCCAAATGCGAACGAGACGGTTTTCACACTTCTCGGGGGAACAGTTGCAGGAATAGCAAACCCGATAAATCCTCTGCTGAGCGCCGAACAGATAGGGGCTATTCTTCGTGAGACCGGTGCGAAGGTATTGGTAACACTAAAGGCTTTTCCCAAGACCGACGTGCCGCAAAAAGCAGCCGCAGCTGTGCGGATGGCGCCGAATGTCGAAACGGTATTTGAGGTTGATCTTAATCGGTATTTGACCCCGCCAAAATCCTGGATCGTTCCACTGGTTCGCCCCAAGAACCCTGTCTCACACAGTGCAAAAGTTCTTGATTTTGTTTCGGAACTTGGAAAACAGAATAAAGCGCTCGACTTTGAAGATGTGAAAGCCGACCGAGTCGCGGCCTATTTTCACACAGGCGGAACAACAGGCATGCCAAAAGTCGCCCAGCACACCTATGGCGGCATGATCTACAATGGTTGGCTGGGTGATACGTTGTTATTTGAACCTGAAAGCGTGGTGATCTGTCCGCTGCCGCTATTTCACGTGTTTGCCTGCCACGTAATCCTTATGGCCATGGTCTCATCAGGTGCGCATGTCGTGTTTCCAACGCCGGCAGGATACCGGGGCGATGGTGTGTTCGACAATTTCTGGAAATTGATCGAGCGATGGCAGGTGACTTTCATCATAACGGTCCCAACTGCGATATCAGCGCTCATGCAGCGTCCGGTTGATGCCGACGTATCTTCTGTCAAAACCGCGTTCTCCGGCTCATCTCCGCTGCCAATTGAGCTATACAAACGCTTCGAGAAAGCGACTGGTGTTGAAATCGTCGAAGGCTACGGACTGACCGAGGCAACTTGCCTGGTTGCTGTTAATCCACTTGGCGGCACCAAGAAGATTGGATCAGTTGGCATTCGCCTACCCTATACCGACGTCAAAGTTCTGATTGGTACGTCTGACGGCCCCCGCGAATGCGACGACGATGAGGTTGGCGAGATTTGCATTTCTAACCCCGGTGTTGTCGTCGATGGAACCTACACCGAAGCTGAAAAGAACAGAAATCTGTACCAACTAGGTAAATACCTGCGTACAGGTGACTTGGGACGCATTGACGCCGATGGCTATCTTTGGATTACCGGACGTGCAAAAGACCTGATCATACGGGGCGGTCACAATATTGATCCCGCTGATATTGAAGAGGCCTTGGCAGGGCACGAGGCCGTGGCCATGGTCGGAGCGATTGGGCAACCAGATGCGCACGCCGGCGAACTGCCCTGCGCCTATGTCGAGTTGGTGCAAGATGCCACTGCGAGCGAGCAAGATTTGCTTGAATTCGCACGCCAGAAGATATCCGAGCGTGCAGCATTTCCAAAACATCTTGAAATTGTAGATGAGCTGCCAAAAACTGCTGTTGGCAAAGTCTTCAAACCTGACCTGCGTCGCATGGCAATCACCCGCGTTTACAATTCTGCACTTGCAGATGCGGGCCTGTCTGCAACTGTTGATGATGTCATTGAAGACAAAAAGCGCGGACTGGTCGCTATGATCTCAGCTAACAACCCTGATCAAAAAAATGCTGTTGAAACAACGCTGGGTTCGTTCAGTTGTGCATATGAACTGTTAGATTAACGAACTGTTTCCATCCGAGGCCCAATCAGTCACCATTTTGCCTTGATTGAAGGCGTAAGAGCCGCATTCCGGCCGGATTTGGCGACGATAACAATAGTTGGTTCCATTGGATCGGATTCAACTTATGGCCTTCGCGCTCGTCTTTGCAGGTGTTTTTGTAGCAACCCTTTCTGCGGTTCTCGCAGCTTTCGCCGGTGCCGGTGTGTTTGGAATGCTTTTGGCCTATGCAGCGGGTGGCTTTGCACTGCTGGTCGCAGTTTTGCTTATTGCGGCGGTCACGGATGAAGAGCAAACTGCGATCTCAGACGGCCCTCTGATCCTCCCGGTCAAATGATCTAATTCAAGACAACAGAGTATTTCAAGACAACAGAGTATCTTACGACCCGATTATTATCGGAATCGCTGATGAAATACCGCGTTCCGTCCACGGCCACTCCTTCGGGGTCATCAAACTTGTTTGGTCCCAGCCCCGGGCTTCCATCTCCTAAAACACCGATCAATGTACCGCCGTTGGGTCCAGTTGGATCAATCATCAAGATGCGATGGCTTTCCTGATCTGCAACAACCAGAAAGCCATTTTCGGTTACATCCAGATACCTGGGACCTACAAACCCGAACTTCGATGCGTTGACGATGTTTAGTTGTGTCAGATCTGGCGCATATTGAACAAGACGCCGCGATGCATTGTCTCCGACCCAAATGGTGCCATCCGGGCCTTCCGCTACGTCATGTGCACCAAGGTGCCCGTCAACCGCTGCAACGAACTCTGAGTTCTCAAACAAAGCCAGCGCCCCAACTCCGCTCGCCATGGCAAAGATCTTCCCCGATGAATGGAAAAGCGTTCCTTCAGAGTTGGGCGCCCGGATCGCCAGGCTGGGGGTCGGACCGATTGCGCGCGCATTGTCAAAAACCGCCACCATGCTTGCTCCACTAACCGCTAACGCCACCTGGCCATCTGGGCCGAACGAAACATCGCGCACTCCGGGCAGAAACCCGTCGGCCAGTGTCTCGATCAATACCAACGTGTCTGCATTAAGTACCGCAATGCGCGCGTTTAGTTTGTCAGCCACATACAATCGTCCATCTGGACCAATCGCTAAATCGTGCGGGTCGCCTAATATCTGCTCGCTGGCCAAATCGAAGCTGGCAAAGGGACGCGGAATTTGCTCCTGACCAAAGGAATGACTTGGAACTAAAAACAGCGACGCAAGTATCGTGATTATTCGCATGTCCGCATCTTAGCACGACGCAACTTGCGGCACTCGCAATTTTTCGTTAGCGCCATCGCTCTGTACGCAGAAGGAGGCTCTCGATGAGCGAATGGTGGAAAAGCGCGGTAATCTACCAAGTTTATCCCAGGTCATTTCAAGACGACAACGGTGATGGAATAGGTGATTTATCGGGCGTCACGCGTCGATTGCCGTATATTGCGTCGCTCGGTGTCGACGTCATTTGGCTATCACCGTTCTTCAAATCCCCGATGAACGACATGGGTTACGACATATCAGACGCGACTGACGTTGATCCATTGTTCGGCGACCTCGCAGATTTCGACGAAATGCTGGCGGCATCCCACGCTTTGGGTTTGAAGGTCATCATTGATCAAGTACCCAGCCATACAGCCGAGGTTCATGACTGGTTTGCTCAAAGCAGGTCGGCGAAAGAAGGTCCAAAATCGGATTGGTATGTATGGGTGGATGCGAAAAAGGACGGCACCCCTCCAAATAATTGGCTTTCGGTTTTTGGCGGCCCGGCCTGGTCCTGGGAGCCACGGCGGAAGCAATATTACTTACACTCGTTTTTGTCCTCACAACCGCAGCTGAATTTCCACAACGAAGAAGTTGTTCAGGCGACACTCGATGGCATGCAATTTTGGTTGGATCGCGGTGTGGATGGATTCCGTTTGGACAGTATAAATTATCCGTATTTCGACCCTCAGTTTCGCGACAATCCACCAGAACCAGAGGCCACCGAAGACGACTGGGTAAACCTTTACAATGTGCAGCGGCACCAGTTCGACAAGACCCAACCAGAGAATCTGAAGTTTCTCGAGCGGGTGCGTTCGCTCGTCGATGGCTATCCTGGATGCATGCTGGTCGGCGAAGTAGGAGAGGGTAGGCGCGGCGCCGAAATCATGCGGGACTACACCGCCGAAAACCGGCTTCACATGGCCTATTCATTCGAAATGTTGGGACCGGACTACACGCCTGAGCATTTTGCTAAATGTGTCGGCGGTTTTTTTGATGGGTCGAGTGTTGGATGGCCTTGTTGGGCATTTTCAAATCATGATGTCGAACGCCATGCCGGTCGTTGGGGGAACGAGAACTTTGCAAACGATGTCGCAAAGCAGGCCATCGCACTCATGGTCAGTCTTGAGGGCACGAAATGTCTGTATCAAGGAGAAGAGCTTGGACAAGTTGAAACTGACCTGGAGTATTCCGAGATCATAGATCCGCCTGGTTTGAAATTCTGGCCCGAATACAAGGGCCGCGATGGCTGTCGCACGCCAATGGTCTGGGATTCTACAGCCTCAAATGCCGGGTTCAGTTCGCAGGACCCTTGGTTGCCGATAAAACCAGCGCAGGAACTGCGCTCGGTAAACATACAAGAAGATGATCCAAATTCAGTGCTGGTACACTACCGCACCGTTCTTGGGTTTTATGCTCAGAGCAACTGTCTTCGTTCCGGAGAAACCGAGTTCTTGGAAATCTCCGAACAATTGTTGGTTTTCAATCGCTCGGATGCGGAAACTTTACTCTGTGTCTTCAACCTCTGCGACGCGGCGATGCATTATTCAATACCCGCAATGGGTGAATTGATTGGTCCTTCAAATGCGCACATAGATGCAAAGCGCATCGAGCTTCCCCCATTTGGATGGGCATGGATCGCGATAGATCAAGAGTAACCGCAAATGGCCTTTGGCGGTCCGAGTTGAATCGCCGACTGGAAACACTTGAGGCCAATAATGATGGTCATTCCGCTTGCAAGATGATTACTCTGCGCTGAAGAATTTGATCAGATATGAGACTTGCGGAAAAAGTTGGCCAATTTACTCGAAAGCTAAACTCTAAGTGGCCGCTCGGAAGGAAACGAACATGCACACGCAGCCCGAACAAGATGCTGAAATAAAACCGGAAATGGCACGCGCCAAAATGCCAGCGATGGTTTGGGAAGACCCGTTTCTGATGGATCAGGAACTGACTGAAGAAGAGCGTATGATCCGCGACACCGCCGAAGCATACTGTCAGGACCGGCTTGCAACTCGGGTCATAGCGGCCAATCGCGAGGAAAAATTCGATCGTGAAATCATGACCGAGATGGGTGAAATGGGGCTGCTTGGCCCCACAATCCCTGAACAGTTTGGGGGCGTGGGTGCGGGATATGTTTCTTATGGATTGGTGGCGCGCGCTGTCGAGAGAGTGGATTCGGGATATAGATCTGCGATGTCGGTTCAGTCCAGCTTGGTCATGCATCCAATTTTTGCCTATGGCACGGACGCGCAACGAGCGAAGTTTTTGCCAAAGTTAGCAACTGGTGAATGGGTTGGGTGCTTTGGATTGACGGAGCCTGATCACGGTTCGGACCCTGGCGGAATGCTTACCAGGGCGAAACAAGTCGATGGCGGATTTACCCTTAGCGGTTCCAAAAACTGGATAACCAATTCTCCAATTGCCGATGTTTTTATCGTCTGGGCAAAATCCGACGCGCACGATGGAAAGATCCGGGGATTTATTCTTGAAAAAGGAATGGAAGGATTGGATGCACCTAAGATCGAAGGCAAGTTCAGTTTTCGTGCCTCGATCACTGGCATGATCCAGATGGACGAAGTGTTTGTTCCTGAAGAAAACCTTTTGCCGCACGCCTCTGGGCTTGGAGGGCCATTCGGTTGTCTGAATCGTGCACGGTTCGGTATTGCTTGGGGGGCGATGGGTGCCGCTGAAGCCTGTTGGCATGCAGCAAGATCATACACTTTGGAACGCAAGCAATTTGGCAAGCCACTGGCGGCGAACCAGCTTATCCAAAAGAAATTTGCCGATATGCAAACCGATATCTCATTGGGACTTTTGGGGGCCCTAAGACTGGGGCGGATGTTTGATGCGCATTCGGCTTCGGCAGAAACCATTAGCCTTATGAAAAGAAACAACTGCGGTAAGGCTTTGGCCATTGCCCGTGAAGCTAGGGACATGCACGGGGGCAATGGAGTGAGCGACGAATATGGCGTGATCCGCCACGTCATGAATCTTGAAGCGGTTAATACTTATGAAGGCACCCACGACATCCACGCACTTATCCTTGGTCGCGCCCAAACCGGCCTACAGGCATTTGCTTGACCAGGTTTGCAACAATCGCACGCAGCGCACCTCGGCCGATGTAAGTCTGTGTTGTTCCGGAATGACTGCGGGTGTTAACTATTAAAAGACCTGCAACGAAACAGGCAATGAGCAGCATGCAAATAAATGGCCAACAGGTCTGGGCGAGAGTCACAAGCCGCACCCCAAATGCGGGGCCTACATGACCGCTGCCGACTCCCACCAACGACGATGGCGCTACATGGCCGCCGAACTAGCGTTGGGACGGCGCACTGAAGTGCTGGATATTGGAGCGAACCCGCTCGATGAACCAGTCTATACACCGCTTTTGAAGACAGGTCTTTGCAGTGTTCAAGGTTTTGAACCACAACCCGATGCCTTTGCAAAACTACAGGCCAGCAAAGGCGAGTTAGAGACATATCATCCATACGCGGTTGGTGACGGCAACACAGCGAACTTCAACATCTACGGTCAAAGTGGGCTTTCGTCGGTTTTTGAACTGGATATGGAAAGCATCGAGTTTCTCGGCCGTTCGAAACGCGCAGCGCGCTTGTTGGACAAGTTCGAAGTAAAAACTCACAGATTGGATGATATACCAGAACTGCGACACCCAGACCTTTTGAAAATTGACGTGCAGGGCGCCGAGGTAATGATTTGCGAGAGTGGCCCGACCTTGCTTAAAGACGTCATGGCCGTCGTGACCGAGCTTCGTTACTATCCGCTATATCGTGATGAACAACTATTGGACGGGCAAGTTTCTGCTTTGGGTCGGCTTGGATTAATCTACCACAAGGCTTTGTTCACCAAGGGCAAAATGATTGCGAATTCTTGCCAAGACAGATTGCGCACACGGGCACTTCGTTCCCAGGCAATCGATGGAGATGTAGTCTTCGTTCGAGATTTAAGGAAACCTGACAGGATAAAAAGCAGTTCGATTGGGCACTTGGCATTATTGGCTGACGCCGTGTTCCAAAGCTATGATCTGGTTATTCACTGTCTTGATATATTGGTTGAGCGCGGCGAGTTGAATGCGAAGTTTCCCGAACAGTATTTTGAAATTCTACCGGCAGAGGTTCGAAAGTCTTGATGCCTAGCAGGCAGGAAAAATAAGTGAATGGGCCCACGAGTTTTCGACATAGAACTATCTGGTCTGGTCCTTCCCAGCGAGGACCCTGAACTGAGGCGCGACCGGCTCGGCAAGGACGGTGATCACGATGAAAACTATGACCACCAATATGATTTCAATACCCTCGTCTATGATTGCTTTTTCGATCCGACCTCTCGCGAGGTCTTACTGCTAGCACCGCCACTTTTGAACTTTCAGGCATTGTTGGAAACTGCCGAGTTTTTAATTGATGGCGAAACTCGCGCACCCCTTCGTATTGAGAATCTCTCCAGATGCTCAGTCATAGCTTTCGCGGCAGGTCCCGAAATCCCGCGATCGCTATCCATCACCCATGCTCAATTTGGGGGGATGATGAATATCGGGCAAAGCCACCTTGAAACATTTGCAGGGACAAACGCGATCTATTCGATCTCGCGGAATAATCGGTTGGAATGGATTCAAGACTGGCTTCACTATTACATCAACGAACACGGAGCGACGTCGGTCATTCTGACCGACAACGGATCAACAGACTACTCGCCGAGCGAATTGAGAGACGCAATCGGCGATATGGCAGGTCTTGAGCAGGCGGCAATTCTACGCGCGCGATATCCTTTCGGCCCCAGAGCGGAAAGCAAAGTAAATTACGCATCACTTTTCTTGCAGCGATCCATGGCCGAGCTTTGCCGACGCAGGTTTTTGGGCCAGGCGCGTGCCGTCTTGAATGTTGATATTGACGAGTTATTCCACTCGAAGTCAGGCCAGTCAGTGTTTGATGCAACGGTTGCTAACCAAGATGGCTACGTGCGTGCGGATGCTGTTTGGGTCTATGCAACGCAATCAGACAACGATGGTTTTTTCCGTCACCGCGATCACCGTTTTGTCAGCATGACGGGAAAACCAAAAGCAAATCGAAAATGGTGTGTTGTTCCACAAGGCCCGCAAAAGGGGCGACAATGGTTAACTCATTTCATTGGGGGACGATCTGATCCCGTCGATCCTGATTTTGTAATGTGGCACTGTCGTCAGATCAGCACCAGTTGGAAGGTTGATCGATCCGTCAGCCAGGAAATCCCATTGCGCGCAGAGTTATCTGTAGAAAAAGCGCTCGATAAGGCATTCGTCAATGCGCCGTTATTGGCATCTCAGGCGAAACATGCGCCCGCCATAAAAGTCGGGGCCGATGGTGATCGAAGCAAAAAGTTAATTATCACTTCGATGAAGAACGAGGGACCATTTATCCTTGAATGGACCGCATTTCACCGCGCAATTGGATTTAATCAATTTCTTGTCTTTACGAATGATTGTTCTGACGGAACCGATGCCATCCTGGATCGGTTGGAGCAACTTGGAGTCGTCAAACACGAACGAAACCGAGTGCTCCGCAGGGGGCCGCAAAAATCCGCCCTAAAACACGCTCGTTCGCACCCACTTGTCCTGTCCGCCGATTGGATATTTGTTTCTGACGTTGATGAATTCCTGAACATCAAAGTTGGCGACGGGCGTGTGGACGATCTTCTGGATGCGGTGCCGGATGCGGACGTCATCCCAATAACTTGGCGGCTCTTTTCCAACGACGGACTTGTGGATTTTGATGAGGGTCTGGTCATCGAGATGTCCCACGACGCCGAGCGCGATCTGGATCAGGGCGGCCATATTCGGCGTTTCGCTAAGTCACTTTTCAAGCCCAGCGAATTCGTAGAACGCTTCGGTACCCACGGCCCCATTTACTCCGAGGCCCAACTGGCTGATATCAAATGGCTTTCGCCGACCGGTCGGCGCATATCAGATCCCAAAGTCATGACGCGTCCAGAGGTGGATTTTGGTTACGACGTTGCGCAAGTAAACCATTATGCCACACGTTCGGTCGACGCTTACCTCGTCAAAAAAGATCGAGGTAGGGTGAATCATTTTAGACAAGTTATGGGTTTCGATTATTGGCAAAAGATGAACCTGGGCGGCCAGAGCGACCAGTCCATATTACGGTCTGTCGGTCAGACCCGCGAAGAAATGCAAACGCTCCTACAAGACAAAGAACTGGCCGCACTGCATTCTCATTCCGTTCATTGGTACAAAAACCGTATTCGAGATCTGCGTCAAATGCCCGAATACGAAGAGCTTCGGAATAACATTCTGGAAGTCGCGGACTGAGCGATTGACGGTCGTCTATTGGCCCTACGGAGTGAAAACGAACCCGTCCGGGTGATCAAGGCGAACAACTTCATCAGGAACAACGTCGGGACCGCTGCCAAAGACTTCACGACCAAAGTGGTGATGCATGCGCGACAAAGTTTCCATTCTGGGGCTGGTGAGTTGGTCGTAAAATGCAGAGTAGTGTAAGCGCGGCTTAGACCCCACATTTCCCATGGCGTGTTGATATGCGATTCCGTCCCTTCATAGATTTGAAGGGCGTTTCTACATGGAAGTTGTGAACGAGTTTCTCGCAAGAATACCGCGGGGTTCAGATGGCAAGCGCCGTTGGCCTTTGGAGCTGAAGGCACGGATAGTCGCAGAAACGCTGATCGAGGGCGCGACTGTGAATGGGGTGGCCAAGCGATATGGCCTAATCCCCAGTAGCGTTTCAGATTGGCGGCGTATGGCGCGGGCAGGCAAGCTTGTTTTACCCAACTTAGATGGCATGGATTTTGCGCCGGTTCAGATTGAAGAGGCTAAGCCCGTTGAGGTGGTTCCAACCCCAGCTATCAATTTGACCAGTGTTGATGTGCTTAAAGGCGGCGTGACGATCCGCTTAGCCGCCGACACCCCTGCCGTGCGGATTGCCGAGATTGCGGCTGCGCTGTGATCCACCCGTCGCACGGTGTACAAATCTTTGTTGCGACCAAACCTGTGGACTTCCGGAAAGGCCACGATGGGTTGGCCGCACTGGTGCAGAGCCACTTAAAGAAGAAGCCCTTTGACGGTGCGGTCTATGTATTCCGCGCCAAACGCGCGGATCGGCTCAAGATGATCTGGTGGGACGGCACGGGCTTGGTGATGGCGTACAAACGGCTTGAACAGAACACGTTCAAATGGCCCGCCATCAAAGACGGTGTTTTACGGCTGGACGCTGCGCAATTTGAAGCCTTGTTTGCGGGCCTGGATTGGCGTCGTGTGACGGCATTAGAGACTCGCCCACCAGCTGCGGCAGAGTGACTCAGGTGGCGCTTTGCACGGGTGGATCGTCCCTGATTTTGATAGATCACAGGTATGACTTCTGCTGCTGATCTTCCCACTGATGTTGCTACTTTGCAGGCCCTTTTGATAGCCTCAGAAGAGCGCAACACGCGTAAAGAAGATCGCATCATTCGCCTTGAGAAGCTGCTCGCCGACTTCAAACGCGCGCTCTATGGCGCGAAGTCCGAGAAGGGCCACCCTGACCAATATCACCTCGCGTTGGAAGATATCGAAACGGCCATGGCCGTCGTCCATGCGGAAGATGAAGCAATTGATCCACCCAAGACATCAGGCGCGGCAAAGTCAGTCAAAGGGCGTGGTGTCCTGCCAAAGCACTTGCCGCGCATCGAAGAGATCATTGCACCGGACGTCACCTGTAGCTGTGGAAACGAACGCCACATCATCGGCGAAGATGTCAGTGAACGGCTGGACATCGTACCTGCCCAGTTCCGTGTCCTTGTAACCCGCCGTCCCAAGTATGCTTGCCGGTCTTGTGAGGCCGGGATTACCCAGGCACCCGCAAAGGCGCGCCTGATCGAAGGCGGTATGCCAACCGAAGCAACCATCGCCAGCGTGATCGTCTCGAAGTATGCTGATCACTTGCCATTGTATCGCCAAAGCCAAATCTATGCGCGTCAGGGCGTCGATATTGATCGTTCCACCTTGGCATTCTGGGTCGGCAAGGCCGCCCATGAATTGAAGCCTGTTCATGACGCGCTGCTGGACCATCTCAAAACAAGTTCAAAGCTGTTATGGATGAGACGCCCGCGCCGGTCCTCAATCCGGGAAGCGGCAAGACCAAGAAGGGATATTTCTGGGCATTGGCTCGCGATGACCGTGCATGGAATGGGCCGGAACCGCCCGGCGTGGCCTTTACCTATATGCCAGGACGTTCCGGCAAATACGCATCAGATATATTGCAGGGCTTTACTGGCATTCTGCAGGTCGACGGCTATGCCGGATACAACCGCGTGCTTGATCTGCGTGACAACCAACCAATAGGGCTGGCCTATTGCTGGGCACACGCCCGTCGCAAGTTATACGAGCTCACCCACAACAATGTCGCCCCCATCGCCGAGGAGGGTCTCAAGCAAATCGCGGCTCTCTATCGGATCGAAGCGCAGGCGCGTGGCACGTCTGCGAATGAGCGTCTGGCTTTGCGCCAAACCAAAAGCGCGCCCAAGATAACGGCATTCAAAACCTGGCTGGATCAGGCCAGATCACAGGTGTCCGCAAAGTCCCCGACCGGAGAGGCGCTCAAATACATTGCCAAATACTGGGACGGGCTGATCCTGTTCTTGAAAGATGGCCGCATCGAGATGGATAGCAACGCCGTCGAGCGCACAATCCGCCCCATCGCCCTGCAAAGAAAGAACGCGCTCTTTGCCGGTCACGACGCTGGTGCCCAAAACTGGGCCATGCTCGCGTCGCTCATTGAGACATGCAAATTGAATGGCGTTGAGCCGCACAACTACCTGACCGGCGTCCTCTCAGCCATCGTCAACGGCCATAAACAAAAGGACATTGACCAGCTGCTACCGTGGAACTTCAAAGGCTGAAGCAACGCTTACAGAGTAGTCGGGTCGGGCCTTCAAGTCAGCGATCTTGGCTCTGTGGCGTTGAACGGAATAGGCATGTGCTTCGGACACTCCGTCCAACGAGTGTAGAGCTGCAAGTTCGGCGCGTAGCAACGGCAGCATGCGTTTTATCGAGGCTTCTTCGATTGCGTTGTTGTTCATGCGAAACCAGTAGGAAAGTCCTTGATCCCGGTCCACGTGGTTTACTCGCCCGCGCTCTCTTTTCACCAGGAAGCTTTCGGCAGAGCGTACCGCATAGTGGTTCAACGTTGCCAACTCATACCCATAGGTCGATTTTGTTGAGCGCCAGGCGTTGCGATACATCTCTGGCGGTAAGGGTTTGCCGGAACCGTTCACCCAGTTAATTTCGTCCAACAGATGGGGCTTCAAGCCTTTTGGTCGATGAACACCGAGTTTTCGGAAAATACCGGTATTCCGGAAAAGCGTTTTGAATCCCCATGCCTGATGCGGTTTTCGAATGAACTCGGGGGCACAACGGCTAAACAGCTCGGTCATCAATGCATCGTGGTACTGGTGTTGATCAGCATTCCCAAACAGCCGCCAGTTCAGCGAAATCATATTTGCGCAGTCAACGGCATCATACAGATCGCTCAACCGACCCTGTCCTGCGTGTACGTTGATGAACTCATCAACATCCATACAAATTAGCCAATCACCATTCCTGACGAGGTTCTCGTGATCAGCTGCGCGCAAAGCTGCGTGTTGCGGCTTTAAACCAGAGCCGTGATATGGGTTGTCTCGGTGAGTGACGACGCGATGTTCGTCCAACAATTGCAATAGGTTATCTGTGCCGTCATCGCAGTCATTCGTATAAATCAGAAATCCATCGACACCGATGGCACGATGATAGGCGAGCCACTCCAATATGAAGGGTCCTTCATTCTTCATTGTTGTTACGATGGTGGTTTTGTTGCCGGAAGTCTCGCGAACCGCCTCTTTTTTGGGAGAGCGGACGGGCCTTTGATGAAAGTATTTTTTGGCAAGGTCGACCAATTCTGGAACTTCTACGAGGCTGGTCTTAGGAACAATCTCAGATACTTGAACATTAGGATGTCTGAGTGCCATGCACCGGTAATATTGAGTGGTTTCATTGGGTTGAGTGCCCGCAATCTACGCCTGTCGCCAAATGATGTCGGGCTGGAATTCAGCAGGTGCGTGGCACCACCGCGGATGCCCCGTTGTTCCATCAAAGCGCTGGCAGATGTGATCGCCAAAAGTTGGATAGCAATTTTTACGCAAACGCCAAGGAAATATGCGTTGGCCGACCAAGCTGACATAGTTTCCCTGAAACTCTACCGCGCGATCGAAGATACTCTGAAGATCCGGTGCCAACAAATCAGAGACATCAATATTGGTGACGGCCCGGGCACCTTGAAGAAACCATTGCCTCGCAATGTCATAGATATAACCTGCATCAAATGGTGACACCCATGGCGCGGGCCTTGGGACGGTAAGACCTTCTTTGCCTGGTGTGTCGGGTGCGAATATTGGATTCGATGCATCACCAAGATCGCGCCGCCCAAGTGGCTCGTTTGACGTAAGAATAACCACCCTTTCAATGCCGCTGATCTTCTTTTTGGCCAAGCTTTCTTTGAACTGGTGATCAGGTTCAGGCCCGCTTGTATCGATAATCAATGCTGCTTGCAGGTCATGCTGCGAAGCGAGAAACTCAAGCCATTCCTGAACTTGCTCCGCAGGCTCTATGCCACGAACAGAAATCGCTGTGTTTAGTCCCGAAAATAGTTCGGTTTCACATTCGGTGAAGGGGATGCTGGCGCTTTCTAACCCTGATCGAAAATGAAGGGTTGAACTCGGATTGATCTGCCGTCCAATAAACCGATAAGCGCCTCCAATCGAACGAGAATCCTGCACGTCAAACTGACCGACCTCGATTTCTGACGTTGGCCCGGGATCAAACTGAACGAAGACATGATCAATGCCTTCGTCGCGGACTGCTGCCACTATTCGCGCATTGCTGGCCGAAACTTGCGTGAGTCTGCGTTGAAGTACTTCCACCGGTCCGCTAAGCGCTCCGTCCCTACATCCTGTTTCGCGACCGCCTGCCTCAAGTCAGGTCGACACTAATATTGCCTCGTTGCCTACTTCAATCCGCAATTGCAGTCGGGTCAAGGGCGCAATTCTCACTCTTTCTGACGGCGAACCTGGCTAGCGCCCTGCGAATTCCAAACACCCTGTTCCCAGCAATTATTGGTTTTCGCTTGAGACAGAAAATTGGGTTCCAGATCTTTCACTCTGTTTGATTTCTTTCCAAACTGATTCCGCAGCTTCCAGAGCACCCTCAAGATATCCGCCGAACGTCGCGGCGAACTCCGTGCCACCAAATTTCAGGCGACTATCGTATAGGCCGATCAATTCTGGTGGAAGGCCATAGCGAGGATGGTGGTAAAGTGGTGCAAGATCGGCGTCGCGTGTCGTGAGGCTATCTCTGGCCCAATCTTTGACAATAAACTCAACTGGGTTTGCAGCATCTTTTCCGAATAACCGAACAAGCTGCATCGTCGCATTTACTCTAAGTTGACTTATGTCGCCCCTCGCAGTGTGAGGAATTCCGACAAATCCGAACAAAGCACCCTTTCCCCCCTTCATCGGGGACGCATCGTGAATCTCAGCGAGTGGCCCATAGTGGCTCATGGCATCGCCCGACAACCCCAAATCTCTCCAGAAAGGCCGTTCAAAAAGGGCGATAACTTTCGCCTGACCGGCCATCCAGGTCGGTATCGCACTCAATGTTGATATTGCACTTTGCGGAAGTTCGGGCGTGAAGTGCAGTTGCTGTGCAATACGTGGCGGCAAAGCTAAAACGACGTCGGTTCCGAAGACATCCTCATGGTTCTCGAGTGATAGTGTTACGCCGTCTTTTCCAAAATTGAGACCTTTGACTAAGGTGTTCAATTGTAGGCTTCCTTTAGGAAGCTCTTGAACAAACGATTGAACCAGTGCGTCTAGCCCACCTTCCAACCTCCAAGAGCCAGCCATGGATGCGATGCCCCGGCCGTGCTGAACGCGCCCGTTTTGATCTTCAAACGCGACCATGCCCTCGGAAAACTGTTCAAATTTGGTTAGTCCAAATCGCCGGATCAAAGCATCGATCCGCGGTTGACCGTCCCAAAACCAAGCCGGGCCCAGATCATAGTAGCCACATCCATCCACGTGGGTCTTGATACGGCCGCCAGCACGCGAACGCGCCTCGTAAACTGTGACCTGCCGCCCTTCACGGATCATTATTTCCGCTAGCGAAAGACCAGCCAAGCCGGCTCCGACTATCAATGTTCTTTTGGACATTAACCGCCAATCCCAGACGGTGTACAACGCGAAGTCATGTGGTTCTACCGACCCCCTGAATGGGCACTAGTGATGTCCAAGGTTTCACATAAGGGTTGCCGCCTGTCTAACCCATTCGTCCCTGTTGATCCTTCCAGGAAATTTTAAAAGTTCGTCGACGATGGCGATCTCGGTCGGACCCCAAGCGGCGATTTGGCTGAAATGGAAAATCCCGTTTCGATTCAAAAGGCCCTGCAAAGAATTCCCCACACCACTGATCCGGGTAAGATCATCGGCTGTTCCGTTTGGATTTTCCAGCGCACCGGGAATTGGGATAGCAGGTGTAGCTGGAATTGGAAGGTCGTCGATATGAGTCAGGGCAACTGTGCCTTGGCCTAGCCGCACATCCGCCTGCCGCACCAAGTCGCCGAAATCCAATTCGGTCAAGTCCTCAGTATCTGCAATCGTTGATAAAAAATCCTCGACCCGGTCCAATTCTTCGACATCCATGAACGCTTCGGCCTCTGTAGCATTGGTTAAGAATTCAGGGCCGCCTAAGGACTCCGGCCATGCGTCAAACACCTGCGACTGATCAACCAGTAGGGCCAATGACTTCAGTGTCCCACTTTCGACCCAAGCAGTTACCTTGAAAAAGCGACCGGGTATTTGAATATGGCGATACCGTCGATCGTCGTCGCGAAACACCGGACCCGTAAACGATATGACTTTTTGATTTTCGGCGACTGCGTTGCGAAGAACGTAATTCTCGGCAGCGCGCCAAAGGTTACCTTTGCCGGTGCCAGGTTGATCTTCATCAGCTTTGCCTTGGTTGAAAAAACCGACTTGTGGTGCCGCATTCGTCCAGTGGAACGTATCAAGCTCTGCTTCCAGTGCTCGTGTATTGCTGCCCCACGCCGGATCAATACGCCGAACGAGGTGCCCTTTTTGGAACATTCTCGCAATACGCCCGCTTGAACGAGGGTTTGGAAATCCAGGCACCTTCTGACCTTTATAGATTTCATCGCCAGAGTAGTCCTCTCTCGCAATCCGGGGGTCAGTGCTCCAACTGTCGGCTTCAGCGCCGTCAAAGAATTCCATGCCCTCGCGAAGACCGGGATCATTTGGATGCAAATCGGAAACCGCCAGGGTCGACCGGTTGATGCTTTTGGCCGTCTGGCCATCGATCATGCAGGCAGTAAAGAATGCCAACTTTCGGCGCTTGTTCATTACGGCGCTGAAATGATGATACTTTAGTTCAAACGGATTTGCGCCCGGAACTGGTTCGAGTAATGAGGCGGCGTCTGGCACCAGACCGGGGCCCAAGCGCGGAAGAGGTATGTGAAAGCCGGGCAAAAAGTCTGGCAAGTAACCTTGACGGTCAGCGTAGTCGCTTTGTGATTCCTGGGCTGCTGGCACCGATACATTGGCTCGTGTTGGGATGGGGCCTGTTGTGTTCAGTCCTGGGATTTTAACAGAGATTTCCAATGGCAAAGTCCAAGTTGCCTGACCATCCGATCCAATCTGAACGCCCGCATTTTTGACACTCGGCGCGGAAGAGATCCGAGCATTGGAGCCTCGAGACGGAGTGGCCCGTTCGCTTTCGTCGAGGGCCATCAGTAGACGCGCTCGGACTTCCGACGCAAGGCTGCTTGCTTTCTGGCGAACTTTCCGGACAATTGAGCTGGCCCTGATGCCTTCGTTTATTTCGAAGTCCGCCGCGCCGCCACCATCAACGCCGTCGATCCAGGGTCCGCCCCAGTGGTGCAAAGCGATCAATTTCCATTCAGAATTGTAGACTGGCGATCCCGATGAACCAGGTTCGGTATCGGCGACATAATGCAGCGCATCCTCGAACCTGTTTACCAATCGGTTTTCGCGTAGAACCACCTCTTTGAATCGTCCTTGTGGATGCTGAATTATGTTAGCAAACTCTCCGACCATGTGTTTGTCAGATGCATCAGAAAGCTGCGTTGTGCCGAATTCATTCAGGGTACCCGGGCCATCGATCTTTTCGCCAACGGCAAAAATTGTAAAATCAAGGCCAGAAACCGGATCAGAAAGAAAAACGGTTCCATCAATTTCGAACTGTGTGGATCACCTAGGTCGTCCGGCCAAGTCACGCTCATAATCGAATTCCAACACAAACCGATTTGCATCCGCTTGGGACTCTACGACATGATTGTTGGTTAGGAAAAGGTCCTGCCCAATAAGGACGCCAGTGCCTTGGGCACGCCCATTTCTAAATGCAACGCGCCCAACGGATCTCGCTATCTGCGCGCCGCGCTCAAGAAAAGCAACGCTTACAAAATCGACTGTATCGCCCCAGATTGCTTCTCGCCGATCATCGAGAGTTGGCGCCAGTTCTGGTCGATCAATAACTTTTTTGCCCATCGCCCGTCGAACGACTTCTCTATTGAGGACTTCGGCTTGCACTGGCGAAACATTTAGTTTCGACTGTAGGCGTCGTTGTCTTCTTTGCTCACTGGGTTCGGCCGCAAAGGGATTCTGCGCCCGAAATGCCTGAAGAGCGTATTCTATGTCAGACTGGCAGTGCCCAATACGTTTTCGAACAATGTCTTCGAGGGTCATATTTTCCTCCATATGTAATTCGGCTCAATAAGTTGAATGATAGATTGCTTTTTTTGGTTTGAATAATTGCTTGTCGTAATGGCCTTCCGGTTGACGCAAAGTGCGATCCGCACGGTGACATCATATCATATCTGGAAGAACTGCGAGCGCGCATGAGCAGTTTCCACGAATTGTCGCGCGAAATCGCTTGGCAACTTACCCAAAAATGGGTTTCAGTCGTCCGTGTCGGAGCTGTATTTTTCACGAAGGACGTTCTTTTGAACCTTTCCCATCGTATTTCGCGGCAACTCAGTCACAACTTCAAATCTGCGCGGATGCTTAAAACGTGCAAGTCTTTCGTTGACAACGTCTTGAATACTATGTGTGTCAAGAACTGCATTGGGTTCCGCAACCACGGCAGCGACAATTGCCTCACCAAAATCACTGTCAGGCACTCCAAAAGCTGCGCTTTCCTGAATACCGGTAATGTCGTTCAAAACGTCCTCAATCTCTTTTGGATAAACATTAAATCCGCCTGTGATGATCAGGTCTTTTTGCCGACCAACAATGGACAGATACCCATCTGAGCTGAACTCACCAAGATCACCGGTAATGAAAAAGCCGTCTGCGCGAAGCTCTTCGGCGGTTTTTTCCGGCATGTTCCAGTATCCCAAAAACACATTTGGACCGCGCACTTCAATCATGCCGACGCTGGAGTCTGTGACCATTTCTCCTGAGACGCTCGTCAGCCGCACTTCGGTGCCGGGAAGGGGGATCCCGACTGTTCCCGCTCTGCGTTCGCCGTCGTATGGGTTTGACGTGTTCATGTTGGTTTCAGTCATGCCGTATCGCTCTAGAATTCGATGACCTGTTCGCTCGGTGAATAAGTCATGTGTTTCGGCAAGTAAGGGCGCGCTGCCGGATATAAAGAGCCGCATATTGGCTACCAAATCCGAACTAAGCCGATCGTCGTTCAAAAGCCGCGTGTAAAATGTGGGAACGCCCATCAGCAAAGTAGACGAGGGCAGGGCTTCAATAATGTTATCCAGATCAAAGCTGGACATGAAATTTACCTGTGCGCCTGCCAAAAGTGCGGTGTTCATCGCAACAAATAACCCATGGGTGTGAAATACGGGCAGGGCATGAATCAAGACATCCTCACCTGTGATTTGCCATAAATCCGTGAGTACCTGTGCGTTCGATAACAAGTTATCATGCGACAGCATTGCGCCCTTGGACCGTCCCGTCGTTCCGGACGTGTAAAGCAATGCTGCCAGATCGTCTGCCGCTCGTGCCACCGTGGTAAATATCGTCGGCTGAGCATTAGAGTCTTCCAGCAGCGACCCGCCGCCGTCAGCGTCAATCGTCATAACCGCGGCTCCTACATCAGCCGCAATCGGCAAAAGCGCAGCTTCGGCGGAAGGCGTGCAAACGATCAGTTTCGGTGTCGAGTCTTGAATGAAGTAGGTCAGTTCACTCAGCTTATAGGCCGTATTCAATGGAAGAAATACGGCCCCGACCTGAATGGTGGCTACGTAGAGTGCTAAAATTTCAGATCGTTTGGGTGCTTGAACAACCACCCTGTCTCCGGGCGTTACCCCTTGAGAAACCAGCGTATGCGCAACTTGGGCCGTGAGGGCTTCAAACTCACGAAAGCTCAGTGTGCCTCGATTTCCTCGCTCGTCCAACAGGAGAAATGGTGAGTTTTCGTTCGGCTTTGATGCCATCAGGGCATCGTATAGATGGTTGCTCACGGCGACAAAGTTCCCGCATTTGGCAATCCGGAAGCGGCTGCAAGTGAGTTAACACTACGCGAGGTTGATATCGTCCCGTTGCGCACAAATTTTTCGTGGTTTTTTTCAATCTTTGTAAGATCGTATAAATAATTCACCATCGCTCCGCTGGATAGTTTTTGACCATTGTCGGTAATGTCGGCATTGGCATGAATGGCGTGAACCTGTGCGCCATTGCCAAGGTGAAATCGGGCAACAGGATCTATTGGAATACCATCGCCCGTCTTCGCATGTAGCAGATAGTGTGCCGCCGCGATGCGGACATCTTTGTCATTTGCTTCGCCGGTTAAGACGCTCTTCGCCAAAGGCGCTTCATCAAGTTCGGATAAGTATCGATTTAGTCCAGGAATAGGGGAGAGTGTCACAAATGTCGTCAAGTTCGGAAGTGTCACGCTTAACTCGTCGACAACTTGCTTGATCAGCAAATTGCCAAAGGAAATTCCTTGCAATCCTTTCTGGCAGTTCGAAATCGAGTAGAATACCGCCACATTTGTCAGCGCGTCGTCTCGCGCTGTCCGATCCTCGGCGAGCACTTTCTGGATCGAGTCTGGAATAGTTTTTGTCAAAGCAACCTCAACAAATATCAGAGGTTCTTCCGGCATTGTCGGATGAAAATACGCAAAGCATCTGCGATCCGGTGGATACAGCCGTCGTCGCAAATCATCCCAGTCATTGATTGCATGCACCGCTTCATACTGGACGATCTTTTCCAGAATACTTGCAGGTGTTTCCCATGATATTTGGCGTAGCACCAGAAATCCGCGATTGAACCAACTGCGCAGCAAATGCACGAAATCCAGATCGGTTCGCTTAAGATCCGGATGTGGTTTCGCAAAAGACAAAAGATCTACGCGCATCGCCACCAGTGCTGCGGTTGCACCGGTCGTTTGGTTTAGTCGGCGCAGTAATTCCTGACGACGCGGTTCGGCGGCGACAGTCAGCGCGCGATAGTCTTTCGCGTCTTTTGTGCGCTCGTATGTGTCTGCCAACTCGGCGACCGCAGACGCGTCCATTTCCAGCTCATCATTCAGGAACTGAAAAAATCTAGTTTCTGATGTTCATCTAAAGTGGCGTATTTATCCAAAGCGGACTTGGCCAGATGAATTCCCGAGACTTCACCTTCCTCAGCCAAAAGCGAAAGGCACATATCCTGCATGGATCGTCTAAGATTCGTTTTAGTTGGCTTTCTGCGACGCTCAAAAAGCGTCGTTAGCATATCGCCAAGATAACTGCTTTCAGCCATGATACCCGTCTAGCTTAGAGTTGCGCTTTGTCCAGATAGTCCAACTGACAAGGTCAATGAACCTTCGTTAATCATCCACTTCCTAAGAACATATGTGCGTGTTCCGGTCTGTCTGAAGTCAGCGCCTATGGGTCCAATTAGGTTAATTTGATAAGAGAGTTTTGTTGGCTCATCGTAACCACTGAGGAGTGGGACATGAGACAGACAACTGGAACTCGCAGGAGCCCCGGCGAGAAGATCGTCAAAGAGATCAAGCGCGCGACGCGCAAACAGTATTCGTCAGAAGAGAAGATCCGGATCGTGCTGGATGGCTTGCGTGGCGAAGACAGCATTGCTGAGTTGTGCCGTCGTGAGGGAATATCTCAAGGTATCTACTACAAATGGTCCAAGGACTTCATGGAAGCTGGCAAACGGCGGCTTGCTGGAGATACGGCGCGTGCGGCTACGACCGACGAAGTCAAGGACCTGCGCCGCGAAGCCCGAGACCTGAAGGAGGTCGTTGCCGAGCAAACACTGGAACTGCGTCTTCTCAAAAAAAGCATGACCGGCGGTGGGGGCGACCAAGAATGAGGTATGCTGCATCTGAGAAGTTGGAGATCATCCGGCTTGTTGAGGGGTCGCATTTGTCTGCTCGTCGAACATTGGCAAAGCTGGGCATCCCCCGCACCACATTTTACCGTTGGTATGATCGGTATCGGCAGCGCGGCGACGCTGGCCTTGTGGATCAAGCGCCTAAGCCCAGACATGTCTGGAACCGCATCCCCGACGAAGTCCGGCGCAAGGTCGTCAAGCTGGCGCTGCAGGAGACGGAGCTGTCGCCGCGCGAACTGGCAGTGACGTTCACGGATCGGGAGCGCTACTTCGTCTCGGAATCTTCAGTCTATCGGGCCCTGAAGGCCCACGATCTGATCACCAGCCCGGCCTTTATCGTGCTCAAGGCGGCAAACGAGTTCAAAGACAAGACCACTGCGATCAACCAGCTTTGGCAAACCGACTTCACCTATCTCAAAGTGCTTGGCTGGGGCTGGTTCTATCTCAGCACAATCCTGGACGACTACAGCCGCTACATCATCTCGTGGAAACTCTGCACGAACATGCGGGCAGAGGACGTGACGGACACCCTGGATTTGGCGCTACAAGCATCAGGGTGCGATCAGGTTCACGTCATCCACAAACCCCGCCTCCTCAGCGACAACGGGTCCAGTTACGTCTCTGGCGATCTGGCTGAATGGCTGCAGGACAAAGGCATGAAGCATTCTCGGGGCGCACCATATCATCCCCAGACACAGGGCAAGATCGAGAGGTGGCATCAAACCCTGAAGAACCGCATCCTATTGGAGAACTACTTCCTTCCGGGAGACCTCGAAACCCAGATCGAAGCCTTCGTCGATCACTACAATCACAAGCGCTACCACGAGAGCCTGAACAACGTCACACCCGCCGACGTCTACTTCGGGCGTGACAAAGCCATTCTAAGACAACGGGAAAGGATCAAACGAAAGACGCTCGAAGCGCGGCGCTTGCATCACAGACAGCGCGCCGCATAATAACATCAACCAGACGAGCCAAACTCTTTACTTGTTTAAGCAACTCTTGGTTCCCAAAACCCTGACGACGGACAGTTCCGGTCGTATGCATTGGGTCAGCTTCGGCAATTTTGCGCGCTTCATCAAAGCTGCCCGCGCGGTACACCATCAAACCAACGCCCTGCATCTGTGTGCCAGTTTCATCTGACATCGGCCCGGCAAATGCCAGTTTACCATCTGCCTCCAAGGAACCTTGGTACTGGAGGTGTGCAGGAAGATTTGCCTTCAGATCCTCTGGTGTTTTTGCGGGTGTGGAAACGACAACAAACAGTTCAAACGCCAATGAACCGCGAGCCTTGGCCTCAGTTTTGTATTGATCCCAGTCCGGCATTCCATCCTCCACAAGTGATGCTTGCAATAATATCGATTTTATTTGACACATCACCTTTTTATCGTCAAATTCGGGATCAATCAATAAGGAGATTCCGATGCGGTTTATGGTGGGGCACCAAAATGGGGCGCAGTCGGTCTATCTTTTAGAGGGGAGTGAGGCAGTCAACCTGACCGAATCCCTGGCAGACGTTGGCAACGACCTTATGGAGTTAGTTGGTCGTCCCGATTTACTGGCCGACATCCAGTCAGCCATCGAGGGGCGCGCCCGTGTCGCTTTGTCTGACATTACGCCTGCGCTCCCTATAGCGCGACCTGGCACAATCATCTGCCTGGGTCTTAACTATGTGGAGCATATTAAAGAGGGTGGATATGATATCCCCGACTATCCCGCCTTGTTTATGCGCGGACGCAATTCTCTGATGGCAGCGGGTTCTCCTATGGTTCGCCCGACTTGTTCCGATAAATTGGACTATGAGGCTGAGCTAATGATCGTAGTTGGCAAAGGTGGACGGCATATATCTGAAGCAGACGCATTACGGCACGTCTTTGGATACACTGTTTTTAATGATGGTTCCGTGCGCGACTACCAACGTAAAACTCATCAATGGACGCCTGGAAAGAACTTCGACCATACAGGTGCCATAGGACCGTATGTTGTGACGCCAGACGAGCTGCCAGCCGGTGCAAGCGGATTGAAGATTGAAAGTCGCGTTGGCGATGAGGTTCTGCAAAGTTCAAACACTGAAAATATGATTTGGTCAGTAGCTCAAACAATTGCGACTATATCTGAATACACGACGCTTGAACCTGGTGACCTGATTGCAACCGGAACACCGCCGGGAGTTGGTCACGCGCGAACACCACCACGCTGGCTTCGCCCAGGTGAAATTGTGGATGTTGAAATTGAAGGAATTGGCATCTGTTCCAATCCGATCGTGGACGAGGCCGATATGTTGAGCACGGCGGCAGAGTGATGAATGACATGAGTGACGCAATTGATCCCCGCGCAGTCGCGCAAGATGCAGTTCGCAACATGCGAAAACGCATCACCCAATTGGACGATGCATCAATTGATCTGATCCTGCGCGACGCGCGATCTCACTATGCCTGGAGTGACCGACCTGTGTCGGACGATGCACTGCAAACGCTGTTCGAGATTACGATTAGCGGTCCGACTAGCATGAATTCGTGTCCTGCACGGTTTAAGTTTGTTCGCAGCGCCGAGGCCAAAGAGCGTTTGGCTAAATCATTGAAAGCAAAGAATATCGACAAGATGATGGCTGCCCCCGTTACGGCAATCATCGCCTGGGATCCCAAGTTCTGGCACCGGTTGGATTTTCTCTTTCCACACGATGATCGAAAGCCGCTGTTTGATGGCAAAGACGCCTATGCCCACGATACCGCCTATCGGAATTCAACATTGCAGGGGGCGTATTTCATGATTGCAGCCCGCGCGATCGGATTAGATGTCGGTGCGATGTCAGGATTTTCCAACGCGATTGTGGACGAAGAGTTCTTCTCGGAGAATGGCTGGAAATCAAATTTTCTTTGCAACATTGGTTACGCTGATGAAAGCGCTTTGTTCCAGAAACTGCCTCGCTTCTCGTTCGACGACGTTTGCGAGGTGATGTAAGCATGGCGATCCGGATGAAAACCACGGTTACGCTGAAAGCCGAGGCCGAGTGTACAAGCCATTCACTTGCGAATATTGCTATCCGGGATCTGAATGTCGCAATTGATGAGCCGACCGAACGGGGCGGGACCAATCTGGGCCCGACACCGACCGACACGGCGCTTGCCGCGCTTATTGGTTGCACCAATGTGATTGGCAATAAATGCGCCAAGGCGTTGGACATCGATATTGGACATCTGAAAATCTCGGCATCCTGCGCCTTTGATCGGCGCGGGGTGACGCTTCAGGAAGAGATTAATGTTCCGTTCCAATCGATTGATCTGAAAGTCATATCTGACGGCGCGGTAACGCAGGATGATCTGTATCGGGTTGCAACGGAAACAGCGAAATTCTGTCCCGTGTCAAAATTGTTCGAAGCTGGGGGAACACAGTTGAACGTGACTTGGGAGAAAGCAGAATAATACCACTCACTCACGAACGAAGACTAAAACAGCATCAGGGAGGACACTATGAAACATTGGATGACAAAAGTTGCCGCGGGCCTAACCGTGGCAACAATGTCGGCAGCGCCATCATTTGCTGCTGAGACTATCAAAGCTGTCGTAATCGACGGATATCCGGCACGTGCGCTTTGGGTGAAAGAGTTCACGAACTTTTTCATTCCAGAGGTTGATAAGCGACTGGCAGCGAACGGCAATTACGTCATGGACTGGCAGGAAAGCTACGGCGGTTCCATCGTTAAGCCAAAGGGCGTGCTAGAAGGCGTTAAACTTGGGCTTGGCGACATTGGGATTGTCACCACGATTTTCCACAACTCGAAATTGCCAAGTCAGGCTTTGTCGGCGGTAACTCCATTTATTGCTGCAGACGCTCGGGCTGTTGCCAAGGCCGTTGATGAGATCGCCAAAGAATATCCGACAATGCAAAGCGAATTCGCGGCTCAGAACCAAGTATATTTGGCGACAGGGGTCGTGTTGGACACATATCAGATGTTCTCGAAAACACCGGTCAATTCGCTGTCTGATCTAGAAGGTAGCAAAGTTGCCGGTGCCGGTATGAACATGCGCTATATCGAAGGCATCAACGGTGCTGCAGGTGTGCGGGGTGGCCTGACAGACTTCTACGGCATGTTGTAGTCGGGTATGGTCGATCATGCGATGCTTTGGCCGGAGGCTGCCAAGACATTCAAGATCGCAGAAGTCGCGCCATATATGCTGCGCGCTGATCTTGGGGCCGTGAACTCGAAAACAGTCACTGTAAACCAAGACTATTGGGACGGCTTGCCTGATGAAGTGAAGGGCGTGCTTGGCGAAGTTGCAGTTCTTTATCGAGACCACGTCGCTGGTATCGCGATGGACCGCGCAGAAGCCAGCCGTGCGGCTTATGTCGAAGGTGGCGGAACAATTGTCGAAATCTCAGCAGATGAGCGTGCAGCTTGGGCGGCTTCAATGCCAAACATAGCTGCCGAGTGGGCTTCTGGTCTTGACGGCAAGGGTGAGCCTGGGTCGGACATGCTGAATGCATACCTTGGTAAATTGCGCAATGCAGGCTTTGAGCCAGTGCGCGACTGGGCTGCCGAAGCGGCAACCAACTAAGCGTCAAAAGGGGCCGAAAGTATGTCATCTACAGGCCTTTCGGCCCTGCAAAAACTAGCCGACGGCGTGTCAATGGTTGCCAACGCCGTTGGCACAACGGTCGTTTTGTTGATGGTCGCCGTGGTCAACTACGATGTTGTGGCCCGCGGCGTGTTTGGCAAACCATTTCTGGGAGCAGTCGAGGTCGTTCAATTCTCGATGGTCCTGATTGTCTTTCTGCAATTACCCGATGTCATTCGCGTGGGGCGGCTGACCCGGTCTGACGGATTTCTGTTGATGATGGATGCGCGTCGCCCGACAGTCGGGAAGATCCAGCGTCGGATTATCGACCTATTCTCTTGTATATTCATGATCCTAGTCGCCGTTGCAGTCTGGCCGGAGTTCGTTGAGATGTGGCACACGAGGGACTTTTTCGGCGTTCCAGGCGTTTTCACCGCTCCTTGGTGGCCCATTAAGTTGGTGATCTTCCTCTCAGGTTGTCTCTGTGCCCTTCTTTTCTTCTTTAAAGCCCTTGGGCTGACCAGCCCGGTGGAGCGTGAAGCAACATGACACCCATTGAAATCGGTCTGATCTCGATCATCGCCATCGTGTTGTTGATTTACATGGGCGTTTATATCGCTATCGCATTGGGCGTCGTTTCCTTCGTTGCCATCTGGCTGATGAAAGACAACGTCGATCTGTCCATGGCACTGCTAAAGATCGCTATCGGCGACAGTGTGATGGAATACACTTTTGCCACCATCCCGCTGTTTGTCTTCATGGGATTGACCGTATCGAGGGCAGGGCTGGGTGTTGATATCTACGACGTGTTGAACCACGCGTTTCGAAAAGTGACCGGCGGCATCGGCATGGCAACTGTTGGGGCGAATGCTGTGTTCGCAGCCGTGTGCGGTTCGTCCCTGGCGTCTGCATCGGTCTTCACAAAGATGTCGGTGCCCCAGATGATCCGCTACGACTATAACCCGCGGTTCGCGGTGGGTGTCGTCGCCGGTTCGTCCGTTTTAGGCATGATCATTCCACCCTCTGCAATGTTGATCATTTACTCCTTCGTGGCCGAGCAGTCGGTTGGCGACATGTTCCTGGCGGGCATCGTTCCAGGCTTGCTTCTGTCGGCTGCCTATGTGGGTGCGATTTGGGCGATGGTGCGATTTACGCCCGGCTTTGTCGGCACTCAGAATAAGATTGAACACGATGAGATGGGTTGGGCCGAAATGGCGCAAAAGACCCTGCCGATCTGCGGTCTGATATTTGTGGTTCTAGGTGGCCTGTATTCCGGGTGGTTCTCACCCGTCGAGGCAGGAGCCGCAGGCGCGTTGATCGGGTTGGTGATCGCCGCCATTAGGGGAAAGATGAACTTGCGCGATCTATGGGCAACCATGATCGAAACCGGGCATGTTACCGCCGCGATCTTGTTCCTGATTACAGCCGCTTCAATGTATAGTCGGATGCTGGGCATTGCTGGTTTGCCAAACGCGCTAAGCGACATACTGGCAAGCAGCGACTACAGTTTCCTGCGCGTGATGGTCGTTTATGTAATCCTGATGCTGTTCTTGGGCACAATTCTGGATACGGCCTCGATCATTTTGATTGTGGTGCCGCTGTTCTTGCCACTGATCGAGCCGATGGGGCTTAGCCTTGTCTGGTTCGGTATCGTAAGCGTTGTCGCCGCCGAGATTGGTCTTCTAACACCACCACTTGGCCTAAGTTGCTTTGTGATCAAGGCAACGCTTGATGACGACCGAATTTCTCTGAAAGACGTCTTCCTAGGCGCGCTTCCCTTTGCTGCGGTTATGCTGTTCGTGCTGGTTATCCTGATTAGATACCCGTCACTCAGCACCGCCATCCTGAACTAGGACAATCCGATGCGTAATGTCACAAAAGACAATATCACTGATGTGTTCATGGGGTATCTTTCCGAGGATACTGACCCGCGCCTGCGCGAAGTTATGGGCAGCCTTGTCCGCCACCTTCATGCTTTTGCCAAAGAAGTGAACTTGACCCACGCCGAGTGGCGAAAAGGGGTCGAATTTCTTGAAGCCACTGGAGACATTTCGGATGCCGAGCGCCACGAATTTGTGTTGCTTTCCGATGTTCTTGGGCTGTCGTCCCTAGTGGACATGATCAATTCCGATCACGATGGAACTTCTTCAAGTGTCCTGGGACCCTTTCACATCTCAGGCGCTCCACCGTTGGAAATCGGGGGTGACCTGAAGGACCGTTTCGAGGGACCAATCGTGGTCGTGCAGGGGCAAGTGAAAGATCTTGATGGAAATCCAATTGCTGGCGCGACTTTGGACATCTGGCAGACTGCGCCGAATGGGCTTTACTCCAGTCAGGACTGTCCGTCGTCAGGGTTTTTGGAACCAAGGGCGGCCTAGACTAAGAGAGAGTTTGGCTGATCTGGTTGGTTTGATTATGCGGCGTGCAGGCGGTGATGCAAGCGCCGCGCTTCGAGCGTCTTTCGTTTGATCCTTTCCCGTTGTCTTAGAATGGCTTTGTCACGCCCGAAGTAGACGTCGGCGGGTGTGACGTTGTTCAGGCTCTCGTGGTAGCGCTTGTGATTGTAGTGATCGACGAAGGCTGTGATCTGGGCATCGAGATCACCCGGCAGGAAGTAGTTTTCCAGCAAGATGCGGTTCTTCAAGGTTTGATGCCACCTCTCGATCTTGCCCTGTGTCTGGGGATGATATGGTGCGCCCCGAGAATGCTTCATGCCTTTGTCCTGCAGCCATTCAGCCAGATCGCCAGAGACGTAACTGGACCCGTTGTCGCTGAGGAGGCGGGGTTTGTGGATGACGTGAACCTGATCGCACCCTGATGCTTGTAGCGCCAAATCCAGGGTGTCCGTCACGTCCTCTGCCCGCATGTTCGTGCAGAGTTTCCACGAGATGATGTAGCGGCTGTAGTCGTCCAGGATTGTGCTGAGATAGAACCAGCCCCAGCCAAGCACTTTGAGATAGGTGAAGTCGGTTTGCCAAAGCTGGTTGATCGCAGTGGTCTTGTCTTTGAACTCGTTTGCCGCCTTGAGCACGATAAAGGCCGGGCTGGTGATCAGATCGTGGGCCTTCAGGGCCCGATAGACTGAAGATTCCGAGACGAAGTAGCGCTCCCGATCCGTGAACGTCACTGCCAGTTCGCGCGGCGACAGCTCCGTCTCCTGCAGCGCCAGCTTGACGACCTTGCGCCGGACTTCGTCGGGGATGCGGTTCCAGACATGTCTGGGCTTAGGCGCTTGATCCACAAGGCCAGCGTCGCCGCGCTGCCGATACCGATCATACCAACGGTAAAATGTGGTGCGGGGGATGCCCAGCTTTGCCAATGTTCGACGAGCAGACAAATGCGACCCCTCAACAAGCCGGATGATCTCCAACTTCTCAGATGCAGCATACCTCATTCTTGGTCGCCCCCACCGCCGGTCATGCTTTTTTTGAGAAGACGCAGTTCCAGTGTTTGCTCGGCAACGACCTCCTTCAGGTCTCGGGCTTCGCGGCGCAGGTCCTTGACTTCGTCGGTCGTAGCCGCACGCGCCGTATCTCCAGCAAGCCGCCGTTTGCCAGCTTCCATGAAGTCCTTGGACCATTTGTAGTAGATACCTTGAGATATTCCCTCACGACGGCACAACTCAGCAATGCTGTCTTCGCCACGCAAGCCATCCAGCACGATCCGGATCTTCTCTTCTGACGAATACTGTTTGCGCGTCGCGCGCTTGATCTCTTTGACGATCTTCTCGCCGGGGCTCCTGCGAGTTCCAGTTGTCTGTCTCATGTCCCACTCCTCAGTGGTTACGATGAGCCAACAACTCTCTCTTATCAAATTAACCTAATTGGACCCATAGGCGCTGACTTCAGACACAGTCAGGACGAAGATCAAGACACATTCTCGTTCCATGGTTTGCAGACCACAGGAGACGACGGTCGCTATGCCTTCACGACAGTAAAACCTGTGGAATACACGGTGCCCAGTGATGGCCCGGTTGGCGATATCCTACGGGCCTGTGGACGACATCCGTGGCGGCCTTCGCATTTGCACTTCATTGCTGAAGCCGAAGGTTTCCTACCATTGGTGACGGAGGTGTTCCCAGATGATGACCCATATCTTGATCAGGATACGGTCTTCGGGGTGCGTGAAGATCTACTAATGACTTATCAACAGAAACCAGCGGGTACATTTCCTGACGGATTCAAGCTGTCTGGCAGCGTGACTAAATCTTATTTGCAAGTGGATTTTGATCTGACCTTGGTGCCGAAGTAAAAAACTATTCGGCGGCCATATCACCGACCAAACCCGACAGGAACGCTCCAGTGCGCTGATAGTGGCCTTGCAACAACTCTGCTGCTTTGTCCGCATCACGGGAAATCGCTGCGTCCATAATCAACTTGTGTTCGTCGGTTACGTTCCGTTTTTTGTAGTTCAAGGCATGCCCAGCCAAATACCGATAGCGGATGTTCAGGTCATAGAGCTGGGAACAGAATTTCATAAGTATTGGTGCGGCGCTGTTCGAAAGCAACGACATGTGAAATGCCTTGTGATGATCTTCGAATTCAGGCGCTTCCTGATCTCTAGCACGCGTCATTCGATGATGGGCCAAAACTATCGCTTCCTCCCAAGGTTCATCGGCATTGGCGATGCTTTTGCGTAACGCCATGTCCTCAAGATCACACCGAAGTTCTAGGATCTCTTCGAAGTTGGCGTTGCTGGTGGGGGCCGCGCGAAAACCACGTTGGTCGAAGCGCTCAACAAGATGTTCACTGGTCAAAAGACTTAGCGCTTCACGGATCGGAGAGGCTCCTGTGTTCAGACGCTCGCGCAATGCGCTGATCTTTAGTTTTTCGCCGGGCCTTAGTGCGCCGGATACAATCAATCGACGCAGTTCCAGATAAGTCTTATGCGTGGCCGAAGTGTCTGCGCCAGGCGTTGCGTCAGGTGCCAAAATCATGCTGTGATCCATATTCGAACAATATCGATTTTTTCAGATTATTCAACTAAATGATAAGGTTATTGCTGAAGTTCGGCTGTTTTCGTTAGATGCCAGCCGTGAAATTTCACCAGTGACTAATGTATGTTTTGTCTTCGCCGATCTGTCTGGCTAATCTTTTTTTGAATTTTCTGAATTTTCCGAGGTGTCCCATGACCGAAACTAATCCCGCCGTTGAATTGAGCGAAGCTGAGAACGCGGTCGATCTACCGGAAATTGGTGACCTGACGCGCTACCAGGCTTTGATGCAAGTGGTGCAAAATCGTGTGACGGTGCGCAAATTCGATCAGGAATACGATGTTCCAGAGGAACACTTTAACTTAATCCTCGACGCCGCTCGCCATGCGCCTTCCGGAGCGAACGCCCAACCTTGGCAATATATTATTGTTCGGGATCAGGAAGTTAAAGACAAGATCACCGAATACTTTGTAGCCGAGCAACGCTTTCGCGCAAAAGCGAAAATGAAATTTCCGACGCCGGACTATAGGGGGCTCGCGACTGCACCTGGATTTGTCGTCGTCTGTTCTGACATGCGCTGGGTAAATGCTTTTCCAGTCTTTAATGACGGTTCTGACGCGGACAAAATGTATCGCGAGAACGCAGAACGTATCCTACTTCAGTCAGTTGCGGCTTCGACCATGTCGGCGCATCTCGCCGCTGCCGCTCTGGGATACAATGTCTGGTGGGTGACAGCCATCGGCCAGGAAGAGGCGCAGTCCGCGATGCGCCCCATACTGGGCATTCCAGAAGAGATTTCGGTCCTGGACATTTTCTTGTTCGGTCCTCCGGCAGCAAAGCCTTACAAAAGGTTCCGAAAACCTCTGGATGAGATCGCACATTGGGACAGATACAATCGCAATCATTTCATGAGTGACGAAGATCTTGCCGACTGGATAAAGAACCGTCGGCATCGGGTCATGTATAAAGATGCCAATCGTGTCGACTAAGCGGCCACCGCTTTTCTCAATACCGTATGCGGATCTGCTGTCCAGTCGTCTGTCCAGGAAACAAACCCATCGGGGCGGACCAGAATAGCATTGGCACTATAGGTTTTTATCGCATCTTCGGTCAGAAGATCAGCGACTGACAGTAGAATGCCAAGCTCTTCCGCTGCATCTAAAAACTCTTGCCCAGAGCCAACGGCGCAAAAGAGCGTGAAGTCCTCACCCAAATGGTCAGTTGTCCACCGACCGTCTGCGAGCTTGATTGGCGGTAAGTGGCGGCCTGGTCTTGCTTCGAAATCATGAACCCCAACTGCCGAAGTGGTTTGACCATCACCGAGTATCAGGCTTGAGCCCTCATAGTGCGGAGCAAATGTGTCTACCCCGATACTATCGCCACCTTCTGCTCGTTTCTTCCAGGCCAATTCAAATGCGTCCTGATCCTTGCGCGGATCATGCGCACGAACAAATGCGCGATCGTCTTCAATAAACTTTCCGATGAAATCCCTGGCAGTGGATTGAAAGACCGGACGCCGTTCTTCTTCGTAGGAATTTAACAATTCTTTGCCGCCCCAACCTTGCAAGGTTGCCGCAAGTTTCCAGCCAAGATTGCGCGAGTCCTCAAACCCGGTGTTAATGCCATATCCGCCGTATGGTGGATGAGAATGTGCTGCGTCGCCAGCTATGAAAATACGGCCATTGCGATATGTGTCTGCGCAAGAAATCCGCAAGTCCCAAAACCCGACATAGCTCAACTCGAGGGGAATGTCCTTTCCAACCGCGCGATGAATAAGTGCTGTGAAGTCGAAGTTTTCTCGATTGGTATCCGCAGGTACAGGTGCATGAAAGAAAAAGGACTTGCCCCATTCCACCATGCCAAAGAACATCCAATATCCATCCAGATCAGGGTGGATAACGTTGTAAAATTGCTTGTTCGGGAACTGCGATATCAGATCGAAGAACGCAGGTGATTCAAAGACAATGAGCACCATCAACCGATCATGATCTTCGCAAGTCTCTGTTATTCCTGACATTTGCCGTACTTTCGAGTTGCTCCCGTCGCAACCAACAAGGTATTTGCCGATCAGAGTTTTTTGCTCTGTGCCGCGTTCAACTGTCATCGACGCAGTGTCAGTATTTGAAGAAATGGCACATGTGTTCCAACCCTCGTGCATATCGACACATTCCAATTCCGCAACCCGCGCTCGCAAGACCGCTTCCGTTTCATACTGAGGCATAGTACGGACGTACTGCGGCGCGTTTGAACCAATCATAATCGTATCCGCTGGTCAGTGTCCCGTAGGCCGTCAATCCACCTAGCCCAACACCAGCCGGAATAGTCTTGGCGGCGCGGATCTGATCCTCGACGCCCCAGGCGCGCATGTGTTCCATTGTGCGCTGCGTTAGATTCTGTCCTTTGGGTATGCGTGGAGGAGTTAGATTGCGTTCAGCTACGGCAGTCTTAACGCCGCACTGGCCAAGCTCAATAGCAAGCCCAAGGCCAACCGGACCACCGCCACTAATCAGGACTTCATACATCGATCGCCTCTCAGTCTTGACATGCCGAACGCTCTTCCGGCATGCCCAAACGACATGCCGACACTTGATCTGACTTCAGTTTTGATAATCCTATCCGCACTCGCGATGGGAGGCATCCTTAAAGGTGCAACCGGGGCAGGGGCTCCTGTGATGGCCGTGCCAGTTATGGCGGCATTTTTCGACGTGAGGCTAGCGGTGGCCATTATGGTTACACCCAGTCTTACTACGAATCTTTGGCAGATGATCCGATTTTGGCCCCATAGGTTGGGCAACGGTATGTATCTGCGCTTTGCGCTTGGCGGCGCTTTTGGCGCAGCTATCGGAACTGCTATGCTTGCCACTCTGTCGCCTCGAATCCTGACGCTTTTGGTTGCAGGAGCTGTTATTGCGTATGTTGGTCTACGATTGCTGCGCCCCGATTTCAGAATCAATGACGCATTGGCCTCGCGATTAATGATACCCGCAGGCGCTGCGGCGGGCATTCTGCAGGGAGCGGCGGGGATTTCTGCCCCAATTTCAGTCAGTTTCCTAAACGCCATACGACTGGAACGGCTACAGTTCATCGCGACTATTGCGGTGTTTTTCTTTGCTATGTCCTTGGTGCAGCTGCCGAGTTTGTTCATCGCTGGGATCATGTCATTGCCGCTACTTGGTCTGAGCGTGCTGGCCCTTATACCCCTGGTTGCCTTCATGCCGCTCGGTGCCTGGGCTGCCAGGCGTCTAAGCCCAAAGGGCTTTGATCGCCTGATCCTAGTATTTCTCAGTATCTTGGCAGTTCGGCTCATTTATACATCGTTCTTTTGACAGACAGATCCGTTAGCCAAACATCGTGTTCGGCAGCAAAAGAGCGATTTGCGGTATCAGTAAAACCAGGATCATTGCGGCCAACATAGCGACCCAAAATGGCCATATGCCGCGGAAAATAGTGTTCAGCGGAACCCCGGGCGCGATACCTTTCACGACGAATACGTTCACGCCCACAGGTGGCGAGATCAACCCCATTTCAAGCGCGATTACCATTAAGACCCCGAACCAAATCATGTCGATACCAAGTGGTTCGATGATCGGTTGAACCAAGGGAACGGTCAAAACCAAAATAGCAAAGCCATCCATGAACATGCCAAGAAAAATACACAGTACCAGAAACGCGACCACGACCTGAAATCCGGATAGTCCCAAGCTCTCTACCCACAATGAAAGTGAGTAGGTGATCCCGGTAAATCCGATGAAGGTTTTGAAGACAAATGCACCGAACAAAATCATGAACACGGTGCCCGAAGATTTCAAAGTGCTGGCAAATACCTCGCGCGTGTTTTCGAATGTGAGCTTGCCACGAAACGCAGTGACCATCATGGCCATGAATGCGCCGATACCTGCTGCTTCAACTGCCGAAAATACGCCGGAATAGATACCGCCGATTGTCAGAACAATAATGCCAGTAATCCAGCTTGCCCGTCCCAGCGCGTTCCAGCGTTCTGACAGTGGAGCTTTCTCCGCCATGCTTGGCGCTTTACTAGGGTCACGCGCGACTACGATCCAAATTGCTAGAATGAAAAGAGATGTCAGCAGAAGCCCGGGGAATACGCCGGCCATGAACAATCGCCCAATGCTTTCTTCTGTGAGAATGGCATAGATGACAAACCCTGCGGACGGCGGAATGAGAATGCCCAAAGTGCCGCCAGCTGCGATGGCGCCGGTCGCGAGCCCGTTGTCATATTTATACCGCTGCATTTCCGGCAACGACACACGTCCCATGGTCAACGCGGCCGCTAAGGAAGATCCGCTCAGTGCTGAGAACCCGGCGCATCCTACGACCGTCGCCGAAGCCAATCCGCCTTTTCGATGGCCTAACCAACTGTGCGCCGCGTCATATAAATCCCGGCTCATGCCGGACACGCCAGCGAGATTTCCCATGAGAACGAACAGCGGGATAATCGTCAGGGGATAATTCGATGCTTCGTTGTAAATTTCGCCAGCCAGCTTTGGGATCGCCGCTTGGGGGCGGATCATATAGATTCCAAGCGTCCCAACTAACATCATCGAAACTCCCACCGGCATACGAATGAAAAGCAGGACGAACAGCGAACCGAACCCCAAAAGAGCAATGGTCGAGCCGTCCATCAGTCGGTGATCTCGTTGGGGTCGTCGCCGCCAAAGTGCCAAAGCCCAACGAGTAACTGCACCAAAACATGCAGCGTATAGACCGCCAAGCAAAGGCCGAGAAAGTAATAAAATGGTCGATGTTCAATACTGAAGTTGTTGGTTATACAGGCTTTCTCGATGCCGCAGGCTTTGGCGAAAAGAGCGTATGTCGCCAATCCGGCAATCGCCACCGTTAGCACGCGCATCAACGCATCGGTCCATCGAGTGACCTTGCGCCCAGCTACCAGCGAAATGACGTTGACGCTGACGTGGGCGTTGTGGCGCGCGCCATAAGCAACAGCGCCGCCCGTTACGATCGTCAATGTCACAACAGACAAATCGCTTATCCCAAATACCGGATTGTTAAGAGCATAACGCCAAAAAACAGCAATAATCGTTATGACGACCAAACCAACAATACCCAGCCCGCCCAAGATCGCCAAAAAACCGGCCGCCCGCATAAGCAGGCGGTCGGCCCAGATCAGCGCCTTGGGCGTCTCAATTGACATCAGTGCTTAGCTGCCGCCCTTCATGATCGCCATGATCTCGGACACTGTTGACGAGCCAACAGTATTTCCCAACAATCCCTCAAGTGTCGGCGTGACAGCGGCCATCCAGCGTGCCTTTTCTTCATCAGAAAGGTCGATCATCTCGACACCAGCTTCAGCTGCGATCTTCAGACCTCCGCCTGCAGCGCGATCATAAAAACTTCCACCAGCGAGCGCCAATGAGTCTTCTGATGCCGCGTCGATCCAGGCTCTCTCTTGGTCGGACAGCCCGTTATAGACATCGTTGTTCATCAGCAGCACAAAGGCCGATCCTGAACCCGGAAACCAAGTTGTGAGGTAATTGGCTGGCTCTTGCAGCTTGAATGACCGGATCGCCGATGGTCCGATGGCGATAGCGTCGATCACACCGTTGGTCAGATTTTGGTTGATCACATTGACGGGCTGCGCAACGGCAGAAGCCCCCAGAGCCTCTACAATCGGCAGATCTGATTTGTTCGTAACACGGATCTTCATGCCCTTAAGATCTTCCAACGACCGAACCGGCTTGTCTTTTGTCAGTAGAACTGGTGGAGCGTTCGCCCAGATTGCCAACAGCTTTGCGTTGTATTCGCTTTCAAGAAGACCTTGCGCGCGAAGTAACGCCTCAGTGCAGGCAGAGGCGCTCTCGCAGACACCCGGCAATCCAACCACCTGCGTCATTGGGAATACGTCACCCGTATAACCCGGCAAGGTGAAAACGATATCAGCCACGCCATCCAGCAGAATTGCGTATTGCTTTGGAGGAACCGAGTTCAGTGCTCCACCCGGAAATTGCTTCACAGTCAGTTCGCCGCCAGAGACCTCTGCCAGTTTCTCTGCAAATGGTGTAAAGACGGCTGCATTCATCGGGTGCTTTGGTCCCATGAAATAGGCAAGACTAAACTCATCAGCACTGGCTGCGCTTCCCAACGCGATACCCGCAGCCGCAATGGCCGAAAACAGTCGTTTCATCGTATTCCTCCCAGTTCGAATTCTATGCCAGCGTGCCCGGTGGGCCGCTGATCGAATGATACCCTTGAAATTGGATAACGCCCTCGTAACCCAGATTGCGTCCAATTCCGGAATGTTTAAAGCCCCCAAATGGCCCTCGGCTGTCCTGGGCTGCCGGACCATGCGCATTCAGATAAGTATATCCCGCTTCAAGCCTCTTAGACAGCGCAACCGCACGATCCATGTCTGGAGTCCAAACAGATGAACACAAGCCAAACCGGCTGTCATTGGCTGCTGCAATTGCTTCGTCTTCAGTGTCAAAAGGAATGATTGGCAGGGCCGGGCCGAATTGCTCTTCGCGAACAATGTCCAGTTCAGGGTCAGGGTCCAAAGCTAACGTCGGGCGCTGAAAATACCCTTCGGCATAAAGGGCGTCATCCGGAACCTGGCCCAATTCCTTGACGTCGGCGCCAGCCGCGCGTGCCTGATCCAACATGCCTGTTATGACGCGGTGCTGTTTGGCGTTATTCACTGGCCCCATGTTGGTTTCATCCAGCAAGCCATCCCCAACGACCATGTGATTACAGGTTGCCGTCAAGCCTTCCACAACCTCTTCATAGCGCGAGCGGTGCACGTATAGCCGCTTCAATGCCATGCAGATTTGTCCGGACGACATGAACGTGCCCATATAAATCCGCATGAATGCACCTGGGTCCAGTTCAGCGTCCGCGCAAACGATGGCAGCGTCGTTTCCGCCCAATTCCAGCGTAACAGGTGTCACATTGCCTGCCGCTTTTTGCATGACGTGCTTTCCGACATCGACTGATCCTGTAAAATTCACATAGCGAACCAAGGGATGGGTCACCAGTGGATCGCCAATTTCCGATGCCGAACCGGTAACAACGTTCAAAACTCCCGGCGGCAAAAGAGCGGCCATCTTTTTCAGCGTCAACGAAGGCGCAAGCGCAGAATTGTGGCTTGGTTTCACAACGACCGTATTTCCAGCCATCAGGGCTTGGGGTAGTTTCGCACCCAATATTGACAACGGCCAATTCCAGGGAACGATCAAGGCAGCAACGCCACGTGGTTGACGTGTGATGATGGTATCAAACGGCGGGCCCTAAATATGTTCGTCAGCCGCCAATCGGTCCGCATAGGATGCTGTCAGCATAAAACGGTCGCCGAGACGTGACATCTCCAGCAATGTTTCTTTCAGGATTTTGCCGTGCTCACGGCAAAACAGCCGCGATCGATAAGCGACGTCCGCTTCGTCAGCCACCAATTCTTCAGTGATCTTGCGTAGGTATGTCGCCCGGTCATCATAACTTAACGCTGACCAGGCAGGAAAAGCTGCATGAGCTGCACGTGCCGCGGCGTCAATATCGCTCGCATCTGCTGCTGCAGCGTGTCCAACCAACTCAGATGGTCGCGCTGGATTGTGAATTTCGTAAGTTCGACCCGTCGCCGACGGCCGCGCCTCGCCGTCAATGAACAGCTCGGTGGTGATTGGTTCGTCTGACGTGTGAACATTCACGCGCCGATCCTCCCCTGTTTTGCCCGGTCTGATCACGTTTTACACGTCTATCGCGATTCGTATTCCACGGCCTTACTTGCTCTCAATTTGTTGCAGAGTTTGTATCCAAAGTTAAGTGAATAAGCCCAAATCATGATCAAATCTGCTCGACAGGCAATTTTATGTATCCGATAGTGTTGTTCAGGAGGGGACATGCCATCTAGCTCGGAACATGTACTTGCCGTCGTGCGTGGCCAGATTTTGCGTGGTGAACGTGCGCCCGGTGACAAGATTAACGAGGTGGGCATTGCCTCCGACCTTGAAGTATCTCGAACACCTGCCCGGACAGCTTTGGCTGCACTTGAGGCCGAAGGCCTTATAGAGCGTCGGCAGGGCCGAGGATTCACAATCCGGTCTATCTCTGCTGCAGATGTTGCCAAAGCAATCGATGTTCGTTCAGCATTGGAGGGTCTGGCCGCCCAGACGATGGCCAAATCCGGAATGTCCGACGAAGCTGAACAAAAACTATTGGACTCCATCGCTATTTCGCAAGCCGTTCTGGATAGCGACGATCCAGATACCGACTTCATCGGCGGCTACACCGAAGCCAACAAGATTTATCACCAGACGATCATGCACGATTGTGGCAACGACTTAATCGCGCACACATTCGAGCGCATTGCAATGTTGCCTCTTACGGCGCTGGGCACACTGGCCTTTGACAAGACAAACTACAAACGAGAGCGCATGAGGCTGACGGTTGGTCATTCTCAGCACGTGATTATATTCGATGCCCTGAAGAAAAGAGAAGGACAACGCGCCGAAGCGTTGATGCGAGAGCACAGTAATGCAACGCTGAACTACACCGACCTTTTCGTCAAAAAAGTCTACGATCAGGGTCGGGGGCGAAGGCAGCATTGATTGGACCTGAATATGACTGACGTGGCGCGGCACTGGATTTCAGGTGAATGGATCGAAATCAGTGATACCGGCGTCACCCGCGATGTCTATTCGGGCCAGGACTACTGTTCATATTCCATTGGCGATGGTTCTCTGGCTGTGAAAGCCATCGACTCCGCACGTACTGCCTTTGATCGCTCGAATTGGGCGCATTCCCCGCGGATGCGCGCGCAATCTCTGTTTGAACTGGCCGACGCGATCCAGGCCCGCAGGGAAGAAATCGCCCGACATATAGCCGCAGAGAACGGCAAGGTTCTTGCCCACTGTATGCATGAAACCAATGCCGCAATAAGTGAAGCTCGCTATTATGCTGGTTTGGCGCGCGCAATCTTTGGCCGAGTCACCGAAGTTGATGAGGGTAAGCAGTCGATCTTTGCCCATGAGGCGGTCGGTGTTGCGTCGATCATCATCCCCTGGAATGCACCTTCGACCTTACTGCTGCGTTCGCTTGGGCCTGCGCTTGCCGCTGGATGCACAGTGGTCATGAAAGGCGCGCACCAGACTAGCAGCGTTAATCAGATTTATGCCGAGTGTCTGGCGTCATGCCCCTCACTTCCCGCCGGTGTCGTCAATGTGGTTCATGGGGATCTGGATGTGGCGCAATCGATGTGCACCCATGTTGATGTGGACGTCATCAGTTTCACCGGGTCTTCGGCGACGGGCAAGGCGATCATGGCCGGTGCCGCTTCGACCTTGAAGCGCCTGTCTCTGGAACTGGGCGGTAAGGCTCCGGCAATTGTATTCGCCGATGCCGATATGGACACGGCCGTGCGCGAGATTACCAATGGATTGATCCCTCATTGCGGCCAGATGTGCACTGCTATTGCGCGTATTCTTGTGGCGGACGACGCGTGGGATAGATTTATTCCGCGTCTGATTGATGCGGCCAAAGCGGTTACAGTTGGCGATCCTCTGGATAAAGACATTCGCATGGGGCCGTTGTTTGATCCGGCAAGTGCAGAACGTTACAATGCTAATGCCGCAAGTGCTGCTCAGACAGGTGAAACGCTTTTGGCGGGCAGCATTCAGACCGGACACCCTCTGGCAAATGTCGTTACGCCTGCGCTTTACCATGTCAACGACACCAGCCACCGCCTGGTGCAGGACGAACTATTTGCGCCAATTGGGATGGTGCAACGCTTTACTTCGGAAGAAGAAGCCGTCGTCAGTGCGAACGCCACGCGGTATGGGCTTGCCGCCAGTGTGCACACCTCAGACCACTCCCGTGCCAGACGAGTGGCGCGGGCATTAAAGTCCGGCACGGTCTGGATTAATTGCCACAACCGCCTATTCGCCGAGGCAGAAACCGGCGGCTATCGCGAAAGTGGCATGGGGCGACTGCATGGGTTAGAGGGCCTGTCCGATTTCATGGAAACCAAACACATATACGCCGAATTCGGCCGTCTGCCGACCGGATAGAACATGGGGCGTCTGGATGGAAAAGTCTGCGTTGTCACCGGTGGTGCGAAAGGTCTTGGAGCCGCTTTTGCGAAAGCGTTGGCCACTGAAGGAGCAAGAGTTGCCATCGCTGATATTTCAGACGGGCAGGCGCTGGCTTTAGAAATTGGCGGGCTCTTTGTTGAAACGGACGTGTCAGACCCAGATCAGGTGTTGGCGTTCGCAACGGCCATCAGGTCTGAATTCGGTCCCCCTGACGTTCTGGTGAACAATGCCGCGGTCTATGCGACGCTGCCGATGCAATCATACCGCGATATACCGACCGACCTTTGGGATCGGGTCATGGCCGTGAATTTGCGAGGTGCGTTTAATATGGTGCAGTGTATGGCACCCATGATGGAAGCCCGTGGGTCGGGCAAGATCATCAACGTGACATCTGGCACGGTCTACAAAGGTCTGCCCAATATGTTGCACTACATAACCTCCAAAGGCGGGTTAACGGCGATGACACGTGCTTTGTCGCGTGAACTTGGTAGAAGCGGTATCTGTGTGAACTCATTGGCACCGGGATTGACGCTGAGTGACTCGGTTCAGGAAAACTCCGAGCACCTTGACCAAACACGCGAGAAAGTCGTGGCTAGCCGAGCCATAAGGCGTGATGGCATGCCAGAAGATCTGATCGGAGCCCTGATTTTCTTGGCGTCTGATGACAGCAATTTCGTAACGGGTCAGACTTTGGTTGTGGATGGAGGGTCGGTGAATACCTGATCAAGTCCAGTTTCCGTGGCTGGACTCGAGTAAAACAATAATTCTTGCCAGATCGATTGCCACAACCTATAGCAGTCAGAATCTAAACTATTCAGTTCACTTTCGAGAATCGCTCGAATGTCGGAGAGCAAAAATGCGAAACCTGATCCTGTTGGCTGCAAGCCTGTTTACAATTGCCCAAATTGCAGTTGCGCAAGAAACACTTCGTCCGGTGAAAACGATGACAATTGCCGAACCAAACGGTGTTCTGGAGCGACAGTTTTTTGGCAATGTCGTGGCTCGACAGACGGTTGACTTGGCGTTTCAGGTCTCAGGTCAGATAAAAGAGTTTCCGGTTTTGGAAGGCTCGCCAGTTCTGGAAGGACAATTGATTGCCGAACTTGATCTTGAACCTTTTGAACTATCGCTGGCTCAAACAACTGTTCAAAAAGAACAGGCAGATCGCGACAGTGATCGTCTCGAGCGTCTATCATCTTCAACTGTCAGCCAGGCGAACAAAGACGATGCGAAGGCTGCCGCTGACTTGGCAGCAATCGCGGTTCGAAATGCTGAATTTGCTCTTGAACAGGCGACTCTTAGTGCCCCTTTCAACGGATTAATCGCATCGCGCAACGTCGCCAACTTCACGACTGTTCAGGCCGGATCTCCAATAGTTCGCCTGCACGACGTTAGCGAATGGCGTGTCGAAATTGATGTTCCCGAAGTTCTGTTTCGGCGGGCAAGTGAGGACAATGAGGTGGCAGTCTACGGCATGTTCTCGGGTTCTGATCGACGTATCCCGTTGGAACTCAGGGAGTTTCGCGCTGAGGCCAGCCAGGTTGGGCAGACGTTCAAAATCACTCTGGCGATGCTGGAAGAGCCTGGCCCCGGAGTTCTTCCAGGAAGCACGATTACGGTTGTCGCCGGTTTGAACGTCCCGGATCGCGGGATGCTCATACCGGCCAGCGCAGTTGCAATAGCTGACAATGGCACAACTTCAGTCATGGTCTTCGTCCCGGGCGAAGGCGACAAAGGCACCGTCAGTCGTGTGAACGTTGACCTTTCGACCGGCACAAATGGTGAGTTTCTGGTCAAGAGCGGTTTGAACCCCGGTGACGAGATTGTCGTGGCTGGTGCGAACCAACTGACCGACGGTCAGGAAACACGGCGCTTTGCCGGTTTCTCGAACTAGGGCGGGCTCGATATGTCAGTTGCACGCGCATCTATAAATCGTCCACTGTTCACGTGGCTTATTATGCTGGCCTGCATCTTTGGTGGGCTGTGGGGCTTCATGACCCTTGGTCGTCTGGAAGACCCGGCATTTACGATTAAGCAGGCCGTCGTCATCACGCAATACCCCGGCGCATCTGCCGAGCAGGTCGCCATTGAAGTTTCTGAACCGCTGGAATCGGCCATACAGAATCTTGGCGAAGTAAATCGTATCTCGTCGATCAACCAACCCGGACGGTCGATCATTGATGTTGAAATTCGCGACACATTTGACGGCACCGAATTGCCGCAGATTTGGGACAAGCTGCGCGCTCGTGTGTCCGATGCTGCGGGCAATCTGCCCGACGGTGTGCAACAGCCCAGGGTCAACGACCAATTTGGTGATGTCTTCGGTTTGTACTATGCCGTAACAGCGCCTGGATTGACCGACGCTGAGATACACCAGCTTGGGACATTCCTGCGCCGTGAAATTCTTGCTGTGGACGGCGTTGCTGATGTGGCGCTGACCGGATTGCCGGAAGAGGCGATCTTTGTGGACGCTATTCCGTCGCTCACAACATCGCAGAACGTTTCGCCGCTGGCATTTTTGAATGCAATATCAACCGCTAACAGCGTAACTGACGCAGGATCAGTCAGCTCTGACAGCGCTGAAACCGTTATAGCTTATCCAGAAGGGTCAGATTCAGTCAGTGAAATCGCAGGCCTTACTGTCGGCATCGGCGGCGAAGTTTTGAACCTGATCGATCTAGCACAGGTGTCACGCGGGCGGGTTGATACGCCGCCGGTTCTCATCCGTTTCAACGGCGAAGAGGCCTTTACCATCGGCGTGGCAGGCTTGCCGAACGAAAATATCGTCGATGTCGGATATCGGGTGGTTGATCGTGTGGCCGAGCTGGAAAATGACATCCCCTATGGTGTCGAACTGCATCCAATTTATGAGCAGCACGTAGTCGTTGAAACCGCATCGAATGACTTCCTGGTCAATCTGGCGATGTCCGTCGGCATCGTTGTGATCGTATTGGCTTTGTTCATGGGGTGGCGCGCTTCCATCGTAGTTGGCGGCACCTTGTTGCTGACCGTGGTCGGAACGCTTTTCTTCATGGCACTGTTCTCGATTGAGATGGAACGTATTTCCCTCGGGGCATTGATTATTGCTATGGGCATGCTGGTGGACAACGCGATCGTGGTCGCGGAAGGCATGCAGATATCCATGCAATCGGGCAAGAAATCCCGCCAGGCGGCAACCGATGTTGCCGGGCGCACCCAAGTGCCATTGCTGGGCGCAACGGTGATTGGCATCATGGCGTTTGCGGGTATTGGATTGTCGCCGGATTCGACTGGCGAATTCATGTTCTCTCTCTTTGCGGTAATCGGTATTTCGCTGCTGTTAAGCTGGATACTGGCTATCACGGTAACGCCGTTGTTGGCGCACTATCTGTTCAAGACGGGCGACGCTGAGAGCGATCATGACCCTTACGGTGGCGGCCTGTTCCGGGCGTATGGGGCGGTCTTGCGTCTTGCGCTTCGAGTGCGCTGGCTGGTCTTGGTGCTGCTCGTTGGAGTCACCGTGGCCTGTTATGCCGGGTTTGGCATGATCAAACAGCAGTTCTTCCCCAATTCGAATACACCTTTGTTCTTCGTGCACTACAAACTGCCACAAGGCACACCCATCAATCAGACGGCGGAAGACCTGACGCTGATGGAAGCATGGCTGTCAGAGCAGGAGAACGTGGTTTCGGTTGCGTCCTTCGTCGGGCAGGGCGCTGACCGCTTCTTGTTGACCTATGCGGGCGAACGCCCGAACTCCAGTTATGGTCATTTGATCATTCGCACTGAAAATATCGAACAAATTCCGCCGCTAAGAGCAAAGCTGGATGCCTTTGGGGCCGAGAATTTCCCGGGCGGTGAGTTCCGCACTGAGCGTATGGTCTTTGGTCCCGGTGGTGGTGCACCAATCGAACTTCGTTATTCAGGTTCCGACCCCGCCGTATTACGGGAATTGGCGGCGCGGGGCGCCGAAGTGATGGCAGGTGCAAGCGAAAACCTGATGCATCTAAGAACAAACTGGCGCGAGCAGGAACTGGTCCTGCGCCCACTCTATTCAACTGACCGCGCACAGGCTGCAGGTATTACCCGTGACGATGTAGCGGCAACGTTATTGTTTGCGACAGACGGCATCCGGGGAGGCACTTATCGCGACGGAGAGCGTCAGATTCCGATCATTGCGCGGGTGCTTGAAGAAGGCGGCGTCGCTCTGCTGGATCAAGTCGTCTATTCCCAGACCGCAGGCGATTTTGTGCCTTTGGAACAAGTGGTTGATGGGATGGAGGTGTTGACCGAGAACACGCTTTATCACCGACGTGACAGGGTGGCGACAATCACTGTCCAAGCCGATGTGCCGCCGGAAGTCACTGCGGCCTCTGTCCATTCAGAGATCCGTGCGGCAGTTGAATTGCTGGCGCTTCCGCCAGGGTATTCTATGGCCTGGGGTGGCGAGTTCGAAAACTCATCCAACGCCAATGAAAGCCTCCGCCGGCAACTGCCAATCAGTTTGCTGATTATGGTCCTGATTTCGGTCATTCTATTCAATGCGTTGCGCCAACCGCTGATCATTTGGCTGCTGGTGCCGATGTCAGTCAATGGTGTTGTGTTGGGGCTGCTTGGCACCGGCTTACCATTCACATTTACCGCACTTCTGGGCCTTCTCAGCCTATCGGGGATGTTGATCAAGAATGGCATTGTGCTGGTCGAAGAAATCGACCTTGTGCGCAAGGATGGCTTGGGATTGGACGACGCCATTGTGAAAGCCTGTGTGTCGCGTCTGCGGCCTGTGGTTTTGGCTGCGGCAACGACCATTCTGGGGATGGCACCGCTTTTGGGTGATGCCTTCTTCGTCTCGATGGCAGTGACGATCATGGGCGGGCTGGCGTTTGCGTCGATCCTGACATTGATCGCGGCGCCGGTTCTGTATCGGTTGTTCTTCTTCCGTGCGGCGCGACCAGCGGCCATGTCGCCTGAAGCAGTGCCAGCCTAAAACGTAAAGCCCCGCAATGGTTTGCGGGGCTTCTTAAACTATCATTTAAACTTCGCGACCATATCCATGATGCCGGGAATGGTATGCAGTTGCTCGGCATGAGTTGGCTGAAAATATTGCTTCAGACTGCGCTGGCTGAGACCCCCCAGAATGGTGAAGTAATACATCTCGTAACCGGGCAGGGCGCAGCAGGGGTGATAGCCCTTGTCGATCATGATCGTTGAGCCATCGACGATGTGATAGGCGTCGCCTGGTTCATTATCGACGCGCTGGAGCATCTGAAGGCCCGAGCCGTAGTCGGGCTTGAAGCGAAAGTTATAGGTCTCGTCGTGGCGTGACTCGTCTGGCAGACGATCTGTATCATGCTTGTGGCTGGGAAAGCCAGACCAGCCGCCAGCGCCGACTGTAAATAGCTCGCTTACCAGCAATCGACCCACGCGATCATGTTGATTTGCACCGAGGATATGCTTGATCTTGCGGTGGGTTTTGGTGTCGTCCGAGCCGTATTGGACAAGATCAATCTCGGCCTTGCGGACTGCAAAGGGTTTCAGTTGCTCGGCGTATTTCGCCCCGGCGATAAAGACTTCAGCGGTCCCGGATCGGCAGGTAATGCGTGCGCCCATATCGGTGGGCACGTAGACTCCCTCTGGTTCGCCATCCCAGACATCTTCGCCGCGATTGCCGATGTCAGCGAAGGTTTCGCCACCGGTTTCGACCGTTACTGTGCCTGTGGCTGGGGCAATGCAGGTTTCGAAGTCAGTCAGGCGATAGTCGAAAGTCTCACCTTCTTTCAGCTTGACGATGTTGAAATAATTCAGCGGTACCAATTCGTTATCGACATCGACAATGGGTTTGTTCTGATTGTCGAACGGGGGGATATGCATCTGGGATTTGTCCTATTTCTCGGGGTCGTGACAGCATTTGTTGCGTAGCCGACGTTTGCCAGTTGCGCCTGTCGTCGGCTCAGGATACTAATTTTTGCAACCGGTTGCAAAACAGAATCTCGGTGCGGTGTGACATGGCGGAAATTGGCATTGGAATCGTCGGTGGCGGCTATATGGGCAAGGCGCATTCAGCGGCTTTTGCCAGTGTCGGAACTGTGTTTGAAACCAAACTGAAGCCCCGACTTGAGATGATTTGCGGGTCTTCCCCGGAGAGCGGCACACGCTATGCCGAAGCGTTTGGATTTGCTCGTGCTGCCAGGGATTGGCAAGAGCTTGTCAACGATCCAAAGGTCGAGGCCGTTGTTATTGCATCGCCTCAAGCCACGCACTTAGAGATTGCAGAAGCGGCGTTCGCGCTTGGCAAACCTGTGATGTGCGAAAAGCCCATGGGATTGGACGTTACACAAGCCGCGGCCATGGCTTCGGCGGCGGAAAAATCGGGTGCGGCCAACATGGTCGCCTATAACTACATCCGCACACCCGCCTCTCAGTTTGCCCGCCAGTTGATCGCCGAAGGTAAACTCGGCCAGATCACCTGGTTTCGCGCCGAACATAACGAAGATTTCCACGGCGATCCCGAAGGCGGCGTTTCACCGTGGCGGTATAAGGGCGACGCGAACGGATGTTTAGGCGATCTTGCTCCACATATTATTAACGCAGCGCACGCTCTGATGGGCCCAATGGTCGAATTGAACGCGATGATCGAAACTGTTCACCCCGAGCGGGACGGCCTGCCGGTGACCAACGACGATCAGATGCAAATGATGGTGCGATTTGAAAACGGGGTGATGGGGCATATCAGCGCCAGCCGCGTCGCGACGGGGCGTAAGATGGGCTATGCCTATGAAATTGCTGGCACTAAGGGCGCAATCCGTTTTGATCAGGAAGACCAGAACGCAATCTGGTTTTACGAGGTCGATGTCGAGCCGGCCTATCGGGGTTTCCGTAAGATCCTGGCTGGGCCTGCCCATCCTGACTACGAGGCGTTTTGCAAAGGTGCCGGGCATGGTACCGGCTATCAGGATCAGATCATAATCGAGGCCAAGGACTTCTTAACCGCCATTGACAGCGGAAAAGCAGTCTGGCCAACGTTTGAAGAGGGCCTTCAGGTCCAACGTGTCGTCGCCGCTGCGCGGGCTTCTCAGGCTGCGCGCAACTGGCAATCTGTTGCAGATTTTTAAGATAAGAGGTTGATGCCTATGAGCATTCGCATCGGCAATGCACCCTGTTCCTGGGGTGTTGAATTCGCAATTGACCCGCGCAATCCGCCCTGGCGACAGGTGCTGAAGGAAAACGCCGAGGCCGGGTATAAGGGCATCGAGCTTGGACCTGTGGGCTATATGCCTGAGGATCCGGCAATACTGTCGGATGCTTTGGCCGAGCATGATCTGACCCTGATCGGGGGCGTTGTGTTCCGGCCATTCTCGGATCCGGCGCAGTGGGATGACGTCATGGACGGGTCCGTTCGGACCTGCAAGGCGCTGGCCGCCCATGGTGCGCAACAGCTTGTTTTGATTGACGCAATTTCACCGCGCCGGGCACCGACTGCGGGCCGTGCGGGTGAAGCTGAGCAGATGGATGCGGCTGAATGGGCGGCGTTTCGCGATAAGATCGCGATCGTGGCCAAGATGGGGGCCGGGGAATACGGGCTGACTGTGGGCATTCATGCCCATGCCGGTGGGTTCATGGACTTTGAGCCTGAGTTGGAGCGGTTGCTGTCAGAGGTTGATGAGAGCATTCTGAAGATCTGCTTTGATACTGGCCATCATTCCTATGCTGGCTTTGATCCGGTCGGTTTCATGAAGCGTTATGTGGATCGCATAAGTTACATGCATTTCAAGGATATCGATCCTAAAATTAAAGCAGAAGTGATCGAAAACCGCACCGGCTTTTATGACGCTTGCGGTCAAGGAATTTTCTGCAATCTGGGCGATGGGGACGTGGATTTCCCCGCTGTTCGCCAGGTGCTTCTGGACGCCGGTTTCGAGGGCTGGTGCACGGTTGAGCAGGACTGCGATCCGACACTGGATGTCGATCCTATCGGCGATGCGCGGGCCAATCGCGAATATCTGGAAAGCATCGGATTTAGCTGATTTCGGGCTGTCTGTATCGCGTCGGTATCACGTCGGTATTACGTCGGTGCCAGCGCACGCACCTTTAAGGTTGAGGTAACGAAATGACAAAGTTGAAGTGGGGCATGATCGGCGGCGGAGAAGGCAGCCAGATCGGACCGGCACATCGTTTGGGCTCGGGCCTGGATGGCGAGTTTGCGTTTACGGCGGGCGCATTGGATCACCGCCCCGATGCCGGGCGCGAATATGGCCGGCGATTGGGGCTGGATGCGGATCGCAGTTATGGCGACTGGCGCGAGATGCTGGAAGGTGAGCGCGGGCGCGAGGATCGGGTAGATCTGGTCACTGTCGCAACGCCGAATTCGACACACTACGAGATCACCAAGGCGTTCCTTGCTGCTGGGTTCAATGTGCTGTGCGAAAAGCCGATGACGATGACGGTGGACGAAGGCGAAGACATCGTGCACACCGCCAAGGCTGCGGGTAAAATCTGTGCGGTGAATTACGGTTATTCCGGCTATTCGCTGGTGCGGCACATGCGGGCGATGGTGGCGCGGGGCGATCTGGGCCGCGTGCGATTGGTCGTGGCTGAGTTTGCCCATGGGCATCACGCCGATGCCGAGGATGCAGATAATCCGCGCGTGCGTTGGCGCTATGACCCGGCACAGGCTGGGGTTTCGGCGCAGTTTGCGGATTGCGGCATTCACGCGATGCATATGGCGTCGTTCGTGACCGGGCAGGAAGTTGAGAAGTTGTCTGCGGATATCGTTTCCGCCATTGCCAGCCGCGAGTTGGAAGACGACGCTATGGTGAACTTTCGCATGGATGGCGGTGCTGTTGGGCGGCTTTGGACGTCTTCGGTAGCCATTGGACGTCAGCATGGTTTGGGTATTCAGGTCTTTGGCGAAAAGGGCGGGTTGCGCTGGTCGCAGGAACAGCCGAACCAACTGTATTGGATGCCGCTGAACGAACGCTTGCAGGTGATCGAGCGCGGGGCAGGTGGGTTGTCGCCTGAGGCGGATCGTTCCAGCCGCGTGACGGTAGGTCATTCTGAGGGGATGCCACTGGCGTTTGCCAACATCTACACTGATCTGGCCGAGGCGATCCGAGCTGAGAAAGACGGCCGCGCGATGGACCCGGCGGCGAACCTGTATCCGCGGGCCGAAGATGGTCTGCGGTCGATGGCGGCAGTTTTTGCCGTTGCTGACAGCGGCAAGCGCGATGGCGAATGGGTGGATGCGCGGCCGCCAATGTTCCGCTAAGACCTGATCATGGCTTTTGTGATTGATCCACCCGAAGTGCCGTCTTTGCCGGTTGTCGGCAGTGACGACCGGTTCCCGGTGCGGCGCATATTTTGTGTTGGACGTAACTATGCGGCGCACGCGCGCGAGATGGGAAACGATCCGGATCGCGGGGCGCCATTTTTCTTTATGAAGCCCGGCGACAGTTTGGCGGAAGGCGGCACCACTATCGTCTACCCACCTGAAACCGAGGACTTGCACCACGAAGGCGAATTGGTAGTCGCCATAGGCAGGGGCGGCAGCGATATCGCAGTCGACGATGCCGAGGCTCATATCTGGGGTTACGCCGCAGGGATCGACCTGACGCGGCGCGATATGCAGGCGGTGGCCAAAGAACGGTCGCGTCCCTGGGACTTTTCGAAGGGGTTCGATCACTCGGGCGTGGTTGGGCCGGTCCACGCGGTTGCGGATGTGGGGCATTTGAAGGCTGGCGTGTTGCGGCTGACGGTTGATGGCGAAGAACGACAGAACGGTGATCTGGCAGATATGATCTGGCCAACGGCGGACGTGATTTCCTTTATTTCCAGATCAATGGCTCTGGCGGCTGGCGACCTGATCATGACAGGCACTCCGGCAGGTGTTAGTGCTTTGGTCCCTGGCGACGAAGTGCGTGTCGAGATTGCCGGACTACAAGATATGTCAGTGCGCATTGCCTCAAGGTAACGATCTCTGACCCAGAGATCGCGGGCGGAAACTCGAGAGAGTTTCCGAACTCCGATTTTCGCAACGAAAATCAGTTCTGAAGCCCGTGTCGGGCTTCGCTAGCTGCCGCGATAGGTGGAATATCCAAAAGGCGAAAGCAGAAGCGGCACGTGGTAGTGGGTGTCTTCGTCCATACCAAACCGGATCGGGATTTGGTCCAGAAACAGCGGATCGCCGGACGCCTGGCCAGTCTTGCGCAAATAGTCACCGGTGAAGAATATCAGTTCGTAAGTACCGGTTTTGAAATTTGCCTGGGCCAAAATCGGCGAGTCGGTGCGCCCATCGTCATTGGTCACATCCTCGGCAATCTTTTGGTGTGCATTTCCCGACACCCGGTACAGCGCAATTTTGATCCCCTTTGCAGGCACGCCGCGCGCCGTGTCCAAAACATGGGTGGATAGATAGCCGGGCATTGGCTGCCTCCTGGTTGGTAACCTGGCTATAATCAATAGAATTTGGTGCGACGGAAAGGGGCTGCGTACAGATAGTCTTTCCATTATTATTTGAAAATAAATTCTATTATTTTGTCCTACAACCAGAAGAACAGGAAATGGCACGGATTCTATGACCCGATATCCCCGCGACATGACCGGATATGGCGCCAAGCCATCCGATGCTGCCTGGCCCAATGGGGCAAAAATTGCTGTGCAAATCGTGGTGAACTACGAAGAAGGCGGCGAAAACAACATTCTGCATGGTGATGCCGGTTCCGAGGCTTTCTTGAGTGAGATCGTAGGGGCGGCGTCCTGGCCCGGCCAGCGGCACTGGAACATGGAAACGATCTATGAATACGGCGCCCGCGCCGGGTTCTGGCGTTTGCACCGGATGCTTAACCATTTGCCAGTCACCGTTTATGGGGTTGCGTCAGCCCTGGCGCGCGCACCTGAACAGGTGGCCGCCATGCAATCCGCCGGCTGGGAAATTGCCAGCCACGGGTTGAAATGGATCGAATACAAGGATTTCTCGGAAAGCGATGAGCGCGCCCACATGCTGGAAGCGATCCGCTTGCATACCGAGGTGACCGGCAGTCGCCCGCGCGGTTGGTATCTTGGGCGCGCTTCGATGAACACGGTGCGGTTGGCCGCTGAAGAGGGTGGCTTTGCCTATATCGCCGATAGCTACGCTGATGATCTGCCTTATTGGATGCGCATTGGCCGACGCGATCAGTTGATCGTGCCTTATACTCTGGATGCCAACGATATGCGATTTGCGACGCCCCAGGGGTTTAACTCGGGCGATCAATTCGAGGCGTATCTGAAGGACAGTTTCGACGTGCTTTACGCAGAAGGGCAGGCGGGCGCGGCGAAAATGATGTCCATCGGACTGCATTGCCGGTTGGTGGGCCGTCCGGGACGGGCCGCGGCACTTAAGCGAGTTATTGACTACATCGCGTCCCACGAGGGCGTCTGGTTCGCTACGCGCGAAGAGATTGCTGCGCATTGGGCCGCCACCCATCCACCAGCAGACATCGAGAGGCCGTCAAAGATGACGCGTGATAAATTCGTCGACGCCTATGGCGGAATTTTCGAACATTCACCCTGGATCGCCGAGCGCGCGTTTGATCTGGAATTAGGGCCGACCCACGACACCGCCAAGGGCGTGCATTCCGCACTGTCGCGTGTCTTTCGCACTGCCAGCGAAGACGAACGCCTGGGCGTTTTGAATGCGCACCCTGATCTGGCAGGCAAACTGGCAGCAGCCAAACGCCTGACGGCTGACAGCACGGCAGAACAGGCTTCGGTCGGGCTGGATTCGCTCACAGATGAAGAACGCACCGCCTTCACAGAATTGAACGAAACCTACACCGCCAAATTCGGCTTTCCCTTCATCATTGCGGTGCGTGACAACACCAAAGACTCGATTACGCAGGCCTTTCACACCCGCATCGATAATGACCGCGACACCGAGTTCAAAACCGCTTGCTTACAGGTCGAACGCATCGCCCAACTGCGCCTGGAAGAGCTTTTGCCGTGACCGACAGGGTTGTCATAGAGCTCCTGACCCAACAGGCCTTTCAGCGCTATGGTGACATCTTGGACACATCTGGCGACGCTGATGTGCTTATCAATCAGGGCAATTGCCAGCGGTTTCACGACCGCGCCCGCCTGGACTTTGAAGGTGGGCAGCCAGGTCTGAGCATCTTCAATGCCAAGCCTCGCGAATTGCCGCTTAAGCTGGACATGCTTGAACGCCATCCAATGGGTAGTCAGGCTTTTATTCCAATGGCTTGGACGCCGTTCTTGATTGTTGTTAGTGCGGACAATGACAATCAGCCTGAACGACCATCTGCTTTCCTTTCGAAGCCGGGTCAGGCGATCAATTTTCACAAGGGAACCTGGCATGGCGTGCTGACGCCGCTGCAGGCGCCCGGGCAGTTCGCGGTTCTTGACCGGATTGGCGAAGGTAACAATCTGGAGGAATTTTGGTTTGACCGACCCTGGACTGTGGTGTCGGAATAGCGCTGCCGGTTGAGGGATCGGCCAACAACAGCCCAAAAAATGGGCACTTAATCAGCGCCGGCCGTTAAGGGCGTGAAGGGACTACAAGGGCCGCTATCAGATCGGCGGACCGTAACGACAGTGACACAATCGGGAGAAAGCACATGAGTGCGATCACAGAAATTCGAGATCCAAACGAAACGCCCCCGCTGGGGCAGGCTGTGCCCTTGGGGCTGCAACACGTTCTGGCGATGTTTGCCTCGAACGTAACGCCGTCCATTATCGTGGCCGGAGCCGCAGGGCTGGCCTTTGGCGGTGCTGAGCAGGTCTATCTGATCCAGATGGCCATGTTGTTTGCCGGGATAGCCACGATGTTCCAAACCATTGGCATGGGGCCGGTTGGCGCGCGTCTGCCAATCATGCAAGGCACGTCATTTGCCTTCGTTTCAGTGTTGACGGCTATCGCAGCAACCCAGGGGCTGGGTGTTGCACTGACGTCCTGTCTGATCGGTGGCATCATCCACTTCGGGTTGGGTGCCTTCATCGGGCGGCTGCGGTTCCTGTTTCCGCCTCTGGTGTCCGGTCTCGTCATTCTGACCATCGGCCTTTACCTGATCCCCGTGGCCATCAAATACGCCGCTGGTGGTGCCGCGACGTTCCAGATGGAAGCTGAAAGTTTCGGATCGCTCAAGCATTGGTCCGTGGCGCTGACTGTGGTCGTCGTTTCGCTTGGTCTGAAGTTCTGGGCCAAGGGCATCGTGTCTGCAGCGGCCATTCTGATCGGCCTTATAGCTGGTTACGTGCTGGCGCTTTTGCTCGGTATGGTCAGCTTCGGCGGTGTCGCCAAGGCGGGTTGGATCATCGTTCCTCAGGTCATGCCTTACGGGTTCGAGTTCTCGCTGGGTGCAGTTATCGCGGTTACCTTGATCTCCATTGTTTCGGCCATTGAAACTGTTGGTGATACCTCCGCGACAACAAAGGCCGGTGCCGGACGCGATGCCACGGACAAAGAGATAGAAGGCGCAACTTATGCCGACGGTCTTGGCACCGCAATCGCTGCTATCTTCGGGGGCCTGCCCAACACATCGTTCAGCCAGAACGTCGGTATCATCGGTATGACGGGCATCATGTCGCGTCACGTCGTGACCATTGCTGGTATCGTTTTGATCATCTGCGGCCTTCTGCCGAAGATCGGGGCAGTCATCGCTTCTATGCCTCTGCCGGTGCTCGGTGGTGGTGTGATCGTGATGTTCGGTATGGTGGCTGCGGCTGGTTTGAATATGCTGACAGAAGTCACCATGAACCGCCGCAATATGATCATCATCGCGGTGTCAATCTCGGTTGGTCTGGGTCTGAACCTGGTGCCTAGCGCAGTACAGTATCTGCCAGGCGTGGTGAAAACCATGGCCGTCTCCGGCCTTCTGCCGACGGCGATAATCGCGATTGTGCTTAATCAGATCCTGCCTCATGAAGACGAAGCTGCGGCAGAATCCGCCTGATTGAAAACAGCTGAGAAAACCCAAAGCCCGGCGCTTTTTAAAAATGCGCCGGGCTTTTTGATGCGCGCGCCCGCATCTTCTTCTGTCCAAAAATACTTCGGGGGAAGCGCGGCAGCGCTGGGGGCAGAGCCCCTGACAAAAAATTCATAGCCCTTTGGCGTCAGCCACAGGGCTCACCGCGACGGCGAAGCCGGCGCAAAACCATCTCTCAGTCAGGAATTGCCGTTCTTTATGAAGCGTCCGGCATCTTCTGCCGCCATACGCAAGGCACGGGATTTGTTGACGGTCTCTTCAAATTCGGCTTCCGGGTCGCTGTCCCAGACCACGCCGCCGCCAGCCTGTACATAGAGCTTTTCATCCTTCAGAACGGCCGTGCGCAAAGCGATGCACATGTCCATATCGCCGCCAGCACTGAAATAGCCGACACCGCCGCCATAAACGCCGCGTTTCTCGGGCTCCAGCTCGTCGATGATCTCCATGGCCCGCACTTTCGGCGCACCGGATACGGTGCCTGCGGGCAATCCAGCCAGCAAGGCCGACAGCGCATCGTGGTCGTCGGACAATTCTCCGACAACGTTGGAAACGATGTGCATCACATGGCTATAGCGTTCGATGATAAACTCTTCGGTCGGCTTCACGGTGCCGATCTTAGCGACCCGGCCAACATCATTGCGCCCCAAGTCCAACAGCATCAGATGCTCAGCCAGTTCTTTTTCGTCCGACAGCAGATCCGCTTCCATCGCCCGATCTTCTTCGGGCGTGGCACCGCGTTTGCGGGTGCCGGCGATGGGACGGATTGTGACCTCGCCATCAAAGGCGCGCACCAGAATTTCCGGACTGGCCCCGATCACCTGAAATCCGTCAAAATCAAAGTGGAACATGAAAGGTGATGGATTGGTGCGCCGTAGCGACCGATAAAGCGAAAACGGCGGCAACGGGAAGTCCTGGGCCCATCGCTGGGACGGGACCACCTGAAAGATGTCGCCGGCCCGAATATACTCCCGCGCTTTTTCAACAGCGGCCAGATAATCGGCCTTGGCAAAGTTTGATACCGGTTCGGGCGCGTCGTATTCCTGACCCAGATCGCGGCTGGCATCGGACACCGGCCGATCCAGGTCGCGCACCGCGTCCATGACCCGCTCGGCTGCCTGTGCATAGGCCGCACGCGCGTTCAGACCCGAGTTGACCCAGGCCGGGGCGACGACGATGACTTCGCCCTTAACGCCGTCCAGAACCGCAATAACCGAAGGCCGCATCAGGATCGCATCCGGCACGCCCAGCACATCCGTATTCACGTTTGGCAGATGCTCCACCAGTCGGATCATGTCATAGCCGAAATACCCAAAAAGCCCTGCGGCTGCGGCGGGCAGATCAATCGGCAAATCAATCTTGGATTCCTCGATCAGCGCCCTGAGGCTGGTCAATGGGTCCGCGTCTTCGGAGATAAAATCGTCGCGCTTAAAGCGGGCCTGCCGGTTCAGGCGCGCCATTTTCCCGCGACATTCCCAGATTAGATCAGGTTTCATGCCGATGATCGAATAGCGTCCGCGCACTTCGCCGCCGGTCACGCTTTCCAGCATGAAGCTGTCAGCTTTGGCGCCGGTCAGTTTCAGCATCAGCGAAACAGGCGTATCCAGATCCGCAGCCATGCGGGTATAGACAATCTGGTTTTTACCAGCCCCATAGCCTGCCTCAAAGGCATCAAACTCGGGGAACAATGCCATCAGAACTGTCCGCCGCCACCGGCACCAAGTGAATTGACTGCATTCACAGCGGCCTGATTGATCGATACGTCGGTGTCGTTCAGCACGGCCTGGGTAAAGGCCTGCAGAAGGCTCTGCGCCATTTCGGCAGATGTCTGAGACTCGAACTGCTCCATGGCCACTTGTGCGTCCGGCGTGTTGGCGTCAGCGGCATTCACCGCGTCAAGGCGCAACAGCCACGCGTCGCCATCGGCGCTGAGGACACGCAGATCACCGCCGGACATGTCGAAAACCGTGTCGGTGAAATCTGCGGGCGTGCCTTCGACAAAGCCGGAACGTTCCAATCCCAGATCGGTTTCCACGTCCAAACCCAGCGCTGCGAAATCTGCGCTGCTGTTGATACCGTTGGCCATATCTTGGGCCTGTTTGCTGAGCGCGGCTTCGGTGTTTGCGCGCTCCCATTCCGGGATGACCAGATGTCTGACTTCGTCAAACGGGCGCAAAGCAGGTGGACGAATTTCATCCAGAGACACGACAAAGATGCCGCCGTCTTCGAACTGCTGCACATCCAGAAAGGCTCCGACTTCGGCGTTGGCGGCCGCCAGGCGGAATTCGTTGTATCCAGCGATGCCGTCAGAAACGTCTGAACGCCATTCGATGCGACCAGCCTGCATGTCCGTGCGTTCTTCCAAAATGTCGACCGTAGCGCCCCCGGCCAACAAGTCGTCGACCTGCGCCAGGCTCTCGATGATGATGCGTCGTGCGCGATCTCTTGCGGCTTCTTCCGCCAGTTCGTCGCGGGCGTCTTCAAAACTGGTTTCCCGTGCCGATAGGATCGCGTTCATGCGATAAAGCGCCGGTCCGAATGGCGAGGGCAGAGGACCAACGACGCCAGGTTCGGTCAATGCGAAAACGGCATCGCCCGCATCCCCAAGCTCTTCCAGCGCAGGTTCACCCATGTCGATGTCCGCAAGTGTAAGACCGCGTTCTGCAACCAGCGCGTCAAATGTGATTTCGCCTGCGTCCAGCCGTGCTTTGGCATCGTCGGCTTCAGCCTGTGTGCTTATGACCAGGCGCTCTACCAATCGGCGCTCGGGTTGCGCGTATTGATCGCGGCGGCTGTCGTAGACGCTGCGCAGTTGAGTTTCATCAACGTCGATCGCGTCCAGGATCATGTCCGGTGTCAGCCAGGCATAGTCGATGACCCGTGTTTCGCCTTGGGTAAACAATTCGGCGTTGTCGGTGTGAAACTGTCGCAGTTCGGTGTCTGAGGGTTCGGGCAGCGGTTCGGCCAGATCACTTCCGGTCATCCGGACCCAGGTTACGTCACGGGTCTCGCGGGCGTAATTGAAGAGCGTTTCTGTGAATAGCGCTGGCGGACGAATTCCTCCGACTACTGCCGCGCGGACGATCTGGCTGGAGCCGTTCATACGCAACTGTTCTTCAAACTCGGCCACTGTCAGGCCGGTCTGGCGCAGGGCGAACTGGTAGGTTTCGCGATCAAACGAGCCTGACAGACCAAAGAACGCCGGGTTCTGGGTGATTTCCTGGCTGATGGTCTCATCTCCGACCGAGATGCCAGCTTCCAACGTCAAATTGTTAATAGCAGCATCGCTGATCGATTGCGCCAGCGCGGCGCGATCAAGGCCCAACATCTGCAGTTGATCGGGGGTTAATGCCTGACCGGTTTGGCGCTGAAAATTCTGGGTCTGAGCCTGAACCGCACGAGCATAGTCGTTTACGTCGATCTCGACTTCGCCGACCGTTGCAACAGCACGGGCAGACCCACCAAAGTTGGTTGCGCCAAAGCCAGCAAGGCCGGCGATCAACAGCACCATGATGATCCATAAAAAGATGTTACCGGCTTTTTTCTTCGCCATTTTCAGAGCCCTTATTCACGCGGTCGCGACTTCCTACGCGAGCCTATGAGGTTGGGCAAGCCCGGGCGCTACACAGTGAGGTTATTCAACCGCTGCGCCAGCGTTTCAATGCCGCCAGCGTCTATATTGGCAAAAGCAATGCGCAGGCTTTTCAGGCCCATCTCATCGCCCACGGGTGTGAACATTGTTCCCGGCAGGGCCAGCACGCTGGCGTCGTGGACGAGAAGCCGAGCCAGATCGTTGGACGGCAGATCAAAGGGGTGACGCAGATAGGCGAAATAGGCGCCAGCGCCCAAAACCTGCCAACCGGGCAGGGCGCCCAGGTGTTGGTTTACTGCCTTGCGTCGGGTCAGTATCTCGGCCCGTTCTCCGGCAAGCCAGTCGCCCAAATTGCGCATCCCCCATAGGGCGGCACGTTGGCCAAGCTGGTTCGGGCAAATGGCAACTGTATCGAGAAACTTCTCCATCTGCGCCAGACGGTCCGGTGCCGCGACCACTGCGCCAACGCGATGCCCGGTAAGGCGGTAGGCCTTAGAGAATGAATAAAGCTGGATCAGCGTGTCGGACCAGTCTGGGTCCTGAAACAGGTGGTGCGGGGCACCGTCCAATGCGTGGAAGTCGCGATAGGTCTCATCAACGATCAGGGCAATCCCGCGAGCGCGGCAAAGGTCCAGGAAAGCCGCCATGGTCTCGGCCGGATACTCAGCACCGGTTGGATTGTTCGGAGTGATTAGAACGATAGCGCGCGTGCGGTCACTCACAAGCGCCGTTGCCTGCTCAATATCCGGGACCATTCCGTCGCCGCAAGGCAAGGGCACGGCGCGGATACCGTTCATATCTAACCACATTTTATGATTGAAATACCAAGGCGTTGGCAGAAGAACTTCATCTTCGGCTGCTGCCAGCGTGGCCACACTTGCTGCAAAGGCCTGATTGCATCCCGATGTGATGGCGACGTTATTGTCAGATATCGAGCCGCCATAGGCCAGCGACCAATCAGAGGCGACTTGAGCGCGCAATTCAGGCAGTCCCAATACCGGGCCGTAAAGATGAGCTTCGATGTCGTTCAGGGCAATATCGGCAATGGCTTGCCGCAACGGTTCGGGCGGTGGGTCGACCGGGGCCGCTTGGCTGACGTTGAGAAGCGGACGGTTTGAGGGAAATGTCACCCCTTCCATCCAGCGCCGGGCTTCCATAACGGGCGGCGCTTCGGTTGCCGCAATGGCCGCGTTGAGGACGACCATCGCTTTAGTCTTTGCCGCGATAGGGCTCGACATATTGAAGGGCCATGTCCCAGGGGAAGAAAATCCATGTATCCTGGCTGACACCGGTGATGAACGTATCCACCATCGGCTCGCCCGATGGCTTGGCATAGACGGTTGCGAAATGGGCGTTCGGGTATAGGTCGCGCACAACTTCCAGCGTTTTGCCGGTATCGACCAGATCGTCGACGATCAGAATGCCAGTGCCGTCCCCCATCATGTCCTTATCTGGCGATTTCAGGACAATCGCTTCGGACTGTGCCTGATGATCATAGCTTTTGACGCTGATTGTATCGACGGTCCGCACATCCAATTCGCGCGCCACGATCATTGCTGGCGCCATTCCGCCGCGCGTGATCGCCACAATCGCCTTCCAAGCCCCATCATCGGGACCGTGCCCGTCCAGACGCCAAGCCAATGCACGGCTATCGCGATGGATCTGGTCCCAGCTTACGTGAAATCCTTTTTCGTGTGGCAGACGGTCGGTCATGGAAGTCTCCGTTAGGGTAGGGCGATGCGAATGCCCAAAAGGGCCAATATTCCGCCAAACACCCGGTCCAGCCATGATTTGGCGGCTCCGTATGCGCGGCGGGGGGTATCCCGCGAAAAGACAGCCGAGACTGTCGCGTACCAGATGAATTCGACGGTGAACACTGTCACAAGGATCAGCGCGGCGTCGCGCAATGTGGGGTCAATCGGCAGAAGGCCGGTGAACACAGCAGTGAAGTAGGCAAGTGCCTTTGGGTTCGCCAGGTCGGTGTAAATGCCCAACCGTACCAGTCGAGAAAGCGAGGTTTCCGGGCCTGTCTTTGCCTCGGGCATAGGGTCGGGCGCATGACGCCACATGGATATGGCGATCCAGATCAGGAAGGCAGCCCCGATAAACCGTAACGTTGTCTGCAAGAACGGCGCCACTTCGAAGATCAGGCTAAGGCCCGCCAATGCGGCACTTGCCCAGATCACAATCGCAATCGCCAACCCAAGTGAAATTGCCAACCCAGCACGAACGCCTTCAGATGCCGCCGTTTTAATGGTCAACACCGCCGCCGGACCCGGACTGATGGCAATCAAGGCCTGCAATCCCGCCAATGTCAGAAGCGCCGTCAGGGTCATTGCGTGGGTCTATTCTTTCTTGTCGTAAGTCATATCCGGTGCATCCAGAGCCTTCATGCCGACAACGTGGTAACCACTGTCAACGTGGTGCACTTCGCCGGTAACGCCCCGGCTGAGGTCGCTAAGCAAATACATCGCCGCGCCGCCGACGTCCTCGATGGACACGTTTCTGCGCATGGGCGAATTGTATTCGTTCCACTTCAGGATATAGCGAAAATCCCCGATACCACTGGCAGCCAAAGTCTTGATGGTGCCAGCACTGATCGCGTTGCAGCGGATGCCGTCGCGGCCCAGATCCTCGGCGATATAGCGCACCGAGGCTTCCAATGCCGCCTTGCACAGCCCCATGACGTTATAATGCGGCATGACTTTCTCGGCACCGTAATACGTCAGCGTCAGAAGCGAGCCACCGTCTGGCATCATCTTCGCGGCCTTTTGGGCGATCATGGTGAAGGAATATACCGAGATATCCATCGACATCATGAAGTTGTCGCGTGTGGTGTCGACATAGCGACCCCGAAGCTGGTTTTTGTCTGAAAATCCAATGGCGTGGACGACGAAGTCCAACTTGCCCCAACGGGCCTCAAGATCGGCGAAAAGCTGATCGACCGAGGCTTCGTCGCTGACATCACAGGGCAGAACAATGTCTGACCCCAGTTTCTCGGCGAGAGGACCGACGCGTTTTTTCAGCTGGTCGCCTTGATAAGAAAACGCCAGCTCAGCGCCCTGATCCGCCACAGCCTTGGCGATACCCCACGCGATGGATTTGTCGTTGGCCAGCCCCATTATCAGGCCGCGTTTTCCTGCCATTAGTCCCTGGCTCATCGCGCTTATCCCTTGCCCGTTTTCATTGCCTCGGGTCTATGTCATGAATTGCACCGCTTCAAGTGCAGGGAAATGACCAGTGGCAAAACAGGCCAATATATTCGCCGGTGACAACCCAATCGCTATCATAAGACGGTGGCAGGAAGAGGCGTGGAAGACTGAGCCCAATGACGCCAACGCCATGGCTTTGGCGACGGCAGATGCGACCGGGATGCCCAATGTGCGCATGGTCTTGTTGAAAGAGATCGAAGACGACGCCTTTGTGTTTTACACGAACTATGAAAGCGCCAAGGGCGGTGAGTTAGACGCGAATGCCCAAGCGGCGTTCGTAATTCACTGGAAAACTCTGCGGCGCCAGGTTCGCGTGCGGGGTCATGTCAGCCGCGAAGAGGGGCCACAGGCCGACGCCTATTACAACACACGTAAGCTCGAAAGCCGGATTGGGGCTTGGGCATCCCAGCAATCAAGGCCGCTGTCATCGCGGGAATCGTTGATGGCAGAAGTGGCAAAACTGGGAATCAAACATGGGCTGAAACCCGAAAGACCTCCGCATTGGGGAGGATTTCGGATCCGGCCGGTTGAAATTGAACTCTGGGCAGACGGGGCATTTCGGCTGCACGACCGCTTTCGCTTTACCCGAGGGCAGTCCGATGATCCCGATAAGCGTGATTGGCAAGCAACACGGTTAGCCCCTTGAAAGTGCATTTCGCCTAAATGGCGAGTTAAATTCATATTTAACCTTGCATTAATGCCTTGTGATGCCACACACTTGCGGGCAAATGGGCCAAAGGCTCGAGGGATGATGTTGGAAATGTCGGACGCCGAAGAAGAGGGGACACGTGTCTCCGGTACGGTGAAATGGTTTGACCCTACTAAAGGGTTTGGATTCGTGGTCGCCAACGGTGGAGGCCCCGATATCCTTTTGCACGCTAATGTCCTGAGAAACTTCGGACAATCCTCGGTGGCGGATTCTGCCGGGATCGAAGTGATCGTGCAGGAAACGGCACGCGGCATCCAGGCCGTTGAGGTTATACACATTGATCCACCGGCGGGCGAAGAGCCTGAAATGATGGACCCCGAAGGCGAGATGACTGAGCCTTTGGACCTGTCATTGCCGCTGGAACCTGCGCGGGTCAAATGGTTCGACAAGGCCAAGGGATTCGGTTTTGCGAATATATTTGGTCGGGACGAAGACGTGTTTTTACACATCGAAGTTCTGCGTAGGTCGGGCCTTGCGGATCTGCAACCGGGCGAAGCTGTTTCTCTGCGCGTCGTTGACGGCAAGCGGGGTCGGATGGCTGTGCAGGTGACAAGCTGGGAAGCAGCTCTTAAAGACGACGAGTGATAAAGCGTCGTCTATTATTCTCTTTCGTAATTTCGCTACTGGGTGCCGGACCGGTAATGTCTGCGTGCCAGCCCGATCGCGTCGACCTGCGCGGTGACTTTGGGCGGGCGCGGTTTACGGTTGAATTGGCAGACGAGCCGAGTGAACGATCTCAAGGGTTGATGCACCGCGAAAGCATGGCGACCGGGGCTGGCATGTTGTTTGCCTATGAGCACCCTCAAAGCGTGGCCTTCTGGATGCGCAACACACTCATTCCTCTCGACATGATATTTGCCGACAGTGTCGGCGTCGTGATGCGCGTTCACGAAAATGCAATCCCGCTGGATGAAACCGCAATCGAAGGCGGGCAAAACATTCAGTTTGTGTTGGAGATCAACGGTGGGTTGGCAGATCGGATGGGAATAAGCGTCGGAAGTCAGCTCCGTCATCCTGTGATTGGTGCCAATGCGGCCTGGCCTTGTGACGTAAAGAACTGATCCTGAAATTTTCGGCCAATTCAGTGAAATCCACCATTGCACCATTTCAACGAAGGGATTAAGGACACCCCCGTCGGGGCGTAGCGCAGCCTGGTAGCGCATCTGTTTTGGGAACAGAGGGTCGGGAGTTCGAATCTCTCCGCCCCGACCACTTCAAAATCTTCACAACATCACGCGGGGCGCGCCCCTATATCTTGTGTCTGCTCCTTTGGGTTGACCATTTATTGCCTGTATGTGGTGCAGCGTGCTGAAATGCTGACCGCGCTACCGTTCCATCAGATTTCTTTGAATGCGGTGTTTAGCAGATCAAAAGCGCTCGTCAGCGGGGCGATTCCGCGGATTAACACTTCGTTAATGCTTCAAGTGCCGCTGGTAGATTGTTGGCTTTTATGAAGAATATGTGACGGCGACGTTTTGACCTGCTTGGCGTTACTTTCGCTCGACCGATTAGTGTAGAATCATGGCGCATTGCAGCCGCAAAACGTCAACCAAAAAAACTCACGGAATTTTGAAAATTGTCGTTGACGTAAGGCGTGCAAATGCTCCAGTTTGTGCAAGCCGGTCAGAAGGCCACAAGATATAGTAGCCACGGCACAGGGACGGAACCAACTCCGAATGCGCCCCCCAAGGCTGATTGCTGAACATCCAATGTCCAGCAACCGGAGAGATTTTGTCTCGTGACCGCTGACCGGCACGATTGAATGAGGCAGCGTAAGCCATAGGCGCGCACAAAACAAAGACGGAAGCGGGACAAATGAAGATCGATCGCACCTTCACGACAGCTGGAAAAGGCGCCTATTCGGCGCTGGAATTCACCACAACATCCTCGGAAATTCGCAATCCTGACGGCACCATTGTCTTCAAACTGGACAACGTTGATGTGCCCAAGGACTGGAGCCAGGTGGCTTCCGACGTCATCGCACAGAAGTATTTCCGCAAAGCTGGTGTGCCCGCGCGCCTGAAGGCCGTGAAGGAAAAGGGCGTTCCATCGTTCCTGTGGCGCTCGGTTCCCGACGAGAAGGCCCTGAAAGATCTGCCCGAAGACGAACGCTTCACAGGTGAAACCTCGGCGCGTCAGGTTTTTGACCGCCTTGCAGGTGCCTGGGCCTATTGGGGCTGGAAGGGTGGTTACTTCACCACCGAAGAAGATGCTCAAGCCTACTTCGACGAAATGCGCTTTATGCTGGCGACCCAACGCGCCGCGCCGAATTCGCCGCAGTGGTTCAACACTGGCCTGCACTGGGCCTATGGCATCGATGGCCCGGCGCAGGGCCACTACTACGTCGACCACAAGTCCGGCAAGCTGACCAAGTCGACTTCGTCCTACGAACACCCCCAACCGCACGCCTGCTTCATTCAGTCCTGCGCCGATGATCTGGTGAACGAAGGCGGCATCATGGACCTTTGGGTCCGCGAGGCGCGTCTGTTCAAATACGGCTCGGGCACGGGTTCAAACTTCTCGGATCTGCGCGGCGCGGGCGAAAGCCTGTCGGGCGGTGGCAAATCCTCGGGTCTTATGGGTTTTCTCAAGATCGGTGATCGCGCAGCCGGTGCGATCAAATCAGGCGGGACAACCCGTCGGGCAGCCAAGATGGTGATCGTTGACGCGGATCACCCAGACATCGAGAACTTCATCAATTGGAAAGTGATCGAAGAGCAGAAGGTCGCGTCGATCGTTGCCGGCTCGAAGATGCACGAAGAAAGGCTGAACGGCATCTTTGCGGCGATCCGCGATTTTGATGGCAGCGAAGAGGGCGCCTATGACCCGAACGCCAACACCTCGCTTAAATCCGCGGTGCGGGATGCGAAAAAATCAGCAATCCCGGAAACTTACATCAAGCGCGTGTTGGATTATGCCCGCCAAGGCTACGCCAGCATCGAATTCCCGACCTATGACACCGACTGGGATAGCGAAGCCTATTCTTCGGTTTCGGGCCAGAACTCGAACAACTCAATCCGCGTCACCGATGCCTTCCTGCAGGCCGTCAAAGACGATGCCGACTGGGAATTGATCCGCCGCACCGACGGTAAGATCGCCAAGACCATCAAAGCCCGCGATCTATGGGAACAGGTTGGCCACGCCGCATGGGCCTGTGCCGATCCCGGCATCCAGTATCACGACACGGTCAACGCTTGGCACACATGCCCCGAAGACGGCCCGATCCGTGGATCGAACCCGTGTTCCGAATATATGTTCCTTGACGATACGGCCTGTAACCTGGCCTCGATGAACCTGCTGACCTTCTACAAGGACGGCCAGTTCATGGCGGACGAATATGTCCACGCCACCCGTCTTTGGACCATCACCTTGGAAATCAGTGTGATGATGGCGCAGTTCCCATCCAAGGAAATTGCGCAACTATCCTACGACTTCCGCACCCTTGGTCTGGGCTATGCCAACATTGGCGGCCTTCTGATGAACATGGGCTACAGCTATGACTCGGACGAAGGCCGCGCGCTCTGTGGTGCCCTGACTGCAGTCATGACTGGTGTTTCCTACGCGACGTCTGCTGAAATGGCGGGCGAGCTGGGTGCATTCCCAAGCTACAAGCGTAATGCCAAGCACATGTTGCGGGTCATCCGCAATCACCGCCGCGCCGCCTACGCAGAAACCGACGGTTACGAGGCGATGAACGTGAACCCGGTTGCACTGGACCACGCCAATTGCCCCGATCAGCGTCTGATTGCCCTGTCGAAATCGGCCTGGGACGAGGCACTGAAGCTGGGCGAAAAGAACGGTTATCGCAACGCGCAATCCACTGTGATCGCGCCGACCGGGACTATTGGTCTGGTCATGGATTGCGACACAACCGGCATCGAACCAGACTTCGCACTGGTGAAATTCAAGAAGCTGGCCGGTGGCGGTTACTTCAAGATCATCAACCAGTCCGTGCCCGCTGCTCTGGAAACCCTGGGCTACGGTTCGGCCCAGACCGAAGAGATCATTTCCTACGCTGTTGGTCACGGCACCATCGGTAACGCGCCAGTTATCAACCACACCTCGCTGATTGGCCACGGTTTTGGACAGGCGGAGCTGGACAAGATCGAAGCCGCGCTTCCCTCCGCCTTCGACATCCGCTTTGTTTTCAACCAGTGGACACTGGGCGAAGAGTTCTGCACCGGCGCGCTGGGTATCCCGGCCGCCAAGCTGAACGATCCGTCGTTTGACCTGCTTCGCCACCTCGGCTTTACCCGCAAAGACATCGAAGCCGCCAATGCCCACGTTTGCGGAACAATGACATTGGAAGGTGCACCACACCTGAAGGACGAACACCTGCCGGTCTTCGACTGCGCCAACCCATGCGGCAAAATTGGCAAGCGTTTCCTGAGTGTTGACAGCCACATCACCATAATGGCCGCGGCACAATCCTTCATCTCGGGCGCGATCTCGAAGACGATCAACATGCCGAACGACGCGACAATCGAAGACTGTAAAGCAGCCTATGAATTGTCCTGGTCTTTGGGCATCAAAGCCAACGCGCTCTACCGCGATGGCTCGAAGCTCAGCCAGCCATTGGCCGCAGCTTTGGTCGAAGATGACGACGAAGCCGCCGAAATTCTGGAAACCGGCACGACCCACGAAAAGGCCGCCGTGCTGGCCGAGAAGGTGATCGAAAAGGTCATCGTCAAAGAGATCGCCAAAGGCCGCGAGCGGATGCCTGAGCGTCGCCGGGGTTACACCCAAAAAGCGGTCGTCGGCGGGCACAAGGTTTACCTGCGCACCGGTGAGTATCAGGACGGCAACCTCGGTGAGATCTTCATCGACATGCACAAAGAAGGCGCTGGCTTCCGCGCGATGATGAACAACTTCGCCATCGCCGTATCCGTTGGCCTGCAATATGGCGTGCCGCTGGAAGAATTCGTTGACGCTTTCACCTTCACCAAGTTCGAACCAGCAGGCATGGTGCAGGGCAACGAGACGATCAAGAACGCAACCTCGATCCTTGATTATATTTTCCGCGAACTGGCCGTCAGCTATCTGGACCGCACCGATCTGGCCCACGTCCAGCCCGAAGGCGTCAGCTTTGACGACCTTGGCCGGGGCGAAGACGAGGGCAAGCGCAACTTCTCAGAAGTTGAAGGTGCCAAAGGCTCAGACCCGGTCGAGGTTCTACGCAAAGTCGTGTCCTCGGGTTACTTGCGCAACCGCGCACCTCAGGAACTGATGGTGGTGCAAGGCGGCATGGGCGCAACGGCCCTGTCCACAGCAGGCGATCCGGTGGCGACATTGCAAACGCTGGTGCCCGAAGCCAGCGGCGAAACGGCCATTGCAACAGGCACGGTCAAAATGGACGCCCGCGCCAAGGCCAAAATGCAAGGCTACGAGGGCGACCCCTGCGGCGACTGCGGAAACTACACATTGGTGCGCAACGGCACCTGCATGAAGTGCAACACCTGCGGTGGGACAAGCGGGTGTAGCTAAAAGCATAGGGTGGGGCGGGCAGCCGCCTCCCCACTCTCACACGGAGCGCGCGAGCGCGCTCTTAACGCGGGTCAGGCCGCAGGCAAAAAACACCGGGCGGTATAAACAAATGAGCCTGACAAGCGAAACTGGGAGCCCTTGGGCTCCCATTTCTTTTTGTCAGCCTGCGACAGCCTTCGGCCCGTGCCCTCGGGCGTTCTCGCTGGGTATCCGTCCATTGGACGCCCTTCGCTTCGGCTTGAACCATGCGTAACGGTTAGGCCACGGGTCCCCATTTTCTTTGCCGACTACTTCGTCTAAAACCGCGACTTTCACACCGGGTCAGTGAGAAGACATACAAATGAAACGCGTCATGATCATCGGCCAACCTGGATCCGGCAAATCCACACTCGCGCGCCAATTGGGCGCAGTCACCGGTCTGCCGGTCGTCCACATCGACCACATCCACTGGAAATCCGGATGGGTCGAGCGGGATCGCGTGGAAAAGGCCGAACTTTGCCGCGAAGTCCACGCCGGCGAGGAATGGATCTTCGAGGGTGACCAGACGGATCATGAAACACTATGGCCGAACGCGTCCGGATCTGCCCGATGATTGCCCCGAGAAATTCAGCCCCGAGTTCTATCTGTGGATCTGGCGCACACGCAGCAAGGCGCGTGCAAATATCATGCGTCTCATGGACAGCGTTCTTGCAGGTAAACGGGCAGTGTGTTTAAGGTCGCAGGAGGATATTGCGGATTTTCTGGCCGAGGTCGCCACCGATTGAACGAACCCGGCGCCAGTATCCAATTTCAACTTCCCCCAATATCCCAATACGCTTGACCCAACACATTCGCACAGAAGGTGTCCGCCCCATGTCCCACAGGGGCTCTGCCAAACGGCATCCGGCGAGCCTGAAAGTGCATTCTTTGCAAGACATTGCGAACCGATACCCCTCAATGTGACTCGCAAAGCAGGACAGTCTACAGACCTGCCTCGGTTATGAGTGTAATCACTTCGAAATCAGCCCAAAATACAAGGTGTTGCGGGTCTGGCATGAACATCTTAGCGTTTTTATCAAATTGACCGAGGAATAAGATGCTCACTCGCATAGGTAACGTCGAAATCTGGCGAATTCTGGAAAGCGTTGATCCATTCATAGATCCCTTGGAATTCTTTCCGACCATGGGTCAAGACGGACTTTCAGAGATGCAAGAAAAAGCACCGGGCCAGCTTTGCGCCGAAACTGGCCGCATACTGCTTCCCATTCAAGGCTTCCTGATCAAAACCCGGCGACACAATATTTTGGTCGATGCCTGTGTTGGCAATGATAAATCTTATGAGTTTTTTGGGGCTTGGCACAAACGATCGGGTGGTCGGTTCATGGCCGGCCTGACTGCTGCCGGGGTTTCACCATCTGACATAGACTTCGTTTTGTGCACGCACCTACATGTCGATCATGTCGGCTGGAATACCCGGTTGGAAAACGGGCGCTGGGTTCCGACATTTCCCAATGCGCGCTATATCCTGTCGGCTGATGATGTAGCCCATTTCGGTGCTGATCCGAGCATTGTCTACACCGAAAGCGTGTTGCCAGTTATTGCAGCGGGACAGGCGGATATCGTCGCGTCTGACCACATGATTGGCGACTGTGTGTCCCTTATTCCGACACCAGGTCACACGCCGGGTCACGTTTCAGTAATAGTTGCAGATGGAGGCCAGGAAGCTGTCATTACAGGCGACGCAATGCACAGTCCGATACAATGCTATCACCCGGAATGGAGTTTCCTACATGACCACGACAGGTCAATAGCCGCAAGGACGCGCCGGTCGTTTCTTGAGTCTGCGTGTGAGGCAAAACAGCTCGTGCTGGGAAGCCATTTTCCACTTCCTTCACTGGGCAACGTTCAAGAACACAAGGCCGCTTTTGCGTGGTATGGGCACTGAGAAGGATGGCGAACGCCGCAGCTATTGTCTTGCACCGATAACTGCCTTTCCTCACTACTGTTCTCGCGATATCCCCTTAGACAGCACATCCCAATCGGAGAAGCCCCTCATGACTAACGGATCCGCCGTTGACCCCCACGGCCTGATGGAATTTTCGGTCGTTTTCACCGACCGGTCCCTGAACCACATGTCAGCAACTTTTCAGGGCGTGATGAATGACATCTCGTCGATGTTGAAAGAGGTCTACAACGCCAAGGCCACGGCCATTGTTCCCGGCGGCGGGACCTACGCGATGGAGGCCGTCGCGCGCCAGTTTGCCACCGATCAAAAGGCGCTTGTCATCCGCAACGGCTGGTTCTCCTACCGCTGGACCCAGATTTTCGACGCGGGCAACATCCCGGCCAGTGCCACGGTTTTGAAAGCGCGGCGCACCGGCAATCACCATCAGGCGCCCTTCGCCCCGGCGCCCATCGAAGACGTGTTGCGCACAATTGCAGAAGAACAGCCCGATGTGGTCTTCGCGCCCCATGTCGAAACCTCGTCCGGCATGCTGTTACCCGACGATTACATCAAAGCGGTCACCGATGCAGTGCACAGATATGGTGGTCTGTTCGTGCTGGATTGCATCGCCTCGGGCACGATCTGGGTGGATATGGAGGCCACAGGCGTCGATGTCCTGATCTCGGCCCCGCAAAAAGGCTGGAGCGCGTCACCCGCCGCAGGTCTGGTTATGATGAACGACCGCGCCGTTGCGCGCCTTGGCGAAACCCAAAGCACCAGCTTTTCCTGCGACCTGGGCAAATGGCACCAGATCATGCAGGCCTACGAGGGTGGCGGCCACGCCTATCACGCCACCATGCCGACCGACGCACTGGTGAAGTTTCGCGATGCCATGGCCGAAACCAAAGCACTTGGGTTTGACACCGTAAAGGCGCAACAGCTTGAACTTGGGTCGAAAATCCGCGCGCTCTTGGCCGACCATGGCATCAACAGCGTTGCCGCACCGGGATACGAAGCCCCCGGCGTGGTCGTGTCCTACACCGATGATCCCGACATCCAGAATGGCTCGAAATTCTCGGCGCAAGGCATGCAGATCGCCGCCGGGGTGCTATTGCAATGCGATGAACCGGCTGACTTCCGCACCTTTCGTTTGGGTCTGTTCGGCCTCGACAAATTGGGTGATGTCGACGGAGCCGTTTCAAAGGTGCGCGCCGCCATGAACGCGGTTGCGGAATAACCAGGGGAGAGAGACATGCATAAAGGACGCTGCGCCTGTGGTTCCGTCACCTACGAGATGACTTCGGGCCCCATGTTTGTACACAACTGCCACTGCACGGATTGTCAGCGACAATCCGGATCGGCCTATGTCGTAAACGCGATGATCGAACGCGACCGTCTGAATATTAGCGGCGCGCTTACAGATCACCTCGTTGAAACACCCAGCGGAAGTGGCCAAAAAATCTGCCGCTGCGCAGACTGTGGGGTTGCAATCTATAGCGCTTATCTCGTGCGGGGTGAAAAGCTGTCGTTCCTGCGGGTGGGAACATTGGACGACCCGAATGTCTGTCCGCCCGACGTGCAAATCTGGACCAGAAGCAAACAGGCATGGGTGACGCTGTCCAACGACATTCCGGCATTCGAGGAATACTACGATATGAAAGCACAGTGGCCGGTCGAAGCATGGGAGCGCCGCAAAGCATGCCTCTACGGCGACTGACATATGTCAGCGTTCATTATCGGCCCAAAAGTATCCTCGCCGAAGGCATGGCGGGGGGACCCCGCCACCCGGATTTCGTGTGGAAATCCGTCGTCGATTGATCTGAGTTTCAATTCAAACCTTAATAAACGTCCCGTTCCTCAGATCCTGCATTGCCTGCAACAATTCTTCCCGCGTGTTCATCACAATCGGCCCATGCCACGCGACCGGTTCCTGCAAAGGCCGCCCCGAGATCAACAAAAACCGTATGCCTTCATCCCCCGACGTTACCGAAATCTCGTCCCCGGTATCGAACCGCACCAGAGTCCGGTTGCCGCTCATGTCGCGAATATTCAGCTCTTCGCCGCGAAATTCCTTCTCAACACGCACCCCAACCGGGGCGGACGCATCGCGGAAATTTCCTGATCCGGCAAAGACATAGGCGAAGGCGTTCGAATAGGCGTCCACCGGCAAAACCTTGCGCGTGTTCGGCGGGACTGACACGTCAACGAACATCGGTTCCGCCGCCACGCCGTCGACCGGCCCGGATTTTCCCCAGAACGATCCTGTAATGATCCGCACCCTTGTGCCGTCATCGTCAATAACTTCAGGGATCTCTCCACCGGCAATGTCCTGATACCGCGGGTCCGTCAGCTTCAGCGCCTGCGGCAGGTTCGCCCAAAGTTGAAACCCGTGCATCTGACCCGCCGCGTTCCCGCGTGGCATCTCCTGATGCATAATCCCGGATCCGGCCGTCATCCACTGCACCGATCCGCGACCTAACACACCATTATTGCCCAAGGAATCCCCATGGGCGACTTCGCCCTCTAACACATAAGTAATGGTCTCGATCCCCCGGTGGGGATGCCAGGGAAACCCCTTTTCGAAATACGCCGGATCGTCGTTACGGAAATCATCCAGCAACAAAAACGGATCGCTTTCGCCGGGGTCGCCAAAGCCGAACACCCGGTGCAAATGCACGCCCGCACCTTCCAATGTGGGATTAGCGATTGAGGTTGATCTCACGGGTCGAAATGTCATTTGGACGCTCCTTGACGGCTTCCCCAATCAAATAGAGCATCCGGCGCGATCATAAAGACCGCGCCCACGCACAGAATATGTGTGGCAACCCAAACCGGTCAGGACGCCATTTCACCGCGCGCCAATGCCGCCACGCCCGTGCGCGCCACTTCTTCCAGCCCCAAAGGCCGCATCAGATCGGCAAAAGCGTCAATCTTTTCAGGGGTTCCGGTGATTTCGAACACAAAACTTTTCAACGTCGAATCCACCACATTGGCGCGGAATATATCGGCCAAACGCAGCGCTTCAACCCGCTTGTCGCCGGTGCCCGTAACCTTGAACAGCCCCAGTTCCCGCTCAACGCTCGGGCCTTCCACGGACAGATCATGCACTTCATGCACCGGCACAATGCGCCCCAGCTGAGCCTTGATCTGCTCAATCACCGACGGCGTGCCCGTGGTCACAATCGTGATCCGGCTGCGGTGCCCGGTGTGGTCAATCTCGGCCACGGTCAGGCTTTCGATGTTATATCCACGCCCCGAAAATAGTCCGATCACTCGCGCCAGAACTCCGGCTTCGTTGTCGACAACCACCGCCAGTGTATGGCGTTCGATCTGTTCCGCATGGGGGTCGCGTAGGTCATAGGCCGAATGGCTGGAAGAGCCTTTTTTAATCTTTAGAGGTGCCATGTCTTTTTCTTTCTATCGAAAAATACTCAAGGGGTGAGGGGCAGCGCCCCTATACCATCACCGCGCCTTTTGACCCAATTGCGTCCTTGGTCGACGCTTCGCCCAACAGCATCGTGTTATGCGCCTCGCCCGATGGGATCATCGGGAAGCAGTTTTCGTGCTTTTCGACCAGACAATCGAAGATCACCGGGCCGTCGTGGTCCAACATCTCCATGATCGCATCGTCCAGATCTGCCGGATCGCTGCACAAAATACCCTTTGCGCCAAAGGCTTCCGCCAGTTTCACGAAATCGGGCAGGGCCTCGGACCAGCTTTGAGAGTACCGCTCGCCATGTAACAACTCCTGCCACTGGCGCACCATGCCAAGCCGTTCGTTGTTCAGGATGAACTGTTTCACTGGCAGATTATACTGAACCGCCGTGCCCATTTCCTGCATGTTCATCAGCCACGACGCCTCACCAGCGACGTTAATCACCAACCCGTCAGGATGCGCCATTTGCACACCCACGGACGAGGGGAAGCCATAGCCCATGGTCCCAAGTCCGCCCGAAGTCATCCAGCGGTTGGGATCATTAAAGTGCAGATATTGCGCCGCCCACATTTGATGCTGTCCAACTTCGGTGCAGATGAACCGGTTCGGATGGTCTTTGGTCAATGCCTCCAGCCGTGCCAGCGCATGCTGCGGGCGGATCACTTTGCCGGTCTGTTTGAACGCCAGACAATCAACTTCGCGCCATTCTTCAATCTGGCTCCACCACTTCTTCACCGACCCGCCATCGGTCTTGCGACCGCGCGATTTCCAGATGCGCAGCATGTCTTCTAGAACATGTGCAACATCACCGATGATCGGCATGTCGACATGAATGACCTTATTGATCGACGAAGGATCAATATCGATATGCGCCTTCTTCGAGTTTGGGCTGAAGTCCTGCACCCGCCCGGTAATACGGTCGTCAAACCGCGCGCCGACGTTGATCATCAGATCACAGTCGTGCATCGCCAGATTGGCCTCATAAAGCCCGTGCATCCCCAGCATGCCCAGCCAATTCTTGCCCGTCGCCGGATAGGCGCCCAGACCCATCAGGGTCGAGGTGATCGGAAAACCGGTTGCATCCACAAGCTCGCGCAACAGCTGACTGGCGGCCGTGCCCGAGTTGATCACGCCGCCACCAGTATAGAAGATTGGCTTCTTGGCGGTCTCCATTGCGACCACCAGTTCCGTGATCGTATTGATGTCGCCCTTTACCGGCGGATTGTAATAGCCGGTGTTGGCCGCTTTTGGCGCGACATAGGTGCCGTTGGCAAACTGCACATCCTTCGGAATGTCGACCAGAACAGGGCCGGGGCGACCCTTGGTGGCGACATGAAACGCCTGATGGATGGTGTCCGCCAGCTTGTCGGTCTCTTTCACCAGCCAGTTGTGCTTGGTGCAGGGCCGCGTGATGCCAACGGTATCGGCTTCCTGAAATGCGTCGTTGCCAATCATGAAGGTCGGAACTTGGCCGGTCAGAACGACAATCGGGATCGAATCCATCAGCGCATCGGTCAGTCCCGTAACCGCATTCGTGGCACCGGGGCCCGATGTCACCAGACAGACGCCGGGCTTGCCGGTTGAGCGTGCATAACCCTCAGCCGCATGAACCGCGCCTTGTTCGTGGCGCACCAGCACATGGCGAATGTGGTTTTGCTGAAAGATCTCGTCATAGATCGGTAGGACAGCACCGCCGGGATAGCCAAATACTACGTCCACACCCTGATCTTTCAGGGCTTCTACAACCATTTTGGCGCCGGTCATTTTCGTCTTGCTCATCGCGCTGTCTCCATCGTCTTGCGCATAAAAAAACCCCCGATCATTCGAGGGCGCATGGGATACCTATATGGTGTCCGTTACCGGCCCATGCGCCATTTTCTCACGACTAGTAGAATCCGGGTCATCCGGGGGCTCCTGTCTTTTAGTGGCGGTGACACTAACAGCGGTCACAGGGGCGTCAACAGGCAATTGCAGGAATTTCATGTCGCCGTTGCGTAAAAACCTTTGCATATCTTGCTGAAAATGCCCGTAGAAGGGAATTATCACGAATTCTAGGGCCGATTATCTGTGATCAGACCAGAGGCATTTTGCCCGTGCGCCGGGAACTTTGCTGTCTTAGAGTGGGGCTTCCAGCGACAATCGACCGAAGACATGCCTCTGAAGACGACACAACGAATTCTGCAACGCAGTGTTGCCGACAAACTGGGCCTGATCGCTGCTGGCGTGGCGTTCTATGCATTTCTGGCGGCTTTTCCGGCGATCGCCGCTCTGGTGGCGCTGGCGGGCTTGTTCACCGACCCCGATGCAGTGGTGCGCCAGCTCGAGAATGTGACCGAACTGATCCCCCAGCAGGCTGCACAGCTGCTGGTTGGTGAGGCAGCGAAAGTCGCCAGCGCGCCGGACCAAAGCTTGACGCTGACAGTTCTTTTCGGCTTGATCGTGGCGGTCTATTTGTCAACCCGTGCCGCTGCCAGTCTGATCCACGGGCTGAACGTGGCCCTGGGATTAAAGGAAAATCGTGGTTTCCTGCGCTATTGGCTGGTGGTGATTGGTCTAACGGTCGCGCTTTTGTTTGGCACCGTCGTTATGTTGGTGCTGATGGTGGGTCTGCCTACGGTCCTGGCATTCGTGCCGCTGTAACTGGAAACCGCGCGGGTTGTGCAAGTTCTGCGATGGGTGGTCGTAACGACGGTCTTTCTTGGCGGATTGGCGGTAATTTATCGCTTTGGTCCGGCACACCGTTTGCGGCACTGGATCTGGGCAAGTCCGGGCATAATCGTTGCTGCGCTCAGTTGGTACATCGTTTCGGCGGGGTGGTTGTACTGCTGACGTGGTTCTGGCTTTCGGCCTTTGTCATCCTGTTCGGCGCTTTAGTGGATGGCGAATTGGCGCCGTCGCAGTAAATGCGCGCGGGATTTGCCGGTTAGGAAAATCTCGTAGTGATATTAACCGGTCGTCGGGCGAGTATCGGGAAGATTGATCCGCGAAACTTGTTCGGCAATTGGATCGGTCGACAGAGGATGGGTTTCAGAAGAGTATTTTTTAGGGTCACCGATGCTTTGCCACTGGCCCTGAAAGTAAACTTCCAGCGATGAAAACCGCGCCTTGTATCCCATCTTTTCGGATCCCGGCACCCAATAGCCAAGGTAGACATAGGGCAGATTGGCCTTCCGGGCGATCTCGATATGGTCAAGGATAACATGTGTGCCCAAACTCGAGGTAACCGCGTCCGGGCCATAGAAGCTGTAAACCATCGACAGTCCGTCATCGAGAACATCGGTTAGACAAACCGCCTTCAGCTCTTTCGCGCCATCCTCGTCAGTGCCGGTATATTCAATGACACGGCTGCGGATTGGCGTCTCTTCGATCATCGCGGCAAATTCGAAAATATCCATGTCAGCCATGCCGCCATCGGCGTGCCGACTGTCCAGATAAGCGCGGAACAGGGCGTATTGATCTTCGGTTGCCCAGGGGCTGGTCGCCTCGCGCACCAGGTCGGCGTTGCGGCGTTTGGCTTTTCTTTGGCTGCGTGAAGGTTCGAAATCTGCCACGCGAATTCGCGCAGACAGACATGCAGAACATTCAGCACAGGAAGGTCGATAAAGGACGTTCTGAGAGCGCCGAAACCCTTGCTTTGACAGCGTATCGTTCAGCTTTTCGGCGTAATCACCCTGAAGTGCGGTGAACAACTTCCGCTCCATCCGACCTTCCAGATATGGGCAAGGCTGGGGCGCAGTCACATAAAACTGCGGGGCTATCGGAAGTGTGTGGCGCATGGGTGGATAGGCAACCTAACCGTGATCAACTGACCAACACGTTAACAATTGCCTGTCCACCCGCCAATACCCAATTCTGGCGAGGTTTATCTTGCGCGTTTATTCAGCATTACCGTGTTCAGAACCATATCTGTAAGGCCCTGACGGCGTTCGCTCATCAGCATCATGACAATGGAAACAAGCTGTAGCGGGAAGATGGCCAGCGAAACGAAGTAACCTGCGACCTGCATGAATGCGGTGCTGCCATCGAATTTCGAGCCATCGTCGCGACGAAACTCCAACGAGAACAGGCGCATGCCCAGCGTTGCCGAGTGACGGCTAAGTCCGATCCAGCGATAGAGGAAGCTGACGACTGCATAAAAGAACGGCAGGAAGAACAGGGCGGTAAATAGCGTGAAGACAGTCAATATAGCTGTCAGCGCTGAAATTATCACGACGTCAACCAACCACGCCATAAAGCGTTTGGAAACAACGTCTTCGTAAAAGTCCGGGTGCGTTTCGGGATGCGGCAATGTCATGGTGATTGGGCCTGAATATATGTGTGTCACGAAGTTTAGCGCCTTGATCGCTCGAGGTTAAGTAAAGGAATGGCGGCCCAAGGGAAGGGCTGCCACGTAAGAGGGATATCAGGCGTCGACCGGTTCTTTGTCGGCTTCTGCCTGGCGGCGGTCACGGTCGGCCATGAACTGGTCGAACTCGGCCTTGTCTTTTGCGTCACGCAAACGCTGCAAGAACTGTTCGAATGCGTCCTGTTCGTCTTCGAGGCGGCGCAGCATGTCCGACTTATAAGAGTCGAAAGCGTTGTTGCCCGAAGATTTGAAGGCGACGTGGGCGTGGCGGGTGCGTTTTGCGCAGGAACCTTTGAACATGCGTTTGCTCCAGATCATGTAAGCGAGAAGGGCCAGGCCAATCGGCCAGAAGATGATAAAGCCGAGAACCGTGGCAACGATCCACGCGCCTTTGCCGCGTTCATCAAGCCAGGATTCGCTGCGGCTTAGCCAGTTGCCACGCTCTGCAGGGGTGGCGTGAAGAGAGGCGGTTGTCATTTTGTAAGCTCCATTCCGTGGTTTCGTGTTAATGTGAATGTCTTTCACATCACCGATATCGGAGTAGATCACGGATAGTTCAAGAGAAAATGTGAAACTATTTTACATTAACCGAGTTTATGAAATAAAATCAGCGTCTTGCGCATCAGAAATATTTTGTAATTCACCTGGTTTTGCACCGAAATTATGCCGTGGCGTGCCCGCTGCAGCATAGATTCTGTCAAATTCAGTGAGTCGCGCGTCCCAAAATGCCCTCGGTTTGGTCAGATGCCCAACTGGCGATACACCACCAATAGCGAAACCAGTGATCTTGCGAATGATCGCCGCATCCGCGCGCCCCAAAGGTTCGCCCGCAATGGTCGATGCCTTCGCGCTGTTTACCTGATGACTACCCGCAGTGATGAACAGATACAGCGCATCCGTTACCTCGCCCCGAAAGATGATCGACTTCGCAATCTGGTCGACCTCGCAACCGATCGCGCGCGCCGCGTCGATTGCCGTGCGCGTTTCGCCCGCCATCTCCAGCACGTCGACTTCAACCCCGGCGTCGGCCAAAGCCGCTTTTACTCGTTTCAGACTCTTGCTCATGGGCTTGTCTGGCGCGAAAATTGCGCGCCATCAAGCCGCACTCTATTGACCACCACGCCAAACGCCGATTTCTTGCCCCAATGACATTTGCCTCTCGTCTTTCTCGTTGCGCCATCCCGTTTGATGCGGATCGCGGGGCCGAGGCGTTGGCACATGTCGGCACAACCGGCCCGTTGGCTGATCTGATCAAGGGGGCCGGAGGGTCTTCGCCCTATCTGGCTGAACTGATGGCGAAAGAGGCGGACTGGATCTCAGAGGCGCTGAAAGGTGATCCGGAAGCGGCACGCGACGATATCATGTCTGCCGTCCAGACCATGGAAGACGCGGCCTTGGCTCCGGGTCTTCGTCAGTCCAAGAGGCGGTTGGCGCTTTTGGCAGCCCTGGCCGATCTGGGCGGTGTTTGGTCGCTTGAAGATGTCACGGGGGCATTATCAGACTTTGCTGCCGCTGCGACCCATCGCGCATTAAAGGCGGGTATTGCAAACGAGCTTCGTCGCAACAAACTTCCGGGGCAGGGCGATGCGGATCTGGAAACCTGTGGCGGACTGTCGGTTCTGGCCATGGGCAAGATGGGCGCGGGCGAGCTGAATTATTCTTCCGACATCGACCTGATCTGTCTTTACGACGAAACCCGGTTTGACCCTGACGATTACGGCGATGCGCGCGCCAGCTTTGTGCGCGCCGTGCGACGGATGACTCAGCTTTTGAGCGAACGCACAGCAGATGGCTATGTCTTTCGCACCGATCTGCGACTGCGCCCGGATGCTTCGGTCACGCCCGTGGCAATTTCCATGGAGGCCGCCGAACGGTATTACGAGGCTTTCGGACGCACCTGGGAACGCGCGGCCTATATCAAAGCGCGCGCAGCGGCAGGGGACATTGCGGCGGGCGAGAAGTTTCTCAAAACCCTGACGCCGTTTGTTTGGCGGCGTCATCTGGACTATGCCGCCATACAGGACGCGCACGACATGCGCTTGCGTATCCGCGATCACAAAGGGCTGCATAAAGCACCAAGCCATCTGGGCCATGATCTGAAGTTGGGGCAGGGCGGCATTCGCGAAATTGAGTTCTTTACTCAAACCCGGCAGATCATTTCAGGCGGACGCGACCCAGAACTGCGCGTCTCTGGCACGGTGGAAGGGCTTGAAATCCTCGCCGCAAAAGGCTGGGTGAACGTGGAGGATGCCCAAACTCTGACCGGCGACTACCGCGCGCTACGCGAGGCAGAACATCGCGTGCAGATGGTCGCAGACCAGCAAACCCACAAACTGCCAACCACCGAAGACGAGTTCACACGTCTGGCCAATCTCGCCGGAACCGATCCGGCCACCTACAAGGCCGATTTGTTAGAGCGTTTCGACCGTGTTCATCAACTGACCGAAGGCTTCTTCGCTCCCGACGCAGTTCCGGCATCACCAGTCACCGATCTTCCGGGACTTTCGCCCGAGATCACCGATCGCTGGATGGGCTACCCTGCTTTGCGCACCACTCGCGCCGTCAATATGTTCAACCGGATGCGCCCGGTTCTGATGGACCGATTGGCGAAAGCGGCCCGCCCGGAAGAGGCACTGGTTCATTTCGACGGTTTCCTCGCCGGATTGCCCGCCGGAGTTCAACTGTTCGCGCTGTTTGAGGCTAATCCCCAGCTTTTAGATCTGGTTGTTGATATCGTCGATTCCGCCCCGGCGCTTGGGCAGCATCTTGCCCGAAATTCCGGTGTATTCGATGCGGTCATCGGCGGCGAGTTTTTTTCTGAATGGCCGGGCGCAGATGGGCTGACAGGCAAGATCGGGCGGCGATTGAACGATGCCCCCGACTACGAAGCCCGCCTGAACCTGGCCCGCACATGGTCGCGCGAATGGCACTTCCGTATCGGCGTCCACCATCTGCGCGGGTTGATCGACGCCGAAACTGCCGGCCAGCAATATGCCGATTTGGCCGAAGCTGCGGTTGCAGCGCTTTGGCCCCATGTCGTGGATGAATTCGCGTCTAAACATGGCCAGCCACCCGGACAGGGGGCTTGTGTGCTGGGCATGGGGTCGCTTGGGGCACGACGGCTGAATGCAGCATCCGATCTGGATCTGATCGTGATTTATGACGGCGCTGGGGTCGATGCTTCTGATGGACGCCGGCCACTGGCCACGCGCGCCTATTACGCGCGGCTGACCCAGGCATTGGTCACGGCGATTTCCGCACCAACTGGCGAAGGCCGACTTTATGAAGTCGACATGCGCCTGCGTCCGTCGGGCCGTCAGGGACCGGTCGCCACCGGACTCGAGTCGTTTCGCACCTATCAAACGAGCGAGGCCTGGACATGGGAGCATCTTGCATTGACCCGCGCCCGTGCCATTGCCGGAGAAATGGAGTTGGGCCGCGAAATCGAAAGCTTTCGCCAAGAGCTGCTGGCAAAGCCCAGAGATCGCGCAAGCGTATTGAAAGACGTATCAGACATGCGCGCCCGATTGGCCGAGGCGAAACCCGCTACCAATAGATTGGATGCAAAGGCCGGTGCGGGTCGTCTTCAGGACATCGAATTGTTCGGGCAAACCGGTTGTTTGTTGGCAGGTGCATCGGAACAGACATTAACGGCGCAACTTGATGTGGCATATGGGGCATTCAATCTGCCCCTTGCGCAAAGACAGGCTATGTCAGATGCCGCCAGACTATATTGGCGGGTTCAATCTTCGGCACGGTTAATATCGGGAACCGGACCCGGTGAAGCCGATGTCGGGGCGGGTGCCTCTGCTTTCATGTTGCGCGAGACGGGTTCCAGTTCTTTAGACGCACTTTTGCTCAGCGTCGTTCAAGCTGCGGAAACTGTCGCTGAAATCATTGACAATTTGGTCGACCAACCCACTTCTGGCGACGAGAAATGAAGAACGTCTGCTGAAAAAGGAAGTGGTGGATGCCAAGACGCGACGATGAAGCCGACCCACGCGGTCTGATCCACGAAAGTTATCAGATCGATGGTATTGACGAAGGCCAGTGCCGTTCGATCTTTTTGGACTGGGCCATCGGGGTGCCGGTGGATCAGGACAGCCGCGCTTATGTCGAAAAGCTGCTGACCAAGTTCGGCCCAGATTTTCCAGATCATCCAATGACGATTGTTTTGAAGGCCGCGTTGGACGCCCCGGCAAAATCTGGACGTCGTGGCGGTGCATCAGCTCGCAGGTCGCAGGACTGAGCTCCGCTAACCTGGTTCAGGCTGGCTATTGCCCCAGCTTGGCGGCCTCACGCGCAAGTCGCTCCACTTTGCCCCATTCGCGACGGGCAACCGCCTCTTTCGGAGCAACCCACGAACCGCCGACGCAGATCGTGTTGGACAGCGCCAGATAATCTGGTGCGTTTGCAAGGTTGACCCCGCCTGTAGGGCAGAATGAGACCTGAGGAATGGGCGCGCCTATGGCTTTCAACGCCGGAATGCCGCCCGAGGCTTCGGCAGGAAAGAACTTCTGAACTGAAAACCCACGCTCCAAAAGCCGCAGCGCTTCGGTCGCCGTGGCGGCCCCTGGCAAAAGTGGCAGTTCAGCGTCCAGGGCCGCATCAATTAATCTGTCCGTGGTGCCCGGCGTCACACCGAACAACGCGCCAGCCTCTTTGGCGGCCACAACATCCGCTGGTGTCAGCAATGTTCCAGCCCCGACCACACCACCTTCAACGCCCGACATCTCACGAATGGCATCCAAAGCCGCTGGTGTGCGCAGGGTCACTTCCAGCGCTGGCAATCCACCCGCAACCAATGCCTCGGCCAAGTCCGCGGCCCAACTTGCGTCATCCAGGACAAGCACTGGCACGACAGGGGCCAGCCTGCAAATCTCACCGGCTTGTTGGCTTAGGTCTTCGACTGTCATTGTTTTGGCCTTATTTGGTGATGTGGCTTTGGGCCGAGGCCCTTGGCATGTCTCTTAATCAAGTTCTGGTTCAGACAACAGTGCCCGCGCCGTTGGTCGATAGCCCGCAATTGGCGCGGAACGCGGCAAACAACTCGCGCCCCATGCCCTCGGCATTGGCAGAAAGGTCCAGATCGACCGGCGTGCGATTGGTGAAATCGTCCTCAAGACAATCAAGGACACCTGTTGTTGCATCCACCCGAACCAGGTCACCATCGCGCAGCCGCGCAATCGGGCCGCCGTCCGCAGCCTCGGGTGACAGGTGAATGGCCGCAGGCACCTTGCCGCTGGCCCCCGACATGCGTCCATCGGTGACCAATGCCACTTTCAGGCCGCGCGACAGCAACACCGACAAGATTGGCGTCAGCGAATGCAGTTCGGGCATGCCATTGGCTTTTGGCCCCTGAAACCGCACGACAACGACAGTGTCTGCGGTGAATTCCCCGGCCTTGAAAGCCACTTTTACGGCTTCCTGATCTTCGAACACCCGCACCGGGGCTTCGACAACCTGACGTTCTGGCGCGACAGCGGAAACTTTCATCACCGAGCGGCCAAGATTGCCCTTCAATTCGCGCAAACCGCCAGTGGCCTGAAACGCGTCGCGGGCAGGGCGCAGGATTTTGTCGTTCAAGGTTTCGCGCGGCCCATCCCTCCAGACGATTGATCCGTCCTTCAGCGTTGGTTCCTGCGCATAATGCCCAAGCCCGTCACCGGCCACCGTGCTGGTATCAGGATGCACCAGACCATCGTCCAATAGCTGCCCGATCAAATAGGCCAACCCACCAGCGGCATGGAAATGGTTCACGTCTGCCAATCCGTTTGGGTAAACCTTTGCCATCAGCGGCGTCACCGCCGACAGATCGTTGAAATCCTCGATATCCAGAATGACACCTGCGGCGCGGGCCATGGCCGGCAGGTGCAGCACAAGATTGGTTGAGCCCCCTGTGGCCATCAACCCGACCATGCCGTTCACAAAAGCCCGTTCATCCAAGATCTCGGCCACCGGGCGATAGTCATTGCCTTCCGCCGTGATCGCCGCCGCCCGCCGCGTCGCCTCGACAGTCAAGGCATCACGCATCGGCGTGCCCGGATTGACGAATGATGACCCTGGCAAATGCAGCCCCATGAATTCCATCAGCATCTGGTTTGAATTCGCCGTGCCGTAAAATGTGCAGGTGCCCGGCCCGTGATACGAGGCCATCTCGGCCTCCATCAATTTGTCTCGCCCAACTTCCCCAGCCGCAAATTGTTGACGCACTTTGGCTTTTTCGTCATTTGGCAGGCCGCTGACCATCGGACCGGCAGGCACGAAAATGCCCGGAATATGCCCGAACGTGGCAGCGCCAATGACCAGACCGGGAACAATCTTGTCGCAAACGCCAAGATACATCGCCGCATCGAATGTGTTGTGCGACAGCGAAACGCCTGTCGCCAGCGCGATTACATCGCGGGAAAACAGGCTCAATTCCATGCCGGGCTGGCCCTGGGTAACGCCGTCACACATCGCTGGGACACCACCAGCCACCTGTGCGGTCGCTCCGGCCTCGCGGGCGGCAACCTTGATCTGATCCGGGTAGTCCTTGAACGGCTGATGGGCACTCAGCATATCGTTATAGGCTGTGATGATCCCGATATTGGGTGCTTTTTCAGCAATCAACGCTGCCTTGTCATCACCCATTGCGGCATAGGCGTGGGCCTGATTGCCGCACGCCAGATGCCCGCGTTTCACGCCAGCGTCCTGAGCGCGCGCAATCTTAGCCATATATGCGCTGCGTGCGGTGCGCGACCTCTCGACGATACGGTCTGTGACTTTTGCAACGGTGTCATTCAGGGGCATTGGGCTGCTCCGATCTGGATTTGTCGGTTCGCTATCACAAAATGATAGCGCTAACAATCCCCAAATTGCTGCGCTGCAACGCAGAATGCTGCGAGTGCATAGCGGCCATGCAAAAGGATCTGTTTTAGCGCTATCAGAACCTGCCTATGTGCCGGCTATCGAAACAAATCCTCCAAGGAACCGATATGAAATCCTCGTCCAAAGATCACTCCGTTGACCTGTTGGCTATTGAAGCCCGTGCACGTCAGCTTCGCGCCAATTGGATCCGCGACCTGTTTGCAGGCAAGAAAGCCCGCTAACGGACTTTCCGTTTTCCATTGATCGGGGTAGAGGGCGGCATGACAGATGCACGCCCCGCCATACGATTAAAGCCAAAAACCGATCCACGCCGTCTTCGGCGTGGTTTTCCATGGGCCTACGACAACGAAGTGGTCACCGACCGGCGAACGAAGTCGCTCGCGCCCGGCAGTATCGCACGACTGGAAGATGCCGACCGCAAACCAATAGCGACAGTTGCAGTTAATCCGAACTCCAAGATCTTCGCGCGGTTGCTGGATCGCGACCCCGACGCAGTGATTGATAGGGCTTGGATCGCCGCGCGGTTATCGCGCGCCTTGCAGTCAAGAAAAGCTATCTATTCCAGCGACTTCTATCGCCTAATTCACGCCGAAGCAGATGGTTTTCCCGGTGTCATCATCGATCGATTTGGCGATGTGGCCGTTGTTCAACCCAATGCCGCCTGGGCGGATACCCGGCTGAACGAACTGACAGAAGCGCTTATCGAAGTGACAGGCGTTTCCACCGTGGTCAAAAGTGCATCTGGCCGCGCGCGCAGTCTTGAAGGGCTGGATGATCAGTCAGCCGTTCTCAGCGGGTCTGTTGACGGCCCATTGCCCGTGCCCATGAACGGCGCAATCTATATGGCCGACCTGATGGGCGGGCAGAAAACTGGCCTGTTTTATGACCAACGCCCCAATCAAGCCTTCGTCGCCAAATTGGCCGAAGGAACCGAGGTGCTTGACGTGTTTTCTCATGTCGGCGGCTTTGCTTTGGCGGCGCTGGCTGGCAGAGCGACTAAGGCAACGGCGGTTGATGGCTCTGAGGCTGCATTAACACTGGCGCGCTCCGGTGCCGAGGCCATGGGCGTTTCTGACCAATTTGAGACACTGAGATCAGACGCTTTCGATGCCCTGCAGGGCTTTGCGGACGAGGGGCGCACATTCGGTACCGTCATTTGTGATCCGCCCGCCTTCGCGCCGCACCGACAGGCGTTGGAAGCGGGCCTGCGCGCATATGAAAAGGTCGCGCGACTGGCCACACCTTTGGTTGCACCGGGTGGCACACTAACGCTGTGTTCATGCAGTCATGCCGCCGATCTCGGTCAGTTCCGCACAGCATGCATTCGTGGCATCGGGCGCGGCGCACGGCGCAAATTCTGCGCACCGGCTTCGCCGGGCCTGACCATCCGCAGCACCCACATCTGGCCGAAAGCGGTTACCTGAAAACAATCACCTTCCGCATGCTGCCATGAAGGTGCTGATCGACGCTTGCGCTTTGTTCCCGACAGTCCTGCGCGAAATAGTGATTGGGGCCGCCGGGCAGGGCGCTTTCACGCCCGTTTGGTCCGCGCGGATACTAGAGGAATGGCGGCACGCGGCAGGCAAGAAAAGCCCACAGGATCAAGCAATCGCCGAGGTTGAAATCGCCACTCTGCGCCACGCATTCCCCGATGCCGAAGTGCCCGAGAGCCGCGAAACCCAACTGCGCCTGTCATTGCCTGACCTGGACGACATTCATGTTCTCACGGCGGCCATCGACGGCGGTGCGGGCGAACTTCTGACGCTCAACGTCAAAGACTTCCCAACCCGGACACTTGCCCGCGAAGCGGTTCTGCTGCGCCAGCCTGATGAATTCTTGTTGGAGATATTTCACAATGATCCCAAAGTGATGCAGGAAATTGTTGGGAATGTTCTGCAAAAAGCTGCGCACCATGGGATCAAAGTCTCCAACCCGCGTGCGGTGCTGAAACGCGCGCGTTTGCCGCGTCTTGGCAAGGCGCTTTACGCGTCCTGACCTGACTGCGACCACTTCACTTCCAGCTTTTCAATCGCCGCGATCCGGTCCTTGGTTTTCGGATGGCTCAAGATCCAGGCCGGTGTGGCCGCGCCGCGCGCTCCGGTCAATGTTTCCAACTTGGTAAACAGCGATTTCTGCGGCGCAGTCCCAATACCTGATTTCACCAGCAATGCCGAGGCATAGGCATCCGCCTCGTATTCGTCCGACCGGCTAAGCCGTGCTGCCAGCAAAGTCGCCATGAAATTCGCGATCATTACCCCGATCCCCGGCAGGAATCGCGACAGAACCATGGCCAAAGCGGTGCGCAGCGCATTTTGTCCTGAGAAATCGATCATCCGGCGGCGGGAATGGCCCAAGGCAACATGCCCCAATTCATGGGCGATGACGCTTGCCATTTCGTCCGCCGAGACCTCGCCACTGCGATACTTCTGGTAAAACCCGCGGGTGATGAAAATCCGCCCATCCGGCGCGGCCAATCCGTTGACCGGGTCAATCTCATAAAGATGCACGCGAATGCGGGGCAAATCCAACGACGCCGCCATACGGTCGGTCAGCACTTTCAGCATGGGGTCAGCCAGTTCGCTTGACTTGGCATCCAATTCGCGGCCCGTCCGCCAGACGGAAAAGCGATACATCACCAAACCATAAAGAATGGCCAGAAGTATGGGGGTGAACTTGATCATACCCCCTATATGGGGTCAGGCAGCGGCCCCGGCAATGTCAGCGATGGATTGGCCGTTTGGGACCAATATCTTTTCCATCTCATGGCCGGTAATTTGGCGTCCTTCAGACAGGGCGATGATGGTTGGTCCCGTGATTTTATATCCGCAGGCGCTGTATAGTCCGGCACCCATAATTGTCGCTGACATCGCCAGCTTGCGCACACCTTCGGCCATGGCCCTTTCTTCGATCAGTTCCATCATCTTTCGGCCCAAACCACGCCGCGCCATATCCGGCGAGACATACATGGCGCGCACAACACCTTCGTCGCTGCGGTATTCTTCGGCATGACCTTCAATGCCATGGGCATAGCCCGGCGTTTCCTGCGACCAGCCTCCACTGGCGATAATATCTCCGTCTTCGTCTTCGAAAACGTAGTATCTGCCTTCTGCGAGCAATTCCGGTGTGACCCTTTTCATTTCGCCGATGAACAGTTTCAGAATTTCTTCGGTGTAGTTGCCGTCGTTCAGTCCAAGAAAGGCACGATACTCAAGGTCCAGCAAACGATCCATATCTGCGAGCCGAGCTTCTCTGATTGTGAAAATTGTATCTTGCATGATGCTTTCCTTTGTCTGCGATTAGATTAGCTCGGTCAAATGGCATTACACAAACGAATTGATCTTATAGTCGATATTAGAGATATTAATGACCATGGACATTGATACACTGCGCACTTTCTTGGCGATTACTGAAACCGGCAGCTTCACCGGGGCCGGGTCTCGTGTGGGTCGAACCCAATCGGCCATTAGCCAGCAAATTCGTAAACTAGAAGACCGTCTCGGCGTTTCGCTATTGGTGCGCGGCGGTCAGGGCACCAGTCTGACAGCCGCTGGCACGCGCCTTGTGCCGCTGGCACGCGAGGTAATCGATGCACATGACCGTGCATTAGCTGCCTTCGGTGGCGAGGGCAGAGGCGGGCGCGTTGCCCTTGGCGTGCCAGAACTTTACGGCGAGCGTCTTGTGCCGCTGATCTTGCCTGAATTCCGGGAAAAATACCCTGACGTCGAAGTCACAATTGAGCAAAACGAAACGGCGGGTCTGTTACAGTCGTTAAACTCTGGTCGCCTTGACATGACCTTGTTCACAGATGCCGAAGGTGCGGTCGGGGTCGGTCCGGCGTTATATCGCAACGAGGTTGTCTGGGCCTGCGCAAAAGACCTTGAGCTTGAGAAATTGCGTCCTTTACCGGTCGTCGTCTGGCGCGAAGGGTCGCATCACAGACGGGTCATGTTGGGCGGTCTGGATCGCGCCGGCCTGCCATATCGTATCGCTTTATCTACCCAATCGGTCAGCGGCATCATGTCGGCGGTCAGTGCCGGTATCGGTTTGGGGATGATATTGAGGCTGAATCTGAGCAAAGACATGCGCGAGGTTCCGGCATCTGTGGGATTGCCGAAGCCGACCCCACCGGTCCTGTACCTTGCCGAGCATGAAAGCACCGTTCGCAATCCAGCCGCCATAGCCATGGCGCGCCATGTGCGCGAAACGGTTCCAAACCTGAAGATGACGCAAAACTAACTCAGACGTTTCATACCATCGGTCAGACCCGACAATGTCAGCGGCACCATCCGATCTGCGCCGATGATGTCCTGAACCATGCCAATCGACGTCGTGTATTGCCAATGGGCCTGCCTGACCGGATTGATCCACAACATTTCCGGCCACTGAAGAGCGGCGCGGTGGAGCCAGACCTCGCCCGCTTCTTTGTTCCAGTGTTCATTGGCGCCACCTGGAATTGCGATTTCATAGGGTGACATCGAGGCGTCGCCGACAAATATACATTTGTAATTCGAGCCATATTTGTTCAGCAGATCCCAGGTCGGGATTTGCGCGTTCCAGCGTCGCTGATTGCTTTTCCACACGCCTTCATAAAGACAGTTGTGAAAGTAATAATGCTCCAGATGCTTGAATTCGGTGCGGGCAGCGGAAAACAACTCTTCAACCAGTTGCACATGAGGGTCCATCGAGCCGCCCACGTCCAGAAACAGCAACACCCGCACCGCATTCCGCCGCTCGGGGCGGGTTTTGACATCCAGATATCCATGCTCAGCGGTTGAACGGATGGTGCCATCCAAATCCAGTTCATCCGCCGCCCCCTCGCGCGCCCACTGGCGTAGACGTTTCAGCGCAACTTTGATGCTGCGGGTGCCGATCTCGCGGGTGTCATCCAGATCGCGAAACGCACGTTTGTCCCAGACTTTAACCGCGCGTTGATGACGGCTTTCGGCCTGACCAATGCGCACACCTTCCGGGTTATAGCCATAGGCCCCGAACGGCGAGGTTCCGGCGGTGCCAACCCATTTCGACCCGCCCTGATGCCGGCCTTTCTGCTCTGCAAGGCGCTCGCGCAATGTCTCCATCAACTTGTCGAAACCGCCAAGCGCTTCGATTTAGGCCATTTCTTCGGCGCTCAAGTGCTTTTCGGTCATCTTAAGCAACCAGTCTTCAGGCAAATCCAGCGCGTCAATCACGGCATCCTGCGGGATGTTTTCGATGCCTTGAAACGCATGGGCAAACGCCTGATCAAACCGATCCAGATGGGACTCGTTCTTAACCATCGTTGTGCGTGCAAGATAATAGAACTCATCGACATCGTAGGTCGCCAGCCCGGCGTCCAGCGCAGACAGAAATGCCAGGTATTCGCGCAATGTGACCGGGACGCCGCCGTTTCGAAGTGTTTCGAAAAACGGCAGGAACATCAGGTCACCAGACGCTCGATCAGAATTGTGACAACACCGCCAAAAAGGCCAAAACAGATACCGAAGCCAAAGCCATACTGTAGCATATCCAACCGGTTTCCATTCCGACGCCGGGCAGTGTTGACCCCGAGTATGCTCCCAATCACAGCGGCTCCTAAAATGATCATCCTGCGGTCCTTTCGGCAATGCGCGGGCTGATCGCGCGGATTTGACGAGCCTGTTTCAAGACTTCGCTCTCACTTCCAAAGCCATAAAGACCCCAAGCCAGGGCTTCAGAGTAAATGTCGGCTGCTTGGTCGGAAAGGCCCATAATCTCTAGGGCTTCTGCTTTCACCAGCAGCATTCGAGATAAAAGCACAGCATTCTCTGATTGCTTTGCAATATTTAGATTTCGGTTGACCAGCGCCACTGCAGTTTCCGTCTGTCCGACCGATAGTTGATATGTTGCCAACTGAAGTGCTACTCGCGCCTCCTGAATGGCAGTATCGGCGCGATTAGCATAAATGCGCCCGGCGGCAAGATAGGCATTCAATGAAATATCGGGCCGCTCTTTCAGAGTCAGTTCTCCATGCAAAAAATGCGAAAGTGCTAAGTGCAAACTCAACCTTCCAGCGGGGCGGGCCAGGTCGATTGCGCGCTGGGCGTCGGAAACGCCATGGTTTGATAGGTGCCTAGGCTGAGTCGCTTTTTTGAAAGCTGCTTGCCAGGCTGTCATGCGCGGGGCGGGCGGAGCAATTCCACCGTGTCCGCCTTGTGGATTGATTCGCGATAAAATTGCTGGCAACCTTGCGGCAACCGCGTTCCGGCTTATGCCATTTTGAAGCGCGCTATCGTAATAAGTGCGCAAAATGAGCATATCAAATCCCGTTAAAACAGAGTGAAAATTGTCGTCGTTAAATACGGACTGGCTTAAACGATAAAGATCGTTCACCGGACCAAGTGCCTGCGATATTTCTTCGTGAAGACAGTCGCGCTGGTCCTGCGGGCTAGCGTCTATTGGCAAGAAAACCGCCATCTGCTTGCGTATTTTTAAGCTGCTTAAGAACGTCTCGGGCGCATGACGCTTCTTTGAAAAATCATCCCAGTCTTCTACGTTTGGTCGCACTAAGCAGGCCGCAGATGGCTCAATGCTCTTAATTTGAGATCGGCGGACCAGTTGCACAATGATCGACGCCGCACCTTTGCCTGGGATCCGATGAATATCGATTTCCGCCTCGGTTCGCAGACGTGAAAGCAATCTGTCCAGATCGTGCATAAATACCGGAGTCGCTTTGCCGAGCACCCGAACAGTTACCGGACCTTCAAACCGTGTGAATACCGGTAGTTTCCTTCCAAGCTCCGAGGTAAATGTCAGATCCAGAAAGTCGCGAGCAATCTGCGTGTTTGATCCCGCCGGCGAGGGCTGAGCAGCACTTTCAAATGTTTTCATTGGCGGTAATGCCGTCTCAGCATCCAAAGTTTCGGGCACGCCGCAGGCCGACAGCGCTGCCAAGGCAAACAAAACGAAAAGAAACCTCATACGGGTCGCCGATACACAATAAAGGGCGTCAGTTCGCCGATCCGGTCATAAAGTTTGCGCGCCTCGGCGTTGAAATCCTGGGTTTGCCAGTATACGCCCGGCGCGCCCATCGCATCGGCGGCGGCATAAACCGCTTCAATCAACCTACGCCCGATCCCCTGACCGCGTACCGCGGGATCAGCATAAAGGTCTTGAAGATAACAGGTGTTTTCGACCTTCCAGCCATGGCGGTGAAACAGATAATGCGCCAGGCCAACCGGTGCCCCATCTACTTCGGCAATCAGCCCATGAAAGTCCTGCGGGTCGTTGCCCAAAAGACGCTCGAAATAGGTCTGGTAAATCTCGTCAGGCAACTCGGTCTCATAGAACGCCAGATACCCGTGCCACAAATGGCACCAATCGCCATAGTCCCGGCGCTCAAGCGGGCCTATCTGCATTACGACTGCCTCCGCGCCAGAAACGCCAGGCGTTCGAACAACTGCACATCCTGCTCGTTCTTAAGCAAGGCACCATGCAGCTTGGGTAAGGCGTCGGTGCCATCACGGCGCAAATCCTCGGGCGACAAATCCTCGGCAAGGATCAGCTTAAGCCAATCCAAAACCTCGCTGGTCGAAGGTTTCTTGCGCAGACCATTTGTCTCGCGCACCTCAAAGAATTGGGTCAGCGCCGTGGTCAACAAATGATCCTTGATGCCGGGATAATGCACCTCAACGATCGACCTCAGCGTTTCCAGATCAGGAAAGCGGATATAGTGGAAAAAGCAGCGGCGCAGAAAGGCGTCCGGAAGCTCTTTTTCGTTGTTCGAGGTGATGATGACCACCGGGCGATGTTTTGCGCGAATTGACTCGCCGGTTTCATAGATATGGAATTCCATCCGATCCAGCTCTTGCAGCAGATCGTTGGGAAACTCGATATCGGCCTTGTCGATCTCGTCGATCAACAAAACCACCCGTTCGTCGGCGGCAAAAGCGTCCCACAACTTGCCCCGGCGAATGTAAGCCGAGATATCGTGCACCCGATCTTCGCCCAACTGGCTGTCGCGCAACCGGCTGACAGCATCGTATTCATACAGGCCCTGCTGGGCACGGGTGGTGGATTTGACGTGCCACTCGATAATGGGCATCGAAAGCGCGTCGGCGACCTGGCGCGCAAGTTCAGTTTTGCCGGTGCCAGGCTCGCCCTTTACCAACAACGGACGCTCCAGTGTAATCGCGGCGTTTACCGCAATCGCCAGATCCTGCGATGCGATATAGGCATCGGTCCCCTGAAACTTCATCGTCGTCACTCGTGTGATTGCCGCCGTCCGGCGTGAACCCTAGCTTGCGGGGCGGGGGCCTTCAAGAGCACGCAGTGTTGCACCGATCGTGTAGTGACAAGCCTTTGATGATGAGTTACATGCCCGCCAACGAGGAGCCGGATGGCCGAGCCGTTTTACCAGAATTGTCGTCCGGGGTGAGTGCCAATGATAAAAAAGGTGAACAAGGTGAAAGCTGAAGTATTTCTGCCAGACGATTACCGCCCAGCCGACGACGAACCCTTTATGAACGAGCTTCAGACCGAATATTTTCGGCGTAAGCTTCTGAACTGGAAAGCGGAACTGATGGGAGACAGCAAGTCGACCATCGAAGGTCTGCAGCACACAACTCGCAACATTCCTGACATTGCCGACCGCGCCAGCGAAGAGACGGATCGCGCACTTGAACTGCGCACAAGGGACCGCCAGCGCAAACTGGTTTCGAAGATCGACGCAGCTTTGCGGCGAATCGAAGAGGGCGAATACGGCTATTGCGAAGAGACCGGTGATCCGATCTCATTGAAGCGCCTGGATGCCCGTCCAATTGCCATCATGAGCCTGGAAGCGCAGGAGCGTCATGAGCGCCGTGAGAAAGTTCACCGCGACGATTGACCGCCACGAATTCACAGTAGAATGTTTGAAAAGGTCCGGCTTAAGCGCGGGCCTTTTATCTTGTCAAATTGCGCGCCTTAAGGCGCATACAATGATTTGCGCCGGCTTCGCCGTCGCGGTGGCCTCCGGCGGAAGTATTTTTAGACAGAAGAAGATCAGGTGGATCTGTATCGAGACCGACCAGAGCGCCCGCCGCGTCGTCCGGGCAACAGGGCTTTTCGCTTGGGCAAGGCATCCATGATCGCTTGACGCTCTTCGGGGGTTTTTCGCATCCATCCGGCGATTTCGTCGCCCGTCCGGTGGCAACCGATGCAGTTGCGTGCTTCGGGATGAATGACGCAGATTTTGACGCAAGGACTTTGGATCTCGTCCCGTTTCCAGACGTCGTCGCTCATGGGGTGGCCTCGATATTGCTCAGGCGGTCGAGCGCGCCCTGCAGGATGTAGGAGGCCGCAACATGGTCGATGACTTCGGCGCGGCGTTTGCGCGATGTGTCGGCCTCCAGGAGCGCACGCTCGGCGGCAACCGTTGACAGGCGTTCGTCCCAGAAGGTGATGGGCAGTTCGGTTAGCCGTTCCAGATTGCGGGCGAAAGCGCGGGTCGACTGGCACCGTGGGCCTTCGCTGCCGTCCATGTTCAGGGGCAGGCCAAGAACGATCCCCGAAATGGCCCGGTCGCAACAGATTTCCATCAACCGTGCGGCATCAACTCCGAACTTTTTGCGCCGGATGGTTTCCAGCGGTGTGGCAACCTGGCGAAAACCATCGGATACAGCAACACCGATGGTAACAGTGCCCAAGTCCAGCCCCATAAGCGGGGTCCGCGCAGCGATGTGCGGGACAAAATCGGTCAGGGAGTCGGTGATCATCGATCCCCCAGCGCGGCGGCCTGGGCCGCATTGATCAGAGCCAGTGCGCCGGCATCGCGTTCAAAGACCACACGGGCCTCTTCGGCGATGGCAAAGGCGCGCTCGTCTTGTCCAAGGACACCCAGCGACCGGATCAGGCGCGCCCAGTCTTCCGGTGGCCCCCCTTCATCTGCCAAGCGCGCTGCCAGACCCGAAACCATGTTCTGGATCATATCGCGTCTTGTCTCGGCATCCAGTTCCTGAGCCGCGGCAATATCTTCTGCGCTGGGTCCAAAAACCTCGGGTGGATCATATCGCACGCCTGCCGTCGCTGCGAGATCGCCAATTTCGGCACGGATGGCGTCGAACCAGGGCGCATCCGGCCCGCTGGTCTCTAACAGTCGGCGCCAGATAGGGAAAGCAAGGTCGGCGCGCCCTGCCTGAGCTTCTGACAAACCCAGATAATACAACGCAGCACCGCTGTTGGGCACCTCCTGCAGGATGACGTCCAACACAGCCTCGGCTTCGGGCGAGACATAGCCGCCAGCCGCAAAGACCATAATATCCAAAAGTCGCTGACGATCGGCAAGCGTGTCTGTATCGCCTTTCGCTTGGACCAGCCGCTCTTGTGCCTGACGCGCGGCGGTATAGTTGCCAAGCCGGGCCTCGAATTGAGCAAGAAGCGTCAACCCGCGCACGTCGTCAGGCCGCTCTTCCAGGGCGGCGCGCAGACGCGCCATCTGGTCCTGAAAATCCTGGGGCGCTTCGGAGACCGGCGGCAGGAGGTCGCGCGCAACCGCTTCTGCTTCAGTTTGGCTGGGGCGCTCAGCGCGCGCGGTTTCGATGGCGTCCAATCGCGCTGTCATGGGCAAATCACCATACCCCGGCGCACCGAAGTAAGCATAAAGACCAAAAGTGCCTCCCAACACGAACAGCGTTACCATAGCCAGTGCCGGTAGGCTTTGCCCGGCGGACAGGGCAGGTCGCGCCGATGCCCGTTTGTCTGCATCCAGAAGCCGTCGTGCGACTTCGGTGCGAGCAGTTTTGGCTTCGTCTTCGCTCAGGACGCCTCGTGCAAGATCCCGTTCGACGTCGTTAAGCTGATCTTTGTAGAGAGCAATGTCAGATTCGGCCGCTGAGACCGCGCTTTTTTCGCTTCGCGCAGCCAGCAATGCCGAAACAAGCAAGGCCACGATGGCCACAGCAAGTCCAAGGGTTATCAACCAGAATATCATGCTCCCCATGTAGTCGTCGAAATCGAATAGCCCAAGGCAATTTATCAAAATGCGACAAGCGATCACCAACGCGTGTCGCGAAACCACATTACCGTGCCGCTTTGCCATCTTCACAAAGCCCATGAAATTTTGTCAAAGAGGGGCAATTGTCGGGATTGGACCGGCACCCCGGGGAGTCTGTGACCAATGGGCCGTTATTCTGCATTTGCCGTCGCCCGCGAGGCGTTTCGAAATCACAAAGGCTGGACCCGCGCCTGGGCCTCGCCCGAGCCAAAGCGCAAGTATGATGTGATCATCATCGGTGCGGGCGGGCACGGCTTGGCGACCGCCTATTATCTTGGCAAGAACCACGGCATCCGCAATGTGGCGATCCTGGAAAAAGGTTGGCTTGGGGGCGGCAACACGGGGCGCAATACCACCATCATACGGTCGAACTATCTACAGGACCCTTCCGCGGCGATCTACGAAAAGGCGCGTAGCCTTTACGAAGACCTCAGCCAGGACCTGAATTACAACGTTATGTTCAGCCCCCGTGGCGTGATGATGCTGGCCCAGACCGAACACGAAGTTCGCGGCTATAAGCGCACCGCCCACGCTAACGCTCTGCAAGGTGTCACAACCGAATACGTCGACCCCGAGCGCGTGAAAGAGCTTTGCCCGATCATCGAAACCCGTGGCCCTCGTTACCCTGTTCTGGGTGCGCTATGGCAGGCCCGTGGCGGCACCGCGCGTCATGATGCCGTGGCTTGGGGATACGCGCGCAAATGCTCGGAAATGGGCATGGATGTGATCCAGAAATGCGAAGTCACAGGCGTGCGGTCAGAAGGCGGCAAAGTCGTCGGCGTTTCCACAAGCAAAGGCGACATCGATTGCGACAAGCTGGGCGTCGTCGTGGCCGGGCATTCCGGCCACCTCGCCGATATGGCGGGTTTCCGGCTGCCGATTGAATCCGTGGCGCTTCAGGCGCTTGTGTCCGAGCCAATCAAACCCTGCATGGACGTGGTGGTTATGGCCAACACCGTCCACGGCTACATGAGCCAGTCCGACAAGGGCGAGATGGTCATCGGCGGCGGTGCGGACGGTTACAACAATTACACTCAGCGCGGTTCCTTCCACCACATCGAAGAAACGGTACGGGCTCTGAACGAAACCTTCCCGATTATCTCGCGCTTGAAGATGCTGCGTCAGTGGGGCGGGATCGTGGACATGACCGGGGATCGCTCGCCAATCCTGTCGAAGACGCCGCTCGAAAACTGCTTCATCAACTGCGGTTGGGGCACCGGTGGCTTTAAGGCTATCCCGGGATCAGGTTGGGGAATGGCGGAACTGATGGCGACCGGCCACTCACCTTTGACCGAGGCTTACACCTTGGATCGCTTCCGCGAAGGCCGGTTCATTGATGAGAGCGTGGCAGCTGGGGTGGCGCACTGATGTCGATTGTTCGGTTTAGCAGCAGATTGCTACTTCCAATACTTCCACTTCGCTCCGCCACCTTTGGCGCGGTTGCCGGTGCGGTCGGGTTTGGTGTCCATTCCGCGCCAGACCGCGACGACGGCGACGGCCAGCAAAAGGGCAATGGGCATGATTTGAAGCGCAGGTTTCATTGCTCTCACATGGGTGTTGAGCCTCGGCACAACAAGCGTAGCGTCGAATTTATTGGCCGGTTTGCAAAGTCTTACCAAGGTCTTACCGCTGCGTTCGGGTCCACCGACGTAATACCGACGCGATACAGACAGGTCGTTTTTCCCATTTTTCAGGGGTACAACATGCTGATTATAGATTGCCCATACTGTGGCATTCCGTGCGATGAAACCGAGCTCAGCCCCGGCGGCGAAGCCCACCTTAAGCGCCACGGCCCTGGTTCGTCAGATGACGAGTTTGAAGGCTATCTTTTCAAGCGTGAAAATCCGCGTGGTGTGCACTTTGAACGCTGGCGTCATGCCAATGGCTGCGGCAAGTGGTTCCATGCGGCCCGCGATACCATGACCCTTGAGGTCTTTGGCACATATTCGGCGCAAGTATTTGATCCACCTAAAGAAATTTGCGACGCCGTCACCAAGAAAAGACCCGGTTGGTCCTGGAGGGACTTCCAATGAGCCATCGTCTGGAATCCGGCGGGCGTCTGATCGACCGTAGTCAATCCAAGGGCTTCACCTTCAATGGTCGCGCCATGCGCGGTGTGCAGGGCGACACACTTGCTTCGGCGCTTCTGGCCAACGGTCAGACGCTGATGGGACGCTCATTTAAATACCACCGACCACGTGGCGTTGTTGCCTCGGGCGCGGAAGAGCCGAATGCGCTGGTAAACCTAGGAAAAGAAAAGACTTTCGAACCCAATGCCCGTGTCACAACCACCGAACTTTTCGACGGGCTGACAGCAGAAAGCCAGAACCACTGGCCAAGTCTCGAGTTCGATATCGGCGCGGTCAACGCCAAGCTGTCGCGCTTTCTACCCGCTGGTTTTTACTACAAGATGTTCATGTGGCCACGCGCGTTCTGGAAGCACGTTTACGAGCCCATCATTCGTCAATCGGCTGGTCTGGGCAAGGCACCAAAGCATCGCGATGCAGATCACTACGAGCACTTTAATATCAACGCCGATGTCCTTGTTATTGGGGGTGGAATCGCTGGTCTGACTGCCGCTAAATCTGCTGCAGAAGCCGGTGCCGAAGTTCTGCTTTTTGAACAAACTTCGGAATGGGGCGGCCGCGCGCCGGTAGACGGTTCCGAGGTCGACGGACAGCCTGCCGACGATTGGATCAAAGCAACGGTAACGGCGCTTGAAGCCATGCCAAACGTCCGTATCCGCACCCGCACCATGGGCGCAGGCATCTATGACCACGGCTATGCCTTGGCCTATGAACGCATCACCGATCACGCCCCCGACCCGAACCTGCCGCGCCACCGTTTGTGGCGCATCCGCGCCGCTCAGATTATCACGGCGACCGGTGCCATCGAACGTCCTTTGTCTTTCGCCGGCAATGACTTACCCGGTGTCATGCTGGCCTCGACAGTGCGCGACTACGTGGTGAATTTCGGCGTCGCCCCGGGTCAACGCACAGTCGTTGTCACCAACAATGACGACGGTTATCGCACCGCATTGTCCCTGAAAGCCGCCGGTCTCGACGTTCCAGCCGTGCTGGACGCCCGCATCAGCGCCGCTGGCCCGCTGGCCGAAGCCGCGAAAGAGCAGGGCATCCGCGTCGTTCCCGGTCGCGGTATCGCCAAGGTTACCGGAAAGGGTAAGGTTGAAACCGTCTACATCTGCGACCAACTCGGCGAAGGTGCTGTTCTGGAAGAGATTTCCGCCGATTGCGTCGCCATGGCAGGTGGTTGGTCTCCCATCGTTCACCTCTGGTCCCACTGCGGCGGCAAGCTCAACTGGTCGGACGAAAACGCCCATTTCCGCCCCGATCCTAACCGCGCGCCAACAGGCGCAGAGGGCGAGGCCTTCGTTCATGTCGCAGGCACGGCCAACGGTCATCTGCACACTGCGGATGCATTGGCGGATGCCTTCGAGGCAGGTCGCACCGCTGCCGCTGCTGCTGGTCACAAGACCCGCAAGAAGGCCAATGTCCCAACGGCTGCCGCTGAAGACGCACAACCCATGGCACCGGTGTGGAACATGCCTGCCAAGGCATCCTATGATCTGCGCTCGAAAACCTGGTTGGACTACCAGAATGACGTGAAGGTCACAGACGTTGAACTGGCAGCCCGCGAAGGCTTTGAATCGGTTGAACACACCAAGCGTTACACCACGCTCGGCATGGCCACAGATCAGGGGAAACTTAGCAATATCAACGGCCTTGCCGTGCTCAGCCAACAGTTGGGCGAAGATATTCCCAAAGTTGGCACCACGACATTCCGCCCGCCTTACACGCCGATTTCCATGGGTGTTATCGGTGGCGAAGCGCGCGGCGACCTGTTCCAGCCCATCCGTCGCACGCCGATGTATGAATGGAACGACAGCAACGGTGCCCATTGGGAGCCCGTTGGCCATTGGCGACGCCCTTACGCCTACTTGAAAGGCGAGGAAACTGTTCATGACGCCGTCGTGCGCGAAGTAAACGCCGTGCGTAACCGGTCCGGTCTGCTGGACGCGTCTACGCTTGGCAAGCTCCTGGTCAAAGGACCCGACGCGGGCAAGTTCCTCGACATGATGTACACCAACATGATGTCGAACCTGAAGGTCGGCAAATGCCGCTATGGCCTGATGTGCTCGGAGAACGGCTTCCTCAGCGATGACGGCGTTGTGGCCCGCATCGATGAAGACACCTGGCTTTGCCACACCACCACCGGCGGTGCCGAGCGTATCCATGCACACATGGAAGAATGGCTGCAAACTGAATGGTGGGACTGGAAAGTCTACGTCACCAACGTGACCGAACATTACGCTCAGATCGCCGTTGTCGGCCCGCACGCGCGCCAAGTCCTTGAAAAGCTGGGCGGAATGGATGTCTCGAAAGAGACTTTGCCGTTCATGCAATGGGCCGACGGGGCCATCGGCAACTTCTCGGCGCGGGTTTTCCGCATCTCTTTCTCGGGTGAACTCAGCTACGAAATCGCCGTTCCTGCCAGTCAGGGCCGCGCCTTCTGGGATGCACTCTTGGAAGCCGGGGAAGAGTTCGGGATCACGCCATACGGCACTGAAGCGCTGCACATCCTCAGGGCAGAAAAGGGCTTCATCATGATCGGTGACGAAACCGACGGAACAGTGATCCCGCAAGACCTTGGTCTGAACTGGGCGATCTCAAAGAAGAAAGAAGACTTCATCGGCAAGCGCGCTCAGGAGCGTGACCATATGACCGATCCCTACCGCTGGAAGCTGGTCGGCCTTGAAACCACGGATGGCTCGGTGCTGCCGGATGGGGCCTATGCCGCTGAGCCCGGCATTAACGACAATGGCCAGCGCATTACCGAAGGTCGTGTAACATCAACCTATTACTCGCCAACGCTGGACCGTGGCATCGCGATGGGGCTGGTCCTGCGCGGGCCTGATCGCATGGGCGAAGTTCTGGATTTCCCGAAGATCGACGGCGAAGTTGTAAAGGCCAAAATCGTCGATCCGGTCTTCTTTGATCCCGAAGGGGAGAAGCAAAATGTCTGAGGCAGCAAGCGCATTGGACGGGGTTACCGCCAGCGGAACCATCGAAGTTGTCGAGTCCGGATTGCAAGGCATGATCACCCTGCGCGGTGATCTGTCTGATGAAAGTCTCACCGCAGCTCTGGCCAAGGCGGCGGGCGTCGAAATTCCGGCACCTCGTCAGGTCACCTCGTCGGACGCCGGACAAATGCTCTGGATGTCGCCGGACGAACTGATGCTGCTATGTCCCCATGACGAGGCGGAAGTCCGCGTGGCGGCCATCTCGGCGGCACTGGCTGGTCAACACCACATGGCCGTTAATGTATCGGACGCGCGTGCGTATTTCCGTCTGACGGGCGAAGGCGCAGCAATCCGAGAAGTGCTGGCAAAGATTTCCCCTGCCGACATGCGGGATGCGTCTTTACCGGTTGGCGAAGCCCGCCGCACCCGTCTTGCACAGGTTGCTGGCGCATTCTGGTTCAGCGCTGATGGCGAGGCCCATCTGATCTGCTTCCGTTCGGTTGCGCAGTATGTGTTTGATTTGCTGAAGATTTCATCTGTTTCTGGAAGCGACGTTGGTCACTTCTGAGTTTTCCCAAAAGCAAATGCGAAAAAGCCGGGCTTTGTGCCCGGCTTTCTTGTTTCTGGGGTATGGTGAACTCAGTCGTGTAGTCGAAACACACCGCTGATGACTTCTATGTCGGGCTTGCCGCGGATCCGATAAGCCGCCGGAATGCTCTTTGCCAGATCCGATTGAAAGAAGGCGCCCATCGCTTCCTTGCTCTCCCAAATGTAAACCGCGCCGTATGTGTTCGCACTGTTAAGTTCCACGTAATACTTCTGAACTAGACCATCCACATCGCGAAACTCTTCACGCCGTTCCCGCGCTTTGGCCAGAACCACATCACGGGGCAGGGTGGTTTCAAAGCGAATGATTTGCACAACCGTGGCGTCGTCAGCGGAACCGCTGTCGCTGGCTTGGGCAACGACCGGAGTGGCCAGGATAGTTGCGGCAAAGGCGGTCAGTTTCAGTTTGCGTAGAAAAGTCATGTTCAGTCTCCAGGATGTAAGGGTGATTTTAGGAACATGAAGATCAGCGCAGCGCCATGATCAGTTCGTGAATGTCGACTTTGGGCGCGCCAACAATGCCGTAGGCCGCCGGGATCGTTTTCGCCAATTCGCTGTCACGGAAAGACGCCATGGCAGAGGGCGAGTCCCAGATGTAGAAGCCGCCGTATTGGTTCGGGGCATTGAGCTTCAGATAGTATTTCTGGTGAAGGTCAGGGATCGCTTGAAAATCTGGTTTGCGGGCGTCGGCAACGGCACGGACCTCGGCATCGCTAAGGGAGGTTTCGAACTGAACAAATTGGATCATCATGGCTGGGGTTCCTTTGGCGTTTGGTTTGTTTCGTTTGGTAAGTTCAAGATTGTCTGTTTGATTGCGCAAGGAAATTCGCTAATATCGCAATGAGACTTTGCAAAAACGGACAGACAGGATTGCACCAGTGACTACGCGAACCGCGAACGACCTAGAGTGGAACGACCTTTCCCTGATCCTTGCCATCGGTCGTGGAAACGGTTTGTCGGGGGCATCTCGTGCACTTGGGCAAACCCACAGCACGGTATTTCGCCGCATCAACGCCGTTGAAGAACGAACCGGCGTTCGTTTCTTTGATCGTTTCCGCAAAGGCTATGTCGCGACCGAGGCCGGGCAAAAAGCGATTGAATACGCTGAACGGATCGAAGCAGAAGTGCATGCCCTTGGCCTGGAAGTGCTCGGCCAAGACGGCGAGTTGCGCGGACGCATCCGCCTGACATGCCCCGAGGTGTTCGCCCAGGAACTCGCACCCGGCATTGCTGCCCGGTTTCTGGCCAAGCACCCCGAAATCCGGCTAGACGTCACACCGGGTCACGGAACCGTCGATCTCAATAAACGCGAGGCTGAAGTCGCCATTCGTGCAACAAGATCACCGCCGGACAGTGCTTATGGACGCCGGATCTGCGATTTTCGCTTCGCCACCTTTGCGACGCCCGAATATATGGGGGAACATGGCGAAACGCCCATCGACCAGCATGATCTTTGCGTCATCGAAGGAGCGATGTCATGGCTTGTACCGCAAGTTCTTCCGTCGCTGGAGCACGCCATTGAGCGGACAGTTTTTCAATGCAGCGCCACCAAGGCGGTGCAGAATGCGATAGCCGCCGGCATGGGGATCGGGTTTCTTCCGTGTTACGTTGGCGATGTTGATGACCGGCTTATCCGCGTAACAGAGACTTTCCCGCATCTGGACATGAAGCTGTGGATCCTGACGCACCCCGATTTGCGCAACACCGCGCGTGTAAGGGCGTTGATGACCCATCTTTACGATGATCTGGCCTATGACATCGACGTGTTTGCGGGTTTGACCAAGACACCAAGTGGAGACACCAACCTTTTAGTCGGAAAAGCCTAGAAGACGGGGTTAGCGAATAAACTGATCCACGTAGACCATCACGCCGTTCACCTGAAAATATGTAATCATTTCATCTACATCCTCGGGAACCACAATCTCTTCCAGCGCCTCTTTCGGGAATGGAAGCTGATAGGGCGTCATTGGGTTTGTCTCATCTGATTGAAACGGCATATCGGTTCCCTGCAAATTGGCTGCTGAATGCTGAACGAACTTCGCGATGTCGACACATTCTGGCCAATGTTAAAAGGCTGATCCCTTGGATAGGTTTTCTGAGCGATTGGCCAACATAGGCTTGACCCCACGGCACATGCGGCACAGGTAGGGTGTCAGACATCATATCCATGAACCGAGAGGGGCCCTGACATGGCTTTTGAACTTCCCGATCTTCCTTACGCCCACGACGCGTTAGCAGCGCATGGCATGAGCGCTGAGACCCTGGAATACCACCACGATCTGCACCACAAGGCCTATGTGGACAACGGCAACAAGCTGATTGCTGGCACAGAATGGGACGGCAAAACGCTGGAAGAGATCATCGTTGGTACATACGATTCTGGTGCGGTTGCCCAGAACGGTATCTTCAACAACATCAGCCAGCTTTGGAACCACAACCAGTTTTGGGAGATGATGGGCCCAGGCGGCGGTGGCATGCCGGGCAATCTGGAAGCGGCTATCAACCAAAGTTTCGGATCGGTTGATGAGTTCAAGTCGCAGTTCTCGGCTGCCGGTGCTGGTCAGTTCGGCTCTGGCTGGGCATGGCTGGTCAAGAATGCCGACGGCTCGCTTGCGGTGACGAAAACCGAAAACGGCGTGAACCCATTGTGCTTTGGTCAGACCGCATTGCTCGGCTGTGATGTGTGGGAGCATTCTTACTACATCGATTTCCGCAACAAACGCCCGGCATATCTGTCGAACTTTCTGGACAATCTGGTGAACTGGGAAAACGTCGCCAGCCGGATGTAAGGCGTCGACCATGGAAGAACTGCGAAAGCGCGCCCGATGGCGCGCTTTTTTGGCTGAATGCCCGATTTTCGGACAATTCGGACAAGCGATACAGGCTGTAAATCTAGCGCTCGGCGTTTAATCCCGCCATTTGAGTGCCGACCAGATTAAATCGCGAACCAGAATAGAAATCACTACGAATTACCCACCCGTTGATGCACTTTGAACTGGGTGCGGCGTTGATTAATTCGTATTTGGAAACTAACCAGCGTCAAGAAGATTGGTTGTTCACATATTCTTCTCAATTGTGGCCGAAATTTGGCACGGGCGACCGAAGGCAATAGCGTTTCCAAATCAGAAAATTTGTGAAGAGGTGACAATGAAGTACGTATTTATCGCAGCTATAGTTGCACTTACGCCGACACTGGGCTTGGCTCATAGCGTTGGGGAAGCGGGGGACAATGATTCCACCGGACACTTTAACGCGGAGGTAGCGATTGACAAGAACCGAAGCCAGGGTCGCGTAGGGTTTCATCCCAAAACCAGTAATGTCGGAAAACCCGACTAATAAATCTTTTGGTTAGGGCGCTTTCCCGAGCGCCCTTCCGGCTTGATTTCTTGAAACCCACAGCATCTAAATGGTTTCATTTATCGCTTTTGCGATCCAAGGCACCTTTGCCAACTATGGGCTCAGAGCGGTCATTCAGTTTTCTTGCTTATCGCTTCGATGGTCTCGTCCACAGTTTCTGAGATCACAAAAAAGTCTTTGATCGAATTATCTGCAAATCCCTGGTCAATTATGTGGTCAATAAGAGCGATCAACGGCTCCCAAAATGACTCGATATTCAACAGCACAATGGGTTTTGCGTGAAGCCCAAGCTGCGCCCATGTCAGCACTTCGAAAAACTCGTCCAACGAACCTGCGCCTCCGGGCAGGATCACAACTGCATCCGCGTTCATGAACATCACCTTCTTCCGCTCATGCATAGTTTCGGTAATGATGCGGTCACCATAGACGCGGCGAGGTGCCTCGCGATCCAGCAGATGGGTTGGAATGATGCCCAGAACGTCAGCCCCGGCCGTGGTCGCCGCATCCGCAACTGCCCCCATCAATCCAACATCACCGGCACCATAGACCAAACGCCAGCCGTTGTCGGCAATCGCCTGACCCATCTTCTGACCGGCTTTCAGGAACGCCGGGTTTGCACCCGGACGGGAACCGCAGTAGACGCAAACCGAGAGTGATGATGATGACATCTTGCAAATCCCTTTGACTAAACGGGTTTTGACCCTTGATAGAGGTGTTGTTATGGTCTCTCAAGCGCCATCGGGACGAACAATTTGGCGTGATCGGGGATGGATGCCGCTGGCAGGAGATAGCCTTTGAAAGCGACGTGGGTAGGTGGAACCGTAGCGGTTGTCATCGCAATTGTGCTGGCAGTGTTTTTTGGACTGCGAAATGGGGAAGAAGACGTCGCCATAGATGGCAGCGGCGTTGCAGAAGACGTTGCGGTTGTGGTTGAAGAAACGTCGACTGACGAAGGAATAACTGCTGTCGAAACGCCCGCGCCCGAACCGGTCGCCGAAGCTGAGCCTGAAACTCAAACAGAACCAGTCGATGAAGGCCCGAAATTTAGTAGCGCAACCTTTGATATCGTTCGTGTTGAGCCGGACGGCGAGACGGTGATTGCAGGTCGTGCAACACCGGGTGCCAACATTACTTTGAATTTGGATGAAACCCCGGTGGGGGAAGCTGAAGTTGATCCGACCGGGAACTTTGTTGCACTGCTGTCGCTGGGAAGATCGGATGTGCCTCGGGTTTTGTCATTGGTTGAGACTTTGCCGGACGGCACAGAGCTTGTGGCGGAAGCATCGGTCATCCTGGCGCCGAGCCCAGAAGTCCTGATTGCTGAGGCTGACACAGACGCGGAAACGGGCGAAGAAACCGTCGCCGCCGTTTCCGAGGAAGTGAACGCGGCTTCAAACGCGGAAGCTGTCGATACCGGAACGGTAGAGCAGTCGACTTCAGCCGAGGCCCCGGAAAATAAAGAAACGGCGGACGACACCACTGTAACCAGCGCCGATGTCGCCACCGCAGATACAACAGAGACAGACGGGCAATTGGAAGATCAATCAACTGAGGTGGCTTCAGGGGGAAGCACTGCTGCGAACGATCAAATTGTGGGTGTCACTGAGAACACAACGGAACAAGTTGCGACGGCGACTGTCGACGAAAATGCAGAACCGGATACGGTTGCAGTGGCCGATGACGCAAATGCCGAGGCTCCGGAATCAGAAGACGTTTCAACCGAACCCGCAGCTCCAACAGTACTTCTGGCCGACAGCGAAGGTGTCCGCGTTTTGCAGTCTGGTGGCAGCGGGCCGCAGGTGCTTGAGAACGTTTCAATTGACGCCATCAGCTATGACAGCGACGGCGAGGTCGCCCTGTCCGGTCGGTCAACTGGTCAAAGTGCCGTTCGCGTGTACATCAATAATCAACCCATCCTGGAAACTGACATAGGCGAAGATGGCCAGTGGCGCGCCGACTTGCCAGATGTCGACACCGGAACCTATACGCTTCGCGTTGACGAGCTCGACGCCGAAGGAGCTGTAGTTTCGCGAACTGAAACGCCGTTCCGCCGAGAGCCGGTCGAAGCTATTCGCGCACTGGACACTAGCGGCGGCACTCAGAGCGCGCCGGTAGCTTTGATTACCGTACAACCCGGCAACACGCTTTGGGGTATTGCCCGCGAAAAGTATGGTGAAGGACTGCTATACGTGCGCGTGTTTGAAGCGAACTCGGATCGCATCCGTGACCCTGATCTAATTTACCCTGGCCAGATATTCACCGTACCTAACTGATCGCACATCCACCTGTGCAAAGAATTGCGCCCAGATTGGGTGGAACTTCTCGTGCGGTGACCATAGGTTAAGTCCTCGGTATGAGGGGCAGACATGAGCGACACATTTTCCGCCGGAAATGAACGGCGCAGCGGTATGCGTACAATTCGCAAGGTCGCGCCATATCTGTGGCCGGATGCACATCCTTGGGTGAAGCAGCGTGTTGTTCTTGCGATGATTGCTTTGTTCATCTCAAAGCTGATCTCAGTCGGGACGCCATTCTTTTACAAAGCTGCGGTAGATGCTTTGGCAGGTGATGCCACCGACGCGGCATGGATGCTTGGAATGGGGGCTGTGGGCCTGACAGTCGCCTATGGTGTTGCACGCCTAATGACCGTCGGGTTTCAGCAATTGCGCGATGTCATCTTTGCTGCGGTGGGCCAACGGGCTTTGCGGCAACTTGCGTTGGAGACATTCACGCATATCCACCGCCTGAGTCTGCGCTATCACATCACACGGAAAACCGGGGGCCTGTCGCGTATCATCGAGCGTGGCGTGAAGGGTGTCGAGTTTCTTCTCAGATTCCTATTATTCTCGATCGGCCCATTGAACATCGAATTGCTGATGATCGCGGTCGTTTTGGCCGTGGTATTTGATGTCAGCTACGTCGCGGTCATCGCAGTGACGATTGGCATCTACATCGTTTTCACGTTCAAAGTGACCGAATGGCGGGTGAAGATCCGCAAAGAGATGAATGATCAGGATACCGATGCAAACCAAAAGGCTATCGACAGCCTTTTGAACTTTGAAACTGTGAAGTATTTCGGGGCAGAGTCTCGCGAAGCCGAACGTTATGATGTGGCGATGGCAGGCTATGAGCAGGCTGCGCTGAAAACCTCTTATTCACTGGGTTTTCTGAATTTCGGCCAATCGGTGTTGATTACAGCAGGTCTTGTAATTGTCATGGTTATGGCAGCAATGGGGGTCGCAGAGGGGCGTTTGACGGTTGGTGATTTCGTCATGGTTAACGCCTATATGATTCAGATCACCATGCCGCTGAACTTTCTCGGCACGGTTTACCGTGAAATCCGCCAAAGCCTTGTTGATATGGGCGAGATGTTTGATCTGCTGGAGCAACCGCAAGAGGTTGAAGACAAGCCCGGCGCGAGGACATTAGAAGTTAGTGGGGGACGGGTTCAGTTCCAAGACGTGCATTTTGGCTATGAGGCCGAGCGGCCGATCCTTATGGGTTTGACCCTTGACGTGGAAGCCGGCCAAACCGTTGCAATTGTTGGGCCCTCGGGGTCGGGCAAGTCAACCATCGGACGTCTCTTGTTCCGATTCTATGATGTTGGTGACGGTGCACTTGTGATCGACGATCAAGACGTTCGCGACATTACCCAGGATAGCTTGCACGCCCAGATCGGCGTGGTTCCTCAGGACACAGTGCTGTTCAATGATACCGTCTACTACAACATCGCCTATGGTCGACCAGAAGCCAGCCGCTCGGAAGTCGAAGCAGCGGCTAAGGCCGCTAAAATTCACGATTTCATTTCCAGCCTCCCTGATGGCTATGAAACAACCGTGGGGGAACGCGGGTTGAAACTTTCAGGCGGTGAAAAACAACGCGTTGGTATCGCGCGAACGCTCTTGAAGAACCCGCCTATTCTCCTTTTGGATGAAGCAACTTCTGCTCTCGACACTGAAACCGAAGCTGAAATTCAAACCGAGCTTCAGGCGATGGGGCAGGGGCGCACAGTCATCACCATCGCGCATCGACTTTCAACGATTGCCCACGCGGACCGGATCGTCGTGCTTGAAAAAGGCGTGATCGTCGAAGAAGGCACCCACGATGATTTGCTGGAGCAGGATGGGCGTTATTCGTCGCTGTGGCATATGCAGGCTTCGGAAGACGAAGCGGCCGCCTGAGTAATTCTTCATCGCCGATTAAATGTGGATTTTTTGGTGTTTCCATCTTCGCTCTGAAGAATTTAGCGTCGGATCAGCGACAAATTCGTTACGCAACATTTGGGTTTAAGAAATAGTCGCAATGCTTTGAATGCTTCAGCGATCCCGTTCAATCTCGTTGGGGCCGAAGAAAGCCAAACACATCGCCATAAAAAACGAAAGCGTCGCCAACTCCCCGCCTTCTTCCAAAATGTTGAAAAGACCTTCAAGAACGTCTCGAGGGCCGCTCATGAAAAAGTCCAAAGCGCCGTGGGCAACGTCCACACCTGCACCAAAAAATGCGAAGCCGAGAAGAGAGATGCAAAGCAACTTTAAGTCGAGTTCGAATTCCTGATTGGTTTTCCGAAGTGCGGCAATCATGAAAGATAGTAGCATGACCCCGAACACCAAAAAGACAAAAGGTTCGCCACGGCTTTGGATATGCAATTTGGAAAGCGGCCCGGTGGTGATCAGATGGCCTATCTGGCGTGCCAGAGCGTCGTGAATTTCGAAGAAGTCATCGATTAGTTTCGAAGAAGTCATCGATTAGTAATGTCAAAGGTAGCAATAAGAATATTGCTACGCCCCGATCCTTTGTTTTCATTGCCGCGACCAATACAAAACATACTGCAAAAAATAGCTTTGCATAATTCCATGTGCTTGCGAAACTTTTGGAGTGACCCAAGTCAAACGACGCCGCGACTTGGGCACCAGATTGCACGGCCAGCAATCCCAATAGCCCGTAGGTTGCTACAAGAAGAAAATCAATCATTAAAAAAGCGATCAAATAACTCCGAACGGAGCCGTTAAGGATTGCCTTCTGGAAATACTTCCGTAGTTCGGAAAATCTTGACATCAATTCTTAACCAAAAATGCGAAAAAAATGTATCAGTAAAGATAAGTTTGGACAACTTTATCGTGTATTGTCCACCGGAATTTAGGAGACTAATGATTATTCTGCGGCCCGCAATTCGGGCTCGCCGGGTTTGCTTGGTAATGATGAATCGCTGGACACGTCCCAGATAATTTCCGGATTCTTTACTTTCTTGGCGGCTTTGTTCAACGCCAGATCCCGCGCGGTTTTTGAACCCGAACCGTGGCTCAAGGCGCGAAGTGTCGTAAAGCTCCTGTAAGCACCGGTGGTGATCCAGACCCGCAGCGCCAGCATCGAGGGCGTGAAGACCAGCGTTAACATCGTGGCCAGTCCAAGGCCGAAGACCACAGCTGTTGCCAATTGCTTCCACCAAAGTGCGGTTGGGCTATCAACCGAGAACCCACCGCCTATGAAATCCAGAGATAGACCAAACATCATGGGGGCCAAACCGGCCATTGTGGTGATTGTGGTCAGCAGAACCGGGCGAATACGCGCCTCGGCAGTCCGCACAATGGCTTCGATCCGCGGCATATATTGCGAATATTCTTGATAGGTGTCGATTAAGACAATGTTGTTGTTCACCACAATTCCCGCAAGCGCCACAATCCCCGTTCCGGTCATGATAATTGAGAACGGCTGATCCATAACCAACATGCCGATCAAAACGCCGGTGGTGGACAGTACCACAGCCAGAAGCACCAGAACGGCGTTATAAAACGAGTTGAATTGCGCCAGCAGAATGATGAACATCAGACCCAAAGCGGCCGAAAATCCGACCTGCAGGAACGCCTGGCTTTCGGCCTGATCTTCCTGATCACCGGTCCATTCCCAGTCGACTCCCGGCGGCAATGGTTGTTCGTTCTGCAGCCACTCGGTCAGAAACTCGATGCGGTCATTCGGTGTCATCGGCAGCCCGTCTTCGGTCTCTAGTCCGGGCGCGACATCGGCTTTCACATCAAAGAACCGTTTCTGGCCGATGCGATTGATCTGCGCAAGTTGGGCAACGGGTTCCCGAGTGATGAAGTTTGACAGCGGGATTAACCCATCTCGGGTGCGTACTTTCAGAGTGTCCAGTGTCGACAATACCCGGTCCTGCTCTGGCAACCGCACGCGGATTTCGATCTCTTCATCCGAGGAATCGACCCGCATGGTGTCCAGTAGAATACCGCGCGTGACCAGCTGGACCATGCCGCCCACAGTGGCGACGTCTGCGCCATAGCGACCAGCCTTTTCAACATCCACGTTGATCTGCCAATCAATGCCAGGCAGGGGCAGATTGTCTTCGATGTCGATGAGCCCCTCAGTGCCTTCATACTTGGCCCGCACGAGCCGCACAGCACCTAGAAGCTCTTCCCAGTTGTCGCCCTTAAGGCGCAGGTGCACCGGTTTGCCACTGGCTGGTCCGCGCGCGAGGTTCAAAATCTCGACCTTGATGCCGGGAATGCGGTCCAGCTCGTCCTGCATCTGCTCCAGGATCAAATCGCCGTCCAACTCTTCGACTGTAAGATCATGGGTGGCGGCATAAGCACCGCGACGCTCCCACGGGATAAGTTCAATCTGGACCTGACCAATGGTGTCATTCGGCCCCGCGGCCCCGCCGGTGTTCTGGTTCAATCCACCAGCCCCAGCAAATGCAAACGTGCTTTCGACGCCTTCAGTTGCCAAAATGACCTGTTCGACCTGACTGACCAGCTCATCCTTTTCGGTCAAACCAAGATTGCCGCGCGCACGGACATAGACAATGGCCTGCTCGGGTTCGCTTTCCACGAAGAATTCAACGCCGTTGTTGTTCTGGCCGAAGTAGCCGAACACCGACACCACGAAGAAACCAACTGCTGCGATGGTGACCACTGGCATAATCGGGTTACCAGCAATGAACTTGATGAACATTCCGAACTTGGTCCGGCGGTGGCCCGAGCGAATTTTGGTTTCCTGACGCTCAACCTTTGCGGCACCAAGCGTGATCGAGGTCAGCATGGCTCCGGCAATGAACAGAATTGCGCCAAAGATGCTGCCACCACCACCAGTACCTTCGCCCAGCAAGTATTCGGGGTTTAAGACCTGCATCGCGGCCAGAAACATCAAATACATCGATGGTGGGACCAAAAGCGCGCGCAGGAACCACGGCGTGGACCGGGCAAGCGCGTTTGAAGATCGTTCGAAAAGGCGGCTCATGCGGCCAGCAACACCACCCATCACAGGTAAATAAATCAGTGCGACGACCAGCGATGCCGACAGAACGAAAATCAGGGTAACGGGCAACATTCCCATGAACTGGCCAGGCACACCCGGCCAAAACAGCATCGGCAGGAACGCGCAAAGTGTTGTCGCCGTGGATGAGACGATGGGCCAGAACATGCGCTTTGCGGCTTCAGTATAGGCCGCCATGGGCCCCGAGCCTTCACGGATGCGCCTGTCAGCGTATTCGACAACCACAATCGCCCCATCAACAAGCATTCCAACGGCCAGGATCAGGCCGAACATAACTATGTTCGATATCGGGACTTCCATCAAAGCCAGGAAGGCAAAACACAATAAGAAGGACGTCGGGATAGCAAATCCAACCAACAGCGCTGACCGCGATCCGAGTGCTGCAAGGACAACGATCATAACCAACGCGATCGCGGTCAGAACCGAGCCTTCAAGCTGGCTAACCATGGATTGGATGATGCGCGATTGGTCGTTGGATGTGCCAACGGTTATCGCCTCGCGCAACTCGGTCGGCCAGGTCGCTTGTTCGGCGGCAATTTCTGCCTTCACCACTTCGGCAAGGTCGAGAATGTTAAAACCTTTGCGCTTCACTACTTGCAGCGCGACGGTGTTCTCGCCGTTAAAACGCGCCGTTCCGGCGCGGTCTTCGAAGGTCAGTCGGATTTCAGCGAGATCTCCAAGAGTGATCACGCGGTCGCCGGCAACCTTCACGGGCAGATTGTAGATGTCCTGCTGTTCGTCAAACGACGATGGAATTTTGACGGCAAAGGCACCACTGTCGCTTTCGATCTCGCCGGCAGCAATCAACTGGTTGTTGTTGACCACGACACTGATCAATTCGCCTGCGGTGACGTTGTAGGCTTCCAGTCGCAGTGGATCGATGACGACTTCCAACATCTCGTCACGGTGGCCTGTCAGTGCGGCCTCTAGCACGGGTTCCAGGCCTTCTAGTCGGTCCTGAAGATCTTTGGCGACGCGCAATAAGGTACGTTCGGGCAGGGCGCCGGTCAGGTTGACGATGATGATCGGAAATTCAGAGAAGTTGATTTCATTAATGGAATACTGCTCTGCGCCTTGCGGGAACTGCGCTTGCGCCGAATTCATCGAGTCGCGAACATCGGCCATAATCTTGGTTTTGTCCCAGCCGAACTCGAACTCTAGCGCAATGCCGGCATAGCTTTCGGCGGCAGTGCCTTGGATGGATTTCAGACCGTCGAGATCGGAAAGCTCGGTTTCCATGGGTTTGACCAGAAGTTTCTCGCTGTCTTCCGCCGAGATCCCAGGGAAGGGCACAGAAACAAACAATGCCGGAATTTCGATATCTGGCTCACCTTCCTTCGGAAGTGATGCATAGGCCAATGCTCCCGCCATAAGCGAGAGCAGGATAAATGCCACCACCATCCGGGCACGCCCGGCGGCCCAGTCGACGATGCCGGTCATTGAGTGATCTCCGTCTCAAAGGTCGCGGCTACCGCAACACCGTCCGTCACGTATTCTTGCCCGACAACGATAACGTCGGCGACTTCGCTGAGACCACCAACCCAAATACCGTCGATAGTATCGCGCAGGACCGAAACCGGTTGAAAGCTGGCTTTTCCGTCCAGCACGACGCGAACACCTAGATCGCCGTCATCGTTTAGGGTGAGTGACGATTGGGGCAACAAGTGCGCCACGTTGCCGTCTGCCTGAATAAGAATTTCGGCAGTTTGGCCATCGCGAATGGAAAGATCTGGGTTTGGCACTCGCACATCGACGCGGAAAGTGCGAGTTGACGGATCGGCTGATCGACTAAGGAATGTTACCTTGCCAACAATTTCACGCCCGGAAGCAAGGCGCGCACCAGCAATCGCGCCGACCTGAACACGGTCGACCATCGTTTCGGGAACAAAACCAACAAGGTTGATCGGATCAAGTTGAATGATCGTCGCGCAAAGCGAACCGGGTTGCAGCAGTGCGCCAAGTTCGGCGCTGTCGGTTTCAAGAAGGCCTTCGAAAGGGGCCGCAATGTCGAGTTTGGTCAGTTCATTCTGTGCGGCTGCGACACCCGCTTCTGCCGATTGAACTCCCGCTTCGGCAGCCTGAACACCCGACTTTGCGGATTGCACCCCCGCGCGTGCGGCCTCAACGGCTGCTGTCGTCTGCGCCACGCGCGTTTCAGACGCAAAACCACCTTCGGACAGTCGTGATGAGGCATTGTCGTTGATCTCAGCTTCGACAAGGCGCGCTTGGGCTTCTGCGAGGCGTGCCATGGCTTCGGGAACGCGGGCCATCGCCTCGCGTTGACGCGCCTGAGAGTCAGACAGTGCAATCTCACGGGTGCCGGGATCAAGCTGGCAAACAAGATCGCCGTTATTCACAAACGCCCCTTTGCGCAGTGGATCTGATACAATACGTCCCGAAGTTTCAGCGCGTATATCTACCTGCCGTGTGGCTTCTGTTCGCCCACGCAGCACGACTGCGCCGTCAACACTGGTGGCCTCAGAGCGCATTGCAACAACGGATACACCTGCGTTTGTCTGAGAGCCTGGCTCGTCAGTCACGACATCTGGTTCGGAGGCTTCTGGAGTTGCGCCGGAAAACGAAACCAATCGGTCTCTTTCGAAAATCAGCCCATAAAGGACTGCCACGACGACAATTGCCGTAATGATCGGAAACACGCGCATGTGATGCCTCTTACAATCTGTATTTAATTACGGTTCTGGCACGCCAAAGGCGCGACAATACTGTTAATTTCGCTAAACCGTTCGGTTCAGATTAGTCATTTCTGCCTTTTTGAGCAAGATTGCAAGTGGCAGAGACATTTTACTGCCTTTGCATTCCATTCCGGGTCGGGATAAGACGACGCGAAATCGCGCTTTCAACTGTAAAGGGGCTCGAAGTGTCCAACCAGGACTCATTCATTGATGAAGTGACCGAAGAGGTCCGAAAAGACAGATTGTTTCGTCTTTTCAAACGCTACGGCTGGATTGGAGCTGTTGCCATTGTTTTGGCGGTTGGCGGTACGGCGTTTAACGAATGGCGAAAAGCGTCTGCACAAGCAGAGGCAGAAGCTGTCGGTGACGCTATTCTCGCTGCAGTTTCTACTGACAGTTCAGAGCGCGCAGATGCGCTTGCAGCAATTGAAATTGGCGGCAACGCCGGACGGGCAGCTGTTGCGGCATTGATCAGCGCGACTTTTGCTGAAGACTCTGGAGATGTTGACGAGGCTATTACCGCGCTTGAGACACTGGCGGCGGATGTGTCAGCGCCGCAAGCATTTAGGGATCTGGCCAGCTTGAAGGCTGTATTGCTTGGCGGACAGGCCATTTCTGCAGAAGATCGTATAGCACGCATGAATTCATTGGTTCTTGGCGGAGGAGCCTTCAGACTTCTTGCCGAAGAGCAAATTGCCTTAGCCGAAATAGAACTAGGTCAAAACGATGCTGCGACGGCGCGGTTGCGCGATATTCTTGCGGACGCTTCGACGACCCAGGACTTGCGCCGCCGGGCATCGCAGTTGATTGTGGCCTTAGGGGGATCGCTGACCGAAAGTTGAGAGCGGTTAGTTTGAGTAAAGGGCAGACGGGTGGCATCACTTTTCAAGTCAGTAGCAGCGATTTGCTCGGTTGCTTTTGGTTTGGCGGCTTGCGGCGATCAGGAAATATTGCTTGAGGGCGAACGTCAGGACATTCGCGGTGAAGAGTCGGCAGCTCTATCTCGTGCGGCGGTTCCAGTTCCGATATCATTGGGTGCGCCGGTTGCGAATGCCAATTGGACCCACTCCATGGCAACGCCCTCGCATAAAATAGCTCACCCAGTCTTAGATCGCCGTTTGACGCGGCAGTGGACGACGACCATCGGCGAGGGCAATGGCCGCAAGCATCGTTTGACGGCCGATCCTGTCGTTTCTGGCGGACGTATCTACACGCTGGATAGTCGCGCGACTGTGATGGCTCATATCGCCGAGAATGGGCGCACATTGTGGAGTCGTGATCTAACACCGTCTTCTGATCGTGCTGATGATGCCTCCGGTGGCGGATTGGCAGTTTCGGGCGACACGCTTTTTGTGACTAGCGGATTTGGAATGTTGACCGCAATGGAAGCGGCTACCGGGGAAACGCGTTGGGTTCAGAAGCTGGATGCGGCAGCAACAGGTGCGCCGACGGTCGCAGACGGGCGCGTGTATGTGGTCGCACGAGACAATCTGGCCTGGGCGCTGGATGCTGAAAATGGACGTATCCTTTGGCAAAAGCTGGGCGTTCCCGCTATCAGCAGTCTGACTGGCGGCGCGGCGCCGGCCGTTGATGGGCCACTGGTCATGATGCCGTTTTCGTCAGGCCAGATCATGGCAGTAATTGCAAACACCGGCGCGACAGCCTGGGTGGCCAGCGTTCCTGGTCGTCGTCTGGGGCGGGCGTTTTCCAGGATTAGCGATTTGGCGGGCGATCCAGTTGCCGACGGACGACGCGTTTATGCCGGGAACCACTCAGGCCGCGTTGCCGCCTTTGAAGGGGCGACAGGGCAGATTGCATGGGTCGCCGAAGAAGGAGCCATTGGTCCACTCTGGGTGACCGGCGGCAGCGTCTTCTTTGTTTCAGATGAGGCGCAGCTTTTGCGTCTGGATGCAGAGACAGGCGATATAATTTGGGCGCAGGACCTGCCATTCTTTACGAAAAATCGGATAAGTCGGCGCAAAGGAACTTTCGCGCATTTTGGTCCGATTATTGCTGGCGGGCGTTTGTTGGTTGTTTCCGACGACGGCTTTATGCGGGCATTCGATCCTGCTTCAGGTTCATTGATTGAACAAATCGAATTGCCCGGTGATGCCGCAAGTAACCCGGTTGTTGCTGGTGGGGTCCTTTATCTTCTCACTGATAAAGGTGAGCTTCACGCTTTCCGCTAGGCAAAAGAGCGTGTAAGAGCGCGCCTTGATCTGATCGAAAACTGAGTCTCATGTCCTTTACGCTGGCCCTAGTAGGGCGACCCAATGTTGGAAAATCCACTTTGTTCAACCGTTTGGTTGGCAAACGGCTTGCTTTGGTAGACGACCAACCAGGAGTGACGCGCGACTTGAGAGAGGGTGCGGCACGCTTGGGTGATCTGCGATTCACTGTGATTGACACCGCCGGACTGGAAGAAGCCACAGACGAAAGTCTTCCGGGTCGAATGCGAAAACTTACGGAACGCGCCGTCGATATGGCCGATGCGTGTTTGTTCATGATTGATGCACGGGCAGGGGTTCTGCCCGCCGATGAGGTGTTTGCCGATATTCTGCGCAAGCGATCTGCGCACGTAATTCTGGCGGCCAACAAGGCCGAAGGGCGCGCCGGAGAATCCGGAATGATCGAAGCCTATTCATTGGGTCTGGGTGATCCGATCAAGATGTCTGCTGAACATGCCGAGGGCATGGGCGAACTTATGGAGATATTGCGTCCGCTGATTTCTGCGGCAGATGAAAAACTGGCTGAAACAGAAGACTTGTCGCCGGAAACAAATGTGGCTTTGCATGACGGCGATGAGAGCGACGAAAATCCCGCGCTTGCCTATCGCGCTCCAACTCCTGAGCGCCCAATGCAGGTCGCGGTCGTAGGACGCCCGAATGCTGGAAAATCGGCACTTATCAATCGTTTGCTAGGTGAAGATCGACTGTTGACGGGACCCGAGGCCGGAATCACAAGGGATGCGATATCGCTTCCATTGGACTGGGACGGTATGCCGGTTCGTATATTTGATACCGCCGGGATGCGAAAAAAAGCGCGGGTGCAGAAAAAGCTGGAAAAGTTATCAGTTGCCGATGGGCTTAGGGCTGTGAAGTTTGCTGAGGTTGTGGTCGTGCTACTGGATGCCGCCATTCCATTCGAAAGCCAGGATCTGCGGATTGCTGATCTCGCGGAACGTGAAGGTCGTGCCGTCGTTGTCGCGGTTAATAAGTGGGACGCCGAAGATAAGAAACAGGAAAAACTGCGTGATTTGCGCGAGGCATTTGAACGGCTTTTGCCTCAGTTACGCGGTGCGCCGCTGGTAACAGTTTCAGCGCGTACTGGAGTCGGCATGGATCGACTGCGAAAAGCGGTTGAACAAGCCTATGAGGTTTGGAACAGGCGCGTGCCTACGTCTCATCTGAACCGTTGGTTGGCGGGAATGGTTGAGGCGCATCCACCTCCTGCCCCAAGTGGACGCCGCATCAAGCTTCGATATGGCACTCAAGCGCGTACCCGGCCACCGGGTTTTGTATTTATGTGCTCAAATCCGGATAAGATGTCCGACGCCTATAAAATATATCTTATCAATGGGTTGCGCGCAGATTTTGATATGCCCGGCACGCCAATTCGGCTGACATTCAGATCTCAGGCGGATCAGAACCCATATAGGAACAAGAAAAAGTCCACTCCGTCACGTTTGCGAAAGCATCTGGGTAAACCGTCGTTCGACGAGTAGATGCGGCGAGGGATTGCCGGAAATTCCATTTAAGGTGCGCTAAGTTTAGCCGGGTCCTATTCGAGGGGGTTGTCGGGCGGATTTATGCGCTTGAGTCGCTGATTTTTGAGCAACGATGAGCGCATTTTACCGGATTGTTAGCAACTCATTGAAACGAGATTACGCAAGAGCGATGTGGGTGGTGAAGCTTCATCCACTCACAGCGGGCCCGCGCCTTACAACGGAGAATTAAGATGAAAATCAGCACTTTAGCCCTTGCCCTTATGGGGCTCTGCGGTTTCGCGATGGCGCAAACTGTTGTGCCCGACAGCAACGGCGATGGCGTCTACTCTATGGAGGAATTGATGGCTGTATTTCCTGACCTTACAATCGACATTTTTTCTGAGATAGACGTCGATGCAAGCGGGACAATCGATCCGGCTGAATTGGAGGCGGCCGAAGACGCAGGTCTTGTGACCGCGAGCTAGGTCGTCGAAAAGTCACCGCCGGTACGCCTTTGACCGGCGGTGGCACTAATGCTTAAGCGAGTTGTCCGTCGGGTGTTATTTGTGTTTTGCCACCCATCCAAGGCCCAAGAGATTGCGGAAGGAATACGCCGCCATCTTCGGTTTGACCGTTCTCCAGCACCGCAATCAGACAGCGACCAACGGCCAAACCTGAACCGTTAAGCGTATGAACAAACTGCGGTTTTCCGTTTTCATCGCGGTAGCGCGCGTTCATGCGACGCGCCTGAAAAGCTCCACATGTAGAGACCGAGCTGATTTCGCGATAGGTGTTCTGACCGGGTAGCCATACTTCCAAGTCATGCGTCCTGCGCGCACCGAAACCCATATCTCCGGTGCAAAGAACCATCGTGCGATAAGGCAAACCAAGACGCTCAAGTATGTCCTCGGCCAGCCGGGTCATGCGAGCGTGTTCCTGCTCTGACTGCTCAGGATGAGTGATCGAAACCATTTCGACCTTTTCGAACTGGTGCTGGCGCAACATTCCAGAGGTGTCTTTGCCCGCGCTTCCGGCTTCGGAGCGGAAACACTGACTGTGCGCGGTCAGGCGAATGGGCAGTTGATCTGCATCCAGAATGCTCTCACGAACCGTGTTCGTTAGGGTAACTTCAGATGTTGGGATCAACCACATACCTTCGCGTGTCTGATAAGAATCTTCAGCGAATTTAGGGAGTTGGTTGGTTCCGTACATCGCGTCGTCACGTACCAATACGGGAGTCATGGTTTCGGTGAGGCCGTTGTCCTGGGTGTGGATGTCCAGCATGAATTGAGCCAATCCACGGTGCAGGCGGGCGATGGCGCCGCGCAGTAGGACGAAACGGCTGCCAGAGAGTTTGGCGGCGGTTTCGAAATCCATTCCGGGTTTGACGCCTGTAATATCAAAGTGTTCGACGGGTTTGAAATCGAACGTGCGGGGCGTGCCCCAACGGCTGATTTCAACGTTGTCGTTTTCGTCTGTGCCGTCTGGAATATCGTCCATGGGCAAGTTCGGTATCGACATCAGAAGATCGCGCAGGCGCGCATCCTCGGCCTTTGCCTGTTCTTCAAGATCAGAGATTTCCGATTTCTTTTCAGACACTAAGGCGCGCAGTCGCTCGAACTCGGCTTCATCGCCCCTGGCTTTGGCGGCCCCTACTTGTTTGGACGCGGCATTGCGATCTGCAAGCGCTTTTTCCGCGGTCGCGATCTTCGAACGCCGGGCTTCATCTATGGCGAGAATCTCTGACGACGCGCCCGAGATCCCACGCTTTGCCATGGCGGCGTCGAAAGCTGTTGGGTTGTCACGGATAGCGCGGATGTCGTGCATTGATCCTCTCCTAATGGGTTGATTGTGCGGGGTGTATGGCGGATTTTTTTGGCGGTGGAAATGGGGGAAATGCCCTGTCTGTATCACGTCGGTATGACGTCGGTGCCAGCGAACTGGGCAGTAAGAAGTCATTAACAAAAATGCGTCCGTCGGGGCGCGCGAGTGGCTTGCGATGACGTGGCCATTGGGCAGGTTTTGAGGAGCGTATTATACCGCAGCTCAAACGAGTGTGCCGGAAAGAACGTTTCGTTCCGACCACATCAGAATGTGAGATCGGTGCGGTCCTTGAGATGCTGCAGTCGAATTATACGATTGGCATCTTAAAAGTCTTGTCTGCAAGTTCTCGCAGCCAATGGACAACTTCTACGGCCTCAGGAGACAGGTTGCTGTCGGAAACCGCGTCCGGCTGGACCGTGTCGCGGAGTTCTTCCCATCGGGTGCAGAAATCGCAGATATCACGTATCTCGTTAAATGAGTTTTCGCTCTTGCTAAAATTTGGCATCGCCTGAAATGCATCTCCGGTATCAATAGACTGACGAAAGATCTAAAGCTGATTGTTCAATATTGGCTGTGAAAAAAACGTTAATATGCTTCGTTACGCATGTTTTAGCCGATATGCTGTGGTTGATAACGAGGGATGGAATTCGGCTTGAGCGAGACTAAAGACCAGTTGGCCGTAAGACTGTATGGCCCATTTTCTGCAACTCTGATTGCCAATACACAAACCGTGACGCTTGGAGCGAAGCCGTCAGCGTTGTTGGCTTTGCTTGCAACCGCTCCTGATGGAAGTCGCACCCGTAGCTGGATTCAGGAAGTGCTATGGGAGCGTTCAGGCCCCGAACATGGACGTTCGAGCCTGCGTCAGGCGCTATCCGCGCTTCGAAAGTCACTGTCGCCGAATGGCGATGCGCTTATTCAGTCAAATAACAACACCATTACGCTTAACCTTGATCGTGTAGAGTTGATCGGCGAACCAAAAGATGGCGAGTTTCTGGAAGGTCTGGATATTGCTGGGGCTGACCGCTTTTCCAATTGGGTCAAACGACAGCGTCGCAATCTGATCACCGGTTATAACCCAGAGTATCCTCTGCTTGATGGTGCAATTGCACCGATAAATTCGCGGATGCGTTCGACCATTGCCATAATGCCTTTGGTTGGATCGGTTCGCTCGGGCGCGTTTGCTTTGGGCGATTTGGTTTCGGCTGACATCTCGCGAAAAATGTCGCGCGCGGTTGGCATCGATGTGATTTCCCATTTGTCCTGTCGGCAACCCACGTTTCGGGAAACTGAATTTCACCAACTGAGCGCCCAGTATAACGTCGATTATCTGGTGACCGGGCATTTGCGCGAACGTGATGATATGTTGTTGTCGAACATTGATGTCCTTGAGGTTTCTACCGGCAAGTTAGTGGGAACGGAGAACTTTGAAACGTCAAAGTCGGCAATACTGCGGGGCGAACCGGATCATTCCGATGAAATCATTCGCTTCCTTACCCTTACGATTTTCGATGTCTCTGTTCGCGCTGCTGTTGGGTACGGCACGCGTGATACGGCGTCGCACACCCTTTTGATGTCTTCGATTTCGCTGATGCATCGGCAGGAATTGATCAGCTTTGCCAAGTCACGCGAGCAGTTAGAGGAATTGCAGAAGCGGCTTCCCGGGTCGGCCGAGCCGCTGGCCTGGTTGGCTAAGTGGTATGTTCTGTTCATTTCGCAGGGATGGAGCACCAATATTTCCGGCGACGCGGGACGGGCAAAGGAATATGCAGAGAATGCAGTTTCAGCAGATGTTACAAGCACGCTGTCGCGGACCATCGACGGGCTGGTCGAGTATCAGTTGCTGAAGAATTACGACGCCGCGAAAAGCCGTTTTCACGAAGTTTTGGATGTGGACTCCAATAATCCGTTGGCCTGGCTGATGACGGGTAAGATGCATGCCTTTGAAGCCGATGGTGCAAGTGCCGTGGCCTGCACCAATCGGGCACAGCATTTGTCGCCTCTTGATCCCAGTGCCTATTTGTTCGCGACTTTGTCGGCGACGGCACACCTTGCCAACAAGGATTACGAGATTGCGTTGGAGTTGTCTGAAAAGGCGATCCAACTAAACCGAAATCACATTTCCAGTTTGCGCGCGAAAATTGTTGCGTTGCATGAATTGGGTCGGGTCGATGAAGCCCGTGATGCGGCGGCTGAGTTGATGAAGCGCGAGCCGGATCTGACGATTTCCCGATACCTTTCTAATCACGCTGCCGCAAATTACGACTCGGGTCAGGCTTGGGCGCGGGCGCTGAACGCTTCGGGAGTGCCGCTACAATAGATAAATAATTCAACAGGGAGAGAATACATGTCGCTTACAGGACTTTCGACGGGTGTGACCGGGGTGACCGGAGTAACTGGTGTGACAGGAGTAACCGGCGTGACTGGAGTAACGGGTGTTACCGGAGTTACGGGAGTCACAGGAGTAACTGGCGTTGGTGGTGGTCCGGGGCGCACATTTTCCGGCGCGCAGTCGACAGCAATAATAACGGCGCGGGATGCTATTTTTGGGCCAATGTCGACCTGGGATAAGTTGAATTACACCCCTTATGATATTGATAACGCGGATGATATGTTGGAATGGGCACCTTGGGTGCGCACGATGGTTTATCAGGGTGAACTGACATCGGGAGTGCATTTCCGAGTGGACTCTGGGACCGGAAAGGCAACGCTTTACTCTCGGCAGGATGCCATCAACGGCGGAAATCTTGAGTCCGGGTTCGCCGAGTTGGCAAGTTTCACGCGCCCCGAGAAAGCGGATTTTGAGACCCAGTTGGAGAAGATTTGGCATTACGGTGATCTGCGTTTGGATCGACAGGCCGAGATACTGACGCAAGTCGGTTATCCCGATCACTTCTTTGGTGTAATCTTGGGGCTGCACCCCGAGCGGAACCGGTTCACGCTGGAAGTGATGGGGCAGGCGCATGCTTTTGCCACCACAATTGTGCAGCGGGTGAAGATTGCCATGGCCTGTAAGCGGCCTGATCACTTGTCGCGCCACGTTCAGCCGATGTTACCGATGCCGGGGCATGGGGCCTTGCCGTCAGGACATGCGACGCAGGCTGCCGTTCTGGCGCGGGTTCTGGGGCTGTTGCAGGGGGTGCCCGAAGTCGAAGAGATGATGATGCGGCAGGCCGAACGCATTGCGGTCAATCGGACGGTGGCAGGGCTGCATTATCCGGTGGACAGTATTGCAGGTGCAGCCTTGGGTCTGTGTGTGGCCGAGTATTACGCGGCGCAGTCGGGGTTCGAGGTTGATGGAGCGGCATTTCAGCCGAAGTCGGTCGACTTCAATGGTGTGGGTGTTGGGGCGCAGGATTTCTTTTTGTCGGACTACTTTGACGGTGGTGCGCGCAAGAGCTTTGCACCGGGCGGCGGGTTCCACGTAAATCTGGGCAATCCGGTTGCTGTAAGCGCGACACCATATCTGTCGAAGCTATGGTCGCTGGCGAAGGCGGAATGGAGCTAGGGCGATGCCGACATATGAATGGGTCGCACGGAATGCCAATTATGAGGGCACGATTGTTGATCCTTACACCGAGTTCCTGAGGCTATCACGGAACTTAAATCCTGATGGGCAAGCCTGGCAGCCGCAAGCGAATGGCAAGCATTTGTGCCTGCGATTGCGCACCTTTGATGAGGGGCCGGGTAATCTGCCGTTTTCGGCGAAGGCATTGAAATGGGATCATGGTGATCGTCGCTATGGCGTGGAATTGGTGGACTACGATGCTGATGCTGCCGACCCGGACGACTTATTTGACGTTGCGGGCGGGGGCGGGGGTAACGCAAACGAAGTGGCACCGGCTTATGCCCATCTGGCACCGCTTTTGGCCGATGCATTGCCGATGGTACCGCGCCCGAACAATGTTGCGAATTATGACGCGCCGGATGGTGTGGACGGGAGCAAGGCAGTCATCATCGCGGTGATTGATGATTATGCAAACATCGCGCATGAGCGGTTTCGCGATGCCCATGGCAATCCCCGAGTGGACTTTGTCTGGGTTCAGGATGGTGCGGCGAAACAACAGGGCCAGTCGAACGTAATGTTCGGCAAAGAGATTGCTCGCCAAGATATTGCCGCCGCGCTGGCTGGAGGGAACGAAAAAGAGGCGCTGCGCGCTCTAGGCTATGGGGATTTTGAGAAGTCGCCGCCGGTGCCACTGTCAAAACGGTTCAGCCACGGGACTGCGGTTTTGGACAAGATCGGAGGAGCGGATCCGGCCGATGCTGATGGTGTGAATCGGCGTTTGATTTCCGTTCAATTGCCGCAACTGACGACGGTGGAATCTTCGGGGGCCTACTACAGCCTGTTTGCGGTTGCAGGGCTTCGTTACATTTTTGACCGTGCAACGGCCATGGCAAAGGAACTTCGAACTGCGCCCGGCGAGAAGATCCCGCTGATTATCAACTTCAGCTACGGCATCGCGGGGGGGCCACATAATGGCCAGCATTTGATTGAGAGGATGATTGATCAGATTGTGGCGGCTGGTGATTTGGCGACGGCGGATGTGGGGCCGGTTTTGGTGCCCATTCCTGCGGGCAATCGGTTTTTGCTGGATGGTCATGCACATGCTGTTTCCGACGGAACTGGCCCGACAGAACTATCGCTGAATTGGGTCGCGCAGCCGCAGGATGAATCACCAAATTATCTGGAATTCTGGGTGCCGAAGACGGCAGCAGCCGCTGGATTTGACCTACGGGTGACTTCCCCGGATGCAACGGCAGTGAGCGAGATTCATCAAGTTTTGGCTCTGGACGAGCAGGTTGATGATTTGGACTACACCTCGGTTGCCTTTGTTCTTCGGGCCGCAGGAGGTGGTGCAAGTGACATCACCGGGCGTATCAGTGTGGACCGGATCAACACGCATACGCTTGATCCTTCGACTGCAACTGGAAGCGGCGACAAAATAAGGATTCTGGTGGCCTTGGGGCCATCATACCCGGCAAAGTCCCAGGGTGCGCGTTTGCCGTCCGGTATCTGGAAAGTCGAAGCCAAAATTGCGCTGGCAGAGGGCGAGGCGATTGAGGCCTGGGTGCAGCGGGATGACCGACCGCCGGGGTATATCCGGCAGGGTCGTCAATCGTATCTGGAGCGGCGCGACGAACCGGATGTGAGAGACCGTGGCGATTTGGCCGAGCATATCGGGCGGATGCCCGAAGGCGCGGGGTTGAACCGCTATGGAACCGTGAGCGGTATGGCAACGGGTAATGCCGTCATTCGGGTCGGTGCGAGCCGCTATACCGAAGACCACCTGCCGACCAAGGACTATCATATGCCATCGCTTTATTCGGGGGCTGGTTCCGGGACGACGGTGGATGTGGATTTGGTGGCACCGGGGGACCGGTCGCGCGTGTTCGGTGGGCTGATGTGCGCCACGAGTTTGAGCGGAGCCGGCATGGCGATCAACGGCACCAGCGTTGCTGCCCCGATCGTTGGGCGAATGTTGGCGGATTATCTGCAAGCGGCTGGACGGGGTGCAAGCGCGGCGCAGGTGCGCAGCGACTTTCTGGCAAGCCGGACCATTCAGGGCGTTAATTTGCCGGATACGCCTGCAGGTCGCGCGTTACATGATCCCGATCTGCGCAACTATCGTGGCAGATTGCGGGTTCCGGATGCGGCGTATTTGAAACTGAGGTATGATCTGCGGCGTTAATGCCCAGGGATGGGCGGTCTAGGAGCCAGCGGCCAGTTCGAAGGCTTTGAATGCTATTTCGCTGTTGTCCTCTCTGAGAAGGTCGTGGGCGATGTCAGGTGCGATGGTGAAGACGTCCATTCCTAGCTGGGCAAGTTCGACCATCTGGCTGGTGCCGCGTAGAGATGCGACGAGGATTTCGCATTTGTCGCCGTGGTCTGGCTGAATGGCTTTCATGGCACTTAGGTGGGATTTGGCATCAATACCAGCTTCGATCATGCGGCCGTAGTACGGCGCGATGAAGTCGGCGTCTAAGGCTTGGGCAATGAACATCTGTTTAGCGTCATAACAGGCTGTCATCAGAATGGGACCGCCCAGGGCTTTGATGTCTGGTGTTGCGCGGATGGCTGGTTCGACGAGCGGGATCTTAACAACGGTTTGAATGCCAGTTTCCTTGCCGATGTCATAAAGCGTCGCCGCCCAATCGGCATAGCCATCAGGGTCGCCGTGGACTTGCGCGTGCAGTTCTTTTGCGCCGAGGTCAGCGGCTTTGCGCGCCATGGTTCTCCAATCGATGGTGCGGTAGGAGAGGCCGGCGCGCGCAGCTAGCAGCGGGTTAGTGGTGATGCCGTGGAATATGCCTGTTGGCATCAGGCTCTGCCAATCTGCCACGCTGGCGGTATCGAGGTAGAGTTTCACTTTGCGATCCTAGACCAGCGCCGCATCGAGTTCAGTGAGTGTTGGCGGGTTACAGCCCTCTTGTGCGCAATTAAGCGCAGCGGCTTGGGCCGCGCGGGTCAGGAGGGTTTTGAGCATTGCGTCATCGAGACCCTTGAGTTTGTCTTTAGTCAGAGTGTCAGAAGCGGTCAGTGTGGCAAGAAGCGTGCCCATGAATGTGTCGCCCGCGCCGATGGTGTCCTTCAGATCGGGAACCTTGGGGGCAGCGATACTGACGTGATGGTCGCCGTTATAGGCTTGTGCGCCGTCGGGGCCTTTTGTCAGGACGATAAGGGCAGCGGGCGAGGTGTTGCACAGGCTTTCCCATGCGGATTGCAGGGGTGTGTCGGGGTAGAAGTATTCAAGGTCTTCATCGCTGAGTTTGACCAGATCGGCGGTGTGGAAGAGGCGCATCAGACGGGCGCGATAGTTTTCGTGATCATGGATGAGCGAGGTTCGCACATTCGGGTCGAGTGACACCATTTGGCCATTTGCGCTGGCTGTATTGGCGGCGGCTTCCCAGGCGCGGGCGTCATCCCCTTCGATCAAGGCGAGCGAGCCGATGTGGAAGACGGCGGTGCCCGGCGGTTGCGCGGCGGCGATGCTGGCTTCGGTCACGCAGCGTTCAGCTGTGCCGGTACGGCGAAACTCGTAATCCGGTATACCATTGTTCAAAGTGACGATGGCCAGCGACGTCGGTTCGTCGCGGCGAGGGGCGGCGATATGAACGCCTGAATTTATCAACCGTTCGGCCAAAAGGTCGCCCATGTCATCGGTGGAGATTGGTGTCAGGTAATGCGCGACACCGTCTTGACGGGCGACGGCCATGGCGACGTTGAACGGTGAGCCGCCGGGGTTGTTGGCGAAAGTTGTTTGGCCGTCTTGCGCGCCTGTTTGAACGCGGTCAATAAGGTTTTCCCCGCCGATGGCGATGATCTTCTGGTCTGACATGTATTCGTGGGCCTTTAGTCGTTGGGCAGCTTGTACGCAGCGCGTGCGTTTCCACCCATTATGGCGGCAATTTCGTCAGGCGAAAGCCCTTCCAGCAGGGAAGTGGTGGATTTGGCCCATTGATCATAAGTTGCAGCCAAAGTGCAAACGGGCCAGTCGCTGCCCCAGATCAGGCGGTCGGGGCCGAAGCAAGTTAGCAGGTGGTCGACATATGGCTTCAGATCTTCGGTGGTCCAGTTTTCGGCTGCTTCGGTCACCATGCCGGAAACCTTGCAGTAGGCAGAGGTAGACCCTGCCAGATCGGTCATATCCTGGGCCCAGCCTTCAGTGATCTGATCGCGAATGAAGGGTTTGGAGGCGTGGTCGATGACGACTCGCATATCGGGGTGACGGCTGAGAAGTGTTTTGAGGTTTGGAAGATGCGGGGGCAGGGTGAGGGCGTCGAAGGTCAGGTCGTTATTGATGAGCGCCTGGAAGACCGGGGCGAGATCGTCGCGCAGCATCCAGTCGACATCTTCGATGTCCTGGATCATGGGACGCAAGCCGACGAGGGCATCGTCAGCGGCCAGATCGGCGATAGTTTCGGGAGCAGCTGGGTCTTCGAAATCGACCCAGCCTACAACGCCTTTGATGAAAGGCGTTTCATCGGCCAAGGACAACATAAAACAGGTTTCGGCAACCGTGGGGGCAGCCTGGACCAACACGGTGCCATTGATGCCGTGGTTCGCCAGTAAAGGCGCAAGGTCATTGGGTAGAAAGTCGCGATAGATTGTCTTCAGTTCGGGGGTGAGCCAGCCATAGTCGCCGCGTTCGAGCGCCCAGAAATGCTGGTGCGCGTCGATCCGGGTCACTCGATCACGCCTTTCTTCAAGATGATGTTCCCGTAAAGGCGACGCTCGCCTGTCTGGACGACAGCAAAGGCGGTTGCGGCGCGATCATAAAAATGGAAGCGTTCAAGGCTGACGATCTGCGCCGGGTTATCGGCAGTTTCATCTATGACCTTTTGAAAGTCTTTGACGGCGTCCGGCACTGCATCGGGATCACCGACAACCTGCATTGTGGTCGCCGGGTCATCAACGAAGCTGTCGAGCGGCATTATACTGAGAACTGCCCTTAGAATGGCGCTGGCGTCCGAGCCATCGGCGCGAATGCAGATTGGCGGCGCGCTTTCTGCGGGATAGTTGGCGTCAGCAATCACGATTTCGTCGCCATGACCCATGGCCGCGAGTGCGTGAAGCAGATCCGGTGACAGGATGGGGTCAATATTGCGTAGCATGGCGAACCTCCTATGGCGTGGGCGCGTCAGAGCGAATTAGACCTTCGCCCTTCAGATCGGACCATAGCGCGGATGGGATAGGCGTTTCCATTATGGCGACGTTGGCCGCCACTTCGGTTGCGTTCACCGCACCGGGAATGACGGTTGTTATCGCGGGATGCCCTAGGGCGAATTGCAACGCGGCTGTAATGAGTTCGGTGTCATGAGCCTGACAGACGGTTTGGATCTTGCGGGTGCGTTCAAGAATGTCTTCCGGCGCATCGGCATAGTTGTATTTAGCGCCAGGAATTGGGCCAGTCGCAAGGATGCCTGAATTGTAAGGCCCGCCGAGGATGATGCCCACGTCGCGTTCAATGCACAGAGGCAGGAAAGAGTTCAGAGCTTCTTGTTTTAAGAGGGTGTAGCGACCGGCGAGCAGGAATCCGTCGAAATCGCCCAGACCAAGGAGTTTTTCACAGACCTGCCATTCGTTGACACCTGCGCCAATGGCCGAGACTTCGCCGGCATCGCGCAGTTCGCTTAATGCGCGGTAGCCGCCCTGATCGAACAGTTCGCGCACTTTTGCATCGCTGGCTTCCTGGCTGCCCTGACTGAAGACATCGACATCGTGCACCAACAAAATGTCGATGCGGTCATAGTTGAGGCGGGATTTACTTGCCTCGAAAGAGCGCATGACGCCGTCGTAGGTATAGTCGAAAACTATCCGCTTTTGCGGCACGCCTATGAATGCCTCGGGCGTGACGTCTTCGGGGTCGCAATCCACGAGAAGGCGGCCGACTTTGGTAGAGAGCTTTACGGCTTCGTCGCCGAAGCGGTTCAGGGCCTGACCAAACCGTCCCTCGGACAGCCCCAGGCCATATTGCGGGGCGGTGTCGAAATAGCGGATGCCAGCGTCGTAGGCAGCTTGCAATGCAGACTGGGCATCTTCTTCGGAAATTACGCGGTAAAGGTTGCCCAGTGGTGCGCCGCCAAATCCCATGCGTGTAACAGGGACCGGCACTTTGGTGCGCTTGTTCAGAAGGACTTTGTCGCTTGGTTTCATTGTTGGTCGACCTGTTTTGAAAGCGGGTAAGTGTTTACGGTGCGAAGATTTCGGGGCGCTCTTTTTCCAGTGGCTCAAGCCGTTTGATAAGCTGGCGAAGGTGGTTTTGCATGGCGGTCCGGGCTGTGTCGGGGTTTTTGGCCTCGATTGCATCGAAGATGGCGTGGTGTTCCTTGACAGAGTCAGACGTGCGTCCCGGTGCTGGAAGCAACAGAAGGCGGGCGCGGTCCATATGGTTGGAGACAAACCGAATTGTTGTGTGCAGACGCAGGACGTTGCAGCAATCCAAAATCAGGCGGTGAAATTCCTGATCGGTTTTAAAAAATTCTTCGAAGTCGTTGTTTTCAACCTGCGAGACTTGCATGCGCAAATTACGGGCGAGGCGTGCCAAAAGTTCTTCCGAGCGGTTTTCGGCGGCATATTCAACGGCAGAGACTTCGAGAGCTTCGCGCAAGAAAGCATCTTCGCGAATTTCGGTCATCGACATCTTCGAGACGCGAGTGGCGGATTGGGGAATGACCTCGACCAAACCTTCGGATTCAAGTTTGGCGATAGCATCAGAGACGGGCGTTCGTGACACCCCAAGCTGGTCGCATATCGCACCCTTGCGCAGGACCGCACCAGGTTCAAAGTCCATCGATAGGATCGCAGACTTCAAAACCTCGTAGACACGATCGGACAAAAGACCGCTGAAGGCGCGCATGTCCTTGAGTTTGCTGGCGTCGGCGTTTGGTGCGTTCATATTGGCTTCCGTTTAACTGACATGTTAGTTGACATAAAATTTCAGTCAAGTTACTTGTTTGAGGACGATTACCTGAACTCCAGCCATGCGAGGGGCGCGTTGGACGCAGTTAATAACACTTCGGGCACCATTCGGCTTCATGCAAACGACAACGTTGTCATAGCGTTACGCGATCTGGTGGCTGGTGAGACATTTGCAGATGTAGAGGCACCATTGGTGTCGAAGATCGGACGGGGCCACAAAGTGGCGGCTGAGGCGATCACTGCGGGCAGTAGTGTTTATCGATATGGCCAGATCATTGGGCAAGCAAAATCCGATATAGCGCCGGGCGAACACGTTCACGGGCACAATCTGGGGATGGGAGATCATCAACAGGATTATGCCCATGCCAGTGCTGCTGTTGCTTTGCCGAAGATTTCTGAAAAACGGGAGTTTCAGGGATATCACCGTGCTGATGGCCGGGTGGGCACGCGAAACTATGTTGGCATTCTGACAACCGTGAACTGCTCGGGGTCTGTGGCCCGCTTCATAGCTGAGGCTGCTGAAAAATCGGGGTTGCTGGACGAATTTCCCAATGTCGACGGTGTGGTGCCGATTGTGCATGGAACCGGGTGCGGCATGTCGCTGCGCCATGAAGGCTTTGCAACGTTGTTTCGGACGTTGTCGGGTTATGTGCAGCATCCGAATTTTGCCGGTGTCTTGCTTATTGGTCTTGGCTGCGAAGTTATGCAACTTTCAGAGCTGGTTGGCGGACGTGCTATCCGCCCTGACGGTGAACTTCGGTATATGACGATCCAGAACGAAGGCGGCACACGTCGCACCATTGAACGTGGGTTGGCCGAGCTGCGTGGCGTTTTGGAGATTGCCAATTTGTCGGTGCGGGCACCCGCGCAAGCATCTGAAATAACAGTTGGCATGCAATGTGGCGGTTCGGATGGGTATTCCGGGATCACTGCCAACCCTGCGCTGGGCTATGCCTCGGATTTGCTGGTGCGCCATGGGGGCACGACCATTTTATCGGAAACATCCGAGATTTATGGGGCGGAGCATTTGCTGACGCGGCGGGCCGAAACGGTGGAGGTCGGTGAAAAGCTGATCGAGCGAATTCGGTGGTGGGAGGATTACACCGCTAAAAACGACGGCGAGATGGATAACAACCCAAGCCCCGGCAACAAGCGCGGTGGGTTAACGACGATTTTGGAGAAATCCCTGGGCGCGACCGCCAAGGGCGGCACTGCACCCTTGCGGGATGTCTACAAGTTTGGCGCGCGCGTCGACAAGAAGGGCTTCGTCTTTATGGACAGCCCCGGCTTTGATCCCTGTTCGGTGACCGGGCAGGTGGCATCAGGGTCCAACATTATTGTCTTCACGACGGGCCGAGGCTCGGTTTCCGGGTTCAAGCCGTCACCCTGCATCAAGCTGGCGACCAATTCGGAAATGTATGCCCGCATGAAGGATGACATGGATCTGAACTGCGGAGACATCGTGACTGACGGCGTTTCAATTGAAGCGAAGGGTGAAGAATTGTTCGAGCTGATCCTGCGCATCGCCAGTGGCGAGCAGACGCGCAGCGAAGAGCTTGGATTTGGTGGTGCTGAGTTTGTTCCCTGGCAAATGGGAGCTGTGATGTAGAAGCGCGAGGTTAATCGCGTCTGTAAAAACATAACGAATTCAACAAGGAGGAGAAGAAAGTGTTAAGAAAGATATTAGGAGGGACCGCGCTAGCGATGGCAACGGCTTTGACGCCGATGACCGCTGCCGCGGATGACCATTATGATGGTGTCACCATCAATATCCTGACACGTCCAGGCCCCGTTATCGCTGGCCGCATGGTCGAACGCGGCGAAGAATTCAAAGCCATGACTGGCGCTGAAGTTCGCGTGGCCGAAGTGCCGTTTGCCGAGATCTTCCAGAAACTTCTGACAGACTGGGCGACCGGCACTAATTCGATTGATGTTGGCGTCTTTGCCTCGGGTTGGGGTGTTGAGCTTGTTGCCGGTGGTCTGGTTGAAAACCTTGATCCCTATATCGCTGCCGACGACAAGATCGATCTTCAGGACATCGCGCCTTACTTCCGTGACTTTAATCAGAAGGTTGAAGGCTCGACATACTTCATCACAATCGATGGCGACTTCCAGATGATGTATTATCGGACGGACGTCTTCGAAGAGAATGGATTGGAGCCGCCACGCACTTGGGAAGAATACCTTGAAGTTGGTGCAGCTATCCATGGCAAGGACATGAATGGCGATGGCGAGCCGGACTACGGATCATGCACGTTCATGAAGCGGAACGCGCAGAGTTACTTTGCTATCCAATCCGTTGCGGCAAGCATGGTTCAGTCGAAAGGCACCGGCGAGGGGCTTTACTTTGACCCTGCCACGATGAAGCCCAAGATTAACAACGATGCCTGGAAGAAAGCGTTTGAAGTCTTCAATGCTTCGGTCGCATTCAACCCACCCGATGTTCTGAACCACGACATTGGCGATACGCGGTCTTTGGCGCTTGCCGGACGTTGCGGCATGGTCATCGACTGGGGCGATATCGGCCCGCTTTCCATCGAAGAAGGCAGCCAGATCAAGGACAAAGTTGGCGCGATCATCATGCCGGGTTCAATGGAAATGCTTGATACTGCTTCAGGCGAACTTGTTGCCTGTGATGCCAATTCTTGCCCACATGCGGTTGATGGTGTGAACTTCGCTCCGTTTGCGGCCTTTGGTGGTTGGACCGGTGCCGTTTCGGCGACGCTGGATGATCAGAAGAAGCAGGCGGCATACGACTTTCTGAGCTACATGAACCAGGCAGAACAGTCGAATGTGGACGTGACTATGGGCTGGACCGGCTACAACCCGTATCGGAACTCGCAGCTTGAGGATACGGCCGCATGGGTCGAGGCAGGCTTCAGTGAAGCATCCGCCGAGAACTATCTGAGTGCGATCAAGGAAAGCCTGAACCATCCGAACATGGCGTCAGATTTCCGCATTCCGGGTGCGCAGCAGTACACCGGTGTGGTACTTGACCGCGAGTTGGCCCGTTATCTTGCCGGTGAAATCACCGTTGAGCAGGCTCTGGCCAACATCGAAGAAGGTTGGGAAGAAATTACTGATGACTTTGGTCGCGAAGACCAGGCAGCAATCTATTCGCTGTCTCTGGGCATCACGAACTAAGTCTCTCCCAAGAGGCAGGCGGATCGCATGGTCCGCCTGCCTCACGTCTTTCTCAGTCAACGCACCACGGAGACCACGATGAACGAATGGCTCGACAGACATATGGGTCGGCTGTTTCTGGCACCTGCGGTGACGTTGATTCTGATTTTCTCAATTTTCCCACTTGTTGCGTCGTTAATCATGGCGTTTGCGCGCATTCGATTTTCGGCAGGTGGTTTCAAGGTGCGCTTTGTCGGATGGCGCAATTTCGACAAGCAATTTTTCGGTTCTGAACAGTTTCATCTGATTGGAACGTTCTCACAGGTTTCCATCTTGGGCTGGATATTCGGACTGTCGGCGAGTGCGGCCTTGTTTTGGTGGATCACCAAATATGTACGCAGTCACTTCACCTGGTTTGGATTTGTCGGACGCGTGATCACGCTTGCGATGGGCTTGGCTTTGACGTGGATGTTCGCGGGCACCTTGCTGAGCGGCAATCTGTTTGGGACGGTTGGCACCACGCTGTTTTACGTTTTGGTTGGATGTGGTGTTCAGTTTCTGATTGGCACTGCGCTGGCCTATGCTTGTTCGCAGAGCATTCGAGGCAAGACCGCGTTTCGGGTTATTTTCTTTGTTCCGATGATGATCACGCCCATTGGAGTTGGCTACACTTTTCGCATGATGGCCGACACGACCAAAGGCCCGTTTTCCGAGGTCTGGCAATGGATTGGCTTGGGTAACTTTGCCTGGGCAGCCGATCCTTGGGCAGCGCGAATTTTCATCGTGATTGCCGATAGTTGGCAGTGGATACCTTTTGTCTTCATCATGATGTTGGCGGCATTTGAAAGCGTTTCGCGAGACTTAACAGAAGCCGCCGAGCTGGATGGGGCCGGTCCCTGGCAGAGCTTCAAGGAAATTACCTGGCCGCACGTCTTGCCCATTGCAGCAACGGTCATGCTGATCCGCGCTATTGAGGCATTCAAAATCGTTGATTTGCCGAACATCATGACGTCGGGCGGCCCCGGAATTGCGACCGAGTCTGTATCGCTTCAAGCCTATTATGCATGGCGAAGTCTGGATTTGGGTTCAGCTTCGGCCATCGCCTATATCCTGTTGTTCCTCACTGTCGTGATCTGTGTGTCTTTCTTTAACCTTGTGGTGCTTGCGCGGATTAGGAAACAGAGATGAGTCAACCATTGACCCGCAAACGCAGCATCTTTGAGGCCCCGGCCATTGGGCAGAAATCGACGGCGACCAAGATCGTGCTGTATTCAATGCTGCTAATCTGGTCGGCCTTCGTGCTGTTCCCGATCTATTGGCTGGTGATCACGTCTTTCAAGGATGCCGCGGACGTTAATCAGGGGCCTTTCTTCATCCCATGGGTAGATTTTCAGCCGAGTTTGCATGCGTGGAAAGAGCTTTTTGTCATCGACTATGAAGATACGCTCAGGGCCTATTTCAATTCGATCGTCATTTCGCTGTCGGCCACCGGGCTGTCGGTATTGATCGGATCGATGGCGGCCTATGCTTTAAGTCGCGTCGTTTATGCCCCGAACCTGATTACGATCCTGTTCTTCGTGTTTTTGCTGGCGATGACCGGTGTAGCAATTGGTGTCTACGAGATGGACTGGCGGTTGGCGATGGCGGTTGCCATTGCGCTGTTCTTTTTCCTGGCGCGGGCGGTGGGGAACCTGTATCAATTCCGACTGCACAACGGTGATATTCTGTTCTGGATCATCTCGCAGCGCATTCTGGCGCCGATTGTTGTGGTTGTTCCGATTTACATGATGTTCCAGTCCGTGCGCCTGTTGGACACCCACATAGCGATCATCATCACTTACGCCGTGGTCAACATGCCGATTGTGGTTTGGCTGATGTATGATTTCTTCAACTCGATCCCACGCGATCTGGAAGAAAGTGCGCAGTTGGACGGGGCCACGATGATTGGCACTTTCCGCGAGATTGTGTTGCCACTGTCGCGCACCGGATTGGCAGCGACGACGTTGTTGGTGATGATCCTTAGTTGGAACGAATACTTGTTGGCGCTGTTCCTTTCGACAACCAAGGCGCAGACCATGCCGCTTTTGGTGGCAGCAATGAATGCGGGTGAACGTGGCATCTTGTGGTGGTCCATGTCGGTCGCAATTATCGTCATGATCATTCCGGTCGTCATTCTGGCCATTGTCTTACAAAAATATATCTCGAAAGGGCTCCTTGTCGGGGCTGTAAAAGGGTAGCGACTATGACCGCTGAAATCACAGGCGACGCCAAGGCGATCACCATTCGTGACATGAACAAATTCTATGGATCCTTTCATGCGTTGAAGGACTTTTCGTTAGAGGTGGAAGCGGGCGAGTTTCTGGTTTTGCTGGGCCCGTCGGGCTGTGGGAAATCTACGGCGCTGCGCATGATTGCCGGGCTGGAAAGCATATCGTCAGGCGATCTGCTGATTGGTGACAACGATGTCACCGATGTGCTTCCTAAGTATCGTGACATTGCGATGGTGTTTCAGTCTTACGCGCTTTACCCGCACAAAACCGTGGCCGAAAATATCGGGTTTCCGCTGAAAGTTGCCAAGACGCCAGTTGACGAGATGGCGGCTGCGGTTCGTGCGGCGGCGGATCAGGTGGAGCTGGGCGAGTTGCTGGAGCGCTATCCCGGCCAATTATCTGGTGGTCAAAGGCAGAGGGTAGCCTTGGCGCGGGCTATTATCCGGCGGCCATCGGTCTTTTTGATGGATGAACCGCTGAGCAATCTGGACGCCAAACTGCGTGGGAATATGCGCGCAGAACTTAAGCATATGCAGGGTGAACTGGGGATTACGACGATCTATGTCACCCACGACCAGATTGAGGCTATGACCCTGGCGCATCGCGTTGCGATCATGAAAGACGGGATTTTACAACAGCTTGGAACCCCGAAAGAGGTGTATTCGGATCCGGCGAACTTGTTCGTTGCAGGTTTCATGGGATCACCGCCAATGAACTTTGTTAATGGTGCCATTTCGAATGGAACGTTTGAAGCAAAGGGCGTTAGCGCGAATGTTGACAGTGCGCCGGATTCCAAATCAGTGACACTGGGGTTTCGTCCAGAGGACTGCGATATCGTAGAGGCCGGCCAAGGATTGCTTGATGCGGATGTCTACACGGTCGAGATGACGGGCGATCAGGTGCTGGTCACCTTACGGCTGGAAGGCACGCCATTAGTCGTGAAGATGCCGAAGGAATTTGAAATATCGGACGGGCAAGAAGCTGGCATCACGTTAGACCCTAGCCATCTTTACTTCTTTGATGGCGATAGCGGGGCGCGGTTGCGGTTCTGACGAATTGATCATGCAGTTCGACAGGATTCTGGACAAACCGGTGAATTAGGGGTCAACTTTCTGCAAGGGAGAGGACACGAATATGCAACCAAACGCCGACGATATCAGCCATCCGGTCAGTGCAGAACTGACCACGCAGCTTAAGGACATCAAAAAAGAGCTGCCGCTTAGGGTTCTGTCAGAAGATGATTGGACCCATTGGATCACCAAAGGGTTCGTGATTGTGCGCAATGCCGTTCCGGCTGCGCAGGCAAAGGCTCTGGCAGATGTGTTGTGGGAGTTTGACGAAAAGGATCCGAGCGATCCGTCAACCTGGTATGCGCCCCAACGGCGCGCTCATGTACGTGCAGAGTTGAACAATGCGGGCATGGTCGAGATTTATCACCATCAGGCGCTTTGGGATAACCGGCAGACCCAGCGTGTTTACGATGCCTTTGTGGATATCTGGGATCGGACTGACCTTTGGGTGACCATCGACCGCGCCAATTTGAACGTTCCCAAGAAGGGGGCGACATCCAAGGACGGGTTTATTCATTGGGATGTGAATACTGCGCTTGATCCGCCACCGATCGGGGTTCAGGGCGTCTTAAGTCTGGATATTCAGGACGATGAAACCGGTGGGTTTCAGTGTGCGCCTTACTTGTTCGAGCATTTCGACCAGTGGGTGAAGACACAGCCTGATGACCGCAATCCGCTTTTGCCGGACATGGACGGGATCGAACGCGAGAATATTTCGCTGAACCCGGGCGATCTGATGATCTTCAATTCGCTTCTGGCCCATGGCGTGCGACCGAATATTTCTAAGAATAAAGTGCGCTTGGCGCAATATATTTCGATGCATCCGGCTGAACCAAGTAACCATGCTGAAAAGGACGAGCGCGTGCGGCTTTGGCACGATATAGAGCCGCCGGACCGTCCTGATTTTCCGGGTGATCCACGGGATTGGGAAAAGCAAAATGTAAAGCCGGCGGAGCTGACAGAGCTTGGTGAGCGGTTGTTGGGGTCTAAGGCCTGGTAGGCCGGAGCCTGTTTGGAAGCGGCGGTTTATTTGACATTAAGACCGCCGTATAACTTTCTGTTATCACGGGCTCCACTGGACTTTATCAAATCCAACAAAACGGCGTAGACGATCAAGTTCAGCTGCGAGTTTCTCATGGCGTGATGCTGGCCATCTGACGCGGTCTTCGGGCCAAAAGTTGATGACGTTCAGGGTTGATGCCTTGCGGTCGGTTTTGATTTCGATGCGCCCGACAAACCGGCGGCCTTCGAGAATTGGGAAAACATAGTAGCCCCAAACCCGTTTTGCGGCGGGGACGAACATTTCGACGCGATATTCAAAGCCGAACAGCCGATTGAGGCGATTGCGATTGCGTATGACCGGATCGAAGGGATTGAGGATGCGCAGCCGAGATGTTGTGGGCTGAAGGTCGGCCAAACGTTCTTCGATGTCAGCGGTTGCAAGTCTATCAACCCATTCGCCGTCTGCGGATTGGACTTGAACGGGAACAAGCGAGCTTTGATTGGTGCTGACCCAGTCTTTGACTTCGTCGGATGTGACCGCGTCCCAGTAACGTTGGATGTCGCCGGGCGCGGCGAACCCCATGCGGTTGAGCGCGGCATTGCAGAGCCAGTCGATCTGATCGGCCTCGGGCATATTGGCTTTATGCAGGTTTTCGGGGAAAATTCGCTCTGCCAGATCGTAAAATTTGGTGAAATTGACGCGATGGCAGGTGGCGAGCTCGCCCGCATACCACATGTAATCCAGCGCCATCTTGTGCGGCGGGCGCGTCCACATTTCCTTTGAGCCGTCAATTGTGCTGTTGAAGGATTTGGTGGACAGGGCACCCTCGGTGCGAATGCGATCTTTGATGACCTCGCGCGCTGCTTCGTCCGGCAAGCCCTTGAACCAACCGGAACGGTCATAGAGTGCTTTCATGCGGCTGAATTGTCTTTGCCACATGGGCAAAAACTCCATGGGGATGACAGATGCGTCGTGTGTGAAATGTTCGAATATGGCCCGATCTTTGGCCATAAGTTTGTCGAGCATCGGTTCGCGATAGTTTTGGTTGCGGCTCCAAAGGATGTGGTGGTGCGCACGGGCAACGACCTGGATGGAATCCAGTTGCACGAAGCCGAGACTCTTGATGGTCTGAAGGACATCCGGCTGGCCGGTTGGCGTTTGCCCAAGCCCTTGCAATTGCAGCCAAAGTTGGCGGGCGGTCTTATTGTCAATGCGCAGTGGCTGCATGGGATCTGCTTTAGTCTTGGGGTGACGGGATGGCGCGGCGCGATTATGGGGTGATTTGGCGGCATGAGCGCGGATCATTCAAGCGCAAAAGGTGGTGTTTTTAGCATGCTCCCTTGCTTGCCAACCAATTCGCCCACAGATAGGGTCTGCGCCAACGTCAAACAGGGGGCAACGCGCCCTTATAACAACAAGGATTAAAAGCCATGTTCGTCACGCCTGCTTATGCTCAGGCCGCTGGCGGCGGGGATGTTTTCACCTCGCTCGTCATCCCGATGGTGCTGATTTTCGGTATCATGTATTTCCTGCTGATCCGGCCGCAGCAAAAGAAACTGAAAGAGCATCAGGCGATGGTCGACGGAGTGCGCCGTGGTGACCAAGTTGTGACTGCCGGTGGCTTGTTGGGCAAAGTGACCAAAGTTAAAGACGACGGTGAAATCGAAGTTGAGATTTCGCAAGGCGTGAATGTGCGTGTCGTCAAGCATACGCTGACCCAGGTACGTTCGAAGACCGAGCCGGCCAACAAAAACTAAGGGGCTTTCATGCTTCAGATTGCAGCCTGGAAGCGCGTCCTGATCTGGACGGTTTGTCTTGCCGGGATCCTTTTCGCATTTCCGAATGGTTTCTATACGCGGGTTGAGCATCACAATGATGCGCTGGCCGAGATCGAAGTTTTGGGCGAGACGCCAGAACGGTTGGTGGCGGCGTCAGAGTGGCCGTCTTATTTGCCCAATTCGCTGGTCAATCTGGGGCTTGATTTGCGCGGTGGTGCGCATTTGCTGGCCGAGGTTCATCTGGAAGACGTCTATGTTGAACGGATGGATGGTTACTGGTTTCTGGCGCGCGATGCGCTGGTGCCGTTGCGTGATCAGATTGGCTTTGTCGAACGGGATCGCACGGCGCCTGAAGGTGAATTGCATATCCAGATTTCAAACGCGGCCGGGTTGGACGCAGCAGTGGCAGCAGTGCGTGCCTTGGCACAGCCGGTTGCCAGTCTGACCGGGATTGGCGCCTTTGACATTGATGTGGCCGGGCAGGGCAATCGGTTGATCGTCACGCTATCCGAGGCCGAAAAGCTGGCTACGGATAACCGCACGCTTCAGCAATCATTAGAGATCATTCGCCGCCGTGTGGATGAAGTTGGCACGCGTGAACCGACCATTCAACGACAGGGTGCCGAACGGATTTTGATCCAGGTGCCGGGCATTGGATCTGCCGGCGAGCTGAAAGATCTCATTGGAACGACGGCGCGGTTGACATTTCATCCGGTGATTTCATTTGCTGGATCGCAGACGGTTGCTGCCCCGGGTGAAATCCTGCTGCCGGATCTTGACGACTCGAGCCAGTTTTATCTGCTGGAAGAAACTGCCGTGCTGTCCGGCGACGATCTGGTGGATGCGCAGCCTGGGTTTGATCAGAACGGACTGCCTTCTGTAACGTTCCGGTTTAATCCCTCGGGCGCGCGGGTGTTCGGGCAGTTCACTGCAGAGAACACCGGGGCCTTGTTTGCCATCGTTTTGGATGACGAGGTAATAACGGCGCCGCGGATTAACGAGCCGATTATGGGTGGATCGGGGCAAATCACCGGGAATTTTACGGTTGAGAGCTCGACGCAGTTGTCGATATTGTTGCGGGCAGGTGCACTGCCAGCAGAAATGACGTTTCTGGAAGAGCGAACCATTGGGCCGGAGTTGGGTCAAGACAGCATTGATGCTGGACGCATCGCCTGTTTGGTAGCCTTCGCGGCGGTGCTTGCATTCATGACGCTGAGTTACGGATTATTCGGGATATTTGCCAATATCGCGCTGGTGCTGAACGTTGCGTTGCTGTTCGGAATACTGTCGGCCATTGGTGCGACGCTGACATTGCCGGGCATTGCGGGGATCGTCCTGACCATTGGTATGGCGGTGGACGCCAATGTGCTGGTTTTCGAGCGGATACGCGAGGAGTTGAAGTCGGCGAAGGGGCCGAGCCGGGCGATTGAATTGGGTTATGAGCGGGCTTTGAGTGCGATCATCGATGCCAATATCACCACGTTTATCACTGCGACGATCCTGTTTGCCCTGGGATCGGGGCCGGTTAAGGGGTTCGCGGTGACGCTGGGGATCGGAATCATGACCTCGGTCTTCTGCACCATCTTTGTGACGCGGCTGTTGATTGTCATGTGGTTTGAACGCAAACGCCCGAAGACAATCGAGGTTTGATGTCATGAGATTGAAACTTGTTCCAAGCGAAACAAACATCGACTTCTTCCGCCATGTGAAGATCACCATGGGATTTTCGATCGTCGCAATGATCGCTTCGATCCTGTTGTGGATATTCGTCGGCCTGAATTTCGGCATCGATTTCCGGGGCGGCACGACTGTTCGGACGGATGCGGCTCAGGCGGTGGATGTGGGTGCATATCGTGATGCGGTTGAAAGCCTGAACCTTGGGGATGTGTCGATTTCCGAGGTTTTCGACCCGACATTTGACGAAAACCAGCATGTCTCCATGATCCGTATTCAGGCGCAGGATGGTCAGGAAAGTGTGACCAGTGTCGTCATCGATGAAATTCTGGTGGTTTTGCAGGCGGTGGATCCGAGCATCACCTTTGCTTCGGTGGAATCCGTGGGGCCAAAAGTGTCCGGCGAACTGATCCAGACGGCAGTGATTGCGGTTCTGGCGGCACTGGCGGCGATCCTGATTTACATCTGGTTGCGGTTTGAGTGGCAGTTTTCTGTTGGGGCCGTGGCGGCTTTGTTCCACGACGTCATTTTAACCATCGGCGTGTTCAGTCTTTTGCAGATCCGATTTGATTTGGCGACGATTGCCGCACTTTTGACCATTGTCGGCTATTCGATCAACGACACGGTGGTGATCTTTGACCGGCTGAGAGAGAACTTGCGCAAGTTCAAGAAGATGCCGTTGCAGGACGTCATGAACAAGTCTGTGAACGAGACTTTGTCGCGGACATTGATGACATCGGTGACGACGCTGTTGGCGTTGATTGCGTTGCTGATTCTGGGTGGCGATGTGATCCGTGGCTTTGTATTCGCGATCACCTGGGGTGTGATTGTTGGCACATATTCCTCGGTCTATGTCGCTAAAAGCGCGGTTCTGTTCCTGGGCGTCAAGCGCGACTGGTCCAAGCCGGATGCAGGTGGTCCTGGCGGCGGCGGTGCTGGAACTCAATTCGCGAATATAGATGCTTGAGCCATTGGCAGAAGCTCTGGCGACGTCAGGGCTTTGGCTGATCGGAGTTGGAGCCCTGCTGGCAGGCATAGTCCGTGGCTTTACCGGATTTGGTACTGCAATGGTGTTTCTGCCGTTTGCGGCACAGGTTCTGGGGCCGTTTGAAGCCCTGACAGCGTTGATGATCATCGATTTGACAGCGCCGCTAATCCACGTGCGGCGCGCGTTGCGAGAGGGGCAACCCGGCGATGTATTGCGTTTGGGGGCCGGAGCAATGCTTGCGGTTCCGGTGGGTATATATTTGTTGTCACTGGTGCATCCGGATGTGTTCAGGTGAAGCGTTTCGCTGGTCGCTGTGGGGCTATTGGCCTTGCTTATTTTGGGTGTGCGCTATCGCGGAGAACTGACCCGCGCGATGATCTTTGGCACCGGCGCCTTGGGTGGGCTTTTTGCCGGAGCGGTGGGTTTGCCGGGTCCGCCTGTGATCATGTTATACATGGCGTCGACCCTTCCGGCCAAAGTGGTGCGCGCCAATCTGACGCTTTATCTGATTGTTGCAGATATCATTCTGGTCTGTGTGTTGTGGCTGGGGGGATTGCTTGTCTTGGCGGCAGTGGCGACGGGCATCTTGATGATTGTGCCGTATTTGTTCGGGAATTGGATTGGCGCCGTGATGTTCCGCCCGGAGGTCGAGAAATACTATCGAACGACGGCCTATGTGATCATTGCGGCTTCGGCGATAATGGGCATTCCGTTTTGGGATTGAGGAGGTCGTGATGCGCGTCAACGAAGTGACATATACCGACGCTGTGCCGGTAGACGGTTATGGGGTCGGTTTCTTCCGTCTTGGTGGTGAAGTGCAGGATGGGGCTGTGTTGATTATGGGTTCTGGTGCTGTGTCCTGGGGCGGGTTTGACGATAGCGCCGGGCTGGTGGCGGCAGCTGGCGAGCTGGATGTGGTTTTGGTTGGCACCGGCGCGGACATCGCCCACATACCGGCGGTCTTTCGCGAGGCAGTGGAAGCGGCAGGGATTGGTGTTGAAATCATGGCGACGCCACAGGCTTGCCGGACCTATAACGTGCTTTTGGGTGAGGGGCGTCGCGTTGCTCTGGCGGCATTGCCAGTTTGAGAGGCCTAATTTTTATGCCTCCGGCGGGAGTATTTTCCCCAAAAAGAAAGCACAATTTTACTTAAATTTTAGGCGCTACTGGGTCGTGGACAATATCGGTGGTTTGGGCCATGCCTTTGTCGATGGTTGATGCAGTGCTGAAAGTGAGTGGTTTGAGCTGTGCCCGGGGTGGGTTGACGGTTCTGGACGGCGTGGAGTTTCAGGTTGGTGCTGGCGAGGCCATCGTTCTGCGTGGACCGAACGGGTCGGGCAAGACGACGCTTTTGCGCACGATTGCGGGGTTGCAGGCCGCTGACACCGGCGTGATCGAAATTGCACCGGACAGTATCGCTTATGCCGGTCATGCCGATGGGATCAAAGGCACGTTGACGGTGGCTGAAAACCTCACGTTCTGGGCGGGCATGTTTGGAATGTCTGGTGTGATGGCTGCGCTGGAAGGGTTCGACCTGGTTGATTTAGCCGAGCGTCCGGCACAGGCATTGTCGGCCGGGCAGAAGCGCCGGTTGGGATTGGCGCGATTGTTGGTGACAGGGCGGCCGGTATGGGCGCTTGATGAACCAACGGTTTCGCTGGATGTACACGCGGTCGCGTTGTTTGGAGCGGTGTTGGAGCGCCATTTGGCGGGGGGTGGCTGTGCATTGATCGCCACCCACATCGACCTGGGCATTGCGGCGCGCGAAATTGATATCTCGTCGTTTAAAGCGCGTGGAGCTCGGCGCGGGACCTTTGACGAGGCGTTCACATGAAGGCGCTTTTGGTCAGGGATTTACGTTTGGCGGTGCGAGCAGGTGGTGGCTTTGGGTTGGCATTGGTGTTTTTCCTGATCGTTACGGTTCTGGTGCCTTTTGGGGTTGGGCCGTCTGAAGCCGTATTGCGTCCCATAGGGCCGGGAATATTGTGGCTTGGGGCATTGCTTGCCTGTCTGTTGTCGCTGGATCGGATATTCGCGACCGATTTCGAAGACGGGTCGTTGGAATTGTTGGCCACGTCGCCTTTGCCGCTAGAGGCATTGGTGGCGGTGAAAGCGCTTGCGCATTGGATCACGACGGGATTGCCACTGACGCTGGCGGCACCGGCGTTCGCAATTTTCCTGAATCTTCCGGGCGAGGGTTATGTCTGGCTGGTCTTGTCACTGGCGATTGGAACCCCTGCGTTGTCAGTGATCGGGGCCTTTGGTGCGGCTCTGACGGTTGGGTTGAAGCGCGGCGGATTGCTTTTGTCGCTTTTGGTTCTGCCGCTCTATATTCCGACATTGATTTTCGGGGCTGAAACTGTGCGTCGCGGGGCAGAGGGATTGGGTGGAGATGTGCCCCTGACATTGCTGGCGGGGATTACGGCGGGGTGCGTGGCGCTGTTGCCATTTGCGGGGGCCGCCGTTTTGCGGATCAACCTGCGATGATCTGCCCACGGGGTCGTGTATTGTGGGACCTGGAGAGCGGGGATAGATAGCTTTCATGTCGCTTTGGGAATATGCAAATCCTCGCCGTTTCATGGCTGTGACCGACCGGGTGGTTGGGCCGGCCTTTGCCGTGTCTGGCGTTTTGCTTGCGGTTGGTCTGATCTGGGGATTTTTCGGCACGCCGGACGATTACCGGCAGGGATCGACAGTGAAAATTATCTATCTGCATGTGCCCTCGGCCATGATGGCGATCAATATCTGGGTAATGATGCTGGTGACGTCGCTGGTCTGGCTGATCCGGCGGCATCACGTGTCAGCGCTGGCAGCTAAAGCTGCAGCCCCGGTGGGTATCGTCATGACATTGATGGCATTGCTGACTGGTGCGATCTGGGGGCAGCCCATGTGGGGCACGTTTTGGGCCTGGGACCCCCGTTTGACGTCGTTTCTGATCTTGTTCCTGTTCTATCTTGGATATGTTGCGCTTTGGGCGGCGATCGAGGACCCGGATACAGCGGCTGATCTGACAAGTATCTTGAGTCTGGTAGGTTCGGTCTTCGCATTTTTGTCACGCTATGCGGTGAATTTCTGGAACCAGGGACTGCATCAGGGTGCAAGTCTTTCGCTAGATAAAGAAGAGAATATTTCTGACGTTTTTTGGTTGCCTTTGCTGGTCTGCATCGCCGCTTTCATTCTTTTGTTCGTGGCGTTGGTGCTGATGCGGACTAGAACTGAAATCCGCAAACGCCGCATTCACGCAATCACCCTGAGACAGAGGGCTGCGTGATGCCTGACCTTGGAAGATATGCAGTTGAAGTCGGGTTGGCCTATGGTGTGTCGTTGGGCCTTTTGATTGCCATTGTCTGGCTGAGTGTCGCCCAGTCCCGTCGGGTCCGAGAGGCGCTGAAAGAGGCCGAGGAGCATTGGAGCGATGGCTAAGTTGCCGCCATTGGCTATTTTGCCGCCCCTGTTCTTTGTGGCGCTGGCAGGTTTGTTTCTGGGAGGCATGTTCCGGTCCAGCCCGGATGCTTTGCCCTCGACCCTGATCGGGTCCCCGGCACCTGTGATTGACCTTGATCCGATGGCTGGGCTGACGCCGTTTGCACGCGAATTGCTGGATGCGCCAGGGGCGAAAATAGTGAACTACTGGGCAAGCTGGTGCGCGCCGTGTCGGGTTGAGCATCCGCAGTTGATGACCATGGCCGATGAGGGCTTGCCGGTCTATGGGGTCAACTACAAGGATGATGTCGGTAAGGCGAAGTCTTTCCTGACGGAATTGGGAAACCCTTATGAAGGGGTTGGAGCCGATCCGCGTGGGCGAATGGCCATTGAATGGGGTGTCTACGGTGTACCCGAGACATTCGTCATCGACGGCAAAGGCAGGGTTGTCCTGCGCTTTGCCGGGCCGATAACTGCTGACATTATGGAAAAGCGTATTCGTCCTGCTTTGGCCGAAGCCTCAGCCGAATAGCCAAATCCCATACAGCAAAATTAGCGCGCCGCCTTCAAGTGGTGGCAGACGCGTTGGCAGAGATCGGGCCACAGCCCGAATCGTATCGGTGATTTGATCTATACTCATTACAACCCCCAGAACTTACACGCGTTATCTATGGACGTTGGCGACTTGTCGGGCGAGGAAACAATGGGTTTCGCGGTTGGTAACGTTGGAATTGGAAACAATTCTGGGAATTTGGGGGCAAAAATGTCTGTGTGGAAACAGCGAATGGCACAGTTCTACTTAGCCGTTAAGCATGCTCAGGGCTGAGAATCGCAGATTGAGGCTCAGTCTGGTAGCGACTCTTTGCGACCATCGTTTCCCAAAAAAAGAGCCAGGAGCATCATTGGAGGGACCGTAAAACACAGAGGAACCGGAATGCCCCAGAGTTGCGGGCATTGGTGGCCGTCGGTCGTAAGCTCAAACGCGCTGAAACCCAAACCGGTAAAAAGCGCAAGCGTGGTGCAAGCGTAGAAAAGCCAGACACTCACTGCTCCGGTCATGGAAAGCGCCCCGAGCATCCCAGCGAAGTAGATCGATACAATGACGCAGGCGGGTTGGTTCAGGACGGGGTAGGTCGGGCAGAAGCCGGGGGTGGCGGTGTTGTAAGCGACGAGGATAAGGGCGCCGGAGAGCATCAGCAGCGCGATGATCATCAGGTAGGTTCGGTTTCTGTTGGACTTCATAGGCGTACCCCTTGTTGGCCAAGTTAACGTCAATTCCGCCATGCTCAAAGAAAAAGCCCTGCTGGAATTAACCTGCGGGGCTTCTATTTGATTAGGTACTTTCAAAGAGTCTTGATGCAGTCCTTAGACACAACTACGCCCACCGATCAGGGCGGGCGATTTGTAGCCTCCGGTATCACCGCAAGTGCTGGTCGAGCTAAACTTATTCTCAATCTTTTAGTTCGAGCCGGAAGCGCACGACACTGGCATTTTCGTCTATCGTACCTCTTGCCTGCTGCGAACCGCGAAGGATGTTTCTGGGTTTGGAGGTCTCTGACTCGACTCTTACTCTCACAACTAGGTCCCAGTCAGAATTATTTGGCTCTTGATTTACTGTTACATTCGCACCTTCATCCGCAGTCGCGGAAAATGCCGATGCTGTCATCACCGTCGCGGCAAGCACCAAAGTGGTGAAAATTCTCATGGTAGTCCCCCTGTTTCTTCAGTTTGACCGTAGGTCAGGCGGGGTTGCTGGTCAAAGGTTTAATGCATTGTTTCCAAAGTCATATCAATGCGGTGAACAATGGCGCATTGCCCAAAAAAAGGCCGGGAGCGAAGCCCGGCCTTTGTCTTGAATATAGGTCGCTTTAGGACGCGGCCAGATCGCGCAGGACGTAGTGCAGAACGCCGCCGTGTTCGATGTATTCTTTTTCGATGGCGGTATCGATCCGGCACTTGATCTCGATGTCTTTGGTTGATCCGTCAGCAAAGGTGATCGTGCAGGGCACGTTCGACAGTGGTTTCAGGTCGCCCTCAAGATCGGTGATAGAGACGATTTCGTCGCCTTTCAGGCCCAGAGATTTGCGGCTGTCGCCATTTGTGAATTCGAACGGGATTACGCCCATGCCGACCAGGTTCGAGCGGTGGATACGTTCGAAGTTTTCGGCGATCACTGCTTTGACCCCCAAAAGCGCGGTGCCTTTGGCGGCCCAATCACGGCTTGAACCGGCGCCGTATTGTTCGCCGCCGAAGATCACCAGCGGTGTGCCCTGTTCCTGGTAGGCCATGGCGGCGTCGTAGATTGCCGCCTGTTCGCCGTCGGGACCAAGGGTATAACCACCTTCAACACCGTCCAGCATCTCGTTCTTGATGCGGATGTTGGCGAAGGTGCCGCGCATCATGATCTGGTGGTTGCCGCGGCGCGATCCGTAGGAGTTGAACTCGCGCGGGGCGACCTGACGGTCAGTCAGATAGCGGCCTGCCGGTGTGCTTTCCTTGAACGAACCGGCCGGTGAGATGTGGTCGGTGGTGATCATGTCGCCAAGGATGGCCAGTACCCGTGCGTTTTCGACATTGGAGATAACGCCGGGGTCTTTGCTCATGCCCTGGAAGTAGGGTGGGTTTTGGACATAGGTCGACGTTGCGGGCCAGTCGTAGGTCTGACTGTCGGTGGTTTCGACCGATTGCCATTTCTCGTCGCCGGTGAAGACTTCGGCATATTTCGAGGTGAAAGCTTCGCGGGTAACGGTGGCTTCAACCAGTTCCGCGATCTCGGCCTGAGTTGGCCAGATGTCTTTCAGGTAGACGTCGTTGCCGTTCTGGTCTTGACCCAGCGGTTCCGTTGTAAGATCGATGTCCATGGTGCCAGCCAGCGCGTAGGCGACGACCAGCGGTGGTGAGGCCAAATAGTTGGCGCGCACATCCGGGCTGATCCGGCCTTCGAAGTTGCGGTTGCCGGACAGGACCGAAGTGGCCACCAGATCGCCGTCGGCGATGGCTTTGGAAAGCTCGGGCTGGATCGGGCCAGAGTTACCAATACAGGTCGTGCAGCCATAGCCGACCAGATTGAAGCCGATGGCGTCGAGGTCTTCTTGCAGGTTGGCGGCTTCTAGGTAGGCCGAGACGACCTGGCTGCCGGGGGCCAGAGATGTTTTAACCCAAGGCTGGCGATCAAGACCAAGGGCGCGTGCTTTGCGGGCGACGAGGCCCGCGCCGATCATCACATAGGGGTTTGATGTGTTGGTGCACGACGTGATCGAGGCGATCACGACCTTGCCCGAATTCATCGTGTAGTCTTCGCCATCGACGGCCACTTCTTTGCCCATGGGGCGTTTGAAGGTGTTCTCCATCTCGTTGGTGAAGGCCGATTTCGAGGCGTTCAGGGCAACGTAGTCCTGTGGGCGCTTTGGGCCGGAGATGGCGGGGACGATGGTGCCCATGTCGAGGGTCAGAGTGTCGGTGTAGACCGGTGCATAATCATCGCCGCGCCAGAAGCCATTTTCCTTGGCGTAGGCTTCGACCAGTGCGATGCGGTCTTCTGAACGGCCCGTGGTGCGCATGTAGCGGAGCGTTTCGCCATCGACTGGGAAAAAACCGCAGGTCGCGCCGTATTCCGGGGCCATGTTTGCGATAGTGGCGCGGTCGGCCAGTGGCAGCGTGTCGAGGCCTTTGCCGTAAAACTCGACGAATTTGCCCACAACGCCTTTGGCGCGCAGCATTTCGACGACTTTCAACACGAGGTCAGTGCCTGTGGTGCCTTCGACCATGGCACCGGTCAGTTCAAAGCCGATAACCTCGGGGATCAGCATGGAAATCGGCTGGCCGAGCATGGCGGCCTCGGCCTCGATCCCGCCAACGCCCCAACCCAGAACAGCGAGGCCGTTAACCATTGTGGTGTGGCTGTCGGTGCCAACGAGGGTGTCGGGATAGGCAACTTCGCTGCCATTCTGATCCTTGTCGGTCCAAACGGCTTGAGACAGGTATTCCAGGTTGACCTGGTGGCAGATGCCGGTGCCCGGTGGCACGACGCGGAAGTTGTTGAATGCCGACTGGCCCCATTTCAGGAAGGTGTAGCGTTCAAGGTTGCGTTCATATTCGCGATCCACGTTCATCTGGAAGGCGCGGGGATTGCCGAACTCGTCGATCATGACCGAGTGGTCGATAACCAGATCAACGGGGTTCAGCGGGTTAATCTTTTCGGCGTCGCCACCAAGGGCCACGATACCGTCGCGCATGGCGGCCAGATCGACCACGGCAGGCACGCCGGTGAAATCCTGCATCAGGACGCGGGCAGGGCGATAAGCAATCTCGCGTGGGTTTTTGCCGCCTTTGTCGGCCCATTCCGAAAAGGCCCGGATGTCGTCAACCGAAACCGTCTTGGCATCTTCGAACCGCAGCATGTTTTCCAGCACGACCTTCAGGGCGGCGGGCAGGCGGGCGAATGAGCCGAGACCTGCGGCTTCTGCGGCCGGGATAGAGTAATAGTCGACGGACTGTGCGCCGACAGACAGAGTTTTGCGGGTGTTGGAAGAATCGTGGCCGACGGTAATGGGCATAGGGCAATCTCCGGGTTTTTCGCAGAAATGCGGCTGGTTTTGACGCGGGAATACTCCCATGAATGGGGGTGGCGCAAGGGGGGTGCGTCGATTTTGTATACCATGGTGTACAATTTGCGTCGTGAAGATTCTGTAACGCACTCTCGCAAAACCTTGATTGGTATCGCGCGTTGGTCTGAGTTACTCACAATTGCGGAGTGGGCGTAAGTTTGGGATGACAGATATGGTGCGAATGAGTGCAATCATAACGGCGGTTTGGGCTGGCTTTTCCGAATTGGCTGTGGCTGAGAGCCCGGTTGTTGTTGAGCTGTATACGTCTCAAGGATGTTCGTCCTGTCCGCCGGCTGACAAATTGCTGGGCGAAATTGCGCAGCGCGATGACGTAATCGCATTGGCCCTGCATGTCGATTATTGGGACTATATTGGTTGGAAAGATGAATTCGCCGATCCAGCTCATACAGTGCGCCAGCGCGGCTATTCACATGCCGCCGGGAAACGTACGATCTATACGCCGCAAATGGTCATTGGTGGGCGCGATCATGTAGTGGGTTCGCGGCCCATGAAGGTTTTTGAGCTGTTAGAAGACCATTGGAAAACGCCATACGCCGCCGATGTGAGGCTTGAGCGCAACGGCAATCGCGTTACCGTTCGAATTTCTGCAGAGAGCGGTATGCCATCAGGAGGCGCATTGGTTCAACTTGCGACATTCCGAGAAAAGGAAACGGTAGATATACGCCGTGGCGAAAACCGTGGACGCACGCTGACCTATCACAACGTTGTCGGGCAGATGATTGAGATCGGAGAATGGAACGGGCGCGGAACGTATCGTGCATCTATTCAGGTGCCTGCAACCACTCCGATTGCAGTTTTGGTCCAACAGCCGAATTACGGTCCGATGCTTGGTGCGGCGCAGCTCAAGTAAATCGAGTTTTCAGTCTTTTTGGCTGTCTAACACTCTATGGTCGTGTAGCTTCCAACGGCGATGGACCCAGAACCATTGATCGGGGTATTTTCGGGCAATGGCTTCGACGCTGTCATTATAGGTCTGCATCATTTCCTCCGGCGACGAAGCCGGAATTGGCTCGTCAAAGAATATTTCAAAACTGAGGCCATCTGATTTGCGTCGTCCATATACCGGAATGAGGGCGGCATTGAATTTCAGCGCCCATTCAGCAGCCGTTTGCGGCGTGTGAGACGGTTGATCAAAAAAAGATTGAACGGGCGCGCCGAGCTTTGCAACGTCGCCGACAATGCCGATGATGCCGCCATCGCGCAAATGTTTTGCTAACGCAAAAAGCCCTTTTTTGTTTGTCGGAAATACCGGTTCGGCGATGGCAGAGATCGCCTCAACGTAGTGTTTGTTGAAGCCGGTGTTTCGCATTGGTTTGTAAAGTGCTGCCATGGGAAAGCCTTGACGCACCAACGCCCCGCGTATGGCATCATAATTACCAAAGTGTGCGGTCAAAAGGATAACAGGTTTGTTAGCCTTTCGCGCTGAATGCAATGCTTCCAGTCCCGGGCCGCTTTGTGGAGTGTTCATGGCTTGCGAAACAAAAGCTTCGCCAGAGTAAATTTCGATCAACGTGCGACCGGCGTTGTCAGGGACTGCGCGAACGATGCGTTCTACTTCAGACGGTTGCAGATCAGGCAAAGCAAGAGCCAGGTTGTCACGGATACGTTTGCGCCAACCAGACAGTGGAGCCACAAGCGCGCTCATAACCCAACCAACAAATGGCACGCGGGCGCGATAGGGTATCAACAACGCGCCGCGCAATACCATTAAAGCAGCGAGATTTTGAACGCGGTTGGCAAGTGTGATTTTATCGGAAGCCATAAGAACCGGACGGCAGTTTCATGGTGTCCTAGATAGAAGTCCGGGCCCTGGGGCACAAGGCGTTCAGAGAGTGTTTGGCTTATGCATCGTTTGCGGTCAGGAAAATTTCGCCTTCGCCTTCGAGTTTGTGAACTGCGTTGACGATACGGCGCATGGACTCTTCGCAATCTTTGACAGTTGTGCCCTTTTTTTCGGAACCTTCGGATCGCAGATTTTCGGCCATACGTTGAGAAATATGCTCAAGCAAGAATTCGACTGTTTTGGCATCGTCGCCTTCGGTGGCCGCGATAACTGTGATCAAGTCTGCTTGTTCGAGGTCGCGATGGATGCGGGCCACATCGCGCGGCGAAACGCGCTCTGGGATGTTGGCAAAGGTGAAAATGGCTTTGCGCACCTGTTCTGCAAACTCGGCATCTTCGTTGTCGAGGCCGGTCAGTACATCGTCGCGCACTGAGGCCGGGGAATAGTTCAGGATCGCACCAACACGGGTGACCGGTCCATCAGAGAATGCGCGGGCTGGGCGGGTGTCGAGTTGTTCTGCAAGGCTGACGCCGATGCGACGCACGACTTCGGGCGCAACGGACCCGGTCAGTGACACGGCGTAGGTAATTCGGCGGGCCAGTTCGCCGGGCAGATGGCTGAGAAGATCGGCAGCTTTCGAGACCTTCAGCTTCGACAGGACTAGGGCGGCGACTTCCAGAGACTCATTTTCCAGAATGGGGGCGAGGCGTTCGTTTTCGACGGCGTCCAGCGTTTCCCAGGGGTCGCCGTTGAAATCGCCGCTGGACATGCGGCGCACGCGGCTGGAGGCGCTGGCGCTGATCACGCCATCCAACAGATCAAGCGCGCCATCAATCCCGGTCGGGAAAGAGAGGCCAATGCGTTCAATTTGTTCCGAAAATTCTGAGGCGACGGCGCGAACTGTATCCTGATTTACGGGCGTCATACGGGCCAATTGCACTGCCAGTTCAGTTTGCAGGCTTTCAGGCAATTCCGAGAGCGCGGGCACCGTGCCGGATTGCAGCAGAAGGCGGACGACAATTGCCGCCTTTTCACGCCCGCTTAGATTCACGACCGGCAAAGCAGCCCCAAGTGCCGGAATATCCGGCAGCGCCAAATCGAGTGACATCCTCACGCCTCCATTGCCAAAGGGATAGCGTGCGGGAGGTTAAGACTTGGCTACTGTGGGCAATTAATATGCGGTTGAATTGGTTTCAATCGTCAGGCGCAGGGCGGTTTCGGGCCAACTGATGCGGCCACCGCGTTGGCGGATTTCGCTAAGTTGGTTTTGGGCACCTGAAATATCGCCATTTTCAGCGAGGCCCTGACCGTAATAGGAACGCGCCAGAAGGTTGTTTGGATTGGCGGTGAGGGCGGCTTGGTAAAGGCTTTCAGCTTTTGACCAATTGGCTTCGGCGCGGACCACAAAGCCTTGATATGTCAGAACCTTATGGGAAGGCTGCATGACGTTCAGCACGCGGGAAGCATCATCAAGACGGCCCGCCCATGCAAGTTCGCGCGCGTTCAGATAGAGGCTGGCTTGATCGTTGGTCGAATCTTCGGGGGCCACGCAGGCTTCAATCTTGTCGTCCCATATTGTGCCATGGGCGCAGTCCTGAGTAGTTTCGGTGGGCTTGGGCGGCTCATCAGAGCCTTGTTCGGTCCCGACGGCATGCGCGGCGGTTGTCAGGAAAAAGGACGCCGCCAAAGGAAAAAGGGCGGCCCTTAGGGAACCGCCCAAAACTATTAACGAGGGAATGGTGTTAGCCGGTTGTCGGGACGCAGCGATGCGCCTCGGCGTCATAAACAGACCCAACGGCGCAGGACATCACAATCTGTTCGTCCTTTGCGTGGCCAAAGCCGCAGCCCATCGCCATGGCGAGGGTTGGCGACATTGCCAGGGCCAGAGTGGCCAGAAGCAACTTGGTCTTCATCGGTCTCTCCTTCTTGCTCGTATTCAGAAGGTAGCACGAGTTGGCCTTAGGTCAAAATCACGTTGCGGAGTGTCAGGCTTCGCCAAACACGCGCTTGAAAATGGTGTCGACGTGTTTGGTGTGATAGCCGAGGTCAAATTTTTCTTCGATTTCAGCTACGGACATTGCGGCGGTAACGTCCGGGTCGCCCTTAAGTTCTGTCATGAAGTCGGCGCCTTCTTCCCAGACCTTCATCGCATTGCGCTGCACCAGACGATAGCTGTCTTCGCGGCTGACGCCCTTTTGGGTCAGGGCGAGGAGAACACGTTGCGAATGAACTAGGCCCCGGAACTTATTGAGATTGTTCATCATGTTGTCAGGATAGACGACGAGTTTCTCGATGACGCCGGTCAGGCGGTTCAGCGCGAAATCAAGGGTGACGGTGGCATCGGGGCCGATGCCACGTTCAACGGAAGAGTGCGAAATATCGCGTTCGTGCCAAAGCGTGACGTTTTCCATTGCGGGCACCACGGTCATGCGGACGAGGCGGGCGAGGCCGGTCAGGTTCTCGGTCAGGACCGGGTTGCGCTTGTGCGGCATGGCGGAGGAGCCTTTTTGGCCCTTCGAGAAGAACTCCTCGGCCTCCAACACCTCGGTGCGCTGCATATGGCGGATTTCAGTGGCGACGTTTTCGATCGAGCTGGCAATGACGCCCAAGGTTGCAAAGAACATTGCGTGGCGGTCGCGGGGGATGACTTGGGTAGAAATTGGCTCGGGGCGCAGGCCGAGTTTTTCGCAGACGTATTCTTCTACTGCCGGGTCGATGTTGGCGAAGGTGCCAACAGCACCGGAAATTGCGCCAGTGGCAATTTCAAACCGTGCTTTTTGCAGACGGTTCTTATTGCGGTCCATCTCGGCGTAAAAGCGCGCGAAAGTGAGGCCCATGGTGACGGGTTCGGCGTGGATGCCGTGGCTGCGGCCAATGCGGACGTCCGTTTTATGTTCGTGCGCGCGGCGTTTCAGAGCGTCGAGCAGCTTGTCCATATCGGCCAGAAGGATATCAGCGGCGCGGACCATCTGGACGTTCAGTGTGGTGTCGAGAACGTCTGACGACGTCATGCCTTGATGGACGAAACGGGCCTCGTCGTTGCCGATGATCTCGGCCAGATGGGTCAGAAAGGCGATGACGTCGTGTTTCGTGACGGCTTCAATCTCGTCAATGCGGGCGACGTCGAATTCGACATCTTTGGCTTTCCAGACGGCATCGGCGTTTTCGCGGGGGATCACGCCCAGATCAGCCATGGCGTCGCAGGCGTGGGCCTCGATTTCATACCAAATGCGGAATTTCGTTTCGGGCGACCAAATAGCGGTCATTTCCGGGCGGGCGTATCTGGGGATCATTTTCGGGCCTTTCGCTTCCACGCGCCCAGCGTTTAGACTGGCAGGCGGTGAGGGACAAGGAGTGCCGCGTGCGCCAGATTTTCGCAGTCTTGATATTGATGGGTTCGCCAGCTTTTGCCGAGGATTGGGTGGTGCAGGACGGGGACGGGATTCGTGCCGCTTTGGAAGGGCGCGTGGTAGATTACGACGATGCTTGGCAGGATTTTCGCGTCTCTGGGAGGACGCTTTACAACGCGGGCGAGAATTCCTGGGGAAACTGGGAAGTGCGCGGCGACCGGTATTGCAGCCAGTGGCCGCCGTCGCAGGGTTGGGACTGTTATGAGTTAGACGTAAGTGCTGATGGATCGGGCGTGCGATTTCGTGGTGAGCACGGGGATACTTATGTCGCGACCTATCGGGGCACGGAATGAGCGGGTTGCCGTCATTGGCCGCACTAGAGGGGCGTTGGGTGTTGGAACGAGTCATCCGCCATCAGGATGGGCGCGAGGATGTGTTTTCGGGGCAATCCAGCTTCAAACGGTCGGGGCCGCGGATGGTTCAGGATGAAGATGGGGTTTTGACGCCAGCACGTGGAGGGACGTCAATGAAGGCGACGCGGCGCTATGTATGGGCGAGTGCGGGCAACAGCGTCGAAGTGGCGTTCGAAGATATGCGACCATTCCACTCGATTCCGCTTGGCACGCCGACGCCCGGAACAACCTGTCTGTGTCCGCCAGACCGGTACGAAGTGTCTTATGATTTCAGCGCGTATCCTGAATGGACGTCAACTTGGGACGTAGAGGGGCCACGCAAGGCCTATCGGATGATCAGCACATTCAGGCGCGACAATCTGTAAGGAATGTAAGCGCTGCCATCGCTTGCCGAAAATCGGCTGACGTGGGATAAGCGCGGCGAAACGACCAACAACGTTACATAAAACGAGGGAAAGCCCCATGTCTGCACTTAGCGCACGACCGGTTTTAAGCGATATTTTTGGCCCGCAGTCGGGTTCGCAATTGCGCATCAAGCAGATTGCATTGGTAATTCTTGGCGTTGCAGTTCTGGCCATTGCCGCGAAGATCCGCATTCCGGTGTGGCCGGTTCCAATGACCATGGGCACGTTTGCTGTGCTGACCATTGGTGCGGCCTACGGCCCGCGTTTGGGTCTTGGCACCATTCTGGCCTATCTGGCCGTTGGCGCGCTTGGGTTTAACGTATTTGCCGGTTCTGATGCCGAAAATAACGGTCTGGTCTATATGATGGGCGGCACCGGTGGTTATCTGGTGGGCTATGCTTTGGCGGCAATGGCGCTAGGGTATCTGGCGACGCGCGGTTGGGACCGGACGATGGGTTGGATGGCGCTGGCGCTGCTGATCGGCAATGTAATCATCTATGTTCCAGGCCTGTTGTGGCTGGGTCAGCTTTACGGTTGGGACAAGCCGATCCTTGAATGGGGTCTGACACCGTTCATCGCGGGTGACGTGCTGAAATTGGCACTGGCTGCGCTTCTTGTGCCTGCTGTCTGGAAGTTTGTGGGCAACGCCCGCAGCTGATCTCCAATAGTGCGCCGCGCATATGTGCGGCGCATTTTCCCCGGGGCTTTGCCCCGGCTTGCTGCGCAGGCCCCTCCAGAGTATCTCCGAGCAAAAGAAGTTTGTGCGATACCTGAAAAATGGAGGCAGCTGCCCATGGCCATTCGCAATCGATTTGCCGAATTGCATTCCGAAATCACCGAGTGGCGGCACGATCTGCATCGCCATCCGGAGATACTTTTTGAAGTTCATCGGACTGCTGGTGTTGTTGCCGAAAAGCTGAAGGCATTTGGGTGCGATGAAGTTGTGACCGGCATTGGGCGCACTGGCGTCGTCGGGTTGATCAAGGGGCGGACCTCCGACTCAGGCAAAGTTGTCGGGCTGCGCGCCGACATGGATGCCCTTCCAATCCACGAAGAGACCGGAGTGGAATACGCCAGCGAAACCCCAGGAGCCATGCACGCCTGCGGACATGACGGGCACACGGCAATGCTGTTGGGTGCCGCAAAATATCTGTCTGAGACGCGAAATTTTGACGGCACAGTTGCGGTGATTTTTCAGCCCGCTGAAGAGGGCGGCGGCGGAGGTCGCGAGATGGTTGATGAAGGGCTTATTGATCGTTTTGGGATCAGTGAAGTCTATGGCATGCACAATTGGCCAGGCACGCCAGTTGGTGCCTTTTCCATCCGTCCGGGTGCGTTTTTTGCGGCGACGGATATTGTTACCATAACGTTGACCGGGCAGGGTGGTCATGCCGCCAAGCCACATGAAACTGTGGATCCTATCATTGTGGCCAGCCAGATCGTTTTGGCATTGCAGACCATTGCCAGCCGTAATGCGAATCCTCAGGATAATGTTGTCGTTTCGATCACGTCGATTGAAACATCGTCGAAAGCGTTCAACGTCATTCCAGAACGTGTTCATATCAAAGGAACCGTGCGAACGCTGGACGGTGCCGTGCAGGACATGGCCGAGCAGCGATTGAAAGAGATTGTTACCCATACGGCGACGGCGTTCGGAGTGAATGCCGAGATTGATTATCTGCGCAACTATCCGGTGATGATAAACCACGACATTGAGACCGAACATGCTCAGGCGGCGGCACGCAAGGTGTCGGGCGATTGTGCGGTTGCCGATATTACAATGGGCGGCGAGGACTTTTCTTTCATGCTGAACGCCTGTCCGGGTGCCTATATTCTGGTTGGCAATGGCGACACCGCAAGCGTTCACAGCCCCGACTATGATTTTAATGATCAGACGATTCCGGCTGGATGTTCCTGGTGGGTAGAAATGGCCGAAAGCAGACTGCCGATGACGTCGTAACTGGTACGGCGGGTTGCCCGCCAATTGTTGTATGAGCCAAAGGTTTTGGTGCGAGGACCGTTATGAAGATCACAATTGCAGGCGCGGGCATTGGCGGTTTGGCGGCGGCGATTGCCCTGCGCCGAAAGGGGCATCAGGTGCGCGTCTGCGAGCAGGCAAGTGAGATTTCCGAAGTTGGTGCCGGTATTCAGATCAGCCCGAACGGCATGGCTGTTTTGCGCGCGTTGGAAGTTGATCAGGATCTAGATGATGTTTCGGTTCGTGCAACTGCTGTTCGCCTTATCGATGGACCAACCGGCAAGCCGGTTCTGACATTGGACTTGGCGCGACATGCGCCTGACCTGGATTGGCGTTTTGTGCACCGTGCGCGCCTGATCGAACTTCTGGCCGCGCGCGCCACAAGTCTACGGGCGGCTCTTGAGACCGGTGTAACGGTTGAGCCGCCCCTGGATGGTTCGGCGATGCCCGGCGATGATCTTTTGATCGGTGCCGACGGGTTGCACTCGCGGTTGCGTGCAAAAGTCGACGAAGCCTCAAAGCCATTCTTCACAGGACAGGTCGCCTGGCGGACTGTAATTCCGGGAACCGGGGCTCCTGTTGTCGAAGTGCATATGGGGCCGGGTCGGCATTTGGTATCCTATCCTTTGGCGGGAAACTTGCGCAATATCGTTGCCGTTGAAGAACGTAGTGCCTGGGCGGAGGAAGGCTGGAGCCACGAAGATCATCCGGCCAACTTGCGGGCAGCGTTCACGGGATTTTCTCCAAGAGTTCAAGCATGGTTGCATGACATTGAAAGCTGTTTTCTTTGGGGATTGTTCCGACATCGAGTTGCGGATCGCTGGCATGCGGGCGCGCAAGTTTTGGTGGGCGACGCAGCGCATCCGACCCTGCCATTTTTGGCGCAGGGGGCAAATCTGGCGTTGGAAGATGCTTTTGTGTTGAGCGAAGCATTGTCGGGTGCAGAATTGCCAGATGCGCTCACCAACTATCAGTCGCTTCGCCAAGCTCGGGCTGCGCAGATCATCGAAGCGGCAACCAAGAACGCACGTAATTATCACTTGCGACACCCCCTGATCCGAAAGTCCGCCCATGGTATTCTGAGAATGGTTGGACGGATTGCCCCAGCACAACCATTGAAGAAATTTGACTGGCTTTATCGGCATGACGTAACCGCCAAGCACTAGGGCTTTTCTTTCATCTCGGTCCATGTTTGATGTCATTGGTATGAAACCGATTACACAGGCGTATCGAGCGAAGATTGCCGGGTCAGAGCTTACTACTGATCCCGCGCAAGAAGCGCTGCTGCCTGAGCTGGACCGCATCGCGGTCACAGTGGCTGCTGTGCCGGAAAAGGGCAGCAGTCTTGGATGGGTTTTTGCGAAGAAGGCCGAACCGATCAAGGGGCTATATCTTTGGGGCGGAGTCGGTCGCGGGAAATCCATGATGATGGATTTGTTCTATGACGCAGCAAAGATAAAACGCAGCCGTCGGATACATTTCCATGCTTTCATGCAAGAGGTTCAGGCGGCTCTGCATGTTGCGCGCCAAACCGGTGTGGATGACGCGATCAAACCGGTCGCGGACGATATGGCCGACGGTGTGAGGCTTTTGTGTCTTGATGAAATGCAAATCACCGATATCGCCGATGCCATGATCGTTGGCCGCCTTTTTGAACGTATGTTTGAGCGCGGTGTGACAGTCGTAACGACGTCAAACCGTGTGCCGGACGATCTATACAAAGACGGCCTAAACAGGGCACTTTTTCTGCCGTTCATAGATACTATCAAAGAGCGCATGAACGTGTTGCAACTGATATCTCCAAAGGACTATCGTCAGGACCGGCTGGAAGGTGAGCAGGTCTATTTTTATCCTGTTAATTCAGGGTCACGGGCATCGGTCGATGCGATGTGGAAAGATTTGAGCGGGGGACAGTCGCAGGAGTTGGTCTTGTCCGTCAATGGCCGTAAAGTCTCGGTGCCGACGTATGCTAACGGGGTCGCCCGGGTGCAATTTCACGATCTTTGCGGACAACCATTGGGACCGGCAGATTATCTGGCCCTTGCCGAAGCAGTGAAAGTTCTAATTCTGGAAGACATTCCGAGATTGGGGTCAGAAAACTATAATCAGGCGCGCCGTTTCGTGACCCTTGTTGACGCTCTCTACGAAGCAAAGGTTCGCTTGATTGCCACCGCCGCCGATGTGCCGGAACATCTTTACATCGAAGGCGAAGGCAGTTTTGAGTTTGAACGCACCGCCAGCCGTCTGCGAGAAATGCAGTCTGCGGATTGGGCCTCAGACAGATAATCTTTCTTTTTGGCGGAAATACTCCGGGGAGCGCGAAAGCGCGGGGGCAGCGCCCCAAGTCGCGCCAACATCAGTTGGCGCACACGTCGACGCCGTCAGGCGGCGAAACCTTTAGGCTGAACCTAGGGCCGTGATGATCCCACCGAAATCGGCAGCTTTGAGCGATGCGCCTCCGACCAGAGCCCCATCAACGTTGGAAACGGCAAAAATTTCAGTCGCGTTGGACGGCTTCACGGACCCGCCATAAAGTATGCGCATGCCTTCGCCTTCTGATCCAAAGCGCGCCATCAGGCGGCGGCGGATGTCATCGTGGACCGCGCCGATCTCTTCCAGCGTCGGCACTTTGCCGGTGCCAATCGCCCAGACAGGCTCGTAGGCAACAACCGTGTTGGCTGCGGTCGCGCCATTGGGAAGCGAGCCTTGCAACTGGCCGCCCACGATATCAAGGGTCTGGCCGGCTTCGCGTTCTTCCAGTGTCTCGCCGATGCAAATTACGGCGGTCAATCCTGCGCGCCAGGCGGCCTCGGATTTCGCGCGGATGATATCGTCAGTTTCGCGGTGATCAGCGCGGCGCTCAGAATGACCGGTAATGACATAGGTTCCGCCTGCCTCGGCAATCATTTCGGCTGAAACATCACCAGTGTGTGCGCCGGTCGCATTGGCGTGGCAGTCCTGACCGCCCGCAGCGATGGCACTGCCTTTTGCAGCACTGGCCAAACGGTCAAGCAGCGTTGTCGGCGGGCAGATCAGGACGTCGCAATTTGGGGCCGGGTGCGAGGCCATTAGGGCCTCTATCTCGGACAGGCTGGCGCCGGTTCCGTTCATTTTCCAATTGCCAGCTGCAAGTTTCCGACGCATCGATAAGCCTCCCTGAATGGTCGGTTCGACATCGGCCATCAAATGGTTAAGGTCAAGCCTTCGCGACACTTTCGCGTTCGGCTGTCAGATCATCGATATCTTTGAACTTGATCGATTCCCCGCATCCGCAAGCGTCTTCGACATTCGGATTGCGAAATTTGAAACCGGATTCAAGTAAAGCGACTTCATAGTCGATCTCGGTCCCGAACAAGAACATCTGGGCTATTGGGGCGATCATCACACGCGCACCGTCTTGCTCGACGACTTCATCCATCGGATCGATATCCGAGGCATAATCCATAGTATATTCCATACCCGCGCAGCCGCCCTTCTTGACGCCAATACGCAGGCCCTGATGACCGTCACGGTTCATCAGTTTCGCGATTTGTTTGATCGCGGCTGGCGTCATGGAGACGGCTTGTTTTCCGGGTATGCCAAACATGTTTTTGTCTCGGTTACTTCGCGTGTTGAAAGATAGGTCCTATTTCAGTCCTATCCAAGGGGATCACATGAACCCAAGTTCCAGCCGTGCTTCATCAGACATCATTTCCATGCCCCAGGGTGGTTCCCACGTCAGTTCGACGTCGACTTTTTGCACGCCCGGCAGAGGCTCGATTGCTTCGGCCACCCAGCCCGGCATTTCGCCGGCAACGGGGCATCCGGGCGCGGTTAGGGTCATGATCACGTTGACCGCGCCTTCGTCGGCGATGTCGATTGTATAGATCAGGCCAAGGTCGAAGATATTCACAGGAATTTCAGGATCATAGACAGACCGGCAGGCTTCCACAATAGCTTCATGCAGAGGATGTTCGGTTGTGGAGGGCCGTATTAGCGGCGTGCCTTCCAGATGTTCGGTTGTTGTCATGGTCGTGTCCATTATCCCATTCTTGAGTCTTTATATAGGGAATGGCGTATACCGGGTAAAGACGCAGGGTCGCGACATTTCCGCAGATGTGCTTCGACATTGTTGCAAGGAAAGATCTTTTCGGCATGAAGGTTTGTGCGTAAACGCGGGCGAGAATTCCGATAGGCAATACCATGAGCGACAGATTTCAGTTTCAGTTGAATGCCACTGATGGCCGGGCCCGATTTGGGGTCATAAGCACGCCTCGTGGCGACATCCGCACGCCAGCCTTCATGCCTGTGGGGACAGCGGCCACCGTTAAAGCGATGATGCCTGAAAGCGTTCGACAGACCGGCGCCGATGTTCTTCTGGGAAATACCTATCATCTGATGTTGCGACCAGGTGCGGAGCGCATTGATCGACTGGGTGGTCTGCACAGGTTTATGAATTGGGAACGGCCCATTCTGACGGATTCCGGAGGGTTTCAGGTCATGAGTCTGGCCAGCCTGCGAAAGTTAACCGAGGACGGTGTTAAGTTTTCCAGTCATATCGATGGGTCCAAACATATGTTGACCCCCGAAAGATCGATGGAAATCCAGCGGCTTTTGGGCTCGGACATTGTGATGTGTTTTGACGAATGCCCGTCTTTGCCAGCCGACGATAAGCGTGTGGCCGACAGTATGCGGTTGTCGATGCGGTGGGCGCTGCGGTCGAAAGAAGCGTTTGGTGATCGACCAGGACATGCACTTTTTGGCATCCAGCAAGGTGGTGTCACTGAGGAGCTGCGGGCAGAGAGCGCCGAGGCCCTGCGTGACATTGGATTTGATGGTTATGCCGTGGGCGGGCTTGCCGTGGGCGAGGGGCAAGAGGCGATGTTCGGCGTGCTGGACTATGCGGCGGACATGCTGCCTGTCGACAAGCCACGGTATCTGATGGGCGTTGGCAAGCCAGACGATATTGTCGGGGCTGTGAAGCGCGGGATCGATATGATGGATTGTGTGCTGCCGTCACGGTCCGGCCGGACAGGTCAGATATTCACACGACGCGGCGTCGTGAATATCAAGAATGCCCGGCATGCAGATGATCCTCGTCCCTTGGATGAGAGTTGCGGCTGCCCTGCCTGTTCAAACTATAGTCGGGCCTATCTGCACCACGTATTTCGCGCCAACGAGATGATCTCGGGTATGCTGCTGACCTGGCACAATCTGCAATATTATCAGGATCTGATGGCCGGTATGCGGAAAGCAATCGCAGAGTGTCGTCTCGAAGATTGGGAAGCCAAATTTCACGCGGACCGAGCGCAAGGTGATGTTGAGCCGCTTTAGGCAGCTTGTAGTTTGGACTGTTTCCTGGCGCGTTTCTTACGGTATCTGCGCATGAGAACGCCGTGGATCGACAAGTCTTTGGTTCCGTGCAGTCGGGCTTGAAGATGATCGGCGTAGTCTTCTGCGAATGGCCTTGACCATAGCTCCCAGAAATCGAGTGGTCCCAGCCCCTTAATGGTTATTGAAGTGCCGAGTTCGACTTTGCCGTCTTCGATCTCGGATAGCACAAAATCGGTGTCTCTTTTGGGGCCGTGGCGAAGTGGGCTATCCTGATGAACGCGATATTGCCCGGTTTCGATCATCTCGACCGAGGCATCAGTCTCGCCTTTTAGTTTACCTTGCCCTTGTAGCCATCCGGCGTCTGCAAGTTCGGTTTCTGTGCTGTGATCGGGGATCAGGCGCGCCAGTATAGGTTCTTTGCCTAGATTAATAATACGTTTGGCTGTTCCTCGGTAAGTGAAGCCGACTGGCAACCTGTCCCAAACCAGAGACATGGGCAGGGCAAAAATCAACATTTGTGCGCAAAAGGCGCCATATCGGGGCAATTCGTCGGACAAATACGCGCCGAAACCGGAGGCGTTGATAATGGTCGACGCGAAGATGACATAGAGGACAAAGTCAATAAAACCTAGGAATCGAGCTGGCACCAGACAAGTTACGATTGCTGCGGCCAGTATGCCAACTGCACTTGCGGCCAGGAAAGCGATGAGAACGACGATGAAAACAGGAATCAAATAGGCGAGGAAAAAGTACTGAATGTTTAACCAGACATCTGCTCCGGTTTCGCTGCGAAATATACCTTCCAACCCAAAAAGTATCTCTTGCCAAGCATTGATGCCGAGGTTCGTCAGGATCATCGCGGTGACAACGAAAGCAACGAGAACTGCGTAGCCAATGATACGCCGCTGTCGCCGACGGATGAAGGGTTTCAGACCAGGCAGTGTCATCGCGATGCGTTTGCGTCTTAGGCCCGCACGGGCGGCGTATCATCCACCCAACGCACGAACCGATGCTGGACTGGAGCGGCGTTAATGAGGGCAGGTTCGCGAATTCCATTGGCGTGCATCGCTACACGGTCACGCAGACGAGGCGCCTTTTGGCGAACAGCCTGGCCGTGCATGATCTTGCTGAACAGGACACCATACCCAACGACGATAACTGCCGTCAAAAGAGGTGATGCCAGAATGATGGCTCCGGCTTCTGGGAACAGATACACAAAAATCGAAACGGCAAATCGAGAAACGGCCACTGCATCGATCATGAACCTAAAAGTTGGCATAAAGATACAAACGAGTAGGGTTACCGGAGCGATGACGGCTGCATAAATCAGACCAGTATACAGCGCGATTGGCAGGCCATTTATAACTGCGTCATTTCTTGCATAGAAAATGAAACCCGCAAGAAATGCCAGAATGGTCACAAATGCCAAACGGCGTCGTTCAAGATATATTGCGCGCCATAGGCCCGGAATCATGCGTAGTCTCCCCAGACTAGCGCCCCCCAAGGCCCTCGCTAGTGTCGAACTAAGGTGAAAGTTAGACGATCTCGTAAATATTTCCACAACAAGAACAATTATCCACGGAAAGCGGCGTCGTTTCGCCGATAGCGTGCATGCAACACCTGAATCGCTGGTGTTAATACTGAATCACAGAATTCTTGAATGACGCCTTGCCCCGAGAGGTTCTGGGGTTCACACTGGTCACGCTTTTTGTAAAGACGCTTGAAGGACTGTTAAAGGTCCCCAAATAAAGAGGCCGAGACAGGAGAGGGAACAGTGTTGCCGCATTGCGGGGCCGGGCCCTCTTGCCAGTAATAAGGAAACAGGATGAACGCACCTTTCCCAAACTCTTTTCCGGTGCTGCCGCTGAGAGACATTGTGGTATTTCCCCACATGATTGTGCCGCTATTTGTAGGGCGCGAAAAGTCTGTGCACGCGCTGGAAGAAGTGATGAAAGACGACAAGCAAATATTGTTGTCTTCGCAAATTGATCCCGCTGTAGATGAACCGACGGCGGATGGCATTTTCCGAGTTGGAGTTCTGGCCAACGTTCTGCAATTGCTGAAGCTGCCCGATGGCACCGTAAAGGTGCTGGTCGAGGGCCGCTCGCGGGTGCAGATAACCGATTTTGTTGAAAACGCCCGTTTCTTCGAGGCGAACGCGCATTCGCTGGATGAAGAATTGGGTGATAGCGAAGCCGTGGCTGCTTTGGTTGGCTCGGTTGCCGAAGAGTTTGAACGCTACGCCAAAGTAAAGAAAAACATTCCCGAAGAAGCGCTGGGACAAGTTGCCGAGTCGCGCGAAGCCGCGAAACTGGCTGACCTTGTGTCCGGGCATCTGGGCGTCGAAGTGGATCAGAAGCAGAAACTGCTGGAGACGTTGGTTGTCGCTGAGCGTCTGGAAACGGTTTACGGCCTGATGCAGGGCGAGATGTCAGTTCTTCAGGTTGAAAAGAAGATCAAAACCTGCGTGAAGTCCCAAATGGAGCGGACACAGCGCGAGTATTATCTGAATGAGCAGATGAAGGCCATTCAGAAGGAACTTGGTGATGGCGACGAGGGCGCCAACGAAGTTGCCGAGCTGGAAGAAAAGATTGCGGAAACCAAATTCTCGAAGGAAGCCCGTGAAAAGGCGGAAGGCGAGTTGAAAAAGCTGAAGTCGATGTCTCCGATGTCGGCCGAAGCGACGGTTGTGCGCAATTACCTGGACTGGATGCTGTCGATCCCTTGGGGAACGAAGAGCCGGGTGAAGAAAGACCTGGGCAAAGCCGAGAAGATCCTGGATGCCGATCACTATGGTCTGGAAAAGGTCAAGGAGCGGATCGTCGAGTATCTGGCGGTTCAGCAGCGGTCCAAGAAACTGAAGGGCCCGATCATGTGTCTGGTTGGCCCTCCGGGTGTTGGTAAAACCTCGCTTGGTAAGTCCGTTGCCAATGCAACCGGGCGCGAGTTTATCCGCATCAGCCTTGGGGGCGTGCGAGATGAAAGTGAAATTCGCGGTCACCGTCGAACTTATATCGGCTCCATGCCGGGTAAGATCATTCAGGCGTTGAAGAAGGCGAAGACAACCAATCCGCTGATCCTGCTCGATGAGATTGACAAGATGGGTCAGGATTTCCGGGGCGATCCGGCATCGGCGATGCTGGAGGTTTTGGACCCTGAGCAGAACTCGACCTTTGTGGACCACTATCTAGAGGTTGAATACGATCTGTCGAACGTGATGTTCCTGACCACTGCAAACTCGTACAACATGCCGGGGCCGCTTTTGGACCGGATGGAAATCATTCCTCTGGCCGGTTACACCGAGGATGAAAAGCGCGAGATTGCGAAGCAGCACCTGACATCAAAGCAGGTTAAGAACCACGGATTGAAGGCTTCGGAGTTCGAACTGACAGATGAAGCACTGAACGAGATAATCCGCACGTATACGCGGGAAGCTGGCGTTCGTAACCTTGAGCGCGAGATCGCTAAGCTGGCGCGGAAATCTGTGACCAAGATCGTTCGGAAGATGGAAGAGAAGGTCGTCATAACACCTGATAATCTTGAAGAATTTCTGGGTGTCAAAAAGTTCCGCTATGGGCTTGCCGAGAAGGAAGATCAGATTGGCGTTGTAACCGGGCTTGCCTGGACGAGTGTCGGTGGTGATCTGCTGCAAATCGAAGCACTTCGGTTGCCTGGCAAGGGCCGGATGAAGACCACCGGTAAATTGGGCGATGTTATGAAGGAATCGATCGACGCGGCGTCGAGTTATGTTCGATCCATCTCACCGACCATAGGTGTGAAGCCACCAAAGTTCGACACGATGGATATTCATGTACATGTGCCGGATGGGGCGACGCCAAAAGACGGGCCGTCGGCTGGTTTGGCGATGGTGACTTCTATTGTTTCGGTGCTGACGCGAATTCCGGTGCGCAAAGACATTGCCATGACGGGCGAGGTTTCGTTGCGCGGCAATGCGATGCCGATCGGCGGCTTGAAAGAAAAACTGTTGGCTGCGCTGCGGGGCGGGATCAAGACTGTTTTGATCCCCGAAGAGAATGCCAAGGATCTGACCGAAATTCCCGATAACGTGAAGGACGGCATGGAGATCATTCCTGTCACCCATGTCAGTGAGGTCCTGAAACACGCTCTTGTGCGCCAGCCTGAAGCTATCGATTGGGACGAAGCCGCAGAAGAAGCGGCGGCTATTCAACGTGCCGAGGCACAGGCTGCACGGGACAGTGGCGCTATAGCGCACTAAACTTTTAGAACCGATATGCAAAGCGGCGCGCTCCAAATGGGCGCGCCGTTTTGCGTCTTTGTTTCAAAGGTTGTGGGATCGTATGGCGCGCGGTAGGCAAGCGGCGTTCTTCCACGCCATTAGGGTCGACTCCATGAAGGTTCAGTTAAGCGAAAAGACGCGTTTGGCGTTGCCGGAGCTTCTGGTAATGCGTCACGGAGAAACCGAATGGAACGTGCAGGGACGTTGGCAGGGGCAATTGGATTCGCCGCTGACCGCGCTTGGACGAAAGCAGGCTGGCGATCAGGGCGAATTACTGCGCTTGGCCGGAGTAACGGCAGAAAGTCACGCATTCATATGTTCGCCGCAGCTTCGCGCGATGAAAACGGCCGAAATAGCGTTGTCCGGAGTAAATGCTGTCGCGGCCGTGGATGACAGACTCGCGGAGATCGACGTAGGCGAATGGACTGGGCAAAAACGCGATCATCTTCGTGCGGCAAACCCAACCCATGACACCGCCAATTGGCTGGAGCTCTATGCTGCGGCTCCGGGAGGCGAGACGTTTGATTCAATTTGGGCACGTGTTGTTGCTGTTCTTGAGATTATCACCGGTCCAACCGTCATTATCAGCCACGGAGTGACCACCCGATTCCTGCGGGCGGCGGCCTTAGGACAGGGCTTGGACGCGGCTGCAGACATGCCCGGCGGACAGGGTGTCATACACGTTATCAGAAATGGTTATCAAAGTCAGCTTTGAAGGCTTGCAACCGGGTGGCATTTGGCGCTAAAGAACCGGCGATCGGGTGATTAGCTCAGTTGGTAGAGCGCTTCGTTTACACCGAAGATGTCGGGAGTTCGAGCCTCTCATCACCCACCATTCCCTTTAGTTCCACGGCAAAAATTCCGGCTTGAGTGCTGACAGAGGATTGGCCTTGTCGTCACTCCACGGCGGTTGCCGATCTGCGGATTGCCTGGTCCAACGGGGATCGTCGTGGAGATAGGTCGTAGCCGCGTCCGCTCGTGTCATGGCCAAAACGACGCTTGGGCGGAACCCGGGATCGTCAGAAGCGCCTGCACCCTGCACCTGTAACCACGTTTTGAGGCCTAGACTGGAGGCGATACGGGTCAGTGGCGGTGCGAGGTCGTAGTAACGGTTGGAGATATGGAAGATGACAATGCCATCGTCGGACAACCGATTTGCGTAGATTTCGACCGCTTCTTTTGTGGTCAAATGCATGGGCACCGAATTGGATGAGAAGGCGTCAATAACGAGAACATCGAATCTGGCATTGAATTGAGCTTCCAGCACCACGCGTGCATCGCCGATGTGCGTTGGCGCATTTTTTGCACATTTAGACATGAACGTGAATAGGGCAGGGTTGCGGGCAACCTGGTCGACCATCTTGTCTATCTCATAGAATTGCCAGTCTTGTCCGGGCCTTCCGTAACAAGCCAATGAACCAACGCCGAGGCCGACGATCCCGATGGAAGTGGCGCGGGTTCCCAGATCTGATGCCATAATCTGACCCATCGGTCCGGCGGGATGGTAGTAGCTGGATGGCGTCGGTTGGTCAGCAGTCAGTTGGTCCAGTCGTTGGGCACCGTGAACCGTGGTGCCGTTGGAATAATAACGCGCGCCGTCTTGATCCAGAACCCGGTGAAGGCCAAAAAAGCTTCGGTCTCGAAATAATTGATCGTCCGGACCCATAAGCATTGGCGGCAATAAAAGTGCCACCAGTGCGACGCCGCCCGCCGTAAGGTTGGGCTTAAAGAGCCATAAGCAAAGCGTTGCTGGAACTGCCAAGGCGAATATTCGAGGTGCCGTGGCATCAGGTCCAAGGGATTGAAGTATGAATATAAGCGCGGCCCCGGCGAGCAATCCGACCGCTGCAGCCTTGAGTAGCGGGCTAGGCGTAAAGTCCAAGCTACGCCGAAACATCAGCAGCAAAGCTACGGCTAATGTGAGAACCCCTTCGTAGAGTCCGGAAAACAAAACTGGGGCGACGATTGAGTTGAACAGTCCACCCAATGCGCCGCCGACAGACATGATGACATAGAACAGCGTGAGGTGCTCGGCGGCTGGTCGCAGTTCGTATAGCGTACGGTGCGCCCAAAGTGTGATGAAGAAGAACGCTGCCAGAAGTATCGCCATGTGCGCCAGGCTGAAATGCGGCCCTAGCACACCGAGAAACAGAGCTGTGGCGGCAGTAACGGAAAGCAGCGAGGCGCGCTTGAGCCAACGTAGCTGGAAAATTGTGTTGTTGGTGAATGTCAGAACAAAGGTCAGCAGAAACATTGCCAGTGGCAGAACCCAAACCAGGGGCAAAGCGCCAATGTCGGTACTGATTTTCGAGGTGACCGCCAGCATCAACGAGGAAGGCACAAACGCTAGGGATGCCCATAAAGCGATTGTCTTTGCGTCCAGCGAAGCCAATTCTTTGAGATCAGTGGCCTTTGTCAGAAGGCCCTTGCCCTTGATGGCCAAAACTCCGCTGCCTAGAAGTCCAGCGCCCAACAAAACAAAGCCGCCTGCGAAAGACATCGAAATTGCGCTGGCACCAAGAAGTGGTTCGGCAGCAAGTGGAAATGCCAATAGCGCAGTCAGTGACCCCAGATTTGACGCCCCATACAGGAAGTAGGGGTCGTCTGCCGAGGGGCCGCCACTGTGGCGATACCACGACTGAATGAGTGGGGCGTTTGCAGATAAAAGGGCGAAAGGCACGCCAATACCCAAGGCAAACAATCCTAGCGTTTGAATGGCCACGCCACCCCCGCCATCAAGCGTCCAGCCTTGCGGCAACTCTGGTGGCAAGAAAGCCAGAGCAATTGCCCAAAGCACTATATGAAGTCCTACCTGTAAGGGAATAGCTAGAAACTTAGTCGACAGGTGCGCGTAGAGGTAACCGCCGATCAGAACGCTTTGAAAGAATAGCATTGCTGTCGTCCAAACAGCCGGTGCGCCGCCGATGACTGGTAGAGCTATCTTGGCAAATAATGGCTGCACAAAAAACAGTAACGACGCACTGAGGAAAATCGTCAGTGTGAAGACAACAGGAGCAAGCCGAGTTGGCTTGCCGGTGGTGAAATCTGTGGCGACCGACATAGAGACCCAATGGATTACTGTTTCGCAATCCGGAAAAACCACTCAAATATGGTTCCTTTAAGGCGGTTCTTGGGGCTTTCCTTTGGCAAATAAAGGAGAATTTTGAACTGCAAACTGTGCAGTTTGTTGGGTGGTTTCGCTTTAACGCTTGCGTGCAACGACGAAACGGCTGGGAGCAGACGGCGGGTAAAGACCTGTTTCTATAATTTCGAAACCGGCTTTCTTCACAGCCGCGTCGTAGTCCTCGACAGTCAAAAAACCGACGAATGGGGCTTTGTCAACCAACTGCATCGCGGCGACCACGGGGCGCAAATACCACTTTTTGCCAAGGCAGGGGGTCTTGGTTATGAACAATCCGCCAGGTCGGATTAGGTCTCGGGCCCTAAGAAATGCGACATCCAGGTCTTTGACCAGATGATAGATATTAAAGCCAAGAACTGCGTCGAATGTTTCACGTTCCATTTCGGACGCGAAGACGTCAGAAACTTTGAAGGACAGTCCTTCTACTGGCGTGGACTCGAGCTTTTCATTGGCTATTTTCAGCATGCCGGGTGAGATGTCTGCTCCAACATAGCTATGAACGCCGCCGGCTTGAATGAGGGCAGTTGAACCCGTGCCACATCCGACTTCAAGAACGTTGTCGTTGCTATTCAGATGCGCGCGAACCCGTTCCATTGTCGTGTCATAGGCTGCTTGATCGGAGATGCGGCTGAGCGCGTATTTGGGTGCGGTTTTGTCCCAGAAACTGGCGGCGGTCATTGCGTATCCTTTCGTTGTGGTCTGATCCCACACTTCGACGCCCAATAGAATTGCAGAAATTCGTCGGTTTGATATACGAAAATGCATGAACTGGGATGCCGTAAATTTCGACTGGAATCAGGTCCGAGCGTTTCTGGCGACGCTGGAAGAGGGGTCTCTTTCTGCGGCCGCGCGTTCACTGGGACTGACACAACCGACATTGGGGCGCCAGGTTGCTGCACTTGAAGACCGGCTGGATGTTACTTTGTTTGAGCGTGCAGGCCGCGAACTAATTCCTACGCCCGCGGCCCTGGAAATGGCCGAACATGTTCGAGCCATGGGCGAGGCGGCAACCCGATTTTCATTGGTAGCGACGGGTCAGTCGCAGTCCGTTGAAGGGGTTGTGAAGATCACGGCAACAGAGATGTTCGCGGCACAGCTTATGCCCGATCTTGTAGCCGAACTTAGGACCACCCACCCCGGCATTATTCTTGAAGTAATCGCGACAAACTCACTAAGTGATTTGCGGCGACGAGAGGCAGATATTGCGGTGCGCAATGCCGACCCAACAGACCCGGACTTGATTGCCAGGAGAATGTCCGTCGTCAGGGTTTTGGGAACCAAGAGTTGCTTTGTCTGAAGTCAGCGCCTATGGGTCCAATTAGGTTAATTTGATAAGAGAGTTTTGTTGGCTCATCGTAACCACTGAGGAGTGGGACATGAGACAGACAACTGGAACTCGCAGGAGCCCCGGCGAGAAGATCGTCAAAGAGATCAAGCGCGCGACGCGCAAACAGTATTCGTCAGAAGAGAAGATCCGGATCGTGCTGGATGGCTTGCGTGGCGAAGACAGCATTGCTGAGTTGTGCCGTCGTGAGGGAATATCTCAAGGTATCTACTACAAATGGTCCAAGGACTTCATGGAAGCTGGCAAACGGCGGCTTGCTGGAGATACGGCGCGTGCGGCTACGACCGACGAAGTCAAGGACCTGCGCCGCGAAGCCCGAGACCTGAAGGAGGTCGTTGCCGAGCAAACACTGGAACTGCGTCTTCTCAAAAAAAGCATGACCGGCGGTGGGGGCGACCAAGAATGAGGTATGCTGCATCTGAGAAGTTGGAGATCATCCGGCTTGTTGAGGGGTCGCATTTGTCTGCTCGTCGAACATTGGCAAAGCTGGGCATCCCCCGCACCACATTTTACCGTTGGTATGATCGGTATCGGCAGCGCGGCGACGCTGGCCTTGTGGATCAAGCGCCTAAGCCCAGACATGTCTGGAACCGCATCCCCGACGAAGTCCGGCGCAAGGTCGTCAAGCTGGCGCTGCAGGAGACGGAGCTGTCGCCGCGCGAACTGGCAGTGACGTTCACGGATCGGGAGCGCTACTTCGTCTCGGAATCTTCAGTCTATCGGGCCCTGAAGGCCCACGATCTGATCACCAGCCCGGCCTTTATCGTGCTCAAGGCGGCAAACGAGTTCAAAGACAAGACCACTGCGATCAACCAGCTTTGGCAAACCGACTTCACCTATCTCAAAGTGCTTGGCTGGGGCTGGTTCTATCTCAGCACAATCCTGGACGACTACAGCCGCTACATCATCTCGTGGAAACTCTGCACGAACATGCGGGCAGAGGACGTGACGGACACCCTGGATTTGGCGCTACAAGCATCAGGGTGCGATCAGGTTCACGTCATCCACAAACCCCGCCTCCTCAGCGGCAACGGGTCCAGTTACGTCTCTGGCGATCTGGCTGAATGGCTGCAGGACAAAGGCATGAAGCATTCTCGGGGCGCACCATATCATCCCCAGACACAGGGCAAGATCGAGAGGTGGCATCAAACCCTGAAGAACCGCATCCTATTGGAGAACTACTTCCTTCCGGGAGACCTCGAAACCCAGATCGAAGCCTTCGTCGATCACTACAATCACAAGCGCTACCACGAGAGCCTGAACAACGTCACACCCGCCGACGTCTACTTCGGGCGTGACAAAGCCATTCTAAGACAACGGGAAAGGATCAAACGAAAGACGCTCGAAGCGCGGCGCTTGCATCACAGACAGCGCGCCGCATAATAACATCAACCAGACGAGCCAAACTCTTTACTTGTTTAAGCAACTCTTGGTTCCCAAAACCCTGACGACGGACAGATGTCTTTGACGATCTGCTCGCCAGGGCTTTTGGTTGTCTTTCTCATCATCCACTCCTCAGTGGTTACGATGAGCCAACAACTCTCTCTTATCAAATAACGCTATTTGGACCCATAGGCGCTGACTTCAGACAATTGCCAGGAGAATAAAAAACGAAACAGGTGGTCTGTTTGCAACGCCAGTGTTTATCGAAAAATACGGGCCATTCAACACTTTGAAGGATCTGCGAGGCGCTCCGTTGATCGGATTTCTTGATGACGATCAGTTATTGGCAACGTTGCAGGGACTGGGTGCACCTATAGAAAAAGAAAATCTCGTCGCGTTTTCGGAGAGTCATTATGTGCATTGGGAAATGACTCCTCGTGGCGTCGGACTGGGGCTGAATAGCTGGAGTTTTGGCGCGTTGTTCCCAGAGGTGCGACAGGTGTTGAAAGACGAACTGGCAGTTGAATTTCCTGTGTGGTTGGTGGCTCCGCAAGAACTCAAAACCAGCCGGCGAGTTCGTATCGTATTTGATTTGCTGGCAGATTTCATCAATCGTCCAATGAAGCGAACTCAAATACCAGACTAGTCGCTCAATTGGTATTGACTGGACTGAACACTGGCCATAGAAGCGCGCCGTTAGATGCGCGGTTGTAGCTCAGCTGGTTAGAGTACCGGCCTGTCACGCCGGGGGTCGCGGGTTCGAGCCCCGTCAACCGCGCCACTAACTTCTTCCCAAAAAAATTGCCCAAGAATCGTTCGTCGGATTTCTGATGATTTGTCGATTGACGCAATGCGTTAGCTCGCATAAATCACGGGGATCGCGCGGTTGTAGCTCAGCTGGTTAGAGTACCGGCCTGTCACGCCGGGGGTCGCGGGTTCGAGCCCCGTCAACCGCGCCATCTTCCTTTTTCTCAGCCCTTTGTGAGTGCGTCGAGAATGCGTGCCCAACTGCGCGTTCCTTTGTGGAAGCTGCGGGTGTCGTATTTCTCGTTGGGGCTGTGAATAAGGTCATCATCGCGACCAAAGCCAATCAACATGGAATCGACGCCAAGGATTTCTTTAAAGTACCCCGCGATTGGAATTGAACCGCCTGATCCAATGAAAGCAGCTGGCTTGGGCCATTCTTCTGACATGGCGTTGCGGGCTTTTTCGAAGGCGGGGTCGTCGGTGGACATGACAGAGGCCGGGGAACAGCCGTGATCACCGAATTCAACTTTGCAATCGGCGGACACCATGGCGCGAACCATGGCGCGGAAATCCTCTCGGATTTTCTTGGGGTCTTGGGTGCCCACAAGGCGGAAACTGATCTTCGCGGAGGCTTTGGAAGGCAGCACGGTTTTGAAGCCGTCGCCGGTGTAACCACCTGTAATGCCGTTGGTTTCGCAGGTGGGGCGTGACCAGAGCAGTTCCAGCATCGTGCGACCCTGTTCACCAGCGGCGTCCGCGAGACCGACTTCGCCTAGGAAGGCTTCCTCGTCAAAACCAAGTGCTTTCCACTGAGCCATGACATCGTCGGCCAGTTCGGGGACGCCATCGTAAAAGCCGGGCACGGTGACGCGGCCGGTATCGTCGTGAAGGGCGGCAATGATCTTAGAGAGCACTCGGATCGGGTTCATTGCGGCACCGCCGTAGGCGCCAGAATGCAGATCGAAATCCGGGCCGGTGATGGTGATCTCTTCGCCGAGAAGACCGCGCAGCATGGTTGTGATTGCTGGGGTGTCGAAGTCGAATAAGCTGGTATCGCAGATGAGGGCAAGGTCAGGCTGCGAGAGTTCCTCGGCGTTTTCTTTCAGGAATGGCACGAGAGAGGGCGAGCCGGATTCTTCTTCGCCCTCAAACAAGAAAGTGATCTTACAGGGCCATTCACCGTTGACCGCCTTCCATGCGCGACATGCTTCGACAAAGGTCATCAACTGGCCCTTGTCGTCACAGGCACCGCGACCGCGGATCACCTGGCCCGTGGCAGTTTCTTCCAGCTGAGGATCGAATGGGTCGTGGTTCCAAAGTTCCAACGGATCGACCGGCTGCACATCGTAGTGACCATAGAATAAAAGATGCGGGCTGCCTTCGCCGACGTGCCCCACGACCATGGGATGGCCAGGTGTGGCACGGGCTTCCGCCTGAACTCCCAGGGCCTCAAGATCGGACACGAGCCAATTTGCGGCAGTCTGACAATCATTGGCATAGGCAGGGTCGGTTGAAATAGACGGGATGCGCAGAAGTTCCATGAGATGCTCCAGCGACTTAGGCAGATCCTCGTCTATACGTGCCAGTATTGTGTCGATGCTCATAAGCGGCTCCATTGTGTGATTTGGCGCGACCGTAGCAGTCCTGTTGGTGAGGTCCAGTCTGGTCAGAAGCTGTTGTGGAAGATAGCCTGCTCAAAACAATACGGGTGTCGCAAATGCGTATTCTGACAATGGTTTTTCTAGTTTGGATTGTCCCAGTGATGGCTTTGGGAGAGGGAATTTCGATGCGCGAGGCGCAGACGCGACTGTTCCCGCACGACGGGCAGGCCATTCAGCTATCATCGTCACTGAGTAAGGATGAGCGCGACGTGATGGTCGCTTTGGTGCCGGTGCTAAAGACTCAGTTGGCAGCTTCGGTCGAATACTATTCATCGCTTGCGTACAGTCCTGACGAAGGTTTGATCAGCGCCTCGATGCAGGGCGCATTTAATTACCACGACATTGCCTCGGCAGACGCGGCGGCGAGAGCCGCTTGTAACAAGGCAAAAAAGTCTGGCTCTGTGTCTTGCCGCGTCGCGGCTCGTATTCTGCCGCAAGGATTTTCAAACCGGGACTTCACACTGTCTCAACCTGCGACGGCGGCATTCCAAGAATCTATTCGTGATTGGTTAACTGGCAGCGCCATGGCTGTTTCTCGTTCGACCGGTGCCTGGGGTATAGGAGCCAGTGCCGATGCAGCACTTGCAGAGTGCAGAATCGCATCGAAAAGCGCTTCGGACTGCCAAGTAGATGTCGAAAATTGATCCATGTCATCGCGGCAATTTGTACTATACCGTTTTCTGTTCATGATATCTAAAAGATCAGGACCACACGAAGGATTCGGTAACCGTGAATTATGACGACAAGCTGGACGGGGCGTTGCAACGGCTTCATGACGAAGGCCGCTATCGCACATTTATCGATATCGAACGCAAGCGCGGGCAGTTTCCCCATGCGACCTGGCGGCATCCGGATGGGTCCGAGCGCCCTGTAACTGTTTGGTGTGGCAACGATTATCTGGGAATGGGTCAGCATCCTGAAGTATTGACAGCAATGCGCGAGGCATTAGAAGCGACCGGCGCAGGTTCGGGCGGCACGCGCAATATTTCTGGGACCACCGTTTATCACAATGCACTTGAAGCCGAGCTTGCCGATCTCCATGGCAAAGAAGCGGCGTTGTTGTTCACTTCGGCTTACATCGCCAATGACGCGACTTTGTCGACATTGCCCAAGCTGTTTCCTGGCTTGATCATCTATTCGGACGCATTGAACCACGCGTCCATGATTGAAGGCATTCGCCGCAATGGCGGACAAAAGCGGATTTTCCGGCACAATGATCTGGATCACCTGCGAGAGCTCTTGGAGTCGGATGATAGCGATGCGCCGAAACTGATAGCGTTTGAGTCAATTTATTCGATGGACGGCGATATTGGGCCTATTGAAGCGATCTGCGATCTGGCCGATGAATTTGGAGCGCTAACTTATCTGGACGAGGTCCACGCTGTCGGCATGTATGGTCCGCGCGGCGCGGGTGTTGCGGAGCGTGACAGGGTTATGCATCGCTTGGACATCATCAATGGGACGCTCGGCAAAGCGTTCGGTGTCCACGGTGGCTATATCACTGCCAGCGCGAAAATGTGCGATGCAATAAGGTCTTATGCGCCAGGGTTCATCTTTACAACGTCCTTACCGCCCGTGGTGGCAGCAGGCGCCGCTGCCAGCATTCGGATCCTCAAGCAAGATCAAGATCGCCGCGAACAGCACCAAACCCAGGCAAAGATTCTGAAGCTGCGTTTGAAGGGGCTTGGCTTGCCTATCATCGATCACGGCACCCATATCGTACCAGTTATTGTGGGTGATCCCGTGCACACGAAAAAGCTGAGCGACATGCTGTTGGAAGACCACGGAATTTACGTGCAACCGATCAATTTCCCGACGGTTCCACGTGGCACAGAACGCTTGCGGTTCACGCCTTCGCCGGTTCATGGGCCAGAAGAAATGGATGCGCTTGTTAATGCAATGGACCAACTTTGGTCGCATTGTGCGCTAAATCGCGCCGAACTCTCAGCGTAAAACTTATCCCCAAGTGACCCTTTTGGAAGGGTATGCTAACCTATAAGTGATTAACCCTGTTGCCGATTCTGCCGGTGACGGGCTGGGGACAGCGGATAAGTACATGGGGCAGGACACATGAGCGGGCGTCGCGAGATGCCACAAAAAGACGAACCGTCAAAGCTGAAGGGCTTTGACGATTTTGATCTGCTGCTCGGTGACATCATGCGCGGCGAACGTGCAACCCTTGGAAAATCACTGTTGGATGTGCAGCGCAAGCTGAAAATCAAAGCCAACTACATCGCAGCAATAGAGAATACCGATGCCTCGGCGTTTGAAACGCCTGGGTTCGTGGCGGGCTACGTGCGGTCGTATGCGAGATATCTTGGGCTTGACCCGGAATGGGCGTTCAAGACGTTCTGTGAAGAGGGTAATTTTCAGGTTGCGCATGGGATGTCTGCGGATGCTTCTGTGCGTCGCAAGTCGAAGCCGTCCAGGAAATCCGAGCCAGGCCAGGGACCGAAACCGGCCCACCTGCGTGATCCATTCACTGAACCAAGTGTCAGCTATATGCCAAAGGCCGAAGCGGTTTTCGCTGGTTTCGAGCCGCGCGCAATAGGTTCGGTGATGGTGTTGTTGGCGTTGATTGCTTCGATCGGTTACGGCGGCTGGGCGGTGTTGCAGGAAGTTCAAAAAGTACGGCTGACTCCAGTGGATCAAACACCGGAGGTTTTGGCCGAGCTGGATCCGCTCGCGCCCACCATCCCAGCCGAAGCTGGCGACAGGCTGGAAAACGACGATGGCGTCAAACTGGCTGAAGGATTTGACCGGCTTTATCGGCCGGAAGCCTTGGAAGTGCCTGTGTTGGTGGCGCGCGACGGACCAATTGCTTCGATTGATCCGACTTCTATTGGTGTTCTTGCCCCTGTTAACGTGGACAGGGTGATCGCCTCCATGCCACCGACGGGCGCCGAGGATGCGGGCGAAACCCCGGGATTCGTGGTCGAGCAGATTGCCCTGCAGAATATCGATCAAAAGCGCGATTTACCACCTGTTCAGGTGGTTGCGGTCAGCTCGCCATCGGTTTCGCTGTTAGCGGTTCGCCCTTCGTGGGTTCGAGTGACCGGCGCCGATGGCACAGTGATCTTTGAGAAAATTCTGGACGCCGGCGAAGAATTCAACGTGCCGCTGACTGAGTCATTTGCATCGTTGCGGGCCGGGAATGCAGAGTCGCTTTATTTTTCTGTAAACGGTCAGACTTATGGTCCGGCAGGCAGCGGGCCAGAGGTTGTTAAGGATGTGGTGTTAGAGCCTGATGCACTTCGCCAATCCTACGCATTGGCCGATGCTGCCGCGGATTCTGATCTGGCGCGATTTGTGGCGGTCGCTGAAGCCAGCCAATAATCCTTTCTTTGTGCAATTGTCTTAGGCGGTGCCGATGCGTATCTAACGCAGGAAGGCGCAGCAAATAGGTATGAGACCTTGGAATTGAATCACGTCCGTCCATGGCGCAATATTTACCGTCGCAAGTCGCGGCAGATTCACGTCGGTTCTGTGCCAGTCGGTGGCGACGCACCCATCACAGTGCAGACGATGACAAATACCGACACGACTGATGTCGCGGCAACTGTTGCACAAATACAGGCGGCGGCAGAGGCGGGTGCTGATATCGTTCGGGTGTCGACGCCTGATGCTGCATCTACAGCTGCACTGAAGCAGATTGTGGCCGAAAGCCCGGTGCCGATCGTGGCCGATATTCATTTTCACTATAAACGCGCGATTGAAGCGGCAGAAGCTGGTGCGGCATGTCTTAGAATTAATCCGGGCAACATCGGTAGCGAGGCGCGAGTTAAGGAAGTGATCCGGGCCGCGAAGGATCACAACTGTTCGATCCGCATCGGCGTAAATGCCGGGTCCCTTGAAAAAGACCTGCTGGAAAAATATGGCGAACCCTGTCCGGATGCGATGGTCGAAAGCGGGTTGGACCATATTAAAATATTGCAAGATAACGATTTTCACGAGTTCAAGATCAGCTGTAAGGCCTCGGATGTTTTTCTTGCGGCTGCAGCCTATCAATCTTTGGCCGACGCCACTGATGCGCCCATTCACCTTGGAATCACTGAGGCAGGTGGGCTGATGTCAGGAACGATCAAGTCTTCGATTGGGTTGGGCAATCTCTTGTGGATGGGGATCGGTGATACAATTCGCGTCAGCCTTTCCGCGGATCCGGTGGAAGAGGTAAAAGTCGGATATGAAATCCTGAAAGCGCTCGGGTTGCGGCATCGTGGTGTCAACATTATTTCCTGTCCGTCTTGCGCGCGTCAGGGATTTGATGTCATCAAGACCGTTGAAAAACTTGAGAAAAAACTGGAACACATCAAGACACCTATGAGCTTATCGATCATAGGGTGTGTGGTGAACGGACCAGGCGAAGCGTTGATGACGGATGTCGGTTTTACCGGCGGTGGCGCCGGGCATGGAATGGTCTATCTGGCGGGAAAGCAAAGCCATAAGTTGTCAAACGATCAGATGGTTGAGCACATCGTAGAACAGGTTGAAGCCAAGGCAGCTGAATTGGATGCGGCAGAGGCGGTGTCCGAGGCTGCAGAGTAATTGCTTCGATAAAGGCAAATCCACCGATGGAATTGCGGCGAGTTCATTAGATGCAGTTTGAGTCACGACACGGCTTTTAAAAGCGCTGTGCGCCGGACTGCATCGCGTCGGTATTACGTCGGTGGTCTCGTGCGCTGGTATCAGAGTTTGTTAAGTTTCCGGTGGCCGGATTTCGACGCGAAATCCGGAACACGCGCGATGCGCGTGGACCTTCGGTGAGGATATTTCTGGGCCAATAATGACATTTCGAACTGCTCTTGGACCGATTGACCACTGTTCAAAGCGGATAAGTTTTACCCGGTGCCCGGCGTATTGCGTTGATGAAATTATGCCACCGTTTCGGGTTGCCTCAACACTGGTGTTCGCCAGGGCTCAGGTGCTTTTCGGACTACCTAAGTCTTACTGAAGGCCTTATTATTGGCCCATAAGTATCCCGGGGTGAGCGCGCATTGCGCGCGAGGGGCAGCGCCCCTGAAAATTGGCATTCTACTACAGTAGAATGCCCTGCCGCGGCGGCGGAGCCGGCGCAATCAGCCCTGTTCCTGGCGGATGGCATCGACGATGGCGCGCATTTGGTCCAGTTCGACAAACCCACGCAATATGTTGCTTCCCATGATGAAGGACGGTGTGCCCTGAATTTGTAGGCGCTGCGCCAACATGCGGTTGTTGTCGATTATCCGTGTAATCTCTTCGGAGTCCATTTCATCAGCGATATCGTCATGGTCCAAACTGAACTCTTTTGAAATCCTTGCGATTGACCCTTGGTTCAGGTCACCGCGCATTTCCATCATGGCATCATGAACCAGTTTATAGGCCGCATCGCCCTCGACACGTTTCGTCGCCAGAGCATAGCGGGCACCCAGAACAGAAGCCTCGCCGAGGATTGGAAATTCCTTGACGATGAACCGGATGTTACCGTCGCTGACGATCAGTTCTTCTACAGCCGGAAAAGCGCGTTTACAGAAGGCGCAGCGATAGTCGAGGAATTCGACAAAAGTAACATCGCCATCAGGGTTACCGCCAACGTAGCTGACACCATCATCAAAAATGACCGTGCTGTTGTGTTCGATCATGGCGACTTCGGCGTCGCGGGATTGTTCGTTGCGGCGCTGTTCTAGGATGGCGATTGCCTCCATCAGCACTTCCGGGTTGTCGAGCAGATAGGATCTCACCTCGGCGCGAAACGCCTGGACTTCTTCGGGTGTCATCGCGCGCACGTCAAATGCCAGAGCCGGAAGCGACGCCAGAAAAGTGAAAGCAACTGAAAGGACGGCCAGAAAACGCATCATACTCTCCAAATCGAAATTCGACCAAATGGATCATGAAAGGGTGGGATCAGGCAATGGCTTCACCAAGTTGTGTAGTGTGATTGTTGGCAATCGGGGCATTGACGCCACGGGTGGCGGTTGGCAGGGAGGGGCAAAGTAGGGGGTGTTGGCTGATGCGGTTGTCCAAGCGATCTGAAGTGGATCCTTTCATTGTTATGGATGTCATGGAGGCAGCGGCGAAGGCCGAGGCAGTTGGTCGCCAGGTAATCCACATGGAAATAGGTCAACCGGGAACGCCCGCGCCTGTGGGCGCGCGGGATGCCTTGCAACGAGCGATGTCCCAAGGATCGCTGGGCTACACTGTGTCACTGGGCATACCAGAGTTGAGAGCGAAGATTGCTCAGCATTACAGGGATCGCTACAGCGTCGATCTTTCGCCGGATCGCGTCATTGTCACGGCGGGTTCATCGGGGGCATTTCTTTTAGCGTTCACGGCGCTTTTTGATGCTGGCGACAAGGTTGCCTTGGGTGCGCCGGGCTATCCGTCTTATCGTCAAATTTTGCGGGCGCTCAGTCTTGAACCGGTAGATATTCAAACCGTGGTGCAAAATCGCTATCAGCCGGTGCCTGGTGAACTGCCGGAAGACGTTCAGGGCCTGATCGTGGCCTCGCCGGCAAACCCGTCGGGCACAATGTTGGATCGCAACTCTTTGGAAGCATTGATCGAAGCAACGCATGCGCGCGGCACAGCCTTTGTTTCCGATGAGATTTATCACGGAATTGAATATGAACGCGCAGCGGTGTCGGCCCTGGAAATCAGCGACGATGTTTATGTGATCAATTCCTTCTCCAAGTATTTTTCTATGACCGGTTGGCGCATTGGCTGGATGGTGGTCCCCGAGGCTCATGTCCGCACAATCGAGCGCTTGTCGCAGAACATGTTCATTTGCGCCCCCCACGCGTCGCAGGTCGCCGCTTTGGCAGCGATGGAGTGCAAAGATGAGCTAGAGGGCAATGTTGCAATTTATGCAGAAAACCGTCGGTTAATGCTGGACGGCTTGCCCAAAGCTGGGTTCACGCGGATCGCACCGCCGGATGGGGCGTTTTACATCTACGCGGATGTTTCGGATATCACCGACGACAGCAGGGCCTTAGCCGGTGAAATATTGGAGGAAGTCGGTGTGGCAGTGACGCCAGGACTAGACTTTGACAAGGCGCGAGGCGGCGGCACATTGCGGTTTTCTTATGCCCGATCAACCGACGACATTTCTGAAGGTCTGCATCGGCTTGAAACATTCATGCGTAATCGGGGTCATATTTCCTGAGACTCCTTTTGTCAGGCTCTGCCATTTCGTGTAGACTGCTGACAAAACAAGATAAAAGACCGAGGCAATGTGCATTATTCGTCAGTTATTTGGCGCCGTCTTGGCGTTTTTCGTGCTTTCGTCAGCTGTCTTATCTGCTGAGTCCGGGCATGTGTTGGTTCGTTTGGGGCCAGAGGGTGCCGCTTTTTCCGACAATGGTGGTCGTGTCGAGTTCGCGATCGATTTAACCGGATCTGTCCCATGGCGGACTTTTACCCTGAGCGATCCCGCGCGGCTGGTGATCGATTTCTCGGAAGTGGAATGGGACGATGTTCCCCGGAATGCGTCGGCTGGGATTGCCGAGGTCAATGTGGGCCGTTATCGGCCCGGTTGGTCGCGGTTGGTCGCGGTATTGCGGGAGCCCTTTGTGATCGACAGCGCCGAAATGCTGGTCGGCGATGAGGGGCGCGCGCGGTTAAACTTGGTGTTGATGCCGACGACGGCAGAAGATTTTCGCACGGCAGCCGGGGCGCCCGGAGAGGCAGCGCCGCTCGAAGTGCCCATATTACGCAATGAAACTGGTCGGATCCGTGTTGCCTTGGACGCCGGACATGGCGGGATTGATCCCGGCGCTGAGGCTGACGGATTGCGGGAAGCCGATCTGATGTTGTCGTTTGCGCGGCGTCTAAAAGAGACGCTTTTGCGCAATGGGCGGTTCGATGTGATTATGACCCGCGAAGAAGACGTATTTGTTCCGCTGGAGCGACGATTGACTTTGGCGCGGGCATCGGGCGCGGATATATTCCTGTCATTGCACGCAGATGCTTTGGAAGACGATGCGGGAACTACCTCGGGGATGACTGTTTATACCCTGTCGGACGGCGTGACGGATGGCGCCGCGCTTCAATTGGCCGAACGTCATGCGCGCAACGATATACTGTCTGGTGTGGACTTATCGGCTGCTGAAGATGAAATCGCCATCGTATTGATGGATTTGGCACGGCATGAGACCACACCCCGAGCCGAAGCCCTTGCAGTGGCTTTGGTAGATCGTTTTGAACAGTCTGGGCTGCCCTTGAATTCACGTCCGTTGCGGCACGGAGGATTTGCGGTATTGAAATCCGCAGAGCTTCCTTCGGTTCTTATCGAGCTTGGTTTTCTGTCGTCGAGTGAAGACCGGGAACGTTTAAGTTCAGAAGACTGGAGTACGGCTGCAACGGAGACGATTTTATCCGCGCTTGAGGTTTGGGCGGACGAAGATGCGGTCAGGCGGCAGAGGCTGCGCCAGTGAAGCGTGACAACCAAATAGTATGGCCACCACACGTCGGATCTTCGGGCCGGAAGTGCAGCACTTTAAAGCCATTGTCTTTCAGCATTTGCTCGTATTCCTCAGGGGACAGGCTGGAATGATAAACTTCATGGCCTTCCACACTTCCCATGGCGACACCGCTTTGGTGTCCGGAAGTGAACATCAGAGCGGCGTTCGGAGCGGCGTGGGCTGCAAATATCGGGAACATCTTTCTTTGATCGTCGGGCGCCTATCATGCAGGTAAGTCCCGATTGGACGACCAGATCCGCACCCAAGGTCGAGCACACGACGGCCAGAGGCTGCCGCCAGCATCCGGTCAAGCCAAGCGCGCTCGAACAGCGTGCGATTGCGGTTTCGGTCCCAACCGTCGGCGACGGCCTCATAGGTTGGAAGGATGTTTTCGGGCGCCATGGCGCAACACATGGCGACGTTGCCAAGTCTCTGCAAGGGCTCATAAAATTGTTACCAGCAACAGGCTGTTTCCGGCCTATTAGACGCAACGGCCCTTTTGACCACGGTCCGGGCACCCGATATAGCAGGCACGTGCAAATGAGAGCAGTGTTTTGATCCGGTTTATCCTGTCATTTTTTGGTGGCTTATTCAGCCTGATCACCCTTGGCATGATCATGGGTGCGGTGACGCTTGGTGCCATTTTCCTGGTCTTTGGGCGTGATCTTCCGGATCATGAGACGCTGGCGCAATATCAGCCTGCAACCATTAGCCGGATCTATTCAACTGAAGGGCGGATCGTCGACGAATTTGCGGAGGAGCGGCGGCTTTATGCACCTGCCGATGAAATTCCGGAATTGGTGAAGCACGCCTTCATTTCAGCGGAAGACAAGAACTTTTATGTTCATCGCGGTTTTGATCTGAGGGGTATTGCCGCGGCGATCTATGAGGCTGTGGAAAGCCGGGGCGGATCGGTGCGCGGGGCTTCGACCATTCCGCAGCAAGTTGCCAAAAACATGTTCCTGGGCGGTGAGCGCGAAATCGAACGCAAGATCCGCGAGATCATTCTGGCCAATCGGATGGTCAATTCGCTGGATCGCGAGAAGATCCTTGAGATTTATCTGAACGAAATATTCCTTGGTGAAAACTCGTATGGGGTCGCTGCGGCGGCTCAGACTTATTTTAACAAACCGTTGGCAGATCTGTCGGCCGGTGAAGCAGCCTATTTGGCGGCTTTGCCAAAAGCACCGTCGCGACGACACCCTGTACGGCATGAAGAAGATGCTGTTTTCTGGCGCAACAACACGCTGCGTGAGATGCACGAGAATGGGTATATTCCCGACGATGTATTCGCGGATGAGCGGGTTGCGCCACTTTTGACGGTGCAAGCTGGGGACTACACAGCATTTCGGCAAAAACTGCCCCCACGCGATTACTTTACGGATGAGATTCGTCGGCAGTTAAGTCGCGATTTCGGCGATGTCGGTTTCAAGTCGGCAGGTTTGACCGTGCGTGCGACCAACGATCCTGAAATGCAGGAAATTGCAGCGCGGGCATTGCGCGATGCATTAGAGAAATATGATCGTGAACAGGGGGAATGGCGGGGCAATGACGGCGGTCTGGATCCCGAAGCTCTGATTGGTGACATCGAGGGCGAGGCGGCCTGGCGTGTTGCTCTTAGGGGCGCGCAGATATCTTGGGATATCCCGAAGTGGTTTCCGGCGGTTGTACTAGAGGTTGGCGGCAGTTCGGCGCGTGTTGGTGTCGAGGGTTGGGCAGACGGTGTCGATGGGCATTGGATCACGCCCGATGATTTGCGGTGGCTTAAAGGTGCATCGCGGGCTGGAGATATCTTGACTGTTGGTGATGTTATTCATGTGCGCCACGAAGGCGGCACGGATGATGATCCGGTGTTTTCCCTGCGTCAGGTTCCGGGCGTTCAGGGGGCCTTTGTGGCCATGGACGTGAACAACGGTCGCGTCATAGCCATGCAGGGTGGATTTTCTTATCAGCATTCTGTCTTTAATCGAGCCACACAGGCGGCGCGACAGCCGGGGTCTTCTTTCAAGCCATTTGTCTATGCCGCCGCTTTAGACAGTGGATTTTCGCCCGCGACCATTTTAATCGATGCCCCTATTGAGGTGGATGTTGGGGGCGGGCAGGTTTGGCGCCCCAAGAATGCGTCGAACGAATTTTACGGGCCAACCCCCTTAAGAACCGGTATCGAGCGGTCGAGAAACCTGATGACGGTGCGATTAGCCGAAGAGGTCGGAATGCGCACTGTTGCGGCCTATGCTGAGCGGTTCGGTGTTTACGATACGATGCAGGCGTTTTTGGCCAATGCCTTGGGAAGCCAGGAAACGACTTTGTATCAGATGGTTGCCGCTTATGCGATGTTCGCCAATGGTGGCGAGCGCGTGCGCCCGACATTGGTTGATCGCGTTCAGGATCGTTGGGGCACCACGATTTATCGCCATGACGAGCGCAACTGCGAGGATTGTGCGACGCCAGTTTTAGAGGACGGTAAAGCGCCCAGGATCACCTCGGATCGCTCGCGGGTCATGAATGCCATTACGGCATATCAACTGACGTCGATGATGCGGGGAGTGGTCGAGCGAGGGACGGCATCGGGAACGGTGAAATTGCCGGTTCCGACGGCGGGCAAGACCGGCACGACGAATGATGCGCGCGACGTTTGGTTCGTGGGATTTACGTCGAACATCGCGGCAGGGTGTTACATTGGCTATGACTTGCCAAAACCGCTTGGGCGTGGTGCCTCGGGCGGGGGCATGTGCGGGCCGGTGTTCCAGCAGTTCATGGAAGAAGCCATTCAGAAATACGGCGGTGGGCGCTTTGAAATCCCGCCCGGTGGTCGGTTTATCAAGATTGATCGTTTTAGCGGTGCACGTCTGCCAGATGATGCCTTTGGCGAACATGTGGTGGCTGAGTATTTCCGCGAAGGCGAAGAGCCGGTGTTCGGCATCACCTTCGATGGTGGATTTGCCATGGGTGCGAACCTGCCATTGTTCACAGACGAGCAGCTGGGTCGTCTGGCGGCGGAAGGGCGGACACCGGACCAGACCGGTCAGCAGATTGTGACGGACCCGAATGCGGTGCCGGGGCAAGCGACGGCTGGTGAGATATCTTCTGGCGGGCTTTACTGACCGACGAGTTTAGGCTGCGGCGGTGAAGGTGGTCTGCGACCAATCATTGATATTGCAACAATGTCGCGTTGGGTGATCCGACTGCGGCGCGATGATGTTTAAATTTTGTCTAAACTTTGACTGGACGTAAAATGAATGGTGTTAACCAGTATTTATGTTTGAGTTGTGTTCGTTGTGTTGGATTATTCTTTAGTTACAGGCAGTTCTGCCTATGCAAATCCGGATGAGTCCCTTTCGGACTTAGTTATGGGGGCTCGGTATTCGAGCTACCGAAACCTTGATCGTTTCCTGGAACAGACCAATGACGCCAACATCGGGCTGATTGTATGGCCTGGTGGAACATTGGCCGAAACCCGGGATGATCGGTTTGGGTTTGAATATGAGGGGCTGCAAAGCGAGGCCTTTAACAAGCCGAACCTATCAGAAATCATGCAGACGGCTATTGATCAGGAAGCGGCCCTTTCGGTTATCTTGCCGACCGTTCGGTATGTGGGCGACCACGAGACTTTGGTTGCCGAACTGAACGGATTTCTGACTGAGTTGTTATCGGGTGACTACGGTGCATTGCCCGAAAAGATGATCTTCGAAGTAGGTAGCGAGTATTACGCACATTTTTCCGGTGATGGTACCAATAGTGCCGCGGCGGAATATGGCGAGATTGCTGATATCATGATTGCCCAAATCGCCGCTGCACTGGCCGATCCGAATATCAACCTTGTCGGAGCCGACATCGACATTGCGGTGCAGGCCGGCAAAACGCTGATTGATGACGAGGCGATCCGTGCGGAATTAGCGCTGGAGAACCTGCAACACGCAGACATGATCATTCACCACCGCTTTGCCTATCGCGCCGAAGGCGTAGACCGCCGGATTGATGAGTTGGAAACTATTCTGGCGGCTTGGGAAGAGGACGCGGGCGCCGAGGCACCTGATCTGTTCGTCTCTGCCTGGAACACGATCACGTTGCCACGCAATGAAGTGCTGAACATGTTCTTGGACGAAAATCCGGAAATGGATGCCGAAGATGTGGATCTTGAAGGGCGCACGACGACCACGTTTGAAGACTATTGGCAGTCCATCCTGGGGGAGGCAGCCTATGGTCAGGAACACGCCGTCTATATGTTGGAAAGTTTTGCCAGCTATGCGGAAGTGGGAATGGATCTGAGTGCCGTATATGGGTTTGATTTGATCCATTCGGGTCGGTTGTCATTCAAGGGCGCGGACAATCAGCATTATGATTTCGCCGGTGGCGAAATGATGAAAATGATTTACGAAAGTGTCGGTGGAACCCATGTTCTGTCGACCGATCAGGATTACTCGCGCGAAGATCCCGTCACGGTTTATGCTTTTGAGAATGACGACAAGTTGGTGGTGTTTCTAGCCGCGGGCAAGGATGCGCCGGGCGAAGTTGATTTGCAGATGGAAGGACTAGGAGAAACCTATCTTGAGGTCTGGGGCGATCAATTGACAACCGAGCAACTGGAAGACTGGCATGCGGTTTTTGGCATCCCAGACAACGAAGAGGTCGACGAAAGCAACGAGGCCGAAGGTTATAAGCTTGGCGTGCGCGAAGCTGCGGACATTTCGCAGTCTGATGATGGTATCATGGTCACGCTGGACGAAGACTTTGGCGTGGTGCGGCTAGCGTTCGCTAAGACCGAAGCCGGGGCCGAGGAAATCGCTTCGTGGTCAGAAGGCAATGAACTTGACCTGGAAGTTCCGACCGTTATCCCAATTCTTCCGAGCATTGAAATTCTGGCCGACACTGAGGAAGAGCATGACTTTGGGGATGATTTGGCTCTGGTAGCAGAAGCAACCTCGTTTGGTGGCGGTCTTTTATTCCTGTTGCTGCTCCTTCTTTGAGGAATTCGCGCTGTTCGCTTGCTGCGGGCGGGGGGCATTGATATCACCAGCCGGTAACGATCCCCCGGGAGTTAAATCATGAAAGCCGACGCCGAAAACACGGTGGCCGCCATTGAAAAGTCGCTGGCATTGCTGGCGCAGCGGTTGGATTGGGAAACTGCTCCGCACCGGCTGGAAGAATTCAATGCGATGACCGAAGATCCCAATTTATGGGATGACCCGGATCGGGCGCAAAAGCTGATGCGCGACCGACAAGCGTTGGTGGATGCGATGGATCGCTATACCGGCATGAAGCAGGAAATGTCGGACAGTGTTGAGCTGATAGAACTGGGCGAGATGGAAGGCGACGACGAAGTTGTGGCCGAGGCCGAGGCGGCGTTGAAGGCTTTGGAAGAGCGCGCCGCGCAGGCCGAGATCGAGGCTTTGCTGGATGGTGAGGCGGATGGCAACGACACGTTTCTTGAGATCAATTCGGGCGCAGGCGGCACGGAAAGCTGCGACTGGGCCTCGATGCTGGCGCGGATGTATGTCCGCTGGGCTGAACAGCATGGCTACAAAGTTGAGTTGCAGTCTGAAAGTGCCGGGGAAGAGGCCGGGATCAAGTCGGCAGCCTATAAAATCAGTGGGCCGAATGCTTATGGGTGGCTGAAGTCGGAGGCAGGCGTGCATCGTTTGGTGCGGATTAGCCCCTATGACAGCGCTGCGCGGCGGCATACCTCGTTCTCGTCGGTTTGGGTGTATCCGGTGGTGGATGACAACATCGAGATAGATGTGAACCCTTCTGATATTCGGATCGATACCTATCGGTCGTCGGGTGCTGGTGGCCAGCACGTGAATACAACAGACTCGGCTGTGCGGATTACCCATATTTCAACCAATATCGTGGTGACGTCTTCTGAAAAATCCCAGCACCAGAACCGTGATATTGCGATGAAAGCGTTGAAGTCGCGGCTGTATCAGATGGAGCTGGAAAAGCGCACGGCGTCAATTCAGGAAGCCCATGAGAACAAGGGCGATGCGGGTTGGGGCAACCAGATCCGGTCCTATGTTTTGCAGCCCTATCAGATGGTGAAGGATTTGCGCACAAGCTTTGAGACCAGCGATACGCAGGGCGTGTTGGACGGGGATCTGGACGGGTTGATGGCGGCAACGCTTGCGATGGGCGTTTCAGGAATGAAGCGCGACGAAGCGCAAGGCGACGACTAACGCCAAGTTTGCGGCGGTGGCGGTGTGCCCGGTACTGCGTCCGGCACCTGAGGAGTTGGGCCCGGAAGTGGTTCATCAAATTCGACTGGCGATTTTTCCGGTCTGAGACCCCACCATGATATGACAGCCGAAAGAGCCGCCAGGCCGGCGGAAATGCCAAGGATGGCCTTGAAACCGGCATCGGTGGCGGCGCGGTGTGCTTCGTTTCCGCCAATCTCTCCAAAACTGGTTGGGCCGCCATTGGCGCTGTAGATCAGGGTCGCGAGGCCGCCCATTGCGGCCACGGCGAACAGGCCCGAGAACCGGCTGGTGGCGTTGTTGATACCGGATGCGGCCCCGGCGCGTTCGTCACCGACCGCGCCCATTACACTTGTGGAAAGGGGACCTACGACCAAGGCCATGCCAAATCCGAAGAGCGCATTTAAGGGCACCATAATGCCCCAATAGTTTCTGAGGTCGACGGTGAGCGTTTGGGCCAGAAATGCCACGGCAACGGCAATACTGCCCGCAGTGATTAACGGGGCCGGGCCAATTTTGTCGGCGGTGCGTCCGACCCAGGTTGACATCAGCGCTACGAAGATTGGCAACGGAGCGAACGCAGCAGCGGCCTGAAACTCGGACACACCCCAAACTGAGATTACTGTCATAGGCAGGTAGAAGACCACGGCAGACAAAGCAAAGAACAGAAAGAACGTCATCAGGTTGGCAGCCGCAAATGCACGGCTGCGAAACAAAAACAGCGGAACCATGGGGTAAGGCGCGCGCGCTTCCCACCACAGAAATGCGATCGTCGAAAAACCGGATACCACAAAGAATGGCAGTATGTTAGCACCAGATTGGCCCATAAGGCTAAGGGCAAATGCACCACTTTCCATGGCGAGAGTGGCCAAAAACGCGCCAAGCCAGTCTAGGGGGTTTTCGCTGCGGGTTGTGTCGGTGCCGACGCGACTGATCAACAACCAAAGGGCGATGGCACCCAAGGGTAAATTGATGGCGAAGATCAGACGCCAGGCATGTTCCCAATCCATCCCGAGGATGAGGCCGCCCAGTATCGGGCCGAAGGCAGTTGTTGCTGATGACGCAGCTGCCCACACACCGATGGCAGCGCCGCGCTCGCCGGGTGGATAGGCGCGCGAGATCAGGGCAAGCGAGCCGGGGATCATCATGGCTGCGCCGACGCCCTTGATGGCGCGGAGCGCGATGAACGCTTCGGCACTTGGTGCCAGCGCGAGGCCGATTGACGAGACTAGAAAAAGGCTGAGGCCATAAAGCGTGATTTTGGCGGTTCCGAATTTGTCGCCTGCAGCCCCGCTGACAAGGATCAGCGCGGAGACAGGCAACATATAGGCATTGTTGAACCAAAGGGCCTGAACCAGCGAAGCATTTAGGTTTTCGCGTATGGCTGGGGTGGCGATGGACAGGACCGTGCCGTCGATGAACCCCAGAGCGGATACGAGAATGGCAGCGGCCAATATCCATTTGCGCGCTTCGGGTGCGCAGAATGTTTTGTGGGTGGGAATTGCGCCGTCGGTCATGACTTGTCCGGTGTTGAAACGCGTACAGAAAAAAGGCGCCGCCAATTGGCGACGCCTTTTTCAGGTGATCCCGGAGTGATCAGACTTTAGCTTCCGCTGGCTTTGATGAGGCCATTGGAGGAGGCGAGGATTTGTTGCCGCTGAGCGGATCTTCCTGGCGCTGAACCGAACCTTCGAAATGCGCACCGCTTTCAATTGCGATGGTCTTGTGAATGATGTCGCCTTCGACGCGTGCGGTCGATGTCAGGCGGACTTTGAGGCCGCGCACTTTGCCGACAACACGGCCATTTACAACAACGTCGTCTGCGATGCACTCGCCCTTGACGGTGGCACCTTCGCCAACAGTCAGAAGATGGGCGCGGATGTCGCCTTCGACGTTGCCTTCGATCTGAATGTCGCCGGTTGTTTTAATGTTCCCGGTGATGTTCAGGTCCGCAGACAGCACAGACGCCGGTGGCTTGGCCTTGGGCGTAGAAGAAGAAAAATCAGTGCTGGGTTTGGAATCGCTCATATTGGGGGCCTTTGTTTCAGGTTTATCCTCGGACCCTTGTTTTGGGCCCGGCTCGTTAATTTTGCTCTTAGAAAACATCTCTAGCTGCCTTGATGTATTTCAACGGGTTGACGGGTTTACCGCCGACGCGCACTTCATAGTGGAGGTGGGTGCCCGTCGACCGTCCGGTATTCCCCATATCACCGATGCGTTCGCCGCGCGAGACCCTTTGACCGACCTTTACGCGGATTCTGTTCAGGTGTGCGTATCGGGTTTCAAAGCCGAAATCATGCCGTATCTTGATGAGGTTACCATATCCGCCCTGTCTGCCGGCATGGACCACAACACCGTCCGCAGTTGAATGGATGGCCGTGCCGCGAGAACCCGCCCAATCGTGACCTTCGTGCATCCGTCCCCAGCGCGGACCGAATCCCGACGTCGAGCGATATGTTCCCTTCACCGGGAACCCAAATGGCAGTTTTTCGGCAGCAATCCGGTAGAGATTAAGCTCGTCGAGTTGTTTCAGGACTTCGTTGGCCCGATTGGTCATCGGGTCGGTTTCTGCATCTTCATCTGTGGTAAAACTAATAGGCGTTAACGGGCCGCCCTGACCGGAATAACTGCGGCGAACCTGATCGAGGATGCTTTCAGTTGGCAACCCGACAGAAGAGAACATGTTGTCGATGGGTTCGAGCGAGGTTGTGACCGCATCTTCGATCTGGCTGAAAATTCGCTCATTACGCTCGGCTTCCAGGCGTGCATCCATGGCAATACGGTCCAGGGCGTTTTCGGCCTCGTTCACGTAGTTGTCCATCTTGTCACGATCCTGGGCAAGATCGCCTAGCGCAGTAGTGACAAATCCAAGAGTTGATTCAAGGTCCGCCAACCGTGTGGTATCCGGGCGTGCCGCTTCAGTTTCGGCCAGCTGGGCCACAAGGTCTTCGTTTTCTGTGCGGGCTGCATCGCGTTCCTGCATGGCCACGCGCAAAGTTGATTGCACGACATCAAGGCCGATTTCCAATTCGTGCAGCCGGTCTTCAGAGGCTAACAGGCGGGATTGCATCGCGGAAACTTCACCCAAAGCGACTGAGAACCGGTCTTGCGCTTGAGAGGCTTCGCGTGCACGCGCATCGCGTTCTTGTGCAATCGTGTTCAGGCGGTTTTCGTAGACGGCCTGTTCGCGCAATGCCTGTTCGCGCAAGTCACCGGCTCCTAGCGAGTGCATCAACAGAATCGCAGAAGAAATGATTGTCCAGCCGACCAGCAGAGCACTTCCGGTCAAGCCGACAAACTGCGTCATCGGGCTGAGGCGGATAAAGCGTGTTTCTGTATCTGACCGTAAAAATAGTCGCTGTTCGGGGAACGCGCGTTCAAACGACGCGCGCATTTTAATCGCCCATGGCTGCTTCAAGGTATCGTCCCGTATTTTGTCCCGTCGAGGCAGACCTTCCCCAGGTGCTGCTCGCAGATTGTTAACGGTTAGGGAAAAATCTGGCAACCTTGGGCAGGTCAGCTGCGTCAAACCGGCTGTGATGAGCGATAGTTTGGCAGCTTTCTGCCGAAAATCAGTTGGATTCCGTTAATGGCCAGTAAAAATCGGGTGGCAATCCGGCTTCGGCACGCTTTTCTTCGTTAAACGGTGGTTTCAGGGTGCTGTGGAAATACCGGCGCACTAAATCGTGGAAAACGGGCTTGGGATCGAGGTTGTGGCGTCCGCACAAGAAGTGAAACCACTTCGAGCCGTAGGCCACGTGCCCGACTTCTTCGGCGTAGATAGTTTCCAGCGCTGCGACCGATTGCGCATCTTTTGCCTGCTTGAATATCTTGATCATCCCCGGGGTCACATCCAGGCCGCGTGCTTCGAGAACCATTGGAACAACGGCGAGGCGGCCCATGATGTCATCCATTGTATCTTCGGCCGCGCGCCACATGCCCGCGTGCGCCGGAAGGGCGCCGTAGTGGCTGCCATGTGCCTCAAGACAGTCGCACATCAGGTTGAAATGTTTTGATTCTTCGTCCGCGGCGCGCACCCAGTCGTCGTAATAGCCGATGGGCATATTAATGTCATCAAAGCGCGCGATGAGATCCCAATGAAGATCAACGGCGTTTAACTCGATATGGGCAACAGCATGAAGCAAGGCGATACGACCGTCCGGCGAACCGGGTTTGCGCCTTGGAACATCGCGCGGCGACAGGAGTTCGGGCTTTTCCGGACGGGCCGGAAAATCTGGGGGTGTTGCCTCGCCGATATTGGGCGGTTCATCTGCGTCGCGGGCGGCGAACCAATTTCGAGCGAATTCTCGGCTGAGCGCGGTTTTCTCTCGTCCATCGGCTGTCGTGAGTACCTCGACGGCCATTTCGCGCAGAGTGATCATAGGGCTTTTACCGCGTCCAGCACGGCTTCCGCGTGGCCCGGGACTTTGACCTTTCGCCATTCGTTCACAACAGTTCCGTCGCTTGCGATTAGGAAAGTGGTCCGTTCGATGCCCATGAATTTACGGCCATACATTTGTTTCTTGACCCAAACACCGAAACGCTCGCAGGTATCGCCGTCTGCATCCGAGGCCAGCATGACGTCCAGATCGTGTTTGGCGATGAAATTGTCGTGCTTTTTTATGCTGTCTTTCGACACGCCAATGATAACAGTGCCAAGTGCCGCAAAGTCATCTTTGAGATCAGTGAATGAGATTGCTTCCTTTGTGCAGCCGCCCGTGTCATCGCGCGGGTAAAAGTAGAGCACAACTGGACCGGTGCGGAACTCTGACAGAGTAATCTCTGTTCCACCATCGCGTGGAAGCGTGAAATTTGGGGCGGGCTGGCCAACAAGGGACAATGGCAATACTCCATGTTGCGGGGATGTGTCACAAATGCCTGTTGGGTTTTAGTGCGGTTCGAAAGAGAATACAGCCCAATTAGAGATTTTTTGCCGGTTCACATGTCAGACGATGCAGAAAAAGTGACGGAAGACGAGGCCCCGACGAATGATCGGCGGGAGCAGCGCGTGCGGCGTCGCTGGTTGGGCGTGGGTGTCGTCTTTCGACTGACACTTGCGGCGCTTTTGATTTTTGTTGCGGGTTTGGCTTTAACGGGTCGATCTGTGCCGGTGCCGTATTGGGCCGAAGAACGAATTTCGACATCCTTTAATGATCGTTTAACCGGCGAAGCGGTGACGCTGGGTGAAATCGAGATGTTGATTGAAGATGGGGCGCCGGTTGCCCGCTTTCGCGACGTGTCGATTGGAAATCCGGGCGGCGGCGCGGTTGCATTTCTGAACGAGGTTAAGGCGCGTGTTTCGCTTGGTGAACTGCTGCGCGGTCGTTTGTCGCCTGAGCGCATTCAATTGAACGGTGCCCAAGTGACCATCCGCCGTGCCGCCAACGGTGATTTTTCAATTGTGACATCGGCTGCTGCTGAAGCGGAAACTCAGAGTTTGCCTGACCTTTTGGGGACGCTGGATGGTTTTCTGGCCAGTGATGCTTTGCGATCTATTCGAGAAGTTTCGGCAACCGCAGTGATCCTGACCGTCGAAGACGCCCGCAGCGGGCGCATCTGGCAGGCGACCAACGCAAATCTGAACGTCCGACGTGACAATGACGGGTTGACCATGTTCCTGGCCTCGGACGTTTTTAACGGAACAGATGAGGTCGCCGAAGTTCAGATCTCATTTGGATTTGACCATACTTCAAAGGATACATCGGTAGATATCCAGGTGGCCGAGATGCCCGCGGCAGATATTGCCATCCAGTCACCGGTTCTTGCCTGGTTGTCGTTGCTGGATGCGCCATTGTCTGGGGCTGTTCAGGCCGAATTTGATGGTGTCGAGGGGCTGACGTCATTGGCCGGTTCATTGGATATTGAGGCCGGGTCTCTTAATCCTGTTGAGGGCTCTGAACCCTTGATGTTTGAGGTTGCGACAGCGGCATTTACGTATGACCCGGACCGGCAGCGTCTGGATTTCACCGAGTTGAGTGTGGCTTCGGAGCGGCTGACGGCAGATGCGACGGGGCATACATATTTGAGCGAAATCGATGGTGGGTGGCCAGGCGCATATGTCGGTCAGCTGATCGTCAGCGAAGCACAGTTTACGGACACATCCTTTTTCGAAGCGCCGGTGCAGATGGAAGATGTTCGGACCGATCTGCGGCTGCGATTGGACCCGTTTTCTGTGGAGTTGGCCCAGATCGCAGTGTCGGATGGAATTGGCGGAACGATATACGGATCGGGAAATATAGAGGCACGCAAAGAGGGCTGGAGTGTAGCTATCGATCTTGAGGCAGACGTGATCTCGCCCGAGAAAGTGTTCGAGTTCTGGCCGGTAACAGAGTCTCTGCTGACCCGGACGTGGCTTAAGCGGAATGTATTGCAGGGGCGTTTGACCGATGTTTTCGGTGCTTTCCGCCTGCTTCCGGGCAGTAAACCTGATTTTGGACTTAGCTTTGAATTTGAAGATGGTGTTGTCAGGTTCATGGATCACATGCCGCATATCACCGGTGGTGCGGGGCGTGGCAGTCTTGGGAACAAGGCATTTGGTTTTGTGATGACGGAAGGCGTTATTGAAGCGGCTGAGGGTGGTCGGTTAGATGGCGCCGGGTCAGTGCTGACCGTCCGTGATGTTCGATTAAAACCTGCACTTGGTGAGTTTGAAATTCGGGCACACGGACCTTTGCAAGCCGCCTTTTCGGTTCTGAACAATCGACCAATCAATTTATTGGAGCGTGCTGGACGCCCCATCGATTTCGCCCGTGCCAACGCAGATATTTCTGTCGATCTTGCCGTTCCTTTGAAGAGAAAAGTGGCGCGCGCCGAAGTCGCTTATGACGTCAAGGCCCGCCTGGGCAACGTGAGCTCGGATCAGGTTGTTCCAGGACGATCCGTCACTGCAAGAGAGCTGCGATTGACGGCGAATAGTGAAGCCATCAGAATTTCGGGTCCGATGGCTTTGGACGGTGTGCCTATGAACGCGGACTGGCGACAAGACGTGTCAGTTCCAAATGGAGACGCCCAGATTACCGGAACGGTGGCTTTGTCACAGGACACGCTCGTCGCGTTTGGCGTATCGCTACCGGATGGGATGGTTTCCGGGCGCGGTGAAGGCAGATTTGACGTCGCACTTCCCGCCGAGGGAACCCCGCAACTGTCCGTGCAATCAGATTTGGTGGGTCTTGGATTGCGAGTCGATGCTCTGGATTGGTTGAAATCCGCTTCGGAGGTTGGTGGGTTGGAACTGGACGTTTCACTTGGCGAAACTCCCGAACTGGAAAGCATGGCGTTTTCGGCGCCTGGCCTGGCATTTGATGGGCAGGTTCAGATTAATGAAGGTGGCGGTTTGGGAGATGCCGTTTTCGATCGTGTGCGCGTGGGCAATTGGCTGGATGCGAGTGTTCGTCTGACGCCTCGTGGCGAAGGGTTGACGCCAGCGATCTCAATCGAGGGCGGGCAGTTCGATCTGCGAGAATATCCGCGGGGGCAGGGTGCTGGAGCCGGTGGTCGAGATCGTGCACCAATTGATATCAATCTCGAGACCATGATCGTTTCGGATGACATCGTTTTGGCACCATTCGTTGGGCAAATTGATGCTGGTCAGGCCGGACTTTCAGGAGCGTTCGAAGCGCGGTTGAAAGGACAGACTTTGGTTCGTGGCACCCTTGCGACCACAAATGCAGGCACGGGTGTTCGGCTTCAATCTGCTGATGCGGGGGGTGTTTTGCGTGATGCTGGTGTCACTGAAAATGCTCGGGGGGGCACAATGGACATTGTGCTGACCCCTGTTGTCGGGACGCCATCCGGTAACTACGACGGTCAGTTTTTGATCGAAGATATCCGGTTGCAAGAGGCACCGGCGATGGCGGCGTTGTTGGATGCCCTAAGTGTAGTGGGGCTTTTGAACCAATTATCTGGTCCCGGCATACTATTTGACGTTGTCGACGGAAATTTCAGGTTGACCCCGGACACGCTGGTATTGCGCGATGCCGCAGCTGTTGGGGTTTCGATGGGAATATCAGCCGAAGGTATTTATGGCTTGGAGTCCAAACAAATGGACATTGCTGGTGTGATCTCACCGGTTTATTTTGTGAATGCCATCGGACGAGTGATTTCAAGGCGCGGCGAAGGGTTGTTCGGGTTCAACTATCGAATGACAGGACCGGCCAGCGCTCCGGTTGTAAGTGTGAACCCACTGTCGGTTCTGACGCCGGGGTTCTTGCGCGATATTTTTCGGCGACGGTCGCCTGTGGAATGATTTTATGAAGCTTTCAGATTTTGACTTTGATCTGCCAGAGCGGCTGATTGCGACCAGGCCTGCGCAGCCGCGCTCGTCTTCGCGTTTATTGGTTGTGCGTCCAGATAGGCTCGAAGATGCGCGTGTTATTGATCTTGCGTCCTTTTTGAACCCGGGTGATCGATTGGTGTTGAATGACACGAAAGTCATTCCGGCTCGTCTTTCTGGTGTGCGCAAGAGGAGCGGAATTGAAGGCGTGACCGAAGCCCGAATTGAAGCAACCTTGTTGGATCCTTTGCCGAGCGGTGAATGGTTGGCCCTTTTAAAGCCCTTGAGAAAGGTGCGTGACGGCGAAGTGATATTGTTTGGTGCAGGATTGAATGCGGAGGTCATCGGCCGTTCTGATGGTACTGCGCAGTTGCGTTTCAATTTGCACGGCGACGCATTTGACACGGCATTGGCAGAGGCTGGGGCAATGCCGCTGCCCCCCTACATCGAAGCGCTGAGGAAGGCCGATGCGCGAGACAAGGTTGATTATCAAACTATCTGGGCGCGGGCGAGCGGTGCCGTCGCGGCACCAACTGCATCGCTGCATTTCGATGAGGCGTTAATGGCGTCACTTAAAGACCGTGGCATCGAAATAACGTTTGTTACATTGCATGTCGGGGCAGGCACGTTTCTGCCAGTAAAGGTGGACGACGTGCGTGAACACAAGATGCACGCCGAACGCGGCGAGATCACCGACCGCGCAGCACATGAAATTAAAGCAACCAAAGCTGCCGGTGGACGTATCATCCCGGTCGGTACTACCGCTCTGCGTCTGTTGGAATCGGCCGTGGATGAGAGAGGAGTGCTGGCGGAGTGGTCTGGTGCGACCGACATTTTCATAACGCCAGGATTTCAATTCAAAGTGGCCGATGCTCTTATGACCAACTTTCACCTGCCGAAATCCACTCTGATGATGCTGGTGTCGGCGTTTATTGGCCGAGAACGCATCAGGCAGGCCTACGCCCACGCAATTGGTGAGAATTATCGCTTTTTTTCCTATGGCGATGCCTCGTTACTTCTGCCAAAGGGCTAAAAAACGACCTTGTGTGAGTCGCATCAGAGCGCGTCGATACATCGATAAAGGCGTAGAGGCAGATTTAGGCATCGTGGAGTAGACCATGTTACAGGTTCTTGGCAGCGCCTGGGCGCTATTGATTGGAATATTTCTGCTGATGATCGGTAATGGCCTTCAGGGCTCGCTGATCGGTATTCGCGGGGCGATTGAGAACTTCTCGACGGCTGAATTGTCGGTCATTACATCCGCGTATTTTGCTGGGTTCCTGTTTGGCTCGAAACTTGCGCCCGAACTGATCCGGCGGGTTGGCCATGTCCGGGTTTTTGCGGCACTTGGCTCGTTAGTTTCGGCTGTATTGATCCTTTATCCAACAGTGACAGAGCCCTGGGCGTGGATCGTGCTGCGCGTTATTTTTGGATTCTCATTTTCGGGCCTTTATGTGACTGCGGAAAGCTGGCTGAACAACGCATCAGAAAACAAGAACCGAGGTAAAGCGTTGTCGCTCTATGTGATTGCGCAAATGGCCGGCATTGTTACAGCGCAAGGTCTGCTGAACGTGGCAGATCCGGCAGGTTATGTGCTGTTTATCATTCCATCCGTTTTGGTTTCGCTTTCGTTCGCGCCGATTTTGCTGACTGTCACAGCAACACCGGCATTCGAAACCACGAAACCGATGAGTTTGATTGAATTGTATCGAATTTCCCCGCTTGGATTTATCGGCCTGTTCCTTTTGGGCACTATTTTTGCCGCCCAGTTCGGAATGTCTTCGGTCTATGGCACCCAGGCTGGGTTTTCCGTTGCTGAAATCTCGGCTTTTGTGTCGGCAATCTTCTTAGGTGGCTTGCTGATGCAGTATCCAATCGGTTGGCTGAGTGACCGTATGGATCGGCGGATCCTGATTTGCGCTGCGGCAGTTACCGGTGGCTTTGCCGGAATTGTCGGATGGATGTCCGGTGACCAATATGAAGTGGTGTTGATCGTCGCATTTGTATTGGGGGGCGTTTCAAACCCGCTGTATGCGCTGCTGCTGGCCTATACCAATGATTACCTTTCCAGCGAGGACATGGCGGCGGCTTCCGGCGGCTTGTTGTTCGTGAACGGTTGCGGTGCTGTATTGGGCCCAATCCTGACCGGTTGGATGATGACCGAAATCGGACCAGGTGGGTTCTGGATATATCTGTCGCTGTTCATGTTCCTGATGGCGGCTTATGCGGGCTATCGGATGACACAGCGCCGGTCGCTTTATGCTGAGGAAAGTGACTATGACGCGGTCCCCTACGCGCCCCTACCGATGACTGTCACATCGGTCGCAGTTGAGGCAGCGCAGGAATACTATGCTGAAAATGTCGACACTGGCGAAGAAGAATCCGATGACGACACAGAAGTGTTTGATCGAGAATGAAGATATTGTAACGATTCGTTTGCGGGGGAGTAAAACGGGTGGACGGGAACTGGTGTAATGGCAAACCCTGAAGACATATTAAGCTTTTGGTTGGACGAGTGTTCGCCAAAGGACTGGTACATGGGCGGCAACGAATTGGACGAAAAAATTCGCGACCGTTTCGAGGATGCATACAATCGTGCAAAAGAGGGATCATTGTCGCTTTGGTTGACGTATCCTTCAGGCACTTTGGCCTACATAATCTTGTTAGATCAGTTCGCGCGGAACATGTTTCGTGGATCAAGCAAGGCGTTTGAAGCCGACAAACTGGCCCGCGCAGCGGCTAAAGCGGCGATTGCGAGAGGCTGGGACGTTAAGATCGACGAACCGGCGCGGCAATTCTTCTATGTGCCGCTGATGCATTCAGAGTGTCTGGTGGATCAGGATCGAGCGGTTCGCCTGTTTATGACGCGGATGCCGGAGGGCGGCGAACGAAACTTGCTGTATGCGAAAGCACATCGTGAAGTGATCCGGCAGTTCGGGCGGTTCCCGTATCGGAACGAAGCGCTTGGGCGCGTCTGTCAGGCAGGAGAATCCGATTATCTTAAAGCTGGCGGATACGGCTACACAATCGAAACGTTGAAAGCCAAGACTGCCGCGTAACTGGCCTGTCGGCCGGTGGTCTGGTGCAACAGCACACATTCGATCGCATTAAATCAATCTGTTGAACGCGCCTACGGGCGCGTTTTGCTTTGCGTGTCGCGGGTAACGGGATTGCGAATGCGTCAACGTCACACGGGTGACAATGCACTGGGAGTGTGGCAGATAGTTTAGCGTCAAACAATTTTCGCGCAGGAGCATTCTGATGGCTGCAAAAACATTCGACGTCGTAGTGATCGGGGCTGGGCCAGGCGGCTATGTAGCCGCTATTCGCGCCAGTCAGTTGGGGCTGAAGGTTGCGATTGTCGAGCGCGAGCATATGGGTGGCATTTGCCTAAACTGGGGTTGTATCCCGACCAAAGCGTTGCTTCGATCCTCGGAAGTGTTTCACCTGATGCATCGCGCAAAAGAGTTCGGCCTGAAGGCGGATGGCATCGGCTACGATCTGGATGCAGTGGTTCAGCGGTCGCGCAAAGTGGCCAAGCAGTTGAACGGCGGCGTTGGTCATCTGATGAAGAAGAACAAGGTCGAAGTTGTCATGGGCGAGGCGACATTACCTGCCAAGGGCAAGGTTTCGGTCAAGACTGATAAGGGCGTGGAAGAGCTTCAGGCGAAAAATATCATTCTGGCAACCGGCGCTCGTGCGCGGGAACTGCCCGGTCTGGAAGCCGATGGCGATCTGGTCTGGACGTATAAGCACGCCTTGCAGCCGCCACGTATGCCTAAGAAGTTGCTGGTGATTGGCTCGGGTGCGATTGGGATTGAATTTGCAAGTTTCTACAACACACTGGGTGCTGACACGACAGCTGTGGAAGTTATGGATCGCGTGCTGCCGGTCGAAGATGCCGAAATTTCCGCATTTGCCAAGAAGAGCTTTGTGAAACAGGGCATGAAGATCATGGAGAAAGCCATGGTCAAGCAACTGGATCGCGGTAAGGGCAAGGTAACAGCGCATATCGAAAGCGGCGGTAAAGTCGAAAAGATGGACTTTGACACTGTTATTTCCGCCGTGGGCATAGTTGGCAATGTCGAAGGACTGGGCCTGGAAGCTCTTGGCGTAAAAGTTGATCGCACGCATATCGTTACGGATGAATATTGTGGCACTGGCGTTGAGGGATTGTATGCCATTGGCGATATAGCGGGTGCGCCCTGGTTGGCGCATAAGGCCAGCCACGAAGGTGTTATGGTTGCCGAAAAGATCGCCGGACTGAAGGTGCATGCGGTGAAGCCGGAAAGCATTGCAGGCTGCACATATTGTCATCCACAGGTTGCCAGCGTCGGATATTCCGAGGCGAAGGCAAAAGAGCTTGGGTATAAGGTGAAGGTCGGGCGTTTTCCGTTCATCGGCAACGGCAAAGCGATTGCTTTGGGTGAAGCCGAGGGCATGGTTAAGACCGTCTTTGATGAGAAGACCGGCGAGTTGCTGGGGGCGCATATGGTTGGCGCGGAAGTGACCGAATTGATCCAGGGCTATGTGGTTGGCCGTCAGTTAGAGACGACCGAAGAAGACCTGATGCACACCGTCTTCCCGCATCCGACGCTAAGCGAGATGATGCATGAAAGCGTGTTGGATGCGTATGATCGGGTGATCCACATCTAAGCCAACAAAGGCATCGAAGTTTAGAAGGCCCGGATCGCGATCCGGGTCTTTTAAATTGTTGATGATCAGTTTTGTCGCGCACGTTTTTTGGGCGGCAGGCACCGCATAGGCCTAAGAAGAAAGAGATAGCTTATGGGGATGTCGTGTTTCATTTGATTGTTCCATTAAGCTAAGCTGCACGGCGCGCGTTGGAAGGTTGCAGAGCCGATTGAACATTGGCGGGGTGATGTGTCGTCCAATGCGCCGGTGCATCCCAAAGATGGCTGTGCGATGTGAATTTCGATGACTTGGAACCAAGGCCGATATCATTCAGCATATGACCGTTCAGGTTCACTTTCTTTTGACGCTTCCGGCGCGCCTCGAGTGCAAGAAAGACGCGTCCAATCAAGCCATACTTGATAGTTTGCGTGGGGTGGGTTGTTGCCTCGGTGGCGATGGGGTGTGCGGGTAGGACTTCGGGCAAGTAAGTCATAACGCTGCTCCCTTAGTGAGCGAGAGTAAGTCCGAGGCCATCAGCCGCTTGCCACCGATGCCCCAGGCACCCTCCGCCACCTCATGCACGCGGACCCAGGTCAGGCCGCGCATTGGCTCGCCACCGATAGTGACCATGGCGTTGGTGACTTTTTCGATCATGTCCGCCTTTTCATCTGGGCTGAACACTCCTTCGATCAATTGTATATCCACGAGAGACATTGTTATTTCCTCATTCAGTCTGGTTCGTCTTGATGAGACCGGTTTAGGAAAGGGCAGGAGATCAAGCTTGAGGTGTGTCTGGGGAATTCATGGTGTTTTACGAGCAGATGGACTTTTATGGTGTCAGGAGTGTGGGATGACCTTTGATGATATTGAATTGGATCTGGGGCGGTTTGAGCTGCGCCGGGGTGGTGAAGCGGTTGCTGTTGAACCCAAGGTCTTTGATTTGATCAGGTTCATGGCCGAGAACGCCAACAAGCTGATTTCCAAAGATGAATTGATTGAAGAGGTTTGGGACGGGCGGATCGTTTCGGATGCCGCTTTGTCGACAGCGATCAAGTCTGCCCGACGCGCCATGGGTGAAACCGATGTAAGTATGAGCCGGATAAAGACAGTTCGGGGGCGCGGGTTTCGGATGGAAATTGACGAGCTACTGCCATCGAGAGGTGCGCAACAGGCATCCGATGATCGGCCGGTATATGTGCAACCGTCTTTCATCGTGCTGACAGATGTGACGGCGGTGGATGGTTTTCGTGGTGATGCGATTGAGGGCCGGATTGTCAGTGCGATGGCGCGCTTGCCGTTTGTGACGGTGGTGGCGCCATCGGTTGCGCGCAGGCACGCCGGAGTGCCGCCCGAAGAACTGGCTCAACAGTTTGGTGCCGGGTTTTCATTTGAAGTTACAGCCGTTTCCGCCGGGGCTGGTGCGCGGCTTGAAGGTGTTTTGTTTGACACGCGGAACGGGGCGACGATTTGGACCTATGCCTCGGCCGATTTTGACCCCGCGACCGGTCAGTCGGAAGAGATATTGGAGATGGTGGTTCGTTTGCAACCCCAGTTGGTGCGGGCAATCCATGCCGCTTTGTCTGGGGCTCCGGTTGCCGAGGATGCACGGGCGTTGACGATGCAGGGGCTTGGGACGATGACCTTGAAGGGGTGGAATCGTAGTGCTTTTGCCGAGGCCGAAGCCACGTTGCGGCGGGCGGTGGAATTGGACGACACACTTGCCCATGCTCATGCGGCCCTGGCGCTGATTCTGGCACTGGGGCAGCAGGTCGGCTTGGATGATCCATCAGCAAAGCAAGTTGAGGATGCCATCGGTCACGCGGATCGGGCGATTGAACTTGATGGGCATTCTCCACAAATTTTGGGACTTGCAGGATGTGCTTTGTGCGATGCAGGGCAGGGGATGCGTGGCAAAACACTTTTGATGCGCGCGCTTGATATTGATGCGGAAAGCCCGCAGGCCATGGCGGCGCTTGGAACTCAGGTGCTGCGCGAGGGCGCAAGGGATCAGGCGATTGATCATCTGACTCGGGCAATTCGCATATCACCGCAGGACAATACACTGGCGATTTGGCGGAGTGTTCTGGCGCTGGCGCATTTGCAAAACAAGGATGGCATAGCGGCCTTGGAGCAGGCGCAGAAAGCGGTGGCAGCGGATGATCGGACACATTTGTCGCGGGTTGTTCTGGCGGCGATTTATCTGGTGATCGGGGAAGAGGCGGCAGCGCGTGCGGCGTGGATGGATGGGTTGCGAGTGACGCCCGAGCTGTCATCGGATCAACTGGTGACACTTTTGGGCCCGAATCTGGCCAATGGGTTGGGTGCGCTTAGCGGGTCTTGACCCGCTCCGAGAACAGGGAGAAAAGCGGTTTTATGCGAACGGATTGGCGCCTTATCGGGTTACTCTTTCTGGTGGGGCTTTTTGCGGCTGCGCAGTTCGCGAAAATTGCCCTGACATTAGAATGGCTTGAGCCGATTTATCCCGGCGTGCCGCTGCCCTATGCGGTGTCAGCGATCTCGGTCGCTGGTATCGTATTTGGTGTGACCGCAGGGATGATCGTTGCAACATTCGGCGCGCGGCGCGTGCTGCTTGCGGCGCTTGGTTTGGCGGTAGTGATGTCGTTTTTGCAGGCGTTGCTCCCGGCGTTTCCGGTGTTCATGGGACTGCGGTTGATCGAAGGGTTTACCCATCTGGCCATCGTCGTGGCCGCGCCGACCCTGATGGCAGCGGTGGCGGTTGATCGTGACAAGCCCGTGGCGATGGGGCTGTGGGGGACATTCTTTGGCGTGGGGTTTGCCGGGGCGGCGGCCATAATTCCGCTGATGAGCGGGCCGGGTGCGGTGTATTTGGCGCATGGGGTATTCGGGTTGATGTTGATGGCGGCACTTTGGCCGTTGCTGCCCCGTGGTGTTGCGCGAGGTGTTTGGGAAGGCGGGCTTTGGGCGCGGCACATGGCGATTTACACGAACCCGAGGCTGGTTGCTCCGGCCGTTGGGTTTTTGTGGCATACGATTATGTTCCTGGGATTGCTGACGTTTTTGCCGCGATTTCTGGGGGATTGGACGGCGCCAGTATTGCCATTGATAGCCCTTGTCGGAACTTTTGGCGCGGGATGGGTGGCGCGGAGTGTGGCACCGCGACAAATTTTGCTTGTGTCCTTTGCCCTGACGATTGTTGGTTTTGGGATGGCGCTGGTGATGCCAGAAGCAGTGCGGTTTTTGATGATGTTCCTAATGCTGCTGATCCTTGGGTTGGTGCCGGGCGCGTCGTTTGCGAATGTGCCGGCATTGAACCCGGATCCGGCGGATCAGGCGCGGGCGAACGGGGCCGTGGCGCAGATTGGGAACCTCGGCACTGCGATGTCGGTGCCGCTTTTCGCCAGCACTTTGAGCTTCGGAATTGCGGGGCCGATGGTGGCGACGATTTGCATTTCGATGCTTGGGTTGGGCGCGGTCTGGCTTATCCACAGAAAGATTGCGGAAAGCGCGTGACGACGCGTTAATGTTCTTGTAATGTTCCTTAACAGCCATTGAGTTCTCGACGTTCTTCACTATCTCTCTGGTCTGCCCTGTGAAAGCGAGACCATGGCCGAGTTAAAGAACATCGAAGTGCGCGGCGCGCGTGAACATAATCTGAAGAATATCGATGTAGATATTCCGCGCGATCAGCTTGTGGTCATTACGGGGCTGTCAGGGTCGGGCAAATCCTCTTTGGCGTTTGATACGGTCTATGCCGAAGGGCAGCGGCGGTATGTTGAATCGTTAAGCGCCTATGCGCGGCAGTTTCTGGACATGATGGAAAAGCCGGATGTGGATCACATCAGCGGGCTTTCCCCGGCGATTTCGATTGAACAGAAGACCACATCGAAGAACCCGCGGTCGACAGTCGGCACGGTGACCGAGATTTATGACTATATGCGCCTGTTGTTTGCCCGCGCAGGCACTCCGTTTTCGCCTGCAACCGGTCTGCCCATCGAAGCGCAGCAGGTGCAGGATATGGTCGATCGCGTGATGGGCATGGAGGCGGGGACGCGCGCTTTTTTGTTGGCGCCCATCGTGCGCGATCGGAAAGGCGAGTATCGCAAAGAATTCTTAGAACTTCGTAAACAGGGCTTTCAACGGGTGAAAGTTGATGGGGCGTTCTATGAATTGGACGAACCGCCGACGCTGGATAAGAAGTTTCGCCACGATATTGATGTGGTGGTGGATCGGATAGTGATCCGCGAAGGGTTGGAAACACGGCTTGCGGATTCGTTTCGCACCGCGCTGGATCTGGCCGACGGAATCGCCATTCTGGAAACGGCGGTGACGGATGAAGAACCGGAGCGCATCACGTTTTCCGAGAATTTTGCCTGTCCGGTTAGCGGTTTCACCATCCCCGAGATCGAGCCGCGATTGTTTTCGTTCAATGCGCCGTTTGGGGCTTGTCCGACCTGTGACGGGCTGGGGGTTGAGCTGTTCTTTGATGAACGGCTTGTTGTGCCAGACCAGAATTTGAAGGTTTATGATGGGGCCCTGGCACCGTGGCGGAAGGGGAAATCCCCTTATTTTCTTCAAACAATTGAAGCGATTGCCAAGCATTATGAGTTCGACAAGAACGCCAAATGGAAAGACCTGCCAGAGTTTGTAAAGCAGGTGTTTCTGTATGGATCTGGTGAGGAAGAGATCCAGTTTCGCTATGACGAGGGCGGGCGTGTGTATCAGGTTTCGCGGCCTTTCGAGGGGGTGATTCCGAATATGGAGCGCCGTTATCGCGAGACGGATTCGAATTGGATTCGCGAAGAATTTGAGCGGTATCAGAATAACCGTCCCTGTGGCGTTTGTGAGGGGTATCGGTTGCGGCCCGAGGCGCTGGCAGTGAAAATCGGTGGGCTGCATGTGGGCCAGGTGGTTCAGATGTCGATCCGCGAAGCGCTGGCCTGGATCGAGGATGCGCCGAACCAGTTGAGCAAGCAGAAGAACGAGATTGCGCGGGCGATCCTGAAGGAAATCCGCGAGCGGCTTGGGTTTTTGAACAATGTCGGGTTGGAGTATCTGACGTTGTCGCGGAATGCCGGGACGTTGTCGGGGGGTGAGTCGCAGCGGATCCGCCTTGCCAGTCAGATTGGGTCCGGATTGACCGGTGTGCTGTATGTTTTGGATGAACCCTCGATTGGGCTGCACCAACGCGACAATGACCGGCTGCTGCTGACGCTGAAAAACCTGCGGGATCAAGGCAATACGGTGATTGTAGTTGAGCATGACGAAGAGGCGATCCGCGAGGCCGATTACGTCTTTGATATCGGGCCGGGGGCCGGGGTGCATGGTGGCGAGATTGTTGCCAAAGGTGTTCCAGCCGAGATTATGGCCAACAAAGCCTCGGTCACCGGGCAATATCTGTCGGGTGCGCGCGAGATTGCGGTGCCGGGAGAGCGGCGCAAGGGCAACGGCAAATCGGTGAAGGTCGTGAAGGCAACGGGTAATAACTTGCAGAATGTGACGGCGGAATTCCCGTTGGGCAGATTTGTCTGCGTGACCGGGGTGTCTGGAGGCGGGAAGTCGACCCTGACGGTTGAGACTTTGTTCAAGACAGCCTCGATGCGGTTGAACGGGGCGCGGCAGACGCCGGCGCCTTGTGAGACCATTAAGGGTTTGGAACACTTGGATAAAGTGATCGATATTGACCAGAGGCCCATTGGGCGGACGCCGCGTTCAAACCCGGCGACATATACCGGGGCGTTCACGCCTATTCGCGATTGGTTCGCGGGATTGCCGGAGTCAAAGACGCGTGGATACAAGCCAGGTCGGTTCAGTTTCAACGTGAAGGGTGGGCGATGCGAGGCGTGTCAGGGCGACGGTCTGATCAAGATCGAGATGCACTTTCTGCCCGATGTCTATGTGATGTGCGAGACCTGTAAGGGTGCGCGTTACAATCGCGAGACGTTGGAGATCAAGTTCAAGGGCAAGTCGATTGCCGATGTTCTGGATATGACTGTTGAGGACGCACAGGATTTTTTCAAGGCGGTGCCGTCGATCCGCGAAAAGATGGATGCGCTGATGCGGGTTGGTCTTGGGTATATCAAGGTTGGTCAGCCTGCGACGACCCTGTCAGGGGGCGAGGCGCAGCGGGTGAAGCTGTCGAAGGAATTGGCGAAGCGGTCGACCGGTCGGACGCTGTATATTCTGGACGAGCCGACGACCGGTCTGCATTTTGAGGATGTGCGCAAGCTTTTGGAAGTGCTTCATAAATTGGTTGAGCAGGGCAATACAGTTGTGGTGATCGAGCACAATCTGGATGTCATCAAGACGGCCGATTGGTTGATTGATATTGGTCCCGAGGGCGGTGATGGCGGCGGCAAGATCGTGGCCAAAGGGACGCCGGAAGCGGTGGCAAAGAAGGCAGAGAGCCATACCGGGCGGTATCTGGCGGATATGCTGGGTGTTACGCGGGTGGCGGCGGAGTGAGTACTACGGCTTCCACGTTAAGTGATCTTCAGGATTAGAAAATCCCGCAGTTACAAGGAGATCCCGCCAATCAAGTTGGGCCAGGGCAATTGCATTTACCAGTTCCTCAATAGAACCACGGGATTTTTTCAGAGCGGCGCACCGAATACGTTCGATGCCTTTTTCGGTGCTGCTGATATCCTGGGCGTATCCACAATCATTGATGAGATAATCGACAGCTTCATCCCGAAGTTCTGGCTCGAAGATCGCAACCAAATACTGCTTTGTCAGAGGAGATAGAGTTGGCTGATTGTTCAACTGAAGATCAGGTCGGCGAGGCGAATGAAATCAATGACTTGCTTGGTTTCACGATCAACCTTGATGATTGAGTCGCCGATGCGCACGTAATCCGAGCCATCGCCGATGCGAGGCAGTCGGTAGAAGTCGCCGTCGCGGCGCAAAATGGTGCCATTGTCGGTGTCGATCACGACGTATTCACGGCCCTCAAAAATGACGCGATCGCCTTCGGCGAGGACGACATATTCGGGATCGTCAATGTGGTCACCAACATCGTAACCATCTGATCTGTTTGCCCATTCTTCGGCGGTGACGCCTTTCTTGGCCTGTCCGGGTGGCACGCAGGCGGGGGATTTTTTCGCCAGGCCGGGCGGGCAATGTTTTTGGCCTGCGGCCAGCGTTGCGGTGGGGGCTGTCAGAAGGGCCAGCGCTGCGACGGTGAGAATGGCGATGTTTTTCATCTTGAGACTCCGAGGTTTCCATATGGTTATCAGGGAGAGCGGGCAAAAATGTGGCGATGATTCAGGCGTCGAGTTCGACCCAGACGGGGACGTGATCGGAAGGTTTTTCGCGACCCCTGACAGCGCTTTCGATCCAGCAATTTTCAAGCAAATCAGCAGCTTGCGGTGTCAGCAGGTGGTGGTCGATGCGAATGCCGTTATTTCGCTCCCAGGCCCCGGCCTGGTAGTCCCAGAACGAGTAGTGTTCGGGGCCTCGGGTGCGGGCGCGGAAGGCTTCTGTGAAGCCGAGGTTGAGGAGTTCTCGGAAGGCGGCGCGGGTCTCGGGGCGGGCAAGCGCGTCTTCTTGCCAGACCTCGGGACGGGCGGCGTCTTCGTCTTGGGGTATGACGTTGTAATCGCCGCACATAATCGCGGGTTCTTCTGCATTCATAAGGGCTTGGGCGCGTGTCTTCATGCGGTTCATCCAGGCGAGCTTGTAGTCGTATTTTGGGCCTGGACAGGGGTTGCCATTGGGCAAGTAGAGACCGCAGACGCGGACTGGTTTTTTGTCGCCAATGACAGTCGCTTCGATCCAGCGGGCCTGTTCGTCACTGTTGTCGCCGGGCAGGCCGTGGGTGATGTCTTCCAGCGGCAATCGCGAGAAGATGGCTACGCCGTTGAAGCCCTTTTGTCCATGGGTTTCAACGGTATAGCCTAAATCTTCGAAATGGGCGCGGGGGAAGTTTTCGTCAATGGATTTGATCTCTTGCAAGAGTGCGACGTCGGGTTTTTGGTCGTTCAGCCAGTCCGTCAGCGCGCCCATGCGGGCCTTTATTCCGTTAATATTGAAGGTTGCGATACGCATGAAACGGCCCCTTTGGTTGGGTTATTTCTGGGCCATGGAGCGAGGGCATTCAAGGGCCAAACTGGGCTGTCTGTATCGCGTCGGTATAACGTCGGTATTACGTCGGTGGACCCGAACGGTGGTTTTTGGTTTCGTTAAGAATTAGGAAACGGAATTCGACGCGAATTCCGGATCGCGCGCCGGGCGCGCGGGCCTCCGGCGGGGATATTTATGGGCCGATAATGGACGAGGACAGCACCCTTGGGGTTCGGGCGCTGTCTGTTGTGGCTAGGGTTTCGTGAGCCAGGCAATGGCTTCGGGCTCTTGATCCTCTTCAAAGGTTTCGATGCTGAGGCCAGGGATCAGGAAGGCCTCGATTTCAGCCGCTTTTCGAAGCCAGGTCTGATCTGCAACCAGGGCGACTTTGCCAATGCGGTTGAGACAACCGAAAAGGCGGGGGAAGTAGCCGAATTCAACGGCGATGGCCTGAAAGGTCGGGAGCTCGAATTCCGAGATTGTATAGAGGAAGTCTGTTTTGGGTGCAGCGTCGGTGACGGCCAGGAAGGCATCCAGGCCTTTCTTCATATCGTCTTCGTCGATTTTGCCACTGATGGCCAAACGATAGAAACCCTTCGCGTCCTTGGTCAGGTCGAACATAGTGATCTCCTATTGGGGCCGGAGACGGTTTCGTGCTTTTTACATCGAGAAACTGATGCCGCAGCCGCAGCTTGACGCGGCGTTGGGGTTTTCGATGACAAAGCGCGCGCCTATCAGCTCGTCAGAAAAGTCGATGACCGAGTCCGAAAGAAACGGCAGCGAGACTGTGTCAACGACAACTTTCTGCCCGGCACCTTCCAGCACCAGGTCATCGTCCGCAGGTTCGTCCAGATCGATGTTATACTGAAAGCCCGAACATCCGCCGCCTTCGACCGCAACCCGCAGCGCTTTTGGCGCGTCGGAGCCATCATTGATCTCGGCCAGACGGGCGAAAGCGCGTTCGGTGACACGAGGGGGCAGATTTAGATCCATCAAGATCACTCCGGCGGTTACATCCTGTTCGCAAATTCAATATATGGGCGATGGGACAGGCGGACAAGACGGGCAGGGACATGCGCGCGCCATATGCATCAGAACCGGGCGATAGCCGGGGCCGGCTGTTTGCCGAGGATGAAAGCACGTTCAGGTCGTGTTTTCAGCGCGATCGTGACCGGATCATTCATGCCAGCGCCTTTCGGCGGCTGAAGCATAAAACTCAGGTGTTTATTGAACATGAGGGCGATTACTTTCGCACCCGACTGACGCATTCGATCGAGGTCGCGCAGGTGGCGCGGACAATCTCGGGGGCTTTGGGGCTGAATGCGGAACTGACCGAGGCTGTGGCTTTGGCCCATGATCTGGGGCACACGCCGTTTGGGCATACGGGCGAGGATGCTTTGGGCGCGCTGATGGCGCCCTACGGTGGGTTTGATCACAACGCGCAGGCGATCCGCATCGTGACCTCGCTTGAGCGGCATTATGCGATGTTTGACGGGTTGAACCTGACCTGGGAGACGCTGGAGGGGATTGCCAAGCATAACGGGCCGGTGACGGGCGAATTGCCCTGGGCGCTGGCGGTGTATCAGGCGCATCATGATCTGGAATTGGACACTTATGCGAGTGCCGAGGCGCAGGTTGCGGCGATTTCCGACGATATTGCGTATAACCACCATGATTTGCATGACGGGCTTCGGGCGGAGTTGTTTTCAACCGATGAGTTGGCGGAACTGCCGTTGTTGAAGGGGTGTTTTGAGCGGGTGGATGCGATCTACCCGGACCTGAATTACTACCGGCGGCGGCATGAGGCGCTCAGGCGGTTCTTCGGATTGCTGGTTGAGGATGTGATCGCGGTTGCGCGTCAATCTTTGTTGGAGATCGGGCCGAAGTCGGCGGATGATATTCGCCGCGCCGGGTTTCAGATTATTCGGTTTTCGGATGATGTGTTTGCCGATCTGAAGGTGATCCGGGCGTTTTTGTTTGAACGCATGTATCGCGCGCCGTCAGTGATTGAGATGCGGCAACGGGTGACGCTGGTGGTGGAAGAGTTGTTTCCGTTCTTTATGGCGCATCCCGATCAATTGCCGAAGCAATGGCGTAAGGACGTGGAAGAGATCAGTTCTGAAGAAGATTTGGCGCGGATCGTGTCGGATTATATTGCCGGGATGACGGATCGGTTTGCGATCCAGTGTCATGAGCGGTTTATTCTGGTCTGAGGCGGCGCGTCCAAGGCCTTCGCATATTGCCAATGATTGTGGGTGCAAGGTGCGGGCCGCCGGGCGCAAAGTGGATTTGAGTGGCTTTATGGCTGGTCTATGTCGAGATCTCGGGGCTCAGGAGGTTGCGCTGCAAGAAGGTATTGCCGATGCCATGGAGGCCAGATGTCAGGATATCGCGCAGATCTCCATACGTCAGGCCTATCTTGGCGGCATCAAACCAGGGGCAGGTGCTGTTGCTGTTGAGCTCGAGTCGGGGACGGTTCATGTCACACGAGATCTGCTGACAATGGCGGGCGCGACGACTGCGCATGGAATTGAACCTCCAAGGGTTATGGTTGAACGTGCGCGCCCATTTTGCTAATGAAACCTTTGATCTGGTGCTCGTGTACAGGCTGCTCGGCCTTGTTCCGGGCCCAGAGGATGTCTTGCGCGTGGCGCGGGCGTGTGTGGCATCGAACACGTTCAATGGGTTCATGTCCTACGTCAGTCAGATCGCCCATAAGCCCTAGGTCAGGTTGGTTCATTTGGGTGGCGATGCTAAACTGACTACTGTGATGCGGGACCAGAGGAGTATTACAAATGCTGTGTGCGATCATTGGATATGGACCGGGATTAGGAGCCGCCTATGCCGAAGTGTTCGGGCAGGCGGGATATGATGTTGCTCTTTTAAGCAGGTCCGGAGGGGGTGAGACCTCGTCTGATCGGTCAGGGGCGGTTGTCAGGGCCTTTCGGTGCGATGCAGGCGATCCGGGAAATCTGCAGTCGGTGTTGCAGGCCGTCGAGGATGAACTGGGTTCAATTGACGTTGCGATTTACAATGCCGACCTTGCGCAGTTCGGCACCTTGGACGAGATCACCGAAGATCAGTTTGAGCAGACATGGCGGGTGGGAACATTGGGTTTGTTTGCCACCGCGAAATTCCTGGCACCGCGTATGGAGAGCCGTGCGGCGGGTGCAATCATTGTAACAGGTGCGACGGCTGCATTGCGGGGCAACATTTGGACGACGGCATTTGCGTCATCGAAGTCGGCGCAAAGAAATCTGGCCCAATCGTTGGCCAAACAGTTGGGGCCAAAGGGTATTCATGTGGCCTATCTGGTGATTGATGGGGTAATTGATACGACGGATACTCGTACGCACTTTGCGCCAAATGAGCCGGACGAATTCTTCATGGATCCCAAAGCCATTGCAGAGACGGCGCTGATGTTGGTGGGGCAGGACAAGTCGGCGTGGACCTTTGAGATTGATCTGAGGCCGTTTCAAGAGAAGTGGTAGATGCCGAAGCTAGCTGCCCAGCCTGACCCAATGCGCGTCATCCATCGCATAGCGGGCATAGCGAAAGTCACGGATTTGGGCGATGTGGTCGCCGTCGAAATTCAGGTGGATGAAGTACTGCGGGGCATCTCCGGGCGTGTCGCGGTTGAAGGCGAGAATAGCGGGGCGACCTTCGACAAGGCCGGGGGCCATCAGCCAGTCTGACTGGCGGGCGTAATTTCCGAAGTATCCACCAACGGCTTTTTGACCGTTGCGTTTTTCGACCGAGACGAGATCAAGGTGCACTTCGCGGGCCAGCATGTCGCGCAAGGCGTCGAAGGCGTGGGCGTTGAAGTGGGCGGCGTAGGTGGCGAGGCGTGCTTTGTCCTGATCTGAGACTTCGACCGGGGCCTCGATATCCGCTGTCGCGAGTGCTGCGCGGCCGCGTTTTAGCGCAGATTTTGTTGCGTCCTGACTGAGACCGGTGAGATCGGCGACTTCGGCGGTGGTATGACCAAAGACGTCGCGCAGAATGACAGCGCTGCGTTGTTTGGCCGTCAGGCCCAGATAAGGCAGAAGCGCGTCGCGCGTGCCACCTTCAAGCGGCAGGGTGACATTTGTGTCGGGCTGGTGGGACAGGGTTTCTTTCATCGCTGCCTCGGACTTCCGGGCGCGGATAGCGTTCAGCGCCGTATTATGTGCGATCCGAAAGAGCCATCCGCGCATGTGGGTGACATCCTCGCCCTTTGCCAGTGCGCGGGTGGCAGCAAGGAGGGTGTCTTGAACCAAATCCTCGCCGTCGATCACCGATCCGGTCATTCGCGCAAGATAGCGGTGAAGCTCCGGCCGGTGGGCGGCCAGAGCTTGATCGAATTGGGCGGGCATATTGTTAGCCAAGGGGCGCGGTTCCTTTGCCATCTACCGTATAGGTGCCCGATTGTTGGGTCGTGGCAAGTGTGGTGATGGCGGCCGCGACTTTTTCAGGGGTCAGAGGCTGATCCCATTGAGACATGAAATCGGCAGCCGTCCCGCCGCGCGTCTGGCCATAAGCCGCTGAGGCATCTGCTGCGATATTGGTCCCGGCGATCAATTGTTTGGGGTAAAGTGTTGTAAAAGTAAGTCCGAGATCGCGTTTGTCGGATTCCATCTGCGCGTAGTTTGAGGCGTAGTGCTGCATGCGCTTGGCACCTGCGTAACCTCCTGAAAGGGGAGAGCCAAAGAGGGCGGCACCCGACGAAACAGTGAGGACGGTGCTGCCGGGTTTCAGGGGCCGGGTGAGGGCCGCCTTCAACAGATTGAACGTCATGCGCGTATCATTTTGCCAAACCGCACTGAAGCTGTCCCAGTCGTATTCGCTGAGGAAAGCCATGCGGGGGCGCAAGCCGCCGACGATGGCGACGATGTCCGGAGAGGTGTCGGCGATCAGCGAATTTGCTGTTTCAGCGTCGCTGGGATCAGCAGGTCGAGCGGTGATGTTGGCGTTTTCGGTTGCCAGTGTTTCGACGTCAGCTGCTGTGCGGGCAACGGCGGTAACAGTGTGGCCCGCGCCAGCCAGAGATAGCGCAACTTCGCGGCCTACACCGCGGCCTGCACCGATGATCAGGGCTGATTTATGCATGGTCTGTCCTTTCCAAAATACGAATGCGTTTGATTGGAAGACACGCCAGCATGCTAAAAGGGGGCGCGGGGGGCGAATATAATTGCGAAGTGTGCGCATTGACCTCTCGGGGACGGGTGGTAAACCCGCGCCAAATGCCAATGGAGCCATCATGAATATCTTTGCCGAGATTCGGTCTTCGATTCTGGAAACGCTGGATGCGATGGTCGCGGATGGCGAACTTCCGCCCAATCTTTCCTGGGGAAATGTCGCAGTGGAACCGCCGCGCGATGCCGCCCATGGCGATATGGCAACCAATGCCGCAATGGTGTTGGCGAAACCTGCGGGTAAAGCGCCGCGCGCAATTGCCGAGGCTTTGGCTGTGCGGTTGTTGAGTGATCCGAATATCGAGGTCGCGGATGTGGCCGGGCCTGGGTTTTTGAACCTGCGGCTTGCGGGCGAGGTTTGGCACGATGTTGTGGCCGAAGCGATTGATGCTGGTGCGGCATTTGGGCATTCCGGCATGGGCGCTGGCGTTAAGGTGAATGTCGAATATGTTTCGGCCAACCCGACGGGGCCTTTGCATGTTGGGCACACGCGGGGCGCGGTCTTTGGGGATGCGTTGGCGTCATTGTTGGACTTTGCGGGCTATGACGTGACGCGCGAGTATTACATCAATGATGGTGGCGCGCAGGTCGATGTTCTGGCGCGGTCTGCCTATGAGCGGTATCGCGAGGCGCATGGGCTGTCGCTTGAGATCGCTGAGGGGCTTTATCCCGGCGATTATCTGGTGCCCGTTGGTGAGGCGCTGAAAGAGAAGTTTGGCGATCAGTTTCTGGATCAGCCTGAAGACGTTTGGTTGGCTGAAGTGCGCGAATTTGCGACCGGTCAGATGCTGGAATTGATCCAGGAGGATCTGAGTCGGCTGGGCGTGAAGATGGACAAGTTCTTCAGCGAGAAGGCGCTTTACGGCACCGGGCGGATTGAAGAGGCCATCGAAGAGCTGACGAAGAAGGGATTGATATACAAGGGAACTTTGGAGCCGCCGAAAGGCAAGGTTCCTGAAGATTGGGAACCGCGCGAGCAGACTTTGTTCCGCTCCACCGCCCACGGGGACGATGTTGACCGCCCGATCATGAAATCTGACGGGGCATGGACTTATTTTGCGCCCGACATTGCGTATCACTGGAACAAGATCGCGCGCGGCTATGACGAGTTGATTGATATCTTCGGCGCGGACCATGGCGGTTACGTCAAGCGGATGAATGCGGCTGTGAGTGCGTTAAGCGATGGACGTGTACCGCTGGATGTGAAGCTGACGCAGTTGGTAAAGCTGTATAAGGACGGCGAGCCGTTCAAAATGTCGAAGCGGGCGGGCACATTTGTGACGTTGCGCGATGTTGTCGACACGGTGGGCGCGGATGTGACCCGGTTTGTGATGCTGATGCGCAAGAACGATGCGCCGCTGGACTTTGATTTCGACAAGGCGGTTGAGCAGTCGAAAGATAACCCGGTGTTTTATGTGCAATACGCACATGCGCGGATCCGGTCGGTGATGCGTAAGGCCGAGGCGTTGCATCTGGACTATTCCGACAATGCATTGCTGGAAGACGAGGCCGAGTTTGCTGTGGCGCGCAAGATAGCCGAATGGCCGCGCTTGGTGGAGATTGCGGCCCGTAATAACGAGCCTCATAGAATCGCTTTCTATCTGTATGAACTGGCCTCGGAATTTCATGCACTTTGGAACAAGGGCAACGAGAATCCCTCGTTGCGCTTCCTTCACGAGGGCGATCCTCAGGCGACAGCGGCAAAAATTGCACTTCCGCGCGCCGTAGCCGTTGTTATTTCAACAGGATTAGGTATCCTTGGGGTGACACCGGTCGAAGAAATGCGCTGACCTAAAATAGCGCCGCGGCCTTTGTCGAGAGCAGTGAAGCACGCTGGAACAACCGGCGGCTAATGTGAGGCGATGAAAATGGCGGCAATCAATTTTGGCGATATGGGGGAGTCCCCCAACGGCTGCGCACTTGCGGCGGCGATGAACTGGGCCGGAGCATTCCTGTCGGTCCTGCTGATCGCGGGTCTGGCGACCTGGGGTTGGAAGTTATGGGTGCGCGACGTGACCGGGGTTCCGGTGGTGCGCGCGCTGGAAGGGCCGATGCGGGTTATGCCCGATGATCCGGGTGGGCAAGCAAGCGCCTATCAAGGTCTTGCGGTGAACAGCATTGCGGAAGAGCGGGTTGAGGCACTGGCAGATCGCGTGGTTCTGGCACCTGCGCCGACTTCGTTGAACGAGGACGAAGATTTGCCGATGGCGGAGCTTGCCCCTGTAGCCGAAGCGCAGCCTTTGGTTGCATCTGAAATATTGCCGGTGATTGAGCCGGAATTGGAAAGCACCGTTACAACGGCCTTTGTAGAGGAGGCCGAAACCAAACTTGAGGCGGTACCTTCGGCGACAGATTTGGCTGTGGCCGCTGCTTTGGCGGATGTGGTCGATCTGGTGGCGATACCGGCCAGCTTTGTTGTGAACGCGGGCCCGGGTGTGCCGGTGACAACGCCGCGTCCGTTGGGGCGTCCTGCTGAATTTCGCGTGGCCTCGCTGAGCTTGGTAAAGAACGATGTTACAGGCGATATTGTACCAGCAACGATCCCGCCGGGCACGCGTCTGGTGCAGTTGGGTGCCTTTGGCAGCCCCGAGGTTGCGCGCACCAACTGGGCCAATGCGATGGCGCAGTTCGGCGACTATATGGTTGGTAAGGAACGGGTGATCCAGCAGGCAGAAACCGGAGGACGGACGTTCTGGCGGTTGAGGGCCACCGGGTTCGAGACATTGGCAGATGCGCGCCGGTTCTGTGCGGTTCTGGTATCTGACGGGGCAAATTGTATTCCCGTCACTCAGGAATGATGTGACCCGGGGCGCGTATATTCTCGCGCCCCTGGGGCCTGATCTTTCGCCCCGCGAGGCGGCCTTTTTCAAAGAGGCTGACCCGTGGGGTTTTATTTTGTTTGCCCGAAATTGTGAGACGCCAGAGCAGCTTAGGCGGCTGACGAAGGAGTTGCGCAGCGCTGTTGGTTGGTATGCGCCCATACTGATTGATCAGGAAGGCGGTCGCGTTCAACGAATGCGGGCGCCCCATTGGCGGGAGTATATGCCGCCTTTGGATCAAGTGGCGCTGTTCGATATCCGCACGGATATCGTATCGGAAAATGACGCATTTTCCGCGCGCCGCTCGATGTATTTACGGGGACTTCTGATTGGTCATGAGTTGATGGATCACGGGGTGGATGTGAATTGTGCGCCATCGGCAGACATAGCCTGGCCCGAAACCCATCCATTTCTGAAGAACCGCTGTTACGGGACCAATGCGAGTGTCGTGGCACGAATGGCCGAGGCTTGTGCAGAAGGCTTGATGGATGCGGGGTGCCTGCCGGTTGTGAAGCACGCGCCGGGACATGGGCGCGCGACGCTGGACAGCCACAAGGAACTGCCCCGGATTGGGGCTTCATTAGAAGAATTGTCGACGACTGATTTTGCGGCATTTAAGGCCTTGAGCGATTTGCCGATGGTGATGACGGCGCATATCGTTTTGCCTGAAATAGATGCCGATGTGCCGGTGACGCTGGCCCCCAAGGGTGTTCGGTATTTGCGTCAATCGCTGGAATTGGACGGATTGTTGATGACCGATGATATCTCGATGGAGGCTTTGTCGGGCAGCGTGGTTGATCGAGGGGCAGGGGCTTTGGCGGCAGGGTGCGATCTGGTTTTGCATTGCAACGGTGCCCTGGATGAAATGGAAACGCTGGCTGATAAACTGCCACGTATGACGAAGGCAGCTACAGCGCGCGCCGGCATGGCCCTGGCAGCGCGGCGGGCACCAATCGACATTGACATTTCGGCGGTGGAAGCCGAGTTTACGTCCCTAATTGAGGGAGCAAAAAATGCCTGACGGCGACACCGGGATCGAGACGGGCGAAAGCGCCGTCGAAGCCCGCCTTGCGGCGGAAGCCCTGATCGTTGATGTCGATGGCTATGAAGGTCCTTTGGACTTGCTTTTGACCCTGAGCCGGACGCAGAAGGTTGATCTGCGTAAGATCAGCGTGTTGGCGTTAGCAGAGCAATATCTGGCATTCATCGAACAAGCGAAGACGCTGCGGATTGAACTGGCGGCGGACTATTTGGTGATGGCGGCCTGGTTGGCGTTTCTGAAGTCTCGGCTGTTGTTGCCGCCGGATCCATCCGATGAAGGGCCAAGCGGTGAAGAACTGGCCGCGCATCTGGCGTTTCAGTTGGAGCGGCTTCAAGCGATGCGCGATGCGGCTGCCAAGCTGATGGCGCGGGATCAGAAAGGGCGCGATTTCTTTGTGCGTGGTATCCCTGAAGATGTAACGCGGGTGCGGCGGGTGACTTACACCGCAACCTTGCTGGATTTGATGCAGGGCTATGCCCGTATTCGCACCAAGGACGATTTCCGCCCCTTTACCATGGACCGCAACAACGTGATGACGCTGGAACAGGCGTTGGATCGGATGCGAAGTCTGATCGGTTACGCAGGTGAGTGGACAGATTTGCTGTCATGGCTGCCTGAGGGGTGGGAAACCGATCCGGTTCGGCGACGGTCGGCCACGGCCTCGCATTTTGCGGCTTCCTTGGAACTGGCGAAAGCGGGGAGCATTCAGATCCGGCAGACGGATATGTTCGCGCCTATTCAGATCAAGGCGATGACCAGTGGCTGACGTGGGCGAGAGCATTGAGAGCCTGTTCGAAGCGCCACCGCTGGGCGAGCAGGAACGGATGGTTGAGGCCATTTTGTTCGCTTCGGCCGAGCCGGTGACCGTTGCGGAGTTGAACGCGCGGATGCCCCATGGGGCTGAAACCGCTGAAGCAATTGAGTTGCTGAAAAAACGCTATGACGGGCGTGGTGTGGCGGTGGTGAAGGTGGGCGATGCTTGGGCTATCCGCACAGCGCCCGATCTTGGGTTTCTGATGCAAAAGGAAACAACGGAGACGCGCAAGTTAAGCCGTGCGGCGATCGAGACGTTGGCGATCATAGCCTACCATCAGCCCGTGACTCGCGCCGAGATCGAAGAGATCCGGGGTGTGAGTGTCAGCCGTGGCACCGTGGATCAACTGTTGGAGCTTGAGTGGATCAAGTTCGGACGACGCAGGATGACGCCAGGACGGCCTGTTACCTATGTGGTAACCCAGGATTTCCTGGATCATTTCGGCCTGGAAAGTGCCCGCGATCTACCGGGACTGAAAGAATTGCGGGCGGCGGGTTTGCTGGAAAACCGGCCACCGCCAGCAGAGAACCTTCCCACAGAGGAAGGCGAAGACGACGAGCAAGTGGATATGTTCGAAGACGAGGATTGAGGCGATGAATGCAGACAGGTTGATCCGAATAGTGATGCGTTATGCCATGCGATACGGGATGAAGTATTTTGCCAAAAAACAGCGTGGCAAGGATGGTCCGGAGTTGGACGGTGCAAAGCAGGCTATGAAAGTAGGCCGCCGGGTTGGGCGGTTTTAGGGTCGCTTCATCGCGAACTATATCCCAGGTTTATTCGCTTCCGTCTGCACCGGAAGTGTCTTGGTCTGACGCTGTGCCGGTATCGTCATCGGAATGCTTCCGAGTGTCGGGATATAAACTTACACAAAAGGCAATCCAGGGGTTGGAATCGTCGTTAGATGCCCCTCTGAGTGCTGTGCGTCGTGTGATCGCGTAGCCGACGACAGAAAAGACAACTGCAAATGCAGCCGCGGCCCATGAGTTTAGTATGATCCAGTCTAGGAATTCGCTCATGTATGAGGGGTTTGCCTTGGAAGTGGATGCGTTTGAGGCAGTCTGAGTTCAGGTCTGTGAAACGTAATTAGATTATTCTGGTGATCAAACCGACTTGAAATGTTTGCTGAGTTTCAGGCCCTGGCCCTGATAGTTGGACTTGATTTCGCGCCCGTAAAGCGTGGCGGGCACTTCTGACATTTTTTCATAGACAAGACGGCCTACGACCTGGCCGTGTTCCAGCACGAAGGGGGCTTCGTGGCAGCGGACTTCGAGAACGCCGCGTGAACCTTCGCCGCCCGCACCTGACCAGCCGAAACCGGGGTCAAAGAAACCAGCGTAGTGAACGCGGAATTCGCCGACCATGGCAAGATAGGGAGCCATTTCGGCGGCGTGCGTGGGCGGTATTGCAATCGCTTCACGGCTCACCAAAATATAGAACGCGCCGGGATCGAGGATGATGCGGCCTTCGGTGGTGCGCACTTCTTCCCAGTAGTCGACGGGTTCGTAGTGGGCAAGTTTCCCAAGATCAACGACGCCGGTGTGGGGTTTGGCGCGGTAACCGACAAGATCGCCTTTTGCCGGTTTTAGATCGACCGAAAAACCCAGGCCGCCAGAGATGACTGCTTCGCCTGTCACAATCGGGTCGTTGGCGTGGAGAGCGGTAAGTTCGGCGTCACTTAAAATGGTGTCGCCCTGCCGGAAGATGATCTGGTTTAACATCTGTCCGGTAGTCGCGACGACAGAGAAGGATCGCGGGCAGATCTCTACATAAAGCGGGCCGGTATAACCGTCGGGGACACGGTCGAATTCGGTCCCGTGATCAGTGATGATGCGGGTCAAAAGATCGAGCCGTCCAATGGAGGATTTGGCCGAGGCGGCCCCGCTCATTCCGGCGGCCAGCTCCAGACGTTCAAGAAGCGGCACGACATAGACGCAGCCCTTTTCCAGCACTGCACCCTGGGTCAGGTCGAACTGGTGCATTTCGAGGTCTTGCAACCGGTCGGTGACTTTGTGCGCACGTCCGGTTAGAAACGACGCGCGAACACGGTAAGCCTTTGTTCCCAGACGCAAATCTAATGAAGCAGGTTGCACCTGTCCGGGCACGATTTCGACATCGGCGGCGATGGTGCCTGCGGCAATCATACTGGTGATCTGATTGTCGGATTGTACGCCGGGCGTCATGGGCAGGCCTTAAGTGCAAAACACCCGCCATTGGGGCGGGCGATTTTATGGTTGGTCGGGCTAGCAGGACTTGAACCTGCGACCTTCCGTCCCCCAGACGGACGCGCTACCAAGCTGCGCCATAGCCCGACTTGATGGGATTCTGACCGATAATCAGGTCGGGGGCAAGAGGGGAAGTTCATGACGGTAAGGCGGCACATTCGCGTTCACAGAACACGTTTCAGCCAAGTCTATCGCTGAGCGCCAGAAGGCGGTCACGAGCAGTTTTCAGAGCGTCTCGGTTCTGCGAAAGTTTTGACGTTGGTATCGTCGCAAGACGTGCTGCAATGCCCGGATTGGCATCATAGGCGGGATCGTCGTCATCCGGGTCGGACACCGGCAGATCCGGGTCCAGTTGGATAGATGGGGTAGGCTCGGGAGCCGGTTCCGGGACCGTTTCCGGCTCTGGTGGTGTGTTTTCGGCGTCCAAGGCGCTGACATGATCGGGGAACATGTCGGGCTGATTTTCATTGGCTTCAGATGCATCTTCATCGGCCAGAACTTCAACGGCGTCGGTTTCCGGAATTGGATCGGGTTCTGGTGCTGGTTCCGGCTCTGGTTCGGGGGCTGGAGCGGCGTCGTGGGTCTGACGTGCGGCGGGCGCAGGCTCGGTCACGTCGACGGCAATCATTGGCTCGTGTTCGATGACATCATCCTGAACAGCCACAGCGGCTTCGCCGTCTAACGGCGGTGAGAATGAAACAACGTGTTTAACGCCCTGTTCACGCAGGATTTTCTGCACACCACGAATGGTTGTGCCCTGATCGTGCAACAGCACTTTGACGCCACCGATCAACTGCATATCGGAGGGGCGATAATACCGCCGTCCTCCTGCGCGTTTCACTGGCTTTATTTGACTAAACCGACTTTCCCAGAACCGCAGTACATGGGTGGGAATATCCAGCCACTCGGCCACTTCCGAGATGGTGCGGAAAGCGTCTGGAGATTTTTTCATGGGTTGGTCTTACGATTTGTTCCCGGCGGCGACGCGGTCCTTCATCAGATGCGAAGGGCGGAAAGTCAGCACGCGGCGGGGGTGGATTGGCACTTCTTCCCCGGTTTTCGGATTGCGACCGACGCGGGCAGCTTTGTCGCGGACCGAGAAGGTGCCGAAAGAAGAGATTTTGACTTGTTCGCCTGCAACCAGCGCGTCGGACATGTGCTGAAGCACGCCTTCGACCAGTTGAGCAGACTCGTTGCGGCTGAGGCCGACTTCGCGGAATACGGACTCGCTTAGGTCCATCCGTGTTAATGTCTTTTCGCTCATCATTCTCCCCCCGTTATATTTCGTTTCATAAATCATGGTCGTGTTGAAAATACGAGTCAATATCAAGCCCTTAAGAAAAGGGCTTAAAGACGATTACCAGCGTAAAACCACCGATCCCCAGGCCAGTCCGCCGCCAATTGCCTCGGTGACAAGGAGATCACCTTGTTTGATCTGCCCGTTTTCGACGCCGACAGACAGCGCAAGGGGAATCGATGCAGCCGATGTATTGCCGTGATCCTGAACGGTGACAACGACGCGATCCATGTCGACGCCCATCTTTTGAGCCGTCGATTTGATGATGCGCAGATTTGCCTGATGGGGTACGATCCAGTCAACATCTTCGCCAGTGAGACCAAGTTTTCCGAGCGCGGTGTGGGCCGTTGCAGCGAGTTTCTCAACGGCGTGACGGAAGACTTCCTTGCCCTGCATTCTGAGGTATCCGGAGGTGCCTGTGGACACGCCGCCGTCGACATAAAGGATGTCTTTGTGGCGGCCATCGGAATTGAGGTCGGTCGCAAGAATACCGCGATCTTCGTTGGTGCCTTTGCCGTCGGCGGCTTCGAGCACCACCGCGCCCGCGCCGTCGCCGAACAGGACGCAAGTGGTGCGGTCTGACCAATCCATGATCCGGCTGAAGGTTTCCGATCCGATGACCAGAACGCGGCTGGCCTGACCCGAGACGATTAGCGCGTTGGCGTTGGATAAAGCAAAGACGAACCCGGCGCAGACGGCTTGCACGTCAAATGCGAATCCCTTTGTCATACCGAGCTTGCTTTGGACCATCGTAGCTGCAGAGGGGAATGTAAGATCAGCGGTCGAGGTTGCGACGATGATGGCGTCGATGTCGTCCGGTTTCAGATTGGCCATTTCCAGAGCTTTTCTGGCCGCGTTTGCTGCCATTTCAGAGGTCGTTTCATCCTCGGCAGTGAAATGGCGACGTTCGATCCCGGACCGGCTGCGAATCCATTCATCGGACGTTTCGACTTTTGCTTCCAGTTCCGAGTTTGGAACCACACGCGCGGGAAGGTAATGCCCGACGCCTGCCACTACGGCGCGTGTTGTCATCCGGTCTGCTCGCTTTTTATTTCTTCTTGTTCTGCTGTATCTTGCCGTGGGGTGGGCGCCGATGCAACCCGTGCTGCCAAGCGGTCCGTAAAGCCACTTTCGGCGAGGCGGAATGCCAGTTTGATTGCGGATGAAACACCCGTTGCGTCCGCAGAACCGTGAGATTTTACGACCGTCCCGTTGAGCCCCAGGAACACACCGCCGTTGACGCGGCGCGGATCGATGCGTTTGGAAAGCCGTGTCAGCGACGTCAGAGCAATAAGGGCCGCGATCCGGCTGAGTGGAGTGGCTTTGAAGGCTTCGCGCAGGAAATCGCGAATGAGGCTGGCAGTGCCTTCGCCGGTTTTCAGGGCGACGTTTCCGGTGAAGCCGTCGGTCACGATGACATCGACACGATCCGACGGAATATCGCCGCCTTCGACGAAGCCGACGAAATCAAGGTTAGCTTCAGGCGCGGCTTCGGTGATCAGGTCGTGGGCCGCTTTGATTTCGGCGCGGCCTTTGTGTTCTTCGGTGCCGACGTTCAGGAGGCCGATGCGGGGGTGTTGGATATCAAGGCCATTTCTGGCGTAGGAACCACCCATAAGAGCATATTGCAGCAGGTCTTTTTCATCTGCACGGATGTCTGCGCCAACGTCCAGCATGACATTGAACCCGCCCTTGGAGCGCGAGGGCCAGAGGCAGGCGATGGCAGGGCGATCAACGCCCGGCAGTTTGCGCAGTCGCAGCATCGAAACCGCCATCAGCGCCCCGGTGTTGCCGCAAGATACGACCGCCTCAGCCTCGCCATTCTTCACGGCATCAACGGCGGACCACATTGACGTGCCCTTGCCGTTGCGCATGACGTAGCTGGGCTTGGCGTCCATGGTGACAACCTCGGAAACATCGCGGACTTCGCATACGTCCGTAAGGCCGCTTTTGGCGATGAGGGGGGTCAGCTTGTCGGCAGGGCCATGCAAAATGAACCCGATGTCCGGGTTCTTTTTTGCGCTAAGCTCTAAACCGGCGACCACGGCCTTTGGCCCCAGGTCGCCGCCCATTGCGTCAACAGAAATGATGATGCGCCGTTTTCCGGTGCTGTCGCTGGGTTCGGTCGGTGCCGCCATGCCAGTCCGAGGCGCGAACGTCGCTTACGCGGCGTCGTCGTCGAGGTCGATTTCGTCGGCCTGAGCAACAACTTCGCGGTCTGCATAGTGCCCGCAGGCACCACAGACGTGGTGTGGACGCTTCAGTTCACCGCAGTTCGGGCATTCTGCCGGGTTGCCGGGAACCAGAGAGTCGTGTGCGCGGCGCATGTTGCGGCGCGATTTGGTGATTTTATTCTGAGGGACAGCCATGTCACATCCTCAATAAATTAAGGGGGCTTGCCCCGTTGTGCGGTAGGTCAGATCGGTCTTACGCGCTGGCGCGGCCCGTGTCCAACCCAATGTTCGAGCGAGGCCGGGAAAATACTCAGATTCTATTCAAACGCAAGGGGCAAATCACGCCTAGTTTTCATCTGTGTCCGAAAGCTTGTTCTTGAGTGATTTCAGGGCGGCGAAGGGTTTGACGTCGTCGTCGCTCAGAGGCGTCTCTCCAGGCGCGGCGACCGAGATTTCCACGGCTTCCACGCCGTCGGCGCGTGGCCATGGGGGCAGAGCAAGTGCCAAAGCCTCTTCCATCGCATCCGATAAGTCGAGCAATTCTGGCAGTGGCTCTTGGGTGTCGTCGTCGGGCATCTCGCTTTCGGCGGCATCGGTGATTTCGGGCAAATCTGCCAGATATTGGCGAGTGACATCTTCGTCGATCCGGCTGATGACCGGTTCAAGCGTGACGACGCAAGCCTGTACCACGGTCGCCCCAATCCTGGCGTGGAGGACAAAGTCGCGTGAGCCGGTCGGTGCAACTTCACCGGTAAAGGTGAGTTTGCGGATGCCAAGGATGTTTAGGCGCTCGGCGATCGCCTGTTTTTCGTCAGCGTCCGGTTTCAGGTTGAACCGGGTGGCCTTGGTGATGTCGGATATTTTCAATACGGACGTGGTCATGGGCAGCGCCTTGAAACGGGGTCGTTCTGTGGATATGCCGATTAGGCGGCGCTTCGCCGCTTGGCAAGAGGTGGGTCAGGTTTGGCACGTGTTAAAGTGGTATTGAGGCGCGGCGTTCTGGCCGTTGCGGTTATGGCCGTTCTAGCCGGATGCGCCCGTCTGACCAATAATCACGGCTATGTCCCCGAAGTCGAGGCTCTAGATAGCATTGTTGTGGGCACTGATACCAAGGACACTGTTGCGCAGTCTGTGGGTCGACCAGGCACACTTGGCCTGATCGACACGCGGGGTTGGTATTATGTTCGCAGCGAATACGAGCGGTTCTTGTGGCGCGCGCCAGTTGAAACAGACCACAAAGTTGTTGTCATCACGTTTTCCGATGCCGAAGTGGTCCAGAATATCGAGACATTTGGTCTTGAGAATGGCCAGGTCGTTGCTTTGAACCGTCGGGTGACAGACAGCAATACACAGGGCATCAGCTTTTTGCGTCAGCTATTCTCGAACTTTGGCCGTCTGAACGTTGGCGATCTGATTAACGAGAACTAAGCGTTCTCGTCTTCAGGTACGAAATCCAGCGACACACCGTTGATGCAATAACGCAGGCCCGTTGGGTTTGGCCCATCTGGGAAGACGTGGCCAAGGTGCCCTTCGCATTGATTGCAGTGCACTTCGGTGCGGCGCATGAAAAAGCTGCGGTCCGTGGTTTCGCCAACCATTTCATCGTCAACGGGTTGATAGAATGAGGGCCAACCGGTGCCGCTTTCGAATTTGTGGGCCTGATCGAACAGGGGGGCACCACAGCCTTTGCAACGGTATGTGCCAGCGTCTTTAGGGAAGTTGTCGTTGCTGCCCGCCCGTTCAGTGCCGTGTTTGCGCAGCACTTTATATTCCAGATCGTTCAGTTGCGCGCGCCATTCGGCGTCTGATTTGACGACTTTATCCATGTGTTCACCCCTTCTTCGTGGCCCTGACATATGATTTATGGCAGGTACTGCACGGCTATATCTAGGTGTGCACGCCAAAAGCGAAACCATCTGAGGGGATGGAATTCGTGTCAAATCCGCGTTACCGCGCCCGCTTTGCAAGAGGCGCTGAAGACGTTCGGGCCGCGCAAGGCTTACGGTATGAGGCATTTGTTTCCGGTAAGCGGCCCGGGGGGCGCGAGGCGGATGCCCTGGACGACATTTGCAAGCATGTCTTGATCGAGGATTGCGCGACCGGGGATCTGGTGGCGACCTTTCGGGTCTTGCCACTACGGGACGGGCGCGAGATCGGGCGCAGCTATTCTGCGCGGTATTATGATTTGGATGGGTTGACCGGCTATGATCAGCCGATGGTCGAGATGGGGCGGTTCTGCGTGCGGCCCGGTTTGAAAGATCCGGATATATTGCGGGTGGCCTGGGGGGCACTCACCAAGTTTGTCGATCAAGAAGGTGTGGGGATGCTGTTTGGGTGTTCGTCGTTCGCAGGAACGGACTCGGCGGCCTATGCTGATGCCTTCGCCATGCTGCGCGACAAGCACCTGGCGCCGCGCCGGTGGTTGCCACGGGTGAAAGCGCCGGATGTGTTTCGCTTTGCGCGGCGGTTGCGGCGCGCGCCGGACAGGGTGAAGGCGTTCAAGACCATGCCACCATTGCTGCGGTCCTATCTGACAATGGGTGGTTGGGTCAGCGATCACGCGGTGGTGGACCGCGATTTGAATACTTTGTACGTCTTCACCGGTCTTGAGATCGGGTCGATCCCACCGGCGCGTGTGCGAGCTTTGCGTGCTGTGGCCGGTTGACGCCCGACAAAGCGCGTCGTAGCCCGCGCGGATGGCACGCGCACCTTTACTTCAACTGACCGACATCTCGCTGACTTTCGGCGGGGATCCGGTGTTTGATAACCTGTCCACTACGGTTCAACCCGGCGACCGGCTGGCGCTTGTGGGGCGCAACGGGTCCGGCAAATCGACTTTAATGAAAGTCATGGCCGGGTTGGTTGAGGCAGATCGCGGTGACCGTGTGGTCAGTCCTGGCGACAGCGTCGGATATATGGCGCAGGAACCCGAAATGCGGGGCTGCGCAACGCTGGGCGATTACGCTTTGCGCGATATGGACGACAGCGAAAGTTGGCGGGTTGAGGCGGTTGCGGAAAAGTTGAAGTTTGACCCTGCGACGGCTGTTGACGCGGCGTCTGGCGGGGAACGGCGACGGGCAGCATTGGCGAAGCTGATCGCCGAAGCGCCGGATCTGATGTTGCTGGATGAGCCGACGAACCATTTGGATATCGAAGCGATCGTCTGGCTGGAAGAGCATTTGAAATCAACGCGTTCGGCCTTCATCGTGATCTCGCACGATCGGGCGTTCTTACGCGCGCTGACCAAGGGGACGTTGTGGATTGATCGCGGCGCGGTGCGTCGGCAGGACACGGGTTTTGCAGGGTTTGAAGCCTGGCGCGACAAGGTCTGGGCTGATGAGGATGACGCGCGCCACAAGTTGAATCGCAAGATAAAGGCCGAGGCACGCTGGGCGGTTGAAGGTATTTCGGCGCGGCGCAAGCGCAATCAAGGGCGTGTTCGCGCCTTGCAGGAATTGCGCGCTACCCGGTCGGCGCAGATCCGGCGCGAAGGCACGGCGGCCATGGCACTGGAAGCCGGGCCGAAGTCCGGCAAGCGGGTGATCGAGGCGACCGGTATTTCGAGGATTTTTGACGGCAAGGTCATTTGCGAAGATTTCTCGCTGCGGGTTCAGCGGGGGGAGCGGGTGGCTTTTGTCGGCCCGAACGGGGTCGGTAAGACCACACTAATCCAAATACTGACGGGGGAGTTGGCACCGGACGCCGGCGAGGTGGTGCTCGGGACCAACCTAGAGATGGCCGTGTTTGATCAGAGGCGCGAGGCTTTGGATCCGAATGCAACGCTTTGGGAAAGCCTGACCGGGGATAGTTCGATGCGGGTGTCGGGAAGCTCGGATCAGGTGATGGTGCGAGGTGTGCCAAAGCACGTGGTCGGGTATTTGAAGGAGTTCCTGTTCGACGAAGCGCAGGCGCGCGCGCCGGTGCGGTCTTTGTCGGGGGGCGAGAAGGCGCGGCTTTTGCTGGCGCGGATCATGGCCAAGCCGTCGAACTTGCTGGTTCTGGACGAGCCAACCAACGATCTGGACATCGAGACGCTGGATCTGTTGCAGGAGTTGCTGGACGACTTTGACGGCACGGTTCTGCTGGTCAGCCACGACCGGGACTTTCTGGATCGGGTGGCGACGACGACCGTGGCGATGGAGGGGGCCGGACGGCTGGTTGTGCACGCGGGCGGCTGGTCGGATTATGCGCCCAAGCGGCAGTTGGTGGAAAGCTCGGTTGTCTCGAAAGGGGCTGCAAAGAAGGCTGCGAAGGCCGAAGCGAAGACGAAGTCCGGCTTGAGCTTTACTGAAAAGCACCGGTTGGCCGAGTTACCGGACGTGATTGCGCGGTTCGAGGCTGAGATTGCCAAATTGGAGCAGTTGATGGCGGATCCAGAGCTGTATTCGCGCGAGCCTTTGAAGTTTGAAAAGGCGACGAAGGCGTTGGCCGAAAGACAGGGGAAGTTGGCCGCGGCTGAGGACGAGTGGTTGCAGTTGGAAGAAAAGTCAGCCGCGAGCTGACGGGTGCAACATTGGGCGGTAGCCATTTCTGAGCGCTTTAATGGTTGGTTCTGGGGTCAGGACAGTGACGGAGCCTGATCTGGGGCGCGGTTTTGGTGGGCCGTAGCCGTCTGGGCGAACTTCGCGCAGGTGATTGCCAAGGATCAGTTTTGGGGCATTTTCAAAGATGATTGTGTAGTCGGGCAGGTCGGTGATGCTGGTGGTGTGGCGCCGCTGGGTGAATTTTCGCGGAATGGCGCGGGCATTGTGCAGGTGGTCATCGAAGTGGCGGACCGGGTCAATGTGATCGGCGGCAGTCAGGAAATCGTTGTAAGCAGAGCGTCGGCAAAGAGCGCAGGGGCGGTGCCCGGCGGCCAGCGCGACGGCTTCGTCCAGGAAAAACAGCTCGGTGTAGTTTCCGGGTTGCATGATTTCGCGGTGCCAATCCTTGTGGGTCAGATTGCAGATGATCCAGGCTTTGTGACGCCAGCGGGGTTTGCCAATCTGTTGGTGTTCATCGTGCAGGATGCCGCGATTGCCCATGAACAGGCCGCGGGCGGGGTGGCGGATGATCTCGGACGTGGAGAGGACGCGATTCTGGTGGGGCATGGGGTGAGTTTAACTGATCTTCGCCGGTTTTGGATTTCTGCGACGGAAATTTCACCGCGATGCGTTTAGAAAAGGGACAACACGGAAGGAACGGGCTTCCTATGGTTCAGAAAAGCACGATTGCGGCGATACGGTTCGGTTATGGGTTTCGGCCGGGTGAAGCCACGGTTGGGACCGCAGACGCTTTGTTGGCGGGTGTTGCTGGTAAAGACGCGGTGCAAGCGCAGTTTCGGATCGCCTCGACCAAAACGCGGGCCGAGCTGATTGCCGAGCGGCGTGCGGCGACTGCGAAGGCGCGAAAGGGCGAGGCCGGTGGCGAGCGTGCAAAAAAACGCGCTGACGGCAAAGTGCGAAACCAGACCATGAACGATGTGAAGACGACGTTTCAGCGGGCTATCGCCTCGCGCACGGGATTTCGCGAACGGTTGGTGGCGTTTTGGACTGATCATTTCACGGTGGCTGCGAATGGGCCGGTTCTGTCGGCGCTGGTGCCCGATCTGGTCGAAAACGCGATACGGCCCCATGTGGGCGGGCGATTTGGCGATATGCTGGAAGCGGTTACGCTGCATCCAGCGATGCTGATTTATCTCAATCAAGTGCAATCAGCGGGGCCGAATTCCGTTGCCGGAAAGCGGCGGGGCAAGGGGCTGAACGAGAACCTGGCGCGCGAAGTTTTGGAGCTGCATACGCTGGGTGTTGGGGCTGGATACACTCAAGACGATGTGCGGCAGTTGGCAGAGCTTTTGACGGGTCTGTCGGTGGACAAATCGGGGTTTACATTTCGGTCGCGTATTGCCGAACCTGGGGCCGAGGTGGTTCTGGGCAAGCGGTATGGCGGCGGGGAAGCATCGCTGGGTGATATTCGTGCGGTGCTGGCGGATATTGCCGTGCATCCTGACACAGCACGTCATCTGGCGCGAAAGCTGATCGTGCATTTCGTCGGTGGCGAGGTGCCTGAGGATTGGGTCGAGGCGATTGCGAAAGTCTATCAGGCCAGCGGTGGCGATCTTATGGCGACATATGGGGCGCTGTTGGAAGAACCGCGCGCTTGGGCCGAGCCGTTCAACAACGTCAAACGGCCCTTTGATTTCATGATCTCTGCTCTGCGGGCGGCGCAGGCCCCCGCAAGCGTCTTGGACGACCTGAAAGGGCGCGAATTGCGTCAGGGATTGATGGAACCCCTGATGGCGATGGGTCAGCCGCTGTTTCGCCCCAATGGACCGGATGGCTGGGCGGAAGCGCCGGAGGCTTGGATCACGCCTGCAACTTTGGCGGCGCGATTGCAGTGGTCAGGCGCAATGGCGGATCGGTTCTTGACGGACGTTGATCCCAGAGGGTTTCTTGACGGGGCATTGGCGGATGCGGCGTCGCCATTTCTGAAATTCGCCGTGGCCGGATCGGAAAGCCGGGCCGAAGGTGTGGCGCTTGCTTTAGCCTCGCCCGAGTTCAATCGCCGGTAGGAGGCTTGGCTATGACTGTATCTCGTCGGAAATTCTTAGGACGCTCGCTGGCATTAGGGTGTTCAGCGGCTGCCAGCCCATTTTTGACGCCGGTTACTTTGGCATCTGCCCCCGGAGACGCGCGTTTGGTTGTGATCGTGCTGCGCGGGGCGATGGACGGGCTGGACGTGGTGCGCCCGGTGGGCGATGCGGACTATGCGCGGCATCGGCCCGGATTGTCGGATCAGGGGTTCAGCGATCTGGATGGGTTTTTCGGCCTGCACGCCGCTTTGGACCCGTTGATGCCGATGTGGAATGCAGGCGAACTGGGTTTTGCCCATGCGGTCTCGACGCCCTATCGCAACAAGCGCAGCCATTTCGACGGGCAGGATTTTCTGGAAAACGGCGGCGCGGCAAGTTCGGGCGCATTGACCGATGCACGCGATGGCTGGTTGAATCGGGCGCTGGGGCATTTGCCGGGCGTTAATGTGCGCACTGCCTTTGCTGTGGGGCGCGAACAGTTGTTGCTGTTGAATGGGGATGTGCCGGTGTCCAGTTGGTCACCTGATGGTACGCTGGATATGTCGCCGCAAGCGCAGTTGTTATTGGCCAAGGTTTACGAACAGGACCCGCTGTTTCATCGCGCGGCTGCGCAGGCCATGGAACTGGCGGATTTGTCGGGTGGGGGCATGGGTGGCATGTCGGCGCGACAGGCTGGCCGGGCTGAGGCTTTGGCGGGTTTTGCGGCCGAACGGTTAAGCGAAGAAAGCCGGATTGCAGCGTTTTCATTGACCGGCTGGGACACCCACGCCAATCAATCCAGTTCTTTGACGCGCGCCTTGGGCGAGTTGCGGGTGGCGATAGAGACTTTGAAATCGGGCCTGGGTCGCGATTGGGACAATACATTGGTGATGGGTCTGACGGAGTTCGGGCGGACAGTGCGCGAAAACGGATCACGCGGGACAGATCACGGGACTGGCGGAGCCGCAGTATTTGCGGGTGGTGCGGTAAACGGGGGCCGTGTCTTTGGGCAATGGCCGGGTTTGGGCGAAGGCCAATTGTTCGAGGACCGCGATCTTATGCCAACGGCGGATGTGCGCAGCTATGCCGGTTGGGCGTTGCGGGGGCTGTTCGGGCTGCAGACCAGTCATATCGAGGCGGCGATTTTCCCCGGCCTTGATATGGGGCGGGATCCTGGGTTGCTGGCCTGAGGGTATCGGCCACGGCAAATGACCCGGCAGGCCGGATCATGCGGTTTTAAAATGGCGGATAGATCAGTCTGGTCTAGATCAGGGCGACAGCGCCAAGACCCATGCCCAATGCGACAGATACGAGGAATAAAACTTGTGTCATACTGATACTCCGACAACTCTTACTAAACACGTCGTTAACGTAGGTGGAGATCCGGGTATAAATATGACCAATGCGGTGGAAATATGGGAACTCTCCGTTTCCAAATTGGGGTCAATCAGCAGGTGCGTTTATGGGGTATTATAATACCTAATTTGTAAAGCATTGATTTTGAATGATTTAATCGTATTTGTGCGCCTTGACTGTGCGCGCCAGTGCTTTAAACACCGCGCATCAAAGTTCCCCCAATAGGGTCAGAGACATGAAAACCTTTACCGCTACTCCGGCGGAGATCGAAAAGAGCTGGGTGCTGATCGACGCTGAGGGCGTTGTTCTGGGCCGTCTGGCGTCGATCATCGCCATGCGCCTTCGCGGCAAACACAAGGCCTCGTTCACTCCGCACATGGATATGGGCGACAACGTCATCGTCATCAATGCTGACAAGATCCAGCTGACGGGCAAGAAACGCGACAAGCCGAATTACTGGCACACTGGCTATCCGGGCGGCATCAAATCCCGCACCACCGGTCAGATCCTGGAAGGCAAGCACCCCGAGCGTGTTGTCATGCAGGCCGTCAAGCGCATGTTGCCTGGCAACAAGCTGAGCCGTCATCAGATGACCAATCTTCGCGTTTATGCAGGTGCCGAGCATCCGCACGAGGCGCAGGACCCAACTGTTGTGGATGTTGCATCCATGAACAAAAAGAACACCCGGAGCTGATCCCATGGCAGAAGACATCAAATCGTTGGACAACCTGAAAGAGGTTGTCGCCGAGGGCACAACCGAGGCAGTTGCTGTTGAAGCTGTTGTTGACGTTGCAGCCCTTCCTGAGCCCGTTCGCGACGAACTGGGCCGGTCTTATGCCACTGGCAAGCGAAAGGACGCGGTAGCCCGTGTCTGGATCAAGCCAGGCTCTGGCAAAGTATCGGTCAATGGTCGCGAGTTGGAAGTTTACTTCGCGCGCCCTGTTTTGCAGATGATCTTGCGTCAGCCGTTTCAGGTTGCAGGCGTCGACGGTCAGTTCGACGTTATGGCAACCGTCAAAGGCGGTGGCTTGTCGGGTCAAGCTGATGCGGTCAAGCACGGCATCTCGAAAGCGCTTCAGCTTTATGAACCATCGCTGCGCGGTGCTTTGAAAGCCGCTGGCTTCCTGACACGCGATAGCCGTGTGGTTGAGCGGAAGAAATACGGTAAGGCCAAAGCACGGAAGAGCTTCCAGTTCTCCAAGCGTTAAGCCGCCGACACTACATTTCGAAAAGGCCGCTCGTTTGGGCGGCCTTTTTCATTGGCGCTATAACTGCCAGGTCATCACATAGTCGTCCATGACATAGCCCTCGCCAATATCGAATGTGACTTCTTGGGTTTTCTCAAAGCCAATCTTTTCATAGATCGCGATGGTGTTCAGGTTCATCTTGTTGACAGTCAGCGTGATCGCTGAGTGGCCGTCACGTTCCGCCATGTCTTTAACAAACTGAAGTGCTGCTTTTCCCAATCCATTGCCGCGTGTGGATGACTGAATATAGACCTTGCTCAGAAACAGGCTCTCTTCGCGGGGATGCACTGAAAGATAACCGACATTTTGGCCTTCAAGCTCAATCAGGTAGAGACGGGCATTTTTGTGTGCGATTTCGTCAGCGATAGCAGCCTTTGAGTGCAGAGTGCGCAACATATAGTTGACCTGATCGGCGCCGATGATCGAGGCGTAATGCTCCATCCAGATCGGCCCTGCAATGTTGACCACCGTTTCGATTTCCCGGGGCGTTGTCACACGTCGAAATTGGGGGGGCGTCATTGGTTTTGATCTCTCCGGCAATGAATTTGGAAAAGATCCGGCGTGGTGATGTCTTTAGTCATCGGCTTCAAGCAGTCCCAGCCCGCGCAGATAGATACCAATACCACTTTCCAACAGATCCTCCGGAGGAAAGGGAGACTTTGTGCCGGGAGAGCCGCGTGCGAACAATTCGACGACACCGTGGCTCATGGCCCATATGTGAGCCGAGACCATTTGTGGCGGCGGGCGCTTGGCCGGATCGATGTGTTCAGACAGTTTATCGGCAGCTTTTTCCAGAACTGCCAAAGCGCGCCCTGAAACCAGCGCCAGTTCCGGCGTGCGGTTAATCGATATGCCGCTTTCAAACATCGCCATATAATGGCCCGGATGGCGGCGGGCGAAAGCCAGATAGGCGCGGCCAGTGGCTTCGAACGAGGCCAGATCGGACGGCTGGCCGGTTTCATAGGCATATTCCATCAGATCGGCGAATATTTCATAGCCCTGGCGTGCAGCCTCGGCGATCAGGTCCTCGCGGCCTTCGAAATGGCGATAAACGGCAGCCGGGGTAACGCCTGCACGCTTGGCGGCCTCGGACAAGGTGAAACCGGTCGGGCCCTTCTCCTCAATCAGGATCAGGGCGGCGTCGACGAGTGCCTGGCGTAGATTGCCGTGATGATAGCCGCGTTTAGGCACCCCAGATGTCCGGTCCGCCGCAGATTTTGGCGTCAGGCGCCAAGTCTTTGCCTTTGCCAGCATAGTCGCAATCGGCCAGCACACTTTTGATGGCGCTGAGGCGTGCACGCTTTTTGTCGTCTGAGCGCACGATGGTCCAAGGGGCATGGTCGGAATGGCTACGCGCGAAGGTTTCGGAAATGGCGTCGCTGTAGGCGTCCCATTTCTTCAGGCCTTCGACGTCGATCCAGCTGAGTTTCCACTGCTTCAACGGGTCTTTCTCTCGGCTGAGGAAACGACGGAGTTGTTCAGCGCGCCCGACGTTCAGCCAGAGCTTTTTCAGGATGATGCCTTCGTCGATCAGCATTTCTTCGAAATCGGGGACCTGGGTGAAGAAATGTTCCCGTTGCTCGGGTTTGCAGAAGCCGAAGACGTGCTCGACAACGCCACGATTATACCAGCTGCGGTCGAACAGGACGATTTCGCCTTCGGTGGGCAGGTGGTCTATGTAGCGTTGGAAATACCATTGGCCGGTTTCGCGGTCTGAGGGTTTGGAGAGTGCAACAGTGCGCGCCACGCGCGGATTAAGGTTCTCGCGGAAGCGCTTGATTGTGCCGCCTTTTCCGGCGGCGTCCCGACCTTCAAATACGATGACGACGCGTTTGCCGGTTTCTTTCACATCGGCCTGAAACCGGACCAGCTCCAATTGCAGGCGTTCGATCTCAGCTTCGTAGTCGTCTTTGTCCAGCGCCTTGGAATAGGGATAGCTCGAGGACAGGATATCTTTCTTGCCCGCATCCTGAATGGCGGCGCGTACGGCATCGGGGGCATCCGCTTTGTAGAACTGGCTGATGGCACCGTCGAAAGGCAAGGTCATGTAACGTCCTTTTACTTTCTATTAACGTAGGTGTTCCAGCGCCTTAGCGCAATCCGGCGCGGGTTGCGACGCGGTCGATTGCTGCGATTACGTCACCGGTTGCGACCTGGTGCGGCATGTGGCCAATGCCTTCCATGATGGTCAGATTTGCATTCGGCAGAGTCTCAGACAGCGGGATGGCATGGGTGACCATTGGCGTGGTGGTATCGACATCCCCGTGCAGGATTTCGGTTGGAAGGGCCATATCGGGGTAGTGCGCTGACATTTCGACGATATGGGGGCGTAGGTTGTTCACCTGACGGCCATTGGCGCGCAGGCTTCTGGCACGGGTTGCCAACATCGTCGCGGCCCTTTCGCGATAGCCAACTGGGACGGGTTGTGGAGCAAATACGCCGCTTAGCGTTGTGTCTACCCTTTTCGTTGACACAAAAGCCGAGATAAGTGGCGGCAGAACAGCACCGCCAACTGAATTGCCGAGAATCCGGTAATAGGCGTCAAGTTTGCCGGGCCACGGCATGGTCGCACCAGACACAATGACAAGCCCGGTCGCAGGTTCGTTCAATCCCCAAGCCATCGCCACTGCACCCCCAAATGAATGGCCAAGCACCAATGGAGCACTTGCACCTTTAGCGGTGACGGCGGCTGACAGGATATGTGCTTGATCGGCGGGGCTTGCTGCAATGGTTGTGAAAGGGTTGCGATTGTTCCGGCTGATGCGCTCGCTCCAACCAAATCCGGGACGATCGACGATGAACAGTCGATAGTTTTGCGCCAGTTCTTCGCCGATCTCGGTCATAAACTCGCGGCTATTTCCGCCCGCACCATGGATCAGCACCAAATCAGGACCTTCGCCCATCACGGTAACATGTATTTCACGGCCTTCGACGGTAACGATCTCGCTGGTTGGTGGAAATCGGGCCTCGATCCGGGCTTCGCGGATGTCGGCGACGCGGTCGATGATCAGGGCGCTGGCAATCACCAACGCGGCAATGGCCAGCACCGCACTCAGCACGGGTGCGCGCAACATTGCGGTGGCTGGTGACCGGTCACTTTCTGAGATCCGTCGTGGTTTGGCCGATCAGGCTCATGTCGTATGGCGTCGTCAGATAAATCTCGGAGATCCAGTTGCCATAGAGAAGATGGGCATGGCTGCGCCAGCGGTTTTGCGGATCGTTGGACGGATCGTCATCCGGGTAGTAATTCGACGGCACATTGATGGGCGTGCCATTGGCGATATCACGGTCGTATTCTTCTTTCAGCGTGCCACTGTCGTATTCGAAGTGGTTGAAGATATAGAGCGCGCGATGCGCTTCGTCTTGCACCAGACAGGGGCCGGCCTCGTTTGATCCAAGCAATGTGGTCAACCCGCCAGCATGGTCAATTTCGTCCTGCTTCATCTCGGTCCAACGACTGACCGGGATGACGCAATCATCTGAAAACCCGCGCAAATACGGGCTTTGCGGCGATTTATTGGAATGCCGGTAGCAGCCGAATAGTTTGGCCGGAAGGATGTGCTTCTGAACCCCATGGAAATGGTTAATCATCGCCATGCCACCCCAGCAGACGCCGAAGGTGGAGTGGACGTTGGTCTGGGTCCATTCCATGACCTCCTCCAACTCGCTCCAATAGGTTACGTCTTCGAACGGTAGGTGTTCGATGGGCGCACCGGTGATGATCAGACCGTCAAACTTCTGGTCCTTGATCTCTTGGAAGGGACGATAGAACTCGGCCATGTGTTCGGCGGCGGTGGTCTTGGTTTGGTGCTCAGACATGCGGATCAGTTGCAATTCGATCTGCAAAGGAGTTGCGCCGATCAGGCGGGCGAACTGATTTTCGGTCTGAATTTTCTTGGGCATCAGGTTCAAAAGCCCAATGCGCATGGGCCGGATGTCCTGGTGCTGAGCTGCGTCCTCGGGCATGACCATAACACCCTCGCGCGCGAGGACATCATAGGCAGGCAGGGTCGAGGGCAGTTTGATCGGCATTGTTTCAGGTCCGGGTTTTGTGGTGAAGGTTTGAAATAGCGTTTGCGATGTCAGTTCTCAAGGTGTCGGGCCGGGCAGGGCGCTTTCCAACTTCGTGAGTTCCAAAACGGGATCAGGGCATTCGATCGATTGCGGCGGAGATTACATCCGTGAGGTCAGCTTCGGAGCTGATTGACGCCGCGGCATCAGCGCTGATTGCGACGCCCCATTTTTCGGCGATGGCGCGATAGCGCGGTCGGCGATGGGCCAGAGCACGGGCATAGGTCCAGCGAACGAAAGCGTCCGGGTCAATTGTGTCGGGGGCGGCGCCGGTTTCGGTCTGATAGTCGGTCCAGGCGGTTTCAAGGAATGCCGGCTGGTAGCACATTGGCTTTGGGGCGCGGTCGAAGCGGCGGATCAATTTCTGGGTGTGGGCTTCGCTGCCTTCTATCCAAACCGGAAGCACAGTGTCTTTCAGGGCCGACAGGACGGGATCGTTCGGGTTGTCAGGGTCAACGACCTCGCAGACTGAACCGGAGGTGTCGCAGATGAAATTGCCATAGCCGTAAAGGTCTTGCGCACGGCGCACAAAATGCGCGGTGTCCTGCATCGCTGCAATTTCGGCGGCGCGGTGTTGATCCTGGCGGCGGCAATATTCGTCGAACGGCAAGCCGCCTTTGGAAGGGTCGCCGGGTTTTCCAAGGTATGTGGACAGCGGTGCCAGATTTTCGAACGTGATGTTCGACTGGATGAAAACCGAGTCAGTCAGCAAAAGCTGCCGCAATAGGGGAACCTGCATCGCTTCGCGTTTGAAGTTGTCGGCGATGTGTTCGCCCATGTAGCGCGTGCCGATGCGGTAATCGACCGAGTAATGGAACCAGCCGCCTTCGTCGCGCAGAAGATTCGAGATATAGGTTTTGCCCAAGCCGGACATGCCAAACAGCATGATCCGTTTGTTGGGGGCATTCCGCCACTCATCTGCGTTTTTGTAGAGCATAACTGCCCGGCTCCTGACCTTTCAGCCATGGGTAGGGCGCGATTGCGGGGGGGTCAATTGGGAGGGTTGCAAAATAGGGGCAACGTGGCGGCGCTGCCCTTTCGTGGGGTGTGCTAGAACGTGTAGCCCACGCGAATGCCTGCACCGATGGCGTAGTTACCAGAAAACGCACCTGCCGGAACCGCAAGCCCCACGCGGGTGTTGGCGTCACCAACATCTACGTAGCTTATACCGCCCGTAACCCGAACGTTGTCTCTGGTATAGACAGCACCAATGGTCGCGCCCAAACGACCATCGGTCGGTCCGAGGTTTCCGGTCGGCGATCCAGTTTGCTCTTCATAGGACACCGACCCCAGAACTGACCAAGTTTCGTTTAGCCGACGACCAACCCCCAAGTTGTAAGTAATACGGTCGTCGTCAAACCCAACAAGTGGCGCTCCACCAGAAATCGTTCCATAGTCAGTTGGAGTTATCGAGAATTCGCTCCATTCGACCCAACGGATCGAGCCAAACACCAAGGTGTCTTCTGCTACGCCCGACTGAAACTCTAAGTTCAAAGCCTGTGGCGTATCTATTAGCGTTGGGGACACACGGTCGGGTCCGAGGCCTGAGTTTTCGGTGGTTGTAAGGCTGTGATTGATGTCAGATATGTATGTCAGCGCTACCCGCAACGCTATTTCCGGCTTTTCGTAGGCTGCTCCAACCAGATACCCCATAGCGAAGTCACGCTCTCCATCTGCAGAGTAAGCGCCGAGAAATGGGACGACCGCCGTTGCCTCAATCGATTGGACTCTAAGTCCGGCGTGAAAGCTGACGTTGGAGGGCAAAATGTACTGAACGATGCCCGTCAGGGCTTGTGAATTGAACTCGGCCGTTGAACCCGCGGCAAAATAGCTTCCTGGTCCGGGTGCGCCCGGGTAATTCACATCGGCGCCGTACGGTTGGTCGTAGAAAATTGCATAGGACCAAGTATCATTCAGGTCGGCTTTGTAGGCAGCCCCGAATTGCAAATAGGTCTCAGTCATATCGCCGGATGACAATCCCGGTGTGAGTAGTCCTCCGACACCTGATACAGTCGGCGAAACGCCACTCAGTGAGAACTCCAGATAACGGCCTTCTTCGAACAGGACGTTCACAGACTGGTTGGTCCGCTCAATACCACCCGCGTGCGCTGCGGTCGCAGCCGCTGTAATCGAAGCCGCGGTCATAATACGTTTCATAACGTCCAGTCCCCACTGTGTCGCTTTGGTAGCGCGGACATTAGGGAGGCCGGGGCGAATAGGTCAATTAATTCTACACATTCCGCCTAAGATTGTACCGCAGCGTAACTGTTCTGTCATTGAGCCTGAGATTGGCGCGACTCGTGCCAGATGTTCAGGTAATTTCCGCCAAATATCAGGGCAGCACCCAGGAAAACCGAGGCGCTTAGTGGTTCGGCGTAAAACAGCATGCCTACAATCGCGATCACTGGCAGACGCAAGAAGTCCATCGGAACTACAATTGATGCCGGGGCGACCAGCAAGGCGTTTGTTAGACAAGTGTGCGCCAGAAGACCGGCTAGGGCGATCATAGTGACCCATGGCCAGGCTGCCGCGCTTGGCCAGGCAATGTCGCCATCATATCCGGTGGCTATCAGCCCCATGACCGCTTGCATCGCGGTCAGCCAAAACAAGATGCCAAGAACGGTTTCGGTTCTGGTCAGCAATTTTGTCAGGACAATTGAGCCTGCGAAGGCGACGGCTGCGGTTCCTGCGATCAGCAATCCCGTAGGGTCACCTCCGGATCCGGGACGCGCCACAAGAATGGCCCCTGCGAACCCCAGAAGTACGGCAAGAACACGCGGGCGGGTCAATTTTTCCCCAAGAAGAAAGACAGCCAGCAACATAACCCAAATGGGCGAGGTGAACTCAAGCGCGAACAACTGCGCCAGCGAAATCAAGGTCAGTGCAAAGAACCACAGGTTCTGTCCGGTAAAGTGGCAGAGGTTTCGCACCAGATGCGTCCCCAGCCGGTCAAAACGCACTTCGTTCAACTTGCCGAACAGACCGCCTACCAGCACAACGATGAATAGCCCGATAAATGAGCGATACATCATCATCTCGAATGTATCGAGTTCCGAAAAAAGCGCACGTCCGGCAATTGCCATGGACGAGAATGAAACGATGGCCCCAGTCATCCAGGCCGCAGCCGCTAGGGGCTGCGACCTTTCGGTCATTCGAGATACTTAATGTAATTCTCACGTGGGACGCTTCCGGCCTCAGCAGCGCTGGCGGCACCTGCACGGAGTAGGTTCAATGGCCACTTCACGCTTTCCCACAGAAGGTTCGGCGTGATGACGAACCCGCCTTCGGGGTCGGCGGCGACATTGGTGATGCTTTCAAATCCTGCCCAGCGGAACGACGCGTTCGCCCGCAGCAGATGATAGCGATGGGACACCAGAAGAATCGGTGACGCTTTATCGAGATCTTCGATGTCGCCAACAAACAATGCATTTTGCAGCGTCGAATGAGAATTGCCTTCGATCGTAATCGCATCTGCGGGCACGCCAGCTTCGATAGCAGCAGCGGCCATGGCTTCGGCCACCGCTTCATTGTTGGTCGCGGTTCCGCCTGAAACAATCAGGCGAGGCGCCTTACCATCGGTATAAAGCGCGACAGCACGATCCAGGCGCGTTTTGGTTTCACCGAAAAGGCCGCCAGTTTTGCCAGCGTTGCCCGAAACCACAACAATGGCTTCGCCGTTTGGAACTTCCAGCGGTGGTTCTTACATTGCCACATAAAGACCGGTGCCAATCAGGGCACCCCAGATTGAAATGATCGCAAGTGCAAATATCCAACGGATGAGTTTCATGCTCTGATCCTATATCCCTTAACCCAATACAGCACCTTCAGGATGTGCATGGGTAATTGTTAACTCAGCCGCCAGACTGCCCCAAGTTCAGGGCCATATTCAGGAGAAACTGGCCCGAAAGCGTGGCAGAAAAGGCGACAATTGCCGCCTAAATGACGTATTGTTGCAGATTTTGGAAAAATATTCCGACTAAAATCAATCCCGAATCTCGATTGCCATGTCTACGTCATTCCATCTCAATTGTTCCGGGAGGTTTAGAAGTTACATCGTAAAAGACCCGGTTTATGTCTTTGACTTCATTGATAATACGAGTTGCGGTTTCGCCAAGAAATTCGTGAGTGAACGGATAGTAATCAGCCGTCATGCCGTCAACAGACGTCACAGCACGCAAACCACAGGCGAAATCATACGTGCGCCCATCGCCCATAACACCAACGGTGCGAACCGGCAGAATGGCGGCAAATGCCTGCCAAATCTCATCATAAAGCCCGTGCTTGCGGATTTGGTCGATGTAAACAGCATCCGCCTGCCGCAGGATATCCAGCTTTTCCCGTGTGATTCCACCCGGACACCGAATGGCCAGACCCGGACCGGGAAAAGGGTGACGGCCAATGAAACTGTCGGGCAGACCAAGCTCGCGGCCAAGGGCACGAACTTCATCCTTGAAGAGTTCCCGCAAGGGTTCAACCAGTTTCAAACCCATCTTTTCGGGCAGGCCACCGACATTGTGGTGCGATTTGATGGTGACTGATGGTCCTCCGGAAAAACTGACGCTTTCTATGACATCCGGATAGAGCGTGCCTTGGGCCAGAAACTCGGCGCCATCAATCTGGTTGGCATATTTCTGGAAGACGTCGATGAACAATCGACCGATGATCTTGCGCTTGGTTTCGGGGTCAGACTGACCGTCCAACTCGCCCAGGAACAACGCGCTTTCGTCCGCGTGAATCAGCGGAATGTTGTAGTTGTCGCGGAACATGGCAACGACTTCATCCGCCTCGTTTTGCCGCAGTAACCCGTGGTCAACAAACACGCACGTCAGTTGGTCGCCGATGGCTTCGTGAATGAGAACAGCAGCAACCGAACTGTCGACGCCGCCGGATAGCCCACAGATCACCTGTTTGTTGCCGACCTGATCACGAATCTTGCGGATCGCTTCCTCGCGGTATGCATCCATGGTCCAGTCGCCGGTAAACCCGGCCATGCGAACAAAGTTCTCGTAGAGTTTGGCACCGCGCGGTGTATGATGCACTTCGGGATGAAACTGAACCGCGAAAAATTTGCGTTCAACATCTGCTGTAATGGCGAAGGGCGCACCAGTCGAGGTGGCATAGACTTCGAAACCGGGCGCGATTTCAGCGACATGGTCGCCGTGGCTCATCCAAACCTGCTCGTTGCCACCAGCGAACCAACCGTCCAGCAGATCCAGTTTGTTCGATTGCGGATCAACAAAGGCGCGTCCGAACTCGGCGGTGCCTTTGCCACGTTCGACACGACCGCCCAGCATTTCCATCATGACTTGCTGGCCGTAACAGATGCCTAATATCGGAACATTCAGATCATATACGCTGGCAGGGGGGCGCGGCGAGCCTTCGTCAATAACGCTGGCAGGGCCGCCTGAAAACACAACGGCACGCGGAGCAAAGTCCTTTAGGAATGCGTCGGTCACGCTTTGGTAGGGGTGGATTTCGCAATAGACATTCAGTTCCCGTAAACGGCGCGCAATCAACTGCGTCACCTGCGAACCAAAGTCGATAATAAGAAGGCGGTCATGCGAGGTATTTGTCATGGTGGCTGATTAGGCGCACCGGGCAGGGTGTGCAAGCACTTTGGGGCTCTGCCCCGCTCGCCATGCTCGCCCCCCGGAGTATTTTCACCGGAAAGAAAGCACATGTCGCTTTTTGAAGGCAGAGGACGCAAACTGCACGGGGCATTGAGCCGGGCAGTGTATGACGGATTAAAATGTCGTTGGAGGGTTAACGATGTCAGAAGCACAATCGCGCCGTCGGGCACGGGGTGGCGGTGGAGCCGCCCGTCGCGCCGAGCGTACAGCCGTCAAAATTGAAGCGGCAAAATACATTGAGCGCAACATTCCCAATCTGGAAATTCTGAACGAAGAGGCGTTGGATATTATCGAAGCCAATGCTGAAACGGTATTGGAAGAGATCGGAGTCGCATTCGTTGACAATCCTGCTGCTCTGGAGCGTTGGAAAGCCGCTGGCGCAGAAGTTGTCGGCGAGCGTGTTCGACTGCCAAAGGGATTGGCCAGAAAGCTGTGTTCAACAGCGCCTTCGACATTTGTTCAGCATGCCAGGAACCCAGAGCGGAGCGTTGTCATCGGTGGCAACAATCTGGTGCTGGCCCCTGTTTATGGTCCACCCTTCGTACGTGACGCAGAAGGCGGACGCCGCTATGCCACGATCGAAGATTTCCGGAAATTCGTGAAACTGGGCTATATGTCCAAGTGGCTGCACCATTCCGGCGGTACCGTTTGCGAGCCGACCGATATTGCGGTCAACAAGCGCCATCTGGATATGCTGCTTGCCCATATGACCCTGTCAGACAAGCCATTCATGGGGTCGGTGACCGAACCGGAACGGGCGGCAGATTCGGTTGAAATGTGCGAGATCCTGTTCGGCAAAGACTTTGTGGCTGAAAACACGGTCATGACTTCGCTGATCAACATCAATTCACCGCTAACCTTTGATTCCACGATGATGGGCGCGTTGGAGGTTTATGCCAAGAACAATCAGGCCGCGATCATTTCTCCCTTTATCGTGGGCGGCGCAATGGCCCCGGTCAGCGTGGCCGGCACGTTGACGCAAGTTATGGCGGAAGTTCTGGCCGGTGTTGCCTATTCGCAGTTGATCCGCCCCGGTGCGCCAGTGATTGCCGGAGCCTTCGTGACCTCGATTGATATGAACTCGGGCGCGCCGACCTTTGGCACGCCGGAGGCTGCAAAGATCACCTATGGCATGGGTCAGATCGCACGGCGTCTGGGTTTACCCTATCGTTCGGCCGGTTCGTTCTGTGGATCGAAACTGCCTGATGCCCAAGCTGCTTATGAAACGGCGAACAGCCTGAACGTCGGCCTTTTGGCAGGTGTCAATTTCATGCTGCACTCGGCAGGCTGGCTTGAAGGCGGGCTTGTGGCCAGTTTCGAGAAATTCGTTATGGATGCCGACCAACTGGGTGCGTTGCATGGCATCGCGTCCGGCGTTGATATGTCCGAGAACGGGCAAGGCATGGATGCCATCCGCGAAGTTGGGCCTGGCGGCCATTATCTGGGGTGCGCGCACACTCAGGCCAACTTCAAGAGCGCTTTCTGGCGCACCGAGCTTCTTGATTACAAACCATTTGAGACCTGGGCCGATGAGGGCGAACAGGACACGGTTCAATTGGCCAGCAAGCGCGTAGAAAAGTTGCTGAACGACTATCAAACACCGGCATTGGATCCGGAGATCAAGGCGCGGCTTGAAGCATATGTCGCCGAGAAAAAGGCGTCTGTTCCCGACGCATTTGCCTAAACGGCCGTTGGCCCGCGTGGTATCAGGCGGGCCTCGGCCATCAAGGCGATCAATATTTCGATGTGGCGTGCCGGTGAATAACCGGCGTTGCCGTCGCGGCGGCCGCATTCGGCCTTGGCTTCTGCTTCGAGTAGATATCTGACGGTTTCTTCGGGGCGCTTCGAGGCGTGCGCACTAATCAGGCGCGGTAAAGTGCGGTCGCGGCTGTAATCGCTCATTCCGAGCCGGGCAGCGCGGATTAGTAATCGTGGACGACGCAATCCCGCCAGCACATTCAAAACATCAGACATAAGTGATATCCTTAATTGAGGTTCATCACCACTAATGCAACCTACGCGTGTGTTGCACACATCCCATAAACAGCGTTCGGGCATATTTCTGTTTATTTACAATTCATACACCAATTTGACTGCAGACCGTTTGTGTTAAGAGACTGGTAATAAATACAACTCAAGGTTGCTAGTGGTGGGTAGCCGTTTCGAAGTTACACATCCGGTTCAAAGGAGGATCGACATGCACACAGCACAAGACACCCCGAGGATATTGGCCGTTCCAGATTGGGCGCCGGACGATCTTCGCCGTTATCTTGCGCACACCGAGCATGGCCAATCGATCCGTTCGTTGGCGCGCGAAGCGGGGTGTCATGCCTCGACTGTGTTGCGTCAGGTTCGCCGCTATGAAACGCGTCGCGACGATCTCTTGGTGGAATTGGCGCTTTGCCGTCTCAGCCGTTCTGGGGGTGTCGGTGACGGGCTTTCGCCGGATGTCGAGGACATAGATACAATGACACTTGCTGCAGAAGTTGAAGACGCCCCGGAACTGCCGGATGAAGAGGAGCTACCTCGTGACGCCCCACGGGTATTGCGTCGTCTGAACGAACCCGGCGCCTGTTTGGCCATCGCTAAAGACATGGAAAAGGCAGTTGTCGTGCGTGAAGATACCGATGGTCAAACATTGCGAACAGCAGTTGTAGATCGCCCTTTGGCTGAGGCAATGGCGCTGAAAGACTGGGTGACTTTATCATGTGAAGGGCGCATTTCGCGCTATCGAATTACCACCACAGGCCGCCACGCTTTAAAGAGGCTTCTGGCTGAAGATGAAGCAAACCGTGCCGGATTGGCCGAAAAAGCCCGCCCATTCGCGGCCCAGCACGCCGATCACGAGACGCAAAATGTCCGAGACAGTGACGGCAAACGGCGGCGGGAGCGTTACAATGCAACCGAAAGCCCGCTGCTTTCTTTGGCGCGTCGTCGGGACGGCACAGGAAAGCCCTTCCTGAGCGCCGATCTTGTTGCCGCGGGCGAACGTCTGCGCGAAGATTTCGAATTGGCCCAAATGGGGCCACGTGTGGCTCAGAATTGGGAGCGTTTCTTAACCGCCGGTGTCCGTGGCGATTACAACTCTGGCACCGGTGGCGGTTCCGATGCAGCCCGCGAACGCGTCAGTCGTGCACTTAGCGATCTTGGGCCAGGACTTGGTGACGTGGTCTTGCGGTGTTGTTGTTTTCTGGAAGGCATGGAGGCTGCCGAAAAACGAATGGGCTGGTCAGCACGCTCTGGCAAGATTGTTCTCAGGATCGCTCTGGCTAGACTTAAGCGGCACTATGACGAAGCTGAAGGCAACTGGTCGCCTCTTATCGGGTGACTTCGAGTTTTCGATCCAACAAAAAAAGGCGCCCCATACGAGGCGCCTTTTTCAATTATTTAAAGCGCTTCAACCTATCAGATCAAAACGATCCAGCTCCATGACCTTGACCCAGGCCGCAACAAAAGCGTTCACAAAGTCGGCTTCGCCATCATTGCTGCCATAAACTTCGGCAAGGGAACGCAATTGCGAATTTGATCCGAAAACCAGATCCGCACGAGTGCCGGTCCATTTGATCTTGCCGGTTGTGCTGTCGCGTCCCTCGAACACCTGCTCGGATCCATTCTGACCAATCCAAAGTGTGCCCATATCCAGGATGTTGGCGAAGAAATCGTTCGACAATGTGCCAACGCGGTCGGTCAGAACGCCATGTTCCGATCCACCACTATTTGCACCCAGAACACGCAGCCCACCCACAAGCGCCGTCATTTCCGGCGCTGTCAGTGTGAGCAGCTGTGCACGATCCACAAGCATCTCTTCATGCGACAACATCAGATTCGCAGCCATATAGTTGCGGAACCCGTCAACGCGCAGCTCCATAACTTCAAAGCTTTCAACATCGGTCTGGTCTGCTGATGCGTCGCCGCGACCCGGTGCGAAGGGAACTGTCACGTCATGTCCGCCAGCCTTGGCCGCAGCCTCGACTGCCGCTGAACCAGCCAGAACAATCAGATCGGCCAGCGAAACGGTTTTGCCGCTAGCATTGAAGTCTGCCTGAATGCCTTCCAGCGTCGCGATCACTTTCGCCAATTGCGCCGGATCGTTCACTTCCCAATCCTTTTGCGGGACAAGACGCACACGAGCACCATTGGCGCCACCGCGCTTGTCTGATCCCCGGAACGTCGATGCTGAGGCCCAGGCCGCGGAAACCAGTTCAGAAACGGTCAGTCCCGAGGCCATAACCGAGGACTTGAGTGCTGCCAAATCGGCAGCATCGATCAATGGACCATCCGCAGCTGGGATTGGATCCTGCCAGATCAGTTCTTCGCCTGGCACCTCGTCGCCCAGATACAGCGCTTTTGGTCCCATATCGCGATGGGTCAGCTTGAACCAAGCACGCGCAAAGGCATCCGCAAATTCTTTCGGGTTCGCATGGAAGCGGCGCGAGATTTTCTCGTAAGCCGGGTCCATCCGCATCGCCATATCCGCCGTGGTCATCATCAGTTTGACGTCTTTGGATGATCCATCGACTTCGGGCGCGTGATCATCGTTGCTGAGATCCTTCGCGTGCCAGATATTTGCACCCGCCGGGCTTTTGGTCAGTTCCCACTCATAGCCGAACAGAGCATCAAAAAAGCTCATGTCCCATGTTGTTGGTGTAGGAGTCCAAGGGCCCTCGACCCCCGACGTGATTGTATCGACGCCTTTGCCCGAACCATGGCTGCTTATCCATCCAAGCCCCATATGTTCGATTGCAGCACCTTCCGGCTCGGCGCCAACATGACCCGGATCGCCCGCACCATGAGCCTTGCCAAACGTATGACCACCGGCCACCAGTGCAACGGTTTCTTCATCGTTCATTGCCATGCGCGCAAAAGTTTCGCGAATATCGCGACCTGACGCGACCGGGTCGGGATTGCCGTTTGGCCCTTCCGGGTTCACATAGATCAGACCCATCTGAACTGCTGCCAAAGGGGCCTCAAGATCGCGGTCGCCTGAATACCGCTCGTCGTCTAGCCAGATCTGTTCCTTGCCCCAGTAGACGTCTTCTTCGGGTTCCCAGACATCAGCGCGACCGCCCGCAAATCCGAATGTCTCAAAGCCCATGGATTCAAGCGCAACATTGCCCGTCAGGATCAAAAGGTCAGCCCAGGAGATTTTACGGCCATATTTTTGCTTAACTGGCCACAACAGGCGACGCGCCTTGTCCAGGTTGCCATTGTCCGGCCAGCTGTTCAGCGGCGCAAACCGCTGCATACCTGTGCCGCCGCCGCGACCATCAGCCGTGCGATAGGTGCCCGCAGCGTGCCAGGCCATTCGGATAAACAGCGGCCCATAGTGCCCATAGTCAGCCGGCCACCAATCCTGACTGTCCGTCATCAACGCCGTCAGATCAGCCTTCAGCGCCTTAAGATCAAGCGACTTAAACTCTTCAGCATAATCAAACCCGTCCGCCATTGGATCTGTCAGATCCGAGTTCTGATGCAGAATTTTCAAATTCAGTTGATTTGGCCACCAGTCGTCATTTCGCACATGTTCTCGGTGCATTACTGGGCATTTGCTGTCGCCGTCCATAGGTCCTCCGGTGCTTTCTATTCAATTGCTACTCATTGAAATGCGAGGGGTCATGCCGTTCAATGTCAAAAAGGGCCGATTTGCCACCTTTCAACTTTGCTGCCTGATCTCCCCGCAGATCGTGATTCCTTAGAACCAATCTAAACTGCGTGGCCCAGCATTCAACGCCTATGGGGCGCGACACTTGCATTTTTCGCAATTCGGCTCTGCACTGGCAGACCTTTGCCAATCCCGCGCATTGGCATATATGGGTTTTTAAACAATCAGGGCCTTCAATGACACGCGATCTGAAAATACCGGCACAACGCCACCCGGAAAAAGCCAATCGACCGGACAATGCGCAACCGAAAAAACCCGATTGGATCCGCGTCAAAGCCCCGACAAGTGAGGGCTACAAGCAGACTCGCAACATCATGCGCGAGCATAAACTGGTTACCGTCTGTGAAGAGGCCGGCTGCCCGAATGTGGGCGAGTGCTGGAGCCAGGGCCACGCCACCATGATGATCATGGGCGAGGTTTGCACCCGCGCCTGCACATTCTGCAACATCGCGACCGGAAAGCCGCCCGAAGACCTGGACGTGTTCGAGCCGGGCCGCGTCGCTGATGCTGTTAAGAAGCTCGGCCTGAACCACGTCGTAGTCACCTCGGTCGATCGCGACGATGTCGAAGATGGCGGTGCCGAACATTTCGCCCAGACGATCCGTGCCATCCGTCGTCAGTCGCCAAATACGACCATTGAGATTCTGACACCGGACTTCATCCGCGCAGATGACTCAGTCCTTGAGATTGTCGTAGATGCCAAGCCTGACGTTTTCAATCATAACCTTGAAACTGTGCCCGGCCTTTACCCCGAGGTCCGTCCCGGTGCGCGGTATTTCCACAGCCTGCGCCTGCTGCAGCGCGTGAAGGAACTTGATCCAACCATGTTCACCAAATCCGGTATCATGGTGGGCCTCGGTGAAGACAAGCAGGCCGTCCACGCCGTCATGGACGACATGCGCGCCGCCGACATCGATTTCCTGACCATTGGCCAATACCTGCAGCCAACCCCAAAGCACCATCATGTTGACCGTTTCGTTACACCTGAAGAATTCGCCGCCTATGAAAAGGCCGCCTTCGGCAAAGGGTTCCTCATGGTTTCAGCCACACCGCTGACACGCTCATCGTACCATGCGGGCGATGATTTTGCCCGGTTGCGCGCCGCGACATCTGCCAATTGACCCCCCAACTCTTCGGGATCTCCGTCTTCCAGATGGCCGATCTTACAAAGCGCAATTTTTTCCATAGCGCTGGCGTTGGGCCGGATCGCGCGGATGCGCTGCATCCAGTCGCCGCCGTCAAACGCGGGTTCAATTTCCAGCGGATGCGAACAGTTCACCGAATAAAAAGCCACCAGATCACCAACATCATCGTCAATGGCCTCGATCGCCTCGCGCAAAGTTGGTCCGCTTCTCAACCGGTGTTCCGACGTCAGTGTCAACGAAATGGCAACAGGAATACTAACGTCCGCACCAGCCTGCGCGACACCAATGGCCTCGGGGATATTATTGAAAGTCATCGCCCACCCAAGATCCGCACCGGCTTCTTTCAGGGTGCTAAGCTGGACCCGATGATAGGCGCGAGCCTCTTCAGCTGTGATCGTTCCACCGGTTCCGTAGGCATCGCCGCGTGGCCCAACCGCACCGACGACATAGGCCAGATCAAAATCATATTCTCCAATCAAATCCTGCAAAAAGCGGATGGCGCGAAGCTGCATATCGGCTAAACCATCTGGTGTCAGCCCCAATTTGGCGCCCCAATCCGGACTGGCGCGGTAGTCAATTCCTGCGCATAGCGGGATCATATCCTGACGTTTGCAAACATCCAGATACCGTCGCCAGATGCCCTTCATATCCTCGACGGCTTCCGGGTTATCCAGCAATGTGAACATGGCAAATTCGGGCAACTCGTGGCCCCATTTATACATGATTTCTGTCTCGATCCCGCCTTCGGTCAGGTAAAGCCGTCCCGGTATCTTCGGAGGAAATTCCTCTCTCGCCATTGTCGTCTCCCACCTTGTCAGAGAGAAACTTTAGCAGGGGTAGGGCCTATGGTCGAGTTGACCTTCAATTCGACGCTGGCAAGCTTAGGATATACTGTGCAATGGCCAACCGATCTTCGGTTGAAAGCCGCGCCAGGTTTTCGATGACCGAAACCATCTCGCCGCCCGCGCTGTCAAAATCAGGTGTCAGACCGGTATCCAGATAAAACTCCAGATCGTCCAATGCCCAATCCAATTGACCCGGTCGCAGGCCCGGTATCCGACCACGCCCTGATGGATTTGGCGCACCAGCCAGCCATTGCGATCTATCCCAGCCACCCAGAATGTTGCGCGGAGTGTGGCACTCGGCACAATGACCTAACACTTCGACCAGATACTGACCGCGCTCATTATCCGATGTGCTCAAATCTGCTTGTCTGTCAAAAAACAAGAGTTTCCAGCCGCCAAGTGACAGCCTGATATTGAACGGAAACCCAACCTCGTGTGGCTTGTTTGGCGTCGACTGAGCAGGAAGGGCTTTCATGAATGCCCAAAGGTCGACAACATCCTGATCCGTCATCCGGCCATAGCTGGTATAGGGAAACGCCGGGTAGTAATGTTTACCGTCCGGGGACGTGCCGCGTGTCACCGCTGATGCAAAGTCCGCGACTGTCCAGTTGCCAATGCCATTTGCCGGGTCCGGTGAGATATTTGGCGCAAGAAACGTGCCAAAATCCGTGGCGAACTTCTGTCCCCCGGCCAAAGCCAACTTGTCATCGCTATCGGGCGCGGTGTGACACGATGCACAGCCCGCGGCCCAATAGACAACTTCACCACGTTCAGTATCGCCGTCCAGCGACGCCAACACAGCAGCATCAACGCGCTCGGGCCGCGTGATCCAAAGTCCGGCCAATGCAACAACAAGCCCGATGACAATCAGGCCATACAATATTCGGCGCATTCAAAGCCTCTTGGCTTGATTTCGGAGCTTAGCCTTCTGGCAGCCGATAGTCTTTGTGGCAGGCGTTGCAAGCTCCGTTAACTTTCGCAATCGCCGGTGCCAATGCGTCTGCGCCGTCCCCGGCAACTTGCTGAAGCTCACCAACTGCGACCACCACGGCCCCGGCTTTTGCAAAGACGTCTGGGAAATTGGCCCAGATATCAGGTGATGCGCGGGTTCCAGCGCTGGATTCGGCATCAGTGCCCGGAGCCCACATCCGCATCTGACTGACTTGCATGAGGGCACTTAGACTGTCGGCTGCTGCCTGAGCTGATTCAGCATTATAGTCGATGCGGCCGCGAGACATGTTCAAAAGATAATAATTGTTGTGGCCATATAGCTCCATCAGGGCCTGCCGTGCCTTGATAGCCGGATTTGTCTGATGGCTGTCGGCAATTGCAGCGCCGGCCATGGCCACTACTGCAGCAGAGACTGCAAGGGAACGTAAACTGATCATAAGATTGAATGCTCCTGAAATTTGTCCTGTCGCAAAAGCCTAGGCTAGTTTAGGAAAAAGGGAACTCTGCAAAAACGCGGGCCTCGTCATGAAAAATGCACAGATGGACTGGGATGACCTCCGCTTTGTCCTTGCGGTCGAAGATCAAGGATCCGTCGCGGGCGCGGCGCGATACCTTGGCGTAAATCATGCGACAGTTCTTAGGCGCATCGCATCCTTCGAAACCAAACATAAAGTGCGATTGTTCGACAAAACTGCGCGCGGCTACCGTCTGTCGGCGGATCGACGCGAATTGATCGAGGCCATTCGAACCGCCGGAAAATCGCTTCAACAGGTTGGCCGGTTAATCGATGCGGAAAAATCGTTGTCACCGGGACGGTTGCGGATCACGTCCACAGATACTTTTTGTTCACGCATCCTTCCGCCAATAGTTCAGGACCTTCAGGCTAACGATGGTCAACCAATCGAGCTGATTTCGGCCAATGCCTATGTGGACGTGTCACGTCTTCAGGCGGATATTGCCGTGCGTCCGACCGATCAATTGCCGGACGATCTCCATGGTCTGGCGGCCGGAAAGCTGGCCTTTGCCGTATACGGCTCGCCAGAGGGGCGGGATGCCTGGCTGGGGTTTGCCGGGCCGTTGCAACGCAGCAAAGCCGCCGCCTGGTTTCGCGACCGGCTGTCTGGTGCGGCACCGGAAGTTTCTGCCGATAGCTTTCTGACACTGGCGGCTATGGTTGCTGAAGGGGCAGGGCGTGCGGTCTTGCCGGTTTTCGTTGGCAACACCTGGAAGGGTTTGATCAAGCTCGAGGCCCCAAAGTCTCTGCCATCGGTTCCGCTTTGGGTCGCTTGCCATAAAGATCTGGTTGGGTCGGGCCGCATCAAGGGACCCCGGTCATTTCTGACCGAAAGATTGCGTGCGCTGGGGCCGATCCTTGCCCCCTAGAACTCGAATCCGATTGTGACATCCAGCGAGTAATCTTGGCTGTCTGCGCCTTCGATGCCGCCGCGCCAGACTGCGCCGGTGTCCAGCGAATACGCGGCCCCAAGCCCAAACCGGGCTTCGCCTTCGTCGGTAAGATCATCCGTCTGGTAAGAGCCGGAAACTCCTAAAGTCAGCCCGTCGCGCATTTCGTATCCAACCGAAAGTTGTGACAGCAGGAAGCCCGCATCGCTGTCACTGCGCACCAAATCAATCGCAGCCGTAGCGGCGTCCCAGGTCACTTCAGTTCCCAATAAAAAGCGATCCTCAGTTCCGTCCGTTTCTGCGCCGCCGTAGACGATAAACTGGTCAAGGCTATCAAGAACAGGAACATCCAATCGACCGGCAACACCAACAACCGACTCGTCGATGTCCTCAAGCCAATGCACCGACGTGCCCAAATGCCAGGCACCTGCTTCGCCTGAAACCCGCACTCCTGTTCCAAGTGTCTCGCTCAAAGCTGCTTCGGCAGCAATCGGGCGCAATGCTTCGCGCAACCCTGTCGAGCCGTATCTCGGCAAGGTCGGCAGTGGTCCGACTTCGAAGATCGAACGCGGACGTCCGACGTCAATTGAAGCAAAAGGCAGTCCAAGCCCCGCACTGGCATATGAAGCCTCGCGATCACCAACATGGCTGCGCCCCAACTCTAACCGACCGGTCACTAACGCCCCGCCATATTGGAACGTGGTCAATGTCGCGATGTCGCTTTGGCTGGCGTCGCTGGCAACGTCAGACCCAAACTGAAATGCCCCCTCGATTCGAGGCGGCTCGGCCGATGCCGGAACTACTGATAAAATCAGGATAAATGCCGGGGCCAGACGCACTGATGCGTTCCTTAGTCGAGGCCCTCACAACCCGCACTTTATCGCTCTAGAGTAGCGCCGACAAAGCAACAAAGTGTTGACGATTTTGCCTGTGTCCCAGCAGACGCAGTTTTGGGCGGATAGACGCCTATGTGAAACGCACTTTGCCGATATATGGCAGGTTGCGGTTCCGTTGGGCGTAATCAATCCCGTAGCCAACCACGAATTCGTCAGGAATCTCGAAACCTGTCCATGTGGCCTTAATGTCAGTTTCACGTCGCGAAGGTTTATCCAGCAATGCAATCGTTTCGAACTTTCGGGGTTCTCGCGTTTTCAACAACTGCGTGACATGCGAAAGCGTGAAGCCTGTATCGACGATATCCTCCACAAGCAAAACATCGCGTCCGCCAATCTCTCCGCGAAGGTCTTTCAAAATACGAACTTCGCGGCTGCTTTCCATACTGTCGCCATAAGACGAAGCCTCCAGGAAATCGACTTCGACGTTCATGTCCAATTCACGAACCAGATCGGCGATGAAGACGAACGATCCGCGCAGCAATCCGACAACCACCAGCTTCTCGGTGCCGTTGAACGTCTCTTTGATCTCGCGCGCCAGATCCTCGATCCGCGCTGCAATTGTCTTGGCCGAGATCATCTCGTCGATCACGTAAGGCTGCGTCACTGGCATATCCCCCTTGACTGTTCCTGTCGTTCCTACACTTAAGGGACAAGTCCTGACCAGCCCGAAGCCAATGCCAATCCACTCTGAAACCCGTCACATGCCCTACAGCGCCCAACAGATGTATGATCTGGTGGCGGATGTTGGGAACTATCCCGATTTTTTGCCATGGACAGCGGCTGCACGCATTCGCTCTGTGACCGAAGAGGGTGATCATCAGATCATGTTGGCCGATCTCGTGATCTCGTTTAAAGTTTTCCGCGAAAAATTCGGCAGCAGAGTGACGTTGTGGCCCGAGGCCAAGAAGATCGAAACCGAGTATCTGGACGGGCCATTCAAATACCTTGTTTCAAATTGGTCATTTGTCGACTGCGAGGACGGATGCGACGTTAGTTTTGACGTCGATTTTGAGTTCAAAAACCGTATTCTTCAGGCGACGGCAACCGTCTTTTTCAACGAAGCCATGCACCGCATTGTTGGGGCTTTTGAAAAGCGCGCTGCGGAACTTTGCGGCTAAACCCCATTTCTTTTGCACCTCGCACGGCAACAACAGTCTAGAAATCCGCCGATAACGGCCAAAATCCTGCCCAATTTCATGAATAGCAGTTTTCTCAGATCGGGCGGGAGCCCGGCATTTTAGAAATGAATTTGAATACGGAGCAGACGATGAGACTCAAACTTTCCTTTGGAATATTGGCCGGATTGGCAGTTGCCGGCTGTACACCGGCACCGCAATCGGCAGCGGAACTCAGAAGCGCCGTAAACGGCGGGGCTTTCATGAGTCAGCAGACAACAACGAAAATATCGCGAAACTATTCGGCTGTGGTCACGAGCGTGCGGACCGGTGTTAGAAAATGCATGAACCGGACGGTCGTGGACGAAGGATATGCATCGACTGGTTACATGAACGCAACACAGTATTACCGCACCGAAGTCACTTATAATACTAAGGTCAACTCTCGTCGCGGCTTCACCGAGCTTGCGATGCACAAGCGCGTAGGGAATGGGCAAACTGTATTTGGCATGAAGCAAGAAGGTTTTGCCTATGTAGCCGATATTCACCCTGCAAGCGGCGGAACAGAGCTTAAGTTCTACGGCGGCAAGTTTGGCAATGGCCCGATCAACAAAGCCGTTGAACAATGGGCCAAAGGCGGTGCAATTCGCTGCCCTGACTTGCCTTAAGGGGGGCGTATTATGAAACGCAGAGCACTTCTTGCCTTATCAGCAGCGGCATTTCTGGCCGCCTGTGGTGGTGTCAAAGACTTTCAGGATCAAGGCCCCGCAAACATGCAACTGAAACTGTCGTCGGTTGATGGCGGTTTCATGACAAAGCGCAGTGTTTACCTTGATGTCTGGTCCGGCCCAAAAGGGCCGAATATGGAATATCTTGGCACCCGCGAGTTTTCCAAATTGGGAAATATGGTCGGACTTCCCACCGGCCAGCCGCTGCACCTGGCGCTGGCCTTTGAAGAAGCCGGTTGGCTTGGGGGAAACACAGGCACGGACACCATCGAAATTCCGATGAAGGCAATTCGTCCGGGACAGATGTGGCGAATTACTGTCGCCAATGACGATCTTGGGTTCGATTGGGAACTCGATCGCATTCGCTAACCGAAAAGCATTTGCAAACGACAAAGGGCGGCCCTTGGGTCCGCCCTTTTTATTTGATAGTGCCGCAACTCACGACGACATGTCGTAAGCTCGCTCGCCGTGCTGAGCCAGATCCAGACCGGTAACCTCGGTCTCTTCGTCGACCCGCATTCCAACGATTGCACGTGTGATGATCACCAATGCCACAGTCACAACCACGGTAAAGATACCGACGATCACAAGGCTACCAAGCTGGGCCGCCCACGCGCCCTGACCAAAGACCGCAATCATGATCGTGCCGAAGATGCCGCCTACGCCGTGCACCGCGAAAACGTCCAAGGTGTCGTCGATTTTCAGCTGGTTGCGAATGAGGTTGACGGCTTCCTGACAGAGGATGCCAGCCACCGCACCGATCACCAGCGCCTCGACCGGGCCAACAAAGCCAGAAGCCGGTGTGATCGACGCCAGGCCAGCGATTGTGCCCGTAACCATGCCGACAAGTGAGGATTTCCCGTATTTGATCCGCTCCCAGAACGCCCAGCTCAGTGAAGCGGTGGCTGCTGAGATATGGGTGACGGTCAATGCCATAGCTGCACCGCCGTCTGCCGCCAGTTGCGAACCACCGTTGAAACCAAACCAACCGACCCACAACATTGCTGCTCCGATCATAACATAGCCGGGGTTGTGCGGCGGAGTGGTGTTGTTCTTGCGCGCACCCAACATGAAGGCGATGACCAGCGCGGCAATACCGGCGGTTTCATGCACCACGATACCACCGGCAAAGTCACGCGCGCCGATCTCGCCAAAGATACCGCCGTCAGCCAGCATGCCGCCGCCCCAAATCCAATGCACAACAGGTGCATAGCAAATCAGCATCCACAAGGTCGAAAACAGCATGACGAAGGCGAAATTGATCCGCTCGACATAGGCCCCGACGATCAGCGCTGGGGTGATGATCGCGAATGTCATCTGAAAGGCAAAGAACAGAACCTCGGGCAGGGTGCCCGACAGGCTATCAGCCGTCACACCCGCAAGGAACATCTTGTCCAAGCCGCCCCAGATGCCGCTTCCGCCCGAGCCAAAGGCAATCGAATAGCCCAGCGCCAGCCAGGCCACACTCATCGCGCAGGCAATGGCATAGCAATGCATGAAAACGCTCAGCACGTTCCGCGCCCGAACCAGCCCGCCGTAAAACAGCGCCAGTCCCGGCAATGTCATGAACAACACAAGTGCGGTCGCCACGATGATCCAGGCGGTATCTGCCCCTACCATAACTATCCCTCCAGATTATTGGTTGGGGCTAAGAACTGCGACTGGTCTGCAAGTAAAAGCAGCAAGTAGGGTTCGAGGCGGTTATTTCTTAGGCAGATCCATGATTGCCCGCGAAACGGGCTTCAATTCGTGCGGTGTGGTGAAATATTAGGCAGAGTGTGAAAGGGCATCCGTCAACAACTTCAAGGCGTGATCAACTGTCTTCGCGCGCACGTTCGACCGCCCTATGGAACCGAACTCAACAGTTTCCTTAAGCGTCACCCGGCCATCCATTGCAATTCCAAAGCAGACCCGACCCTCTGGCTTGTTCTCGCTACCGCCCGGACCGGCTATCCCCGTCACCGAAACCGTCAAATGTGCTTCAGACTGCCTCAGCGCGCCCTCGGCCATGGCGCCGGCAACTTCTTCGCTGACAGCCCCATGGTCCGCAAGCAGATCGCGGTCAACGCCAAGCATTTGACCCTTGGCCGCGTTGGAATATGTGACAAAGCCGCGATCCACGACATCGGATGACCCAGGCACTTCGGTCAAAGCTCCCGCAATCAAACCGCCCGTGCAGCTTTCTGCGGTGGCGATCATCACGCTCTGTGCTCTTGCCAGATCAAGGACGTCTTCAGCCCTCACATCAGCACCTGATGCGCCAATGCTGCCAACAACAGACCGCCGACCGCTGCAAACAGTCCCGCCCAGACGTCATCCAACATCACACCGGTCGCATCTCCGCGCCGATCTGCTTGTCCCACAAGCCATGGTTTGGTGATGTCGAAAAGACGGAACAACAGAAACGCAGCCAGTATTCCTGGCCACAATCTCAGGACATCCGCCCCCATGGCCTGCGCACCCGCCGATACCGGGATCAAGGCGATCCATTGCCCCACAACTTCGTCGATCACGATCCACGACGGGTCGTGGTCCTCGGCACCCTCGGTTTCAATTCGCGTCGCCGCCAACCCAATCGCATAGGCCAGCCCAGCGCCGACGGCCAAAGCGGCGGGGCCACCAAGTACATGTAAGACCCAAGCAAAGGGCAGCGCAGCCAAAGATCCCCAGGTGCCAGGGGCAGGGCGCAAATATCCTGCGCCAAAGAAACTCAGGATCATCCGTCTCATGTGCGCACCAAGGTTGCGGTCGCCGATGCCGCAATCCCTTCCTCCCCTTCCTCGCGACCTGTGAATCCAAGACGTTCAGACGTCGTAGCCTTCACGCTGACCCGATCCAGCCCAACGCCCATAATTTCCGACAACACTTCCCGCATGGCGGCTGCATGCGGTCCAATTTTCGGCTGCTCACAAATCAATGTGCAGTCGACATTGCCAATCGCAAACCCCCGCTCAGCGGCCATCGCCACCGCATGGCGTAGGAAAATGTCGCTGGCCGCGCCTTTCCATTGCGGATCACTGGGCGGAAAATGCTGTCCGATGTCGCCCTCGGCCAAAGCCCCATAGATTGCATCCGTAATGGCGTGCATGCCCACGTCCGCATCCGAGTGTCCCTGAAGGCCGCGCCCATGGGGGACCGCAACTCCGCACAAGACGACATGATCACCTGGTCCGAACCTATGAACGTCAAACCCGTTCCCAGTGCGAATATCCATCACGCCACCATCCCGTTCCTGCAAAATCGCATCGGCCCGCACAAGGTCTTCGGGCGTTGTAATCTTCAGATTGTCGATATCGCCATCGACAATTCCGACCCGTAAACCTGCGGCACGGGCAATCTCGACGTCATCAGCCTCAGCGCCCGTCGCGCTTCGATGTGCATCTAGAATCTTGGTCAGATCAAACCCCTGAGGCGTCTGCGCCCGATATAGATTTGTCCGGTCCTCGGTGCCGGTCACCAGCCCGGCATCTCCCCGCCACAGGGCGTCGGTAATCGCCAGCGCCGGCGCAGCCCCTTCGAACTCATCCAGAGCATCATTCACCCGATCAATCACGGCATGACTGATTAATGGTCGGGCCACGTCATGGATCAAAACACGATCTGCATCACCTTCTAACACCTCAAGGCCTGCGCGAACCGAAGCAGCCCGCGTTGCGCCACCAACGACGATGTCCGCAGCGAATTCACTTGGCCAAAGAGATGTCTCAATATCATCAGCGTGCAAAACCAGAACCAATCGGTCGATTTTCGGATGTGTGCTGAACACCTGCAAAGTACGGGCGGCAACCGTTTGCCCAGCCAAGTCACACCATTGCTTGGGCAACTCACCACCAAAGCGCGTGCCGCGGCCGGCTGCGACTATGACTGCCGCTGTGCTCATCTCTAGGCTCCTACCTTCATGCACATCCTCTAGGCCGTGGCGCGTTTAGGAGCAATGCTCAGCTTTTCCGGTCTATTTTGCTTAATTATTGTGCATATGATGACATTTCGGGCTATTTTACTCCAAAAGCACCGTGAATTCATTGAGGTGACACAGTCACAGGGCTAGTTCGAAGCCAAAGCCGCAAGGAAAAGCATGGCGATTCACGTCGACAATCTTGTTTTGGACCCACCGGTCTTTCTGGCCCCGATGGCCGGAATTTCCGATCTGCCGTTCCGTCGGTTGGTCGCCAGCTTTGGCGCGGGCTTGGTTGTCAGCGAGATGGTGGCCAGTCAGGAGATGGTCCAAGCCAAACCCGGCGTGCGTGAACGCGCTGAGCTTGGTTTTGATCAGGCGGCGACTTCGGTGCAAATCGCGGGTCGCGACGCCTATTGGATGGCTGAAGCTGCGCGCATGGTTGAAAGCAACGGCGCCAAACTCATTGACATCAACATGGGTTGCCCGGCCAAAAAGGTCACCGGCGGTCTCTCCGGTTCGGCTTTGATGAAAACACCGGACCACGCGCTTTCTTTGATCGAGGCGGTGGTGAATGCGGTGAATGTTCCCGTCACGCTGAAAACCCGCCTTGGCTGGGATGATGACTGCCTGAACGCCGCTGACATTGCGCGGCGCGCGGAATGCGCAGGCATCCAAATGATCACCATTCACGGACGCACACGCTGTCAGTTCTACAAGGGCCACGCCGATTGGGCCGCTATTGCGGACGTCAAGCAAGCCGTCAACATTCCGGTCATCGCCAACGGCGACATCACTGGTCCCGAAACGGCGCGGAAAGCCCTCAAAGCGTCCGGCGCTGACGGCGTTATGATTGGACGCGGCATTCAAGGCGCTCCGTGGCGCTTGGCCGAGACAGCATGGGCCCTTGGCTTGGGACCGGCACCCAATATCCCCATCGGCTGGGACTTTACCCAGATGGTCGCCGAACATTTCGAGCACTCGCTGTCATTTTATGGCGAAACGCTGGGCGCCCGCGTCGTCCGCAAGCACCTCGGCTGGTATATGGACACCGCAGGAACACCTGCCGATATCCGCAAACTGGTCCTGACCGGTACCCCCGACACCGTGCGCAGCCTTTTGCCCGACGCGCTGGAACACAGGGTGGCGGCATGAACACTTTTCAGGAAAACCTCTGGCTCTCGCTGCCCGTTCCCGCCTTTCTGATCGACCCCGGCGGTGCGATATCCGAGGTTAACCCCGCCGCCGAAAGTTTCCTCAACGCGTCTGCTCGCGCGACCCGTGGCGCGCCGCTGTTCGACCGGCTGGCCATTGACGCGCCGCTGGATGACGCCTTTCGAAGGGTGCGTAGCGATCAGTCTTCCCTGTTCATGAACAACGTCGATGTCGGCACCGGCAATAGCGCCCCGATCAATTGCAACATTCAGGTCGCCCCAATGACCCAGATGCCCGGATTTGTCCTGGTGCTGATGGAACCGCGCGGGCTGGCCGATCGCCTTGGTCGCTCCATGTCGGTGAAATCGGCTGCAAAGTCCGCCATCGGCATGGCCGAGATGCTGGCTCATGAAATCAAAAACCCATTGGCCGGCATTACAGGCGCTGCACAACTACTTTCTATGAACCTTTCCGGTGAAGATCAGGAAATGACGGACCTCATCGTCGCGGAAACCCGCCGCATCGTGAAATTGCTGGAACAAGTCGAGCAATTCGGCAACCTGCGCCCACCGCAGAAACAAGCGATTAACATCCACGACATTCTCGATCGCGCGCGCAAATCCGCAAACGTCGGTTTCGCGGCCCATATGACTCTTGTTGAGGATTATGACCCCTCGCTTCCTGCCACCCATGTCGACAGCGATCAATTGGTTCAGGTGTTCCTGAACCTTCTGAAAAACGCGGCCGAGGCCACACGCGGGGATCCCGGCACCATCCGCCTCAGAACCTTTTACGACATGTCCCTACGCCTGCGCCGCAAAGACGGTGTTGGCAGCTTGCCGTTGCAGGTCGAAATCATCGACGATGGCCCCGGCTTGCCACCGGACATTATCGCCAACGTCTTTGACCCCTTCGTGTCGGGTCGTGAGAACGGCACCGGCTTGGGGTTGGCACTGGTCAGCAAAATCATCTCGGACCACGACGGCTGGATCAGCGTCGACAGTGTTCCGGGCCGCACAGTTTTCCGCATCTCCCTGCCGGTCGCCTCGAAAGAGGCCACCGCATGATCGCGATAATACACAGGAGTTCCCTTTAGATGGACGGCACCATTCTTGTCGCTGACGACGACCGCACCATCCGTACCGTGCTGACCCAGGCCCTGACCCGTGCTGGCTGCAAGGTTCACGCCACATCGTCGCTGGTCACTCTGATGCGCTGGGTTGAAGAGGGGAAAGGCGATCTGGTGATCTCGGATGTCGTCATGCCCGATGGCAACGGGCTGGATCAATTGCCGAAAATCTCGGCGGCGCAACCGGGGCTTCCCGTCATTGTAATCTCGGCCCAGAACACGATCATGACTGCCATTCAGGCCACTGAGGCGGACGCTTATGACTATCTGCCAAAACCCTTTGATCTGCCCGACCTGATGAAGCGGGCGGCTCGTGCATTAGAGATCAAACGCCGCGCGCCGCAACCCAAGTCGGACGACCTCGAAGATCAGACCGATGATTTACCGCTGGTTGGGCGCACGCCCGCGATGCAGGATCTCTACCGGCTGGTGGCGCGGGTCATGAACGCCGACCTTCCAGTGTTGATCACCGGTGAAAGCGGCACGGGAAAATCTCTGATCGCCCGCGCCATCCATGATCTCAGCGACCGTCGCACCCTTCCTTTTGTCGTCGCCACTGCGTCCGACCTTGCAGAAATGGAAGGTCCAGCCAAACTGATTTCTCGGGCGCGCAACGGCACGCTTCTGTTTGACGAGGTCAGCGACCTGACCGAAGACGCACAGGCCCGTATCGTGCGGATGCTCGACAGTTTTACCGACGGCGGCCCGCGCATCTTGTCCACCAGTCAGGCCGATCTGACGTCCAAGCTGGAAAGCGGTGCCTTCAGGCAGGACCTTTATTATCGCCTCGGCGGCGTCAGTCTTGCAGTGCCGGCCCTTCGTGAGCGTGTCGAAGACATCCCTCTTTTGGCCGAACATTTTCTCGCCCGCGCCGAGCGGGACGGATTGCCTCTGCGGAAATTGTCCGGCGAGGCGTTGGACCTGATACGCGCCTATTCATGGCCGGGTAATGTCCGACAGCTAGAGAACTCCATTCGCCGCATGTCGATCACTGGGGGAGAGGAAACCATCGGTCGCGCTGAGGTCGAACTGGGTCTTGGAAACCAACCCGCCATTGAGCCGCTGACAGGCGGGGGCGACAGCGAGCGTCTGTCGGCTTCCATCGAAAAGCATCTGCGTCGCTATTTTGATCTGCATGGCGGGCAATTGCCACCGCCCGGACTTTATTCGCGAATCTTGCGCGAAATGGAGATGCCCCTGATCGAGATTGCCCTCGATGCGACCGGTGGAAATCAGGCAAAATGTGCCGATCTTTTGGGAATTAATCGAAATACCCTCAGAAAGAAGATCACAGAGCTCGATATCCGCGTGACACGCCGACGCAAATTGATGTAAAACCGCAACAGAGAGTGGCCGATGCGTGACTCTACGCAAACGATCACCGATATAGAGCGGTCGCCGCATCATGCGGCACAACATTTGGAGGGTCCGGGTGGCGGGGCGCGCGCGGGCGGCAACACTAGAAAAACTTAACCGTCTCAGACGGATGCGGCGCGTGCAGAATGCGGCGACGCTGGGTTTGGTCCTTTTGGGCCCGGTACTTGCCGTCCTGACATTCTTGATTTTGGGGCCGCTTGATCGGTCCGCAACCGCATTCTCCTTGCGACTCGTTTTGCTGGCAGATCTTGTCTATGTGCTGGTCGTCGCCGCTCTTGTAGCCGCTCGTGTTGGTTCAATGATCATTGCCCGGCGACGAAAATCAGCGGGCTCTCGCCTACACTTGCGTCTGACCGGCGTGTTCGGATTAATCGCCCTGATCCCGACTGTCACGGTCGCCATATTCGCCGGTCTTACCATCAACATCGGACTGGAAGGATGGTTTTCAGAGCGTGTGCGCAGTGTGGTGGGCGCGTCGTTGTCCGCGACAGAGGCTTACCAGCAAGATCAACGCAATGACCTTCGGGCCGATGCCGAAGCACTAGCGGGGCTTCTGGATGGCGCACGCACACGAAACTTCTTTGTTAGTGATGGCGAACTCAGACAATTGCTCGGACAAGCCCAGGGGCAAATCCAGCGCGGGCTGCGCGAAGCTTATGTGATCGACGGCGCCGCAGAAATTCGAACCCGTGGCGAGCGGTCGTATCTTTTTGACTTTGAACGACCTGACGCTGCTGATCTGGCGCGTGCCAAGTCCGGCGAAACCGTTATCATTGAAGACCTTGTCGTTGATGAAATGCGGGCGTTGATGCCGCTCTCTGCCTATCCAGATCGATACCTTTATGTTTCGCGTGATGTGGATGGCCGTATCCTGGGATTGCTGGACGAAGCCGAAGAAACCGCGAAACTTTACACCCAGTTGGAAAGCGAACGCGGTCGCGTCGTGTTCGAGTTTGGTCTGCTTTATCTCGGATTTGCCGTTATTCTGATATTGGCCGCTATTTGGCTTGGCCTTTGGTTTGCCGAGCGTTTGGCCCAACCCGTCGGTCGTCTGGCCGGTGCTGCACAGCGCGTCGGTGACGGGGATTTGGATGTCCGTGTCCCGGATGAGCCGGGCGAAGACGAGATCGCAATGTTGGGAAGGCTATTTAACCAAATGACCCGGCAACTTAAGGGCCAGCGCGATGCTCTTTTGGAAACCCATCAGCATACTGAAGAACGCCGTCGGTTGTTCGATAGCGTGCTGTCGTCAGTCACGGCCGGGGTCATTGGCCTTGATGCTGAAGGTCGAACAACTTTTATCAACAAATCCGCCGAACGCATTCTGAAGATGGACAGCAAAGGTGAATTAGGGGTCGCGCTGGACGTTTTCGTGCCAGAGTTTGCGCCGCTCTTGAAAGAACTGCAGACATCCCGGCGCGAAGTTGAACAGGCGGAAGTGCGTTTAACCCGGCGCGGTGCAGCAGAATCATTGCTTGTTCGCGTAGCGTTGCGAGATGATGAAGATGGTGAAAACGAAGGTTATGTGATCGCCTTTGACGACGTAACCGATCTGGTCACAGCCCAGCGCATGGCCGCATGGGGCGACGTGGCCCGTCGGATTGCCCACGAGATCAAGAACCCGCTGACCCCAATCCAACTCTCTGCCGAACGCATAAAACGTAAATTCCGAGACGCTGCTGGTGAAGATGTCGCGCAATTAGACAGCATGACCGATGTTATCATTCGACAGACTGATGACTTGCGGCGCATTGTAGACGAGTTTTCGAAATTCGCCCGTATGCCCGAGCCGGATACCTCTCAACATGATCTGGGGCGCCTGGTCAGCGACGCTGTACTCTTGCAGCAGGATGCGGCAGAAGGCGTATCGCTGGATAGCGAATTGCCAGATCATCCCGTCATGGCGGAACTGGATTCTACCATGATCGGTCAGGCGCTGACAAACCTGATCAAGAACGCAGGCGAAGCGGTTGAAAGTCTGAAAGAAAAGTTAGGTCTTCCGGATGGTCACAATGCCCGCGTTCTGGTCGAGCTCCAAACAATAGGCGACACCGCCAAAATCTCAATCTCAGACAACGGCATCGGACTGCCCGAGGATCGCTCGCGATTGTTTGAACCCTACGTGACGACCCGCGAAAAGGGCACTGGTCTCGGCCTGCCCATCGTGAAGAAAATTATCGAAGAACACGGCGGCACGCTCAATCTGGTGGACGCCGATCCCCTTGACGCATCGGGGCAAATTGGTGCGCGCGCAGAAATCCTCCTGCCAATCCTGGCGGGGCAAAGTGAAACCAGCGACTTAAAAGTCGCGGAATAGTAAGTATCGAGGAGGCGGACATGGGCGATATTCTAATCGTCGACGACGAAAGAGACATCCGGGAACTCATTTCGGATATATTAAAGGACGAGGGCTTTACCACTCGGCTGGCGGGAACTTCCGATCAGGCCATGGCCGAGATGAACAAAGAAGCACCTTCGCTGATGATTTTGGATATCTGGCTGAAAGACAGCCAGATGGACGGCATCGACATCCTGAAAGCTGTGAAACGCGATAATCCAGATGTGCCGGTGATCATCATCTCGGGGCACGGCAATATCGAAATTGCCGTCGCAGCCATTAAGCAGGGTGCTTATGACTTCATCGAAAAACCGTTCAACATTGATCAGCTGATGGTGGTGATTACGCGGGCGATGGAAACCTCGCGGCTCAGACGCGAAAACTCGGCGCTCAGGCGCAAGGATGTGACCACTGCCGACATGGTCGGCTCGTCCCAGGCATTCCGGGCGCTGAAGGCGAATTTGGAAAAGGTCACGAAATCAAATGGCCGTGTGATGCTGAGCGGCCCGGCAGGTAGCGGTAAAGAGATCGCCGCACGCTTCATTCACGCCAATTCAAATCGCGCTGAAGGGCCCTTTATCACAGTGAATTCGGCCTCGATCGAACCGGATCGTATGGAAGACGTGCTGTTCGGGCGTGAAAGCACCGGGCGCGGCATTGAACCGGGTCTATTCGAGCAGGCCCACGGCGGGGTTATCTTCTTTGACGAGATCGCAGATATGCCTTTGGGCACCCAGTCAAAAATCCTGCGTGTGTTGACCGAACAGCAGTTCCAGCGCGTTGGTGGCGGCGATATGGTGCGGGTTGATCTGCGTGTCATTTCATCGACCACGAAGCATCTTGAACAAGAAGTGGAAGACGGAAATTTCCGCCAGGAGTTATTCCATCGTCTGAACGTCGTGCCGATTGATGTGCCATCCCTTGCCGAACGTCGCGAGGATATTCCAGAGTTGGCAGAGTTCTTTATCGGTGAATTCAACCGAACCCAGGGCCTACCACTGCGAGAGTTGTCCGACGACGCGATCGCCATGCTGCAAACTGTCGCCTGGCCCGGAAATGTTCGACAATTGAAAAACGTTATCGAACGGGTGCTGATCCTGGGCGACGCCAAGGGCAAAATCGAGTCCTCGGAAATTCCGGGCGGCCCAGAAAACGAAGGCGAAGACGACGGGCGTGTGGTTTTGTCCGGCGGTCTTGCAACACTGCCGCTGCGCGAAGCCCGTGAAATATTCGAGCGCGAGTATCTGCTGACCCAAATCAATCGATTTGGTGGAAACATCAGCCGAACAGCCGGATTTGTCGGCATGGAAAGATCGGCATTGCACCGCAAACTGAAGTCACTGAATGTCGTTACCTCGTCGCGCTCGGGTACTCGTTTTGCCACGGTCGGCGAAGATGCCGAAGAGGATGCATAAATCCAGCGGACTGCGCTGTTGGCACCGCGCAGACAGGATATTGGGGATTGGGGGCGCTGCCCCCGACGACATTCGTCGTCTCCCCCGAAGTATTTTTGAACAGAAGAAGCGAATTTCTGTGGTCTTGAACCAAACCGGGTGTCATGTCAGACACGTTGGACGGACACAGAGCGTGAGGCACGCATGAGGGTCATTATCTGTGGCGCAGGCCAGGTCGGTTGGCAGATTGCGCGGCATCTGTCGGGTGAGCGGAACGATGTCTCGGTTGTGGACAACAATCCTGAATTGGTTCGCCGGATCACAGAAACCTTGGATGTGACCGGCATCGCTGGCCACGCCAGTTATCCGGACGTTCTGGAGCGTGCTGGCGCGCGCGATGCGGATATGATTATCGCCGCAACTTACTCGGACGAAGTCAACATGGTGACATGTCAGGTGGCGCACTCGGTATTCTCGGTGCCGCGCAAGATCGCCCGTCTCAGGGCCCAAAGCTATCTGACCGCTATTTATTCCGATCTTTATCGTCGCGATCACATGCCTATCGATGTGGTCATTAGCCCAGAGCGTGAGGTGGCCGAAGCCGCTTTGCGACGATTGTCTGCGCCGGCTGCTTTTGACACTGAATTGTTTCTGGATGAGCAAGCGCAGCTGGTCGGCATCCAACTGGATGAAGATTGCCCGGTGGTGAATACGCCACTGCGTCAGCTCACAGATCTGTTTTCAACTTTGCGAGCCATTGTTGTTGGTGTTCGGCGCAAAGGTCGGTTGTTCACGCCAAATTCAGGCGATCAGCTTTTCGTCAGCGACCAGATCTATTTGATGTGTCACGTCGAAGATGTGAACCGGACGTTTGAGATTTTCGGTAAAACAGTGGCGCGTCAGGAACGGGTCCTTATTATTGGTGGCGGCAATGTTGGACTTGCCGTTGCGCGAGCTCTTGAAAGCCGTACTGAACGCTTGCGCGCACGGGTAATCGAAAAGAACCGCAAAAGCGCTGAATTGGCCGCTGATGCATTGGAGCGCACAATCGTTCTGAATGGTGACGGCCTGAATATGGAGCTGTTGTCCGAGGCGGGCGTAGATCGCGCCGATGCCATTTTGGCGGTCACCGATGATGACAAGACCAATCTCCTGGCGGCGGTGCGAGCCAAGCAAGCCGGTTGTCCCCTGACGATTGCCCTGGTCAACGATCCGACGCTTATACCCCTTCTGGACCCGCTGGATATCGATGCCTACATCAATCCGAGGGGCACGACTGTCAGTTCAATTCTGCGGCACATTCGCCATGGCCGTGTGCGCGGCGTGTATTCGATTGGCGACGCCGAGGCGGAAGTGATTGAGGCACAGATACTGTCAACTTCGCCAATGGCCGGCAAAACCATCAGCGACATAGAATTTCCCGAAGGCGTGTTGGCCGGAGCGGTGCTGAAAAACGGCGAAGTCCTGAAACCCCGGGCCAGCACTCGAATTGAAGAAGGCGATGTGATCGTGGTCTTCGCAATGGCCAGCGATGTGCCCGAAGTCGAAAGGTTGTTCCAAGTCTCGATCGACTTCTTCTGATGGCGCGTCTGCGGTCTTTGCCATTGTTTGTGGTGTTGATGGGAATAGGGGCGGCAATCATGTTGATCCCGGCCATTCATGCCTATTCCACCCGCGATCTGAATTCAGCGCGGGCCTTCCTTTATTCCGCGGTTTTGTTTCTGCTATTATTTACAATGCTGGTGTTAACGACATCGAATTTGCGGATCCGCAGGCAGGGGCGCAGTCATCTGATTTCGATGTTCGCCTTTTTCGCGATCCTGCCCGTGATGTTTGCGGTGCCGTTTTATGAGGCGGTTCCGGACACAAGGTTCATCAACGCCTATGTCGAAATGGTGTCATCCATCACCACCACCGGGTTAACTCTGTTCGATGCCGAAAGGCTGCCTGACACCTTACATCTGTGGCGCGCCATGGTTGGCTGGCTGGGCGGGTTGTTCATCTGGGTCACCGCAGTTGCTATTCTGGCCCCTTTGAATTTGGGCGGCTTTGAAGTCATATCCGCCGACAGCGCCCGGGTTGAGGCTGACTCGGTCATGATGACCCAGTCGACGGATCCGGCCGACAGATTGGTCCGGTTCACCGTACGCCTTGCCCCAATCTACGCCGGTCTGACGCTGGTTCTGTGGGTGGCCCTGATCCTGGCAGGCGAAACACCATTGGTCGGCGTAATCCATGCGATGTCGACCATGGCAACTTCTGGCATCACCTCTGGTGTTGGTCCCGATCAGGCAGCTTCTGGCATCGGTGGTGAATTCCTGATCTTCCTGTTTTTGATCTTTGCACTCAGCCGGGCGACCTTTTCAGGCGAAGATGTGGCCATTGGCGGCCGCGCGATTGCTGATGATCCCGAGGTGCGTCTGGGCCTCATTCTGATCGTGGCTCTGCCCATTCTGTTGTTTTTGCGCCATTGGATCGTGATCTTGGAAGACGAAACCGTCGTCACGATAACCGAAGGATTACGCAGCATCTGGGGCAGCATCTTCATGGTTGCTTCGTTTCTGACGACCACTGGCTTTGAAAGTGCCTATTGGGAAAGCGCGCGGGCATGGTCAGGGCTGCAATCACCGGGCATCCTGTTGCTGGGACTGGCTATATTGGGCGGCGGCGTTGCAACCACAGCGGGCGGCGTAAAACTTTTGCGGGTCTATGCACTTTATAAACACGGGGTGCGCGAAATGGATAAACTCTCATTTCCATCGTCCGTTGCCCGCACGGGAAGCACACAAAGACGGTTTCGTCGCCATGGCGCATATATTGCGTGGATCTTCTTCATGCTCTTCGCCATTTCAATCGCTGGCGTTTCGGCCCTGTTTGCCTTTGTCGGCTTTGATTTCGAGGCCTCGCTCATATTGGCGATTTCCACACTTTCAACGACCGGCCCTCTATTGAATGTGGCCGGCGCCGAGCCGATCACTCTTGGTCAGCTGTCGGATGCAACCAAGTATATAGCCAGTGCGTCTATGGTTCTCGGGCGGCTCGAAACTCTGGCCATTATTGCGCTTCTGAACCCCGACTTCTGGCGCTAACGGCAAATTATCCTGCCGTTAATGTGAAATTCTTGCACAACTCAGAGCACATTTAGCTCTGGTAACCGCCGAATTGGCGTTCCATAGTAGCGACCATTCGGGGGGCAATCCGACCCGCTCCCACCCAGAAGGCAAGAATAAAGGCAATAAGACCCATGGCTTCGGACAGACAGAATTTGCAGGACGCCTTTCTCAATCACGTCAGAAAGACAAAGGTTCCGGTGACCATCTTTTTGATCAACGGCGTAAAGCTGCAGGGCGTTATCACCTGGTTTGACAACTTCTGCGTACTTCTGCGCCGTGATGGCCAGTCGCAGCTTGTGTACAAACATGCCATTTCAACGATCATGCCATCGCAGCCGATCAATCTTTATGACGGCGAAGAATAAGCGTGAATGAAACTGACGCGCGGCCAACCCGCGCGATTGTGCTACATCCAGATATCTCGTCCGAGGCCTCGCGGCGCGAGCCGAAGTTTGCTTTAGACGAAGCTGTGTCGCTTGCAGCGGCTCTTCCGGGCCTTGATGTCATCGGCTGTGATATCGTGCGTCTTGCCAAGCCAAGTCCCGGCATGCTGTTCGGCTCGGGCAAGGTCGAAGAACTCGGCAGTAGAATAAAAGCTGAAGAGATCGATCTTGTCTTGATCGATGGTCCAGTCACGCCAGTTCAGCAGCGCAACCTGGAACGGGCCTGGAAAGCCAAGCTCTTGGATCGCACCGGGCTCATTTTAGAGATCTTCTCGGACCGTGCAGCCACCCGCGAGGGTGTGCTTCAGGTGGAAATGGCGGCCCTCAGTTATCAACGAACACGTTTGGTTCGCGCCTGGACCCATCTGGAGCGTCAGCGCGGCGGACTTGGCTTTGTCGGTGGTCCCGGCGAAACCCAGATCGAGGCAGACAGACGTGCCATTGACGATCAGATGACCCGATTGCGACGGCAGTTGGAAAAAGTGGTGAAAACCCGCGCCCTCCATCGCTCGGCACGTGCCAAGGTTCCTTATCCGATTGTTGCACTTGTCGGATATACCAACGCTGGCAAATCCACCCTGTTCAACCGTGTGACCGGGGCCAACGTCATGGCTAAGGACATGCTGTTTGCCACGCTCGACCCGACCATGCGTTCAGTTACCCTAAGTTCCGGTCGGGATGTCATCCTGTCAGACACGGTGGGATTCATATCAGATCTGCCGACACAGCTTGTCGCGGCGTTCCGTGCAACGCTGGAAGAAGTATTGGCAGCGGACCTGATCCTGCATGTACGCGATATCTCCCACCCCGAGACCGAAATTCAGGCCGAGGATGTGAACGCGATTCTATCCGAACTTGGCGTCACCGAAGACACTCCGCAGATAGAGATCTGGAACAAAGTCGATTTGGTTCCGGCCGAAGATCGGGACCAGCTCGAAACCATCGCAAATCGCATCGAAGACGTGCTTTTGCTTTCCGCTGTCACCGGCGAAGGGCAGGAGGTTCTGGTCGACGCCATCGGTCGCCACCTTGATCGCGACCGCAAATCGGCAGTTTTGACACTGACTCACGCCGAAGGGCGGAAACGTGCCTGGGCTTTTGAGCAGGGCATCGTCAAAGACGAGCGCGAAACCGAGGGTGGCGTGGAATTGACCGTCAACTGGACGCCAGCTCAGGCCGTGCGCTTTTCGCGCCTCTGAACCGCATCCCGCCAAACCGAAGCCTCTTTCGCCGTCAAACAGGGATAGGCGGTTTGTTGGATGGAACCCGGCACCAAGGCCGCTTTCAGTTTGATGCGGTCGTCCGGTGACAATGACATGCGGGCAACATCGCCGGGATAAAGGCTTTCGCTGACGCATCCATTCGCCATCACAGCCACATGGCGATCACACAGGAAGTGGTAGAATGTTGTGTCCTCAAGTGCAGCGACACGCGCGAACGGCAACTCTTTGGCGCTTACAAATACGCGGTCCAATCCGAACAGCCGATGAACCTCTCCGTCGGCAATACGAATGCGATGCAAAGGTGTCACCGTAAGATCGCGCTCAGGTTCCGATGGCCCAATGCTTCCAGCGGGGATAATAAGCGGACACAGGCTGTCGAAGATGCGCATCTCTTCGGCTGTTACTTTGCGGGACGACACGAACCGTACGGTGGCGAGTGTATCGTCATCCGTCCAAAGTATGTCGCCCGGCACGATATCTTCGACCAGCTTTTGGCCGTCCGCTGTGCGTATCAAAGTTCCGGCAGCGTAACACGGCACCACATTTCCCAACTGATGTGCGCCGTTGGGAAAGTTGTCCATGATGTTGAAGTTATCAGTGTAATCAGGATGCCCCGTTGGATCCAATCCTGTCGTGGTCATTCCAAGAGAACTCACAACGAACAACCGTTCACCGGTTTCCAGGGTCAGGATATAGACCTGCTCGCCGCGAAGGTCAGTGTTGTTAGACCCGACGTTAGAAAGTTTGTTCGACGTTGGCAGGTCGCCATATAGCTCGACGGTGAACGATATCGCCGTCGTCGATCCGTTGACATAAACCAGCGTGTCCGGATCGGGTAACCCATTGTTCAGATCCAATGTCGTATCGCCACCACCCGGGGCACTGGGATCTGCCTCAAAAGTCAACAATGTGGTCGACTGCTGATTGATGCCACGCGCATTCAGCGAAGCGTTGTTCGCGGTATTACTATCTCCACGCGCCCAATATGAAACTGGCATAACAGACTCTCACTTCCCCCGTGCGAAGCCTAATTCATCTGCTCGGCCCGACATAGTCCAAATCGAAAGATCAATTCAGCCGCCCGGTAACAAAGTGGTTTTCCCGACCGCCCCCGCACGCGCAAGATCCGGGTCCAGCGTCATCGGAATGTACTCCCCACGGCGCCAAAGTTCTCCCAGATCGTCATAGTGACGCGACAACGGATGCCCACTTTGTCCCGTGGAAATGATAAAAACCGAGCTATCCGGATCTGCAAAGTCATAGACCCCGCGATAAGCGGCTGCACTGACGTTTTCGAACACGCCAGGTCCGGTTCCCCGCGTGACCCCGCGCTGTAAGGTGTTGTCTCCGCCGCTGGTGGATTGACGAATGTTCACCAGCCAGGAAATCCAACCCACATCACCCAATACACTATGTGAATGCACCGCCTCATGGGCGTCACCCCAACGAAGACTTTCCACCGTGGTGCCATAGTTTTCGTCTATCCAAAGCAATGCGTCATCTAACGCCAGGCGCGCAATGTCCGAACAACTTTCAATTGCCGCTGATTGCAATACATCACACCAGGCCGACGCCCCGTCGATGTCACGATAAACCCGCTCAAGGAACACCGGTTCAGGGTGGAGAAAGTTGCTGGCCCGTGGCCCTAGCTCATCACGGATCAGACGCTGCTGAACTGCTCGGATCCAGGCAGCATAGATCAATGGCTCGGGCAGATGTTCGTTCATCTCACCATTCCACTCGGCCAGCAAATCCAACGCGCGTTTGCGCTGCCTTTCAATCGTGCCTTCCGGCGCTGCCTCGGACGTGAACCACAGATCCCGCGCAATCAGGGGCAACAAAGTGCGCGCCGTCGTTGATACAGTATCCAGCTGAGCCTCGATGAAACTCTCCCGCGTGTGCACTTCCCGAGTCTGCATCAGGCGCTGGAGCCTCTGAATACGCTGCGTATCTGGCCAATAGTGGCTGACATGGCGTGGAAATGGCCGATCAATAGTTTTGTTGTTGGTATTGCCCAAAATGCCGCCATCCGGATCGACGTATTCCGGGTTATCGCTGTAGGGCAACACACCCTGCCATCGGTTGACCGTCAACCAGCCCGGAGCGGGAATGCGCCCTTGCGATTGATGCCGGATATCGCGGCGCGGTAGCTTACCGATGACTTTCAAGGCAACGCTTTCGCGATCAACAACCGTCAAATTCTGAGCAGTCGCAACGAAAAGCTCACTTGCTTTCAGCGCCTCTTGCACTGAACCGGCCCGCATCAGACCGGTCAATGCAGACAGGGTGGTGTCATTCGCCGAAAGCGCCGTCCAACCAATGGCCGCAACATGTCCGGGCGGTGTGATTGAGCCAAGCTCATACTGCGATCCGGGCAAAATGGGGCCGTTTTCGGTCCATCGAAGTGTCAGCGACACCGGGTCTGCGTCTTTTACATTGATGATCGAACGCCGCGACCGGACTTTTTGCCAACCCGACGGCGTCAGATATTCTTCTGAATTGTCGGGATTGATCTTTTCGATGAAAATATCCTGATCATCGACATAGGAATTGGTCAAACCCCAACCCAGTTTGTCGGACCGCCCAACCAATAAAATCGGTGCGCCCGGAATTGTTCCGCCAATGACGCCACCGGTCTGCAGTTCCAGCCGTGCCAGATACCAGATGGACGGGGCATCCAGCGCCAGATGCGGATCATTGGCCAAAAGCGTGCCCCCGGCCGCAGACCGCGAAGGCGCGGCCGCCCAGGCATTTGACGCGCCGTTCAACCCCCGTGGACCCGCTGGTGATAACCACGACATTGATCCAGCGGTGGCAAGAGCAAATGTGTCGGGATTGGCGTCAAACAGGCTGGCGAAATCCGGAAGCTCGGCAACCGCGGCCCCGGGACTGTTGGGCATGATATCTGCCAATCGTTCGTCCGACAGCAACAAAGACATCTGCGCGCGCAGGACCTCGTTTTGCAAATGATCAGACATCCGCAACGCCATAACCTTGCCAACTGCAATACTGTCAGCAGGCTGCCATGGGGCGATAGAGGGCTCAAACAACCAGAACTCCGGGGCTCCGCGACCGCGCACGCCTTCGTTCACTTCATTCAACCAGGAATTTACGCCCGCTGAATAGGCCTGAAGTGCGGCTGTCGTGTAGTCATCCTGAACTGCCACGGATTTGACCGATAGCGGATACATATCAAACCGACGCAACAGTTCGTCGGTCTTGACCGCCCGAGCACCAAACATCTCTGCCAATCGGCCTTGGGCGACACGACGCATAAGAAGCATTTGCCAAAGCCGATCCTGCGCATGAGCCAGTCCCAGACCATAATAGACATCCACATCCGACGCGCCGAAAATATGCGGCACATTCGCATTGTCGCGCACGATCTCAACCGGGGCGCTGATACCGGCCACTTGCAAAGTTTCGTTGTAGTCCGGGATGGAGCGGGCAAAAAACCAATAGAGCAAGACCCCGACGGCCAGCGTCAGCAGGACAAGCCCAGTTGTGATGCGCACAAGCCAGCGAAAGACGCGAAGCATTTGAACCTTGTTGTCAGGGTCATTTAGCTAATAGGTAAAGCCCCGAGTAAGCCGGATTACAAGGAGGATCTTATGGCCAATTGCACGTTCCTGGGTTTGGAGGTCATGGGGTATCCCATGGCGGGCCATTTGCAGTCTTCTGGCCACAAAGTCACGGTTTACAACCGAACCGAAAAGAAGGCGCAGGATTGGGCATCGGCACATGGCGGAACATCTGTCGGCACGCCCAAAGAGGCGGCGAATGGGGCTGAATTTGTCATGGCTTGTGTCGGCAATGACGACGATCTGCGCAGTGTTTGCTTGGGCGATGACGGCGCATTCGCGGGCATGGCTCCGGGGTCGGTCTTTGTGGACCACACGACCGTTTCGGCGACAGTAACTATAGAACTGGCCGAACTTGCGGCGAAACAAGATATTCTGTTTGTCGACGCGCCCATTTCAGGCGGGCAGGCCGGTGCAGAAAATGGGCAATTATCGATCATGTGCGGAGGCGAAGAGGCGGCCTACACACGCGCCGAGCCAATCATGAACATCTACGCTAAAATCTGTCGTCGCATGGGTGCCTCTGGTGCCGGGCAATTGACTAAGATGAGCAATCAAATCGCTATCGCCGGTCTAGTACAGGGTTTGTCTGAGGCCCTGCATTTTGCCGAGAAAGCCGGGCTTGATGGACGGTCTGTTGTCGACGTAATTTCGCAAGGCGCTGCCGGTTCCTGGCAGATGGTCAATCGCTACGAGACAATGTTGGATGATGAGTTTGAACATGGCTTTGCCGTGGACTGGATGCGCAAGGATCTTGGCATCTGTCTGACTGCGGCGGACGAGGTTGGTGCCAGCTTGCCAGTGACTGCACTTGTCGATCAGTTTTACAAGGACGTGCAGAAACTTGGTGGGGGATACGTCCAGTTTGTTCAAACGTTTGCGCTCTATGGGATGATATTATTCCACGCCTGACGGCGCGGATCCGTGGGGGCTCCGCCCCCGCGCGCTAGCGCGCTCCCCCGAAGTATTTTTCGACAGAAGAAGAGTGCTGTTGCCCTGACCTTCAAAGGTTAACGCGGACTCAATGGGCCGTTCGCAGCCACCGACGTAATACCGACACGATACAGACAGGCGAAAACAGCGCCCTTGCGGGGGCGCTGGCAGCATTTTTACGCGACGAGAATCTCTTGGGATCAGGGAATGATCCGGTTGTATTTCGTGCCCTCAACAGAAGCGCCCGCGATCAAGCCAGCTTGACCAAAGACAACCGCAATCACCGGCGAAAGCACAGTTGTTGTCTCGGCCGACAGGTTCGCACCCCGATCATTCACGGCATATTCCACGTCTGCGCCAGCAGCCCATCCAGATGATGTTCTGAACTCGGCCAGCGCCTCTTTGGTCATGAAATAAAGGACATGGGCGTATTGTTGTGCGCCTATTTGCAGACCAAAACTGGCCTGGGTGGCCGAGTAGTAATCCACAGAAATATCGTTCACACGCAGGGCACCGCGCCCATAGGCGCCGCCAAAGCCAAAGCTGGCTTCGGTAATCAGTGGCATGATGAGCATGCCGACAGATTTGGCCCTGAGATCCTGTGTGCCCGGGAAGTTGATATCCAGATAATTCAGCGCTGCATCAACGCGCGCATCAAGTTTTGTCGCGCCTTCGCTACCAATACCATTACCACAGGCGGCAAGCCCGAATGTAGCGGCAGCGCCGGTCAGAACCGTGCGGCGGGGAATAGATGTCATAAGGTGACTCGCTTTGCTCGTTATAGCCTCGGGTGATGGCCTTATCTGGCCATTCGACCCAAAGTATAGGGGAGCGAGGGGGCAGAGTCACCCTCTATAGTATGTGCAGGCAAGTATCAGCCGCCATTCAAAAGAGCGGCTGCTTCGGGGGCGAAGTAGGTGAGAATACCATCACAACCGGCGCGTTTGAAGGCCAGCAAACTTTCCATGATCGCTTTGTCACGGTCAATCCAACCGTTCTGAGACGCCGCCGAAATCATCGCGAACTCACCTGAAACCTGATAGGCAAAGGTAGGCGCACCAAAGTGGTCCTTCACGCTTCTGCAGATGTCGAGATAGGGCATGCCAGGTTTTACAATTACCATATCTGCGCCCTCGGCTAGATCACGTTCAACCAGTCGCAGGGCCTCGTCGGCATTGCCGGGATCCATCTGATAGGTTTTTTTGTCGCCGGTCAGCAGCCCCGATGCCCCCACGGCATCGCGAAAAGGGCCATAAAATGCGCTGGCGTATTTTGCGGCGTAACTCATTATCGCAGTGTCTTTGTGCTCACTGCGTTCAAGGGCGTCGCGCATCGCGCCAATTCGCCCGTCCATCATATCGGACGGGCCAAGGATATCCGCACCTGCATCGGCCTGAGCCAGAGCCATTTTCACCAATGCCTCGACACTTTCATCGTTTAAAATAACGCCATCCCGCACCAAACCATCGTGACCGTTGATGTTGTAAGGATCCAGCGCGACGTCGGTCATGATTGCAATGTCGGGGACCGCCAATTTAATCGCGCGTGTCGCCCGGTTTGACAGATTTTCAGGGTTCCAAGCTTCGTCGCAAGCCTCTGATTTCAAGCTGGTTTCTATGTAAGGAAAAAGGCAAATTGCCGGGATCCCCAGTCCTTCCGCCTTTTCGGCCGCTTCAACAGCTTGTTCGACAGTCAGACGCGATACACCTGGCATCGACGGAACGGGCGTAGGGGCACCGTTTCCATCCTGCAAAAAGATTGGCCAGATCAAATCATCCACGCTCAATCTGCTCTGACGCACCAGTCGCCGAAGAGCGTCAGTGCGCTTGGTTCTCCGAAACCGCACGGCCTGTGAATCGGGCTGGATCATGAACTGAGGTCTTTCGTGCACGTTTTGTTATCATTTGCGGTAGCGGGCGCATGTGGGCTGGTCAAGACTGATCGGTTTTTCTAGTGTCCGCAAAACTTTGAGCCGAGGCAGCGCGTGAACTGGTACGATTCCGTCTTTGAAGTGATCGATATGCGATCCTTCTCAAATCTCTGGTATTGGATTGCGCTTGCAGTGCTGTGGTCTTCCGTAAGCCATTGGGTGCTTGGAGTGCCGTTTGACATGATCAATCGCGCGAGGCGCCAAGGCGACGGTGAGGGCGAAGCCATGACGGATCTTAACGACCTTGTGCGCATCAATGTAAACCGCATTTTATACATTACTGATACGGCCGGTATCTGGATTGCCTTGTTTGGGTCTTGCGCCGGGACAGCTTTGTTGTTGATGGCTGTCGTCTATGACATTGAAATTGCACAGGCTATATTGTTGCTCGGCGGACCGTTGGTTGTATTGTGGTTTATGTCGATCCACACTTCGCGACAAATTCGACTGAGCGAAGAAAGTGACAGTGTTCTTATTCGTCGCTTAATGCGCCATAGGTTCATTACGCAACTTGTTGGGGTTGTTGCGATATTTTTCACAGCGATGTTTGGGATGTACAAAAACCTTTATGTCGGCCACATCGCGTTCTGAATGATCTGGTTGACAGCGCGGTTGCAGCCGTTACCTCACCGCGAATGAACCAGTCTTCTCATATCACTGTCAGCGGCGCACCCGAAGGGTTTGATGCTACGCTTGTCCTGAAAGAGCTGTATAGCTCCAAAGGACCAGTCGTGCACGTGGCGCGGGATGACAAGCGTCTGGCAGCCATGCAGGAGGCCTTGCAGTTTTTTGCGCCGGACGTGCCTTTAGTGACATTTCCGGGTTGGGACTGCCTGCCTTACGACAGGGTAAGTCCAAACGCTGATATATCCGCCACGCGCATGGCAACTTTGGCAGGGTTGGTTCACGGCATGCCATCCCAGTATGTCTTGCTGACGACTCTGAATGCGATCACTCAAATGGTTCCCGCACAAGAGTTGCTGGCTTCGGCGGCGTTTTCCGCCAATGTTGGTGATCGTTTAGATGACAGGGAACTGCGGGCATTTCTAACCCGTATGGGGTTTGTGCAGGCGCCAACCGTAACCGAACCTGGCGATTATGCGATCCGTGGCGGGATTATTGATATCTACCCGCCCGGTGAAATCGGCCCTGTCAGGTTGGACTTCTTCGGCGACGTTCTGGATGGAGCACGGCGTTTTGATCCGGTGACCCAGCGCACGACTGAAACACTTAAGATGGTTGAACTGGCCCCTGTCAGTGAGGTCATCCTGGATGATGCCGCAATCACCAGATTTCGACAGAATTACCGGCTGGAATTCGGTGCCGCCGGTACAGACGATCCCATCTATGAAGCCGTTTCAGCTGGAAAAAAACATGCTGGTGTTGAACATTGGCTGCCATTTTTTCACGAAAAGCTGGAAACGCTTTTTGATTACCTTCCGACGGCCAGTTTTGTATTCGATGATCAATCAACACCTGCGCGTCTTTCCAGATGGGAAACCATTTCCGATCAATACGACAGCAGACTCGAGGCGATGTCAGCAAAAGGCCGGATAGACAGCGTGTATAAGCCCGCGCCCCCGGGCCTTCTTTACCTTGATGACGTGGCATGGGGAAAGGCAACCGCACCGCTTCGATTGTTGAACCACGTCGCCTTGCCGCAGCCGACCGGGCATCAGGTAATTGATGCTGGTGGTCGTATCGGTCGGGATTTTGCACCGGAACGACAGCAGGAATCCATAAGCCTTTTCGGGGCACTGGCAAATCATGTTCGGGCGCGCCGCTCAAACGGGCAAGTCGTAATTGCATCCTATTCTGAAGGTGCTCGCGAACGTCTAGCCGGACTGATGGAAGACCAAGATATTACTGGCGCTATAGTCATCAATGACTGGCGGGACGTTCCCGATGGCAAGGGCGGCGTATTTCTATCAGTTTGGGCGCTGGATCACGGGTTTGAGGGACCAGATGGTCTGACTGTCATCTCAGAGCAGGACGTTCTGGGCGACCGTCTTGTGCGCGCGCCCAAAAAGAAACGTCGCGCCGATAACTTCCTTACCGAAACCCAAAGTCTCACTCCCGGTGATCTTGTTGTTCATGTCGACCACGGTGTTGGACGATATAAGGGGCTTGAAGTCGTCGAAGCACTTGGCGCACCGCACGAATGTATTCTGTTGGAGTATGCGGGCGGTGATCGCCTTTTCCTGCCTGTTGAAAACGTAGAACTTCTCAACCGCTATGGGCACGAAGAAGGGTTGCTCGACCGGCTTGGTGGCGGTGCCTGGCAGGCGAAAAAAGCAAAGCTAAAAGAACGCATTCGCGAGATAGCCGAACGGCTGATCCGTGTTGCCGCCGAACGCCTGCTACGCAAGGCGAACATATTGACGCCTCCAGACGGCATGTGGGACGCGTTTTGTGCCCGGTTCCCGTATCAGGAAACTGACGATCAGTTGCGTGCGATAAACGAAACCCTCGACGATCTGGCGGCTGGTCGACCCATGGATCGACTGGTCTGTGGCGACGTAGGTTTTGGAAAAACTGAGGTTGCGATGCGCGCGGCCTTTGTCGCAGCAATGTCCGGGATGCAAATCGCTGTCATTGCACCAACCACGCTGCTGGCACGCCAACACGCCAACAGTTTTCGTGAGCGGTTTCGCGGGTTTCCCATCGAAGTGCGTCAGCTATCGCGCTTTGTTGGAACCAAAGAAGCGAATGCAACTCGCGAGGCCCTTGCGCGTGGGACTGTCGATATTGTCATCGGAACGCACGCCGTGTTGGCAAAGTCGGTTCGGTTTAAAAATCTTGGCCTGCTGATCATCGACGAAGAGCAGCACTTTGGCGTTAATCACAAAGAACGCCTGAAACAGATGCGGTCTGATATCCACGTTTTAACCCTGACCGCGACGCCAATTCCGCGCACTTTGCAACTGTCGCTGACCGGCGTCCGGGATCTGTCAATTATCGGCACACCTCCTGTCGATCGCCTGGCCATTCGAACTTATGTCAGCGAGTTTGACGCGATCACCATCCGCGAAGCACTTTTGCGCGAACACTATCGCGGTGGTCAGTCTTTCTTTGTTGTGCCCAGAATTAGCGATTTGCCAGAGATGGAAGACTGGCTGCGCTCCCAAGTGCCAGAAGTTTCCTACATGGTAGCTCATGGCCAAATGGCAGCGGGCGAGCTGGATGATCGCATGAATGCGTTCTACGACGGCAAGTATGGTGTTTTGCTGGCCACAACTATTGTTGAGTCAGGCTTGGACATTCCAACCGCCAACACGATGATCGTGCACCGCGCGGACATGTACGGATTGGCGCAACTCTATCAGATACGTGGTAGAGTAGGGCGATCAAAGACACGGGCTTATGCCTATCTGACAACAAAACCGCGAAAACGCCTGACGCCGCAGGCGGAAAAAAGACTGAGGGTTCTTGGTTCACTGGACAGTTTAGGAGCAGGTTTCACGCTTGCCAGTCAGGACTTGGACATTCGCGGTGCCGGAAATTTGCTCGGTGATGAACAATCGGGACATATCCGCGAAGTAGGTTACGAGCTTTATCAATCCATGCTGGAAGAGGCGATTGCCAAGATCAAAGCCGGCGAGATGGAAGGGTTGTCAGAGGCGGATGATCAATGGGCACCGCAGATCAATTTGGGTGTGCCTGTTCTGATCCCAGAAGATTACGTGCCTGATTTGGATGTGAGGCTTGGTCTGTATCGACGCCTGTCTTCGCTATCTTCAAAGGTCGAGCTTGAAGGATTTGCTGCCGAGCTGATTGACCGATTTGGAAAGCTGCCGCGCGAAGTGAACACTTTGCTTCTTGTGGTACGGATAAAAGCCGAATGCAAAAAAGCTGGCATTGCGCGTTTGGATACAGGGCCGAAGGGCGCGACCATCCAATTTCACAATGACAAATTTGCTAACCCAGCTGGTTTGGTTGATTTCATCAAAGATCAACGCGGCTTGGCAAAGGTTAAAGACAACAAAATCGTCATTCGCAGGGATTGGAAAAAATCTAGTGATAAGATCAAGGGCGCTTTTGCGGTTGCACGCGACTTGGCAGCTAAGCGGCGAGAGACGCCGCCACAGCACTAAGTTGGATCTGGTGCGGTAGTGTCTTCCTCGGATTGGCCCGCAAGTTCATCGATGACTTGCAACCACAACTCGGGCGGTTGTGCACCTGGAACAACATGTTGATTTGCAATGACAAACGTTGGAACACCTGTCACCCCTCGCTCGCGAGCATGCACATCTCGTTCACGAATTTTATCCAAATCGGCATCGCCTGACAGCAACCGTTCTGTCATCGAACGATCCAGCCCAACACCTTCCGCCAATTCCAAAAGCACATTTTTGTCGCCGATATCTTTGCCGTCTTCGAAATAGGCTTTGAAAAGACGGCTGACCATCGCGGTTTGGCGTCCTTCAAGCCCCGACCAATGAATTAACCTATGGGCATTCAATGTATTAGGTGTTCACTTGATGCCGCCAAAATCAATATTCAGCCCGGCGGTCTTTGCTGCAGTTTCAATCTGCGAATAAACACGAACAGCGTTCTCTTTACCGCCGAACTTGGTTTCCAGATACTCTCGACGATCCATCCCATCGGTTGGCATGTCGGGATTTAGTTGAAACGGATGCCATTCAATTGTGAACCGGTGATTGGCCCGCGCTTCCAGTGCACGGTCAAAATTTGCCTTGCCGATATAACACCAAGGACAAATAGGGTCAGATAGGACGTCAAGCTTTATCATGACAATGGCTGTTGCAGTCCGGGAACGTGGGCGCAAGAGAAAACCAATCACTTTTGTTCGAGGCGGCTTGTAGGTTCCTGTCATAACATGCGGCACACAAAGCGTCGGTATGGCTGCATTGCGTGATGGAGCGCCGGAATTTATAGAGCGTACATGGTACAGAAAAACGAACCTACTCTCATACAGCTCGCCCGTTCCGCACAAAACGAGGCGGAACCGCAGCCACTGAACTTGGGTGCACGCGTTCGGGAATTGCGCAAAGCCAGAGGCTGGACTTTAGAGCAAGCCGCCCAAAACTCGAATTTGGCGCGCTCAACAATGTCCAAGATTGAGAATGGTCAGATGTCACCGACCTATGATGCTTTGAAAAAACTTGCGACGGGCATGGACATCACGTTTCCCCAACTTTTCACGCCGCCGGCGAACGACCAAATGACAGGGCGTTTGACGGTCACCAAAACGGGAGAGGGATAAAGCCTGCCGACGCAAACGTACGAGCACGAGTTGCTCGCCGGCGCGATCACCAAAAAATCCATGATTCCATACCGAACGCGGGTGCGGGCGCGGTCCATGGACGAATTCGACGGTTGGGTGCGTCACGACGGTGAAGAGTTTCTGTTGGTCTTAACCGGGACAATCCGCTTGTATCTTGAGTTCTACGAACCGTTGGAACTACGGCGCGGTGACAGTGCCTACTACGACGCGACGATGGGGCACAATGTTGTATCGACCAGTCAGGAAGATGCTTCGATCATGTGGGTAACAGCGCTTAACTAGCTCAGGCCGCTTTGCTGTCGGCCAATCGTCTGATTGCTGGTCTATCGAACAAAAACAACAGCATGTTTTCATCTACTTCTGAAAGAGTCAGAGCATTGGCCTCGGCCAGATATTTTTTAAGCGCCGTAGGTGAATCTGTTAAGGCGACGATCTTGGCACGCTTTGCTGAAGGGAACAAAGCGCATAAATTATCGATGTTGTTAGAATCCGAACTGCCCATTGCGACGTCGATCATGGTGCCCCTTTCCAATTACTTGGCGTCAATTGAAACGGAACAAAGTTAAAGTTCGACTAAAGTCATCTTGTGTCAGAGTTCACAAGTTCCTGCGCCAGTTTTCCGGACACCAGCCAGCTTAAGAATGCCATCAATGCAGCCGTTGCCAAGCAAACAGAAATGCCGCCAAACTGAAAACTCAATCCACTCAGAAGTGTGCCCAAAAGTCGTCCAGCTGCGTTGGCCATATAATAAAAGCCAACGTCCATCGTCACTCTTCCGGCGCTGGTGAACGACAATATCAAGAAAGAATGGAGTGCAGAGTTCAGCGCAAAAACCACTCCAAACAATAACAATCCCACGACGACCGCAAGCACTGTGAGCGTGCTCGCAATCGCTGTAATGACTGCAAGTGTCATCGGAATGAGCGCTAATATTCCGACCCAAAATTTGGCCTGCTGCATGCGTTGTGGGGACGCAATTGCAGGACCAAGTATCCTAGGAGCGTTGGCCTGAACGATCCCGTACCCGATCACCCATAAAGCCATGAAAATACCAATTAGAAAAAAGGCGCGACGCGCGCTTTCAGGGGTGCCGTCTGAGAGAACGCCGTAGAAGAATATCGGGATGCCAACGACGAACCATGTGTCGCGCGCACCGAACAAAAATAGTTGCGCCAAGGATAAACGGTTAATACTTCTGTTCCCAGACAAGACCATTCTAAATTTCGTGGCTTTGACTCCTGCTGGCAAACCTGGCGGCATGAAATATACAATTGCGCCCAGAACGATCGCCAAAATCACAGCCATACCGATTAGCGAAGCATTGAAGCCAACAAATCCAAGGCTTCCGGCCCCGAGCAAAAAGCCCAATCCCTTGACGGCGTTTTTTGATCCGGTCAGCAGACTTACCCATTTAAACAAAATCGTCTCTGTGTCCGCCGCAAGAATTTTCACGGCACTTTTCGAGGACATCTTCGCGAGTTCTTTTGCGACACCGGACAAACCTTGAACCAGCATGACAAACACGACCGAGGCAGCCGCGCTCCAATCGGCCCGAAGCTGTGTGAGCGCCAAAAGTGCAATAATTTGCAACGCCAAACCCGCGTAGAGAGTTGACGTCATGCCAAAACGAGCGGCCAGCCAACCAGCCGACAGGTTTGTTACGATGCCCATGAACTCGTAAACTAAGAACAGGTAGGCAAGTTGGATCGGTGAATATCCAAGCGTATGAAAATGCAGCAAAACCAACATTCTCAGAGCACCATCTGTCAGCATAAAAGCCCAATAGGCTGCTGTAACTGCTATGTAAGCAGGAATACCGTCAGGACGGCTCATTGCGACAGTGACCTGGCAACCATACGGGTGATGTCAGCAAGGCGACAGGCGTATCCCCATTCATTGTCATACCAGGCGTAGATTTTCACTTGAGTTCCGTTGATGACCATCGTGGACAATCCATCTATGATCGAGGACCTGCGATCATTGAGATAGTCAGCCGATACAAGCGGACGTGTCTCATAACCAAGAATGCCTTGCAGTGCGCCTTTCGACCATTTCTCGAAAAGCTCGTTCACCTCGGTTGCAGACGTTTCGCGCTCAACCCCAAATACGCAATCTGTAAGAGAAGCGTTAAGCAGCGGCACCCGGACAGCCAGCCCATTCAGTCGGCCTTCTAATTCTGGGCAAATAAGGGTGATTGCCGTCGCCGAACCCGTCGAAGTCGGGACTAGCGAGTTTAATGCGGAACGCGCCCGTCGATTATCCTTGTGTGGTTTATCGACAATGGTTTGCGTATTTGTCACATCGTGAATGGTCGTTATCGAGCCGTGCCGAATGCCAATCTCTTCGTGGATCACTTTCACTACTGGGGCCAGGCAATTCGTGGTACATGAGGCAGCCGTAATCAGGTCATGCTGTTCAGGCACGTAAAGATGGTGATTGACCCCGTAGACTAAGTTCAAGGCTGCGTCTTCTTTTACCGGAGCCGAAACAACAACTTTTTTGACTCCTGCTTCGTAGTAGGGGGTAAGTGCGTCCCTACTTTTGAATTTGCCGCTGCAATCCACCACCAAATCAACACCAAGTTCCGAAAGCGGTAATTTCGCGAGATCGCGCTCGCGCGTCAGGCGGATTGAATGCCTGCCGACATTGATTTTATCTGCATCGATTGAGATTTCGGTGTCAAATCTACCGTGAACACTGTCGAATTCCAGAAGCAACGCATGTTGTTCAATGTCGCCAAACGGTTCATTCAACAACACAATTTCGCCACTAGCGCCGGTTGCAACCAGGTCACGTAGTGCCAGCTTGCCCATGCGACCAAATCCGTTGATTGCAATGCGGGTCATTTCGAACCTCCAATGGTGACGTGCCAAGGGTTTATCGCCCCGGTCGCGATGGACAAGTGAAGGTTTTGTAACAGCCGTTGCTGGTGCTTTAGAAGGCGCGATCCATAGCTTGGGCGCCTGCTGAAACATCGCGGCCCATACCGTCAATTGTGTTGCACGCGGTTAATCCAAACAGCACGGCTGAAAGCAGGATTAGGTGTTTCATGGTTTTATTACTCCTCATACCACCAGACGTCAGGCTGAAATCCAATCCAGTCTCCATACATCGGCAATTGCTCGGGATAACGAAGCTCTTTGGCATGAGCAAGTCGCGCGATAGGCTGGTGCCAAACCGGGATGAAATAGCGCCCGGTAACCAGCACCCGATCCAGTGCCTTAACCGCCGAACGGTAGTCCGATTGGCTGGATGCAGTCAGCAGTTCGGCGACGATCTTTTCAACAGCCGGGGTCGTAATGCCCGCAAGATTGCGACTGCCTTCATTAACGGCCGACTCTGCGCCCCAATAAAGATTTTGTTCGTTCCCGGGGCTCAGAGAAACACCGCGCCGATACCAAGTCATATCGAAATCGAATGCATTTGTGCGTTCTTTGAATTGGGCACTGTCTGTCGTGGTTACGGTTACCTGAACTCCGATCCTTTCAAGCGCCGCCACAAAGATATCCACTATTTGCTGAGGTTCCGCAGCCCCGTTGCTTAGGAGAATATCAAATTTGAAACTGTCGTCCGCAGCATTTTTCAGAACGCCGTTGTCCAACGCCCAACCAGCCTCTTCCATCATTGCAAGTGCCGCTCGCAAGTTCGCGCGATTGCGTTCAGAACCGTCTCCTACAGGGTAAGAATACCCCTCTAAAGCACCTGGTAAAATGTCAGGCTGAACACTTTCCAACAGATCTCTAACTCGACCAGTCGCTGGACCACTGTCCATGCCAAGGACCGAATTGGCAAACACCGAAGAGATTCTTGGCTGGACTTCGCCGTTGATCGTTTGATTGATGAATTCAAAGTTGAACGCAGTGATCATCGCTTGCCGAACGCGCCAGTCTTTGAACTGGTCGCGACGGGTGTTCATGACCAACCCCTGCATTCCTGTGGGTCGCTGGTGCGGGATAATCGATTTTACCACGTCGCCGGATTGGACGGACGGAAAATCATACTGCGTGTCCCACTTCTGAACATTGGTTTCACGCATCGTGTTCAGCAGCCCGCCTTTGAAGGCCTCAAACATTGTTGTGCCGTCGGCAAAGAATTCCATTCTAATCTCGGCTAGATTGTTTGTACCGCGACGGAAATTTAAGTCGTTGCCCCAATAGTCGGGATTGCGTTTCAGCGATACAAATCGACCGGCCTCGAAGTCAGAAATGACATAAGGTGACGATGAGATTGGAATAATATCCACACCACTTTCGGCGAAATCGACTCCGTCCCACTGAGCTTTCTTTAAGATAGGTCGAAGCCCCATTATCAGGGCAAGTTCATCATCGCGCGTATTGAAGTCAAAGCGAACTTTCCGTTCCCCAACAATTTCTGCGCTTTCAACCTTTTTCCAAGAGCCGTGATATCGAGGATGACCGACAGTGCCGAGTGTCTCATAAGACCAGATTACGTCTTCAGCTGTAACTGGTGTGCCGTCTGAAAATCGCGCTTCGGGTCGCAGCGTGAACTCAACCCAAGATCTGTCTTCTGGCACTTCGATTGATTCGGCCAATACCCCATAAAGTGTGAACGGTTCATCGTATGATCGTCCCATCAGGCTTTCGTGTGCCAGGAACCTAAGTTGCCATGGAACACGGCCTTTTCGAATGTGCGGGTTTAGGGAATCAAAGCTTCCTGTCTCGCCTTGAACTATCCGTCCGCCAATCGGTGCATCTGGATTGGCATAGGGCAAAGACACAAAATCAGGTGGCAGGGCCGGCTCCCCATACATAGCTATGCCATGTTTGGGTTCTGCACTTGCTTGACTGGCAACGACCGCGACAGCGGCCGCCACGTGTGCGAAATAGTTTATGCCCATTTTAGCAACAATCCTCATATAGCCTGTGTTCTTTAGACACACAGGCTAAGCTGCGTTTCTAACCTTTTCAAACTTTTAGCTTGGCCACCGGCAAATCGTTGCGTATAAAGGACTTACTGCTCGATAGGTTTCTTGCCTGTATGAAACCTGCCTCAATAACTTAGCGCCCGCCTTGTGCGGGCGTTTTTTTTGAGGATTTGGAAATTGCCAAATTCTCAAGCAGCTGCATTTTGATGTCTTCCTATCCGGTAAAGAATCGTCAGAACGATGGCCGCGTTGAACAAGTTGAAGCCGATGCCATTCCACAGGGCGACAGTGTAGCTGCCGTAGATGTCGTACAGCCATCCGGTCAGCCAGCCGCCAAGCGCCATGCCCAGTATCGTCGCAGAAATCACCAACCCAACGCGCCGACCGGCCTCACGAGGTGGCATATATTCCCGCACAATGATTGCATAGCTCGGAACAATTCCGCCCTGGCTGAGTCCGAATGCCAATGAGATGAGATAAAGTGAGGTAAGGCCACCTTCTATCAAATAAAGGCAAAGTCCTGCGGTTTGCAGGACCGAGCCAATGAGAAGTGTGGGCAGTCCGCCAAGTCTGTCGGCCAAAGCGCCGGATACCAGCCGAGAAACAACTCCTCCCATCAACATCAGGCTAAGCATTTCCGCGCCGGCGGCGGCGCCAAACCCACGGTCCACACATAAGGCAATGATGTGTACCTGGGGCATCGACATCGCCACACAGCAACCAATTCCGGCTGCAGCCAACAGAACTGTCAGAGTCTGATGCGAAAGTCCTGTCGTTGCCGCGTGCCTAGCCGCATCTGCGGTTGCAATGTCGGTCGACGATTGATCAATCTGACGCCTGAGAAACAAGGCGCCCGGCAGCAATACCAGAAAGCAAATTATGCCAAGGGCAACGTAAGCTCCGCGCCACCCGAAATCATCCGAAAACCAAATGATCGTTGGCGACCAGAGCGCACCAGACAAATAATTGCCGCTTGCTGTGACAGCCACCGCAATGCCCCGGCGTTTCATGAACCATTGAGAAACATCAGCGATCAGCGGTCCAAAACATGCTGATGATCCAAAGCCTTGGAAAAAGGTCAAGACAGTAAGGGTATATATACTTGATGCGAACGAGGCGCTCACATAGCCAAACGCCAAGGCACAACCTGCCACCACCAGGACCATTGAAATCCCGAAACGGTCAACTGCCCGCCCAAGTGTTAAGTTGCCGAGAGCAAAGCCAATCATTGCCGCAGTGAAGGGCAGGGTGGCTTCTGCTCGTCCAACTTCAAGTTCGGACTCGACCGCGGGAATAATGGCAACAACCGCCCAGATGCCCATGCTTCCAACAATGGAAAGGCACATGCTAACGCCTAAGCGAATCCAGGAGTATTGACTGTCATGTTGGCTTGCCTGCATTGCGCGACGTTAGTCCCGGCGCATCAATGGGTCCATCCACATTAACTCTATCCTATCGAATAAAAAATGCCCCGCCGGAAAGGCGAGGCATTTTCGGGAGCCTTTTGGATTTTGTTAAATGAGTTTACCCATCGCAACCGCAGTATCAGACATCCGATTGGAAAAGCCCCATTCGTTGTCATACCAAGTTAGGATCCGTACCATAGTTCCGTCCATCACCTTAGTCTGGTCCATGTGGAATATGGACGAGTGCGGATTGTGGTTGATGTCGATCGACACCAGCGGCTCATCCGTATAGCCCAAAATGCCCTTTAGAGGACCATCTGCAGCCTCTCGGATGGCGTTGTTAACCTCTTCAACACTTGTTGGCTTGCTGGCTTCGAATGTCAGGTCAACAACCGATACGTTTGGTGTTGGCACACGAATAGCGACGCCGTCGAGCTTGCCGTTTAGTTCGGGCAAGACCAGACCGACAGCTTTGGCGGCGCCGGTGGAGGTTGGGATCATCGACAGTGCGGCGGCTCGTGCGCGATAAAGGTCTTTGTGCATTGTATCGAGCGTGGGTTGATCACCGGTGTAACTGTGGATCGTGGTCATGAACCCTTTGGTGATGCCAATGGTATCGTTCAAAACTTTTGCGACAGGACTTAGACAGTTCGTTGTGCATGACGCATTGGACACAACAATATCGTCAGCAGTCAGATTCTCATCGTTCACGCCGAACACGATAGTCTTGTCGGCGTCAGAACCGGGAGCGGAAATCAGAACCCGGCTTGAACCGTTTTCCAGATGGGCCTGGCATTTTTCCTTCGAAGTGAAGATGCCTGTGCACTCCAGAACGATGTCGACATCGGCCCAAGGCAAGTCGGCCGGGTTGCGAATGGCTGTGACGGCCATCGGTCCCCGACCCACATCGATTGTATCCTCGGTCATTGTGACCGTCGCCGGGAATCGACCGTGAACTGAATCATAGCGCAGCAAATGTGCATTCGTTTCAACCGGTCCTAAATCATTGATTGCAACGACTTCAATATCGGTGCGCCCGGACTCTATTATGGCACGAAGAACATTTCTTCCGATGCGACCGAAACCATTAATTGCGACTTTGACTGCCAAAGGTTTTCTCCTCAAATGGCGTAGAGCACCTATCGCCAGATGGCGATCAGACGGATCAGGTCCAGGAATTTCCGCCCAAGAAATATGTGCCATTCAAGGCCAAGGGCAAAATTCAACGCGAGCACCGCGAGCAGGAACAGACCGATCAAAAGTGCGATCCTGTTTGTCATCGCGGGCGTTATGACAAAGGCAAGCAAAAGGTTCCAGTGGAAAGCGTTGGTTTTGTATGTGTGCGTCAATAAATGACAGCGCTAACATTACTGGTTGTCGGGGTCGATCCAGGTCCACGTGCCCATACGGCCGCGAAACCAGCTTCTTTGGCGTTTTGCGTATTGGCGTGTTTGAATCACAATGCGTTCTTTGGCCAGTTCCAATGAAAGATTGCCTTTAACGTGAGTGATCAGTTCAGATGCCCCTATGGCTTTTGCCGAAGGTTGATCTGGCTGCCACTGTGAAGCGTTCGCTTTTGCTTCTTCAAGCACACCCATACTGAGCATTTTGTCAAATCGGCTTTCAATTCTGTGCAAAAGGTTCTCTCGCGATCCACAAACGACAATCTTATCTGCGTCTTCAGGTCTTAGAACTGGATCAGGCGTTTCTGATTGCCACTCAAAAAGGCTGCGGCCAGTAAAAGCCAAAACTTCCCAAGCTCGTTGAACGCGCATCGGATTATTTCGGTCAATTTGCTGAGCAGTGCGCGAATCGAGTTCAGCAAGAAGTGATCTAAATCCTTCGGTCTTTACCCGTTCATTTGCAGTTTTTCTTATTTCTTCCGGCGTTGGTGGAATATCTGCCAATCCCTCTGTCAGAGCAGCAAAATTGAGCCCCGTACCGCCAACAATGATTGGCAACTTATTTGTCAGCAGTGGCGCGACTTCCCGGAGCCATTGGCCGGTGGAGTAGGGCGTGGTTCCCAAAATATGCCCGTAAAGCTGATGCTGAACTTGTTTCTCGTCCGCAATACTTGGCCTTGCAGTCAAAACTCTCCAATCAGAATAAACTTGAATGGCATCGGCATTGATAATCTGACCATCAAATCGATCGGCAAAATACATGGCCAATGCTGATTTGCCGCTTGCCGTAGGTCCGGCAATCAGGATCGGACGTGTGCCTGAAAGAGTTGAACCTGCACTTTCGATCCATCGCATCCATGTTTTCCGGTCTTGTGCGTTGATACTGCCGCTGTTTTCGGACATTTTCGCGCCGGGCGCAAAGCCCCACCAACAAAATACACATCCGAGGGGAAAGCATGTCCGCCGAAACGTCCCAATCTCAACCTGCTTACGACAGGGTATTGTTGAAGATTTCTGGTGAAGCGCTGATGGGAGATCAAGGATATGGTCTTCATCCACCGACAGTTTCCCGAATCGCCGCCGAAGTTCAGTCGGTGCATGACCTGGGCGTCGAGATTTGCATGGTCATCGGCGGCGGCAACATTTTCCGCGGCCTTCAGGGCAGCGCGCAGGGGATGGAGCGCACAACGGCCGATTACATGGGGATGCTGGCGACCGTAATGAATGCACTCGCCATGCAATCTGCTTTGGAAGAACGCGGAATCCATACTCGTGTTATTTCAGCCATCCGCATGGACGAAGTGGCAGAACCCTACATTCGACGTCGTGCGGTTAGGCATCTCGAGAAGAAAAGGGTCTGCATCTTTGCTGCTGGAACCGGCAATCCGTATTTCACCACAGATACTGCAGCAACCCTGAGAGCATCTGAGATGTCGTGCCAGGCGATTTTCAAAGGCACCAAGGTTGACGGGGTATACGACAAAGACCCGGCAAAATTCGAAGACGCAAAACGGTACGAAAATGTCACCTATGATGAGGTGCTGGCCCAGCATTTGGGTGTCATGGATGCTTCGGCGATTGCGCTCGCCAGAGACAACAGGTTGCCGATCATTGTCTTTTCCCTTGATGAGCCGGGCGGTTTCAAAGGGATATTGGCAGGACAAGGGACTTACACCGAAGTTCACGAAGGATAAATTGCTCCTGCCATTGCTGCACGACCACTGCACCAGCTTGGGCCTGTGTCGGGCTATACAATCAACGCAAAAGGCGGTTATAGAGGCCGAGATACTGTATACACCGCGACAGAACGGATCAGCATGTCGGACGATATCGAAATTGACCTAGATGACCTAGAGCGGCGCATGGACGGGGCCATGGTGGCCTTGCGCCAGGAATTTTTGTCACTTCGCACGGGGCGTGCATTTGCTTCGATGTTAGAGCCAATAAATGTCGACGCTTACGGAGCAATTACGCCAATCAACCAGGTTGGTACCGTAAATGTTCCCGAGCCGCGTATGATTACAGTGAATGTCTGGGATAAACAGCTCACGGGTAAAGTTGAGAAAGCCATTCGCGAAAGCGGGCTTGGAATCAACCCGGTTGTTGACGGAACAATCATTCGCTTACCGATTCCCGAACTTAATGAAGAACGCCGCAAAGAGTTGACCAAAGTTGCCGGTCAATATGCAGAGAACGCCAGGGTTGCTATCAGAAACGTTCGTCGTGACGGCATGGACCAGATCAAGAAGGCCAAATCAGACGGCATGTCGGAAGATGACCAGAAATTCTGGGAAGGCTCAGTGCAGGAACTGACCGATCAGGGTATTGGAAAAATCGATTCCGCGCTGGAAAGTAAGCAAGAAGAAATAATGCAGGTGTAAAACACCGCTGGGTGAGGCAAGAATCGAGGAGACCCTAATATTGGTCAAACACGAAAAACCCTCGCCTGAACATGTGGCGATAATCATGGACGGTAACGGTCGGTGGGCGCAAGCTCGCGGTAAGCCGCGTCTATTTGGACACCATGCTGGAGCAAGACGCGTTCGCGAAATTGTCGAAGCCTGTCCTGAGCTTGGTGTCAAATACCTGACAATATTTGCGTTTTCGACCGAGAATTGGAAACGCACTCAATCCGAAGTTTCGGGTTTGATGAAACTTTTTAAACGATATTTGATGAGCGAAACCAAGCAATTGGTTGAATCTGGGGTTCGAGTTCGATTTATCGGTGATCGCATTCGCTTGGACGAAACGCTTGTTGCATTGATGGATGAACTCGAACTTCTCACTTGCGACAATGATCTTGTTCATCTGACGGTCGCACTGAATTATGGCGGTCGCGATGAAGTTGCACGAGCAACAAAGAGACTGTGCACAGAAGTCGCTGCTGGCAAACTCGATCCTCAGGATGTTGACGCCGAAACCTTGGCCAAACGTTTGGATACATACGTTCTGCCCGATCCAGATTTGGTGATTCGAACCAGTGGTGAGGCACGAATTTCGAATTTCCTTCTTTGGCAGTCCGCGTATTCGGAATATGAATTCGTCGATACACTATGGCCTGATTTCACGCGACAGGAGTTTTCCAAAGTTTTGGCGTGTTATGGTCGCCGCGAAAGACGTTATGGAGCTGTGCCTGGATGAGCCATGCCGGGGGTGGGCAGTGGAATGATTTGAGCCAACGACTGATTTCGGGGGGCATTGCTGCTGGCGTTGGATTGGCCGCAATGTGGATGGGTGGCCATGTATTTCATATACTAGTTTCGATAATTTCCGGCATCATGACTTGGGAAGTCTGCCGTATGATCGGTGCCCAAAAATTTGCAGTCCCACTTGGCGTGCTTAGCGCTGCATCATTGTTATTACTTACGACATTTCCGCCTGCCTATCTGTTGCCACTAGTATTTTTGCCCGCATTGGTTGGAGTAAGCCAACTTGAAAAACACCGCGCGACTTTTGCTCTTTTCTCATCTGCTATTTTGGTGGCCGGTTTCGGGCTGGTACATCTTAGGGATGATTTCGGATTCGAATGGGTTGCTTGGTTGGCGTTGGTCGTCATTGTCAGCGATGTTTTGGGATACTTTGCGGGTCGGTTCATTGGCGGACCAAAATTTTGGCCAAAAGTTAGCCCAAAGAAAACTTGGTCAGGCACGATTGCAGGTTGGGTTGGCGCGGCGTTCGTCGCGGTAATCTATATAATCTTGGGGCAGGCGACTTGGTCCTTGGTCGGCATATCAATCACCGTTGCAATCGCTGGGCAACTTGGCGATGTCGCTGAAAGTGCCTTGAAGCGCCGCATGGGAGTTAAAGACAGCTCGTCCATTTTGCCGGGTCATGGCGGCATGTTCGATAGGTTCGACGCTATGCTCGGAGCGGCTATTTTTCTTTTGTTGATCGAACAAATCATCGATTTCCCCCCTGTGCCACCGGCAGTGTAATGCGCAAAGTCACGATATTCGGCTCAACTGGATCGGTTGGAAGCAACACAATTGACCTGATTGAGAGCGATCCCGACGCTTATGAGGTCGTTGGTTTGTCTGGCGGCACCAACATTCAGTTGCTTGCCAAACAGGCGACCTCAACCAGAGCAGGTATTGCGGTCACGGCGCACGAGGAGCTCTACCGAGATTTGCATCACGCACTGGCTGGCACGGGAATCGAAGTGGCTGCAGGAGCGAGTGGTCTTGCAGAGCTGGCTGAACGGTCAGTTCATTGGACTATGTCTTCCATCGTTGGCGCTGCAGGTTTGATTCCTGGTCTTAAAGCACTGGAGCAGGGAACTACATTGGCCCTGGCCAACAAGGAAAGCCTAGTGACCGCCGGGACTTTGATGATGTCCACTGCTAGAAAGCATGGCGCAACAATTTTACCAGTAGACAGCGAGCATTCCGCCGTTTTTCAGGCACTTCAAGGTGAAGAATTGGAAGCGGTAGAGCGCGTGATCTTAACAGCTTCCGGTGGTGCATTTCGAGACTGGCCTCTGTCCGATCTAGCGAATGCAACTGTTGAGCAGGCATCATCTCACCCCAACTGGTCAATGGGGCGTCGCATCACCATTGATAGCGCAAGTATGTTCAACAAGGCATTAGAACTGATTGAAGCCAAGGAGTTTTTTGGATTTTCGCCCGAGAAAATCGAAACACTTGTTCATCCCGAAAGTCTGGTTCACGCGTTGGTTGGATATAGGGATGGGGCACTGATGGCGCATTTGGGAACTCCGGACATGAGGCATGCAATTGGCTATGCTCTGAACTGGCCCGCGCGCGAGACATTGCCCGTTGAAAGACTTGATCTTTCACAAATAGGTCAGTTGACTTTCAAAGCCCCCGACATGGAAAGATATCCTGCGCTTCGATTGGCGCGATGGGTCATGGATGAAGGTGGTTTGGCTGGCGCAGCATTCAACGCGGCAAAAGAAACCGCGCTCGACGGTTTCATTGATGGCAAAATTCGGTTCACTGATATGGCTTCGGTCGTCGAAGATGTTATCGAAATTATGTCAGGTGAATGTCTCGGTTTAGCCCCGATTACACTTGATACAGTTCAAGATACGGACCAAATGGCACGCATAAGGGCTCTGGAGTCCATGGCAAGAAGGCAAGGTTAGGAATTTCATGGATCTGGCAGGGCTTCTCCCCTCTTTTGGAACGCTGACTTGGACAATCGCCGCCTTTGTGGTTGCGCTTTCAATTATTGTCGCTGTGCATGAATACGGCCATTATATTGTTGGGCGCTGGACTGGCATTAAGGCTGACATTTTTTCGGTTGGGTTTGGCCCTGTTATATATAGCAAAATAGACCGTCACGGAACGCGGTGGCAAATTGCAGCATTACCCTTTGGCGGATTTGTAAAATTTCGCGGTGACGAAAATGCGGCGTCCGCCAAAGATGTTGAAGCAATGTCCGGTCTAAGTGAAGATGAGCTGCGTGCGACGATGCATGGAGCACCATTATGGGCGCGCACATTGACCGTTTTGGCAGGTCCTGTGTTCAACTTTATCTTGTCGTTCATAGTGTTTGCATTACTGCTATTCGCACGTGGCGTAGCAAGTGACCCTATCACAATTGAAACGCTTCGGTCGCTTCCTGTTGAGACTCAAGAGTTGGAGCCTGGCGACGTTCTGTTGGCTATAGATGGAAAAGACTTGCCCAGCTTGGAGGATTTTTCTGAGTTCACCGAAAATTTGGTAGCACAGGAAGTCATAGAATATACTGTTCGTCGAGATGGTACCGAGCGCGTTGTCTTAGGTCCATGGCTGTTTCCGCCAGTGGCCATATCGGTTTCTCCTGGCTCGGCCGCTGAAGGGGCTGGGCTACAAGTAGATGACGTAGTGGTGGCCGTCGATGATGTTGCCATTTTCCAATTCGACCAGTTGCGCGAAATCGTGCGCGCATCGAACGGTAATTCTCTAAAACTGGACGTTTGGAGAGGTGGTGAAGTTCTGAAATTTACGATGACACCTCGGCGCATGGATCTGCCACTACAAGACGGTGGTTTTGAAACGCATTTCATTATCGGAATGGGCGGCGGCATGCTCTTTGATCCCGCAACCGAAAACCCAAGCCTGATTGAAGCCATCAATTATGGCGCTGAGCAAATCGTCTTCATTACGCGTTCTAGTATTTCGGGCCTCTATCATATGATCGCCGGTAAGATATCGACCTGCAATATCTCTGGCCCAATTGGGATTGCTGAGACGTCCGGTCAGGCGGCGGCACAGGGGTGGATATCCTTCATTTGGTTCATGGCAGTTCTTTCGACTGCGGTCGGCATGCTGAATTTGTTTCCCATTCCGGTATTGGACGGGGGCCATTTGGTTTTCTATGCGTGGGAAGCTGTGACAGGGCGCCCACCGAGCGATCAAGCATTGAAGTATCTGATGGCTGGCGGGCTTACAGTTATGCTTGCATTGATGGTGTTTGCTGTAACCAACGATCTTTTCTGCCCCTGATAAGAGCCTCTTTCCGGCCCCTTAGCTGCCCAAATTCAGACATATTGCTCAAATAGTCAGAATATGTCGCAGAGATTAAGGTGCATAAATGCAAGTGCTAGAACGGGGATACAAAGGCTTGGAACTGTTGGTTGAGCTCAACCTCGACCGCATGATTTCACTGCTTGCTCTTGGCGGGGCATTGTTTCTGGCTGCGTATTTAGGCACGCCGCAATAGGCGACACTCACTCCTTACACGCACACACGGGCCGTCCTTTTTAGGGCGGCTTCGTGCTTTTGACACCCCCCTAGAATCCCTTTACTCACAAGCCCATTAAGACTGTTTAGTCGGGCGAGGGAACATGGCTAATAATAGTGTCGCTGGAACTGTTTCTCGGCTTGTGCTGTGCGCCTTTCTGGCTACGTGGGCTGCAGTATCTGTATCTGAGGCCCAAACACGGGTTAATTCCTTATCGGTAATCGGAAATCAGCGTGTTCCTGCTTCGACAATCATTTCGCTCACTGAAATCGACCAAGGGCAAATTGCAAGTGACGACCAGATTAACAACGCGCTGCAACGTATCGTTGCGTCTGGTCTGTTTGAGTCTGTAGAGATCATACCAAGCGGGAATGGACTGCGCGTAGTTGTCGTAGAGCGGCCCACAGTCAATTTAATTGCCATTGAGGGGAATGACCGTCTTTCCGATGAAATTTTGCTTCCATTGCTACAGTCGCAATCGCGGCGTGTTTTTACGCCGGATATTGCTGAAGCAGACGCAGCTATCATTGCCGACGCCTATGCTGCCAGTGCCCGCCTATCTGCGAATGTTACGCCAAAGATCATTCGCCGATCGGACAACAGGGTGGATCTTGTTTTCGAAGTTTCCGAAGGCCGGGTTGTTGAAAACGAGCGTATTAGTTTTGTCGGAAACAGAGCATTTACAGATCGTCGCCTCCGCCGCGCCATTGAAACAAAGCAAGCCGGCTTTCTACGGGCTATTATCCGACGTGACTCGTTTCTTGCTGAGAGGATTGCTTTTGACCGACAGGCGCTGACAGACTTCTACAATTCACGAGGATATGTAGATTTTAGCGTCTTGGACGTTTCGTCAGAATTTTCGCGCGAACGCGATGCAAGTTTCATAACATTCAATGTTCGAGAAGGGCAGCAGTATTCAGTCGGGAAAGTTTCTTTATCCTCTGAGTTCAGCAATGTGGACTCCGACTCTTATTTTGATGAAGTGAACTTGAAATCTGGGGAAACTTGGAATCCCTCAAGGGTCGAGGAACAAATTGATAGACTTGAAAGGATAGCGCTAAGGCAAGGGTTGGATTTTCTTCGAGTCGATCCACAGATCACGCGCAATGCTCGCGACCTAACATTGGATGTCGAGTTTGCTCTTGTTCGCGGTCCGCGCGTGTTCGTTGAGCGCATAGACATTGAAGGAAATACAACGACGTTGGATCGCGTCGTTCGAAGACAGTTTGATACAGTCGAAGGTGATCCTTTCAACCCTCGGGCAATTCGAAACGCTGCTGAGCGCATTCGGGCGCTTGGTTTTTTTGCTAATGTTGATGTGCAATCCCGACAAGGATCCGCTCAGGATCAGGTCGTCGTGGATGTTGATGTTGAAGAACAGCCAACTGGCACACTAACGTTTGGTGGAACGTATTCTCCTGATAGCGGATTTGCCCTTGTCGTTGGCTTCACTGAACGGAACTTTTTAGGACGTGGCCAGTCCGTTGCGGTTAACCTGCAATCTGGATCAGAGGATCGTGACACCACACTATCTTTCACCGAACCCGCATTCTTAGGACGGGACCTTTCGTTCGGCGTTCGACTACGTGACTTCACTACGGACTTCAGCAATGCGACCTATCAAACTCAGTCAACTACACTGAGACCCTCACTGGGATTTCCAGTAAGTGAAAACGGAAGTCTTTCGCTTTTCTATGAGATTGGCAGTGAGGGAATTTCTGATATTTCAGCAGACGCTTCGCCAATATTGGCCCTGGAAAGCGGATCACAGTCCAAAAGCTCAATCGGTTATCAATATACTTTGGACTTATTAAATGGCGGCTTGAACGAAAACCGGGGGGTCCGGCTTAGATTTGGTCAAGAATATGCGGGTGTGGGTGGTGATACCAAGTATTTGCGATCGACCGCGTCAGTAGTAGCGCAACGAGATGTCTTGAATGAAGAAGTTACAGTTCGCGCGATTTTTGAAGGCGGAAATATACAAGCTACCGGTGGCGGTTCTACTCGAGTTACGGATCGGTTCTTTCTCTCGTCTCGGCAACTACGTGGTTTTTCAAGTCGCGGGGTCGGTCCGCGAGATGTAGATGCGACCAGATCTGATGTTTTGGGCGGCAATAACTATGCCGTCGCTCGATTTGAGGCGGATTTTCCCCTGGGATTACCCGAAGAATATGGAATTACAGGTGGGGTATTTTTCGATGTCGGCACGCTGTGGGGCCTTGATAACACGTCGGGTGTCCAAGACCCTGTTGACGACGGTGCTGAACTCAGATCATCCATCGGCTTCAGCCTACTGTGGGATACGCCAATCGGACCACTTCGCATGAATTTCTCGAACCCGATCAAATATAACGCTCTGGACGATCAACGGTCCTTCGATTTCACAATTGCAACGCAGTTTTGATATGCCGCAAAGTCTGCGATTTCTCATTGTTCTTGTCGGATTTTCTATTTTCTCGACGGCTAGTTTAGCTCAGGACTCCGCAATAAACATACCATCGCCAATCCTCACTATCGATCAGGATCGTTTATTTGCCGGAACTCGACTTGGCGATCGCGTGATCGAAGAAATTGAAGACCGCACGGCTTTTTTGGCGCAAGAGAACAAACGCATAGAAGACGATCTTATTGCTCGTGAAAGCGCCCTGACCGAAGAACGGCCGACGATGACGCCAGAGGTCTTCAGGAAAGCCGCGGACGAATTTGACGCCGAAGTTCAGCGTATTCGCACAGAACAAGACGAAAAAGCACGCGCAATATCACTGGCGCGGGAGAACGCGCGAAATAGCTTTATTGAACAAGTTGCGGGCATAATATCGGATATAGTGCGAGAACGAGGCGCCCTTATCGTGTTGGATCGCCGGGACGTATTTCTGTCAGCGGATAGGATCGATATCACAGACCTTGCAATTGATCGGATTAATTCTGCCTTTGACGCAGAAACCGACAATTGATGAGCTTGCCCGTTGGGCAGGCTCTTGATAGCCATAGATGAAACAACGAGCACGGGACCGATTAAATGACTGAACCGCTCGAAAGCGCTGATATTGATCTCATTCAGCGGATTATCCCTCATCGTTATCCGTTTCTGCTTGTAGATAAAGTAATCGATATCGACGGAACCAAATCTGGCGTTGGAATAAAGAACGTCACGATGAACGAACCTCAGTTTCAGGGCCACTTTCCGGACATGCCCGTATTTCCGGGAGTATTGATGGTTGAAGCTATGGCGCAAACAGCAGCAGTTATCGCTGGAGTAGGCTTAAATCTGGCTGACAAGGATTTTGGTGTCTATTTCATGGCCATCGACAATGTAAAATTCCGACGGAAAGTTGGGCCTGGAGATACTTTGAGAATGGCCGTCGAGACTGTGCGAGGCGGTGGAAAAGTCTGGAAGTTTAAAGGGCTGGCAAGTGTTGATGGCGAGCTTGCGTGCGAATGTGCCTTTACCGCAATGATGGACGTTCCCAAGTGAGCATTGATCCTGGTGCTATTGTTCATCCATCGGCGGTCGTAGAAGAGGGCGCTGTAATTGGGCCAGGAACACAAGTTGATGCGTTTTCTATTGTTGGCTCAGACGTGACACTCGGTAAATGCGTTCACATCAAGCCGCACGTAGTGATCACCGGGAACACCTCAGTTGGGGACGAAACCGTCATATTTCCAGGGGCAGTAATCGGAGAGATACCTCAAGACCTGAAGTTCAAGGGCGAGGTGACTAGGTTGACTATTGGTGCCAGAAATCGAATTCGTGAGGGCGTTACGATGAATACCGGCACAGAAGGTGGCGGTGGCGAAACTGTTGTTGGCGATGATTGTTTGTTTATGACTGGCGCGCATGTGGCGCACGATGCTCGCATCGGAAATCGGGTAATTGTTGCAAACCAGGGAGCCATCGCGGGTCACTGTATTATTGATGATGACGTCATAATCGGCGGGCTTTCGGGAATTCATCAATGGGTGCGGATCGGAAGGGGCGCGATCATTGGTGCCGTCACAATGGTGACCAACGATGTGATCCCATTTGGTCTTGTTCAGGGTCCGCGCGGTACCCTCGATGGGCTGAATTTAGTCGGATTAAAACGTCGCGGTGTTTCTCGAACAGACATAACCGCACTTAGGGCTGCATTTCAGATGCTGGCTCAGGGTGACGGTGCTTTTCAGGATCGCACGCGAAGATTGGGTGACGAAACCGACAGCGCTTATGTGCGCGAAATAGTCGAGTTTGTCCTTGCGGCGTCCGATCGCTCATTTCTGACGCCGGAGCGTTGAGGTGCTGGCCATAATTGCAGGCCAAGGCGATTTGCCAAAGCTCATCAAAGACCGCACCAAAGGTCCCTCTCTGGTGGTAGCCTTGCAGGGGTTCGCCCCCAATGACATCGACGTCGATCTGAATTTTCGTTTGGAGAATTTAGGTGCCCTTCTTATCGAATTAAGCCGTGCAGGCGTTAGGGATGTGTGTTTTGCGGGCGCCGTTCGCCGTACCGTAATTGATCCTGCGCAGATCGACGACCTTACGAAACCACTGATACCTAAGCTTACCGAGGCGCTATTGGGTGGCGACGATGGCGCCCTTCGGGCAATCTTTGCGATTTTTGAAGATGCGGGTTTCAACGTGACTGCAGCCCATGAATTGATCCCTGACTTGCTTCCCCCAGTTGGATGTCAGACAAAAAGAAAGCCTGATCAAGATATTGATGACGAGGTTCGTCGCGCGTCGGAAGTTCTCAATATGGTTGGACATGCGGACATTGGTCAATCCTGCGCGGTCCATCGGGGTCAGATGCTGGCGATAGAAGGGGTATTTGGCACCGATTGGATGCTGGAAAGCCTTAAAGTCAGACCCGATTCAGGCGGCGGAATATTTTTCAAAGCCCCAAAGCCCGGACAGGATCGCCGCGGCGATCTACCGGTCATCAGTTCGCAGACTGTCGCAAAGGCCGCAGATGCAGGTCTGGATGGTATTGTGATTGAAGAAGGTGGAGTCATGGTTCTGGACATGTCAAATGCCATCAAAGAAGCTGACAAACGAAACATCTTTCTTTGGGTTAAACGATCTTAAAAACATGGGTTTTGCTACAGATCTAGAAAACCGGATGTTTCTCAAAGGCGTGAGTAAATGAAGGCCTACTTACTTGCAGGCGAGGCATCAGGTGACAAACTAGGTGCGGCTTTAATTGACGGCATGAATTCTCTGGCGAAGGGAATTGAATTTCGCGGCGTTGCGGGTCCGCTAATGCAGAACGCCGGAGTCGACAGTTTATTCCCGATGCAGGAATTGAGTGTCATGGGTATTGCCGAAGTGCTTCCAAAATACCCACAGTTACGACGGCGGTTGGCACAAACTGCTGACGACGTCATCGCATGGCAGCCGGACGTGTTGATTACAATCGACAGCCCGGACTTTTCCCTTCGCCTTGCTAAGATCGTAAAGAATCGAACCAGAATTCCTTGCGTTCACTATGTAGCGCCTTCGGTTTGGGCCTGGCGCCCCGGTCGCGCCAAAAAGATGGCCGCGCACATCGACCATGTTCTCAGTCTTTTGCCATTTGAGCCGCCTTATATGGAGGCTGCAGGTATGACTAGCGACTTTGTTGGTCATCCGGTTGTTACCGAGCCGATTGCGACCGAAGAAGAAATAGATGGGTTTAGGTCAAGGGAAGGGTTAGGAAGTGCACCTATTGCATTGGTCCTGCCGGGATCACGGTCCAGCGAAGTGACACGGCTGATGCCGAAGTTTGGTGCCGCTATTGAGTTTTTGAGTAAGTCAGTTCCGGGCCTTCAGGTCGTCATACCTGCTGTTGGTCATGTCGCCACAACAATCGGTGATTCCGTTAATTCCTGGGCCATAAAGCCGGTTATCATCGATATGGCAAATGATCCCGATGCAATGTCGCGCAAAAAGGGAGCCTTTGGAGCTGCCAACGTCGCACTTGCTGCGTCGGGAACAGTTTCGTTAGAGCTTGCAGCGAGCAAAACACCGATGGTGATCGCCTATGACATGAGTTGGCTGACTTGGCAGGTTATGTCGCGGCTGGCGTTAATTGACACGGTTACTTTGGTAAATCTGGTAAGTGACACCCGCGAAGTGCCGGAGTTCCTCGGTCCGAACTGTGATCCTCGGGCAATTTCAGAAGCGATGTTTTCGCTGTTGAGCGATCCAAAAAAACGTTCAGCTCAGAATTCCGCGATGGAAACGACCATGTCTCGCATTGGTCTAAACGGCGATGCGCCGGGGGTTCGCGCGGCCCGTTCTGTCCTGGAATTTTTGGAACGTCATCAGTCACAAGGATCGAAAACTGGGACCTAACAAAGCTGACATTTCAAACAGTTAGACTGATTTGCCTAGCTTCCGCGCCAAATCCAACCACCGCCTAGTACCCGTGATCCTTCGGTTTCATAGAACACACAGGCCTGACCCGGCGAAACACCTTCTTCCGGAGTAAGCAGTTCAATTTCGGCTTCGGTCTCTGAGATGGGCCGCAGTATTGCGTCCAGCGGAGGACGGGTTGAACGGACCTTCACCGAAATGAACCACGTCTCTTGAGATTTCATAGGGGTATTGCCAAGCCAGTTGATCTCGCGAACTGGTACAATTCGCGTCGAAAGCAAATCTTTTGGACCAACTACGACACGATGGTTCTCGACATCCAGGCGGACCACATAAAGCGGGTTTTCCAGTCCACCAATCCCAAGGCCACGTCGTTGTCCGATGGTGTAGTGAATAACGCCGCTGTGAGTGCCCAAAACGCTGCCCTCGACATCGACGATGTCGCCGGGTTCGGCGGCACCGGGCCGGAGTTTCTCAATAACACCAGCATAATTGCCATCAGGTACAAAGCAGATGTCCTGACTATCAGGTTTGTCTGCCACAACCAATCCATAGTGCGCTGCAAGCTCGCGCGTTTCAGCTTTGGAAACCAGATGCCCGAGTGGGAAACGCAAAAAATCTAATTGCTCATTGGTCGTAGAGAAAAGAAAATAGCTTTGATCGCGCTTAGAGTCCGCAGCCATATGCAGCTCTGCGCCGTTGCTTCCAATTTTTCTTTGAATGTAGTGACCAGTAGCCATGCAATCTGCTTCAAGGTCTTTGGCAGTTTCCAATAGATCCTTGAATTTCACGCGTTCATTACATCGGATGCAGGGCACCGGCGTAGCGCCCGCCAGATAACTGTCAGCGAACTCGTCAATGACTGCATCCCGAAATATATTCTCGTAATCAAGCACGTAATGAGGAAACCCCATGTCTTCCGCAACTCGTCGCGCGTCGTGAATGTCTATCCCTGCGCAGCACGCGCCTTTTTTGGCAAGTGCCGCACCGTGATCGTACAATTGAAGCGTTACACCGACTACATCATATCCCTCGGACGCCAGCATCGCAGCGACCACTGAACTGTCGACACCACCAGACATGGCGACAACAACGCGTGTTTCCGCAGGGGGCTTTGGGAAGCCGAGTGAGTTCAGCAATGAACCGTTATCAAGCGCCATGATTGAACGTCCGAAGAAACATTAAGAAGATCTGACGGAATATAAGAAAATTCAAACCAGTAACAAGAGCCACTTTCACAAGTGATTAAGGCTGGTGGTTCAGATTGACCAGAAGAGCGCAGTGAGGAAGGGCAGCACATGTATCTGAAAAAGGTGGATGGTCCACGTGCGGTTACTTTGCCCGATGGAACGGTGATGACACGCGCCGACTTGCCAGATCAGCATACCAGACGGTGGGTTGCCAGTCGCAAGGCCGCGGTTGTTAAGGCTGTTCTAGGTGGCCTAATTTCACGTGAAGACGCCCTGAAAATGTATAGAATTTCGGATGATGAATTTTGCGAATGGCAATATTTGGTTGAGCGGCATGGAGATGCTGCACTAAAAGCAACATCTTTACAGCGCTATAGACAACCGTAGGTTGTTTTGATAATTGGTGGATTTGGTAACTGGCAATTAACCAATGAACGCCACATTAAGAATCGTGAAGGGGTGACTGCGGAGATGCTAAATGCGCATTCTACTGGTTGAAGACGATCCGACGACGTCGCGTAGCATTGAAATGATGCTGACCCACGCGAACCTAAATGTTTATGCTACCGATCTTGGTGAGGAGGGTGTCGATCTTGCAAAGCTGTATGACTACGACCTGATTCTACTGGACCTTAATTTGCCGGATATGGACGGTCACGAGGTGTTGCGTAAACTTAGATTGTCTCGGGTCGAGACCCCAATTCTAATTCTTACAGGATCGGACGAAACTGAAGATAAAATCAAGGGATTTGGATTCGGGGCCGACGACTATCTAACCCAGCCATTTCATCGCGAGGAACTTGTTGCGCGAATTCATGCAATTATTCGAAGATCTAAGGGCCATGCCCAATCAATAATCAAAACAGGAAAAGTTTCTGTCAATCTTGACGCCAAGACCGTCGAAGCAGAGGACAGGGCCGTGCACCTGACGGGCAAAGAATACCAAATGTTGGAATTGCTTTCGCTGCGTAAAGGAACAACTTTGACTAAAGAAATGTTCCTAAATCACTTGTATGGTGGAATGGACGAACCTGAATTGAAGATCATCGACGTGTTTATCTGTAAACTTCGAAAGAAACTAAGCGAAGCAACGGACGGCGATAATTATATCGAGACAGTGTGGGGTAGGGGATATGTTTTACGCGACCCTCAACCGCTTAGCGCCGATCGCGAACCTTTGGCGGTTACAGCGTAAAGTAGAATTCATTAGAACCACTGGACCTTAGGTCGCCCCGAATTTATCCATGGAAGGTGAATTCGGGGAGGCTACGAATGCCAGATGATATCCCAGTCGGTGAACTTTCGGTTGATCAGGCGGTTTCTGAACTGGCCCGCTTGTCGAAGAAAATTGAGAACGCCAACGCCAAATATTTTCAAGACGACGATCCCGAAATTACAGATGCCGAATTTGACAGGCTAAAAAAGCGGAATTCCGAGATTGAACTTCGGTTTCCTGATCTGAAATCCAAAAACTCTCCAAGCGATGTTGTTGGCTCTGCACCTACTTCGGGATTTCAGAAAATCGCCCATTCTGTCCCAATGCTATCGCTAAGCAACGCGTTTTCAAAAGAAGATGTAGAAGATTTTAACGTATCAATTCGGAAATTCCTGGGCCTGAGTGGCGTAGACACGCTGACATTTACTGCCGAACCGAAGATCGATGGTTTGTCGCTTTCCCTTCGATACGAGAGCGGCAAACTTCAGCACGCGGCCACGCGCGGCGTTGGATCGATCGGCGAGAATGTCACTGCCAATGCCCGATCAATCGAAGACGTTCCCAAATCCATTAGCGGCGCCCCCGACTTACTTGAAGTTCGAGGCGAAGTTTACATGAGTCACGATGACTTCGGCAGACTCAATCAGCGGCAAAAGGAACTGCATGAGAAGGTTTTCGCAAATCCGCGAAATGCCGCGGCCGGTTCTTTGCGACAACTGGATCCGAGCGTCACAGCATCGCGGCCATTGAAGTTCTTTGCCTATGCTTGGGGCAGTATAAGTGCACCACTCGGCAAGACCCAGAAAGAAGCACTCGATTTTTTGAGCCAGTTGGGGTTTTCTACCAACCCGCTCACAAAAATTTGTCAATCCACTGATGACCTCATTCAACACTATTCTCTAATTGAAGAGCAACGAGCATCGCTGAATTATGACATTGATGGCGTAGTGTACAAGGTCAATGATCTTGAATTGCAGTCGAGACTGGGGTTCCGATCGACGACGCCAAGATGGGCAACGGCGCATAAGTTTCCGGCGGAATTGGCTTGGACACGACTGTTGGAAATCGACATTCAGGTTGGGCGCACAGGCGCCCTAAGTCCTGTCGCTCGGCTGCAACCAGTAACAGTTGGTGGCGTTGTGGTCTCGAATGCAACGCTACACAACGAAGACTATATCGAAGGAAAAAACTCAAAAGGCGAGCCAATTAGAGGTGGCAACGATATTAGAATTGGCGATTGGGTTCAGGTCTATCGTGCTGGCGATGTCATTCCCAAGGTGAAGGATATCGACCTCTCGAAACGGCCAGCCGACTCGCAGAAGTATGAGTTTCCACGCATCTGCCCGGAATGCCAATCCGAAGCATTTCGCGAGCCCGGTGACGCAGTCAGGCGTTGCTCGGGTGGATTGATATGCCCGGCACAAGCCGTTGAGAAACTACGGCATTTTGTTTCACGCTCAGCCTTTGACATTGATGGGCTTGGTGCCAAACAGGTCGAGCAGTTTTATGGCGATGGTTGGATTAAAGAGCCGGCTGACATTTTTCAATTGGAAGCAAAGTTCGGAACAGGTGAAAATAGACTTAGCAACAAAGAAGGATGGGGCGAAAAGTCAGCCAACAAGCTTTTTGCTGCTATCCGTGAAAAATCAAATGTCCCGCTGAAAAAGCTGATCTTTGCGCTTGGAATTCGACATGTCGGGGAAAGCGCGGGTGCACTTCTGGCCAATCATTTCGGGTCTTGGTCAAACTTGATATCTTCAGTCGACAAAACAGAAATTGGTGAAGGCGAAGACTGGGAAGCGCTGTTGTCGGTCGATGGCGTTGGGCAAATTATGGCGGCGTCATTTGTCACGGCGTTGCAGCAACCATCCGAACGTGCTTTTATCGATCGCCTTTTGGAACATCTGGATGTTCAAGACGCCGAACAAACCATCGGCTCTGATAGCCCGGTTTCGGGAAAAGTAATTGTTTTCACGGGCACTTTGGAAAAAATGTCTCGGGCTGAAGCAAAATCTCGTGCCGAAGTTTTGGGGGCAAAAGTTTCAAGCTCTGTGTCATCTCGCACTGACCTTGTGGTCGCCGGCCCCGGCGCCGGATCGAAGGCGAAAAAGGCCGTCGAACTGGGCATTGAGACTATCGATGAAGAAGGATGGCTCAGATTGATTGAAGGGTTATGACAGGACGTCCGGAGATATTATTCCGCTTGTTTTCAACGTTGGAGAAATTGCCCGGCGTTGGGCCAAAAACAGCGAAATTGCTTGATAATCTTAGGGTCAGAACCCCAAAAGATTTGTTGCTGACGTTGCCCGTATCGGGAATTGATCGCCGACGCCGCAGAACCGTTGCTGATGCGGTGCTGCCTGAAACTGTTACTGTTTCGGTAAAGGTCGAACGGCATATTCCCGCGCGGCAAAAAGGCAGACCCTATCGCGTAGATGTTTCAGATACGGAAACGTCATTTCAGTTGGTCTTTTTTCACGCCCGTGAAGATTGGCTGCAACGGCAGCTTCCAATAAGCGAAGATCGTGTTGTATCGGGAAGACTGGAAGCCTTTGATAATATTCTACAAATGGTCCACCCGGATCACATTATTCGTCTCGGCGAGGAAAGCGAACTTCCGCTGTTTGAACCTGTGTATCCACTGACTCAAGGTATTTCACAAAAGGTCATGACAAAGGCGGTGCGTGGATCGGTCGAGTTAATTGCAGACTTGGGTGAGTGGATCGAACCGTCAGTCCTGGCAGCCGAGAGCTGGCCAACTTGGTCGCAAGCCATAACCAAAGTCCACGCGCCCGAAGAAACGGCAGACCTATTGCCCACTTCACCGTCACGCAGCCGGCTGGCTTACGACGAATTCTTTGCGCATCAGCTTACGCTGGCATTGGCTCGGAGCAACAGACGGGTCAGAGAAGGCCGCAGTACAACTGGATCGGGGAAACTCCAAAGCATCGTCTATTCCAATATCCCCTACGATCCCACGGCAGCTCAATCCAGAGCGATTTCGGAAATCCAGTCCGACATGGCTGATCGGCATAGGATGAACAGGCTGCTGCAGGGCGATGTTGGTTCAGGCAAGACATTGGTTGCGGCGATCAGTCTTGTAACGGCAGCCGAGGCAGGCGGTCAGGCGATAATGATGGCCCCAACCGAAATACTTGCCCGACAACACCTTGCGACCGTCCGTGAATTAACCCGCTCTACGGAATTGCGCGTCGACATTCTGACGGGACGGGATAAGGGCGCTGAGCGTGTTTCCAAGCTGAAAGCGCTTGCAAACGGACAAATAAACATTCTGCTTGGCACACACGCGCTATTTCAAAAAGATGTTGAGTTTCAGGATCTTAGGTTGGCAATAATCGACGAACAGCATCGCTTTGGTGTCGCGCAGAGAAAGATGTTGGGTGAAAAGGGTGCGCATACTGATATCCTAGTGATGACGGCAACTCCCATTCCGCGGTCACTAAACCTGGCACAATATGGCGATCTGGATGTTTCGGTATTGGATGAAAAGCCTCCGGGTCGTTCACCCGTGAAAACCGCATTGATTTCTGCCGAACGCATAGACGAGGTGGTGGACCACTTGGCGCATGCGCTTGCAGACCAACGTCAAATCTACTGGGTCTGCCCGTTAGTTGATGAAAGTGAAGTTTCTGACTTAGCGGCTGCAGAAAAGCGGTTTGCAGCGCTTCGGGCGCGTTTTGGCGAAGAAACGGTTGGGTTGGTTCACGGCCAATTGCCATCTGGTGAAAAAGACCTTGCGATGAACAGGTTTATAGCGGGCGATTGCAAAATTCTTGTGGCGACGACTGTCATTGAAGTCGGCGTCGACGTCCCGAATGCATCAATCATGGTTATTGAGCACGCAGAAAGTTTTGGGCTTGCCCAGATCCATCAACTTCGTGGAAGGGTCGGGCGCGGAAAAGATCAATCGACATGCTTGCTTATGTATAAGTCTCCGCTTTCGGAAACCGCGCGACGACGATTGGAAGTGTTGAGGGAAACAGAAGACGGATTTCGAATTGCAGAAGAAGACTTGGCAATGAGAGGAGCTGGTGACGTACTGGGAACTGTTCAGTCAGGACTGCCGGAATTTCGGATTGGGGATTTGAAATCGCAGACTTCGCTTATGGCAAAGGCACACAAAGATGCACGACTACTAATATCACGCGACCCTGAACTTACATCCAAACGCGGGAAAGCCGCCCGGGTTCTTCTTTGGCTGTTGGAGCAAGATCGCGCTATTCGAATGATTTCAATTGGTTAGACGGAGTGTGATCATTTTGTTCACATATGTTCTCAAAAAGTTCTTTACATCTCGTGGGGAATTTGAGAACAAATAGGCAACAACGCAGCCCGCCCGCTGCCTGATCCCAAATGAAGGAACACTTCAATGACCGAATTGAAAGAAACTATTTTGCGTAATTCCGGGACTCTCGTTCTGGATTTTGCTGGTGCAGTTGCGCTTGTTTCGATCTTTGTTGTCGTTCTGACTTTGCCCGGATTTAGTTAAGAATTCATTCTGCCTGCGATCTGGATTTCCGACCACGCATTCTGTCCCCAACTTTGATGCGTAGACATTGTCCCGTCGATAAACCCCTTGTCCGGGGGTTGGTCGGTTTCCCCACCAGATACGCCACTAACGCCGCCATCGAAAATGATGTGCGGCGTTTTTTTTTGAGCATCAATAGATAACCGGAAATGTTCTAACCGTAAGAAGTTCGGGATTCAATTTCGCCAAAAGCATCCACGGTTGCTTCGAGGGCCAGCAATATGGAAGCATGTCGGTTTTTGAAGTCGCGTGCTGGAAGAAGCGTTTCAAAGTCATTGAATGGCAGATCAGGAACAGGTCCGTCATTGACCAGCATAGCTTTGAGTTGATCCCTTGCCGTGACAATTTCGGATTGTGTGCGTCCGATGACATGGCGCGCGAAGATGGATGCAGAAGCCTGTCCCAGTGCGCACGCTTTAACATCCTGACCATACTCAGTGATTTTGCCTTCTGTAACCACGACATCGACAGTCACAGTTGAGCCGCAGAGCGGTGAACGCCGTTTTACGGTTGCCATTGGTGATGCAAGTGGTTCACTCAAAGGAATATCCGATGCCAATTCAAGGATACGCCCAGAATAGAGCTTTATGAGATCAGTATCTGGCATCACTTTCCTTCGACGTTCTTCGCACTTAAATAGAGGCTTCAATGTCGATTGAAAAGGACAGGGCCATGTCATTTGATCCGGGAACTCTGGACTATAATTCAGACGGGTTAATTCCTGTTATTGCACAGGATTCCAAGACCAATGAGGTCCTGATGATGGCATGGATGAATTCCGACGCCGTCGCACGCACATTGGAGACCGGAAAGATGACCTATTGGTCAAGATCTCGACAGCAATATTGGGTCAAGGGCGAGACGTCGGGTCATACACAGGCACTGGAAGCGCTTCGTGTTGATTGTGATCGGGATTGCCTATTGGCAATTGTGCGCCAAGTTGGCCCGGCTTGCCACACGAACCGAGTTTCGTGTTTTTACACCGGCGTTGAGACAGGAAACGAAGTTGAGTTGCAATCACCGCAATCCATTTAGGCAGCGCGCAAATCATTAAAAGGATCGATCACAATCCAATCAGTTCGCGGATGTGGGCAGCTGATGCTCCGCTCTGACGATAGCTATCAATGGACCGTGCATCATCTCTTTTGGCCAGGCGTTTTCCGTTTTCATCCCTGATCAGCCTGTGGTGCCGATAAATCGGTGTCGGCAATGACAAGAGACGCTGTAGCAATACGTGAATATGGGTCGCCTGGAAAAGGTCCTGACCGCGAATGATGTTCGTAATTTCTTGTGCCGCATCGTCCACAACAACTGAGAGATGATAGGACGTTCCAAAGTCTCGACGGGCAAGGACAATGTCGCCAATTTCGGTAACGGCCTGATCTTTATCCATTGATACAGCACCAGTCTCTTGGTTGGGTCCAGCTCCTTCTTCTTGGAAAGCCAAAGTCGCTGGATCGGCAATTGCTTCAAAGGCCGCTTCGATATTCAACCGCAATGCTGCGCCTTGAGGCAAGGCCGTTGAATGAGGATCCTTAGATCGACAAGTGCCGGGATAAACCGTTCCGTCTGGTCCAGATAACGGAGTGCCTTCGTTTGCGGCACTTGCAGCCGAAAGGATGTCTTTTCGTTTGCAGGAGCAGGGATAAAGAAGGCCCCGTGCCCAAAGCGACTGCAAGGCGTTTTGATAACACTCTATCCGCTCCGATTGCCGCATCACTGGTTTTGTCCAAGACAATCCGAGCCATTCCAAATCACGGAAAATCTGCGATTCCCAGCTTTTCCGTGAACGCGTCTGATCAATGTCTTCTATCCGTAGAAGGAATTCTCCCGAGCCATTCTGGACGGCTTGAAAATTGAGGAGGGCCGAAAACGCGTGGCCAATGTGTAGTGGGCCGGTCGGCGAAGGGGCGAAGCGCGTTCTCACGCTTTGTGTAATACATACACCGCGGATTGCATGTTCTTGGCGGGTAAATGCGGACCTAGTTCTTCAAACACAAGTTCAGTGTCAGGCGCCAGCAAGGCAATATCCAATCGGTCAGTGTAACTACGGTCAGCCAGCGTGGCGTCGTTAAAACTGAAGGCAAGCAAGCCCCCTGGTGCGAGTACATCTAATAGCAAGTCTAGGGTTTCTGGCGGTGCGGCACCTAAACTAATGACCCCGGTCGCGGTGATGATGGGATAATCACCACGCTTGATGTGACCGAGTGTACCCGGTTCAGACACCCAAACTTGGCGATAAACACCTTTCTGTTCTGCGAGAGCGAGCATTTCATCCGAAATGTCGGTTCCATCGATAACATCAAACCCAACTGATTTCAGAGCGATACCGGAAAGGCCGGTTCCACATCCGAAATCCAGCACGGGCTTTTCGACGTTTGCACCAGATTGACGAAGAGCGAGAGCAATACGGGCAGGGGTCGCATACCCCCATTCCGCAACGTCGGAATCGTATTCGCTGGCCCAGTTCGAATAGATCTCTTGGATTTCTTCAGTCGAGTGGGAAGTCCAAAGATCGGCGCTTGGTGATTTGCCTGACATCCCTCGATGTTACGTCATGGAAATTCGCGACGCGACAAAAAAGAGATTGGAACTATGTGATTGATACAGGCGCTTCGTTTTACTCTGCGGCAATGGGCGTGCCGCCACATGCTTTTATCCAGTCCAGCCAATCGGCCTTGGCGCGATCTGTATAGGCTTTGTAGCGTTCGCGTCGCCCACGCCGGCCGCCTTTTGCATCGATGGCCGGGAAGAGACCAAAGTTGACGTTCATTGGTTGAAATGTTTTCGCGTCGGCTCCACCGGTGATATGATGGATCAAAGCACCAATTGCAGTGACGTTTGGCACGGGTGGAAGCGATGTTCCGCTCAATTCCGCTGCGGCAAGCTGACCTGCCAGCAAACCCATTGCTGCACTTTCAACATAGCCCTCGACTCCTGTAATCTGACCGGCAAACCGAATGTTCGGTTTGGTCTTAAGTCGCATTTCTGCATCAAGCAGCCTGGGACTGTTCAAGAATGTATTCCGGTGAATGCCGCCAAGTCTGGCAAATGAAGCGTCCTGAAGGCCTGGGATCATTTTGAAAACGTCGGTTTGCGCTTGGTATTTCATTTTCGTCTGAAATCCGACGATATTGTAAAGGGTACCAAGGGCGTTATCGCGTCTGAGCTGAACCACAGCATAGGATTTGTTGTCGGGGTCGTGTGGATTGGTCAACCCAACCGGCTTCATCGGTCCAAACCTAAGAGTTTCGCGGCCGCGATCAGCCATGACCTCGATTGGAAGGCATCCGTCGAAATACCCCGCGGTTTCGCCAGCTTTGAATTCAGTTTTGTCCGAAGCAATCAACGCGTCAATGAATGCCTCGTATTGGTCCTTGTCCATGGGGCAATTGATGTAGGCTGTCCGTTCTTCCTCGGTGTCGCCCTTGTCATAGCGGGACTGCCGCCAGGCAAGATTCATGTCGATACTGTCGGCGTAAACAATAGGTGCGATTGCATCGAAGAATGCCAAGGCATCCTGACCGGTTTCGTTCTGAATAGACGCAGCAAGAGATCCGCTTGTCAGTGGTCCAGTCGCAATTATCCATTGCCCCTCGTTAGGAAGCTCGCTGATCTCCCCAAGCTCAATCGCGACATTCGGATGCGCCTGAAGTCTTTCGGTTACGGATTTTGCAAAAGCTTCACGGTCAACCGCCAACGCTCCGCCTGCGGGAAGTTTATGACGGTCGCCCATCTCCATGATCAACCCACCAGCCGCACGCATTTCCCAATGTAAGAGACCAACCGCATTCTGTTCGGAGTCATCAGAGCGAAATGAATTTGAGCAAACCATTTCAGCAAGATCGCCGGTTTTGTGAGCGAAGGTTTCGACGCTGGGGCGCATCTCGTGCAATACTACGGAAACGCCGCGATTGGCCGCCTGCCAGGCAGCTTCGCTGCCAGCCAACCCGCCACCAATGATGTGAAGTTTCTTTTCGCTCATGTGGGGCGATGTAGCCCCAAACCGATGTGTTTAAAAGAGACTAAGAGATGCGAACCATATCGAAATCTTCGCGAAACTGGTTTTTTATTGATTTACGTCTGGCCGTCGTTTGATTTGCAACCGGTTCAAACCCTTCGTTGTGACTGGATTGTAGTCCATCAAGGTCAGTTGTTTCGCTCGCACTGGCTAGATGTTGAAACATAGCGGCGTCATCAGTTTCGGAGCTTGTCTCATTAATAGTTTCGTTGCCTGAATAGGTCAGAATGAGAGCACCAATAAGGGCCAGGTCCCGCCAGAACGCGTCAAGATCATGTGCCAAAGAATTTGAGAGCATTATTACGTAGCTGGCCCAAAAAAGCATCACTGCAAGAACCAGCGCCGCCAGTCGACGCTGCCGACCGATCAGGATCATTAGAGCCAAAGAAAATACAATTGCGCTGGTCAGAATGTGATCAAAGGGCGCTGGAAAAATCGGAGCGGCCAGCACGCTTACATCGGTGCCAGCAATAAAGCCAACTGATAGCGCCATAAAGTATGAGACGATCAGTAGGCGTACAAGTGAATGTCCGGAAATGGATTGATGAAAGATCTTCGCGGCAGCCGTCCGCATGATGAATGTCCCCTATTTTTCGGGCGCACTATACCCGTAATACTCGACACCCAGATTACCAAATCGCCTAGCAGATAGGCGACCCGAACCGGTCTGCTTTACAATTCAGGCAGTTATGAGGCGGAACTTGGGCCGGACTAAGGCTGCTACCACAGATCGCGCCGGACCAACGAAGCAACAGGGTCGGTCGAGCGAAACTGTCGTGTGGTTGGGCTGACTCCGCCGGATGCACCAAGAGACCAGCTTATGCCGAGTCCAAGACGCGTTTCTCCGGGCGCTCCACTTGCGCCGGTCAGCCCACTTTGCGTCAGGTTTCCATAAATGCCCCAGGGAGCCCCTGAAGGACTATAGCGTGCAGACAATCCGATATCGTAAGCGATGGCTTGGAATCCGGCCTCGTCAAACTCAACCAGATCAAGAGACCCTTCGATCTCGGCTGTGGACGATATCGCGTGCACACTTGAAATCCCTGCAAAAATAAAGTCCAACCCGTTTACATCACTTATCCCCATGCCGGTCTGTATCTGGATTGTGGTTGACGAATTCAGTGCCAGCATTCCTTCGACACCTAGAGCCGCCCAAGACATCGTGCGGCCATCAACGTCAGCCAAGGTCGCGAAAACTCCGTATTTCTGGTTGGCAACCGGGTCCATGTATAAATGTGCGCCCAGCTGACCAATGAGGCCATAATCTGTGTCCGAAAGGATTACGTCTCCTTGGAAACCGTGTGCTGAGGTGATTGCCACATCCAATCCAAGGCGGAAGTCGGATTGAGCGTTCCCATCTTCGTCCTGTAGTGCTCCGAAGCGAAGCTCTGCCCCCTGTATGCCGAGACTTGATTGAGCCAACACCGGGGAAGCCGCAAAAAGGGCCAAGGTTAACACTACACTCTTAAACATGAACTCACTCCGACCAAGCGCAACTGCCGCCGCCCATGAGTTTTATGACAAAGATACAATTTAAAGAAAAGTTCAATCTTAATAAATGGTTAACTGGTAAATACGTTAACCTTCGTTAAGATTTGGGCGGTTCCGGTTAAGATTCCGGCCACAACCGCCCAATTTTTTGCATTTACTCGGATTCTGGCTGTTCCGGAGTGTCAGAGTTCACTTCATCCTCTTCTTGCTCGGCGATCCAAGCCACGGAAACCACTTCTTCACCTTCGGAGGTATTGAAAACCTTTACCCCACCAGCGCCTCGCGACCGGAACGAAATCCCTTGTACCGGCACCCGGATTGACTGGCCTGTCGTTGTGGCCAACATAATCTGATCACTGGTTTCGACCGGGAAACTTGCAACCAGGCCACCGCCGCGCATTGCCGCATCCATGGCCCGAACACCCTGGCCGCCGCGCCCGCGAACGGGGTAGTCATGGCTGGATGACAGTTTGCCCGAGCCTTTGGCTGAAATCGTCAGGATCAGATCCTCGGCTGCACGCATCTCTTCAAATCGCTCGGGGCTGATGGCACCCGCAATTTCTTCTTCCTCGTCACCACCTTCGCCATCGTCCGCAACCCCTTCGGCGGCACGGCGCATTTTCAGGTATCCGGCGCGTTCTTCTGGCGTCGCCTCGAAATGCCGGATGACGGACATGGATACGACCGTGTCCCCTTCAGAAAGTTTAATACCCCGAACGCCGGTTGAATCGCGGCCTTTGAAGACGCGTACAGCAGTGGTTGAGAAGCGGATGGCACGGCCCGAAGACGTGATCAACATCACGTCGTCTTCTTCCGATGCGATACGGGCATTCACCAATGTCACGCCCTCGGGCAGCTTCATAGCAATTTTGCCGTTGGATTTCACGTTGGTGAAATCGCTGAGCGCGTTGCACCGCACGTCGCCTGTCGCGGTTGCAAAGACGATCTGTAGTTCGTCCCATTCATCTTCATCCCGGTCCACCGGCATCATGGCCGCGATGGAAACCCCTGTAGGGATTGGCAGAGTTTTGACGATAGCCTTGCCTTTGGACGTTCGTCCACCAAGGGGCAGGCGCCAAGTCTTCAGCTTGTAGGCCATGCCGTCGGTCGTAAAGAACAGCAGCTGCGTGTGGGTGTTGGCGACAAAAAGATTGGTGACGACATCGTCGTCCTTCATCGTGCCACCGGAAAGACCCTTGCCGCCGCGCTTTTGGGCGCGGAAGTCGGCCAGCGGGGTTCGTTTGATGTAACCCGACTGAGTCACCGTTACGACCATGTCTTCACGTTCGATCAGGTCCTCGTCGTCCATGTCGCCAGACCAATCGACGATTTCTGTGCGACGAGGGACAGCAAACTGATCTTTCACGTCTTGCAGCTCAGTCGAAATAATCGACATGATCCGTTCGCGAGAGCCCAATATATCAAGGTAATCCTTGATCTTGGCAGCCAGCTCTTCCAGCTCGTCCGTAACTTCCTTGACGCCGATTTGTGTCAGGCGTTGCAAGCGGAGTTCCAAAATGGCACGGGCCTGGGTTTCGCTGAGGAAATAGGTGCCGTCATCGTTCATCGTATGGGACGGGTCGTCGATCAGGCGGATATAGGCTGCAATGTCTGAGGCGGGCCAGCGGCGCTCCATCAAGCGTTTACGAGCTTCGGGGGCGTCGGCGGATGACCGGATAGTGGCGACCACCTCGTCAACGTTAGACACCGCAACTGCCAGACCACAGAGGATATGGCTGCGTTCGCGGGCTTTTCGCAGCTCATAGGCTGTACGCCGCGCAACAACTTCTTCGCGGAAGGTGATGAAATTGGTCAAGAAATCGCGAAGAGTCAGCGTTTCCGGGCGTCCACCATTCAGTGCAAGCATGTTGCAACCAAACGAGGTTTGCATGGCCGAAAAGCGGAATAGCTGGTTCAGCACGACGTCGGGTGTCGCATCGCGTTTCAGTTCGATCACAACACGCACGCCGACACGGTCGCTTTCGTCCTGAATACCGCTGATGCCTTCAAGTCGTTTATCACGAACCAGTTCGGCGATCTTTTCGATCATCGAAGACTTGTTCACCTGATAGGGAATTTCATCCAGAACAATGGCATAGCGGTCTTTGCGGATCTCTTCGATCCGGGTTTTGGCGCGCATGATGACGCTGCCACGGCCTTCGAGATAGGCTTTGCGGGCACCGGAACGACCCAGAATGATACCGCCCGTGGGGAAATCCGGGGCCGGGATGTATTCCATTAGGTTTTCGGACGACAGATCCGGGTTATCGATTAAGGCCAGCGTGCCGTCGATGACTTCGCCGAGATTATGCGGTGGAATATTGGTGGCCATGCCGACGGCGATGCCGCCAGCACCATTGACCAGCATGTTCGGAAACCGCGACGGCAGGACAATGGGTTCCTGGTCTTTGCCGTCGTAATTGTCTTGAAAATCAACGGTATCCTTGTCGATGTCGGCCAGCACAAAGTCAGCGACTTTCTGCATCCGAACCTCGGTGTAACGCATGGCGGCCGGGTTATCGCCGTCCATTGAACCGAAATTTCCTTGCCCGTCGAGCAAGGGCAAGGACATCGAGAACGGTTGGGCCATACGCACAAGGGCGTCGTAGATCGCGCCATCACCGTGGGGGTGGTATTTCCCCATGGTGTCACCCACGGGGCGGGCGGACTTGCGATAGGACTTGTCGGCAGTGTTGCTGGTTTCATACATCGAATAAAGAATTCGGCGATGAACAGGCTTCAGGCCGTCGCGCAGATCGGGGATGGCGCGGGAGACGATGACGGACATGGCGTAGTCGAGATAGCTGGAGCGCATCTCGTCTGCAATGGAGATTGTCGGGCCGTCATGGCGGGGGCCTTCGGGTGTGTTTTCGTCAGTAATTTCAGGTGGTTCTGGCGTATCGGTCACGATTTGCTCGCTTATAGTTGAGACCGTCTAGATTTGGTTAGTAACCTTCTATCAGACCGCTAGACCTAGGTGCAATGGGGCTTGAAGCACCTTTTTAGCAGCCAGTTTGCCACCTTGATAACACATTGTTTTCATTGAAAAGTAATCCTTTTTGTGGCTCAATTTTATTGGGGCAAGAAAGGCAGGTTAAAATGAGCCATTCTGAGATCGAAATGATGTTGAAAGGCTACGGGCTGACGACGGCAGAGTTTTTCTATCGAATGCCGGACTTTCAATCGGTGCTGAATACATTCGTCTGGCAGGAGTACGACCTGGCACCGGATCATCCTAAGCTGTTCAAATTCATAGAGTTCTGGCAGGAAAAACTGGATGGTCCGCTACATTCGGTGCGCTTTGTGCACCGTAAAATGATCGCGCCGGGGGAATGGCGAAACGTGACCGGAGAGTTCGATTTGAACTGATTTCGGTGCGAATTTCGACCTGTCTGTATCGCGTCGGTATTACGTCGGTGGACCCGAACGCCTGTGTAGGGTTTCGTTAAGGCCTGGGTAACCGGATTTCCACACGAAATCCGGGGGCGGGCTATCGCCCGCTGCCTTCGGCGAGGATATTTTGGGGCCAATAATGATCGCAAAATGCGATGCTGGTCAGATGGATTTCAGAGCTTTGAACCAGAGAGCGGCAAGGAGGAGCGAGAATATAGCGTTCCAGCCCGCCATGGAGATGCCCGCCAACGCCCAGGCGACTTCGTCGCACATCACGATATCGACCGGAACGTCGATAGACAGAAGTTGGTCGCCACTGAGCGCATCCAGCGAGGTGCCACCGCCAGTGCAGGTGGAGGGGCCTTCCCACCAGCCAAACTCGACGCCGCTGTGATAAACACCCAGACCTGCGGTTGCCAAAGCTGACAGCAGCCCCAAGACGCCCCAGACCAGAAACGGGCCCGTCGCCAGAACCAACCCGCCTATGACGACAGCCGTTGCATGGGGCCAACGTTGATAGAGGCATAGTTTGCACGGAGCATATCCAAGGGACTGGAAGATATAGGCACCAGTGAGAAGCGCCAGCGAACCGCCAGCAGCCAGGAGCATGAGATTGCGTCGGGTCATAGATACCTCAGCATATAAAATCCGCCGACTAAGAGAACGACGAACAGGGTAAACAGGAGCCCCAGAAACTTCTCGATGAAATCCCGGATTGGGGCGCCGAACTTCCACAGGAGCCATGCCACTAGAAAGAAGCGCAAGCCCCGGGCCACGATTGAGGAGATTATGAAGACTGGCAAGCTGAGAGACGTCCAGCCTGACATGATCGTGATGACTTTATAGGGAAAAGGCGTCACCCCGGCGATCAGAACCGCCCAGGCTCCGTAGTCATTGAAGCGTTGATTGAAACCTTCGACGGCTTCAGCCTTGCCATAGAAATCGAAGATCGCCTGACCGATGGTATCAAAGAGGGCGGCACCGATAAAATAGCCGAACAGACCGCCAAGCACCGAAGCAATGGTTGCCACAAGCGCGATGAGCCAAGCCCGTGACGGGGCGGCAATGATCATCGGAATGAGCAGAACATCCGGCGGAATTGGAAAGAACGAGCTTTCCACAAATGCAACCAGAGCCAGCGCCCAAAGCGCGCGCGGATGCCCTGCCAGCGATAGTGTCCAGTCGTATAGGCGCTTGATCATCGATATGCTCGTTATTTTTGTCGAGCTAGGCCATAGGGGAGGCGTTGTCGTCAAGGGCGAGGGCGTGCAATTATCGTGAATATTGTGACGAGGTAAGGAGCACGGGTGACATGAAATGGCGCGGACGGCGGGGCAGCCGAAACATTGAAGACAGACGCCGACGCGGTCGCGCAGGCGCGGGCGGCCAGATCGGGCTGGTGGGGGTTCTGGTCATTCTGGGCATCGGATATTTCTTTGGCGTCGATGTGACACCTTTGTTGCAAGGCACTGGTCAAGGCGCGAGTGGCTCGGTGCAATCAGTTGAGTTAACACCAGCAGACGAACGTGCCGGGCAATTCGTGTCTGTGACATTGGCGGACACGGAAGAGGTTTGGGCAGATATATTTCGTGCACAAGTGGGTGAAACATATCGGCCGGCGACACTGGTGCTGTTCAAAGGCGTGACGCAAAGCCCCTGCGGTGGTGCCCCGGGGGCGACAGGGCCGTTTTACTGCCCGGCGGACAAGAAGGCGTATCTGGACACCTCTTTTTTCACCACGCTTGAGCAACGGCTGGGAGCGGGTGGTGATTTCGCGGCAGCCTATGTGGTTGCCCATGAAATTGCTCATCATGTTCAAAATGAGTTGGGTGTATTGAGTCAGGCCAACAAGGTTCGCGCGCAAGTCAGTCAGGCAGAATCCAACGAGATTTCGGTTCGTATTGAGCTTCAGGCAGATTGCTTTTCCGGCATCTGGGCGCGCGAGGCACAGGCCAAATTTGGTTCTTTGGAGCGTGGGGATGTTGCCGAAGCCATGAATGCAGCCCGCCAGATAGGAGATGATACCTTGCAAAAGAATGCAGGGCGGGTGCCGCAGCCGCATACCTTTACCCATGGCACATCAGAGCAGCGTCAGCGGTGGTTTACCACCGGGTTTGAAAGCGGTGATTTGAGAGACTGCGACACCTTTGGCACGGATCGACTTTAGGGGCTTTTCGTTGCCGCAGAAGGACGCTAAGAGAGCGCTTAGTGCCCGAGTGGCGGAATGGTAGACGCAGGGGATTCAAAATCCCCCGCCTTCACGGGCGTGCGAGTTCGAGTCTCGCCTCGGGCACCATCCGCAAATGTTCGAATTGGCTTGTATGCTGCCTTGGGGATGTGAGGGTTGCGGCCTGTTCCCCTTGCAAAGCGACAAGCTTCGTGGCCTGAAAGGGCAATGATGCGACTGATCTTGATAACTTTGCTGGCGCTTTTACCTGTACGTCTGGCTTGGGCCGGGGACGTAACGGTTGCAGTGGCCTCGAACTTTCTGACGGCGGCCGAGGCGGTTGTTGAGGCCTTCGAGGAAGAAAGCGGCCATCAGGTGACCCTGACCCATGGATCGACCGGTCAGATATTTGCGCAGGTAGTATCGGGTGCGCCGTTCGATGTATTTCTTGCGGCCGATCAGAAACGGCCCCGTGAGTTGCGGCTGCAAGGGATTGCCTCGGCGCGCCGGACCTATGCCATTGGCGAGTTGGTTTTGGTGTCGCGAGATCGTATCGATGTGGATTTGGCAGCCGAGGCTTTTGCTGGGGAGCGGGTGGCATTGGCGGACCCTATGGTCGCGCCATATGGGTTGGCGGCGACATCTTCGATGGAAAGTTTGGATCTGAACACGGCGGACTTTCAACCGCTGCTGGTATCGAACGTCGGACAAGTGGCGACGTTGTTTGTGACAGGCAATGCGGATCTGGCCTTTGTGGCCCAGTCGCTGTTGCCATTGATTGATGCGCCATTTGTAACATCTATGGAGGGGCGGCATCCCCCGATCCGACAGGATGCGGTATTGATGGCACGCGCAGACGGGAACGAAGCCGCCGAGGCATTCTGGGCGTATCTTTTTCAAGACAGAGCACGAGCGATCATTACTGCAAATGGATATAGCTTGCCGGAATGACGATTTGGCCGGCCATATCGCTGACGTTCCAACTGGCGGCGTTGACCACGGTGATCCTGATGATCATTGCGCTGCCGCTGGGGTGGTGGTTGGCGACGACGCAGAACCGGTTGCGGCCATTGGTCGAGGCGGCAACAACGTTGCCACTGGTTTTGCCGCCGACAGTTTTGGGATTTTATCTGTTGATCTTTCTGAGCCCGAATTCGGTTTTGGGCGGGCTGTGGGTGCGGATGACCGGGGAGACGTTGACGTTTTCCTTTACGGGTCTAGTGATTGCGTCGCTGGTTTATTCGCTGCCATTTGCGGTACAGCCCATGCAGACGGCATTTTCAAGCGTTCCAATCGCAACGCTGGATGCAGCCCGGACATTGGGCGCGACGTCGCGGGATGCGTTCTTTTCGGTGGCTTTGCCTTTGGCGCGGTCGGGGTTTCTGACAGCTTCGGTACTGACCTTTGCCCATACTGTGGGCGAGTTTGGCGTGGTTCTGATGGTCGGGGGGAATATTCCCGGCGAAACGCGGGTGATCTCGATTGAGATATTCACGGCTGTTGAGACGCTGGATTATGCGACGGCGCATCTGTTGTCGCTGGGGCTGATGGTGTTCTCGTTTGGCGTTTTGACTTTTGTCTATCTGTTCAATCGCCGGGGAGGGGTTCGGGTTGGTTAGCCAACTGGATTTCCGCATCCGGCTGCGTCGGGGGCAATCCTTTCATTTGGATGCCGAGGAATCGGTTCCATTGAGCGGGGTTACGGCTCTGGTTGGTCCGTCAGGTAGCGGTAAGACAACGCTGTTGCGGGCACTGGCGGGATTGGATTTGCAAGGTGGCGGTGAGAGGCGCGTATCCTTCGCTGGTCGTGACTGGGACGCGCCAGGTGTTTGCGTTCCGCCAGAAGACCGTCTGGTTGGATTTGTCTTTCAGGAACCTCGGCTGTTTCCGCATCTAAATGTCGAAAACAATCTGAACTATGGGGCAAAACGGCGGAAGGTTGGTTCGTTCGACGCAATAGTTGAGGCCCTTGACTTAGGCGGTTTTCTGGACCGAGACATAAACGGATTATCGGGAGGCGAGGCCCGGCGTGTGGCTTTGGGGCGTGCCCTGGCGTCTAATCCTGCCATCCTGTTTCTGGATGAGCCGATGGCCGGGTTGGACGCGGCACGAAAAGCTGAGTTTTTACCTTATGTTGCGCGCGCAGTTTCACAGGCACGGGTGCCAGCCCTTTATGTCAGCCACGCTGGCGACGAAATTGTAGCACTGGCGGATCGTGTTCTAGAGATAACGGCTGGGCATCTGACAGGGTGGCGCACGCCGCCAATGCGCCTGTTGGCGCGGGTCACGACTGAGATGGCCAATGGCGTCGAGGTTCGGCTTTTGGGTGCAGAAGACGCAGAACTGGACGGGCGGTTTGTATTGCCGATGCGCGCGATGCCAGATGAGCTTGTTGGACTGGGCTTAGCACCGGAAAGTATCCACCTGAGCTCCAACCACCCCGGGGAAGGATCAGCGCTTACGGTTCTTCCGGCGGTACATTTTCCCGGTGAAGGCGCTGGCGGACGTGCTGTTTTAGAAGTGGTGGGGCAACGAATGACCCTTCCTGCGCGCTTGCGAGTGCCGGATTCCAAGGAACTTTGGCTGTCGATACTGCGGGTTTTACCGCGTCCAGAGCCGAACGATTCGGTCGTGTAAGCGAAAATCCGCTCATCAATCCTTGAGAAATTCGAGTATTGGATCGGATTAGAAAACGCTGCCGAGCAAATTGTGAGCGCAAACTTTATCTAAGATGAAAGTTAGTTAAAATTTCGCATTAATTCCAATTACTAAACAATCAGGACCCGTTTTTTAGCAAGGTGCGTTTGGCTTTGTAGGTCAAGTGATTGAAAAGAGGTCTGTTCGATATTTTGCGATTGTTTTCGATTTGTATTCAATAAGCATTTTTATATGCGGTATTAGCTATGTTAATTTCCGGGATCATTCCTAATTCTGCTGGAATGTCGCCTTCCTTCTGCCTTTTTTCCTTTGGCGGAAACCCGCCGAACGTTAACCTCATTTTACCTCGCTGGGGGGTAGTGATGCGGCCATGGGGGTGCCGCACACGCTTTGCAGAACTGTTTCTGCAAGGGTGGGTATCGAGTGCTGCCACGTATTGGCGGCGGGGATCGATGCGCCCCGTGTGATTTCAGCCCTGGTGGAGGGCTTCACGGACGCCGCATTGATCCCCGCACATACTAAGTCCCACAAACCCCCAACCGGGGTTCTTTCGATCAAATCAATCAACAAAGCGAATGCCGCAAGGCACGCGCATTTCCATCATTTCCACTCTTGAAGTGGTGGGTGGCCAGAAAGATCAGCGCTCAGGAATGAGGCCGCGCGGGCTGAAGCGTAGGACCAACAACAGGATGACACCCATAGTCAACAAGCGCATGTAGGCGACGCCGTCCAGCAAGTGCTCTTTCAGCGCATTGCCGTCAGCCAGACCCATTGTCACGGTTTCGATGAATAGCTGTCCCAGGGGTTCGACCTGGATCCAAAGGAACCAGATCAGAAACCCACCAAGAACCGAACCGAAGTTGTTGCCGGACCCGCCAACGATCACCATCACCCAGACCAGGAATGTGAAACGCAGCGGTTGATAGCTGGTTGTGACCAGTTGTCCGTCGAGCGTGGTCATCATGGCACCTGCAAGCCCGCATATTGCCGACCCAAGAATGAATACCTGCAGGTGGCGTGCGGTGACGTCTTTGCCCATGGCCTCGGCTGCAATTTCGTTGTCGCGGATTGCGCGCATCATGCGGCCCCACGGAGAATTCAGCGCCGACTGCGCAAGCCACAAAAGCAGAAGAAGAACCGTCAGAAAGAGACCAGAGTAGGCCAGTTTTACAGTGATTGACGACGCGGTCACGGGATCGAAGCCCCAGCTGTTCATGCGCGTCACAAAGGCTTCGGACTGCTGCAGATCAATCTCGTATGGAACCGGGCGGGGAATACCGATGACGTTTTTCACGCCGCGACTAAGCCAATCTTCGTTTTTGATCATGGCGATCACGATCTCGGCGATGCCAAGCGTGGCAATGGCCAGATAGTCGGATCTGAGGCCAAGGGCCGTTTTGCCGATGATCCAGGCCACGCCAGCCGCCAGAAGGCCGCCCACAGGCCACGACAGGATCACAGGCAGGCCAAAGCCGCCCAGATAGCCCGTGCTTGCCGGATTAACCTTTTCGATGGCTGCGGTGGCCGGATCCAGAATGGCGCGGTAAACGAAAAAGCCGATAACGAGGAGGGCGAGAAGCGCCAGAGCCCGATTGCGCCCGGACGCCATGTGTTGCCAGAGTTTGATTGCGCCGACGATTGTCGCGACGCCAACAAGGATGGCGATGATGACGCGCAGGCCACCGGCGGCCCAAGCCTCGCCTACGGGGGGCATGGATACGATGACGGCACCAAGACCGCCAAGGGCCACAAAACCCATGATGCCGATGTTGAAGAGGCCGGCGTAGCCCCATTGCATATTCACCCCAAGCGCCATGATCGCCGAGATCAGACCCATGTTTAGGATGCCAAGGGCGATGTTCCAGCTTTGCAGCATGCCCGTTAGTCCGATCAGGCCAAGGACGATGGCGAACATGGTGATATTGCGAACAGGAATATTCATAGCGATTTCCCCGCGAACAGGCCGGTCGGTCGGAACAGAAGGACAATCACCAGAATGGCGAAGCTAACGGCGAATTTGTAGTCGGTCGATATGAGTTGGACGAGGCTGCTTGGCTCTAGAGATTCCGGCAAGAGGTAGCCAGCGACCTTTTTAAAGGCGTAGGTCACCGTGACTTCGGAGAAGGCGATGACGAAGCCGCCTGCAATTGCGCCCACCGGGTTGCCAAGGCCACCGACGATGGCGGCGGCGAAGATCGGCAGGAGCAGTTGGAAATAGGTGAAAGGCTTGAAGGATTTGTCGAGGCCGTAGAGGACGCCTGCGGTCGTTGCCAATGCGGCAACAATGATCCAGGTGATGATGACGACGCGTTCGGGATTGATGCCAGAGAGCAGGGCCAGGTCTTCGTTATCTGAAAACGCGCGCATGGATTTACCGGTGCGAGTTTTATTCAGGAACCAGAACAGCAGTGCGACGGCGATGATGGCCACGACGACCGTCAGAACGGCAGTGGATTTGATTGCCAGGCCCTCGCTAAGGCCGGTTAGCGTTTTGAAATCCCTTGCGGAAATGATGAAACGTTCTCCGTCGGCGAAGCGTTGATCGTTGGGGCCGATGATAAAGCGCACGAGGCCGTTCATGATGAACATCACACCCATTGAGACGATGACCAGAATGACAGGTGCGGCTTTTTGTTGGCGGTAAAAACGGTAGACGAAGCGGTCGGTGATGAGCAGGAGACCGGCGGTGACACCAATTGCGACGGGCAGGGAGAGGAGGGCGGTTGGTAAGGGGCCTAGTGAGACGCCCATGCCTTGCAGCCAGAACGTCACTAGAACGGCGACCATTGCGCCAAACGCCATGGTGTCGCCGTGGGCGAAGTTCGAAAACCTCAGGATGCCGTAGATCAGCGTAACACCCAGCGCGCCAAGTGCCAGTTGGCTGCCGTAGACGACGCCCGGCAAGAGCACAAAATTGGACAGGGCGGTGAGGGCATTCAGAAAGTCGATCATGCGGCTTCCTTGCAGGTCAAAAAGTGGAGTTCGCTTTGCGGCGGTTCGAAATTTCGTTTTATCCAGACGATGGTTTCGGGGCCGGTAAAGATCATGTCGTTTTGGGTCCAGTCGGCGGACGCCCAGGAAAGACGACGGTCTGCGCTCAAATCGGCTGAGTAAGTGGCGATACTGGTTTGAAGTTCGAATAAGCCAGTGCCATCGGGACCAATGCTGACCGGTGCAAGTGCAAATTCTAGAGCGGATCCGTCAACGATACAGTTGCCCGCATCGGTGCAAGTTCGTGTCACGGTGCAATCGAATGGTCGCACATCGCCTTCTGCCAAGGCAGGCATGGGCACCAGGACGACCAATAGAGAGAGAGCGCCGCGCATCTTCATCCCCCAAGGAACGATCTGCGGACTTCTGGATCATCCAGAAGGGCCTTGCCGGTATCGGTGTAGGCATTTCTTCCTTGCACCAAAACAAATCCTTTATCCGCGATATCAAGCGCTTGGCGCGCATTTTGTTCGACCATCAGAATCGAGATACCGGTGCGGGCAACTTCGATAATACGATCAAAAAGCTCGTCCATCACGATGGGGCTAACGCCTGCGGTGGGTTCGTCCAGCATCAGGACTTTGGGTTGGGTCATCAGCGCGCGACCGACAGCCACTTGTTGGCGCTGACCGCCAGAAAGTTCACCTGCAGCCTGATTTCGTTTATCACGGAGGATTGGAAACAGCGTGTAAACCTGTTCCATCGTCTCGGAGATATCGTCCTGACGAAGAAATGCGCCCATTTCCAAGTTTTCTTCGACGCTCATCGACGTGAAGATGTTTGACGTTTGCGGCACAAAAGCCATGCCCTTGGCCACCCGCGCTTGCGGTGTCAGGTTGGTAATGTCTTCACCGTCAAGGCGAACACCACCTTCGCGCAGGTTCAGCATACCGAAAACAGCCTTCATGGCGGTGGATTTGCCGGCGCCGTTTGGGCCGACGATAACGGCAATCTCGCCTTCATCCACGGCGATGGTGCAACTGTGAAGGATATCGGCACCGGTGCCGTATCCGCCGGTCATGGCATCGCCGACCAGAAACGGATTTTCCGAAGCGGCATTCATGGCTCCGGCGTGCGCCGGGCGTGGGGTATCGGTTGTTTCGGTGCTCATGAACCAGCTCCCTCAACAACTTTATTCTTCAGGCCGGTGCCCAGATAGGCTTCGATCACCTGTTCGTTCGATTTGATTTCTTTGATGGACCCTTCGGCCAGGACCTTGCCTTCGGCCATGCAGATAACGGGGTCACACAACCGGCCGATAAAATCCATGTCGTGTTCGATGACGCAGAACGTATAGCCGCGTTCTTTGTTCAATCGCACGATGGCATCGCCAATGGTGTTCAAAAGAGTGCGGTTCACGCCTGCGCCGACCTCGTCCAGAAAGACGATCTTGGCGTCGACCATCATGGTGTGCCCAAGTTCCAGCAACTTCTTTTGGCCGCCGGACAAGTTGCCCGCCTTTTCATCCCTCAAATGATCTATTGTAAGAAATTCAAGGACTTCATCGGCTTTCTTCAACAAGTCGCTTTCTTCCAGAGCAATCTTGCTGCGACCGATCCAGGCATTCCAGATGGTTTCACCGGATTGACCGGAAGGAACCATCATCAGGTTTTCGCGCACGGTCATTGACGAAAATTCGTGAGCGATCTGGAACGTTCGCAACAAGCCCTTTTGGAACAAGGCATGCGGCGGCAGACCGGTTATATCTTCGCCGTTCATGAAGACCTGACCGCTGGTCGGCGGCAATCGTTCCGCAATGACATTGAATAGCGTTGTTTTGCCAGCGCCGTTTGGCCCTATCAGTCCGGTTATCGAACCGGTCTTGATTTCAAGAGTCGAGCCATCGATGGCATGAAACCCACCGAAATGCTTGTGCAGATCTTTTACGACAATCATGGATACCCGCCCATCACCTATCCACGTTAAGAAACGGCCCGGAATCTTTCCGGGCCGTCTTAGGTTAGCTATGTGATCTTAGCGGAATTGGACGGTTTTGATTTCGCCGCCGTCAATTTCGATCTGACGGTAGTTACCGGCACTTTCACCGGGTCCGATCAGTTTAACAGCTGTGCCGCCGACGTAGTCAATCTCGCCGCCATCAGCCAGGATCTGAAGACCTTTTGCCAATTCTCCTGGGAAAATCTGTTCACCTGGAGCGTTGGCAACATTCATGACGTGCGATTTGTATTCGCCCGGATCGGTCGACCCAGCGGCTTGCATGGCCAGAAGGATCAAAGCCGCCGCATCGTAGCTTTCGGGTGAAAATGGCGCAGTGCCCTGGTAACCACGAGCTTCGCCGATGGTGCCCATAGCTGCAGCGCCAGGGCTGTCGGTGCCAGGAACCTGGCCGGTTGAGCCGTCAATCTCGTCGCCGAAGCGTTCGACGATAGAGTCACCAATCATGCCGTCTGGCAGGTGGAAGGTGTCAAATGCACCAGTGTCCAGAGCAGCGCGGATGATGCCCGGACCACCTTGGTCGAGGTATCCAGCAACAACAAGACGCTCGCCACCAGCTGCGGAGAGTGCACCAACTTCAGCCGTGTAGTCAGCTTTGCCGTCTTCGTGGGCTGCATTGATGGTTACTGAACCACCGGCAGCTTCGAACGCGGATTGGAAGCTATCTGCCAGGCCTTTGCCATAGTCGTTGTTTGTGTATGTGACGGCAACTTCATCGATGCCAAGTTCCATCAGGATCTCGGTCATAACGACACCCTGACGGGCATCGGATGGTGCAGTTCTAAAGAACAGGTCGTTGTCTTCGATGGTCGACAGCGACGGCGAAGTTGCCGACGGTGAAATCATGACCATGCCATTTGGCAACGCGACATTGGTGAATGCAGCACCTGTCGCGCCAGAACAAAGGGCACCGACGATGCCGCTGACTTTGTCGCCAGTGATCATCCGTTCAGCGACAGCCGCTGAGGCCGCAGCGTCGATACACGTTGAATCGCCGCGAACCGAGGATACTTTAAGACCGTCCAGCAATCCGCCGCTTTCGCTGACTTCGGCGATGGCGGCTTCGGCACCGGCAGCCATGTCAGGTGCCAACGATTCAGCTGGTCCTGTAAAGCCCAGCATGACGCCAATTTTAATTTCTGAGGCGTGACTGCCAGCGAAGGCAGACCCGGAAGTCAGTGCCAATGCTGCCGTCGCCATAAGTAGTTTTTTCATTTTTTTCTCCCTGAGTGGATTTTTTGGTCCGGTTTGGAACCTAAATCGGGTGTTTCAGAAAGAAAAGGGTTCAGTTTAGCCTGACGCAGGGTCACATTTTGGAGAAATCGTTGGGGAGCATGCGGTTTGCGGCTTAGATGACCTCAATAGGGATGTGGAGAGCGAATGATGTTGCGATATCTGGCGAGTGCGTTGGCGTTGCTTTGGGCGACTGAAACAGTAGCGCTGGATGCCTCGGCGGGGCCGGTCGAGGTTCAAAGAGTTGCCTCTGGCTTGGATAACCCATGGGCAATCGGGTTTTTACCGGGCGATCGCGTGTTGATCACAGAAATCTCGGGGCGCTTGTTGTTGCTGGAAAATGGCGAGTTGCACGTCATTAACGGTGTCCCGCCCGTTGAGTCCGACGGTCAGGGTGGATTGTTGGATGTGCTGGTGCAGCGCGATTTTGCTGACACCCGCGAAGTTTTCCTGAGTTTCGCAAAGAAACAGGGCCGCGAGGCAGGGACAGCGTTGATGCGCATTCGCCTGAGCTCGGATTATCGCAATGTGGCTGATGCTGAAACCATCTTTGAGATGGCAGCAGGATCCAGTGGCGGCCTTCATTTCGGGTCCCGCATCGTTGAGGCACCAAGCGGCGCGCTGTTTTTGACGGTTGGAGAAAGGGGTGATCAGCCCTCGGCGCAGGATTTGAGCCGCGAGAATGGTTCGGTCGTGCGGGTGAACCGGGATGGGAGCATTCCGCAGGACAACCCATTTGTCGCAACACCGGGCGCGCGGGCCGGAATTTGGAGTTATGGCCATCGCAACCCACAGGGGGCTGCTTTGGATTTGGACGGCAATCTGATCGTGGTGGAACACGGCGCGCGTGGTGGTGACGAGATCAATCGTATTCGGCGCGGCGCAAATTACGGCTGGCCCGTGATCGCATATGGTCGGCATTACTCGGGCGCGAAGATTGGCGAGGGCATCGCCAAAGATGGTATGGAGCAACCCGACTTTTACTGGGATCCTTCTATCGCGCCATCGGGATTGATGGTCTATTCCGGCAGACTTTGGCCAAAGTGGCGGGGCGACATTTTCGTTGGCTCTTTGAAATTCGACTATATTTCGCGGCTAGAGGGATCGCCGCTGAGGGAAGTTGAGCGGTTAGAAAGCAAAGAAACCAACCGTGTTCGCGACATACGCGAGGCACCAGACGGCAGCATTTGGTTCTTAAGCGTGAACAACGGAGCGCTTTATCGGATCGCCCCCAAAACTTGAGTGATATCAGATCGAAAGCCGAGAAGCCTGCGCACCACGTTCACGGTAGGGCGTTGTATTGTATTGAGCCCGGTAACATTTCGAGAAATGCGACGGTGAGGCAAAACCGCAGGCCAAAGCCACGTTGATAACGCTCATATCGGTTTGCATCAAAAGATTGCGCGCTTTTTGTAGTCGCAATTCCATGTAATAGCGCTTGGGCGACCTATCGAGATAGCGCCGAAACAAACGTTCTAACTGTCGGGTCGACATACCCACATCTTTGGCAAGTCCGGATGGGCTTATCGGTTCTTCAATGTTGGCTTCCATCATTCGTATGACGGCGGACAGTTTCGGATGGCGCACCCCAATTCGGGTTGGCACCGAAAGCCGTTGTGTGTCCTGATCAGTGCGGATTGTTGTGTAAATCAACTGGTCCGCAACAGCGCTGGCAAGAACTTCGCCGTAATCATCGGCGATAAATTTAAGCATCAGATCTATCGACGCCGTTCCACCTGCCGTCGTAAAATTTTTACCGTCGATCACAAATACTGATTTGGTAAGAGTTACGTCCTGAAATTCTTCGATAAAACTGTCTTGGTTTTCCCAGTGGATTGTCGCGCGCTTGCCATCAAGCAAACCAGCTTTGGCCAAGGCATACCCCGCGGTGCAAAGACCGCCAATTGAGACACCCCGACGGGCCTCTCGCCGTATCCAGTTTAGCAGCTTTTTTGTAGTCGCCGACGCAACATCTATGCCGCCGCAGACGACGATTGTTTCGTCACGATGAATCTCGCCCAGGTCGCCGTCGAGATTAAAGACAGTACCGGCGGAACAAGTCATGGAGTCGCCGCCTTCGCCGATCACGCGCCACTCATAGAGTGGCTGACCCGCCATTCTGTTTGTGATGCGCAGGCTTTCGACCGCGCAGGAGTAGCACAGGAGTGTAAACTGATCGAGTAATACGAAAACGAACTTCCGCGGCTTTCTGCCTGCGTTAGCGACTTGAACTGTCTGCACGAAGTTGTCTGTCATCGGCCCTTTCCCGAGCGCGCGTTGAGCAATACCGAAACACCATTTCCGAAGGCGGGGCAAGTCATCCGATCTACAATTGCGCCAGAAATTATCGCAAATCTTCTGGTCGGATTGACGCAAATAGCTGTTTTCAAGGTCAAAGCTCTGCCATATAACCGCGCCTTGCAACTTTTGATGACGTTGGAGACCAAAGATGAGCGATTGGCAGAAAACCGGGTGGAGATCCAAACCCAGGGTGCAGATGCCTGACTACGTCGATGCAGAAGCATTGAACGCGGTCGAGGCCCGTCTTGCCACCTATCCACCGTTGGTATTTGCAGGTGAAGCGAGGCGCCTGAAGGCTACACTTGGCGCAGCCAGCCGTGGAGAAGCATTCTTGCTGCAGGGAGGAGACTGCGCAGAGAGCTTCAGCGAATTTTCAGCAGACAACATCCGCGACACATTCAAGGTGATGTTGCAGATGGCGATGGTGCTGACCTATGGCGCGAAAGTGCCAGTGGTTAAGGTTGGCCGGATGGCAGGGCAATTTGCCAAGCCACGTTCGGCACCAACCGAGGTGATTGATGGCGTTGAATTGCCATCCTACCGCGGCGATATCATCAACGAGCTTGATTTCACCGAAGGATCTCGCATTCCCAACCCGGAGAAAATGCTGCGCGGCTACACACAGGCAGCGGCAACACTGAACTTGCTTCGCGCGTTTTCGACTGGTGGTTTTGCCGATGTGCATCGGGTGCATTCATGGACGCTTGGCTTTACGGATCGTGACGATGCCGAGCGCTACCGCGATATGGCCAACCGTATTCAGGATACGTTGGACTTTATGGCTGCCGCTGGTTTGTCCGGCGATCAGAACCACGAGTTGAACACAGTTGATTTCTACACCAGCCATGAAGCCTTGTTGCTGGAGTATGAAGAGGCATTGACCCGCGTTGACACGACCACGGGCAAATGGCTGGCAGGGTCCGGTCATATGATCTGGATCGGCGACCGAACACGGCAGCCTGACGGTGCACATGTGGAATTTGCCAGCGGCGTTCAGAACCCAATAGGTCTGAAATGCGGCCCGTCTACAACGGCTGAAGATCTGAAAGTTCTGATGAGCAAGTTGAACCCGGAAAATGAAGCCGGGCGTTTGACACTGATCGCACGTTTTGGCGCTGGATCGGTTGGCGATCATCTTCCACGCCTTATCAAGGCAGTGAAGGAAGAGGGCGCAAACGTGGTTTGGTCCTGTGATCCTATGCATGGCAATACGATCAAGTCGTCCACTGGTTATAAGACGCGTCCGTTTGACTCGGTTCTGCGGGAAGTGCGCGAGTTCTTCCAGATCCATGCCGGTGAGGGCACGGTTCCGGGCGGTGTGCATTTCGAGATGACCGGTCAGGACGTCACAGAATGCACCGGTGGCGTCCGCGCGGTGACGGACGAGGATTTGTCAGATCGTTATCATACAGCCTGTGATCCGCGATTGAATGCCTCGCAATCGTTAGAACTGGCGTTCCTGGTTGCCGAAGAGCTTTCGGCACGTCGCAATGGGCAACAGGCTGCAGCCGCCGTCTGAACGCCTTCATAGAAAACAAAGAAAGCCCGCCGATTTTGGCGGGCTTTTTTATTGAGTTTTAGCGATCAGAACTGCTCGGGTGTATTGTCGGTGACCAGTTTTAGATAGGGCGGCAGGTCTTTTGTGAGAGCCGCAGGTTTTGCCGGAACGTTGGTTGTCGATTTAGAAGGCTGGGACGGCGGACGATTGTCCAGCTCGCTGAACCCGCGCAGGGGCGCGCCGACGTCGCCAGCGTATCCTGTAAGACTGCGATGAGACTGATCGGTAATGGTCAAGCGTCTTGGAGAGCGGCCAATGTCACCGGCCATGGACACTGCGCCAAGAACACGACTGACTTCGCCCAGATCACTGCGCAAGGGCAACAGAATCATTTCGCCAATCATTTCTTTCTGTCCAAAACCGGAAGGTGACGACAATTCAAGGCGGACGACGGCAGGTTCGTCAAAGACCGCTTCCAGTGCGCGGGACAGGTTTTCACGCGCATCCGGTGTGAAGACTGCCGAAAGGGGCATCCCACGAACCTCGAGCCCCATAAGGTCCGTGAGATGCGACCCAGAGATGCGGAAACGTGCCAGCCCCGACGCAATGCGTTCCAGTATGAAGACATTTGACAGATTGCCCTGCAGTCCCTTTGGATCCACATCTGCCCTAGCGGGCACCAAGCGCCGCCCCCGGACGCTGTCCCAATATGCCTCGATCTTGGAAATCACCGGACGAACTCCGGTGCCGCGAAAGCGGGTCAGTTGGATTACCTGTTCGTTCAACTCGTCATCGTCTTGATACGCCATGTTCCTCGCACTCTCGGACCGACAGTTGTCGTGCCCGACCCTCTCTGTTACCCACATCCAGATACTGCCAGAAACGTAGAAAATTTTCTGCTCTTTTCGAAACAGAGGGTTAACGCAGATGACGTCAGACGAGGGTTCAGTGGTTAACGAAGGCAGCCATGTGCCGCGCTCGATGACGGGATTTGCCAGCTTTCGCGGGGGTTTCGAGGCGTGGCGGTATTCAGGCGACATCCGAAGCGTAAACGGGCGCGGTCTGGACATGCGGATGCGGGTGCCTGATTGGATTGAGGGCTTAGAGCCAGGGTTGCGCAAGGCATTGCAAGCGCGACTGGCACGCGGATCTGTCACGATTTCGATGCGGGTGGCGCGGGATGATTCTGCACCAGATGTTCATTTGAACGAAGCGCAGCTGGATGCGGCGCTGACCCTGATTTCGGCCATAGAAGAAGCAGCCATGGTGAGAGGTGTTGGATTGGCACCAACGCGGGCGACGGACGTGGCGCAGATGCGGGGTGTTGTCGAACAACGCGACGCGGATGATCAGGATGATACCAGCGGGCTGCGGAAAGCTATTTTAAATGACTTTGCCGGATTGATCGAAGCATTTGATGCGGATCGCGCACGTGAGGGTGCTGCATTGGCAGACGTGTTTCGCGGCCAGTTGGACGAGATTGAAACATTGATTGCCGCAGCAAAAAAGGCCGTGGGATCGCGTGCGGCGGCGGCGCGCGCCACGTTGGATCGAGGGTTAGCGCGACTTCTTGAGGCGACGGAAGTTCCAGATGAGGCCCGATTGACACAGGAATTGGCATTGATCGCAGTCAAAACGGACGTCACCGAGGAGATGGATCGGCTGGACGCTCATGTAGTGGCAGCGCGAGGATTGCTGGCCGAAAAAGGCGCAATCGGACGCAAGCTGGATTTCCTGATGCAGGAGTTCAATCGCGAGGCAAACACGCTGTGCTCAAAGGCGCAATCAAACGACCTGACCGCCATAGGACTTGATCTGAAGGCGGTTATCGACCAGATGCGCGAACAGGTTCAAAACATCGAATGACGGGGGCAGGGGGCATGGAGCGACGAGGGCTACTTATAATTTTGTCGTCGCCATCAGGGGCAGGCAAGACGACTCTGGCCCGGCGGTTACGGGACTGGGATCCTGATATTAGCTTTTCGGTATCGGCCACCACCCGTGCGTCGCGAACCGGTGAGCAGGACGGGCGGGAATACCATTTCGTCAGCGAAACCGACTTTAAGTCCATGGTGAAAGAAGATGGTATGCTCGAGCATGCTCATGTTTTCGGTCACTTTTATGGCTCGCCGCGTGGTCCAGTCGAGGAAGCAGTTAATAATGGTGCTGATGTGTTGTTTGACATCGATTGGCAGGGTGCCCAGCAAATCGCGAATTCACCACTTGCCCCACACGTATTGTCAATTTTTCTTTTGCCGCCTTCGATCACCGAGCTGCGGCGTCGGCTAGAGTCTCGCGGGCAGGATAGCGCAGAGATCATTTCAAAGCGTATGACCCGAAGCTGGGACGAGATCAGCCATTGGGACAGTTACGATTACGTGTTGGTCAATGACGATCTGGATGTGACTGAATCGCGGCTTCGTACGATTGTCACTGCTGAGCGACTGCGTCGCACGCAGCAGCCGGGACTGCTGCCACACGTCCGCGAATTGCAAGAACAGTTCGAGGATGGCTCATGACCGTTTATGCACTGGATGGGGTAATGCCAACGTTTCCTGAAGGCGACGATTTCTGGATTGCGCCGGATGCAAACGTTGTTGGTGATGTCGTGCTGGAAACCGGTGTGTCGATCTGGTTTGGATCGACATTACGTGGCGATACCGAGCGGCTAACCATTGGCGAAGGTTCTAACATTCAGGAAAATACCGTCATTCATGCGGATCCGGGCTTTCCGGTGGTGATAGGAGCTGATTGCACCATTGGGCATAAGGCCATGATCCATGGCTGTCAGATTGGCGATGGAACGCTGATTGGCATGGGGGCAACGATTTTGAATGGAGCCGTCATCGGCAAGGGCTGCCTGATTGGTGCGGGAGCATTGGTGACAGAAGGTAAAGTCATCCCAGATGGAAGTCTGGTCATGGGCATGCCCGGAAAAGTTGTCCGCACCCTTGACGAGGATGCCTTTGCCGCAAATCTGGCATCCGCCGCGCACTACAGAAAACGGATGCGGCAATTTAAATCGGGTTTGGTCGCGCGAGAACAACCATGACAAAACGTTCAGGTGCCTCGTTTCGCGCAGGCTGGCCCACAAGCATTAGCCGCCCCGTCGTCAATCCGCTTCAACCTTCAGTCGTCTATGCTTCGGCCGATCCTGACGAATTGGACCGTCAATATGATGGTGAGGAAATCGGATTTACCTATGCGCGAGAAGGTCATCCGAATGCGCAAGTTCTGGGTCAGATGATTGATGTCATGGAAGGGGCCGAAAGTGGCGTCGTCACTGGGTCTGGCATGGCGGCGATTACAGTTGCATTGTTGGCGGTTCTTAAGACCGGTGATCATGTTATCGGCGCGGATCAACTTTACGGCCGTTCGCTGCGCATGATGTCGGAAGAATTACCGCGCCTTGGAATGTCGACGTCTTTGGTAGATCCTTCGGATCTGGCGTCTGTGGAAAAGGCGATCCGGCCAGAAACCCGATTGATCCTGGTTGAAACTGTTTCAAATCCTACGCTGCGCGTTGCCGATATCGAGGGTATTATCGGCCTTGCCAAGACACATGGTATTCTGGTTGCAGTTGACAATACGTTTGCGACACCACGCGGGCTGCAGCCCTTGGGTTTGGGCGCGGATATTGTCATACATTCTGTGACCAAATTGCTGGCCGGGCATTCGGATGCAACATTGGGTTATGTTGCTGCTCAGGACGAGGCTGTAGCCGAACGCATGAGCGTTTTGGCCGCAACGCTGGGCGTTACGGCATCGCCCTTTGATTGTTGGCTGGCCGAACGCGGGTTGTATTCATTCGATTTGCGCTATGACCGGGCGACTGCGAATGCAGCCGTTTTGGCCGACGTTTTGGCTGAGTTGCCAGGAGTTCAACGGGTCTATTATCCGACGCGCGCCGACCACCCCGACCACAACCTTGCCGGGTCACTTTTGGGCGGCGAAGGTGGCCATATGGTGAGCTTTGAAATTGCCGGAGGACGGGCGGCAGCAAATGCGTTCATAAGTGCGGCAGAGGGTCTGAATTTTGCTCCGACATTGGGCGACATTGCTACGACCATCAGCCATCCTGTCACGTCTTCGCACCGGTCAATTTCGGATGCAGACCGAAAGGCCGTTGGCATTACTGAGGGATTTTTTCGAGTCTCGGTGGGTTGTGAGGCGCCGGAAATTCTGACCTCTGCATTTGAAAGAGCGGTAAAGAGCGCAGTAGGCGCATAATTCTTTCTATTACATTGATAATATGGTAAAATCCAGGCCCGGACAAAGGTGTGAAATCTCGGCTTCGACCATCTTCGGGTTTGGAAGGTCTCGCGACACTGCGCGATACTGACCTTTATATTTCGCTTTGTGCAAAGCCAGTGCAAGATCAATGCAATCAAAACCCAGTGCCAGGGCCGGCGAGACAACGACACTTGGCTCGTACTGCTTCAAAAAATCCATATCAATCTGTTCGATCGAGGCGAAATGAATTGAGTCATCAGACGGCAACTTGTGACCTAGTTTGGTCCATTCATCCGAGTTCCCAACGGCAAGGATCGTAATCCCCTGTCCGTCGGAGTTTGCGCTTGGAATTGCAGCGCCTATCAAGAACTGTGTTTCTTCCCGGCTCATTCCAGTCGTTACCTTTTCTAAATCAATTCACGAAGTTGAAATTTGCTCGCGCGCTCGCCCTATAATAGCACATCCTAGAGTAATTGACCGCCTCTTGGAAACCCTTTTAACGCGAAATTAATGTTAGACACTCGCTCTTAAAATGTTCCCGAGGCTTTCCCTTTACAAATCTTACTTATAATTCGAGGTTCGCGCTCACGCAAAAGAGGCCAAGAATGTCGCAGGAAATATTGGATGCTATTCCGCTGCCCGCGCTTATTATCGGCGACGATGAACGCATTTCCGCAGCCAATTCTGGTATGAGGGCGTTGGTGGGCGAAGGGATTGTTGGACGGCACTATATCGCGATCATCCGCCAACCGGCCTTGCTGGACGCCATTGAAAAAACTCATGCGCAGAACGTTGTGGGCAATGCGCGCTATCTTAGCTCTGAAGCCGGGCGCGAGATTACATGGCAGGCTCATGTGGACAAGATCGGTGGAAGCGGATCAATTCTGGTCACTTTGGAAGATCAGACCCATATGGCAGAAGCCGGGCAGATGCGACGCGATTTTGTTGCCAACGTAAGTCATGAACTTCGCACTCCGCTGACGGCATTGCTGGGATTTATTGAAACCCTGCGAGGGGCGGCGAAGAACGATCCGGCTGCGCAAGAGCGGTTTCTCAGTATCATGGAGAACGAGGCGTCCCGGATGAACCGGCTGGTTCGTGATCTGCTTTCATTGAACCGTGTTGAATCGGTCGAGCGGCTTCGTCCAAGCGACAAGGTGGATTTGGCTGCTGTTTCCAGATCGGTGATAAACGCGTTATCGCCTGTTGCCGATGAATGCGAAGTGGATGTCCTGCAAAACAATCTTGAGGACTCTGCATTTGTGCGCGGCGATCAAGACCAATTGGCGCAGGTTCTGACCAATCTGCTTGAGAATGGGATCAAATACTCTGGGCGCGGGCGAACGGCGACAGTTGCAATAGAAACCCAAGAAGAGAACCGCATGTTGCGTGGGCCAGCAGTTGTGGTGCGTGTTCAGGACACAGGTGACGGGATTGATCCACTGAATATTCCGCGACTCACCGAACGATTCTACCGAATCGACAGTCATCGCTCGCGCCAATTGGGCGGAACTGGCCTGGGATTGGCCATTGTGAAGCATATTGTGAGCCGACATCGCGGACGTTTGCGGATTGAGAGCACTCCGGGTTCCGGATCCGAATTTTCGGCTATTTTGCCCAAATACTCAGATAAATAACGCCTGAATCATTCCAGACATTTAAACCATCGTCCGGACAAAACAGTCGCCGAATGGTGGTGTCATCATACTGTTACACAACTGTCGCAAAACCGAAAAGACGGGCCTTTAGATGCCAGCCATCGGTCGCGTGAAGCGGCCTGAAAAACTCAGGAGATATCTAATGCTGTATACGAAAATGACCGCCTCGGTTCTGGCGATCGTTGCTGTATCCGCCACTCATGCTTTTGCGCGCGACAACGTCCAGATTGCCGGATCGTCGACAGTGCTGCCATACGCAACAATCGTAGCAGAAGCTTTTGGCGAAAACTTTGATTTCCCGACACCTGTTGTTGAAGGTGGGGGTTCTGGCGCTGGCCGCAAGAAAATGTGCGAAGGCGTTGGCGAAAACACAATCGACATCGCGAACTCTTCCAGCCGCATCAAGCAGTCGGACGTTGACCTGTGTGGTTCGAACGGCGTTAGCGAGATCATGGAAGTTCGTATTGGCTACGATGGTATCGTATTCGCTTCGGACATCGACGGTCCTGGTTTCGCGTTCACACCGGCCGATTGGTACAACGCGCTGGCTTCCAAAGTGATGGTCGACGGAAAGTTGGTGGATAACCCGAACATTTCATGGGCTGACGTCGATGCAAAGCTTCCTGCACAAGACATTCTGGCATTTATTCCAGGCACGAAGCACGGCACCCGTGAAGTTTTCGACGTTAAGGTTCTTGAAGCCGGTTGCGAAGAAACTGGAGCATTCGAACTGCATCTCGAGGCAGCTGGTGGCGACAAAAAAGCCGCCGAGAAAGCCTGCATAGGTCTGCGCACAGATGGTCGTTCAATCGACATCGATGGCGACTATACCGAAACGCTGGCCCGTCTAGATGCAAACCCTCAGTCTGTAGGTGTTTTTGGATTGTCGTTTTATGAAAACAACACCGACAAGCTGCGCGTAGCCACGATGGGCGACGTGGTTCCTTCGACGGAAAGCATTGCTACCGGCGAATACCCAGTATCGCGTCCGCTGTTTTTCTATGTGAAGAAAGCGCACCTGGGCGTCATTCCTGGCCTTCAGGAATACATCGATTTCTTCGTATCCGACGAAATTGCAGGGCCTGACGGACCACTTGCTGAATATGGTCTGGTTTCCGATCCGGAACTTGCTGCCACGCAGGACATGGTGAGCGACGGTGCAGCCATGGCTCCTCTAAACTAACAAACCACTTATTTGCCGGCGGCACCAATCTAGTGCCGTCGGCTTTCTCCTGAAACGGGCTGTCAAATGGGCGTCGGCATACTTTCCTTGATCATTGTGATTATTGGCGCAGTTGGGTTCTTCCTGGGGCGTGGCCGTGCCATGTCCGTTGCCGGAGGAAATATCAGGACACTTCACTCACTTCCCAACTATTATGGTCAGGCAGTTCTGATTTTTGCTGTGGTTCCGGCATTTCTATTGATGATTTTCTGGGTGCTGTTTCAGCCCGTCTACATTGAAAATGCTGTCGAACAGATGATCGACCAGACCGAGCTTGAGGACGAGGCCGCGCTGAAACTTGCCATGGCTGATGTTCGTCGGATTGCCCGTGGTCTGGATCGGGTAATCGAGCTGGATGAGCTGGGCGAAGATGCGCTTGAAGAAATGCGCGCAGATGTGACCGACGTGCGGGCCTTGCTGCGTGAGGTTGGCGTCGCGGTTGGATCAGACGTTCGGCAGGATGTTTTTGCTGCCGCCAAGGAGTACCGCAGTCAGAGTGGCTTGTTGTCTGTAGTCATGGCGATTGTGGTCTTTACGGTAAGCATGGCTGGCGCGGTTCTGGCGTATTCCAAGATCACCAGAGAATACCGGGCACGCAACGTATCCGAAACGGCAATCCTGGCCTTGCTTATTCTGGCGTCGAGTGTCGCGATTTTCGCGACGGCGGGCATTGTATTTTCATTGCTGTTCGAAACAGCGAACTTCTTCAAACTTTATAACTGGCAGGATTTTCTGTTCAGTTTTACCTGGAACCCGCAGTTCCGGGGTGGTTCTGATCTGGGCATTCTACCATTGTTGTGGGGCACGCTTTACGTGTCCTTTGTGGCGCTTCTTGTCGCGGTCCCCATCGGGTTGTTGGCCGCGATTTATATGGCGGAGTATGCCTCGAAGAGAGTTCGCTCGGTTGCAAAGCCAATGATCGAAATCCTGGCCGGTATTCCGACGATCGTTTACGGCCTATTTGCATTGATCACGGTTGGTCCTTTGTTGCGTGACTATTTTGCGTCGCCCTTGGGATTGGGCGAAAGCTCATCGTCGGTCATGACGGCTGGATTGGTGATGGGCATCATGCTGGTGCCGTTTGTTTCCTCGTTGTCAGATGACATCATCAACGCCGTTCCCCAGTCCATGCGCGACGGAAGCTATGGAATGGGCGCGACAAAGTCGGAAACCGTTCGGCAGGTGATCATTCCAGCCGCATTGCCCGGAATTGTCGGCGCCATTTTGTTGGCTGCCAGTCGCGCAATAGGCGAGACTATGATCGTGGTCATGGGGGCAGGGGCGGCAGCCAAGCTAAGTCTGAACCCCTTTGAGGCCATGACAACCATCACCGTTAAAATTGTCAGCCAATTGACGGGCGACACAGAATTAGCATCGCCAGAAACACTTGTAGCGTTTGCACTTGGCCTATCGCTGTTTGTTGTGACGCTGGGATTGAATGTGTTGGCCCTTTGGATCGTGCGCCGCTACCGGGAGCAGTATGAATGACCGATATTTCCCAAACCCCGGCACCGGCTGGCAAGCCGCGAACATCGCTTCTGCAAGCTGACGAGCGCACACGTCGCCGGAATGCAGCAGAAAAGCGGTTTAGAAACTATGGATTGGCTGCGGTTATTGTCGCTGTCGTTGCACTGGTCTTTCTCGTGGTATCCATCGTCGGCAATGGGGCTTCGTCTTTCAGGCAGACATTCATAACTCTTGAAGTCGAGTTGTTGGAAGCCAAGCTGGACAAAAAGGGCAACCGCAACCGGGATGAGATGGCGAAAGTGTCGACCGTTGGTTACACACCGCTGATCAATGCTGCTATGGAAACGGCTATTGAAGACAACGGGATAGAGATAGATGGGCTTGGAAAACTAAGCGACATGATCTCGAAAGAAGGGGCGGCGACGCTAAGGAATTTCGTTCTGGCGAACCGCGAGACCGTTGGTCAGACCAGAACATTCGAGTTTTTGGCGGCTGGCCGTATCGACGGGTATTTCAAAGGTCGTGTGACGATGGAGACAGCGGAACGAGATTCCAACGTATCACCCCAACAGCTTATGCTTGCGGATGCTTTGAAAGATGCCGGTCTTCTGGATACGCGATTCAACTTCGGGTTCCTGATCTGGCCTGATGCCTCGGAAAACCGCCCGGAGGCTTCCGGGCTGGGGGTGGCCATTCTTGGGTCGTTCTACATGATGATGGTGGTCCTAGTTCTGGCACTGCCCATTGGTGTTGCGGCATCGATCTATCTGGAAGAATTCGCGCCAAAGAACCGCTGGACAGACATTATTGAGGTGAACATCTCGAACCTGGCGGCAGTGCCATCGATTGTGTTCGGCATCCTGGGTCTTGCGATTTTCATCAACTTCGCGGGATTGCCACAGTCGGCTCCGATTGTCGGCGGGTTGGTTCTTACTTTGATGACATTGCCAACGATCATCATTGCTACGCGAGCTTCGTTGAAGGCTGTTCCGCCATCGATACGCGAAGCAGCATTGGGGGTAGGGGCCTCGAAAATGCAGACGGTGTTTCACCATGTTTTGCCCCTGGCCGCGCCCGGCATTCTGACCGGAACGATTATCGGCCTTGCTCAGGCATTGGGTGAAACTGCACCACTGCTGCTGATTGGAATGGTCGCGTTTGTGCGGGAGTATCCGGCAGGTCCACCTGAAGGCTTTTTCGATCCCGCGTCAGCGTTGCCAGTTCAGGTTTTCAATTGGACCCAACGCGCCGATCCGGCCTTTGTAGAACGCGCATCGGGCGCAATCATCGTGCTATTGCTCTTCCTTCTGGTTATGAATGCAGTGGCCATTTTCCTTCGCCGACGCTTTGAGCGGCGCTGGTAGGGAGTGGATACAATGAACGACATGAACATTGCGCAACGAGCAGCAGAAATGACAAAAACCAAAATTTCGGCAAAGAACGTGAACGTCCACTATGGCGAAACGCATGCCATCAAAGACGTAAACGTCGAAATTCTGGAGAACACCGTGACGGCGTTCATCGGACCATCGGGTTGCGGGAAATCGACTTTCTTGCGGTGCCTAAATCGAATGAATGACACGATCGATGTGGCGCGCGTCAAAGGGGATATCCTATTGGACGGCGAGAACATTTATGATCCGAAGGTCGACCCGGTTCAGCTGCGTGCCAAGGTGGGAATGGTGTTTCAAAAACCAAATCCATTTCCAAAATCGATCTATGACAACGTCGCCTATGGTCCTCGCATTCATGGGTTGGCGAACAACAAGGCCGAGCTGGACGACATCGTCGAAAAATCCTTGCGACGTGGAGCGATCTGGAACGAAGTCAAAGACCGTCTGGACGAACCAGGCACGGGGCTATCTGGTGGGCAACAGCAGCGCCTTTGTATTGCGCGCGCTGTGGCAACCGAACCCGAAGTCCTGCTGATGGACGAGCCTTGTTCGGCGCTGGATCCCATTGCAACGGCACAGGTTGAAGAACTGATCGACGAATTGAAACGCAACTATTCGGTCGTGATTGTCACTCATTCAATGCAACAGGCCGCGCGTGTTAGCCAGAAAACCGCATTCTTCCACCTGGGCGACCTTGTGGAATACGGCGACACCGGAATGATATTCACTAACCCCGAAGATTCCCGCACCGAAAGCTACATCACAGGTCGGATCGGGTAGGAGCACGAGACTATGAATGAATTACACATCGCCTCGGCTTTTGACCGGGATTTAGAGACCATCCAGACAATCTTGATGAAGATGGGCGGCCTTGTTGAAACTGCCATACTGGACAGCGCCAAGTCGCTGGAACAGCGCGATATCGAACTGGCTGAGCAAGTGCGCAAAAATGACAAAGCTATCGATGTTTTGGAAGAGCAGATTAACGAAGAATGCGCCCGCGTGATTGCATTGCGTGCTCCAACAGCCAGCGATCTGCGAACCGTTTTGACTGTGCTCAAAATTAGCGGAAACCTTGAGCGGTGCGGCGACTATGCCAAGAACCTGGGCAAGCGAACCTCGGTTCTGGCCGAGATCCATCAGGTCGACGGTGCCAATGCCTCAATCCGGCGGATGGCCAAAGAAGTGCAGGGGATGCTTAAAGATGCCCTGGATGCCTATATTCAGCGTGATGCTGAATTGGCAGAACAAGTCATCCAACGCGATGAAGATGTCGACCAGCTTTACAACACGATGTTCCGTGAACTGCTGACCCACATGATGGAAGATCCACGCAACATAACGCCCTGCATGCACTTACATTTTATTGCAAAGAACATTGAACGCATGGGCGATCACGTCACATCTATTGCTGAACAGGTTGTCTACCTGGTGACAGGTACCATGCCGGACGAGACCCGCACGAAGCATGACAAAACGTCGTTTATGACTGAAGAGAGCTAGAATCATGAGTGTGAAATCGCCAAGCGTTCTGGTGGTTGAGGACGAGTCCGCGCAACTTGAAGTGCTGACCTACAACCTTGAAGCCGAGGGCTTTCGGGTAGCCAAAGCCGAGACAGGTGATGAAGCCATTTTGATGGTGGATGAGGTTGAACCAGACATCATACTTCTGGATTGGATGTTACCCGGTGTTTCCGGGATCGAGATCTGTCGCCGATTGAAGGCCAATGCGGCCACGCGGAAAGTTCCGATTATTATGTTAAGTGCGCGCAGCGAAGAAGCGGACAAGGTTCGTGGGCTGGAAACCGGCGCAGATGATTACATGATCAAGCCGTATTCTGTGGTTGAACTGATGGCGCGTGTGCGCACGCAACTTCGGCGGACAAGACCGGCCTCGGTAGGTGAGGTGCTGACGTTTGACGACATAGAGCTGAATTCTGAAACGTATCGCGTTATGCGGGCTGGTGATGAAATCAACCTTGGGCCAACGGAATTTCGACTGTTGAGCACATTTATGGAAAAGCCCGGACGTGTGTGGACGCGCGAACAATTGTTGGATCGTGTCTGGGGCCGCGACATTTACGTGGATACTCGAACTGTCGACGTTCATATCGGCAGATTGCGCAAAGCCCTGGGCCAGTATGGTGGAGATGACTTGCTGAGGACGGTCAGGGGCGCTGGATATGCGCTGGGGTAGGCATTTGCAGCGTTCTGAGTAGCTTACAGTTACCACAAGCGTCATCGCATAATCAGTATTATGTTAAATATTGGTATCGTGTAGATATCAAGAAAACTCAGTTAAAACATACTGGTACAATCAAACATACATCCCACTCCCATAAACAATGGGCATTTCCGCAACCATGTCATCGATCCCGGACATATGCGATCTAGGATATGATTGCACCTGTAACCTGTTGCCTGTTAAGGAAAATGAATGAGCACGGGAAACGTTCGCGAAGTCTTGAGGAACTGCACATGTCGGCGCTGTTAGTCTTAAACGGTCCAAATCTGAATTTGCTGGGCACTCGGCAGCCAGAGATTTATGGCAGCGAGACATTGAAGAATGTTGAAGCGAACTGCCTGGCGGCTGCAACGAACCTGGGACATAGCGTCGAGTTTCTGCAGTCAAACCATGAAGGCGTATTGATTGATGCACTTCACGGAGCGCGGGACAAGTTTGATGGTATCGTGTTGAATGCAGGCGCATATTCTCACACTTCGATAGCTATTCGCGACGCGATTGCTTCAATTGAAGTGCCAACAGTCGAAGTTCATGTGTCCAACATCCATGCGCGCGAAACGTTCCGCCATCATAGCTTTATCACATCAGTCGCCTTAGGCATTATTTCCGGTTTCGGTATTCATGGCTACGTTCTGGCGCTGCAAGCGCTTGACCAGCATTTGACGGACCGGAAGTGACCAAGGAAGCACTGAAGCAAATTGTTGAAGCTCAGACTGTAGAAGCAGCCTGGGCAGTTTTGACGACCGAAATGGCGCGGTTTGGCTTTGATCGGCTGATATACGGCTTCACATTATTTCGGACAAAATCCAATCTCGGCGACCCGGGCGATATGATGATTTTGTCAAATTTTTCAGACGACTACGTTGAGAAGTTCGTGCAATCAAAGATGTTTACGTTTGCGCCGATGGTGGGATGGGCATTGGAGAACGTCGGTGTCATGTCTTGGCGATGGCTTGAAGAAAACCGGGCCAGTTTTACGGCGGCTCAGATGGAGGTTCTCGAATTCAATCAACAACACGATGTGCGGTCCGGATTTACGATTTCGTTTCCGGACAGTTCGATACGGCAGAAGGCTGCGATTGGTTTGACTGCGCGTTGCGGCATCGATCAAGAGGAAGCAGATCAGATTTGGGAACGCGATGGCGACGAAATTCTACTTCTGAATCAAGTGGCGCACCTGAAAATCAGCTCCCTACCCTATCCGCGTCGACTACAGAAGCTGACAGCGCGTCAGCGAGAAGTTCTTGAGTGGGTCAGCGAAGGAAAGACAGTGCAGGACGCCGCGACGATCCTTGGATTGACCGCTGGAACAGTGGAAAAACACCTTCGAAAAGCGCGAGAATCACTTGAAGCCGATACAACCGCTCAGGCCGTTATGAAGGCTTCGTTGCAACGGCAAATATTTATTGCGGAAATCTAAATCGATTTACATTCGAATTCGACGTCCACAGCAGCAATAATTCTGTGGTCGGTAGGGATTCCCACACTTCCCCTACGTCAATATCAGGGTCATAGTAGGCGTGTTCCGTGAGTGGTGGCATTAGCCTAGGAACTTCCCTCGGACATCGCTCGTAATTTCGGGTGTCACAGTGAGGGTCATCGGGAAACCGATGCCGGCCTGAGAGCGAATTAAACGCTGGAAGGTCGGCGCTTATCTGAACGAGTTGGGTCTGCGTGATTACCTCATCCCCATTGGTCGCGCGCAGAGTGGGTAAACAGTAATAGGGCGACACCGTATCCCGACGGTGTCGCCCTTATTCTATGTGGATCAATCAGCCTTGAGCGGCTTTTGCGACCTCAGCGGCGAAGTCTTCCACTTTCTTTTCGATGCCTTCACCGACTTCCATGCGTGCGAAACCAGTGATTTCGACACCAACCTCGGCTGCTGCTGCACCGACTGTGAGATCAGGGTTCACAACGAAGGACTGGTTCAGCAATGTGGATTCGCCGATGAATTTTTTCATGCGACCGATGATCATCTTTTCGATGACCTGCTCGGGCTTGCCGCTTTCGCGGGCGATATCCATTTGAATTTGCTTTTCTTTTTCAACAACAGCTGGATCCATATCAGCTTCGGACAGAGCAGCAGGGTTCACTGCCGCAATGTGCATCGCGACCTGCTTGGCAACACCTGTGTCACTGCCTGTGAAGGCAACAAGAACACCGATTTTGCCCATGCCCGCCGCTGCGGCGTTGTGGACGTAAGATACAACGTTTTCGCCCGACAGTTTGGTCATGCGACGCAGCTGCATGTTTTCACCAATCTTGGCGATTGCATCGGTCAGAACTTCGCTGCCTGGCTTGCCGGCAGCGCCAACTGGGGCGCCAGCAAGTGCCTCGACCGTATCAACACCCAGAGCGGCATCAGCAAATGCTGCGACCATTTCCTGGAACTCGGCGTTCTTGCCGACGAAGTCTGTTTCCGAGTTGATTTCGACTGCGACAGCGTTGCCGCCGTCGGTTTTTACTGCAACCAAGCCTTCTGCCGCTGTACGACCTGCTTTTTTGTCAGCTTTTGCAAGGCCCTTGGTGCGCAGCCAGTCTACTGCGGCTTCCATATCGCCATTGCTTTCGGTCAACGCCTTCTTGGCGTCCATCATGCCCGCGCCGGATTTGTCGCGGAGCTCTTTTACAAGTGCAGCCGTGATTGCCATTTTGGCTCTCCTCAATATCTGGAATTCATCGGGCGCGACAATTGCCGCGCCCAGTTTCAATAACGTGACAGCAGCGGCCTTATTCGGCTTTTGCTTCCTCGGCTTTTGCGTCTTCAGCAGCGGGCGTTTCTTCGACTGCAACTTCTTCAACAGGTGCTTCTACAGGTGCAGCAGCCTCTGGTTCAATCGCTTCTTCGGCAGCTTCTTCCAAAGCGCCAAGGTCAACACCGGCCGCACCCAGTTGGGCGCTCATTCCGTCGAGCGCGGCGCGGCTGGCCAGATCGCAGTATAGCGCGATGGCACGAGCTGCGTCGTCGTTGCCGGGGATGATGTAATCCACACCATCTGGCGAGCAATTTGTATCAACGATGCCAACAACCGAAATGCCCAGCTTTTTGGCTTCTGCGATGGCCAGGTCTTCTTTGTTCACGTCGATAACAAAGATCAGGTCCGGCACGCCGCCCATTTCGCGGATACCGCCAAGCGATGCCTGCAATTTGGTTTGCTCACGCTCCATACCAAGACGTTCTTTCTTGGTCAGGCCCTCGGCACCCTCGGCCATTTTTTCGTCGATAGCTTTCAGACGCTTGATCGACTGGGAAACGGTTTTCCAGTTGGTCAGCGTGCCGCCAAGCCAGCGGTGGTTCATGTAATACTGTGCGCATTTCTCAGCGGCGTCAGCGATTGGCTTTTGGGCCTGACGCTTGGTGCCGACAAAGAGGATGCGGCCGTTCTTGGCCACAGTCTCGCGGATGACGTTCAGAGCGGCGTCCAGCATGGGAACCGTCTGTGTCAGATCGAGAATGTGAATGCCGTTGCGGTCGCCATAGATGAATTCGCCCATACGGGGATTCCAACGTTGGGTTTGGTGACCAAAGTGCACACCAGCTTCGAGAAGCTGGCGCATTGAAAAATCAGGGAGCGCCATGTCCATATTCCTTTTCCGGTTTCGCGCCTCGGCAGAGCCATCAAGGGATTTCTCCCAACCGGCGGATCGTTCGAGGATTTCTCCCCCGAAGACCCAAGCCCTGCCTGTGAAGTGCGCGCCGTTTAGGCCGGTTCAGCAAAGAATGCAAGGGCGTTGTTGCGCCCGCTTTGCGGTCGCGGTGGCGAGGGGCGCTGCCCCTCGCGCTCCCCGGAGTATTTGACCCAAGAAGAATGCATAAGAAAAGAATGAGCGTGACGACCGCCCTGCCCTGCGTTATGAGATCGCGCGCTTTAAGGGAACGCGAATTTCATGGCACGGATCCTCATTACATCGGCAATTCCATACATCAATGGAATCAAGCATCTGGGCAATCTGGTTGGGTCGCAGCTGCCTGCGGATTTATATGCGCGCTATATGCGGGCACGCGGCAATGAGGTTCTGTTTCTATGCGCCACGGATGAGCATGGCACCCCTGCTGAACTGGCGGCTGCGAAGGCAGGCAAGCCGGTGGCCGAATATTGTGCTGAGATGTGGCAGGTTCAAAAGGATCTGGCGGACGGGTTCCGTTTGTCATTTGACAAATATGGACGGTCATCTTCGCCGCAGAACCACGCTCTGACTCAGCATTTTGCCGGGCGTCTGGCAGATGCCGGACTGATAGATGAGGTGGTCGAAAGTCAGGTTTATTCCAATACAGATGGTCGTTTTTTGCCAGACCGCTACATTGAAGGCACCTGCCCCAACTGTGGTTATGACCGCGCCCGCGGGGATCAATGCGAGAATTGTACCAAACAGTTGGATCCAACTGATCTTATTGAGCCGCGTTCGGCGATCTCGGGATCGACCGACCTGGAAGTGCGCGAAACAAAGCATCTTTATCTGAAGCAGCGAACGTTAAGAGAAGACCTGTCGACCTGGATTGATGGCAAGAAGGATTGGCCAATCCTGACAACGTCGATTGCCAAGAAGTGGCTGAACGACGGTGATGGTTTGCAGGACCGGGGCATTACCCGCGATTTGGATTGGGGGGTGCCGGTGAAGCGCGGGGACGCAGACTGGCCGGGCATGGAAGGCAAAGTCTTCTATGTTTGGTTTGATGCGCCGATTGAATACATCGCCTGCGCCAAGGAATGGTCGGACGGTCGCGGCGCGTCCGATGCCGAGTGGGAGCGTTGGTGGCGCACCGATAAAGGGGCCGATGACGTCAAATATGTCCAGTTCATGGGCAAGGACAATGTGCCGTTTCATACACTGTCATTCCCCGCGACCATCATCGGTTCTGGAGAGCCTTGGAAGTTGGTCGATTATATCAAGTCATTCAACTATCTGAATTATGACGGCGGGCAGTTTTCCACCAGCCAGGGGCGCGGCGTCTTCATGGATCAGGCGCTGGAGATCCTAACTGCGGATTACTGGCGTTGGTGGCTATTGAGCCATGCACCGGAGAGTTCGGACAGTGAATTCACCTGGGAGAATTTCCAGGTCTCGGTCAACAAAGACCTGGCGGATGTGCTGGGGAACTTCGTTAGCCGCGTCACGAAGTTTTGCCGTTCCAAGTTTGGAGAGACAGTTCCGGGCGCTGGCGATTGGGGGCCGGACGAACAGGCATTGATCGAAAGATTGCAAAAAGGGTTGAACGCATACCAAACCCAGATGGAGGCCATGGAAGTGCGCAAGGCGTCCGCAGAACTGCGCGCACTTTGGGTGCAGGGCAATGAATATCTGCAATCAGCGGCTCCTTGGGCCGCATTCAAGGAAGATCCGGATCGCGCCGCCGCTGTGGTCCGCATGGCTTTGAATCTGATCCGGTTTTACGCCGTCATCTCGGCACCATTTATCCCGGACGCTTCGGCGCGCATGCTGTCAGCCATGAACACGTTGGACATGGAATGGCCCGAGGATGTTGAGGCGGCGTTGAACGCCCTTCCGGCAGAGCATGACTTTACTGTTCCCGATGTTCTTTTCCGAAAGATCAGCGACGAAGAGCGGGACGAGTGGCAGGCCCGTTTTGCCGGCCAGCGCACCTAAGGCTTAAGACAGCCAGCGGATCAGCGGCATCAGAGCTGCCGTTGTTTTCTGCATCCAGGCATCGGCTTTGTCGGGTCCAAGAACCTTTGCCGACACGGGTTTGTCATATGTGCGCGCAACGAAGGCTTTGTAGCGCAAAAGTTCGGCACGGGGATGATTGGCATCAAATCCCTTGGGAATCCGCGCCAGATCGGGCGGGCCAAGCGAACAATTCACAGCCTTGGCCGATGCTATTGCGGACTGCAAAGTTTCTGCATCTTTGTCGTCCAATATTCGGGCGCGGTAGGCGGCGAGCGCTTTGGGGTCGATGGCAAAATGCCCAGCACCAAAGCCAACTCCACCAGGCTGCAAAACGATATGGAGGCCGGGTGACCTTGTCGGGTGGCTACCGCTCCAGAAGATCATATGCAGGCGGGCGTTATATGGGGACTTATCTTTGGAAAACCTGACGTCCCGGTTGATCCGACGCAATGAGCCGTTCAGCCGTACCTCGGCTTTCAAAGCCGGGTCTTGTTTTGCCACCAAGGCGGCAAACTGATCGATAAAGGCCAGACCAGCAGACTTCCAATGCTGCTCGTATCGGTCACGGTTGTCTTCAAACCAAGCCTTTGTGTTGTTCTTTTCAAGGTCAGCCAGAAATTCAAAGGTTTCATTTGTGAGTGACATTGGCAGCTTTCCCTTGAGGCGCGGTGGCGCAAGAGTAGTCCGACAAAGATCTCAAGAAAAGTGCCTACAGCGTTCTCGGCGGCAGGTTAATCACTCCCGAAAAGCACGGGTTACTTCTCCGACATTTTGACCGGTTAAAATGGCGCTTTTTTACCAGATCGTTTCGCCGTAGTGATCATAAGCTGCATTAAAACATCAATGATTATGACTTGGAAAATCTCATGAAATCTCACACGCAGGCAGTCGTCATCGGGGGCGGTGTTGTCGGTTGTTCGATCCTTTATCATCTGACCAAACTTGGGTGGACAGATGTGGTTCTGTTGGAGCGCTCGGAATTGACAAGCGGTTCCACCTGGCATGCCGCTGCCAATATCCATGGCTTGCATGACTCCACGAATATCTCGCGGCTGCAGCACTATACGATGAACCTATACGCCGAGTTGGAGGCAGAAACCGGGCAAAGTTGCGGGGTATTTCAACCCGGTAGCCTTTATCTGGCGCAGACCGAAGAGCGCGAACATCAACTTCGATTGCAGGAAGCCAAAGCGCGCCGGTTTGGGATGAACTTCCATGAAGTCAGCCGAGATGAGGCTGAACGGCTGCATCCGATGGTGAACTACGATGGCATTCGCTGCATTATGTTTGAACCCGACGGCGGCAATGTTGATCCATCCGGGGTCACGAATGCCTACGCCGTTGGAGCGCGGCAGAGAGGCGCGGAAATCCATCGATTTACACCGGTGACAGGAACTGAACAGCAACCTGATGGTAGTTGGATCGTTCGCACTGACAAGGGTGATATCCGCACACCCTGGGTTGTGAATGCTGCCGGTCTATGGGCTCGTGAAGTGGCGGCAATGGCGGGGTTTGAATTGCCGCTTTTGCCAACCGAGCATCAGTATTTCGTGACTGAGACGATAGATGAAATCGCGGGAATGGACCGTCGCTTACCATCGGTCGCTGATCGGGATGGGGAATACTATCTTCGTCAGGAAGGACAGGGTCTTTTGATGGGCGCTTATGAGCGCGACGTAAGGTTCTGGGCCGAAGACGGAACGCCACAAGGCTTTGGCCATGAGCTTTTTGCCGATGATCTGGAGCGCATAGAAGACAACATGATGCGCGCTATTGATCGGGTTCCCGCTGTTGGAGAAGCAGGCATCAAGCGTGTGATCAATGGGCCGATGATCTGGTCGCCGGATAGTTCGGCTCTGTTTGGGCCGGTACTGGAACTGACCGGGTATTTCTGCTGCTGCGGGATCATCCCCGGTTTCAGCCAGAACGGCGGGTTGGGCAAGCTTTCGGCAGAATGGATGGTCGAAGGTGAACCAACACTGGATTTGTTTGGTTGGGATATAGCCCGTTACGGGCATTGGGCTGGCAAAGAGTTCACCAAGGCACGGGTTGGTGACCAATATGCGAACCGCTTCAAAATCCACTTTCCGAACGAAGAACGCACGGCAGGGCGTCCGGCGCGTGTGCGTCCGGCATACGGTCTGCAAAAATCCATGGGGGCGCATTTTGGACTGAACTATGGCTGGGTGCATCCGCTTTGGTTCGCTCAAGACGGTGAACCGCAAGAGGAAAGTTATGGGTTTGCACGCCAGAACTGGTTTGAACCCGTGGGGCGCGAATGCAGGATGCTGCGCGAAAATGCTGGTATCCTGGATATTTCCAACTTCGCCAAATATCGCGTTCAGGGCTCCGGTGCCGAAGATTGGTTGAACGCCTTATTTGCCAATCGAATGCCGAAAGGTGTTGGCCGTAGTTGTTTAACCCCGCTGATTGGGAAACGTGGCGGTGTTGCCGGGGACTTCACGGTAACTCGACTTGATGAAGAGACGTTCTGGATCATCGGATCTGGAATGGCCGAGCGCTTCCATTTGCGATTTTTCCGTGCCCTGCCACTTCCGGAGGGCAAAAAATTCGAAAGTCTAACTGAGAGCTATTGCGGGTTTAACATTGCTGGCCCGCAATCGCGGCATTTGCTTGCTAGATTGACGAACGCAGATCTTTCCAATGAAGCGTTCCCGTTTATGCGTTCGCAACGCATTACCGTCGCGGGGGTTGATTGCGTCGCAATCCGCGTCTCTTTCACTGGTGATCTGGGTTGGGAGTTGCATTGCGCCGCCGACGACCAGCTTAAACTCTATGAGGCGCTCTTGGCCGAGGCCCCTGCCCTTGGCGCTGGCCCTGTTGGCAGCCGTGCTTTGATGAGTATGCGGTTGGAAAAAGGGTATGGTTCATGGGGACGCGATTACAGCCCCGAGTATTGGCCACATGAATCCGGGCTTGCTGGCCTGATCAAAGCCGACAAAGAGTTCATGAACAAGGATGCCTGGGAGGAAATTTCCGGGCAGCCAGCCCGTGAAATGCTCCGGCTGCTTGAGATCGAGGTGCAGACGGCGGATGCCTCGGGTGGTGAACCGATCTTTGCGTTGGATGGCACGCCGATTGGTCAGGTCAGTTCAGGAGCATACGGATATAGCGTCGAGAAATCTCTGGCTTTGTCCTATCTACGTGCTGGAACAGCCGAGCCCGGCGATACAGTTCATGTTGCAATTCTGGGCAAGCCTCATGTTGCGCGTGTGCTGGAACAGGCACCATTTGACCCGGAAGGCGCTAAACTACGCGATAAGTAGAAGGCCGTTCTACACGTCACTGGGGCTTGCCATCTGCAACTAGCTTCGCCAAACCGACGCCATGACAAAAGAACTTCAAGTATTGTGCATTGGGTCAGTGTTGTGGGACGTGATTGGACGGGCCAGCGCCGTGATGCGTGTGGGTTCGGATGTGCCAGGACGGATCACGCGGCTTCCCGGCGGTGTAGCGATGAACATCGCAATGACATTGCGCCGGTTTTCGATGCAGCCTGTGTTGCTGACCGCTATCGGTCGGGACGAAGAAGGTGACGAGTTGGTCAATGCGGCCAACCGGTTGGGAATGGACACCCAGTTCATCTACCGTTCCGACGATTTGCCAACCGATAGATATATGGCCGTTGAAGGCGCAAACGGGCTAATTGCAGCCATCGCTGATGCGCATTCGCTTGAAGCGGCGGGCGCTAAAATATTACGGCCGTTGGAAAATGGTCGATTGGGGTCGGCTCAATCACCCTATTCCGGGCAAATAGCCCTGGACGACAACTTGACGGAAAGCCTTTTGATGGAAATCGCAAAGAGCCCACTTTTTGCCAAGGCTGATTTACGTGTCGCTCCGGCGTCGCCGGGAAAAGCAGAACGCCTTATGCCGTTGCTAGCTTGTCCTTACGCCACTCTGTACGTCAATCTTGAGGAAGCCGGTTTGCTGTGCAAAACGACGTTTGCATCAGCTCCCGAAGCGGCGGAAGCGTTGTTAAACCGTGGCGCCGCACAAGTATTGGTCACTGACGGCGGCCGCGCAGCGGCGCATGCGGCGAAAAACGGAATACTGGTCGCCACCCCGCCAGAAGTTCTGGTGACCCGGGTGACCGGTGCTGGCGACACATTCATGGCTTCGCACATGGCAGCCGAAGCTCGCGGACAAGATGGGCAGCAAGCATTGGAAGCGGCCCTGAATGCGGCCGCAGTATATGTATCTGGGGATGTTCCATCGTGAATGTGCCAATGGATTTTTCGGCAGAAATTGCCAAGGCCCGAGAATCAGGTGCGCCGATTGTCGCCCTTGAATCGACAATTATCACTCCTGGGATGCCATTTCCCCGGAACGTAGAAACCGCACGACTAGTTGAGTCTTGCGTTCGCGAAAACGGTGCGGTTCCGGCAACAATTGCCATTCTTGGGGGGCGTCTGAAGATAGGTCTTGGCGAAAGCGAACTTGATAAACTCGCCAGGGCAGACAATGTTGCGAAACTTTCGCGCGCGGACTTAGCGGTTTGCATCGCAGATAAAGGGAACGGAGCGACAACAGTTGCTGCGACGATGATCGCCGCGCAGTTGGCTGGTATCGAAGTATTCGCCACCGGCGGCATCGGCGGTGTGCACAAGGGAGCCGAGCGGTCATTCGATATCTCGGCGGATTTGCAGGAGTTGTCGAAGACACCGGTTATTGTTGTCGCGGCAGGTGCAAAAGCCATCTTGGACATACCAAAAACGCTGGAAGTTCTTGAAACGAATGGAGTTCCTGTGATTGCTTTTGGCCAGGATGAAGTGCCAGCATTCTGGTCGCGGGCATCTGGCATCCAGGCCCCACTGCGTATGGATGTACCGGCAGATATCGCCAATGCTTTTGCGATGCGTCGCCACATGGGATTGTCCGGCGGTCAGCTAGTGGTTAACCCGATACCGGCAGTAGCCGAGATTTCCGCAGACGTTCTTGCTCCAATCATTGCGCAGGCTAACGACGAGGCCAATCAACAAGGCATTGGGGGAAAAGATGTAACGCCGTTTTTGTTACAGCGCATTTTTGAGCTAACGAATGGCGCATCTCTGGAAGCCAACATCGAGTTGGTATTAAATAATGCGCGCCTTGCGTCGGAAATCGCCAAATGCCTGGCAAATCGGCCTGGTATGCGGTGATTTCTGTTTCTGGGCATTGTTCCCTGCTTTTTTGCCCCCTATTTTAACATTGTCCTGCCGGAAGACCCCGAATGTCCAAACCCTTTGACGACGAGAAAAAACCACAAAAGAAACGGCGCGGCCCGTTTGGTTCGTTCAGAGCGTCGTTTCTGACCGGACTGGTGGTGATTGCACCGATTGGTCTGACATTGTGGTTGATCTGGACCATGGCGGGCTGGGTCGACAGTTGGGTCTTGCCGTTTGTTCCTGCCTGGTTGCGCCCGGATCAATACGTGGGCCTTTCCATACGCGGGATCGGCGTCTTGGTCTTTTTGATATTCACCGTGTTTGTAGGATGGTTGGCAAAGGGCCTGATCGGGCGGTCGATGTTAGGCTGGGCTGAAAGTTTGGTTCAAGGTCTACCGGTGGTAAGATCGGTTTATAATGGCTTGAAGCAAATAGCTGAAACGGTCTTTGCCCAATCCGAAACGTCTTTCGATAAGGCCTGTCTGGTTGAGTATCCGCGCAAAGGCATCTGGGCGATTGCCTTTATTTCCACAGATGCCAAGGGTGAGATTTCGAGCAAGATCCCGCTCGAAGAAGGCAAGACTGCGATCTTTCTACCAACAACGCCAAACCCGACGTCCGGCTTTCTGTTGTTTGTGCCAACGAGCGATGTTGTGGAATTGGACATGTCGGTGGAGGACGCAGCAAAACTGGTGATTTCCGCAGGCCTTGTTTACCCCAACGGCAAGAGCGCCAAGCCAACACCCATTGGAGAAGTGCGGCAGCCACCTGCGCGCGCCTCTTGAACTGACGGTCGCGGCCTGTATCGTTCGCAAAATGAATACCGGCGAGGCGTCTGAACATGGACAGCAGAATTCTGAACGTAAATCCGTTGATTGCAGTCTTTGACGGTGTCTTTGGACAGGAAGTGGCGGATGCTGCCATTGCCGCCGGTCAGGATCGATTGGAGCAGCCATCATATGGCACCAAGGATGGGCGGGTTGTGGGCGAAAAACACACCAATCAGGCAGCCCTGGTGGACCAGTGGTCAGATCCCGTTCTGACGCAGTTGATGACTGACATCTCTGCAATTGTTCGAATACCGCCAGAACACGGCGAGTCCAGCGACCTGTTTCATCGCGGCGGCCAGCGGTTGTTTACAACGTTATGCTATTTAAACGACGTCGAGGAAGAAGGCCAAACAGCTTTTCCCAACTTAATGGTTGCCGTGCGCCCTAAACTAGGTCGCGTTTTGGTCATGCAGAACACTTTACCCGGTCAGAACATCACACACCCCGACAGCGCGCATGTAGGGTTTGGGCCGGGCGCAGGAGAAAAATGGGTCTTGTCTGTGTGGTGGAGAGAACACCATTTTCATATTCCGCGAAGTTATCCTGCAGCCGAGGGCGATTTTCTGGTATATTAGCGCACGTTACGTGCCACACAGCGTTGCGGCCACATGAGATCGGATGCGACAATGAAGTATACCAAGCCAGCAACAGCAATTGCCGCGGCCATCGCAATGTCAGCTTCGCCACTTCACGCGGGCGGTGCTGCCGCGCCGCGCATCGAACCCGAAGTTATGGAGCCAGAGTCGATTGTGGCCGGCGCTTCAAGCTCGGGCGGTTTTGTGCTTCCGCTATTGTTCCTGATCATTCTAGCGGCCACATTGATTGATTCACCGCTGGAGTAATCCGCCGGACTATTCGTACATTGATGACAGATCGACGCTGGATTTAACGCCGATCGCGTCGCTATGAGAATTCAGGAACTCTTCCGCAGCAATACGACCCGCCTCTTTCAATCGCCGAATTATCGCCGGCGTAGGCATCGTCTTTGTAGCGACACCAAGATCGGTCATCAGTTCGTCATCGGCGATCATGTGAACTAGCACATTCTTCATACCAGAAGAGTTCGCGTTTCCCTCGGTGATCAACCTTTTCACAAAGGCGATGGCCCGCAGTTCACGCAACATGGATGAATTGAAACTGATCTCATTGATCCGATTCAGGATGTCCCGGGGTTCTTTTGGTATCTCGTCGCGCACCAGTGGATTGATATTAACGATGACTATGTCGTCCGGCAGTTCAACGTCAAACAGCGGGAACAAGGCCGGGTTTCCACTGTAACCGCCATCCCAATAGGCTTCACCATCGATTTCAACTGCCTGAAACATGGTAGGCAGGCAGATGCCAAAAGCGCGTCGGTAGAGATTTCATCGCCCGAAAAAACCTTGATCTTGCCGGTTCGGACATTTGTCGCACAGACGTAGAGTGCCGGACCTTGATCGCCGCAAATCGCGTCGAAATGAAGCCGGCGTGTGATCTTCTCAAGCGGGTTCTTGTAGAACGGTCCGTAGTGATAGGGCGAAACGATACGCGATGCCGCGTCAACAAAAGTAAACGGTAGCGAGTTTTCGATTGTTCGGCTGAGCAGTTCGGTGTTGGGCGACACGGCCTCGATCCAGTCGCTTATGGGGCCGTCTGAAAGCGCACCAACACGTTTCCAAAGCCAATCCAGGTTCTCCCGCGCGCCCTCACGTCCTCCCTGCACCAAACCTGCTTTCAAAGCTGCACCGTTCAGCGCACCGGCTGATGTTCCGGAAATTCCTGCAATCTCGATTGTCTTGTCTTCCAAAAGACGGTCCAGGACACCCCAGGTGAAAGCGCCATGCGCACCGCCGCCCTGAAGGGCCAAATTGATCTTCTTTACCAAACCGAGCGCCTATTGAGATGTCCAGCCGCCGTCGGCGGAGATGGTTGTGCCAGTGATTTGTACAGCAGCATCCGAGCACAGGAATTTCACAATGCCCCCAATCTGTTCAACAGTTACGAATTCCTTGGAAGGTTGCTTTAGCAAGATAACCTTCTCAATAGCCTCGTCTTCTGAGATGCCGTACTCTTTGGCTGTGTTCGGGATTTGCGCTTCGACCAAGGGGGTCAGAACGTAACCTGGGCAGATCGCGTTCGCTGTGATCGGTTCTTTCGCCGTCTCTAGTGCAACAACTTTGGTCATACCGACGACGCCATGTTTTGCAGTGACATAGGCCGATTTAAACGGGCTTGCGCGCAGGCCATGGGCGGATGAGATATTAACTACCCTGCCCCAACCCGCGGCACGCATCTTCGGCAATGCCGCGGCTGTTGTATGAAATGCCGACGACATGTTTATCGCGATGATCGCATCCCATTTTTCTGTCGGGAATTCGTTAACCGGCGCGACGTGCTGGATACCTGCATTGTTGATCAGAACATCGCAAACGCCAGCCTGCTCGATCAGGTCCCGGCACTCATCGCCTTTAGACATATCCGCTTTAATATAACGCGCATTAACGCCGGTTTCCTTTGCGATCTCGTCGGCAAGTGCATGATCTTCATCACGGTCAGTGAATGAGTTCAAAACCACATTTGCCCCGGCTTTCGCCAACTCGCGTGCGATGCCCAAGCCAATACCAGAATTTGATCCTGTTATGACGGCAGTTTTCCCCTTGAGCGACATAGTTCAAAACTCCTATTGCGGCGCAGCATTCTCGCGCGAACCGTTTGCGCGCGCAGAATAATCAGTTTTTGAGGATCCGCCAGTCCTGATCAGAAATCCCTGGACCTGTAGGCATCTAGCGCTCTGTGCCGACCAGCGGCCAGTTCAACGATTGGCATTGGGTATTCGTCATCCGGCTGCATCTGCCAGGATTTGGGCACTGCTTTGAAGTAGTCCAGCGAAGTCTGAGTTTTCGGATTGGCCAGTTCTGCAATCCAGCGGTCGCGGTAGATGTTGTCGGGATCAAATTTCTTCAACTGAGTTGTTGGATTGAAAATCCGAAAGAAGGGCGAAGCGTCCGGCCCCGACCCTGCTGCCCACTGCCAGCCCATTGCATTTGACGCCGGATCCCAATCCAACAGGCAATCAGCAAACCATTCCTGCCCAATGCGCCAGTGAGTCAGAAGATGTTTCGTCAGATAAGAGGCAACGATCATCCGCGCCCGGTTGTGCATGTATCCCGTGGTGTAGAGCTCACGCATGGCGGCATCGACGAAAGGTTCGCCTGTGCGCCCTTGCGTCCATGCCCGAACTTCGGGTGTTCTCGGGTCTTCGCCCCAAGGAAATGAATTCCATCCATCTCGCCAATTGTCTTTGACGATGTGGGGCGTGTGCCAGACCAGATGATACGCAAACTCGCGCCATACAAGTTCTTTCAGGAAGTGTTCAGCCCCATGTTTGCCTTCGCTTAAGGCACGCATACCCGAATGCCATATTACGCGCGGTGAGATTTCGCCCCAGGCCAAATTTTCACTAAGTCCCGACGTCGCAGGCTGTGAAGGAATATCGCGTTGTTCGCGATACGCACCGACAGAAGTGCTTAAAAACCGATCAAGTCGACCTTGCGCCGCCTCTTCACCAATAGCCACATGATTGGCGACTATCGCGGCACCACGTTGCATTCGGTCACGCAGACGCCATTCCGCCTGGTCATCAGATTGTGGCCAGTTGCCGGGGCTAGGTATACCAGTCGGCACCCTTAATGGGACATCGATTTGCCGGTCTTTCACGGCCCGCCAAAAAGGCGAATAAACGCGATAATACCCGTCAGCCTTGGTCTTAACGTCCCACGGTTCAAACAAAAGATGGCCCGGCACGCTTTTTGATGGAATGCCAATTTCTTCCAATGCCGATTTGACGTTTCGATCGCGGGCAACTTGATCGGGGTCATAGGCGCGTGACCAAAAAATGCCCGTTGCGCCGGTTTCGGCAGCCAAGTCTTTTAGAACCTGAAGAGCATTGCCCCGACGAAACGTCAGTTTTGATCCGATACAGCCAAGGGTTTCGGCAAAGTGTTTCGCGCCCAGCCCAAAACGCCATAATGGACAGGCACCATAGGTTTCAAACACTTCATCAAGGATGAAAACAGGGATGATCGGTTGCCCGGTTTCAAGGCAACATTGCAGCGCCTGATTATCAGAAAGCCGCAAATCCTTTCTGACCCACCATATGATAGGAGAACTTCCGTCCATCGTTTCCACAGCCCGTTACAAGACGTGATCTAGCGCAGAAATCAACCGGTCAAGTTCTCTACGGGAAGTATAATGAGTAAAACTGAGACGAAGAATTCCATGGTCAGTATCGATGCCCATGGCCTGCAGAGGCCTTGGTGAGTAAAAATCGCCGCCGCCCGTAGCGATACCGTGATGCGCCAACTCGCCCGCAATCTCTTCGCCTGGCCTGGAAGACAAAATCGATACTGTTGGCGCACGTTTCTCTGCGTCCGTCGGACCGATCAGCCTTAACGAATTTTTTGAGACTACAAAGTCCAGTAGGGGCTGAAGAAGCTCGATCTCGGTTTGACGCATTGCATCGTGTACAGCGCCCGCACGCTCACTGGCATTGCGATGATCCAAACCCATTGATGCATATAGCGCATCTACATAATCAGCCATTCCCGCGCAGGCGGCAATTTGAGCGTGGTCATCCCCTGCGGGAACAAACTTTTTATTAAGATAGCCCGCGTTAAATCCATGGCCCTGGTTTGGAAGTTTTTCTGCCAATTCACGACGCACCACCATTACGCCTTGATGAGGTCCGTAGGTTTTGTAGGCCGAAAACAGATAAATATCGGCGCCAAGATCGGTGACATTTGGAAACCCGTGCGGGGCATAGCTGACGCCGTCCACACAGGTAAAAACCCCAGCCTGTCGAGCGATCCCGGTTATCGATGTCACGTCGTTAATTTCACCGATCACATTCGAGCAATGCGGGAAGCAAAGCAATCTCGCTCCATCCAAAAGGCCCGGAAGATCCCTGGGATCAAGATGTCCGGTCTCTGGGTCAATCAGCCATTCACGAACTTCGATACCCTCTGCCGCCAATCGACGCCAAAAGCCTGTGTTAGCTTCATGATCCTGATTGGTGACAATGATCGCATCGCCAGGAGACAACCACTGGCGGAACGCCTGTGCCAATACATAAGAGTTCTGCGTAGTTGAGGGCCCAAAGCATAATTCATCTTCATCAACGCCCAGAATTGCAGAAAGGCGGGTGCGGGCTTCGTCCATTTCTTCGCCAGCAACACGGCTTTGATCAAATGCCCAATAGGGTTGGACTTTGCGCTCGCGATAAAAGCGCTCGAGCCTATCGACCACTTGCCGACACGGATATGATCCCCCTGCACTTTCAAAAAAAGCGGTTGCATTGATATCGGTTTCTGAAAATGCAGGAAACTGCGAGCGAACGAAATCAATATCCAAAATTGGCATCCCAGTTGTCCCCACAAAAAGTTGAGCCACACTTTGTCGGGGACAGTTCTGTGGTGCAACTGACGATTTTGAATTTGGTGTCCAAAAAACAGATATTGACTATGACCGTTGGGAAAATTCCCGCCCCCCAGTGTCACGCCATTGCAGCTGAACCGCTCATCTTTGCTGCCAGGCGGTCTGCGGGTGTCGTGACATAGTCATCCATTCGCCCGCGGATCAGTTTAATCTCGCGTTCTGTTCCGGTTGCGAGCCGGAGCGGCTTCTTACCGTTCAGCAAATAAATCAAACAGTGGCAGTCCGGTCCATCAATGGAGCGGGTCATTCCGACGCCGATGATATTTTCCAGTTCAACCGTCGCCAGTATCTCGCCGCGACCGCGAGGATTGCGAGATACAAATCGGATTTCAGAGCGCGATTTGTCGACCTGGACCTCGGGGCGGAACCCGCGTGCGGAAATTGAAAGGATAAGCCCTCCGGCGACCCCAAGGACTGCCGTCAACATCAGTTTCATGGCAATCATATCGCCGCCATACATCGAACCGGGAAGAATCCACTGTCCGAATGCACTGAGCAGCAGCACAATACCCAGAAACGTCAAAGCCCACTCGGTAACCGCCTCGCCCGCTTGCTCCTGCATATCCGCAGGGCGCAATCGAAATCCCCATGGGGTATCAATCATTTTCAGGGCCGGCTGTTCGTCTTCGGCGTTATAAATTGTTCGCATCGCGCTCATCCACTGTTGTCCTTAACGGGTCAACGATTGAAACATGGATAACGGCGAAAAACGGCAGTATTTGGACGGGGTTGCAACAGGATTATGGACGTGTATAAGCGCGCAGTCCGCCGCAAGACGACTTGACCGGCGCAACCTCTCGTGGATGGGAGCAGCGGACTTAACGCCATCCTTTGAAGTGCGCCCGAGCAAAACTGGAGAAATGCATGCCACATTATGAGCATGTTATGATTGCGCGTCAGGACTTGTCCAACACGCAAGCCGAGGGCCTTGTTGAACATTTTGGCACCGTCCTTACGGACAATGGCGGAAACGTCGTTGAAAGCGAATACTGGGGCGTCAAAACGATGGCCTACAAGATTAACAAGAACCGCAAAGGCCACTATGCCTTTCTGAAAACCGAGGCACCTGCCCCGGCTGTTCAGGAAATGGAACGCCTGATGCGCCTTCATGAAGACGTGATGCGCGTCCTGACCATCAAGGTCGACGCCCACGAAGAAGGCCCTTCGGTTCAAATGCGCAAATCCGATGACCGTGACGGTCGTCGTGAGCGCCGCTAAGGAGGACTAAGTCATGGCTGCAAAACCATTTTTCCGCCGTCGCAAAGTCTGCCCTTTCTCGGGTGATAACGCGCCGACAATCGACTATAAGGACACGAAACTGTTGCAACGCTATATCTCTGAGCGCGGCAAAATCGTTCCTTCCCGTATCACCGCTGTCAGCGCTAAGAAGCAGCGCGAACTGGCCCGTGCGATCAAGCGCGCCCGGTTCCTGGCGTTGTTGCCTTACGCTGTGAAATAAGGAGAACGACATGCAAGTTATCCTTTTAGAACGTGTGGCAAAGCTGGGTCAGATGGGCGACGTCGTCGATGTTAAAGACGGCTATGCGCGCAACTTTCTGTTGCCACAAAAGAAAGCTTTGTGGGCGTCTTCGACGAACATCGAGCAGTTTGAAGCGCAAAAAGCTCAGCTAGAAACGCGCAACCTTGAAACAAAGTCCGAAGCCGAAGATTTGGCTGGCCGTCTGAACGGTCAACAGTTCATCGTGATCCGGTCTGCTTCTGATGGTGGTTCGCTTTATGGGTCGGTCACAACGCGTGACGCGGCTGAAGCGGCGACCGAGGCTGGTTTTTCGGTTGATCGTAAGCAGGTAGCTTTGACAGCACCGATCAAAGATTTGGGCATGCACAAGGTCACTGTGACCCTGCACCCTGAGGTCGATGCGACTATCGAATTGAACGTTGCGCGTTCGACCGAAGAAGCTGAACTTCAGGCGAAAGGCGTTAACATCGCTGATCGCGCCGCTGAAGAAGAAGCGCAGGCTGAAATCGAGATTGCCGAACTGTTCGAAGACATCGGCGCTGCCGAGTTGGACGAGCTTCAGTCTGGCGACGATGATGGCCCTGTAGCCGAATCTGCGGAAGACACCTCGTCTGATGATCGAGTTGAAGACGAAGACTGAAGTCTTTGAAATCAAAATGAAAAGGCCGCCTTTTGGGCGGCCTTTTTCGTTTTATTGATTGAGTATTTTCACCAAAAAGAAGGACCTAGGCGTTGTGTTCCCGGATCTTTTCGGCGGCTTCTTTGTCGTAGCCGACGCCATTTTGTTCGAATAACTGGTCAAGTTCACCGGACAAAGTCATTTCAGTGATGATGTCACAACCACCAACAAACTCGCCTTTGACGTATAGCTGCGGAATGGTTGGCCAATCAGAAAATTCCTTAATCCCCTGGCGAATACCATCGTCGGACAACACGTTCACATCGGCATATTCGATGCCCATAAAATTCAACACACCGGCCACCCGACTGGAAAACCCGCATTGCGGCATCGTTTTTGTGCCTTTCATAAACAACACGACGTCGTTGGCGGTCACGGTTTCCTTGATTTGATCTTCAGCGCTCATGTCTGACTCTCTTTCGAAATTGTAAATATCGGTTTAATCGGGCGCGCGGGTTGTCAGTGCCAGCGCGTGAAGCTCACCATTAGAGCCATCCATTTTGCCCTTTAGGGCAGCATAAACGGCGCGTTGCTGCTGCACCCTGTTCAGGCTTCGAAAGCTTTCATCCACGACCATGGCGGACATGTGCACGCCGTCATCGCCCTGCACGGTGATGTCCGCGTCAGGGAACGTTTCACGCAAAAGCGCTTCGATTTCGTTGGCCTGCATCGGCATGGATGATCCTTTCGTCTTGTCACAGATCTAGGGCGCGGGCGGGTTCGCCGCAAGCGTTGATCCGGGATTGTTTTTTGCGGTGTCTGCAAGAGACCTTAAGAATGCCGAAGTTTGACCCAGCGTCTTGTTCGCAAAGACTGCTTCGATAAGAGGCATCGTCCAACGTTCGGGCGTTAGGGCGTTGATAAAGCGCTCTAATTTCTGAGCTTGATCCTTGGACAAAGGAAGGGCGCGGGCTGAGAACAGAAGCTGTAACGCTTCATGGATGTCGCGCAAATCGCGGAAAGCCTGGGACATCGGCGACAAGATTTTGGGATCATCACGCCAGGAAACCCCGTTGAAAAGGTCTTGGACAACCCGTTGACCTGCGCCAAGGCAATCAAACTGGATACATCCGCCAAACCCCTTGTTCTCAAGGTTGGAATGGATGCGGCATAGGTGGCGATCATTCAGGTTTGGACATGCCACGCCGGCGGGTTTGTCGATTGGGAACAGATCTCCCTTTTCGATGTCCAACGCAATGCAACAGAGTGCGGCGCAAGAGGCGCAGTCGGGCTTCAGGTGGGTGTCAGGCGACGGCGTCGGCAAAGGCGGACCGGAAGAGGTTGGAAAGTTCGGCAAGTCGGGCGGCATGCGTGCCGTAACTGACTGTATTGCCGCCAAATTTTCCGACGATACCGACCTGAACGTCAGCGGCTTTGGCGCGAGCAAGCAGATCTTCGGCTTTGCCGGGGGCGATAGCCAGCAGGTAACGGGCCTGATCCTCGCCGAAAAGCGCCGTGATATCATCGGCTTCGAGGGAAACACCCAGACCAGCGGCATCGGCCATTTCGAAAGCAGCCAATGCCAATCCGCCATCGGACAGATCGGCGGCGGAGCGTATTAGGGTGTTGTTATTGCGGACAAATTCGCCGTTTCGGCGCTCAGCCTCAAGATCAACGTGGGGTGCGTCACCGTTTTCGTCGTTGAAAGCCTCGGCCATCAGGGCGGATTGGTCGAGGTGTGTGCCTAAGCCCCCGATAAGAATGGCAAAATCGCCTTCGTTAGCGTGGCCAGAGATCAGATTGTCGGCGGTTTCAATCAGTCCAACGGCACCAATGGTTGGGGTGGGTAGTATGCCCTGCCCGTCGGTTTCATTATAGAGCGAGACGTTGCCGGAAACGATAGGCATATCAAGGGCTTGGCACGCTTCGCCGATACCTTTGATGGCGCCGACGAACTGGCCCATGATCTCGGGCTTTTCGGGGTTACCGAAGTTCAGATTATCCGTTGTTGCCAAAGGCTTAGCGCCGACGGCACAAAGATTGCGATAGGCTTCGGCGACGGCTTGCTTGCCACCTTCGACCGGATTTGCCTTTACATAACGGGGGGTTACGTCCGACGTGAAGGCCAGCATTTTGTCGGTATCGTGGACGCGGACGATGCCTGCCCCCAGACCAGAGGCGCGCACCGTATCGGCCATCACTTGGCTATCGTATTGTTCCCAAACCCATTGTTTTCGTGCGTAATTTGGCGATTTCAACAAAGTTTTAAGGGCATCGAGCGGTGACGTCGGTATTACGTCGGTATCGCGTCGGTATTGCGTCGGTGCCGGAATTTCATACGGGCGGTCATACTCGGGGGCGGTCGAGGCCAGTTTTGACAGCGGCAGGTCGGCCATAACCACATCGTCGTGCACGATCAGGAAGCGATCTTCCTCCAATGTCTCGCCGACCACTGCGAAATCGAGGTCCCATTTGTCGAAAATGGCCTTCGCCTCGGCCTCTTTTTCCGGCTTCAGGACCATCAACATGCGTTCCTGGCTTTCGGACAGCATCATTTCATAGGCTGTCATCTGTTCTTCGCGCACAGGCACAAGATCGAGGTTCAGTTTGATGCCCAGATGGCCCTTGTCGCCCATTTCGACAGCCGAACACGTCAAACCTGCCGCGCCCATATCCTGGATCGAAACGACAGCCCCACTGGCCATCAGTTCCAGACAAGCTTCCAGCAACCGCTTTTCGGTGAAGGGGTCGCCGACCTGAACAGTTGGGCGTTTATCTTCGATCGTGTCGTCAAACTCGGCGGAAGCCATTGTTGCTCCGCCTACCCCGTCACGCCCGGTTTTGGCGCCGAGGTAGACGACAGGCATTCCGATGCCGGAGGCCGCCGAGTAGAAAATCTTGTCGGCATCCGCCAATCCGGCAGCGAAAGCGTTTACCAGACAGTTGCCGTTGTAGGCGGCGTGAAAGCGGACTTCACCACCGATGGTTGGCACGCCAAAGGGGTTTCCGTAGCCGCCAATGCCCTCGACCACGCCGGCGACCAGACGTTTGGTTTTAGGGTGGCTGACCTCGCCAAACGACAGGGAATTCATGGCGGCGATGGGACGTGCGCCCATGGTGAAGACATCGCGCAGGATACCGCCAACGCCGGTGGCGGCACCCTGATAGGGTTCGATATAGCTGGGGTGGTTGTGGCTTTCCATTTTAAAGACCACCGCCTGCCCGTCACCGATATCAACCACGCCAGCGTTTTCGCCGGGCCCACAGATGACCTGCGGGCCGGTGGTTGGAAGGGTGCGGAGCCATTTCTTGGAGGATTTGTAGGAACAATGTTCGTTCCACATGGCCGAGAAGATGCCAAGTTCAGTGAAGCTGGGTTCGCGGTTAATAATCCGAATGATGTCGGCGTATTCGTCGCGGGTCAGCCCGTGCGCTGCGATCAGGTCTTCGGTGATGGCTGGCTCGGTCATGCTGCCCCCGGTAATGACTGCTTGAGGCGTCTCTTAGAAGACCAGCGGCATGGGGGAAAGGGCCAATCGGTCGCGGTTCGCCGGCAACGGCTCAAAAATTCTTAGACGAACGCCGCCTGGGCTTGTTGCTGTAATTCACGCAAAGCATCAACAGCCCGATCTGCATCGCGCGACGGTACAAACAAATGCGCATGTTGACTGGCAGTCACCACGTTGGCCGAGATGTCTTTCACTGCCAACGCACTGGTCACCGACGCCGTCAGACCCACACTGTCCAAAGTGGAATCAACCATTAAGGTGATCTGCCGGAACGTGGTGTCAAAGATCATTCCCAAACGCACGGCTTCCGTGCGGGGCATGATCATTGAAAGCCCTTCATCCTCGACAAATATCGCGCGGGAAACTGAGATTGCATCCTGCGAGCCGGACGTGTTGAACATTGAGCAAAAGACAAAAGTTCCGGACTGAAGAACCGGCGCAAGGCTGGCGATAGTCTCGGCCAGTTCGCGTGAGGCCGTTGGCTCTTCGCTCATAAGTTAAATCCCAAAATTATTCACCTAGATGTAATAGGAGCTTTCTACCCCTGCATTTGGCGCAGAATTGAGGCAATCCGTGGGCATTTTGACCCTTTGCGACCGAAAAGCCGCAAGGTTGCGCCAAGGGCTTGTTGCATATGAGTATTTCTAATGCGCTTCTGCCCAGTTTGCGCCCTGCCCCGCATCAACAATCAGCGGCACATCAAGACGAACAGCAGGATCCGCCGCGCCCTCCATCACACCCTTTGCAATCTTGATCAGGTCATCAACGGCATCGTCACGCACTTCAAAGAGCAATTCGTCATGCACTTGAAGCAACATCGTGGCGGGCAGATCAGTGATCGCGTCTGGCATGCGGATCATCGCGCGACGGATCACATCAGCGGCGGTGCCTTGAATGGGCGCGTTGATGGCGGCGCGTTTGGCAAAGCCTGCATGGGGCCCGCGGTTGTTAATCTCGGGGGTGTTGATCTTCCGACCAAACAGCGTCTGGACGTAGTTGTGTTCCTTCGCGAAAGCTACGGTATCGTCCATATAGGTGCGTATACCGGGGAAGCGCTCAAAATACCGGTCGATGAAGCCCTGCGCCTCGTCCCTTGGGATCCGCAGGTTTCGGGCAAGCCCCCAGCCAGAGATGCCATAAATCACACCGAAGTTTATCGCCTTGGCCTGACGGCGGACATCCGGTGTCATCTCGTCCAGCGGCACATTGAACATTTCGGAGGCTGTGGCGGCGTGAATGTCCTGCCCTTCGCGGAACGCCTGTTTCAGCGCGTCGATCCCGGCGATGTGGGCGAGGATCCTGAGTTCGATCTGGCTGTAGTCCAGCGAGACCAGAGTGTGACCCTCGGTGGCGACAAAGGCCTCGCGAATGCGGCGGCCTTCTTCTGTGCGCACAGGGATGTTTTGCAGGTTCGGGTCAGTTGAAGCGAGGCGTCCGGTGTTGGCCCCAGCGATTGAATAGGAGGTGTGGACCCGGCCCGTGTCGGTATTGATGTGGTCTTGCAGAGCGTCCGTATAGGTTGATTTCAGCTTTTGCAGTTGCCGCCAGTCCAGCACGCGTCCGGGAAAGTCGTGTTCGGTCGCCAGGTCTTCCAGCACGTTCGCAGGTGTCGCGTATTTGCCGGTTTTGCCCTTTTTGCCGCCGGGCAGTGCCATGCGCTCGAACAGAATCTCGCCGACCTGTGCGGGGGACCCTACATTGAACTTCTCGCCCGCCAGTTCATGAATTTCATCCTCTAGCGCGGCCATCTTCTGGGCAAAGGCGTTGGACATGCGCGAAAGCACATCGCGGTCGACCTTGATGCCGGACATCTCCATTTCCGCCAGGACCGGCACCAGCGGGCGTTCCAGTGTTTCATAGACCGTGGTGACCTTGTTCTGGTGCAATTGCGGCTTGAAGGTCTGCCAGAGGCGCAGCGTAATATCGGCGTCTTCGCTGGCGTATTTTACGGCATCTTCCAGCGGCACACGGTCGAAAGTGATCTGGCTTTTGCCGGTGCCGAGAAGCGATTTAATCTCAATCGGGTGATGGCCCAGATAACGCTCGGACAGCAAATCCATGCCGTGGTTATGCAGGCCTCCGTGCATTGCGTAGGACATCAGCATCGTGTCGTCGATGGGGTCAATATTTATGCCGTAACGAGCCAGGATCTTGGCGTCGTATTTCATGTTTTGGCCGATTTTCAGAACCGAGGGGTCTTCCAGCATTGGCTTCAACATCTTCAACACGTCGTCGATGGGCATCTGTCCTTCAGCCAGATCGTCCGAACCGAACAAATCATCTGACGCCGCTGCTTTGTGGGCTACCGGCACGTAGGCCGCATGCCCGACTTCGACCGACAGGCAAACGCCCACCAGATCTGCGGTCATCTCGTTCAGGCCCGTCGTTTCGGTATCCACAGCCACCCAGCCGCGCGCGTAGGCCTGATCAATCCACGCCTGCAGCGTCTCTGCATCCCCAACCATCTGATAATTGGCGTGATCGAAAGGAATATCTTCCGGCGCGGCACCATCACCGCCTCCTTTAGGTTCAACTTCGGCAATAACCGGTGCTTCGGCCCCCAAAGCCTCGGCAACCCGTTTGGTGATCGTGCGAAACTCCATCTGGGTCAGGAACCCCAGCAGATCATCCGCGACCGGCTCCTTCACTTCCAGCGTGTCCAGCCCGTAGTCCAGCGCCATATCGCAATCCAGCGTCACCAAAGTCTTCGACAGACGGATCTGGTCAGCGTTATCAATCAGCGTCTGGCGACGCTTGGGCTGTTTGATCTCTTCGGCCCGCGCCAGCAGCGTTTCCAGATCGCCGTATTCATTAATTAGCAAAGCCGCGGTCTTCACCCCGATCCCGGGCGCGCCGGGCACATTATCGACGCTGTCACCAGCAAGCGCCTGCACGTCGATTACCCTGTCCGGCATCACGCCAAACTTGGCCACCACGCCATCACTGTCGATGCGGTTATTCTTCATGGCGTCGTACATCTCGACGCCACCGCCCACCAACTGCATCATATCTTTGTCGGACGAAATAATGGTGGCCCGACCACCAGCGTCGCGCGCGCGGCAGGCCAGGGTCGCGATGATATCGTCGGCTTCAAAACCTTCCTGTTCCAGACAGGCGATATTGAAGGCCCGCGTTGCATCGCGGGTCAGCGGCATCTGAGGGCGCAAGTCTTCGGGCATCTCATCCCGGTTGGCCTTGTAAAGATCGTAGAGATCGTTGCGAAACGTGTGGCTGCCCTTGTCGAACACCACCGCGGCATGGGTCGGCGCATCATCGCCCGTGTTTGCCTCGATCATCTTCCACAGCATATTGACGAAGCCCGAAACTGCCCCCACCGGCAACCCGTCGGACTGCCGCGTCAGTGGTGGCAACGCGTGATAAGCCCGGAATATAAACGCCGAACCGTCAATCAGATGCAGGTGGTGGCCCTTGCCAAACGCCATATTGCGTCTCCTTAAATCGTCTGTTGTCTGGACCTAAACAGCGGGTCCAAATTGTCGTTCGCGCAGCAGCTTCGCGCGCTTCTTGGCCAAAACTTCCTGTTGCGGCAACCAGTTATAATCGCCGTCTGTGCGCACAGGCGAGGTGAACAAAAACCCACCATACCGCCAGGGATCCAGCACGATACCGTCAATCATCGTATCCCCAATGCGCGAGACAATGGCTGTGGAATGCTCGATCCGAAACGGGTTATCGGAATTGGCAATGGCGCGATGGATCGAAAGGGTTTCAAACCCTTCGGCCTTCAGGCGCAGTTCCATATCCTCAGCCCAATGCCAGCAAAGCCCTCGCGGTTTCAGCCCGATATTCACCAGCGAATTATGGACCAGGGGCGCTGAGGTGATCTGATATTCTTCCTTTAAAACAGCGGTGTATTCATAAGCCAGACGCGCCGCACGATCCGCCTCAGCCGCATCGACCTCCGGTCCAAGCCCGCGGATGGATTTTGCCAGCTCAGCAATCTCCAGATTGCTGCCCGTCGGCAATTCCGTCTCTGACACACCACAGGCCGCCAAAAGCCCAAAGGCCAAAACCGCCACCAATCGCCTGATCATTCTCGAAACCTCATACCTTCTTCTGATCATAAATACTCCAGGGGGTCTCGGGGGACAGCGTCCCCCGGTGGATCGCCTCGTGAAGCGAGGGGAAACTAGCGTCCCTTAAATAACCCGCCCAATATGCCCCGCACAATCCGTCGTCCGGTTGTGCCTTTCAACTCTTTGACGACAATCTTGGCCAGCGCATCTCCGAACGCGCCGCTGGAGCGTGACGTTTTCCGCGATGTAGACCGCCCTACGCGTTCGCCTTTGTATCTTCGTCCCTTGCGATACTCGCGTTCTGCAGCTTCTGCTTCTTCCTCGCGCTTTTCTGCTTCTTCAGCATCCTTTGCCGCCTTCGCTGATCGCGCCATCAACACCTCGTAAGCGCTTTCGCGATCCTTCGCGGTGTCATATTTGCCGGCGATCGGGGAGGCCGCCATCGCGGTTTGGCGTTCGGCCGCCGTGATGGGCCCAAGTTGCGACGACGGCGGGCGGATCAATGTGCGTTCGACCACGCCAGGCGCGCCTTTCCTTTCCAGCATCGAGGTCACGGCCTCACCCACTCCGACCTCACGGATCGCATCTTCGGTCGAGAACCGGGGATTGTCGCGATAGGTTTCGGACGCCTGTCGCAGCTCGCGCCGGTCTTTGGCGGTAAAAGCCCGCAGGGCGTGCTGAATGCGATTGCCCAACTGGCCCAGAATATCTTCCGGCACGTCCGCCGGGTTCTGGGTCACGAAGTAAACGCCCACACCTTTGGATCGGATCAGCCGCGCGACTTGTTCCACCTTGTCGACCAGCGCCTTTGGTGCGTCGTCAAACAACAGATGGGCCTCGTCAAAAAAGAACACCAACCGGGGTTTGTCCGGATCACCCACTTCAGGCAATTCTTCAAACAATTCGGACAGAAGCCACAACAGCGTGGTGGCATAAAGTTTTGGCGCGCCCATCAGCTTGTCCGCAGCCAGGATGTTGATGCGCCCGCGCCCGTCGGTGTCGGTGCGCATAATGTCAGCCAGTTCCAACGCGGGCTCGCCAAAGAACTGCGTCGCGCCCTGGTTTTCCATAACCAGCAATCGTCTTTGGATCGCGCCAATCGAGGCGGTCGAGATATTTCCGTAGCGCAGCGACAGCGATTGGCGGTTTTCCCCCAGCCAAACCAGCAAGGCTTGTAGGTCTTTCAGGTCCAGAATTGGCCAGCCTTCTTCGTCGGCGACCCGCACCGCGATGTTCAGAATACCCTCCTGCGCCTCGGTCAGTTCCAGCAAGCGGGCCAGCAGCAGCGGCCCCATTTCGCTGACGGTCGTGCGAATCGGATGGCCCTGCTCGCCGTAAAGGTCCCAGAACGTGACTGGAAAGGCTTCGTATGTGTAGTCGTCGAAGCCGATTTTGCTGGCGCGCGAGGTGAACGCGTCATGCAGTTTGAAGTCTTCCCGGCCCGCTTTGGCCAGGCCTGACAAGTCACCTTTCACGTCCGACAAAAACACCGGAACACCATTGGCCGCAAAACTTTCAGCCATAATTTGCAGGGTGACGGTCTTACCTGTCCCGGTCGCCCCAGCGACCAAACCATGACGGTTCGCATACTTTAAAAGCAGCCCCTGCTTGTCGCCGTATTCCGGCCCGCCGCCGCCAATGAAAATCGTCTCGGACAAAGCATCCCCCATTTAATGCGCCGTTCATCGGCGCGAGCATAGCTTGTTAACTGATCTATGCCAGTATGAACCTGTCCCCGGTTGCATTCTGTGATCGGGCGACGACTTCCTCCCTGTCGACTGGCCGCGCGCAACCCGCGCGGCCTTTTTCTGTTTAGAATCTTACTTAAAAAAAAGTGATCAAATTCCGGTTGACGCAGGAATTTCTGTCACCTAGGGTCCCGCCAATGATAAGTCGGCCAGTCCGGCAGGGAGTGATAAGAAAGCAGGGTCCGTTCGGACCCTGCTTTTTTTGTGCTCACAATATTGCTATGGGCAACTGCTTGCCAAAGTCCGGATTACGGACTGACACCCCTATTTTGTCGTGCTAAAGCGCATGTCGAACAAATGGCACCCAGCGGGGAACGTAATGAATATATTTGGTCAAGTGATAACGACATCGGCTGCCGCATTTCTGGTTCTCGCGATGGCTGCACAAGCGCAGGACGCAACGACAGATAGCGATACAGGGACCAGCGGGACAGCTGCCAACGATCTTGCCTTGGGTGCAACCGACTCCGCTCAACCCCGCGTCGGCGAGACCTATATTCGCGAAACTTTCTCTGATTGGGAGCATCGCTGTGTTCTGACAGAAACCGGCAATGATCCCTGTCAACTTTACCAGCTATTGAGGGATTCTCAGGGAAATTCAGTGGCTGAGATGAACATCTTTCAGGTTCCGCCCGGAGGACCGGCGGCCGCTGGCGCAACAGTCATCACACCACTGGAAACCCTGCTCATTGAACAAGTGCGATTGTCGGTTGATGGTGGTCAGGCGAAAATTTACCCGTTCAGGTTCTGCACTGAAATCGGATGTATCTCGCGTATGGGTTTCACGGACGAGGATATCGATACTTTTAGACGTGGCGCATCAGCGATGATCCGCATCGTCCCGGCCGCGGCGCCGGACCAAACTGTCGACCTGACAATGTCACTTTCCGGGTTCACAGCCGGTTACGAGGCATTGATCGCGCTGACAGCAGAGTAATCCGGCAAGGGATCAATACTTAACGCGAATGCCTTTGTATTGCCGCGACAAGTTGAGCGGTTGAACCGTCCTTTTCAGAAGCATCCTGGGTACCATTGACCACTGGTTCCAAGGCAACGGCTAGTTCTTTGCCCAATTCAACTCCCCACTGATCATAGCTGTTGATCCCCAACATCGCGCCTTCGACGAATACGCGGTGCTCATAAAGCGCAATGATCTGACCCAATACAAACGGCGTCAGCTTTGGATACACCAAAGTAGTCGAGGGCCGGTTGCCCGGAAACACCCTGTGCCGGGCTTGGCGTTCAGCTTCGTCGCCAGTGGCACCTTTCGCAGCCATGATCGCACGCGCTTCATCCAGAGAACGGCCCCGCATCAAGGCTTCTGATTGAGCCAGACAGTTTGCCACCAACAACGTGTGCTGATGCGCCAGATCATCTTCAAAGCCTTCAGCGCCCACCATAAATTCACAGGGCACAACACGCGTCCCCTGATGGATCAACTGGTAAAATACATGCTGGCCGTTGGTGCCTAGTTCGCCCCATACAACCGGACCGCTATCAACGGTCAGATCGCTGCCGTCCATAGCAACGCGCTTACCGTTACTCTCCATTTCCAGCTGTTGAAGATAGGCCGGAAGACGCGACAAGCGTTGCTCATAGGGAAGAACCGCGCGCGTGGTGTGACCAAGTCCTTGATTGTGCCAGATACCCGTCAAGGCGAGCATGACTGGCAAGTTTTCCAAGGGTGTAGCACTGCGAAAGTGCAGATCCATCGCCTGACCACCGGACAAAAATGCCCGAAACGCCTCGCCTCCAATTGCGATCATCAACGGAAATCCAATTGGACCCCAAATCGAGTAGCGTCCGCCGACCCAGTCTTCGAACCCAAAAACCCGCGATGCATCAATCCCAAACGCGGTGGTTTTGTCGGTTGCCGAACTCAGTGCCGCAAACTGCGCACCGGGATTGGCGACCGTTTCGCTCATCCAAGCGCGAGCAGTCGCAGCATTCGTCATTGTTTCGATGGTTGTGAATGTTTTGGAGGCAACAACAACCAACGTCGTCGTCGCGTCCAGATTTCGAAGAACATCCGCTATATGCGCCCCATCGACGTTGGAAACATAATGGCAGTTGGGACCGTCGTGATAAGGCCCCATCGCCAGTGTCGCCATTGCTGGCCCAAGGTCTGAACCCCCGATGCCAATATTGACTACATCTGTGATTTTGCCACCGGATCCAGTGAAACGACCTTCGCGAACGTCGCCTGCAAATGTCTCCATCCGGCCCAGTGTCGCCAATACTTCGGGCATAACATTCTCGCCGTCCACGAAGACAGGATTGCCATCAAGGTTGCGGAGTGCAGTGTGCAGAACAGCGCGCCCCTCGGTATCGTTAATCTTTGCCCCGTTGAACATGGCCTCGCGTCGAACTGGGACACCAGCTTCTTGGTGGAGGTCCAGCAACACTTGCCGCCCGTCCTCATCCATCGAGGTCTTCGAATAATCAAATAACAGATCGCCTGCCGAAACAGAGAAATCGGCGGCTCTATCTGCATCATCAAATCGCTTCAGGATTGGAGTTTGCGCGGCCTCACGGGCTGCAATGGATAGCGAAGTCCAGTTCATCTTGCTCATCTCTTCAAGGCGCCCAATGAATGACCGCATGTCCCAGAACGGTAGAAATCGGAGCGTCTTCCGCTCCCAATTTTCGGGCTTTCTCAAGCGCTTCGCGCTTTGCATCGCCAGAAATCAATACATGTGTGCTCATAGCATGCTTCAGGACCGGCGCTGTCAGTGACAAACGCGGCTCGAGGTCACCGCCAGACGGGGTGATGGCCATCATCGCCGGTGCATGTGCATCCAAAGCGGCTGGTAACTCTGGGGCGCCGGGGAACAGAGATGCAGTGTGCATGTCGGCACCCATCCCAAGCAGCAGGATCGAGATCGGCAGGTCTTTCGCCAACTTATCCAGGACCTCGGGCCAGTCATTGTCAGTCTCAGGCACCAGACGTATGAAATTCGCCTTGGCGGCCCGCCCCGTCAAAAGGCGCTCACGAACCAGACGTTCATTGGATCGCGGATGATCCGCCGGCACCCGGCGTTCATCGGTAAGTAGAACGTTAACCCGTGGCCAATCCAGATCAGCTGCAGACAGGGCATCAAACATCGGCCCCGGCGTTGTTCCGCCCGGAACGGCTAACGATACGGTGTCATGTTCCAAAAGATGTGTGTTCAACTCGCCAGCAATTCGGTTTGCCAGATCCATCATCATCATTTCAGCATCGGGGTATTCAATCAGTTCCATTGCGCTGCCCATTAAAATCGCGTCGTTATGCCTTGATTTCCAACCACTTCCGCCCTTCGCGATACATCAGAACAGCGGCATCTTCCGGACCAGTCGAGTCAACTTCATAAGTTTGCGGCTTCTCACCGCGATTGGTCCATCCTTCGATGAGCGGATCCGTCCAGGCCCACGCAGCTTCGACCTCGTCGCCGCGCATAAACAATGTCTGGTTGCCTCGGATCACGTCCATAATCAGGCGTTCGTAAGCATCCGGCACGTTGTCTGCTTCCGGACCCAGTGCCTCGGCAAATGTCATGTCCAGCGGAACATCCACAAGACGCATGCCCCCTGGACCCGGTTCCTTAATCGTCACACCCAGCGTCATACCTTCGTTGGGCTGCAAACGAATGGACAGAATATTTCGGTGATGTCCCGCATCCTGGCCAAAGATCGAATGCGGGGCATCCTTAAAGACAATCGCGATTTCCGAAGCCCGCCCCTTTAGGCGCTTTCCCGTGCGCAGATAAAATGGCACTCCGGCCCACCGCCAGTTCGAGACGGTCAACTTCATTGCAATGAAGCTTTCGGTAATGCTGTCTGGGTTGCCGACTTCGTCCAGATAGCTTTCGCCCGACACATTGCTCACATATTGGCCCCGCACAATATCATCGCGTTCAATGGGCTCTAACGCACGAATAACTTTGAGCTTTTCGTCGCGAACGGCATCAGGGTTAAACCGCGACGGCGGTTCCATAGCGATCAGGCACAAAAGTTGCATCAGGTGATTTTGAACCATATCGCGCATAGCACCTGATTTATCGTAATAGGCGCCCCTGCCCCCAATCCCGACTGTTTCAGCCACTGTGATCTGCACATGATCCACGTATTGGGCGTTCCAAAGGGGTTCGAACAGGACATTCCCAAAGCGAACAGCCATAAGGTTCTGAACGGTTTCTTTGCCCAGATAGTGATCAATCCGATAGATCTGTTTTTCGTCGAAATGGTCGCGCAATGTCGCGTTCAACTCTTGTGCAGTGACCAGATCACGCCCAAAGGGCTTTTCAACGACGATCCGCGCCAATGGACCGGCTATCCCGTTGGAATGCAAGCGCTCTGCAAGGGCCCCGAACAGACTTGGACCAACCGAAAAGTAGAACGCCTGCACAACATCATAGCGCACAAGTTCCTTCAGCTTCGACCAGCCACCCTCGCCCGTTGCATCGATGGAAACATAGTTCAGCCTTGCGAGGAACCGGTCCACATCGGCCTGCGGGCGATTTGAAGGTTCGACGAATTCCTCGAAGGCGCCTTGAATAAGTGCGCGAAACCCATCGTCGTCCATATCAGATCGGGCTGCTCCGATAATACGGGCGTCATCCGGCATCTGACCCGACCGAAAACGTCGAAACAGGCCTGGCAGGATCTTACGGCGCGCCAAATCGCCCGTGCCGCCAAAGATTACCAGATCAAACGTATCCACTGGAATGACGCGCGAAACCATTGCTCAATCCCTCAAATTCTCAGTTAGTATTACCGCTAACATTCAATTGCCGCAGCCGATAACCGGAATTCATCACCAAGTCCAGACTGGTCTTGGCACATCACAACTGCGTGGTAATGAAAACCTTTATCTTTCCGACCCACACTTCAAGCCCTAACTAAGTCGCAACCGACGTCTGAGAGGCGGAAAATGAAAGACCAAATCGACATTCGGGCGAATGCTCACAAATTTCAGGACCCGTTCTTGACGGCAAAGGGTGAAGACCGCGCCGAGGTGGCGCTCACCAATCCTGAAACCTTGTGGTTCAACACCGGCACGCTGTGCAACATCGAATGCGCAAGCTGCTATATCCAGTCGTCGCCCACCAATGACCGGTTGGTCTATATTACTGCCGATGAAGTGTCTGACTATCTGGACCAGCTGGAATTTCGCAATTGGAATGTTCGTGAAATTGCCTTTACCGGCGGCGAGCCTTTCATGAACCCTGACATGATCGAAATCACCCGTCGATCTCTGGCACGCGGATACGAGGTTCTTATCCTGACGAATGCGATGCGCCCGATGATGCGCAAAGCCGTAAAAGCTGGGCTGGTCGATCTCCAAAATCAATTTGGCGACAAACTTACCTTGCGAATATCCGTCGACCACTGGAGCGCCAAACATCACGATGTCGAGCGCGGCATAGGCAGTTTTGATCGCACACTGGACGGCATGCGATGGCTTAAAAGTGCCGGCATCCGAATGGCAGTCGCTGGGCGCACCGTCTGGGGCGAAACCGAAGCCCAATCCCGCGAAGGTTATGCGCGTCTTTATGCAAGCGAAGGGTTTGACATCGAAGCACAGAACCCCGGCATGACGGTTTTATTCCCAGAAATGGATGAAACCGTCGAGGTGCCTGAAATCACTGCTGCGTGTTGGGGCATCCTTGGTAAATCCCCTGATGCGGTGATGTGCTCATCGTCCCGCATGGTGGTCAAACGCAAAGGCGCAGAAAAGCCAGCGGTCCTTGCCTGCACCCTTCTGCCCTACGATGCTGAATTTGAACTTGGCACTACTCTGGAAGAGGCTGAAAAACCTGTGCGCCTCAATCATCCGCATTGCGCCAAATTTTGTGTCCTCGGCGGCGCCAGCTGCTCGGCCTGAAATTACGCCTGATCCATAGCACTTTCTTTCTGGCAAAATACTCCGGGGAGTCGCCCGAAAGGGCGGCAGGGCAGCACCCCTGTTAATCAAATGGCCGCGCCCAACAGGCGCGGCCTCGTCTCGGCCGACAAAGGCGGGTTGAAATCTATTCTTCCAGTTCCGCGTCCCAGTATAGAAAATCGACCCAGGTCGCATGCAAATGGTTCGGCGGAAATTTTCGACCAGTATTGCGCAATTCTTCGGCGGCCGGTCGCCGTGGCGGACGTTGCAAAGACATCCCCACCTGCCGCAAAGACCGTGACCCTTTTTTGAGGTTACACCTGGAACAAGCCGCCACCACATTTTCCCAACTGGTGATCCCGCCACGCGCGCGGGGCACGACATGATCGAAAGTCAGATCACCGCGTGCGCCGCAATACTGGCAGCAAAACTGATCCCGCAAGAATAAATTAAACCGCGTAAAGGCCACTCGTTTCTGGGGTTGCACATAGTCCTTCAGAACCACAACCGATGGTATCTTGATCTCGGTTGAAGGACTGCGCACCACCTTGTCGTATTCCGCAACAATATCCACGCGGTCTAACCAGACCGCTTTGATCGCATCCTGCCAGGGCCATAGCGACAAAGGGTAATACGACAAAGGTCTGTAATCCGCATTCAACACAAGTGCCGGATTGTGTCGTAGAGAATTCGGCTCCCGCACGAAACTCGTTCTGAATTCTGTATTCATACCAAACTCCGATGCCGCCCAAACTGCTCTTTTTTGGCACCCGGACGGGACGGCCCGTCCCGGCATTTGCATCGGACTATATATGGCGCTCGCTATCAGGCAAGCCTCATTATCTAGCTCGGTCCATGCCTATATGCCGGAACTGAATGACTATTTTGTGACGGTATGCGGAACATTCAGCGGAAACCCCTTCGAGAAAGGCACGCTTTAGTCAGAGGGATTTGGGTTCAACGCCTCATGAATAAAGCCCAATGCAATTGACAGCCCGTCCGGTGCAATTCCATGGGCCGTCCCTTCCATGACATGACCAAAGACCTGAAACTCGGCACCTTGCAGCGCGGCACCGGCATTTTGCATTTCCTCAAAGGGAACTACATCATCGGCGTCGCCGTGGACCAACAATACTGGCGGTCTGGACAAAGTCTCTGATTGCAGTGCCTCGGGGAACATCAAGCGTCCGGAAAACCCAACGATACCTGCCACAGGTTCCGCCCGGCGCGGCGCGACATGTAGGCTCATCATCGTGCCCTGAGAGAATCCGAACAGCACCAGCCGATCTGGCGACAAGCCCTCGTCTGCCAACACCTTGTCAATAAAATCATTCAGGACCTTGGCCGACCGCATCAACCCTTCCGCAGCAGCACTTTCAGACGAACCGTCGATCCACGGTATCGGGAACCACTGGAACCCCATCGGATTGGCCATTGAACGATCCGGTGCATTCGGCGCGACAAAAACTGTATCCGGTAGATGCTGCGCCAGAGGCTCAGCCAACCCCAGTAAATCACCTCCATCAGCCCCATAGCCGTGCAGGAACATGACAACAGAGCTATCTTCGCCCGATGCCGACCCACGCCGCTTAAATTCTAATTCGCTCACCGGATGCCCTCGCGTTTTTTATCCACTCGGTAGTAGGCCCACAAAAGCCGGGCCGCAACTCCTCGCCAGGGTGCCCAATCTTCAGACATCCGCCGCAGCTCTTTTTCGCTTGGGCGGTCTGGCAGATCGAACAAAACCCTCGCCGATTCCTGCAGTGCCAAATCACCCGGCGCAAAGACATCCGCCCGGCCCAACGAGAACATTGCATAGATCTCGGCCGTCCAGGCCCCAATCCCAGGCACCTCGATCAAGGTCTTGATCACATCGCCAGTTGGCATGGTTCTGAGACCCTGAAAACGAATACCGGATTCTGACAACGCCCGCGCATATCGAATTTTCTGACGCGACAGTCCACAGGCCCGCAATTCGTCGTCGCTGGCCCATTTGATCTTGCGCGGGCCGGTCAGACCCGCTGCCTTCAAGCGCCCCCAAATAGCATTTGCGGCCGCAACTGAAACCTGTTGGCTGACAATCGCATCCAACAGCGACGCAAACCCGTCGCTGCGCAACCGCAACGGCAAAGGGCCGGTCAATTCCAACGCCTGAGCAAACCTCTGGTCGTGACCCGCCAACCAATCAGCGCCTTCGGCAACGCAGGCAGGTGTTTTGATTATCCGACCAACAGAGTTGTCCACTCGTCCCCCCTGAACCGTTGTGTGCAGTCGCTGAAACCTACCCCCCGGCCACGCCATTTGAAAGCACAAGTCACGTGACGATTTCTGCACAGTGAAGTGTCTTGCCGCCATTCTGGCACAGGCATATGCAATGCCCATGACCGAAGCTCCGAACGATAGCCGCACGCGGCGCAATGTGATGGTTTTGATCGCCGCACAGGCCGTTCTGGGCTCGCAGATGCCAATGATATTCATCGTTGGTGGTCTGGCCGGGCAATCGCTAGCGCCAAATATCTGTCTGGCAACGCTGCCGATTTCGCTGATTATCGTCGGATCAATGCTTACGGCGTCGCCATTGTCGGCTGTCATGCAGCGCTTTGGACGCAAGGCCGGGTTCTTCGTTGGCGTCACCGGCGGAACCTTGGGCGCCGCAATTGGTGCAGCCGGGCTTTTAAGCGCAATCATTGGGCCGCAACTTGTTAAAGTGACTGCCGAAGCTATGGTGGTGCCGTTTTTGGGGACCTATCTGGCGGTCATCGCGTTGAATATCATCGGCTCGTCGGTGTTTTTGTTCCTCGACACGCCAAGGCCACGCAAAAACCCCGAAGCATCTGGCCCCGGACGGTCCCGGTGGGAATTGCTGAAGACACCCGAAGTTGCGGTCGCCATCATCATCGCTATGGTTGCCTATGCCTTGATGAACCTTGTCATGACATCGACTCCGTTGGCCGTCGTAGGCTGCGGATACACGACACATAACGCAGCTGATGTGGTCATGGGCCACGTTCTGGCGATGTTCGCTCCCTCATTCGTAACCGGTCATTTAATCCACCGGTTTGGCACCGAACGCATTATTGCGATTGGTCTGATCATTCTCTTTGGCGCAGGTGCCGTCGCTTTGGCGGGCACCGAACTCATGAACTTCTTTATCGCCCTGATCTTATTGGGCCTCGGCTGGAATTTCACGTTCATTGGGGCCACGACCATGCTTTCCCACACACACACACAGGAAGAACGCGGGCGTGTTCAGGGGATGAACGACATGATGGTAATGGGGGGCGTCACCGTTGCCTCGCTGTCATCCGGCGGTCTGATGAATTGTTCGGGCGGCGATGTTGTTCAGGGTTGGAATGCCGTTAATCTGGCGATGGGTCCATTCCTGGTGTTGGCTGGTGGTGCGCTAATCTGGCTGTTGCTTCGCGCGCGCAACAGCGACGGGCTGGCGTCCTGACGGGAGCGTTCAGAGCTTCAACGACTGCCAAAGCAAGCTGACACGCTTTCTAATTTCAACCCGATCCAATTCGCCGTTCGCAACGCGCGAGGGATCGGCAATGACCTGATTGAGAATTGCTCGAGATCGCCAACCTGAAAGCGCTGCGACTCGCGCCAGCTTATCAATCTCAGCAAGGCGCAGTTCCGACAATCCATCCCGCGCCAACTGCCGAATGGCGTCCGCACGCCCATCCACCAAGGGCACCCTACCCCGCGATTCCAGCTTTGGAATTGCGGCAAAGAAATTCGCCAAGGCAGAGGTCTTGCCGACGGCGCGGACGCCGTTTTCAGATGAACTTCCCAAAGCGCGCGCGGTTACCCACATCAGACCGCCACCGGTGTCACCCAGATACTCAGAAAAATGCCCCGCATCCTCGAAAGCATCCTTGTAGATATCCCAACGGCGGGCTTGCACAGCTTTATCCAGAACCTCGCACGCGGTCTCATCAAGCACTGCCGCCAACGGCGTGGTGACCTCATGTTTGCGCACCGTTGTGCCGCTGGCAATTTCTTCCAAGGCGTCCCGCCACCATTGCAGGCGCATCTCAGCAATCATCGGCTCTTCTGTCACCCAGGGCGCGCGCGCAACCTCAACATTAAATGCATAGATGGGAAACAAGATCTCCCGTGCCGCAACTGGCACCGCCATCGCAGCGCGAAACCTGTCGGGGTCGCCCTTGCGAACGATGTCAGCGCAAGCCTGCAGGCTCACTCGGCGGCCCCAACAACAGCGCTGTTGTCGTGCGCCAGTTTCCAGTTGATCGCGTCCAGCAGTGCCTCAAATGAAGCGTCCACGATGTTCGCAGAAACGCCCACTGTGGCCCATGCACGACCCTGATCATCAGCAAAATCGATAATGACCCGCGTCACCGCTTCCGTTCCGCCTTGAGTAATGCGCACGCGAAAGTCTGTAAGACGCATATCTTCGACCATGTCCTGATACGGGCCTAGGTCGGACTTTAGCGCCTGCCACAAGGCGTTGACCGGCCCGTCATCCTGAATGTCCTGCGAGTGTTCGTTTTTGAAAAAGCTCGTGCGTGCGCCTTCGCGTGTAGACGTGGTCACGACTGCTTCGGACTCCACGACAATTTCGCCACGGGCATTGCGTCTGCGTTCGGTGATCACGCGGTACCGCTCAACCTCGAAAAACTCTGGCGCCAATCCTATTTCGCGGCGTGCCAGCAACTCGAAACTTGCCTGAGCACTGTCGTAAGCATAACCGTCCGTTTCACGCGCCTTCACGGTGTCCAGGATACGCGACAATGCAGGGTCGCCTTTTTGCGCATCGATGCCCATTTCAGCCAGCCGACGTAGCAAATTCGACTGCCCAGCCTGATTTGACATTGGGACAATGCGGGTGTTGCCAACAGCTTTTGGTTCAATGTGTTCGTATGTCGTCGGGTCTTTGACAATCGCACTGGCATGCAGCCCGGCCTTATGCGCAAAGGCCGATGCCCCGACATAGGGCGCGGATCGAAGCGGCACCCGGTTCAGGATGTCATCCAACATGCGACTGGTGTGCGTCAACTCGGCCAGCGCGTCCATGCCAACACCGATTTCAAACTGGCTCTTGTATGGTTCCTTCAACAAAAGCGTGGGAATGATCGTGGTCAGATTAGCGTTGCCGCAACGTTCCCCAAGTCCATTCAGGGTGCCTTGGATCTGTCGAGCACCGGCATCGACGGCCGCCAATGTCCCAGCAACCGCATTGCCCGTATCGTCATGGGTATGGATGCCCAAGCGGTCGCCCGAGATTCCCGAGGCGATCACCCTGGCTGTGATATCGCCAACCTCGCTTGGCAATGCGCCACCATTGGTGTCGCAGAGTACGACCCATCTGGCACCAGCCTCGTATGCGGCGTGCAGACACTCGAGCGCATATTCAGGATTGGCTTTGTAGCCGTCAAAGAAATGCTCGGCATCAAACAATGCCTCGCGTCCCTGAGCCACCAAATGCGCCACCGATGCGCGAATGTTTTCGCGGTTTTCTTCCAAAGTGATGCCAAGCGCCTTGTCGACATGAAAGTCATGGGTTTTGCCCACCAAACAAACCGCTGGGGTATTGGCATTCAACACAGCCGCTAAAACATCGTCGTTTTCAGCACTGCGTCCGGCGCGCTTGGTCATTCCAAAGGCTGTAAACGTGGCCCTCGTCTGAGGTCGGTGATCGAAAAACGCACTGTCGGTCGGATTGGCCCCCGGCCACCCGCCTTCGATGTAATCCACACCTAACGTATCCAGTGCGCGCGCAATCTGCGTCTTTTCATCCGATGAAAACTGCACGCCTTGAGTCTGCTGCCCATCGCGCAACGTTGTATCGAAAAGGGATAGATGCTCGCGTGTCATCGCAGGGTCTCCAGTTTTGTTGGGTCAAACCCATCCGCAGGGAATAGCTCGACGCCCGCTTTACTCATCCGCACTTCAACGCCTGCCGACATCAATCCAGTCTTCAGCGCATCCACTTTGGAGAAATCTTTGCTGACCATGGCCGCTTCGCGGGCCTTGACCAAAAGTTCGGCAAATTCGGCCAGTCGATCCTGACCGGCGTCCACCCAGGCAGGCACGCCACCATCCATCAGGCCAACCAATTGCAAACCAGCGCGTAAACCCGCGCCGTCACCGCTTGCATGAAGTTTATGCAGTTCAGACAGCGCAGCATGCGTGTTCAGATCATCGGCAAGCGCATTCACCACAGCGCTGGGCATCTCCGCAGCTGCCGTGGCTTCACCGGCAAGCCGATACCACTTGCGCAAGGTCGCTTTGGCCTCGCGCGCTTTTTCGGCTGTCCAATCCATCGGCTTGCGATAATGCGTGGACAGGAAGACATAGCGGATCACTTCACCTTCGACGCCCTGATCCAACAGATCGCGCACAGTAAAAAAATTGCCCAACGACTTGGACATTTTCTTTCCCTCGACCTGAAGCATCTCGTTGTGCATCCAGACGCGTGCAAAGCCATGGCCCATGCACTTTGATTGAGCGATCTCGTTTTCGTGGTGCGGAAACTGCAAATCATTGCCGCCCCCATGAATGTCAAAGGTTTCGCCTAGCAACTCATAAGCCATGGCCGAGCATTCGATATGCCACCCAGGGCGTCCCCTGCCCCAAGGGCTCTCCCAACCCGGAGTTTGATCGTCCGACGGCTTCCATAGCACAAAGTCCATCGGGTCTTCTTTGTATGGCGCAACTTCCACACGTGCTCCGGCGATCATGTCGTCAACCGAGCGGCCCGACAGCGCACCATATTCGTCGTAGGACCGGACACGAAACAGAACATGCCCTTCCGCTTCATAGGCCTGGCCACGATCTATCAACTCTTCGATCATCGTGACCATCTGCAACGTCCATTCGGTCGCACGCGGCATTTCATCCGGCGCGTCCGCGCCAAGAGCGGCCATATCATCCAGGTACCATGCGATGGTTTCATCTGTGATGTCGCGAATGGGTCGACCGGTTTCGCGAGACCGCGCGTTGATCTTGTCATCAATGTCCGTGAAGTTGCGCGCGTAGGTGACATGCTCTGCCCCAAACACATGCCGCAGCAAACGATTCAGAACATCGAAAACCACGACAGGTCGCGCGTTGCCCAGATGCGCACGGTCGTACACCGTCGGACCACAGACATACATCCGCACATTCAATGGATCAATGGGCGCGAACGGCTCTTTCCGGCGGTTTGCCGTATTGTAGAGCGTGATTTCCGTCATAGCCTATTCCTTCGGGCATAAGTGTCCCGCGCGGGCTTTAACAAGGTCAGAGTTTGGATAAAAGAGGACCGGCCCGCGCGACGTGATGTCAGGCGATAATAATGCAGCAGATGATGCAAATGTTCCGGTTCATGACGCCGTTCATAGGACCAGTTGCTCAATTTGCCAAGACTCTTAATCGAATGGACGGCATTGGCGTTACCCAAAAACAAGTGAACTTCGTGGCAGCTCAAAAACCTTGATGTCAGCTATCAGGAACATTCGATTGACTTGAACCGGCGATTTTGGCCCTCTCAACACCATGAAACTATCGGATCGCATAACAGGGCTGACGGGCGGCGGCTCGGATGGATGGGACGTCTTTTACAAAGCCCGAGCAATGAAGGCAGCTGATCATGACATAGTGGAGTTGACCATAGGCGAGCATGACCGCCGCACTGATCCGTCCATCCTGAATGCCATGCATCAATCCGCACTGGGCGGTCACACCGGCTATGCGACTCTGCCCGGCACAGACGCCCTTCGCGATGAAGTTGCTCGGCGGATCACAGAAAGAACCGGGGTGGCAACCGAGCGAGGCAACATTCTGATTACGCCGGGCGGGCAATCAGCCCTGTTTGCTGCCCACGCCGCAACCTGTGACGCAGGAGACTCCGCTCTATTTATCGATCCATACTATGCCACCTATCCCGGAACACTTCGCGGCGTCGGCGCGAAGGCAGTTGCGATAACGGCCCGCGTAGAAACCGGGTTTCAATTAAGCCGAGATGATCTGAATGTTGCGCCTGACGCGGCAAAAAGTCTGCTGATCAACTCGCCCAACAATCCCACAGGCGCAGTTTATACGTCCGGAACTATGCGCAATATCGCTAATTTTACCCGTGATCGTGACATCTGGCTGATCTCGGACGAAGTATATGAAACGATGATCTGGCAGGGACAGCATTTCAGCCCTCGCGCTCTGCCTGGCATGAAAGACCGCACAATCGTCGTCGGTTCAATGTCCAAAAGCCATGCCATGACAGGCAGTCGCATCGGATGGTTGGCCGGCCCGGAAAACGTCGTCGATCACCTGGCAACTCTCGCGACCCACACAACTTACGGCGTTGCCGGTTTTGTTCAGGACGCCGCACTTTTCGCGTTAAACCAAGGATTACCACTGGAGCACAAAATCGCCGAGCCGTTCCGCCACCGCCACGCCGCGACGCTGGACCAATTGGCTAAACGCGGTCTGCCAACTGTGCCCTCATCTGCCACCATGTATCTGATGGTTGATATCCGCCGAACCGGTCTTTCGGGCGAAGACTTTGCCTATCGATTGCTTGCGGACCGTCATATTGCTGTCATGCCTGGCGAAAGTTTCGGACAAGCCGCTGCCGGCCATATCCGCGTGGCCCTGACAGTGCCGGAGGATGTTCTTGCATCCTCTATCGAAGACCTTGCCGAGCTCTATGAGGTGCTAATCTCTGAGGCTGCCTAGGGCTGTCAGATCTGACCCCATGAATTGACTATATTTCAGGCCGGTTCGCGCTGGTCTTTCCCAACTGGCCCCTCTAAAGGAGGCGCGAACAAAGGAAAGAGCAGATGGACATCCGAAACATCGCGATTATCGCGCACGTTGATCATGGGAAAACCACACTCGTGGATGAGCTCTTGAAGCAGTCCGGCGCGTTTCGCAAAGGTCAGGACGTGGCAGAACGCGCCATGGACTCCAATGATCTCGAACGGGAACGCGGGATCACTATTCTGGCCAAGTGCACATCTGTCGAATGGAAAACCACGCGCATCAACATTGTCGACACCCCTGGCCATGCCGATTTCGGCGGCGAGGTCGAGCGCATCTTGTCCATGGTCGATGGCGTCGTGCTGTTGGTGGACGCCGCCGAAGGCCCCATGCCGCAAACCAAGTTTGTAACGTCCAAAGCCCTCGCCCTCGGACTGCGACCAATTGTGGTCCTCAACAAAGTCGATAAGCCCGATGCCGATCCGGATCGTGCCCTCGATGAAGTTTTTGATCTCTTCGCGGCACTGGACGCCAACGAAGACCAGTTGGATTTTCCCCACCTCTATGCATCAGGTCGCAGCGGATGGGCTGATGCCGAACTCGATGGGCCGCGTCAGGACTTGGCAGCGCTCTTTGATCTTGTCGTTGCTCATGTTCCGCGCCCCCGCCAACAATCTGCAGATGGTGACGATTTTCGGATGCTGGCCACTACGCTCAGCGCCGACCCATATCTCGGCCGCCTGTTGACAGGACGGGTCGAAAGCGGCCGCTTGAAAGCTGGTGCTTCCGTGCAAGCTATTTCGCGCACCGGCCAGAAAATCGAACAATTCCGGGTCTCGAAAATCCTGGCCTTCCGTGGCCTCGCCCAACAGCCTATTGACGAAGCCGTCGCAGGCGACATCGTTTCGTTGGCTGGCATGTCCAAAGCAACCGTCGCCGACACCATTGGCGCACTTGCCGTAGAAGACCCCCTGCCAGCACAACCCATTGATCCGCCAACTATCAGTGTCACTTTCGGCATCAACGACAGCCCACTCGCGGGCCGCGATGGCAAGAAAGTCCAATCTCGGGTGATCCGCGAACGCCTGATGCGCGAAGCCGAAACCAACGTCGCCATCCGGGTTACCGACACACCCGGCGGCGACGCCTTCGAGGTGGCCGGACGCGGTGAACTGCAGATGGGCGTACTCATCGAAAACATGCGCCGCGAAGGCTTCGAACTTTCCATTTCTCGCCCGCAAGTTCTGATGCGCGAGTTGGACGGCGTTCAAAGCGAACCGGTCGAAGAAGTCACCATCGACGTTGATGACGAATACACCGGCGCCGTCATCGAAAAGATCACCGGCCCACGCCGCGGCGAGCTTTTGGAAATGAAACCAGCAGGCAGCGGCAAGACACGCATTATTGCACTGGCCCCATCCCGGGGCCTTATCGGTTACCACGGCGAGTTTCTGACCGACACCCGTGGCACCGGCGTTATGAACCGCGTCTTTCACGGCTGGACCCCACATAAGGGTGCCATTCCCGGCCGTCGCGCTGGCGTTCTGATCTCTATGGAAGCAGGCGTTTCGGTCGCCTACGCACTCTTTAATCTCGAAGATCGAGGTCGCATGTTCATCGGCGCTCAGGAACAGATTTATCAGGGCATGGTTATCGGCGAACACAGCCGCGAAAACGACCTGGAAGTGAACCCTCTCAAAGGCAAAAAGCTGACAAACGTGCGCGCCTCCGGCACCGACGAAGCCGTGCGGCTAACAACTCCGATCCGCATGAGCCTGGAAGAGGCCATCGCCTATATTGATAACGACGAACTGGTCGAAGTCACTCCCAACGCCATTCGCCTGCGAAAACGTCACCTTGATCCCCACGAACGCAAACGGACAGCAAGGGCAATAGCCTAGAGGCTCAAGCCAATTGCGGCTCTCAATCCTCTAAAACTTATGTAAAATTGTCGTTCTTTCTGGCGAAAATACTCTCGCCGAAGGCAAAATATTATTTCGCCACCGGAACAACAGAGCTTCCAACGGCGATCTGCCCTGGCTCGACAACTTCGCCGCAAATACCACCATGCCCGCGCATGGCGGTATATCCCCCGTGGCCCAAAATATTCTCCATCCGCGAACACGGCGGACAGGGACCAATCACCTCGATGACCGCATCGCCAATTTTCAATCTCGACTTACGCCAGGCCAGTAAATTCAGCCCTGACACAACAATGTTGCGCCTCAAAAGCGCCGGGTCCACATCAGCACACCCTGCCAAAGCCGCAATAACCGGCAAATGCTCTGCTTGAATAAGCGTGACGGCCCGTTTGCCTGCTGACCCGTGGTCGCCAACCAAACCACCTACGGCAATGTGAGCATCTTCAACCGGCAAAGGTTCAACCAGCCGTGCCGGCCGCAAGAAAATCTTCTCAACACGCCCCGGATTCGAATACCGGGCCATCAGTTCCGAGATTTCCAGCGCCACTACTCAGACGTTTCGATAATCATCAACTCGCGTTCAGACGCCACTTTGGCCAGTTTAACCGCTTCCTGATAGCGGGGGTCATTATAGGCCGCAGCCGCAGACTCCATATCTGGAAAACGCGCCACGACGTTGCGCTTGCGTTCCCGTCCCTCGAACTGAGTGAATTCACCGCCGCGCGCGATAAACACCCCGCCATGTTCAGGAATGACCACCGAGGCCACCTTGATATAGGTTCCGTATTTCTCTTCATCCGTCACATCTACATGTGCAATCCAAAGCGCGCCCATCTATCCCTCCAAAACTTTGCGTGCCGCAGCAATGGCACCATCGGCGTTCGAGGCATCCGCCCCGCCGCCTTGCGCCATATCTGCACGACCGCCGCCGCCCTTGCCACCAAGTTCGGCGACCGCTGCCCGCACCATATCAACCGCAGAAACGCGGTCCGTCAGATCACTGCTGACACCAGCAGCCACAGCCACTTTAGCGCCCGTATCTGCGATCAGCAAAATTGCGGCCGATCCCAGGCGCTCTTTATGCTCATCAATCATAGGTGGCAGGTCCTTGCCCGAGACGCCCTGGAGAACCCGCGCAACGAAGGGAATACCGCCGATATCTTCGGATTCTGGTTCGCCCGGGACACCACCGGACATCGCCAACTGTCGCCGCAGATCTGCAATCTCCGAAGACATCGCCTTGCGATCATTCTGAAGCCCACGAACACGCTCTGCAACCTCAGTTGGCTGTGCCTTTAGCTGCGTGGCAAGCCCGCTTAACCGCTGATCCTGATCGCTCAGGTGCTGAAAGGCCGCCTTGCCCGTCAAAGCCTCGATACGCCGAACACCTGCCGAAGAGGCACTGTCGCCAAGGATGACAAACACGCCAATATCGCCGGTGCGTTCCACATGGGTGCCGCCACAAAGCTCGATGGAATACGTCTGACCATCCGACCCCTTGCCCGTGCCTGCCGCTCCCATTGAGACCACACGCACTTCATCTTCGTATTTTTCCCCAAACAGTGCCTGTGCACCCATGTCGCGGGCATCATCCGGGGTCATTATGCGGGTTTCAACCGGCGCGTTCTGACGGATAAATGCATTCACCTCGTCATTCACGCGTCCCAGCTCATCGACAGACAAAGCTGTGTTGTGGCTGAAATCAAACCGCAATCGATCCGGTGCATTTAAGGATCCGCGCTGTGCTACATGATCGCCGAGCGCTTGACGCAAGGCCTCGTGCAACAAGTGGGTGCCGGAATGATTGGCCCGGATTGACCTTCTGCGATCGTGATCAACGATCAGTTCCGCGCCCTCATCAACAGTTATCGACCCTTCCTTGACCTCGGCAACATGCAGAAACACACCGGCTGACTTCAACGTGTTGGTCACCGTTGCGCTGCCACTTTCCATGCGCAAAACACCGGTGTCGCCGACCTGGCCACCGGATTCGGCATAAAACGGCGTCTGATTAACGACAACCTCGACGACATCCCCCTTCGATGCCTCCTTGACCGAGTTGCCGTCTTTGACAATCGCAACCACCTGACCCTCGGCGACTTCGGTGTCATAGCCCAGGAATTCGGTCGCGCCGTGTGCCTCGGCTATGTCAAACCAGATCGCAGCATCTTTGGATTCGCCCGATCCCGCCCAGGCAGCACGCGCCTTGGCCTTCTGAGCCTCCATGGCGGCGTCAAATCCGGCCACGTCGACGCCAAGCCCCTTTTCGCGCAATGCATCTTGGGTCAAATCAAGCGGAAACCCAAAGGTGTCATAAAGCTTAAAAGCCGACGCCCCAGGCAAATCCGCACCTTCCGGAATTTTGCCCAACTCATCATCCAAAAGCCGCAAACCCCGATCAAGGGTTTCGCGAAATCGCGATTCCTCGTGCTTCAGAGTTTCCTCAATCAGCGACTGCGCACGTCCCAATTCGGGATATGCCTGACCCATTTCGCGCACCAGCGCGGGCACCAGCCGATACATGACCGGATCATCTGCGCCCAAGAGATGCGCATGACGCATGGCCCGCCGCATGATACGGCGCAAGACGTATCCGCGACCCTCGTTGGACGGCATGACTCCGTCGGCGATCAGGAAAGAGGTTGATCTCAAGTGATCTGCGATGACCCGCTGATGCACTTTGCCGGGACCATCAGGATCGCTGGATGTGAGGTGCGCAGCACTCTCAATGAGCGACCGCATCAAATCCGTATCATAGTTATCATGCTTACCCTGCAGCAACGCCCCGATGCGCTCCAACCCCATGCCAGTGTCAATGGACTGGGCTGCAAGTTCGCGGCGCGACCCGTCCTCGAATTGCTCAAACTGCATGAAAACCAGGTTCCAGATCTCGATGAAACGATCCCCGTCTTCTTCTGCGCTCCCCGGCGGTCCGCCCCAGATATGATCGCCGTGATCGTAAAAAATCTCCGAGCTCGGCCCGCAAGGCCCGGTCGGGCCCATCATCCAAAAGTTATCATCCGTGGCGATGCGAATAATCCGGTCGTCACTGAGGCCAGCATATTTCTTCCAGATATCAGCGGCTTCTTCGTCGTCGTGATAAACCGTGACCAGCAACTTTGACTTATCGATACCGAACTCGCGGGTCAGCAAATCCCAGGCAAACGGGATCGCTTCTTCCTTGAAGTAGTCGCCGAACGAGAAATTACCAAGCATTTCAAAGAAAGTGTGATGCCGGGCAGTATAGCCGACATTGTCCAGATCGTTGTGCTTGCCGCCGGCGCGAACACACCTTTGCGAAGTCGTGGCACGTGTATAATCACGATGCTCGACACCAGTGAACAGGTTCTTAAATTGCACCATGCCCGAGTTGACAAACATCAACGTCGGATCATTGCGCGGCACGAGCGGCGAACTGTCGACGACGCGGTGTTCTTTCGAGCGATAGTAGTCCAGGAATGTGGTTCGAATATCGTTGAGGCTGGTCATTTTCTACACAATCTGTGGGAACAGATGCCGGGATAACCGGTTCCACAAAAAGGGTAAAGACAGGATCAAGTATCAGGTTTTGCGCCGCGCCAAGCGCGCCGCGGTAAGTGAGGGGCGCTGCCCCTCACACTCCCCGGAGTATTTCACCCAGAAAGAAAGAGCCTTTCGACCAAAACCACCAATGCATCCGGGGTCCATCCTTCCTTCTTCTGTCCAAAAAATACTTTCGCCGAAGGCAATGGGGCCGCCGACAGGCGGCGTAAATCCCATTAGGCTTCGATCAGATCATCGTCATCGGCGACGTCACCTTTAGGCGAGTCAAATTCTAACCCATGTGCTGCACGGATCTTATCTTCGATATCCCACGCGATGTCGGAATTTTCCTTCAGGAACGTCTTTGCATTCTCGCGACCCTGGCCGATCCGCTCGTCGCCATAGCTGAACCAGCTACCCGATTTTTCAACCACGCCAGCTTTCACACCCAGATCCAGCAACTCGCCCATTTTGGAAATGCCTTCACCATACATGATGTCAAACTCGACTTGTTTGAACGGCGGAGCAACTTTGTTCTTCACCACTTTCACACGGGTCGCGTTCCCGACAACTTCGTCGCGGTCCTTAATCGCCCCAATGCGACGGATATCCAGACGCACCGAACTATAGAACTTCAATGCATTGCCGCCCGTCGTTGTTTCGGGGCTGCCGAACATCACACCGATCTTCATCCGGATCTGGTTGATGAAGACCACCATGCAATTGGATCGGGCAATAGAACTGGTCAGTTTACGCATTGCCTGGCTCATCAGGCGGGCGTGGACGCCCACGCTGGCGTCGCCCATATCGCCTTCCAACTCGCTTTTGGGTGTCAGGGCTGCAACTGAATCGACGACTACCATCGACACCGCGCCCGAGCGCACCAGCGTATCAACGATCTCAAGTGCCTGTTCGCCGGTATCTGGTTGCGAAATCAGAAGCTCATCCAGATTGACGCCCAGTTTCTTGGCATACTGAGGATCAAGCGCATGCTCTGCATCGACAAACGCACAAACTCCGCCCTTCTTTTGCTCCTCAGCAACGCAATGCAGGGTCAGGGTTGTCTTGCCCGAAGACTCGGGGCCATAAATCTCGACAATCCGCCCTTTCGGCAAACCACCGATGCCCAGGGCAATATCCAGGCCCAGCGAGCCGGTTGATGTTGCTTCAATCTCGGGCAGAGCATTGTCGCCACCCAGCTTCATTATCGAGCCCTTGCCGAACTGTCGTTCGATCTGGGCCAGGGCAGAATCAAGGGCCTTTGCCTTGTCGCTCGCTTTTTTGTCAGTCATGTCCAGAATGTTCGCCATTGCCATTGGTCTTGTTCCTTATTCCACAGCCACCATTTGGCGGCAATGTTGCTCATGTTCGCCTCTTGTTCTTATTTCGTGTTATGAGATCAAAAAGAGAACATTTCAATAGTTTTATTCAATCACTGTGAAATATGGGGGTTAAGGAACAGTTATTTTCCTAGTGGATTTGGCTTTCAACTACATTCGTCAATTGGGTCAGTGAGAAGGGCTTTGGCAAAAATACCGAGTTTGGAATGCGCGCCTGATTCTCGGCGAGGCTTTCCTCGGCGTATCCGGACATGAAAACAACACGAGTTTCGGGTCGATCCCGAAGCGCCCGCTTTACCCAGGTCGGTCCATCCAGCCCCGGCATAATGACGTCCGTCACGAAAACATCCACGCTCAATTCCTTGTCGGAAAGGGTATCAAGCGCTTTCTCGGCATCCTCGGCCTCTAAAACCGTATAGCCACGCATGCGCAGAGCGCGCGACGCGAAGGCACGCACCGGCGCTTCGTCCTCTACCAACAGCACAACCCCTTCGCCGCTTGCAATGTGGCGCTCCGGTTTTTTCTGCACGTTTTGGACGGTGGCAATGGTCTCTTTCAAATGGGCCGGAAAATAAAGCTCAAAGGAAGTACCTTGGCCCGGTGTGCTGTTGGCAAAAATAAAGCCGCCTGTTTGCTTTACGATGCCATAGGCCGTCGACAATCCAAGTCCCGTTCCTTCCCCGGTCTTTTTGGTCGTGAAGAACGGCTCGAATATTTTCGGCAGCTTGTCCGCCCCTATACCGCAGCCCTGGTCGGAAACAGTCACAACAACATATTCACCGGCAGGTACCGTTGCGCGATCTCGTACCAAATCTCCGCTCAGAACATGGTGATCGACTTTAATCACAACCTGTCCTCCGTCTGGCATCGCGTCACGCGCATTGACCACTAAATTCATGATCACTTGCTCAAATTGTCGGCGGTCGGCACGAATGATCCGATCCATGGGCGAGATCTTAAGATCCAATGTCACTTTCTCGCCGATCAGGCGGTTCAATAAGTGAGTCAGCTCAGACATCGTATCCGCCAGCTCCAGCGCCTGCGGCCGCAAAGTTTGTTTTCGACTGAAAGCCAGAAGTTGTCCAACCAGACTGGCGGCGCGATTTGCGTTTTGCCCGATCTGGATAAGGTCAGAATAGTCCATGTCACTTTCATCATGGCGAAGCAAAAGAAGGTCACAATGACCACTGATAGCCGTCAACAGGTTGTTAAAATCATGCGCCACGCCGCCAGCCAATTGACCGATAGCCTGCATTTTCTGACTTTGAACAAACTGCGCCTCGAGTGTTTTCAGTTCGGTGGCGTCGTTCAGAATCCCAATCAGATGCGGTGTGTCGTCCTCCACGACCCGACCAAGCGCAATTTGCAAATAAAGCTCTTTGCCGGGTATTTTAGCCCGCACTATCTCGGGCTTCATCAATCCAATGCCGTCTGCCGCATCGCTTAGCCATTCGCTGATGGGACGCCCCATTCCTTCAACCAAATCATATAGCGGCGGCAATCCGCCCTTGTTCAATTCCAGCAACTTGCGTGCTGAGACATTGGCGGAGACCGTCGCGCCTTCCTTGGAAATCTTAAGGATTGGGACAGGCAGTAACTCGAGAATATCAATATCCCTCAGCGCAGCGACCGGCTCTGACGCTGCATCTTCTGTTTCAGAGCTAACAGGGAAGTCGCCAGTGTCGCGCACTCGCCAAAGGAACAGAGCGCTGCCAACCAATTGGACGGATAAACTCCAGCTTCCGCAACCATCTGCAAAGGTCTCCGAAGTCTGACCGGACAATTTGGCCCGGCGTATCATACGATCGACGATCTCGGGTCCGGCGGCCAGCCGCTGACCAAGGACACCCGGCAATCTGGGTGCGCCAGTCATTCCGAACTCTCTTTCGGCGGCTGCATTGGCCAGGTGAATTCGACCGCGCGCATTGCTGACCAGAACCGGCATTGGGTCATGGGCCACAATCGGCCCCAGTCGATGTCGCAACATCGCGTGGCGAATACGGTCAGCCCGCTGCACCAGACACAACATCGAGGCCGTTGTCATAAGCCCTGCACCCGCGCCGACCAGGCTGACATTCCAGGACTCTGCTGGTGCAATCAGCGAAAGACCCAAGGCAATCCCAGACAGCACCAGCAATGGCATCGGTCGCACGACATAGCCCGGATCCTCGGGGTTCATGCCAGAAGTTATTGAAATATCCGCCACTGCGCGCCCTTTAGCGTTTGATCCGCGTCAGGATGCGTTAACTTTGTTAACCGGCTGTTAACACCATTGTTCAGGTAGCGCTTGGCGCGCGCAAAATGCTTGCGAAAAAACCGTCTCCGCCTTGTAGCGGAGTCAGTTGCTCAATCAGCTCGGCATCCCAACCGGGATTGGCATCAAGAAAAGATTGAACCTGCACGTGGTTTTCTACTTTCAACATCGAACACGTGACGTAGGCTAACGTCCCACCTGGTTGCACCAGCGTCTTTGCCTTTTCCAATATGTCCTGCTGAATAACGCAAAGCTCTTTTAATCGCGTTTCGGTCAATGTCCATTTCGCGTCAACCTGTCGTCGCCAGGCACCGCTGCCAGAACAGGGCGCATCGCACAAAACCACATCAAACATACCGCGTGGGTCGTGTGCTATTTCTATCGATACTGCACCTCGCGCGGCCCTTGCTGGCAAGTCGTGCATCCGACCAGGTTCGGCATCATGGGCCACGACCTCTTTCGCTCCCAATGCGGCCATGGCCAACGACTTCCCGCCGCCGCCTGCGCAATAGTCCAACACTCGCGCACCAGCCAAATGGTCCTTCAACCGTTCGATCACCGCTTGCGACGCTGCGTCCTGTAACTCGAACAAACCGTCCTCAAAGGACGGCAAACGCGTAAGATTTCGCGGCTCACCCTCAACTTCGACAGCCGTCTCAGCTAAGGCGTGCGACCCGGCACCAATGCCTTCCGTCGCAAGCCTGTCCAAAAGGCCCACACGATCCGTTTTTGCCAGATTGGCCCTTAAGAAAATCGGAGCCCGATGACGCATGACCCCCAGAATAACTTCAGCTTCACTTCCAAGGTCGTCGATGAGTGTCTCGGCAAGCCAGTCCGGCACATCCAAACGCACCGCAGCGGGCGCATCTTTTAACGCAACGCCAGCGGTTTTTTCGTCCTCCGAAAGTGCAACGGGTCCATACCCCTGGCCATCAAAGATCGAAGAAACCTCGGTTCCCTGATCCCGCAATTTGCCAATGATCAATCCACGCCCAGTCTCCTCACCGCCCAACCAGCCAAGTGAGCGTTTGCGGCGATAGGCGTCAAATACGATGCCTCGAATGGCCGCGCGATCGCCCGATCCGGCATAGCGGTTCTTGCGTGCCCAGGTGGTCAGGACTTTTTCCGCCGCCTCGCCCGCCAGAATCCGATCCAGAATATCTGCAGATGCCTGTAATCGTGCGGCCGGTGTCATGGCAAAACCTGTTGTCGCTTCGTTGACGCCTCATTTCAAAGTGCCGAACGACGCGCAAGCCTTACTGCGTCAGCGGAAGCTCTTCAGGTCGCTGGGATGGATAGATCGAATTTGGATGCACACCGGCCAAAACAGCAGGCAGAGCAACAAACGCAGTTGGATCCGACCCAATACGATCCGTCATCGAAATATTGTACGGCAACGCAACTGGCTCTGTCCGACCACCTGGCGCAATGTCGTAAGGTCGCGCTTTGGATGCCGGCATATCGGGTGCAAGGTCAGACGCAGGTACAAAGACCAACGCCGCAACACTTGTGGCAAACGCAGGCGGAACCTGCGGCGTCTTCGCCAGCGGGCCACCGGGCGCTCTTTTGGTCATCGGGGTCCATTCGCCAGAAACCGTTTCAACCGGAAACTCAACGAACGCCGCCGGAACACCAAGCGCCGGTTCCGTCGCAAAATATGGGCCAGCATCAAAAGTCGCGCCACTGATCCAACTTGGACCCAGTGTAATTACAGGGCCAATAGCCAAAGCCATCAAACCGACAACCAACCAACCACCGCGAAACCCCTTCTTCGCCGGTTCTTCTTCGGTCTGAGGCTGAAGGTGAACTCGTTTCGCCGCCCTCTCTTCCTCCTCATCGTCACGATCATTCAACCATGGACGGCTCGGTGCCTCAGGCGCGCGTTTCGGTTCAACGTTCAGCAATATCGAAACGGGTTGTTCCTCGACGTCCGCGCTGTCGCTTTGAACACGGCCACTCGCCGACATCTCCTCAAAGAAACTGTCAACGGGCGCATGTTCCGCCTTCGGGGCGGGTGTCGCTGGTACAGAGGCCTCTGCCTTCGGCTTTTCTTCCGGTGCCTTCGTGGCTTTCTTGGGTGGCAACCCAACCATGCCAGCATTGCGCATGACAGGATGATAATTGCTGTCCGGACGCTCAGGCGCATCCTGCTCATTCAATTTCGCGGTTTGCTTGGCTGCCGGTGCGGCTTTCTTCTCAGCCGCCTTTGTCGCCTTTTTCAGCGCATCCAGTCTGTCGTAAAAATCAAAACCGTCGTCATCATCGTCTTCATCGAAAATAATCGGATCAGGCAACGGCGCCTTGGCGTCCAGCTCATCTTCCCAGGGCTTTCGTGGACGGCGCACCGGCGCATCCTCTTGGCCCTTCTTTTTCAGGGCCTCGGCACGCCTTGTACGCGCCTCTTCAAGCCGTGCTTGCCAGCGCTCGTCATTGGACAGGTCAATGACTTCATCTTTTTCATTTTCGGAACGGACAGCTCTATCTGCCATGACCCCTCGCTACACTCATACAACACACAAAACCCTCAAAACGAAGGCAACAACCCGAGGACCCCACAACCCGATTTACCCAAGTCGGTAATTCGGGCTTTCGCGCGTAATCTGGACATCATGAACGTGGCTCTCTTTAAGCCCTGCGCCAGTTATCCGCACAAACCGACAATTTTGTCGCATATTTTCAACTGTTTCGCAACCTGTATACCCCATCGCGGCACGCAATCCCCCGATAAGTTGATGTATTACTGCCGCAGCCGACCCTTTGTAGGGAACTTGTCCTTCAATGCCTTCTGGCACCAATTTGTCGCTTGCGGCGCCCTTCTGAAAATATCGATCAGCCGAGCCGCGCGCCATGGCTCCTAAACTGCCCATTCCGCGGTAACTTTTGAAGCTACGTCCTTGATATAAAATAACTTCTTCCGGTGACTCATCCGTTCCCGCAATCATCGAACCGACCATTGCACAAGACGCCCCTGCAGCAATTGCCTTGGCAAAGTCGCCCGAAAACTTGATGCCACCATCTGCGATAACCGGCGTGTCACCAGCACCCGATGCCGCATCCATGATCGCCGTCATCTGTGGCACCCCAACACCTGCAACCATACGTGTTGTACAAATCGATCCCGGACCGATTCCCACCTTTACGGCATCCGCACCGGCATCAATCAGCGCTTTGGCACCATCCGAAGTTGCAATATTCCCGGCAATAATCTGAACTTCGTTAGACAAGGACTTGGCGCGCTCGACCGCCCGAGCCACACCTTCGGAATGTCCATGGGCAGTATCAATCACAATGATGTCCACGCCGGCCTCAACCAAGGCCTCCGAGCGTTCAAATCCGGCGTCTCCTACCGTTGTCGCCGCTGCTACCCGCAAACGACCCAGCTCGTCCTTGCAAGCCTGCGGATTTAGCACCGCTTGCTGACTGTCTTTCAGTGTCAACAGACCGGTCAATTTCCCCTGCCCGTCTGTCACCAACAATTTCTCAATCCGACGCGCCTTCATCAAAGACTTTGCTTCGTCCAGATCTGCCGGTTCCGTCAGGACCGCCAGATTGTCGGACGTCATCATGACCCGAACCGGCGTTTTTTCATCCTCGGCAAAGCGCATATCGCGATTGGTCACGATACCCAAAACCCGCCCTGCGTCATCAACCACAGGGAACCCGGTCACGCTGTACCGCGCCTGCAACGCTTTGGCGTCCGCCAGTGTCTGATCCGGGGTTAGTGTGATCGGACTATATACAATTCCGCTGACAAACCGCTTTACGCGCCGCACTTCGCGGGCCTGCTGCTCCACATCCAGATTGCGATGGATAACACCCATGCCGCCGGCCTGAGCCATGGCGATCGCCATTCGCCCTTCGGTTACTGTATCCATCGCCGAGCTTAATAGTGGGATATTCATTGTAATCGCGCGCGTTACTTTTGTGCGCGTATCAGCCGTTGACGGCAGCACACTTGAAGCGGCCGGAACAAGTAGAACATCATCGAAGGTCAGTGCCTCGCGAATCTCCATGGAAAGTCTCCTCGGGAGGGTTCGTTTGACGCCTCCCTATTTCACGGTCCCGCCGGATGCGAAAGCCCAAATTGACCTCACGCGGCAATTTGGCGGATTTGACAGCCAAGGCGTAAGTGTGTCTGAAGTCAGCGCCTATGGGTCCAATTAGGTTAATTTGATAAGAGAGTTTTGTTGGCTCATCGTAACCACTGAGGAGTGGGACATGAGACAGACAACTGGAACTCGCAGGAGCCCCGGCGAGAAGATCGTCAAAGAGATCAAGCGCGCGACGCGCAAACAGTATTCGTCAGAAGAGAAGATCCGGATCGTGCTGGATGGCTTGCGTGGCGAAGACAGCATTGCTGAGTTGTGCCGTCGTGAGGGAATATCTCAAGGTATCTACTACAAATGGTCCAAGGACTTCATGGAAGCTGGCAAACGGCGGCTTGCTGGAGATACGGCGCGTGCGGCTACGACCGACGAAGTCAAGGACCTGCGCCGCGAAGCCCGAGACCTGAAGGAGGTCGTTGCCGAGCAAACACTGGAACTGCGTCTTCTCAAAAAAAGCATGACCGGCGGTGGGGGCGACCAAGAATGAGGTATGCTGCATCTGAGAAGTTGGAGATCATCCGGCTTGTTGAGGGGTCGCATTTGTCTGCTCGTCGAACATTGGCAAAGCTGGGCATCCCCCGCACCACATTTTACCGTTGGTATGATCGGTATCGGCAGCGCGGCGACGCTGGCCTTGTGGATCAAGCGCCTAAGCCCAGACATGTCTGGAACCGCATCCCCGACGAAGTCCGGCGCAAGGTCGTCAAGCTGGCGCTGCAGGAGACGGAGCTGTCGCCGCGCGAACTGGCAGTGACGTTCACGGATCGGGAGCGCTACTTCGTCTCGGAATCTTCAGTCTATCGGGCCCTGAAGGCCCACGATCTGATCACCAGCCCGGCCTTTATCGTGCTCAAGGCGGCAAACGAGTTCAAAGACAAGACCACTGCGATCAACCAGCTTTGGCAAACCGACTTCACCTATCTCAAAGTGCTTGGCTGGGGCTGGTTCTATCTCAGCACAACCCTGGACGACTACAGCCGCTACATCATCTCGTGGAAACTCTGCACGAACATGCGGGCAGAGGACGTGACGGACACCCTGGATTTGGCGCTACAAGCATCAGGGTGCGATCAGGTTCACGTCATCCACAAACCCCGCCTCCTCAGCGGCAACGGGTCCAGTTACGTCTCTGGCGATCTGGCTGAATGGCTGCAGGACAAAGGCATGAAGCATTCTCGGGGCGCACCATATCATCCCCAGACACAGGGCAAGATCGAGAGGTGGCATCAAACCCTGAAGAACCGCATCCTATTGGAGAACTACTTCCTTCCGGGAGACCTCGAAACCCAGATCGAAGCCTTCGTCGATCACTACAATCACAAGCGCTACCACGAGAGCCTGAACAACGTCACACCCGCCGACGTCTACTTCGGGCGTGACAAAGCCATTCTAAGACAACGGGAAAGGATCAAACGAAAGACGCTCGAAGCGCGGCGCTTGCATCACAGACAGCGCGCCGCATAATAACATCAACCAGACGAGCCAAACTCTTTACTTGTTTAAGCAACTCTTGGTTCCCAAAACCCTGACGACGGACAGCGTAAGTGCAATTGTCTCCACAAGGTTCGCCCGTAAGAATGGCGATCTACTACAACGAGTTCAAACAGGCACCGGATTTTACCTCGACGGTTCCCAGTGAAATTGATATCGTTAGCGCAAACATAAGCTGGGAACCCACAATGCGGATCTTCTTCACCGGCGGCGCTGGCAAGGCCGGGCGTCACGCTGTCAAATACCTGCTTGATCAAGGTCACCGGGTGATGAGTGTCGATCTAAAACCGTGCGACGTGCCCGGTGCCGACAACCGCATAGTTGATCTAACAGACGCCGGTCAGGTTTATGATGCCATGACCAGCCTTGCGGACTTCGACGAGTTGTTTGCCGGAAATGGGGTCCCCAAATTCGATGCCGTTGTTCACTTCGCCGCGGTTCCGCGCATCATGATCGTTCCGGACAACGAATGCTTTCGGATAAACACCATCAGCACCTACAACGTCATTGATGCCGCCGTGAAACTGGGTATCCCCAAGGTGGTCTTTGCCTCGTCAGAAACGACCTATGGCATTGCTTTCGCAAACGGCGAGCGCAAACCCGATTACCTTCCGATTGACGAAAACCACTCCACCGAACCCGAAGACAGCTACGCTTTATCAAAGGTCGCCAACGAGGCAACTGGCCGAGCCTTCCAACGCCGCAGCGGCATCGATATCTATGGCCTTAGAATTAATAACGTCATCGAACCCCATGAATATGAACAGGACTTTCCCGGATATTTTGCCAATCCGCACCAACGACGCCCCAGCATTTTCTCATACATCGACGCCCGCGATCTCGGGCAAATGGTCGATAAATGCCTGGCAACTGACGGGCTTGGCTATCAGGTCTTCAACGTCTCCAACGATGAACACTCCGTGACGGAATCTACCGGCGATCTTCTGCGCGATTATTATCAGGACGTGTCGGTCACCCGCGAGCTTGGTGAAACGGAAACTTTCTTCTCAAACCAGAAAGCAAAAGACTTACTTGGGTTTGCTCCGCAACACAGCTGGCGCGACGTTCTGGATGGGTGAAGTTTCTCTCCTGTCGCCCCGCAAAATAGCAAAACTCTTGCCAATCTTCGCTAACCCCGCATAACAAACCCACCAGATCACAGTGCTGCCCATGAAAGATGTGTCGTGAACACCAAAGCCAATGACCGTATTCTTCTCGTCGCCGATGTTGGCGGAACGAATACGCGTGTTGCATTGGCACAGGGCGATCGATTGAACACCGACAGCATCACCCGATTTCGAAACACCGAATACCCCGGGCTAGAATCCGTTCTCCGTGCATATCTTGACCAGAACAACACCCCACTGATCGACGGTGCCGCAGTCGCCGTTGCCGGTCCCGTTCGTGATGGCAAAGGTGTGCTGACCAATCTCGATTGGTCCATCGACGAAACAACGTTGTCGCGCGCATCTGGTGCGAAACAAGTCGCGGTTCTAAACGACCTTCAGGCCCAGGGCTACGCGCTTGGGCGTCTTGAAGCATCCAAACTGCGCTCAATTGTCAACGGCCCCGCCGGAGACAAATACAGCACCCGGTTGGTCGTTGGGGTCGGAACAGGTTTCAATTCCGCACCGGTGTTCGCAACTGGCGCAGGACTGCACGTTCCCCCTTCGGAATCCGGACATGCAAATCTGCCCATCCGAACCGATGAAGATCTGAGCCTCATGCGGTTTGTTGAAACCGCACACGGCTTCCCAGCAGTAGAAGACGTCCTGTCCGGTCGCGGATTAGAGCGTGTTTTCGCATGGTGTAGCGCCGAAAACGGCGCGCCTGCTGAACGCAGCGCGGCAGATATCATGAAGGCTTGCGAAGCCGGTGACGACGAAGTCGCTCGCCAATCTGTCGCGGTTTTTATTCGGATCCTCGGCACTGTTTGCGGAAACCTCTCGCTGGTGCAATTGCCTTTTGGCGGTGTTTATCTGGTCGGCGGTGTGTCGCGCGCTGTGGCCCCTTACCTTCAGTCCCATGGCTTTACTGAAGCCTTCCGCGACAAAGGCCGCTTTGCAGGCTTCATGCAGAACTTTGCCGTGCACGTTGTTGAAGACGACTATGCGGCGCTGACAGGTCTCGCGACATTTCTTGAGAATTGAGTCTAGCTGACGATGTTTCTGTAACCGCACCTTAACGGACAGCCCGTTAAGCCCTTCGTTATCGCGACGAAGAGAATCAATATGCAGACGGAAATTCCCGAACAAACCAATGCGACCGACAAGGGCGTAATTGTCCTTCCACCCAAGATGGATACCGCCGCCGCAGGCAATCTGCACCGCATATTGTCCGAAAACGCAGGCCAGGATCTGACTTTGGACACATCGCAGACCGAGATGCTTGGCGCGCGCTGCCTGGAAGTGTTGCTGAACGCCCGCCACCACTGGGCCGCCAGGGGGCATTCAATTGAAATGACCCCGCCGGGCAAGGACATGCTTGGATGTTTAACGCGGTTTGGTCTGACCCCCGACGCACTTGCGACAGGGGAAACACCATGACGATTTCTATTCTTGCTGTGGATGACAGTCAGACAATGCGGGACATGATCAGCCTTGCGTTAAAGGACGAAGATTTCGACATTCATTTGGCCGAAGATGGCCAACAAGGTCTGGAAGTTCTGGACGGGTTGTCGCCGGATGTCATTCTTACCGATATCAACATGCCCCGAATGGATGGTTTCGCATTCATTGATGCAATCCGGGTCCGCGCAGACTCGCGTCACACCCCCATACTTGTTCTGACCACCGAAAGCTCGAATGACCTGAAGGCGCGTGCGCGCGACGCAGGCGCGACGGGCTGGATCGTTAAACCTTTCGCGCAAGACAAGCTGGTGCGCGCCCTCCGCATGGTCGCCGGGTAACGCCAATGTCAGACCCCATGCAGGAAATCAGGAATTCATTCTTCATAGAATCTGAAGAGCTGCTGGAAAGCCTCTTTGATGTCTTGCAAGAGATGTCGGATGGTGACACCGACAATGAAACCATAAACGTCGCATTTCGGGCTGTTCATTCCATCAAAGGCGGCGCTGGTGCCTTTGCCCTCGAAGATCTTGTTGGTTTTGCCCACCACTTTGAAACCGTCATGGATATGGTGCGCGACGGCACGCTGACCCCGGACGGAAAACTAATCGCATTGTTTTTCCGCTGCGGCGACACGCTTTCAGACCTCGTGTGCGCCTCGCGCGACGGTGCCGCAATCGACGCCGAGTCCTACAAACCTGTCATGCAAGAGCTGATGGAATACAGCGGGGCCGATGACAGCAATAAAGACGAGCCCGAACCCGATTTTCAGCCGATGTCGTTGGACCTTGGTGATCTGGAAGGGGAAATCACCGGGGATGACGATTTCTTTGCCGATGGTCTTCCCGACATCGCGCTCGATCTTCCAGACACTTCAACGAAAGATGAACCGAGCGCAGAAGAAATATCAGGCAGCCAGTCAACAACCGAAAGCAAAGACAATCAGCGCGCGCTTTGCATCAAATTCGCCCCCGAGCCCGAGCTATATGAAAGCGCGAACGAGCCGCTGTACCTTATCCGAAACCTCGCCGATCTAGGTCCCTGCACGACCGAAGTAACTTTCACGCCATCGAAAGAATTCAACCAAACCGAACCAACTGCAGGACTTTTGTGGACCATTACACTTGTCACTGACGCAGACGAATGCGCCGTCCGAGAAATATTCGAGTTTGTTGATGGGCTGTGCCGTCTCGAAATAACCGAGATCTCTCTCTCCCGAGAGAACGCAGGTTCAAACGCGCAAACTGAATTCACGCAACCAGACCGCGACATTCTGATGACTGCACCTGATCTCTCTGATTCCAACGAAGATCCGACCGCCGCCGCACAGGTCAGCGTGGTGGAATCCTCTCCGCCATCCGAAAAACCCAAAGACTTCGCGCCATCAGATCAAACGGTGCCTCCCAAACCCGCCGCTTTCAATCCACTCAATGAACCTGCCAACGCACCGGCCAAGAAGGCAGCAACACCAAGTGCGACCGTTCGCGTCGATCTCAACCGGATTGAACGCCTTGTGAATCTCGTCGGTGAGTTGGTGATCAATCAGGCGATGCTGTCTCAATCTGTCGCCGAAGCTGGCCTACCGCCGAATTCCACCGTGTCCTCTGGCCTTGATGAGTTCCAGCAACTGACGCGCGACATTCAGGAAAGTGTGATGATGATCCGCGCGCAGCCGGTAAAATCACTCTTTCAGCGCATGTCGCGCATCGTGCGCGAGGCCTCTGCCGCAGTCGACAAAAAAGTCCGCTTGGTGCCCGAAGGTGAAACGACCGAAATTGACAAAACAGTCATCGAACGTCTTGCGGATCCCCTGACACACATGATCCGCAACGCCGTCGATCACGGCTTGGAATCCACAGAAGAACGTCGTGCGGCCGGCAAGCCCGACGAAGGCTGCATACGACTTTCCGCAGCCCATCGTTCCGGTCGTGTCGCAATCGAAATCTCTGATGACGGCGGCGGCATTAACCGCCCCAAAGTTCGTCAGTTAGCTATCGAAAAGGGTCTCATTCACGAGGATGCCCAACTTTCGGACACAGAGATTGATCATCTCCTGTTCCTGCCGGGCTTTTCAACTGCCACCGAAATCTCAAATCTTTCTGGGCGCGGCGTCGGAATGGATGTGGTCAAAAATGCCATCACATCTCTTGGCGGACGAATTGCCATCACATCCACCAAGGGCAAGGGCACGACCTTTTCAATTTCCCTGCCGCTAACACTTGCGGTTCTTGACGGCATGGTTATCGGTGTCGAGGGCGAAACTCTGGTCGTTCCGCTCAGCGCGATTGCGGAAACACTCACAATCCAAACTGACGATATCAAAAGATTGGGGCCGGAAACCAGCGTTTTGGCCGTTCGCAACGAATTTGTCCCATTATTGGATCTCGGGGTTGAGCTGAACTACCGCCGGCCACGAGAGTCCTACGACGGCGCCATTGCGCTCCTCATTTCCCAGGAAGACGGCACGCGTTCTGCCCTTGTGATCGACGCTATCGATGATCAACGACAGGTCGTCATAAAGGGTCTGCAAGACAGCTACGGTCACGTGCCCGGGATCGCCGCCGCAACTATTCTTGGTAACGGCCAGATCGCCCTTATTCTTGATTCTGCGGATCTGATTACCAACGCCAGGGGCCAAAGTCGCATTTCTCCCATAATGAAGGAGGCCAGTTAAATGCCAGATGCCAGTGAAACAACGTCCCAGCCTACCGAACCCGCCGCGAATGAAAACGCCATCGAGTTGCTATCTTTCTTTGTTGGCGAGCATGAATATTCGGTTGATATCATGTCGGTGCGAGAAATTCGCGGTTGGAGCAAGACCACGTCGCTTCCGCACTCTCCTCCATATGTGCGCGGTGTGATCAACCTGCGTGGCACTGTTTTGCCGGTGATCGATTTGGCGCTAAGGCTGGGTCTTGAAGCTGGCGAGCCCGATGAACGCAATGTTGTCATCGTGGTTGATGTCAGTGGCCGGACACTGGGCATGCGTGTGGACGCTGTCTCTGATATTCTGTCGATTCCACTTCACGAGCTAAAACCCCCTCCCGATATAGCTGCCAATACAGCTGAAACCTTCCTCAAGGCTCTTACACTCGTGGATGATCGTATGGTTCGCTGTCTGAAGTCAGCGCCTATGGGTCCAATTAGGTTAATTTGATAAGAGAGTTTTGTTGGCTCATCGTAACCACTGAGGAGTGGGACATGAGACAGACAACTGGAACTCGCAGGAGCCCCGGCGAGAAGATCGTCAAAGAGATCAAGCGCGCGACGCGCAAACAGTATTCGTCAGAAGAGAAGATCCGGATCGTGCTGGATGGCTTGCGTGGCGAAGACAGCATTGCTGAGTTGTGCCGTCGTGAGGGAATATCTCAAGGTATCTACTACAAATGGTCCAAGGACTTCATGGAAGCTGGCAAACGGCGGCTTGCTGGAGATACGGCGCGTGCGGCTACGACCGACGAAGTCAAGGACCTGCGCCGCGAAGCCCGAGACCTGAAGGAGGTCGTTGCCGAGCAAACACTGGAACTGCGTCTTCTCAAAAAAAGCATGACCGGCGGTGGGGGCGACCAAGAATGAGGTATGCTGCATCTGAGAAGTTGGAGATCATCCGGCTTGTTGAGGGGTCGCATTTGTCTGCTCGTCGAACATTGGCAAAGCTGGGCATCCCCCGCACCACATTTTACCGTTGGTATGATCGGTATCGGCAGCGCGGCGACGCTGGCCTTGTGGATCAAGCGCCTAAGCCCAGACATGTCTGGAACCGCATCCCCGACGAAGTCCGGCGCAAGGTCGTCAAGCTGGCGCTGCAGGAGACGGAGCTGTCGCCGCGCGAACTGGCAGTGACGTTCACGGATCGGGAGCGCTACTTCGTCTCGGAATCTTCAGTCTATCGGGCCCTGAAGGCCCACGATCTGATCACCAGCCCGGCCTTTATCGTGCTCAAGGCGGCAAACGAGTTCAAAGACAAGACCACTGCGATCAACCAGCTTTGGCAAACCGACTTCACCTATCTCAAAGTGCTTGGCTGGGGCTGGTTCTATCTCAGCACAATCCTGGACGACTACAGCCGCTACATCATCTCGTGGAAACTCTGCACGAACATGCGGGCAGAGGACGTGACGGACACCCTGGATTTGGCGCTACAAGCATCAGGGTGCGATCAGGTTCACGTCATCCACAAACCCCGCCTCCTCAGCGACAACGGGTCCAGTTACGTCTCTGGCGATCTGGCTGAATGGCTGCAGGACAAAGGCATGAAGCATTCTCGGGGCGCACCATATCATCCCCAGACACAGGGCAAGATCGAGAGGTGGCATCAAACCCTGAAGAACCGCATCCTATTGGAGAACTACTTCCTTCCGGGAGACCTCGAAACCCAGATCGAAGCCTTCGTCGATCACTACAATCACAAGCGCTACCACGAGAGCCTGAACAACGTCACACCCGCCGACGTCTACTTCGGGCGTGACAAAGCCATTCTAAGACAACGGGAAAGGATCAAACGAAAGACGCTCGAAGCGCGGCGCTTGCATCACAGACAGCGCGCCGCATAATAACATCAACCAGACGAGCCAAACTCTTTACTTGTTTAAGCAACTCTTGGTTCCCAAAACCCTGACGACGGACAGATAACAAAACCAACGATTATGGCAATTGATACGGTTCTCCCGTTATTGAACGCCCATCCCCCGTTGGTAAGTTTCCCGATGTTTTCTCTCCCGATTTCAATGGTTTCGTGTCGGTTCTGAATTGCCCGGTCTCGTCGTTTTGATTCCGGTAGTGAGGCTTCGAATTTCGAAGTTGTGTGGGTGCCATGTTTCCAGGTTTTAAGGCAGCCATTTTGTAAGCAGCAGGGCCGGGCCGGTGTTCCGTGAGACACTGGTCCGGTCTATTCATGTCAATTCCAGCTGTATCAGTTCAAAAAAAATCGCTGTTCGACATCGCCTCCCCCCGCTAGTGTTCCGCGTCTATCGGTGAAATCGGCACAACATGCGGCATGAATCATATCTGAAACGCCAGGCGCGGCGTCTATCGCGGGGTCAAATTAATCGCCGCCGGTTCATCATGTCTGCACTGGCCACGGGCGTCACAATGCCTACTGCCGTCTCACTTGCCGAAAAGGCCGAGGCCGCCGTGCCGCGCAAAGGCGGATTGTTCAGACTTGGTCTCGGTGGGACCGATCTGCGGCAAAACGCTGTTCTTCGCTACTCCCTGGGCGATACACTGACCGACATTGGGCCCGACGGGCAAGTCAGGGCGGCGCTGGCTGACAACATCGAACATGATCCGGCATTTATCCAATGGGTCTTTGATCTGCGTCGCGGTGTGACATTCCACAATAGCAGATCGCTGAGCGCCGACCACGTTGTTACATCCCTGCAAAGCGCGGCTGGCTTGGACAATGTGAAATCGATCCGGGCAAGCTCACCCCATCAAGTGATCGTCAAACTAAACCGGCGCGATCCTCAATTCGCGCACCAACTTGCACAAGCCGCCTATATCATAGTCTCACAGGATGCCTCGTTGCTCTCGGGCTCCGGTGCTTACCAAATGCACACCATCAAACACGGTGTTTTGACACTCTCGCGCAACCAGAACGACTGGCACCCTGCCCGCGGTCATTTTAACCAGTTGATGATCGCCGCTATGCCCCAGGCCCTGACCAGACAGACCGCTATTACGAATGGCGAAGTTGATTTCGTTGATCAAATCGATCCGACCATGACCGCGCTTTTGGAGCGTGCCCCCGGTGTGAACCTTCATACAAGCACCGGTTTCAGCAGTATCGAATTGCAAACAAACTTTGCCATGCACGAAGAAGACGCCGCAGTTCTCAGGCAATCGTTTCGCGATACCATTGATCTGGCCGCTGTCAAAAAGCAGGCTTTGCTCGGCTATGCCGCCACAGATCCGGACCATACGGACTTTCAAAATACGCTTTACAAAGACCAGCATCGCGGCACCCGGCAGTCACGCACCCTCACCATCTCTGTCACGGCGCGTCATGCGGCAACCCCGGCGATGCTGGAAGCGATCACCGAAGCCGCAGAAAGTATGGGCTACCAACTGGTTGAGGCAGCGCAAACAGACTCAGACCTTTGGCTTGCCGAAACACCGACACTCAAAGGCGCCGGGTCTCACATCGTCTCGTTGTGTCCCGATGAAATCACGGCCCATGCCAGCAATCTGACCGGCCACCGCGACACCGACCAAGTGACGCCTCTCTCGGCGCAAAAGATCACAAGTTATAGTTGGTTTACCTGACGAAAGACCGAAGCCCTTATTCGCCCAACAAAGCTGCTGATACCGGCGTCAACACAACGCTGCTCGCGCGATTGGTCGGTATCCATTCGCGCAAGGCTTCCAGGGTATCAGCCCCGCTACGCCCAACCAGAACGACCGCCGTCCCCGGACGCGCCCGGAACGCAGCGCGATCCAATGCGCGGATGATTTGCTCGATGGTCTGGTTACTGCCATCAATATCACGGAAAATCAGCGCCGTCGGAACGCCCACGCGACCAGCCTGTTGGTGGGCAGTGTTCAATCCGCGTGGGAAAGTGATTAGCCCGTGCCCACTGTTTGCAACGACATCAACCACCTGCGCCACAGCTGCCCGATCCGATTGAAAACTATCGCCGGATGAATCCATAACCGCAACCGCCTCGGGAACCGTGTCAAAGTTCACCCGCAAGGCAACTTCCACATCCTGAGGCGTTGCTCCCACCGGCAAAGACGGGATCATCACGACCTCGCGCCCTGCGGCGCGATAAGCCGCAGCTATCCCCGCAGCACCTGCCATTCCGGAATCAATACCGAACCCGACAAATTCTGGCACACCGTCCAGAACATCACTTGGCATGGCCTGACTGCCGTCGTGCACCAGCACCAAGGCAAGTCGCGGCAAGCCAGACGAGCCATCAAACGGAATGCGCCATTTCAACAATGCCGGACCATCGGCTGGTACCGGATCATCATCGCTTGGCAAATCCAGCGGCTCTTCTTCCTCTTCGCCAATTCGACGCACTGCCGGAACACCTGCAACATCCACCGTTGGCGCCGCCCCAATGCGTGGCAAACGGTCGGTTTCTACGTTGGGGGCACGGTTGGTAATATCATCGACCGGGCGGAAGAATTCGCTCTCGCCTCCATCAGGGCGAATTATCGTATTCAGAGAATCATCTATATCGGGCGCAACAGTCGCAGCTGGGGCTGGCGCTGGTGCCACGGGAACACTTGGTGCCTCGCTGGTATCCAATTCAACGGCTTGTGGTAACGGAGCTTCAGCCGTCTCTACTGTTTCCGGCGCGACCGGCATAGCAATCTCGGTCTCAACTGTCGGTGCCGGTGCATCCACTTCGGCTGTCTCTTCAGTCTCCGGTTCGGTCGGGGCTGAGTCCGGTGCCTCGGTTGTCGTCTCAGGGGCGGTCGTCGGGGCCTCCGGTTGCGCCAACGTCGGGCTGCCCGCCGGTGCCGCACTGTCCCCGGGTCCGGTTACATCAATCGCGACTTCGTCTGCAACTTCAGGGGTTTCCCCTAAGCCACCTGGGCTTTCAATACTTGGCTGCGGCACTTCCAATGACGAAGTGTCGAACGTCGACGGCTCTTCGACGGCGTCATCAGGCACTGCTACACCGGCCACAGGATCCGCTTCTGGGCGCGTTTCAACTTCAGGAACCACTGGGTCCGTTTCGGGTCGCGCCTGATCGAATTCAGTGCCGGCTGGCACCTCAATTTCGGTCGCTTCGGGCTTAGGTAAACTCAGCTCGCGCCGATCCATTGCCTGATTGGCCACGAACAGGATCGCAACCCCGACCAGACCGCCCCAGAATATGCCTGCGAGAAAGCCGCGTCCCAACGCCCTCTCCTTTACTCTGCTCAAATGCCACGGGTGCCTTGACGAATGCTGACACCTCTGAACAAGTATACCGGCGCTTTCAGCGCCTGACACCCCATATCTGCACTTCTCGGCGCGAGACTAGCAAAATGCTGCTTCTGATCGACAATTACGACAGCTTCACCTTCAACCTGGTTCATTTCCTGGGCGAACTGGGGGCCGAATGCGCGATTCACCGCAATGATGCGCTCGATGTTCAGGCGGCAATGGCCCTTAATCCCAGCGGCATCATCCTTAGCCCCGGTCCATGTGACCCCGACAAGGCAGGCATTTGCCTTGCCCTGACCGAAGCCGCCGCCGAAACGAACACTCCGCTTTTGGGCGTCTGCCTTGGCCATCAAACCATCGGACAGGCCTTTGGTGGCAAAGTCGTGCGCGCCGATGACATCGTTCACGGTAAACTCGGCCAAATGCACCACGATGGCAAAAGCGTCTTCAAAGACCTGCCCTCGCCTCTGGCCGCCACACGCTATCATTCGCTGATTGTCGACCGCGATACTCTTCCAGACGACCTCGAAGTCACCGCTTGGCTGGACGACGGCACTATCATGGGTCTGCAACACCGCACGAAACCGATCCACGGCGTGCAATTCCATCCCGAATCAATCCGATCCGAACATGGCCACGCCATGCTTAAAAACTTCCTCTCCAACGTCCCGGTGCCCGCATGAGCGATATTCTGAAGCCCCTCATCGCCGCCGCCGTTGACCGGCCCCTGACCCGTGACGAAGCCGAAACCGCCTTTCGTTGCCTCTTTGATGGTGAAGCGACACCCAGCCAGATCGGCGGCTTGCTGATGACGCTCCGCACGCGCGGTGAGACGGTTGAAGAATATTCGGCCGCAGCAGCCGTCATGCGCGCTAAATGCAAGTCAGTTAACGCGCCCGCCAATGCGATGGACATCGTCGGCACAGGTGGCGATGGCAAAGGCACCCTCAATATCTCAACCGCGACAGCCTTCGTCGTCGCAGGCGCTGGCGTCACCGTCGCCAAACACGGCAACCGCAACCTAAGTTCGAAATCCGGCGCGGCAGATGCCCTCGGACAGATGGGTATCGACGTCATGGTCGGCCCCGACGTGGTGGAAAAAGCCCTGGCAGAAGTCGGCATCGCCTTCATGATGGCCCCCATGCACCACCCGGCCATCGCCCACGTCATGCCAACGCGCGCCGAACTTGGCACCCGTACCATCTTCAACATCCTCGGCCCCCTGACCAACCCCGCCGGAGCAAAACGCCAACTGACTGGCGCATTCTCCGAAGCGATGCTGCGCCCCATGGCCGAAACCCTGCAAACGCTCGGGTCCGAAGCCGCATGGCTGGTCCACGGATCAGATGGCACAGATGAGATCACTATCACCGGCCCCACCAAAGTCGTTGCTCTGAAAAACGGTGCGATCACAGAATTTGACGTGCACCCGGATGACGCCAAACTACCCGTTCATCCGTTCGAAGCCATCGTCGGCGGCACACCCGAAGAAAATGGGCGTGCATTTCAGGCGTTACTCGATGGAGAACACTCGGCCTATCGCGACGCCGTTCTCCTGAACGCGGCCGCCGCACTGGTCATCGCCGAAAAAGCCGCAACCTTGCCCGAAGGGGTCGCCCTGGCAGCTCAATCCATCGACAGCGGCGCAGCCCGTCAGAAAATCGAAGGATTGGCAAAGGTCACTCAAGGCGCGTCATAAATTCTGCTGACGTGCCAACCAGGCCATGCACTTATCTATATAAAGCATCCCTTTATTGAAGTCCGCTCTGCTGACTGATATCGACAGGTATCCTTTCAAAATGGCCTGCGACTATGACCATCCGTCTACTCCGTACCCTGGTGGCCATTGCCGATACCAAGACATTCAGCGCAGCTGCCGAAGTTGTTCACGTGACCCACGCCGCCGTCAGCCAGCAAATGCAAACGCTCGAGGCGGATCTGGGCATCGCCCTGTTTAATCGCAGCACAAGAACCCCCGAACTGACCCCTGTTGCCCATCAGATCGTCGCCAAGGCTCGCCAACTAATCGCCGACTATGATAATCTGGTTCCCTCGGTTCTGAACGATGGCGGCCTCAGCGGCATCATCAATCTTGGCGTGCTGCGCACCACTCTAACCGGGCTAACCCCCCAGGCCCTCGCATCGCTCAAAGCTAAGTATCCGCAGATTGGCCTCCATATCCGTCCAGGCCTCACCAGCACTCTTCTGTCCGAGATCGAGCGCGGCCACCTGGACGCCGCCATCATATCCAAACCCGACCGTTTACCGCTGGGTGTTGTGTTTCGCGACCTGACCACCGAACCCATGCAACTGATCGCATCCCCGGATGAACCCGAAGACGATCCGCTAGAACTGCTGAAAACCGCCCCTTCATCCGGTTTGATCGCACCGCCGTTGTCGGTGCTTTGATCGACAACTGGATCCTGTCGCACCGCATTCAGGTTTCCGAAACCATGGAACTCGACAGCCCCGAGGCCATCGCCAGCATGGTGCATGCCAATCTTGGCGTGTCCATTGTTCCTGACCTGGCCGTCAAACCAAAAGACGCCATACCCGTCAAACGCCTCAGTCTCGGCCCCGACGCGCCACAAAGAACACTGGGCCTCGTTCACCAAAAGAACCAACTCAAAGCACGTGCCCTGGACGAACTCTTTGCTGCATTGATGAATGCCATCGAAACCGCCGCCACAACCATAAAGACCACCTCCAAATGAGCGCCGAATTCTATGTCTTTCTCATATTGGGTGCCATGGCGGGCGGATTTATCAACGGGTTGGCAGGTAGCGGCACCGCGCTCTTTGCGCTTGGACTTTATCTTGTTGTCCTTGATCCGATAACTGCCGTTGCCATCGTTGCCCTCATGTCGGTTTTGGTGGGCCTCCAAGGCCTTTGGATCGTGCGTGGCGCAATCCTGGCACAACCGCGCCGGCTTCTCAGGTTCGTTGTTCCCGGCCTGATCGGGGTGCCCATCGGTATCTCGCTCCTGAGTGTGATCAACGGCGAAGCATTGAGGATCGCTATTGCCACCATGCTGATTCTCTACGGTCTTTATTTTGGCTTTCGCAAGAACCTACCCGCATTCTCGGGTCGCACACCCTGTATCGATGGCACTGTCGGGTTGTTCGGCGGCATTCTCGGCGGCGCTGTAGCCGTATCAGGGGCCCTCCCACAAATCTGGCTTTCCATTCGGCCCTGGACCAAGACCGAAACCCGCGCCGTCCTTCAGCCCTTCAACGTCGCCATACTCACCACCACAATTACCCTCCTGTTCTTGAAAGGGGCCTACGATCGCACAGCAGTTCACGCCCTACTTGTTACTGTTCCGGTTGGGTTGATCGCCGCGCAGATCGGCATCTTTGTGTTTAGTCGCCTCAGCGACACAGCCTTTCGACGTATTTTGATCCTACTGACGCTGTTGATGGGCCTTGGCGTCATGGTCAGCGCCCTGACCTAAATCACTTCGTCCGTGCGGTCGTCACTTTCACCATAGCGTTTCAGCACCGCAGGTTTCGTCCCCTCGTAAACTCGCGCAACATTCTCAGCGATCTTGGCGTTTTCGCGCTCAAACAAACAGTCGCCGTTCAGATCCGAAGCAACCATGAACGGCCCCATCTTATTGCAATTGATGACCCACATCGCTTGCGCCAGCCCCAGTTCCTCGTTCCAGTACACCGCCTCAACTTTCTCGACACCGCGCCCCAAAAGAGCACCCGTTCCATACCCCACAGTCGACAGGTAAACCGCGCCATTTGGCACGAAGTAACTCTTGTAATCCTTTGATGTCATTCCACCTTTGCCAACGATCAATTTCGCTCCGGTCTTGGCCATCCACTCCGGCAGCCACTTTGTAAACCGGAACGAGGCGGTCGCCGTCACCGCGCCCATTTCAAAGGTTCCATCGTCGTTGATCCGTGCAGCGGGCGAGCAATGAAAGTTGGCAGCGGATTTTGCCGGCAACTCCATAGGAATGTTGGCCCGATCTTCCAACGCCCGCATATAAACGCCTTCGCGGGCCGTATACATCAGCCCATCAAGATAAACGACATCGCCAAGCCGCAGATCCGCAATGGCCTCGGGCGACGGCGTTGTAGATAGTCGAACTTCTCGCAGACTCATGTAGTGCTCCAGTCCCGGCTCTGGCGCGACGGATTTTTACGAAAAATCCGCACCGAAGTCTTTGTAAGACTTCGCATCACTCCGCCGCCTCCCGTGCAGGTTCCCATTCAACTGTTTCCCGACGCTGATAATCCGTGAACCAATCCGGGTCCGTCCGGTGTTCGACCCGCCCATCAGCATGAATGCGTGCAACCGCGCGCCGCGACGACAGACAAAAAGCATGCACCGACATCGGCATGCCGCCGGTATGGCAATATCCAACCTCAATATTGCAATCGATCACCATGTTCTTGCCAACAAACCCCATGGCTCCCATGCCGATCGAGTTCCCAAGTTCCTTGAACTCGTCTTCCATCTTCGCAATCTCGGGGTCCGAATTCCGCGACCCAACAACGCGCAAGGTCGAGGCCCGCTTGCCAAGCGTCATGCAAATGTCTTTCGACCCACCCAACCCGATGCCGATAATCGCAGGCTGGCAGGCCAACCCACGCTTTCCAAAGGCCATCAGACTATCCAGATAAAACCGCTTGATGCCCTGTACCCCGTCCGACGGAAACAACATCCGATAGTCGGTACCAAACAGCCCGCCCTTGTGCACGGTAATCAAATCGACCCAGGCCCCTTCCGGCTCAAACCCATATTCGATCTCGGGCGCGCCGATGCCGACATTGTTGTCATGATCCGTTCGCCACAAAGGATGCACACGATTGGGACGCAATGGCACTCCATTGGTGGCATTTGAGGTCGCGCGCCGCAACGCCGCCTCCAGCGCCACCATACCGCCCTCAACCCGCGCCTCGTTGCCCAGTTTCACAAACCACCGCGGCACGCCCGTGTCACCACACATGGCCCGCCGGTCTTCCTTGGCCGCCTCATAATTCTCCAGCATCGCCTTCAGAACAAAGGACGACAGATCACCATCCTCGGTCTTTGCCGCCAGTTTCAGCCCATCAAGATAATCCTGCGGGATTTCGATGGCCGCCTTGTCCGTCAAGGTTTCAGCGGTCTGCTGGATCAAATGTATCGGGATCATTATGTCGCCACCAATGTTTCGGGCTCGCCGTCGGGCAAGACCGTCTCGCCCGGTTTAACAATCGTGAACTGAACCGGTTCACTGCTCACCGTAACCTCGCCACCTTGAAGCTGCGCCACCGTAAATGCACTTTCCTCCATGGCACCCGCCTCGGGAAAATCCTCGCGATAATGCGCCCCACGCGAGTTTTCCCGCGCAATCCCGGCCTTGGTAATGACGTCGGAGATATCACAGAGCGAGCGCAAATTCAGCCAGTCATGCCAGGTCAGGTTAAACGCCAGATTGCTCCCTTCAACGCCGACATCCATCAACGCTTCTGAAACCGCCCCGATACCCAGCAAACCGCGCTCCATGCCAGCCTTTGTGCGCATTACGCCCACTTCATCCCACATGCAGTCCTGCAATTCTTTGCGCAGCGGCAAAACCAGATCCGGTTTTTGCGTCAGCGGATAGATCGCCCGCTCCAGTTCGGCGCCCAGCACATCCTCATCAGGATCACGCAGACTCATGCCAGACACGTCATCCCCCATCACATCCCCGGTGATACCGCCATAAACTGTTGAGTTTGCAACACCATTTCCACCCAGCCGGTTCGAGCCATGGGCGCCACCGGCATCTTCGCCCGCCACATAAAGCCCCTCAAGCGCGGTTCGGGTATCTACATCAACGACGACACCGCCCATAAAGTAATGCGCCGTCGGCACCACCTCGACCTGTCCCGCAGCCAGATCAAACCCACTGTCCTCACAGCGTTTCACCATGCCCTTGAACTTCGCCCGCACATTTTCCGGCCCCAGATGACCCATTGAGATAAAGACGCCCTCCTGAGCCGGGTTATTGTTCTTGCGCATCTCCGCATAAATACCCCGGCTGACCACATCGCGCGTCGCGCGTTCGCCCTTAGCATCATGATCAAACATAAACCGCTGCCCGGCATGGTTCAAAAGCTGCCCGCCAGCACCGCGCAAACCTTCTTCCAACACTGTGCCGGTCATCCGCGTGTGATCACCGGCCAGCAACCCCGTTGGGTGAAACTGCACCATCTCCATGTCCCGCAGCTTCAGACCCGCGCGCAATGCCATGGCCAGCCCGTCCATGGTCTTGTCCCCGGACGGCGTGTGATACTTATACATAGTTGGCCCGCCTCCGGTGCCCATCAACACCGTCTTGGCACGCACAAACCGAAACGTGCCGGTGCGCATATCGATCATCAGCACACCTGCCAAAGCCGAGCCATCCTTGGTCGGGATCAGGCCAACGGCGCGATGCTCCTGCAGCCTTTCAACGCCCGAGGCCAAGACCTTTTCCATCAACCGATTGATGATCTCGATGCCGGTCAGATCGCCCTTGTGAACCGTCCGGTCCGCCGTCTGACCCGCAAAGGCCTTTTGATGCAGTGACCCGTCCGCATTGCGGTCAAAAAAACAGCCAACCTCGTTTTCCAACTCGCGCACACGGACCACGGCCTGTTCGCACAGCCTCCAGGCCATGTCCTGATCGGGCAGCCATTTTCCGCCCTGGATCGTATCCATGAAATGTCGCTCTACGGTGTCGCCACCCCCTAGCGCTACGTTATAGCCACCCTGCACCATCCGGGTGCAGCCGCATTTACCGATCAACCCTTTGACGGCAATGGTGATCTTGGTCCCTTCGGGTGCACTTTGTTGTGCATGAAGCGCAGCAAACAGCCCCGCTCCGCCGGTGCCAAGGATCAGAATATCAGTGTCATGGCGCTCGATGTCTGAAAGGCGCATCTCACACCGCCTTCAACAGAAACAGGACGGCAACAAAAAATGACAACGCCGCAGCGCCCGCTGCCAAGGTCTTCTGTGAAGCCGACCACGGCAGAAATTCCAGCGCCATCACGCGCAAACCGCCGAACATATGCACCGCCAAAAGGAACACCAATCCGAACTCGGCCAACTTAACCACGCCCATGTCGGTCAATGCCAAAAACCCGTCCAATTGCGCCGGATTGCTCACGGCCATGGCCAGCACCCAAAAATGCACCGGCAAAAACAAGGCTAAGGCCAGCCCCGACAGCCGATGCAACACATAAGCCAGCCACAGCGGATGCGCCCGTGATGTGATCCCGCGCGCCGCACTCACGGCCCAAACGGCCCGCGCCCCCAACGCAAACAAACCTAATCCAACCGCCCACATCAGAATGTCCAATGCGCGACCCCGAACGCCCCCGCATTCAAAAATGATCACCCGAAGGCCAATCGCCCCGTGGATCGAAACGGCCAGAACGAACATGCCATAAAACAGAAACCAAAGGGCCGAGCCCTGTGTGCGCCCCAAAATCTCGCCCGCGCTCAATCCCCCCTGAACCGCATAGATCATCACACCGAGGTGCCCCAACACCAACGGCGCCATAACCAGCGCCGTGATCCTTTGGAGCATATACAGGCGAAAATTCAGCATTAGCGCTTCCCACCAAAGAAGGCTTTCGCCGTTTCACGCTTCAACCCGGCAATCGCCGACATCGGATCAAGCTCGTTTGGACAATAGGCCGTGCATGATCCGATGGAATGACAGTTATGGCATCCACCCGTCTGCGAAACCGCGTCTAGTATCTGATCGCGTGCGCCATCTTTGGCGTCATTCAACAGCGTCCACGCCCGTTGTAATGCGGCTGGCCCCAAGTATTCCGCATTACCTGCCACCGTGTCACAGGCCGCGTAGCAAACCGAGCAATTGATACACTCGATCCCGGCATTGGCCTCGACCCGCGCGGTGTTTTCCGCATCAATCGGCTCAATCGGATCATCCCGCGTTAACGCGCCATGATGCACGCCTTCCGCCGCGATCCATTTGTCAAAGAACGGATCCATGTCCACCGCCAGATCCTTGATCACTGGCAGATTGCGTAGCGGCCCGACTGTCACCTCGCCGCCGTCAAGAACTTTGGAAATATGCGTCCGGCACGTCCAACGCGGCACGCCGTTCACCATCATCGCACAAGACCCGCACATCCCGACCCGGCAGGCGTAACGATAGCTCAACGTCGGATCGGCATTCTGCTGCACCCAACTGATCACATCCAGAACTGTCTGATTGTCATAGACCGGGACATCGAACACCCTTTGAACCTCCGGCGCGGCGGCGTCTCGCTCGATGGTCACTTTCAGCGTCTTCGCGGTCATGGCTCAGCAGTCTTTCGGTCTCGAACGTGCTGCAAACAGTGTATCCGACAGCGCGCCTTAATGAACGCGAATATTTCTTTCACTTTCTGTTAGCCCCACTTTCGAAAATTCCGTTCTATCAACCGACGATAAGCGGCCCTTTAACGCGTAAAATCCGTAATCACGGCAGTTCCCGGCGGCGTCGCCCCCTTCATCGCCCGCAACTCGGCGCTCGCCCCTGAAAGCGCCACCTCACGGTCCAGCATCGGGCTCAGATCAACATCACCCCGCGCAATCAGCCCCAACAGCGTTGGATACTTCCACGACGGCATCCCTCGCGTCCCAAAGAACGATAGCTGCTTGCCATAGATCGCCCGCATATTGACCTGCATCATACCATCGCCGGCAGGCATCCCCACATGAACATGCCGCCCCAACGTCGCGAGACACTCGACCGAGGCATTCGTCGTCACCTCGGCCCCCAGCGCCTCAATCGAAACCTGCGCTCCGCCGCCAGTGATCTCGCGTATGGCCGCCGCAGCATCTTCCCGCGCCGCATTCACCCCGGCGTCTGCCCCAAGCCCTTTGGCATGCACAAGTTTCTCTTCGACAACATCCACAACCACAACCCGCGCGCCCAGCATTTTGGCCAGCAGCATGGCCGATAACCCGATCCCGCCCGTGCCATGCACCGCAACCCACTCACCGGCCCGAACGGCGGCACGATCCGTCAAAGCATGCCAGGCAGTCGTCACCCTGCATCCCAGACCAGCCGCCAAGGCGGGAGACATCGTCTCAGGCAAATGAACCAGATTGTGATCAAACGGCACGGCGACATATTCCGCATACGCGCCCGGCGCACCAAATCCTGGAACAATCGCACTCTCACAAGCATTCGACGTTCCTGCATGACACAGCGGGCACGCCCCGCAGGCCAGAATAAAAGGTGCAATCAGCCGATCCCCGACCTGATGTTTCGCCCGCGCCCCCGCCTCAACCACGGTACCGCAATACTCATGCCCCAGGATCGAGCCATGGATCACCTTCGGATGCGCTCCGACCCATCCGTGATAGTCCGACCGGCAAACCCCACAGGCCGCAACCTCCAGAACCACACCGTTCTCAGGACATACCGGGTCCGCCACCGATTCAATCGACAGATCCGCGTTGAATTCACGAACAACGGCAGCACGCATGATCCACTCCTTCTATCCGATCAGGCCCTCAAACCATCCAAACCAACACCTAATAATCAATCGTCCAACCCAGCCACACACATGTATTTGACCGAAAGGTAATCTTCCAATCCCTGGCTGCCGCCTTCCTTGCCCATACCGCTTTCCTTCAGCCCCCCAAACGGAGCCTCGACAGTGGTGATCAGGCCCGAGTTGATACCAATCAACCCATAGTCCAATCGATCATTCAATCGAAACGCCCGTCCCAGGGACCGCGTATAGGCATAGGCCGCCAATCCAAATTCAGTCGCATTGGCCGCCGCTATTGCCTCGTCTTCAGTCTCAAACCTGAACACCGCCGACAGCGGTCCGAAAATTTCATCGGTGGCAAACTGCATTTCCTGCGTCGCCCCGGTCACCACGGTCGGCTCAAAGAATGTGCCGCCCTTCACATGCCGCTTGCCTCCGGCCACGACTTCACCGCCTTTAGACGTCGCATCCGCGATCATCGCCTCAACCTTCTCGACACCGGCCTCGTCGATCATCGGCCCCTGCTGAACACCCGCCTCTGCGCCATCCCCCACAACAAGCGCCTCACTCGCCTCCTTAAGACGCGCAACGAAAGCATCATGGATACCGGCCTGCACATAAAACCGGTTGGTGCACACACAAGTCTGCCCCATGTTCCGGTATTTCGCGATCATCGCGCCCTCGATCGCCGCACCCAGATCGGCATCATCAAAGACAATAAACGGCGCATTGCCCCCCAATTCCATCGACACTTTCTTTACGGTATCCGCCGACTGCCGGATCAGCACTTTGCCCACATCGGTCGAGCCTGTGAACGTCACCTTGCGCACATCGGGGCTGTCCATGATGGCGCCGCCAATGGCGCGCGCCGATCCAGTCAGAATATTCACAACACCATCCGGAAACCCGACATCCTGACAAAGTTTGCCCCAGGCCAATCCCGAATAGGGCGTTGCCGTTGCAGGCTTGGCCACCACAGTGCAGCCCGCTGCCAACGCAGGCCCCAATTTTCTCGCCAGCATCGATGATGGGAAATTCCAGGGCGTAATCGCACCCACAACCCCGACCGGATGGCGGGTCACCATCAACCGGCGGTCATTCGTCGGCGATGGCACAATTTCACCCTTGGCACGGCGCACTTCTTCGGCGAACCACCGGATATAGGCCGCACCAATGGCGATCTCACCGCGCGCTTCCGCCAAAGGTTTCCCCTGCTCAGCGGTCAAAAGCTGCGCCAGCGCTTCCTGATTATCCATCAACGCATCGTATAGCTTGTGCAACAGCCCAACGCGCTCACTCAGATTGCTCCGGCTCCAGTCCACGAAGGCAGAACTTGCCGCCGCGATGGCCCGGTTGGTCTCTTCTGCACCGCAATCCGGCACATGCCCCAACACCGCCCCGGTCGCCGGGTTGTGAACCGCAAGCGTTCCACCGTTGTCTGCGCCGCTCCAGGTGCCGCCGATCAAGTTCGATTGCTGCAACATGCCGTCAAAAGTATTCATCACGCATCTTTCCTGATTAGGTCCGCTGATCATTGATTATCCCAAAGGGGGAAAAGGTGCCCTGACACTAGGCACCAATGGTTAGGCGTAAAAGCCAATAAAGTTTTATCTATCTGAAAGCCCGGCTTACCCAAGCGCCTCACACCCCCCGGCACCCCCTTGCCGATACCCGGCCAGCCAGTTACCGGTTCTCCATGTCCCATTCACTTGCCAATCTCGGCCCCTGGTCCGAGCTGCCATTTTTCTCCGAACAATGGCCCGCCATTCAATCCGCCATCGAAACCGATATCCAGCCAATCCTGCCGCCGTCTCCACAACGTTTCGCAGCCCTGGAACACGTCACGCCTGAAGCAACTCGTGTTCTAATTCTTGGACAAGACCCCTACCCGACACCCGGCCATGCCAACGGGCTTGCCTTTTCCGTTGCTTCCGATGTTCGCCTGCCCAGATCTCTCACCAACATCTACAAGGAACTGGAAACTGACATCGGCCAGATCCCGGACAACGGAGATCTCACCCATTGGGCCAATCAGGGCGTGCTCCTTCTCAACACTGCGCTGTCGGTTCCTGCTCACGACGCCAATGGTCACGCCCGCCTCGGATGGGACGTCCTTGCGCGCCAGGTCATGGCACGGCTTTCAGACCGCCCCCGCGCGTTCATCCTTTGGGGCGCCAAAGCCCAGGCCTATCGCCAGTGCATCGCAGGAGACGATCACCTCATCATTGAATCGGCCCATCCTTCGCCGCTGTCCGCCCGCCGCGGCTTCTTCGGCTCCAAACCATTTTCGAAAACTAATTCCTGGCTGACCGCCCGCGGCCACACGCCCATACGTTGGGCCTGAAGCACCAAACACGGCTATTATCGGCCCAAAAATATCCTCGCCGAAGGCCCGCGCGCCCGGCGCGCGTCGCGGATTTCGTGTGGAAATCCGGTTACCTGAAAGTTAACGGGGCCCTAAACCACCGTGCGGGTCCACCGACGTAATACCGACGTGATACCAACGCGATACAGACACGGGTTTTCAACTTCCTCCAGCCATTGTATCTGAACCCCATGACCACAGCTCTCGATCGCATCAAAGCCTATAAACTCAAGGAAATCGCCGAAGCCAAAGCTGCGCGACCCCTTCAGGATGTCCAGGCACAGGCCCGCGATGCCTCGCCCACGCGCGGCTTTGCCAACGCCCTGATAAATAGCGCAAAAAACGGTTACGGCCTTATCGCCGAGATCAAGAAAGCCAGCCCATCCAAGGGCCTCATTCGCGCCGATTTCCATCCCCCAACACTGGCAAAAGCCTATCAGGACGGCGGCGCGACCTGTCTGTCGGTCCTCACCGATACGCCCAGCTTCCAAGGCGCACCGGAATTTCTGACGCAGGCCAGAAATTCCGTGTCTTTACCGTGCCTTAGAAAAGATTTCTTATACGATACGTATCAAGTCGCCGAAGCCCGCGCCTGGGGTGCCGACTGCATCCTCATCATCATGGCCAGCGTCACGGATGCACAGGCCAAAGAACTTGAGGATTACGCCGTAAACGATTGGAATATGGATGTTTTGGTTGAAGTTCATAACCAAGAAGAACTCGACCGTGCCCTCGCGCTCGCCTCTCCACTTCTTGGCGTAAACAACCGCAATCTGAAAACCTTCGAAACCGACCTCGCCACCACCGAACGCCTTGCCGCAATGGTCCCTGACGGCAAAACACTGATCGCCGAAAGCGGCCTGTCCACTCCTGCCGACCTCGCCCGGCTCGCCGCTCACAACGCTCGCTGCTTCCTCATCGGCGAAAGCCTGATGCGTCAATCCGATGTCACCACAGCAACGCAAAACATCCTCGCCAACCCCATTCCTGCGCGGGGTGCCGCGTAATGTCAGGCCTCACGCACTTCGACAAACAGGGCCAGGCCCATATGGTTGATGTGTCGTCAAAAGACGATACCGATCGCATCGCCGTGGCAGAAGGGTTTGTTAAGATGCTGCCGGAAACCCTTGAAATCGTTATGAACGGCACTGCCAAGAAAGGCGACGTTCTTGGCATCGCACGCCTGGCTGGCATCATGGGTGCCAAGAAGACGTCGGACCTTATTCCGCTCTGCCACCCACTGGCCATCACCAAAGTTGCCGTGGACCTTATAGAAGACCGTCATCGCCCCGGCATCCGCATTGAAGCAACGGTAAAAACCACTGGCCAAACTGGTGTCGAAATGGAGGCCCTGACTGCCGTCACAACTGCGGGCCTCACTATTTATGATATGTTAAAAGCTGTCGACAAAACTATGGCAGTAGAAGACATTCGCCTGCTTTTGAAAGACGGTGGCCGTTCCGGTCGTTTCGAGGCTGCAAAGTGATTTCGGTTCGCGAGGCGCTGGATGAAATTTTCAAGCTGGTCCAGCCGCTTGGCATAGAAAACGTCAATCTTCGTCAGGCCAATGGACGGGTTTTGGCAAAACCAGTCATCGCTACGCGAAACCAGCCGCCGTTTCGCACCTCGGTCATGGATGGATACGGAATTGCTGACTTGACCGTTGAACCCGGACAGACCTTCCGGGTCATCGGCGAAGCGGCAGCGGGTCACAGGTTCGCGGGCCAAGTCGAAAAAGACCAGGCCATACGCATTTTCACAGGCGCGCCAGTGCCCGAAACGGTTAACAGGGTATTAATCCAAGAGGATGTCACCCGAACGGAAGATATGATTGAAGTATCTCCGAACGCTGATTCAAATATGTATATCAGATTGTTAGGGTCCGACTTTAAAGTTAATGACGCGCTTCAGGCTCCCCGACAGCTCGGTGCCTCAGAGCTTTCGCTCGCGGCCGCGATGAACGCCCCAAACGTTAACGTTTATAAACAACCCAAAGTCGCAATCCTGGCCACCGGAGATGAGCTTGTCATGCCCGGTGAGGTGCCAAATGACGACCAGATCATTGCCTCCAACGCCTTTGGTCTCGCAGCCATCGTTGAAGCCGCCGGCGGCATCCCTCGCATTCTGCCCATCGCCCGCGACACCGACGCCGCCCTCGCCGCCGCTTTTGAACTTGCCCTTCACTCGGACCTCATCGTCACCATCGGCGGCGCATCGGTCGGCGACCACGACCTCGTGGGCAAGGTCGCCGAAAGCATGGGCATGAAACGATCTTTCTACAAAGTCGCCATGCGTCCGGGCAAGCCGCTGATGGCGGGCATGATTCACGGCACTCCGATGATTGGCTTGCCCGGAAATCCCGTTTCATCAATCGTTTGCGGCCATGTCTTCATCAAGCCTGCCCTGGCCGCGATGCAGGGTCTGCCTGCCGAACCATTAGCAACCAAGCACGTCATGCTCTCCGCCCCTCTAAAGGCAAATGGCCCTCGCGAGCACTACATGCGCGCCAGCCTTACCGGCAACAAGGTTCAGGCCGCCGGTCGCCAGGACAGTGGCCTTCTTAGCGTTTTATCGCGCTCCAACGCACTGATAGTGCGCGCCGCCAATGATCCAGAGCGCGCTTCGGGTTCCATGGTCGACGTCGTCCAGCTTTAACAAAGCGTTGACACAAAAAGAGAACACGCATAGAACATTCCTTGAACAGATGGGCGGACCAGCCCACATGAGCAGAGGAGGTTTGCGTAAATGCTGACCCGCAAACAGTTGGATTTGTTGGAATTCATCCACAAACGTGTCCAAAGCGACGGCGTTCCGCCTTCGTTCGACGAAATGAAAGAGGCTTTGGACCTGCGCTCCAAGTCTGGCATCCACCGTCTGATCACCGCATTGGAAGAACGCGGCTTTATTCGCCGCCTTGCCCACCGTGCCCGCGCGATCGAGATCGTCAAACTACCCGACGCCCTAGATAAGGGAAGCACCTTCGTTCCCAAAGTGATCGACGGTGACCGCCCGTCTGGCGCTCCACCAGCGCAGGCCATGCCCATCGAAGCTCAGGCAATGGAGTTGCCCGTCATGGGTCGCATCGCCGCTGGTGTTCCCATCGAAGCCATTAGCGAAGTCAGCGGTCGTGTTGCCGTTCCTGGCCAGATGCTTTCAGGACGCGGACATCACTACGCCCTTGAAGTCAAAGGCGATTCCATGATCGACGTTGGCATCAACGACGGCGATATTGTGGTCATTCTGGAATCCAAAACTGCCGAAAATGGTGATATCGTCGTGGCATTGGTCGAAGGCCAAGAAGCAACACTAAAACGGTTCCGCCAATCCGGAAACACCATCGCACTCGAGGCTGCCAACCCAGCCTACGAGACACGTCTTTACCGAGATGATCAAGTTAAGGTTCAGGGCCGGCTGGTCGGTCTGATCCGCAGTTACTGAGTCCACAGCCGCGCGCCCTGCCTTTGGCGCGCGGTTTCTCTTCGCAACGTCTCACCTTCAATCCACAGCGCGATCGACCCGGTTTCACGCAGATGGACCACATCCATAACGTCGCATTCAGGCTGTTGTTCAACTTTGACATTGACGACGACCAAGTCACCTTCCCGACACTCCTCCAATGCCAGTGCCGCCGCGCGTTTGCCTGTAGCATGGATAATTACATTATTTCTTAAGGTTGCGATGCGTAGTCGATCCTTTTCCGCAAACATATCTCTGGACGCCGCTTGTCGTTGAGCCACCGGATCTCCATCGTTTTCCAACCAGCCCGACGCCGAAAACCCGTCTCCTCATGGTTTTGACAAAGCGCGGCCATCAACTGTCAGGATGCCTACCAGCCCACCAGAATCGCCAATCAACACCGGAGGCCGCTCAGTTGCTGCCCAGAGCACCATTGCAGCCGCCATACCAACACCTCCAAGCGACTTGCCCCATCCCCGCCACACGGCCACCCAGAGCCCGCTCAGCGCCATCAGCGGAACCACCGCTGAACTGGGAGCAGGAATAAGGCTCAATGCCCCCGGAAACCCTGCAATGGTCTCTGCAACTGCCAATATCCATAGAATGGCGGGTTTCATCAGAAGCAGCCCAATGCTTTGCAATCCAACTGGCCAAAGTACTGCCGCCAACACTGCTCCGGGAATAACAACTGCCGCCATCAACGGAACTGACAGGATGTTTGCCAACAACCCATAGTGTGGCATCTGATTGAAATGCGCCGCCGCAATTGGAGCCGTTGCCAATCCGGCGATCGCGGATGAGATAGCGACCGAAGCGAAGATTCTGAGTGGTTTTGGCCAATGCCGATCCGAATACTCAGCATCGCGCATCCATCCAAACACTGTCACCAAGGCGGTCGTTGCCGCGAATGACATCTGAAATCCGGGACTCAACAACGACTCTGGTCGCAAAACCAGCACAATAAGGGCGGCAATAGCAACAGCCCTCAGCGTTATGGCCCGGCGATCCGCCAATACCGCGACAAACATCACCGAGACCATGATGAATGCGCGCTCTGTCGCAACATTGCCGCCTGACAGCGCAAGATAAATCGCCCCCGACAATACCGCGACGACTGCGGCGATCTTCTTGGTCGAAAATCTGGCCGCAGATGAAGGAACCAACGCCAGTCCATATCGAAGCGCGGTAAATATGAACCCCGTCAACAAACCCATGTGCAAACCAGAAATGGCAAGCAGATGAGCAAGGTTAGATGCTCTCAGCGCTACCAACACGTCCTGATCCATTCCAGACCGGTCGCCAGTAGTCACTGCCGCGGCAAAGGCCCCTGACCGTCCTGGAAGCGCTTGCTGCACAGCCCTCGAAATACGCATCCTGAAGCTGGTAATCCAAAGGCCCATGCCCTCCAATGTCGCGCTCTTCATCAGCAAAACCGGTGTGCGGGTGTATCCGACTGCACCAATACCCTGGAACCATGCATGGCGCTGGAAATCGTATCCTCCGGGTTCAACCGGCCCCGACGGCGGGGAAAGATGTCCCGTCATTCCAATAGTTTGCCCCGGGCGTGGGACAAAGTAACCCTGATCACCATGAAGCGATATCCGCACCTTGGCTGGAGTTTTCGCAAGTGGTATGCGCCCAAGAACCACCTGATCCAACGTCAATCGAACCGCGTCTGACTGCGATCGGTCAATTGCAACGATCCGTCCTTCAATCGGCCCGTAAAACCGATACGACAACTTCTCAGAAGCCACATCGTTAGCGCGCAAAACACCCAAGATTATGCCCGCCGAAAACAAGGCAATCACCGCAATAAGCGGGCGTAACTCCGCCCTCGCGACCAAGCCAAAGAGGCAGGCACCCAAAGCCATCGCGATCAATACCAGCAGTTCGACAAACTCCGGCTCACGTGGAAGGGAAAAATACGTGCCTATGCCGCACGCCAAAGCAACGGGTGCCCAGGGAAACAAATGTCCGCGTTGCCTGTCTAAGATGCCGATAAGTGAGGGACTGAAACGCACCCTTGTCTCCCTTGGGCGCGTTGATTACACCCGGGCGACGTTAAGCCGCTCACGGTTTACAGAAGGTTAATCAAAGATGTCTGATCGCCCCGTCGTGACTCGCTTTGCCCCGTCTCCAACGGGCTATTTGCACATTGGCGGTGCGCGAACCGCCTTGTTTAATTGGCTTTTTGCGCGCGGACGCGGCGGCAAATTCCTGTTGCGTATCGAAGACACGGATCGCGCTCGTTATACTCCCGAAGCAACCGAAGCCATCTATAGGGGTCTTCGCTGGCTCGGCCTTGACTGGGACGGTGACGCCGTCAGCCAGTTCGAAGGCGCCGCCCGTCATGCCGAGGTGGCACGTCAGATGTTGGCGAACGACACCGCCTATAAATGCTTTTCAACGCAGGACGAAATTTCTGCGTTCCGCGAAAAGGCGCGCGCCGAAGGCAGATCAACACTTTTTCGCTCGCCGTGGCGTGATGTTCCCCCAGGGGATCATCCTGACGCCCCTTTTGCCATTCGCGTAAAGGCGCCCCGCCATGGAAGCACGGTGATCCACGATGCTGTTCAGGGCAATGTCACAATCCGCAACGATCAACTGGACGACATGATCGTCCTGCGCTCTGACGGCACGCCGGTCTATATGCTGGCGGTCGTCGTAGATGATCATGATATGGGCGTCACGCACGTCATCCGCGGCGATGATCACCTCAATAACGCCGCGCGCCAGATGCTTGTCTACAATGCTATGGGCTGGGACATACCCATCTGGGCCCATATCCCGCTCATTCACGGCGAGGACGGTAAGAAGCTGTCAAAACGCCATGGAGCGCTCGGCGTGGAAGAATGGCAGGCCGATGGGTATCCCTCAGCCGGCATGCGCAACTATCTCGCGCGTCTAGGCTGGAGCCACGGCGACGACGAATTCTTCACTACCAGACAATCCATCGAATGGTTTGGCATGGAAGGAATCGGAAAAGCCCCCGCCCGCTTCGACACCAAAAAATTACTGAATCTTTCCGGTCAGCACATCGCACAAATGGACGATGCTGCACTCGTAGCAGAAATTCAGAACTATCTGGTCGCGGCCGACAAAGTCCCCTTGTCTGAAGTTCAGGCATCCAAGCTCCTAGACTCCATGTTCTGCCTGAAGGACCGCGCCAAAACCTATCCGGAACTCCTTGAAAAGGCATCATTTGTCCTTTCAGGTCGTCCAGTTGAACAGAACGAAAAATCTTTGAAAGTGCTGGACGAAACAGCGCAGTCGCTCCTCATCGAATTGACGCCGCACCTGCAAAATGTTAGCTGGACCCGCGACACACTAGAGGCGATTGTGCAAAGCCTTGCGGAAGCTCATGAAATGAAGCTCGGCAAGTTCGCGGGGCCACTCAGAGCAGCCCTTGCCGGAAGATCAGTATCTCCAAGTGTTTTCGATATGATGCTCGTGCTGGGCCGGGATGAAACCATCCTTCGGTTAACGGACGCAGCAGACAAGAACGGGTAGTCCCAGCGAGGCATGGGGTTATCCTTGGCAGCACCTTTGCGTGCCGCCCGACCACCACCCCCGCCCCAGCGGGCAAAGAGACAGGGATGACCATGGCCGATAAAAACAAGACAGCGACCCTCAGCTTCAACGGTAAAGAAGTCGAGCTTCCAATTCATTCGCCCACTGCAGGTCCGGATGTCATTGATATCCGCAAGCTTTATGCTCTGGGCGACGTATTCACCTATGATCCGGGCTTCACCTCAACCGCATCCTGCGATTCAACCATCACATTTATTGATGGTGACAAGGGCGAATTGCTCCACCGCGGCTATCCGATCGACCAACTGGCTGAGAAGTCTCACTTCCTCGAAGTTTGCTACCTATTACTCTACGGCGAACTGCCATCCGCGGAGCAACTCGAAGATTTCGAAGTCCGCGTGACGAACCACACCATGCTGCACGAGCAGATGGTGAATTTCTTCCGTGGTTTCCGTCGCGACGCCCATCCTATGGCGATCATGGTCGGGGTTGTTGGCGCAATGTCAGCTTTCTACCACGACTCGACCGATATTTCTGACCCATGGCAGCGCGAAGTCGCCTCGGTGCGTCTGATTGCCAAGATGCCGACGATTGCAGCCTGGGCCTATAAATATCACATCGGGCAGCCCTTCGTGTATCCGCGCAACGATCTTGACTATTCGTCAAATTTCTTGCGCATGTGTTTCGCTGTTCCGGCCGAAGAATATGAAGTAAATCCAATCCTCAGCCGCGCGATGGACCGGATCTTTACGCTTCACGCAGACCACGAGCAAAACGCATCGACATCAACGGTTCGCCTGGCGTCCTCGTCCGGCGCAAATCCATTCGCATGTATTGCTGCTGGTGTTGCTTGCCTTTGGGGCCCTGCCCACGGCGGAGCCAATCAAGCCTGCCTTGAGATGCTGCGCGAGATTGGCACGCCTGATCGCATTCCTGAATTCATTGACCGTGCCAAAGACAAACAGGATCCGTTCCGCCTGATGGGATTCGGTCACCGCGTCTATAAAAACTTCGATCCGCGCGCCAAGGTAATGAAGCAGTCGGCCGATGAAGTTCTCGAACTTCTTGGTATCGACAACAATCCGACGCTTCAGGTTGCAAAAGAACTCGAAAGAGTTGCGATTGAAGACCCATACTTCAAGGAAAAGAAGCTCTATCCCAACGTCGACTTCTATTCCGGCATCATTCTGGATGCGATGGGTTTCCCAACGTCGATGTTCACACCAATTTTCGCGGTTGCCCGGACCGTTGGCTGGATCAGCCAGTGGAAAGAGATGATCGGCGATCCACAAATGAAAATCGGCCGCCCTCGCCAGCTGTATGTTGGAAATCCTGGCCGCGACTATGTGGATGTGAAAGATCGGTAAGGTCTTGCCTTTTAACAGAATAATAAAGGCCCGCGCTCAAATGGCGCGGGCCTTTATTATTTCAATCGGAAGTTAGCGTCCTTCGTATTCCGCAGGCCGTTTTTCCATAAACGCCAGAACACCTTCACGAAAATCACGAGTTTTGCCGCATCTGCCTTGCAATTTGGCCTCAACCAGCAGCTGCGCGTCTAGCGAATTTCCTAAACTGCTGCGCATTGCCTCTTTCACGCCCGCATAGGCCACCGTCGGCCCATTCGCGAGTTTCTCGGCCCGAGCGCGCCACGTCGATTCAAAGTCAGTGTCTTCGACGGCTTCCCAGATCATACCCCATTGAACAGCTTGCTTTGCCGAAACCGGGTCGGCGAACAAAGCCGCCCCCATCGCGCGAGCAAATCCAACTTGTCGCGGAAGCCAATAGGTACCACCGGCATCAGGCAGCAAGCCAATGCGCGTAAATGCCTGTAGAAAAACCGCACTTTTAGAAGCAACCACAACGTCAGTCGCTAAGGCAAGGTTTGCCCCTGCACCTGCCGCCGCGCCATTAACGGCCGCAATGGTGGGCACCGGGCTATCTGTAATCGCGCGGATCATCGGTAAGTATTCATCACGCAACGTGCGTTCGAGGTCAGTGTTGGCCACCGTTGCCTTGTCGCCCAGGTCCTGACCCGAACAAAAAGCATCGCCGGTCCCGGTGATCACAATTGCCCGCTCGGTCCGCTGCGCATCTTTTAACGCGTGCAGGATCTCCGCCCGCATTTGTGTGTTCATTGCATTTTTTACTTCAGGCCGGTCCAATGAAATGACCGCATACCCGTTCTGCCGTGTCAGTCGAATTGTCTGATAGTCCATAAGGTCTTTCCCGCAATCGTTCCCCTTCACATAAGTGAACTAAACAGTTCGGAAAAGGGGAATACGCGCGTTAATCTTTTATTAGTGCGGCCAGACGTTCTTTTTCTTCGGAACTCAGTTCAATTTCTTCGGTTCCGGTGCGTCGCTTGCGGACATAGGCCACCGCAACGGCACCGGCAAATAACAACATTAACGGCCCGGCTCCCCACAGCAATAAGTTGACGCCAGTCGCCCTTGGGTTCAGCAACACATATTCGCCGTATCGCGCAACTATGAAACCAATCGCTTCATCATCCGTATCGCCCGCTAGCAGTCGTTCGCGCACGAGCAAGCGCAAATCCCGCGCCAACTCGGCGTTGGATTCGTCAATACTTTCGTTGCGACACACCAAGCAACGCAACCCCTTGGACAAATCTCTGGCCCGCTCTTCAAGCACTGGATCAGCAAGTATTTCTTCTGGTTCCACCGCAAAAGCTGGCCCTGATGCCAACAGGCATATCGCTGCCAGAATTCGGATCATTCTGCTGGCACCGCCTTTACTTTGCGCCTGGCCGCGGCACCCACCCGATGGCGTCGATCCGTCAGTGACAGCCCGCCGCCTACGGCCATAATAATTGCACCGGCCCAAATCCAATTAGCAAACGGTTTGATATAGGTGCGAACGGCCCAACCGCCATTCACTTGCGGGTCGCCAATAACAAGATACAGATCCCGCAGCACGCCGTTGTCGATGGCCGCTTCGGTCGTTGGCATTGCCGCCACCGGATAGATACGTTTCTCTGGGAACATCACCGCAACCGACTTGCCATCGCGCGAAACATTCAGTTCGGCCATTGTCGAAACGTAATTCGGGCCATCTACATCGATCACATCAACAAGCGTTACGTCGAATTGACCCACGCGAAAAGTCTCTCCAATTTTGGCCACTCGGATATCCTCGATTTCCCAAGCGGTCATCGCTGCAATGCCAATAATGGTTATTCCAAAGCCCGAATGTGCAACGACCCGGCCCAAATCTGCACGCGGCAGCCGCACAGCACGTCTCAGCTTGTCGCCAATGCCACCACGCCCACTGCGCAGCCAAAGATCACCGGCGGCACCCATAACAAGCCAAGCTCCCAACAAGGCACCAACTGGGGCGAGCATGGACCGTTCCGTCTGCACTACCCACACCAAGGCCGCCACCGAAAAAGCTACCAACGCCGCAATCCACAACGGGCGCATGACATTGGCAAATTTGGCGCGCTTCCATGGCAGGATCGAACCAACCGGCAACAACACCGCCAAAAGGATCATAAATGGTGTGAACGCCATGTCGAAAAATGGTGGTCCTACGCTCAGTTTCCGATCCCAGAGCATCTCTGCAACCAACGGCCAAATCGTTCCAACGAAAACCAAAAACGTTGCAACAGCCAATAGGACGTTGTTGGCCACCAATGCGCTTTCGCGGCTAACAACGCTGAACACGCCCTTCGCCTGCATGTTACCGGCGCGCGCAGCATAGAGCGTCAAACCGCCCCCCATGAAAAAGACACAGATTGCCAGTAAATAGACCCCACGCTCAGGATCATTGGCAAACGCATGCACGGACGTCAGCACACCAGATCGCACAATGAATGCGCCAATAAGCGAAAAACCAAAGGCAAGGATTGCCAGCAGAATGGTCCAGCTTTTCAGCGCCTCGCGTTTTTCAACGACAATGGCCGAATGCAGCAATGCGGCCGAGATCAGCCAAGGCATGAAAGATGCATTTTCGACCGGGTCCCAAAACCAAAATCCGCCCCAACCCAATTCATAATATGCCCACCAGGACCCAAGCGCGATACCGATGGTTAGATTGAGCCAGGCCAACAACGTCCAGGGCCGAACCCAGCGCCCCCACGCCGCATCCACCCTGCCCTCAATCAATGCAGCGATAGCGAATGAAAACGCCATCGATAGCCCGACATACCCGATGTAAAGAAACGGCGGATGAAATGCCAAACCAGGGTCCTGCAAAAGTGGGTTCAAATCCTGGCCGTTCATCGGTGGAAACTCCAGCCGAAGGAATGGGTTGGATGTGAAGATTAGAAATACCAGGAACGCCACGCCAACGGACGCCTGAACACCAAGAACACGCGCCCGCAAACGATCCGGCAAATTGCTCCCAAACCACGCGGCCAACGCCCCGAAGAATGCCAGTATCAGGCACCATAACAGCATCGAGCCTTCATGATTTCCCCAAACGCCGGACACTTTGTAAAGCATCGGCTTTAAAGTGTGCGAATTGGCCGTAACCAGCCGAACTGAGAAATCAGAGGTCACAAAAGCATAGGTCAACGCCGAAAATGAAAACGCCAGAAGCAGGAACTGCGCAGTCGCTGCAGGTTCTGCTATGGCCATCCAGCTCCGCCACCCTTTGTGCGCGCCGACCAAAGGCAGAATTGTCTGCACAACGGCCACCATCAGCGCCAGCAGCAGTGCGAAATGTCCAAGCTCTACAATCATTGCCGCTAGATGTAAGCGCTCAAGGGTAGAAGGCCAAGACTACAATTGCGACATCGCAAGAGTTTGAATACGAAGGGCAACTCCCTAGCCGACAAGGCAATAGGCAATACCAAGGCGATCAACCACCCAACGAACACACAGAATCCAGCGACTAGGCAAGGAGTCAATGGAATGTAACGGTCCGATTTAAGTGCAACCAGCCAAGCAAGCGTTAACCCACTCCAGCAACAAGTTAACCAAAATAGATGAAGCCCCATCATTTCTGCGCAGTCCCGCGAATTGCGGCAGTCAGGGAACGTACAGCAACTTCATTCCTTTGGATTGCTCCGTGCAGTCTTGCGCCAATTAGTATCCTCCATGCGAAATCTCTCATCCGAACAATCATGATTTAGGTCCTCGGCATACGCTCTCGGATCTCGGTCGCGATCTCGGTCAAAACCACTGCATTTTTATCCAGAACAGCGCGTGTAGCCTGTTCTTTCTGCACGTCCCTCCACAAAAGAAAGAATACCAACATCACCCAAGGCCCGTGCTCTGCTGCTGCCCTTATGAATTGCTCACTTTCCATGCTTGCGCCTCCATTCCTCAAGGGCTGGATTATCTGCATTTGCGTCTTCGTCGCCCGACACCGTTGCCTTTAGTTGACCCAAAGCTGCAATATTTGAGGCAACCAGAGGCGTATTCGCCAACACGTCGGCAATTCCCTTTTGAAACTCCTGAGATTTGCTTTGGTGACGCGCGCCGAAGTAAAACGAAACGATCGCCCCCATTAGCCACCAAAGTGGTTCAGGCACCAAAGCGACCCCCTGCATTCTTTGCGCAAACCAAACCGGGTCGGTCATTGCTGCGGCAAATAACCCCAAGGTTCCCAATGCGAGCATTGGCCTTGGCAAACGGTTCAATCCATCCATGAAGCGATCAAAAACGCCACGGCGCGGGTGCGAAAATTCGCTTGCAAATTGTGCGAGCACGGACGCTGCCAACTCGGCATCCCGAACGGCTTCAGCTTCAGCGTTTGGACGGAACACTTCGACGGTGTCGCGAATGACATTGCGCTGACTTCCAAAGATCACCCCTAAGATCTGTCCAATCATCCCCATGCCTTGATCCTTTCGCGATGTCCCGTGTCGCTCAGATGAAATCTTGGGGAAATGAACGTCTCAGCGCGCTTGATCCAACCGCCCTTGCCACCATGCTTAGTACGCGCATATTTCCGGCTGGCTGCCCGGCGATCTGCCAGCGCGTAATAATAGTTGCGCCGTTCTATTCCGTATGCGTCCACAAAAAGAATACTTGCCGATTTTGCCGCTGAAGCTGCCGCCATTTTGGTCGCTGGCCCGATATGGCCATCAACCGCGATGTTAAAATCCATCTTCAGCAACAGCTTCTGAAGCAGGCGGACAGCATGGTTTCCCGCATTTACTTGCATGTCAAAAACGCTTGGTTGGACTGCTATAGGCAACCATGAAATGCGCGGTCGATGATAGTATTCGTCGATAAATATGCGTCTTGCCTCAAGGCGCGTCAGGCGTTTCACGTCGTCAGCCGTCACCTGCCCGTCGCCCGTCACATCAAGCCCCAAGCGCCGCATGGTATGGATTGTCACACCAAAATTTGTGGCGCCACCGGGATCATCCGGATCATCCACATACCCGCCTTCGCGCGCAATGATTGCATCGGCAATGGTTTCGACTCTCGACATAATTTCAGACCTGTGCGGGATCAACTGCCGCACAAGGTCCTGCATAACTGTTAACGGAACAGTAACTAACCGTTCGGGTCTTTGTAGACGCCTTGTTCTTTCAGGGCGTCAATGACCTCAGCCGGCATATAAGTCTCGTCGTGGCGCGCCAAAATCTCGCTCGCCTGAAAGACGCCATCGATGTAGCGACCCGTGCCAACCATGCCCTCACCTTCACCAAATAGATCAGGCAAAACACCAGTGTATTGGACAGGTATTACCGCGCCACCATCCGTCACGCTGAAGGAAATGACTTCACCCTGACCGCGCACTAGCGTTCCATCGGCGACCAGCCCGCCTATTCGGAAAACTTCATTCGGCGGCGGCGGCGTTTCGGCGACCTCACTTGGCGAGCGAAAAAACTGCAGCGCATTCGGCGCTGCGATGTAAAATGCCGTAAATGCCGCAACCAGGGAAATCGCGGCCAGCGCGATGATCTGAATACGGCGTTGTTTCTTTAAACCCTTCATGTGCCCTCAAGGATATACCGGAGCCGCCAAGAGCCCCGCAGTTTCGTCTTCCCCTAACATAAGGTTCGCGTTCTGTATTGCTTGACCCGCTGAACCTTTTGTGAGGTTATCTAATGTCGCAACGACAGTCGCCCGACCGTCGATCCGATCACCCACGACGCCGATATGACAGTAATTCGACGCGCGTACGTCTTTCATCTGGGGCACTTCGCCGAGCGGTAACACTTGAATGAACGGCTCGCCCGCGTAAGCCTCAGACAACGTCCGATGCACGACTTCGGCATTGCCCTTAAGATAGTTCGTCAACAAGATGCCCCGCGTGGCCGGGATCAAATGCGGCGTAAACTGAACCCGTACAGGGCGTCCAGCAATTAGCGAAAATTCCTGATCAAATTCGCCCAAATGCCGGTGTTTACCACCCATCGAGTAGCCCTTAACATTCTCAAACAACTCGGCAAATAACAGATGCTCTTTCAAAGACCGACCGGCACCAGAAGCCGCCGCCTTCAAGTCCATGACGATATCATCAAGATCGATAACCGCCTTTTCTATCAGCGGCCGCAACGCAAATTGTCCGGTCGCTGCGTTACAACCTGTGCCAGCAACCAAGGTCGCCCCTGCGATGACGTCACGATAAAATTCTGTCAGCCCGTATACCGCCTCGCGCTGACGTTCCACTGCCCCATGCGGTTGGCCGTACCAAGTCTCATAGTCATCGGGGTCGCGCAGTCGAAAATCAGCCGACAGATCGACAACTTTTAGATCGGCGGGCAGCCCTGCGATAACGGACTGGGACGTTGCATGAGGCAACGCACAAAACGCCAAATCCACTGTAGAAAAGTCCACTTCTGCAATCTTGGAAAGATCAGGCAAGTCCAGGTGGCGCAAATGCGGATAGACAGAAGACATCGTTTGCCCGGCCTTGCGATCCCCCGTCAGCGCCACAATCTCGAACGATGGATGGGTGGCAATAAGCCGGACAAGTTCTGCGCCAGTGTAACCGCTGGCGCCCAGAATGGCGATTTTGTGGGGCATAGGGCCGCTCCCTTGGATTTTCTCAGATGTATGACGATGTCGACGTCGCCGCAATCACGCAGCGTGAAAATCAATGCGTCGTCGCAAAAACCGCGTGGCCTGATCACTGACGCGCTGCGGATCACCAGTGGTTAGATACATCGAAACCTTACCGGGGCCGACCATCTCGGGGCGTCGCCTTAGATAATCCGCCAAACTTTCAGCAACTAAAGATGCCTGACTGTAAACCTTCACGTCCGGGCCAAGTGCCGCCTGAAAATCAGCCTCGACAATCGGATAATGTGTACAACCCAGAATGGCCGCGTCAGGGTTCGGCATTTTGCGTTTCAGGGCGTCGACATGACTTCTGACAAGGGCTTCCGCCAAGATCATATCCCCGTCTTCAATAGCATCAACCACGCCACCGCAAGCCTGCGCCTCGACATCAACACCTATTGCACGGAACGCCAGTTCCCGCTGAAAAGCCCGGCTACTGACTGTTGCAGGCGTCGCGAACAAGGCGACATGTTTTACGTCGACTTCGCGCGGCGGCGAGTTATCGCCCCACTCCCGTTCTGTCAGAGCTTCGATCAGAGGCACAAAAACACCCAGAACCCGTTTGTTCTCTGGCACCCAACTTTCCTGCATCCGCCTTAGCGCCGCAGCACTGGCTGTGTTGCAAGCAAGAATGACCAAATCGCACCCGGCCGCCATCAACCGCTCGGTGCCAGCGACCGTCAGGTTATAAACATCCTCGACGTCACGCGTCCCATAAGGCGTATGTGCGTTGTCCCCGTAATAGACAAACGGAACATCCGGTAACCGTTCCATGACGGCTTTCAATACGGTCAGGCCACCCAGCCCGCTATCAAATATCCCGACGGCCATCGGTTCAAATCCCTTTGCTGCCGATCTTAAATTCGGCGCATGCGTTCAACTATTTCTCGTGCCTCGCCATAAGTCTCTCAAAATGAAATGTCCATCTTGGCACCCTAAATTTGGCCCAGACAACGAGTATCCCGTCAAATTGCTTCCTGCGTCTCGCCAACGGCGCTTTCCCTGCCCGCAGCTTCAAGTTCGTCCAGTAACTTATCGCGGCGCAATGCTGCCTTTCTCGCGTTTTCGGCTTTTACCGGGCCAAATCCAGCAATCTGCAATGGCAGTTCCGCCAAAGCGACAGCAGCTTGGTTACCGCCCCGCCCAGCTTTTAACACCCATTTCATATCGTTTTCATATTGATCGATAAGTGCTCGCTCCATGCGGCGCTCTTTGGCATATCCAAAGGGATCAAACGCCGTTCCACGAACGGATTTCAAGCGTGCCAACATGTGCCACAAGACCTCCATTCGGTCTCCAAATGCTCGCTTCTTGGTTCGGCCATCCGGACCCGTTCCCGACAGAAACGGCGGCGAAAGATGATACTTCAGACGCAAATTCCCGCTAAATTCATCACTGGCTTTTGCCTTTGTGCCGCTCAGTAAGCGTGCAACCTCGTATTCGTCCTTGTATGCCAAAACTTTGTGATAGCCTTTGGCCACCGCCAGCCTAAAAGTTGGATCATCGAACTGATCAACGAATTCTCGATATTGTTTGGCCAGGCCTTGCGACTGGTACTCGATAAGATGCGCCGCACGATGGGAAATAGCATCCACAGACGAAGAAGATTGACCCGACCCCCCGCCCCTAAGCAAGTCGTCGGTTGCCTGTGCGTTCCCAATTGCCCAACGACCAATGTGGAATGCACGCTTGTTGTCCTCGACACTCTTGCCATTCAGTTCAATGGCATTCTCGATTGAGTTCTGCTCCAGTGGCACACGCCCCATCTGCCAAGCAGCTCCAAACAAGATCATGTTCGAATAGATCGCGTCGCCAAGCGCCTTCTGGGCCAGAGCAGTTGCATCCAAAAATGATGCGCTGCCGTCCAAACGCGACCGTATGCGAGACTTAAGGTCTTCGCCGGGAATTCTGAACATCGTGTCGCGAGTGAAATCTCCGGTCATCGTTTCGTGGTTATTCACGACTGCCAATGTACGATCACTAACCGTCAACGCCAACGTCTCGCGCCCAGCCGAAACAACCAAATCGCCACCAAGCAACGTATCGCACTCACCTGATGACACACGAATTGCGCCCACATCTTCCGGGCTATTGCCAATCCTGCAATGGATGTGGACCGCGCCGCCCTTTTGCGCAATCCCGGCCATCTCCATCAAACCAGCGCCCTTGCCCTCAAGATGCGCCGCCATCGAGATGATCGCGCCAATCGTGATGACCCCGGTTCCTCCAATTCCTGTGATGACAAAATTATGGCTACCGGAAATTGCCGGCAGCTTAGGATCCGTCAGATCGCCAATATCGATCTCCGAGGTCGGCTCTTTTTGCAGAACCCCTCCTTCGACGGTAACGAAGGCCGGGCAAAACCCACTCAGGCACGAAAAATCCTTGTTGCAAGACGATTGATCTATTGCGCGCTTCCGCCCGAACTCTGTTTCAACCGGTACAATCGAGACGCAGTTCGACTGAATGCCGCAGTCACCACAGCCTTCGCAAATGTCGGTGTTGATAAACACACGTTTATCTGGATCGGGAAATTCGCCACGGCGACGCCGCCGCCGTTTTTCAGCCGCACAGGTCTGAATGAAGATGATGCCGGAAGCGCCTTCAATCTGGCGATATCTTTCCTGCACTTCCCCCAGTTCGCTCCGCGGATGCCAATCTACATCGCTTGGATAATCGGCGCGCCTGGGTTCTTCCTTTTCATCAAAAACGATCGCTATTCGCTTGACGCCCATGGCCCGCATCTCGTGCGCGACCTTTTCGGGCGGAAGATCACCGTCGTTGATCTGTCCACCGGTCATGGCTACCGCGTCATTGTAGAGGATTTTGTAGGTCATATTGACCCCGGACGAGACTGCGGCACGCACTGCCATCAGACCCGAATGATTGTAGGTGCCATCGCCCATGTTCTGAAAAACATGCTGACGCGATGAATATCGGGCTTCACCGATCCAGTTTGCGCCTTCGGTTCCCATATTTGTGTAACCAGACGTCTCACGATCCATCCACAAAGCCATGATGTGGCAACCAATACCGGCATAAGCGCGACTACCTTCCGGAACTTTGGTCGAAGAATTGTGAGGGCACCCCGAACAAAAATAGGCTTGGCGCGTCGCGATGTCGGTCTGGGACTCTGGCAGACGCATTTCCGCCAATCGCCGCAATGCGCCGCTCATAGCCTCAGTTCCACGCCCTTCTTCTTGAAGTATCGCGCCGATCCTCTCAGCAATGAAACTCGGATCAAGGGTCTGGCTGACTGGGAACAACTCTTCACCATGGCGCAGGCCAACACCGCCCTTGTGCCATCCATAAACCCGCCGCCCTTGCGGGTTATCAAAAATCGCCTCTTTCACCTGCACTTCGATCAGCTTGCGCTTTTCTTCAATGACAACAATTAGATCCAGCCCATCTGCCCACTCCTGAAACGAAGCAACATCCAACGGAAACGTTTGCCCGATCTTATACGTCGTGACGCCCAGCCGTTCAGCCTCAACAGCATCAATCCCCAAAAGTCCAAGCGCATGTTCCAGGTCCAGCCAATTCTTCCCTGCAGCGGTAAAGCCAATCTTCGCACCACTGCGCCCCCAAAAGCGTCGATCAAACTTGTTTGCCCGTGCAAAAGCTTCAGCCGCAAAACGCTTATAATGTGCGATCCGCACTTCCTGCTGGACCCAATGGTCGTTCAATCGGATGTTCAGCCCGCCATCTGGCATCTCAAACTCCGGTGTCACAAACTGCATCCGGTTGACACTTGCATCCACAACCGAAGTCACTTCGACCGTGTCTTTCATCAGCTTCAAACCACTCCAAACCCCTGCAAATCGGCTAAGTGCAAAGCCATAAAGTCCGTAGTCCAATATCTCTTGAACGCCAGCAGGTGACAGAACCGGAATATAAGCATCCATCGCCGCGAAATCGCTTTGGTGGCAGGTGGTCGAACTTTCGCCGGTATGGTCATCGCCCATGGCCATAAGCACACCGCCAGTCGGTGACGTTCCGGCCAAATTGGCATGCCTCAGAACATCTCCCGCGCGATCAACACCCGGCCCCTTCCCATACCAAAGCGAAAAAACACCATCGTGTTTGCCCTCGCCTCGAAGTTCCGCCTGCTGTGTGCCCCAGATCGCCGTCGCTGCGATATCTTCATTGATGCCGGGTTCGAAGATGATCGAGCGTTCTTGCAAGTATGTCTTGGCCCCATGCATTTGCATGTCCAACGCACCAAGCGGGGAACCGCGATACCCACTCACGTATCCGGCAGTATTCAATCCATTGGCCCGATCCCGCTCGGACTGCATCAGCAACAAACGAACCAATGCCTGACTTCCGTTCATCAAAACGCGTGTTTTGGAAAGGTCATACTTGTCATTCAAAGTGACAGAGGAACGGCTCATTCAAGTCTCCAGGCACATTTGACCATAACATAGGTCAATTCTTCTGACCTACAAAATGAATTATCCATCATCTGTGTATTTGCATTACGGTCACCCCAAAGGGTAAGGCATGCTTAAGTGTCAGCGCAAACATTGACGGACAAGAGATTTTATGGACTGGGACAAACTAAGAATATTTCACGCGGTTGCAGATGCGGGCAGTCTGACCCATGCCGGTGATACACTTCACCTCAGCCAATCCGCAGTTTCACGTCAAATACGCGCACTGGAAGAAAGCCTTAATACCACGCTTTTTCATCGCCACGCGCGCGGTTTGATCCTCACCGAACAAGGTGAGTTGCTGTTTGATGCTACGTCAGCCATGAACAAACGTCTCGACGCTGCCGAAGCACGCATCCGCGACAGCGAAGATGAAGTTTTTGGGGAATTGCGCGTAACCACGACAACCGGCTTCGGCTCTCTCTGGCTGGCCCCCAGACTTCAACACCTTTACGACAAGTATCCCGATCTGAAGATCGACCTGATGCTCGAAGAACGCGTGCTCGACCTTCCCATGCGCGAAGCCGATGTCGCTATCCGAATGAAAGAACCCAGTCAGGCGGACCTCATCCGCAGAAAACTAATGACGGTGCATATGCGCCTTTATGCGGCGCCCTATTACCTTGCAAAGCACGGAACCCCTGAGAAACTGGAAGACCTGAAACATCATCGCCTCATTGCGCAGGATATCCAAACAACCCAGGTCAGTGCTGGTTCAAATCTCGTGAAAGAACTTTTGACCCACAACATTCCTTCCATGCTGACAGTGAACAACTACTTCGGCGTTCTTCAGGCCGTTCGTTCTGACTTAGGTATTGGCGTTCTGCCAGATTACGTCATCGAGGACTTCCCTGAAATTCAGCGCGTACTTCCAGAGGTCGAATCTCGCGAAATTCCGGTTTTCCTCGCCTACCCGGAAGAGCTTCGCCAATCACAGCGCATTGCAGCTTTCCGCGACTTCGTCACCGAGGAAATAATCGCGCACAGAAAGCGGATGAAAGCCGAGGCTTTGGCCCGCGCGCAAGGCACAGCCATGCAGTGAGCGCATAGCCGCTTTGCCCTTATTTTAGCCGTTTATTCTTGAATGGATGCACAACCAGGCATAAATCAAAACTTGAACGCGGCGGCGATGCTGCTGCATTCTACCTCCCTGTTGAACTGGCCGGACTTATTAGTCCGGCCTTTTTTTTCGATGTATCACAGGGCGTTATCTTCGATCCGGTCCAGAAACGATGTAAGAGATGATCCAATCTAATCAAGCTCAATCGAATTCAGGATTGATATCGCGCGCCATTTAAATGATGACGACCAGAACACTGGAATTTAACCGATGCTAGAGGTGCGAAAATCTTATGGAAACGAAGGCTGAAAACAAGTGCTTTGGCGGCACTCAAGGCGTCTACTCTCACGCTTCCAAGGCCACTGGCACAGACATGACATTCGGTCTGTTCTTGCCGGAAGACGCCAATAGCGGCCCGGTTCCGGTTTTGTGGTTTCTCTCGGGTCTGACTTGCACACACAAAAACGCCATGACCAAGGCCGGAGCGCAGGCCTGGGCCGCCGAGCAGGGCCTGGCTGTCGTCTTCCCAGACACCTCGCCGCGTGGCGAAGATGTTGCAGATGATGATGCTTACGACCTTGGAAAGGGTGCAGGGTTTTATCTGGATGCCACCGAAAGCCCCTGGTCACGGCATTTCAAGATGCAAAGCTACATCCTAGACGATCTCACAGAACTGATTTTCCAGAACTTCGCTCTGGATGACACCCGCCAAAGCATCACCGGCCACTCGATGGGTGGTCACGGTGCCCTAACCCTGGCGGCAAAGTCCCCTGGCCGCTTCCGCTCGGTGTCCGCTTTCTCGCCAATTTGCAATCCAACCGAAAGCGATTGGGGCAAGAAACAGTTCCAGGCCTATTTCGGTAGTGTTGAAGCCGGCAAAGCTCATGACGCCACTTGCCTTATTGATCAGTCGGGGCTGAACATTCCGCTTTTGATCGATACCGGCACCGACGATCAGTTTGGTGATTTACTCAAAACCGAAGCTCTTACAGAAACCCTGGCTCGTCGACGGGTCGCCTCTAACGTGCGACCTCAGAAAGGCTATGACCACAGCTATTTCTTTGTATCGACATTCATGTCCGATCACGTCGATTTTCACTCCGAGGCTCTTTGGGCGTGATCTACGTTGACGCTGACGCCTGTCCGGTCAAATCCGAGATCGAAACCGTGGCGACACGGCGCAATGTTAAGGTGTTCATGGTGTCAAACGGCGGCATCCGACCCAGCCCAAACCCACTGATTGAAAGCGTGTTCGTTTCCGCCGGGCCAGACGAGGCTGACAAATGGATTGCGGATCAGGTGGGCGCAGGAGACGTCGTTGTGACGAACGATATCCCATTGGCGGCAAAATGCGTCGAAGCCTCGGCCCGCGTTTTACGTCCCAACGGCGAAGCTCTGACAGAAGCAAACATCGGCAATGTCTTGGCCACGCGCGATCTGATGACAGACTTGCGTGCAGCTGACCCATTCCGCTCCGGCAGTGGCAAGGGCTTCACGAAAAGCGACCGCTCCCGATTTCTGGATGCGCTGGATCGGGCTTTGCGCTGATCACCCTCCGCGACAGACCCGATCAGTATTGAGCGTTCTCGGCTGTCAGCATGCGTAATCCCTGCACCACATCATTGCGAACCGCCACGCGCAATCGCGGCTCGTCACCGGCGCTTAGCGCTGCCAGGATCAATCGGTGATGTGCCGAAACGTCCGTACGCTGCAATCGGCCGTATAATTTGCGCATTGTTGGCCCCATTTGAAGCCATACCGTTTCAGCCGTCGCCAACATCGCCGGCGCCTGCGCCCGTAAATACATCGTTCGATGAAACTCCAGATTTCGCCGCATGTAAGAAACGGCGTCTCCTTTGACCACTGCTTCCGAAATTGCCTGATTGATCGTCGTCAACCTGTCAATCAGCGCCATATGCGCCCTCGGCAACGCACGCGAAGCCAGTTCCGGTTCAATCAAAGCCCTTAAAGACGCCAATTCTTCGATCCGATCATTGGACAGTTCCGGCGTCGATACACGCCCCGACGAAGATAACGACAACGCACCTTCCGCAACCAAGCGTCTTATCGCTTCCCGGGCGGGAGTCATTGATACTCCAAACTCTTTGCCGATGCCGCGCAATGTCAGCGCAGTTCCCGGGTCAATCTCCCCCAACATCACGCGACTACGAAGCTGTCGATAGACGCGGTCATGCGCGGCAGGAAGCGGATCATTTGGACGGCTTAGCATGGCCGAGTGTGATCACAGAATTTCATACAAAGTCAATCGAACCGGTATCGGTGTAGATCTGGGCCGTCTGTTCCGAGCCACGCCTTCCATCGGCGATACTCCGGAGCCAACTCCGCGACGAGATTCCAAAATGTTGCCGAGTGGTTCATCTGGTCCAGATGCGCAACTTCATGGGCAACGACATAATCCAACACCTCTGGTGGTGCCAAAATCAGACGCCAGGAAAACATCAGATTACCCTCACTCGAACACGACCCCCAACGCGACCTCGGATCGCGCATCGTGATTCGGTTGGCAGACCGGCCTATTTTCGCTGCGTAATGCTCCACATGTTCTTCGCAACGTTTCCGAGCCTCCGCCTCTAGGCAGGTTTTCAGCGCCGCAGCAGTCTTTGCGGGCGGAGCCTCAACAATACCGTCGCACAACATCGCCACCCGTCTCAGTCCGGCTTTCACCTGAACCCGACGACCCTCAACCATCAATTCGCTGCCTATTCCAACTTGCTCTGTCGGTGCGACCGACTGCTGGGCCTCGGCCACCCAAGCGGCCTTTTCTTTCAGGAAATCCACGGCCACACGGTCGCGGATCTGCCGTGGAAGTGTCAGGGTCACCTTTCCGTCCAAACGGGACACGCGCAGCGTCATTCGCCGGGCTCGTGCCGAGCGTTTAACAACCACCCCCTCAAGCCCAGCCATATCGGCTACTGCATTTGACATCCTGCTTGGCAACCCTAACCATTTTCCTGCTCTTGATCGCGACGTTACAGCAACCTATCCCACCGACAACCCAAAAGCCTTTGACAGTCCCGCGCACATATGGCAGTTGGCGCGGCATTCCACGGAAATCCTGCGAAAAAGGGAAACCCATGCCGAAGGAAGAATGGGGCACAAAACGCCTTTGCCCAACAACCGGCCGACGCTTTTACGATCTGAACGCCAACCCGATCGTCAGTCCTTATACTGGCGAAGTGGTGAACATCGACACAGGCAAGGCAACCCGCACAATGGTTGCCGACAAGCCCGATGCCGAAACCAAAAAGAAAGAGGACGCCGTCGAAGAGGACGTCGTTCTGGAAGACGACGATGACTCAGATGTCGATCTGGGCGATGACGTTCTCGATGATGACGACGACAACGACGATGTTTCGCTGGACGAAATTGCCGACGTTGCAAGCAGCGACGACGATAGCTGATTTCGATTTTTGACTTGCAGTGAAACTGCGAAATCAGTAATTCACGCGGGCAGGCAACGACTGCCCGCGAAGATGGGGCCATAGCTCAGTTGGGAGAGCGCTTGCATGGCATGCAAGAGGTCAGGGGTTCGACTCCCCTTGGCTCCACCATTACTTCAAACGATGTTTAGTATATCTTAGAATGGGTTAGACGGTACTTCGCTACCTCTTTCCCATACGGTCACCATTCTACATGCAGTCTCGGGTCACCATCGGGTCATCTGTGAAATTTGAACTTCACCGAAAGAACGGCCCATTGCCGACCTTGAACATTGTGTTCAAATGCTGCGATCGCAGCCCGCATTGCGGCCATTCGCTGCTAGCGAAGCAGTTGCGCGTGTTGCGTAACAGAGGCGAATGCGAGAACATGAAGCGACAATGCAAAAGCAAAATGCCAATATTATCGCTTTTGGTTCTTTCGAAATTGACCTCCGCCGCATGGAACTGCGGGATAACGGAGAGCGCATTGAAATTGAGCCGCAAGTCTTCGACTTAATCACCTATTTTGCGCAGCATCCAGGGCGGGTGCTTAATCGCGACGAGATAATCGACGCGATTTGGGGCGGGCGCATCGTGTCTGACGCGGCGATATCGACCAAGATAAAATCCGCTCGCAAGGCGCTAGGAGATGACGGTGCGCGCCAAGACATAATCAAGACTATTCCGCGGAAGGGATTTTTGTTCGTTCCCGATGCGCCCCTTGGTGATCGGGCGGTTGAAGAGAAACGCAAAGGCCAGGGCTTTGCCGCACCCAAGGCAACAGATGAAGGAGGTCAACGACCGTCGATTGTCGTTCTTCCGTTCAAAAACCTCTCTGGCGACCCGGAGCAATCCTATTTCTCTGACGGCATCGCTGAAGACGTGATTACCGACCTGTCGCGTTACTCGGAACTTAAAGTCATTGCCCGACAGTCCGCCTTTGCCTTTCATGAGCGCGCAGGCACTGCTTTGGATTTTGCGATGGAGCTTGGCGTGGCGTATTTGGTCGAAGGCAGCGTGCGACGATCGGCAAATAGGGTGCGGATTTCTGCGCAGCTTGTTGACGTATCGTCTGCAGAAACGCTTTGGGCTGAGAAGTTCGACAGGCGGGTTGAAGATGTTCTTGATGTACAAGAAGAGGCCGCCACCGTTATTGTCAACATTCTCGCCGGCAAGGTCCAGCAGCGCCATTATCGACGCGTGCTTGGCAATGGAGAGCGATCGACGTCTGCCTATGACCATGCCCTGAAGGCTCAGCAGCATATGTGGCGCTTCTCGAAAATAGGCATGGTGCTGGCCCGACAGGAGGCAGAGAAAGCGGTTCAGTTGGACCCGCATCTGGCCCGTGCGCATGCCACTTTGGCGTGGGCGTGTCATGTCCAAGCCACAAACGGGTGGCACTTAAACATAGATGAAGCGTTTGAGCGAGCGCTGTCCTCTTCTCAAGCGGCCGTTGAAGCCGATGCCAATGAACCGTGGGGGTACAATATCCTGGGCCTGTCGTATTGGTGGAACAATGAGAAGCCCGATTTCGATCGCGCCGACGATGTGATCAGGCGTTCGATTAGCCTCAATCCATCAAACGCTCATTTTTACGCGCATTTGGGGGCTATGCTGCCCTACATGGGGCGCGGCGATGAGGCCATTAAAGAACTGGACTGCGCGATGCAATTTAATCCGCTTTATCCAGCCATGTATCTCGAGCACCGGTCACGCGCGCATTTCGTCGAAGGACGTTACGAAGAATCCCTCGCTGATGCGCAACGGGCTGCTGTTGAGTTGCCGACACTTGCGCATGTGTTAGCGCTGCTTGCTGTAGGGTACGAAAAGCTTGGGCGTCATGACCAAGCTGTTCAAACAGTTTCTGAGCTCAACAGAGCTAGCCCTGACTTCAGCGTAGGGTTCGTTCGCCGGACGGTTCCCTACGCGCAAGATGCGCATCGCGATGAATTGTGCGATCTGTTGGCGAAGGCCGGCTTGGTGGAATAAGAATCTTTCGTATTTCGGCGCATCCAGCTCATGAATTGCACCTACGAACCTGACTCGTGTCTTAATCAAGCACCAAGAACTATAAAAAATTCTTAGATAACAAATTTATAAGCTAAAAATCAGAAAAAAACATGAAAACCTCAAGGCCAGCACAAGCGGCTCAGATCTGACTGCGGCAAAGTCCACGCATCGAAAAACGATGTAAGGAAATTGGAAATGACATTGTCAGTATTAGGATTGGGTTTCGGGCGCACCGGAACCGAGTCACTGAAAAAGGCGCTCGAAATTTTAGGCTGCGGCCCATGCTATCACATGTTCGAAGTGCTACCGCATCAAAACCGCGTAGATGAATGGGTTTCGCTGGTTCAAGGCAAGACGCCTGATTGGGACAAGACTTTCGCGGGCTATCACGCGAGCGTCGATTGGCCCGGCGCTTTTTTCTGGCGCGAACTGGCTGAGCATTACGGCGACGCAAAGTTCATTCTGACAACACGGGAACCTGAGCGTTGGTATGATAGCATGGCGAAAACAATTCTGCCTTTGCTTCGCGAGACGGCGGTCGATCCGAACTCACTGGCTAACCAGATGTTCATTTCTCGCACCTTCGGCGGCGATATCGACGACCGCGACAATGTGATCGAGACATTCCTGCGACACAATGCTGCGGTCAAGGCCGCAATTCCGTCCGATCAACTCTTAGAGTTGGAGGTCGGCGCAGGGTGGGATCCGCTATGTGCGTTCCTTGGAATCGACGTTCCCGATGTCCCTTATCCCTGGGGCAACCGGGCCGACGAATTCGTCGACAATATCGACCGCGCCCAGGCGCAGCGAGAGGCCGTCTTGGCCTAAGCATCTCAATCCCGAATCTCGCCAGGCACTCCCGCCTGGCGATCCATCGCTCGAGCTTGATGACAAGTCAGGCAAACAACTTGGCCATTTGAGGCCGCACCAACTGGAGAAACAACATGGAACATACAACTCTGACCAAACCCGTCAACAATGGTGTCAACGTCGAAGCCCTTTTGGGTGCACGCGAAGCGCTGACCCAAGCCCCACCCGCCGCACAGTTCACCTGGCGCGCGAATTGTGAATGGCTTGATGGGGCGCATAGCCGCTCGACCATCAACGGATTTTTCGGCCTTGGAGAAGATCAAACGCGCGACGAGGTTTTCGCCGTCGAAAGCGATCACCCGGCGCTGTTTGCAGCCTCGGACAATGCCGCAACGCCTCTCGAGATTGTCCTTGCGGCCCTGGCCAGCTGCCTGACTGGCGGCGTTGCCTCCATTGCTCAGCATCGCGGCGTTCAACTGAATTCGGTGCAGGTCGAAGTTGAGGGCGACATGGACATGTCCGGTGTTCTGGGGATCGACCCGGACGTGCGCAACGGCTTCAACGCAATTCGGGTAAAGTTCCACATCGACGCCGATGCGACGCCCGAGGAAATCGCGGGCATCGTCTCACAGTCGCAAAAGCGCTCAGCGATCTACGATGTCATCACCAACCCCAGCAACGTTCGCACGTCGATTGCGTGAACCAAAACGGTGGCGGTGCCCAAAAACGGCGCCGCCCCAAAAAAGGAAACATCCGCCATGAAACGCACAACCGCCGTCATAATCGGAGCAGGGCAATCAGGCCTCGCGATGAGCTTTGAGCTGATGAACAGAGGCATCGACCACATCATCCTCGAGCGTGGCGAAGTCGCCAACTCCTGGCGTCACGAGCGTTGGGACAGCCTCCGACTGTTAACACCAAATCGGATGAACAACCTTCCCGGCGTACCGTATGACGGGCCGGACAACGACGGGTTCATGAGCGTTTCTGAATTGATCGATCGTTTCGACGCCTGCCTCAAAAAGACGGCCTTTCCAGTCCAATTGGGGACGACTGTGCTTTCGGTCAAACCACTCTCGTCAGGGTATATCGTTCAAACTGACCAGGGCACAATCGAGGCAAAAATCGTGGTTATGGCCACGGGCGCCAACGTGCACCCCAAGATTCCGGCATTTTCGCATGCTTTCCCAAAAGACATCGTCCAAACGAACCCGCTTCATTACAAGCGCCCATCTGATTTACCCCATGGTAAGACCCTAGTTGTCGGCGCCTCGGCCTCAGGACTGCAACTGGCAAAGGAGTTACAATGTTCTGGTCGGCAGGTGACGTTGGCGGTTGGCAATCACACCCGAATGCCGAGGAGCTATCGCGGCAGTGATATCCTTGAGTGGATGGCGCGGATCGGCGTTACAAACACTCTCTATTCGGACGCGCCTGACATCGATCGGTTAAGGCGTCTGCCATCGCCATCGTTGACCGCAAACGAAAGTTTGGATCTGAACAAACTTCAAGAGCTTGGGGTTGAACTTGTCGGACGCTGCGTAGGCCTGGAAGATGGACGCGTGCAATTTTCGGGCAGCCTCGCCAATATCTGCGCATCTGCTGACTTAAAGATGGCTCGCTTGCTTGCGTCGATTGATGCCTACGAGAGCGCACACACGCACGATGGAATCCACGGCACACCGCTGCCGCCGGCGCCGACACTTCTGCCAGATGACCCAAGGCTTAGCATCGACCTCGCACAAGAGGGCTATGCCTCGATTCTCTGGGCAACAGGGTTCACGCCAAATTTCAGTTGGCTTCGTGCGCCCTACTTTGACCGCAAAGGACAGCTTCTACACGACGGAGGGGTCGTGGCCCAAGGCCTCTATGTGATGGGTCTGCCATATATGCGCTATCGGCGTTCGACCTTGTTACACGGTGCAAGCAGCGATGCTGCGGAATTGGCCAACCACATGCAACATGGACTTTTTAAAGCAGCCTAGATGCAATGGTCAGACATCAACGGCCCAAAGCCGCCGTCCGTCGAAGGCGAATTTTGCTGCACCGCGGCTCGCCATAGTAGACATTCGCTGCGAGTGCAAAATCTTTAGACGTTCGAATTCACACAACCGGGACAAACCGGGCTTTCACCGTCCGAAATTGAACGGAAGCTCTTGTCCGATTGCGTTTACAGCGCAGAGCAACAATCGACGTTACCATCTGACAACGCCGGCGATCGCGCTCAGATCGGGCGCATGATCTCATCCAAGTCTGTCCAGGCGTCAAATCCAGACACGGGCTTTCTTTCGGGAAAGGGAAACCGCTCTTTGTCAGGTTTCTGGCCGGACCTTACAGTTTGGACTGCGGCGGCGATGGCATTTTCCAGAGGGTCTATGACGCGATTTGCCGGCCAATCCAGCGCATCGGCCGTATCGGGCGCATAGCCAAGCATGCCAGTACACCCAAACACGATTGAACCGGCCCCGTCCCGGTCACGTGCGAGGCGCGCGGCTTCTACAGTTGCCGCGATTGCGTCCTCGCGCGAATTTTCCAAAGCCAAGACGCTCACGCCAATGCCAATAACCGAGGCCAGCTTGGACGACAGGCCAAGGCCCGCAGCAAGACGCTGAAACGCGTGTTCCTGACGTTGCAGGACCGTCACAACCGAGAAGCGGCCAAACTCTGCTGCTGTTGTAATACCTGCTTCCCCGCAGCCAATTACCGGAAACGACACCGCTTCCCGTGCGGCTTCCAGCGCCGGGTCGAGCATACAATCGATGACGACGGCATCGACCCCATCGGCCTGGGCCCTACACGCGGCGTCCACGACGCCGGGACCAGCGAGGACTTCATCAACGGCCGACTCGACAGATGCCGGCCCGCGCTCAAGGGTCACCTGCGAGAGCACCACGCCATCCGGTGCAAGTGCGTCAATCGCATCTGCGTCCCTAAAGCCCTTGGTGATGATCGGGGTTATGATGCGAATGTGCGTCATGGCGTTTCCAATGCCGAAGCCAGGCACGGGCGGGGCGCAATGGCGATCACTGCTCCCCGTTCCATGCCAAGTCTTCCAGCCTGACGAAAGGATCGGGAATCTTCGACGCCTTGGGTCCAATCACCTCAATGGCTTGCTCAGAACGCATCTCTTCAGTCGCAGCAACTCCGATCACCTTGACACGCTGGCCGTATCGCAGGGTCTCAGCCGTGATCGCCTCGCCGGTTTCGCGGTCGAGTATGAAAAGAAGGTCAGGAACGATGGCCACGGTTTTCCCGTTGAGCTTGGCCAGCGAGTATTCGTTCCGGAAGGACACGAACAATTCGTCGTCACTGTCGCCCGACGACATGGTGACACTGCCAACAGTCCAGCCTTCATCGGTGCCACGGATCACGTCTTGAACCTTGCCATCAAAAAGCACGCGCGCGAACCGAGGTGGATCGGATGTCGCGAAGTAATTCGCCAGGCCCTCGCAGATGTCTTCCTTGCCAGCCACCCGCAATTCGCGGACGGTCCGCCCGATATCGACGGCAAGCGACACTGTGCGCGGCACGCAGGTTCGACGCACTTCTTCACCGGTCATCGCGTAACTCGCGACCTGTGCGATCCCACCCATTTTCACACAGACCGCGCGGCCATAGACCTCGGTGCGCAGGGCATTGTCGGTCTCTAGTACAATGGTGTTTTCAAAGTCGTCGGCCATCACGAAAGGCGAACAGTTGACACCGTAGATGTTGAAGGTCGTCATCTGGAATTCCGGGAAAGCCCGTCCCATTCCGTCGCCGTCGATCACCGGCAGTCCCATTTGCGCCGCAACGACAAGCGGAAGCGTGGCGTTGATGCCGCCAGCCTCAAGCGGGATGATGGCATTGAATTTCCGGCCCAGCTCTTTTTCGATCTTTCGCATCGCCGTGATGGTCGACTGAGCGTTCGGCAGTTTCTCTACGAAAACTGTCGGCGCGCCCATGCAAGCGACACTGATCGCGAACATGTCATCGGGAACATCGTCAGGGTCGATCAGATCAATGCCACCGCATTTGACCAGTTCCTGTTCCAGCATCAGCCGGCCGACGTATGGGTCGCCGCCGCCGCCAGTTCCAAGGATCGCCGTGCCGCGAATGAAATCATAAAGGTTTTCCATCGTGATCCGGGTCATTGCAGGGCTTCCATCTTGTCGAGATCGCCGATCGCTTTCACCTTCAGCCGCACCGCCCCCGCAGGAAGGTAGGCGAGCGGCATTTCTTCTACACTGACAATACTGGTGCTTGCAGCAGATGCCCCCGCGCTGACCGCGCGATTGATGGCGTCCTCCTTAGCCTGCGCGATGGATTCCTCGCGCCCTAAGTCATTGTAGGAGTATATTCTGTCGATCTCGCCACCGACTTGCGCAAGACCAGCACCGATCGCATTCGCGACCCCGGACAACTCCGGTCGGATGACTTCGCTCGCCCCTTTTATGCCGCGATCAATGAGAACGCTTCCGCCGCCGACCAGAATGACCGGCACGTCTCCGCGGCTGGATTTGACCCGATCAACCGTTGTTTCCAGAAGGCGGTGAATGGCATCGACGGCGGCTTCCACTTCGGAAGGGTCAAGGTCGGAGACTCCGGACCGCGTTCCGATGTTGGCGTAGCCCGCAGCCACAGCGATATCAGTGGTCGTCAGCGTCGATCCGCCGAACACCCGCGCCTCGCTCAGAAGATCAAGGGCAACGGAATCCGGGCCAACCGTCACACCGGTGTCTGTCTGCCGCACGATACTGCCACCCCCAAGGCCCACGGCAAGGACATCGGGCATCCGAAAGTTCGTCCGGACCGACCCCACGTCCACTGAAATGGCAGACTCGCGCGGGAAGCCACCGATAAGCACGCCAACATCTGTTGTTGTGCCGCCGATGTCCGCCACGATGCCGTTCTCGACGCCCGACAGAAACGCCGCACCGCGCATCGAATTCGTGGGGCCTGAAGCGAAGGTGAGAACCGGATACTTCTCGGCGAATTCCGAGGTCATAAGCGTGCCGTCGTTCTGACTTACGAAGAAAGGACAGTGGATATCGAGTTTGTTCAGTGCCGAACGGAACGCTTCGATCACCGCCGTCGAAAGGTCTGTAAGCGACGCGTTCATGATCGCTGCGTTTTCGCGTTCGATAAGCCCGATACGACCGATTTCACTCGACAGGGTAACCTCGACTCCCGGGATCTCCTCATACAGGATTTCTGCCATGCGTGTTTCCATCGCATCGTTGATCGGGGTGAAGACGCCCGAAACGACAACAGACGCAATGCCACGCTTCTTGATATCGCGAGCGGCTTTAGCAACAGCCCTTTCGTCGAGCCTGTTGATCTCGGATCCATCGAAATCGTAGCCCCCCTCAACGAGGTATGATTGCCGTCCGATCTGGTTAATCAGATGAGGTGGGAATTCAGTCATAGGCATGACGCCGCGGGTCGCCGGCAGGCCGGCTCGGATCACAGCGACGGGTACCAACTTCTTGCCCTCGACGAAGGCATTGGTGAACTGGGTCGTGCCGATCATGACACTGCTTACTTCCGTCACGGCGCAGCCGGAACTTTTCAGAATGCTGCTGATCGCAGCAACGATGCCCGATCCCACGTCATGCGTGGTGGGCGACTTGACCGAGGCTACGACCCGACTTCCATCCAGCAATACCGCATCCGTGTTGGTGCCGCCCACGTCAACGCCAATATGCATCACTTGCCTCTGTTCTATCCTATTGCAGCAAGTCTCGATTGGCCGATACGCCGGAACAAGCATCAGAACGGCTAGGATGACTAGCGAGATGGATAGGTCACGTGGCTAAGGCTGCGGAGCCTCCTCCGCTGATCCAAGGCCGTAGTGCGACGCAAGCTCGATGGCCAGCTTTCGGGAGTTCACGCCAAGCTTACGGTAGACGTTCTGCAAATGAAACTTCACCGTCGGTTCGCTCAGGTCCAGTGCACGCGCAATGACCTTGTTCGCGTTGCCTTCGCTGAGGCTGGAGAGAACCGCGAATTCCTTCTTGGTCAGAATCTCGCTCAAGATATTCTCGGGGTCGTCTGTGTCCTTTACCCTGGAAAGGAGTGTGGACAAAAAGGACAAAACGTCCTGGCTGAAGCCCGCGACGCCGCGTTCGCGTACTATGGTGCGTGCGGCTTGGCCGAAACGATCGCCTTCACGGATAAAGGCGCCCTGCATGTTGTGGCGTAGCCCGAGCGCCAGCGCGTCGCGGAGGATAGTTGCTGCGCCACTGGTGTCGCTGCGCGCGACAGAGGCAATCATATTTAACACCAGTGCGCGCAATTCGTACCGTCGCAGACCCCATCTCCTGCAATCCAACGTCAGTGCGAGGGAAAGGTCAAATGCCGTTTCAGGGTCACCAAACCGGCTTTCGAATTGTGTAAGTCCTAGACGCGCAAGAAGCCTACTGCGCCACCGAAACCCTTTGGCGTCCCCCGTCTCTCGCAACAATAGCTTCACACTGCCAGAAAGGCGTCGCGCCTCGGCTTCACGTCCGGACCGAACAGCCACGTCAAGCTCTAGGATCTTTAGCAAGCGGCTAAAGCGCTGCAGGCTGCGACGTGACGCCATGGCCTCGCCTTGCGACACCAAGCTCATTGCGTCACGAAAACCTTCGGTCTGAAGCTTCATGCTCAAGCAGGTCTCGTAGCCTGCAAGGAACACCTCGCTCCAACCCTCGCGACTGTCGGCATCGTTGAGCGCTTTGATAAGCGGAGCTTCGAGCGCGACCGCTTCATTGGCTTCGAGGGCCGACTCGGCGAGCATGATAGTCGCAATCGCACTTAGGTTAGCGTCGTGACCAAAGTGTTCGGCCTGAAGCTGACAGGCGATCTTGCGGCGCTTATAGGCCTTCGCACAATCGCCAAGATCCATATCGACGACACTGAGATTGACGTTCATGAAGAAGATCAGATGGTGGCAGCCGAGATCCGAATAAAGCGCCATTGCCGTTTCGCCGGCCGCGCGCGCCTTCTCCAAGTCGCCCAGTTGAATATAAAACAGGCACAGGAAGTTATGCAGAACCCCACGACGAAGCTGGTCCTTCAGGGGCGTGTTCTGCGCAGTATATTCTAGTGACGACACCTGCGCCCGAGTGATGTTGCGGTCTTCATAAAGCCGCAAATGAACTTCAAGCAGCACGATTTCACGTTGCAACTCTCGGTCATCGCTATTTGAGTTGTCGCGTGCATCCTGAATTAGCAGTTGGGCTTCCCCGGTTCTGCCAGACTTCAACAGCAGGTAAGCGCGCGCGAGGCTCAGCCGTGGCGAGCTATTCACCCAATTGAGCGGCAGCAGATCAATCAAGGGCTCAAGCCGCTGCGCCCCATGGAGAATGCCAATTTCGATCCCTCCCGCCTCCAGGATGATGCGCTCGGCAAGTTCGGTTTCGTTTGCTTCCATCGCAAGCTTGGACGCACTGTAAAAGCGGCCATGATCGTTGAGCCAATGCGCCGCTCTGACCCGTAGGTCGTTGCGCACCTCTTCGCCCAGCGACTGTTGGCGACGCAACAGATAATCCTGCAGAAGCTGGTGATACCTGTACCATCCGAAATCCATCTCAGTCTGTTGGTAAACCAGTGAATGCGCTTGGCTGATCGACGCCAGCGTGTCCCAACTGTCGGTTGAGTTTCGCACGTAATCAGCCAAATCGCCGTTGATCGGATTGAGATGGGCCGTTTCCACGAGGAACCGGTTTTGGGCGTCGCTCAAACTGTTCAGGAATTGCTCATTGAGATAGCTGCCCAAATCCAGCGCCGAGGCGCTGTTCTTGCCAAAATCAAGCGCATGGCCCCTGGCTGATGACATGACCATCAACTGAAGTGCGGCGGGCCAGCCTTCTGCAACGTCATAATATTGATGTACTTTCTCAAGCGGAAAGCCCTCACCGAATAGCGCTTCTGCCTCCTGACGGTGGAATTTGAGGTCATCCATGCCAAAGTCCGTCACAGCATCCTCGAGGCGAAGTTTTGCCAGCGCAATGGCCGGGGAAAGTCGCGTCCCTATGACAATGTGCAAGTTCTCTTCGCGCCGCTGCAGAAGGCTCCCGATCCAATCGGAGGCGAACGAACTCGTGTCCTGAAAGTCATCGATAAAGAGAAATGCACCCCAGGGTGACAAGTTGTCCGGTCCCGCATTGCCAAGCGGGTAGTGTGAGCCTTGACGGGCCCGCGTGGCCAGGGCTGCTTCCAGGGCATCTGTGAAGTCTTCTACTGACGGATCGACAGAAATCCAGCTTGTTACCGCACCCATGTCCTTCAGGTGTCGGTACCAAGATCTCAACAACGTGGTTTTGCCATAGCCGGCAGGTGCCTCCACCAACGTCAACTGGCGGTCCATGCGTGACAGAAACCGTTCCGTCAAGCGATTGCGATTCAGAATCTTTGGTTTCAAGTCCCAGACCCCCGAAAGGCGTTCCCCGTAGCGCGGTGCAGCATCCGCCCATTGGAAGTTGACGAGAGACTGAGGGGCTTGTCAAGAATTGGAGGGATTCAGTGTCAAGACGTCTTCCAGCGGTTTTCGATGCGAAACAGGGACCGAAAACGCTTCCTTGAGATGGCCGGCGGACATCATCGTGATCACCAGTTCGTCGTCGGCAATTCCAAGATGGTTACGCATCGCGCGGTCTTGAGCAGGCTCGACACTCCAATTCAGGAAACAGGCCCCAAGCCCTTCGGCATGTATCGCCAAAGCCAGCGTCATCGCAAAAATGCCGCCATCTATCCAACCCTGATAGCGCTCGCCGATCAGGTTCATCTCACTCACGTTCGACGTCACAACAAAAACGGTCTGAATATCCTGGCGAAACCCAGCGTTTCCAGCTTGAAACGCCAACGCTGCTTGGACGCTTTCGAGATTGTTGATCGCATAGACCTTGCAGGTCTGACGGTTGCACACAGACGGGCATTGCTGGGTATTGCGCACAACGCGCGCGATGATCTCGTCATCAACCGGTCCGGGCGCGTATTGCCGAACGCTGTGACGGTGCTGCATGAACTGCTCAAAATCGATCATGCCCGCAGCACGGATTTTTGCGGCTGTCACTTCTTCCGTGCCGCCCCGAATTTCTTGCCCGACCGCTGCAAAATTTTCGCTCAGGGCATCAAAGTCACGGGCCAATCCCGACAAATCGAAGTCCCGCTCGGCGTGATAGGCGAAGTAGGACTTCAGTGTAGCGAGTGCCCACAAAACAGTCTCATCGACACCGAAATCAGCATGGTATGATCGAAGCTTCGTCATCACGGACGCCGCTTTGTCTTGCCCGTAGCCAAGACGCACATTCGGGAATGCCATTCCCCCTTCAAGATAATGTGTGAAAATCCGGATTATCGCACGACGGTTCCCGCGCGAAGTCTGGTGGGCCACAAAACTGAAGCGCCGGTATCTGGCAAAGTCGTATATGAACGCCATAGCCAGACGCGCGTTTATCCTCAGCGTATCCAGCATCAAGGCACTCTCATTATTTGGGGATGATCCAACCGCAGCCGGTCCTCCAACCCACGTCGATCATAGCGCCCGGGACGAAGTCGGGCGTCCCGAAACGGTTCGGAACTTCTGCCACTAGCTCTTGCCCATCGAGGTCCATCAGAAAGCGGATAAACGCCCCCTGGTAAGTGACAGATTTCAAGGGTAGTTGCAGCGCATTATCCGGGGCCGATTTTGCCTCCGCCGCGATCAGCACGCGCTCAGGACGGATTGCCAGCATTACTTCGTCGTTCAAATTGGTCCCCGCGCGCACCGGCGCCGATACCGTATGTGTGCCGATTGACAGACTACAGGTCTCGCCCTGACTAGACACCACCTTGCCTGCCAGTAGATTGGATTCGCCTATGAATTCGGTCACGAACTGGTTTTCAGGGCGCTCGTAGATGTCTTTCGGTGTACCGGCCTGTGAAATCTTGCCATCCTTCATGACAGCTATGCGGTCAGACATGGTAAGTGCCTCACCCTGATCGTGGGTGACATAGATCGTTGTGATACCAAGCGACTTTTGCAGGTCCTTGATCCAGAACTTCATCTCTTCGCGAAGGTTCTTGTCCAGCGCCGACAGCGGTTCGTCGAGAAGTAGTATCCGGGGTTGCGTGACCAAGACGCGAGCGAGGGCTACGCGTTGTTGCTGACCGCCGGAAAGCTCGGTCTGGAACCTGTTTTCGTAGCCGGTCATCCCGACTTGCTCCATCGCGTCACGAACCCGTTTGTCAATTTGGTCGTTGGGCAACTTACGCAGTTTCAGCCCGAACGCGATGTTGTCGTAGGCATTCATGTGCGGAAAAATCGCATAGTTTTGGAAAACAAATCCGATTTCGCGTTCTTCGGGCGGCGATTGAGAGACGTCGACGCCGCCGACCTCGATCCGCCCAACGCTGGTCTCTTCGAACCCTGCGATCATGCGCAGGGTCGTCGACTTCCCGCAGCCCGACGGTCCTAGCATCGAGAAGAATTCACCCTCTTCGATGGCTACAGAGATATCGTCGACGGCGGTAAAGTCACCGAAGGTCTTGCTCAGATTAGAAAGGACAACCGTCGCCATAGATTCTTCCAGTGTCGTATCCCGGCAGGCGGACCCGCCCGCCGGGATATCGTTTGATTGATCAACCCGCGAAAATCTCGTTCACGGTTTCGACGATTTCGTCCTCGTTATCGAGATACCAATCCCAATCAGGGATCCACAGTCCTTCCAGCGCATCGGCCGTGTTGGTCACACCCTTGTTTGTCAAACGCTCTGGCAGAGCCGCCTTGCTATTGGACGGTCTGAGATAGAATGCTTCGCCGGCCTTGGTTTGGAACTCGGGGCTGAGCTTGGCATTGACAAGCGCCAATGCCAATTTCTTTTCCACCGGATCCGAATAACGCGACACGGTATGGGTCTGTGTCAGGATTGGCTTTTGTTCCCAAGTCAGCGGTGCGACTTCAATACCCTTGTCCATCTGGAGGAAGATTTCACCCTCCCACTGCACACCGATCTGGACCTCGCCGCGCTCGACCTGGGTCTGCATGTTGCCGGTGAAATCACTGATCTTCATTGGCATGGCAGCGCGCATGGCCTCAAAGCCCGCTTCCATATCGTCAGGACCCGAGCCGAACTCGGCGGCCGCAGTCATAAAGAAGGTCATGAACAGGCCGTTCGACGTGATGTAAGTGGCCCGCTTGTCGGCAAAACGATCTTCCCAGAACGACGCAAAGCCTTCGGGCGCCGGATCGATCAGGTCGGTCCGCCAGACGTGGGCATATTGGCCGAACCCCCAGGTTACACCCAGGCCCGAACCGAATGCGAAGTCCCAGCAATCGGCCGCGTTCGGCATGTTGGCCTTCAGCTCTTCAGTGGAAAGGAAGTAATCTCCTGCCTTGCCGAGCTTTATGATCTCATTGAGATTCCAGTTGCCCATGTGGAACGCCGGGTCCTGCGGTCCGCTGGCGACATATTTCGGGAACCACGGGAACGATGAATCGTAGGCGACGTTGCAGTTGTATGTCTTTTCGAACTCTTCGATGATGTTGGACGTCATGAATTCCTGCCAGAATCCGCCCCATTCGTTGATGCGGATCGTAGCTCCGCCTGCATCGAACGGCTCGCCGTCCCACATGACGTCCTGCGACCAGGCGTGGTTTATGTTGAACATGCTCACTGCGCCGGCAGCGGCACCGGTCTTCAGCAATTGGCGCCGGTTCACGCCAAGCAGCGACTTGTTTTGTTGGATCAACTTTTTGGTGTCGGTCATTTCACTCTCCTGTTTCATCGGGTCTTTGACATTATGAGAAATTTACGTTCGCAAGTTTGCGCAAGTTGGTGAACCGCGCTGTAATCAGCATCGATACCACCACAAGAAAGATCGCAAAGATGCCCGCCGCCGCGGCGGTCGGCTCAAATGTGTAGCGAAGCGACGAGTAGAGCGCGATCGGCAGCGGATTGTAGTCGGGTGGCGTGAGAAACAGCGATACGTCGAACTGGCCGAAGGAAACGATGAACGAGAACACCGAACCTGCAATGATCCCCGGCGAAATGATCGGCAGCGTGATCGCGCGAAAGGTTTTGATCGGACCGGCGCCAAGGCTCCGTGCAGCCTCCTCGAAACTCTTGTCGAAGCCCACAAGCGAGGCATTCACGGTCCCGATGACATACGGGCAGGTGACAAGGACATGACCGATCACGAGGCCGGGCATTGTGCGGATTAACCCAAGACCACTTGAGAGATAGAACAGATAAAGCGCCAAACCCAGAACGATGCCCGGGAGCATAAGAGGTGCCATGAAGAATGCCCGGGCCATCTGTTTTCCCGGGAATTCGTTGCGCGCAAGAACCAACGCAATCGTCGTCCCCAGCGTCGTGGAAAAAAACATCGTGCAAACGGCAAGCACTAGGCTGAAGAGATAAGCTGGCAAAAAGGCGCCGGATTGAAAGAACGCCACGACCCAGCGGAGCGACAACCCGTCGGGTGGGAAGGTCAGGTGATCACCAGCGTTCAGGCCCGCAAGGATGACCACTACCACCGGGGCCAGCAGCAAGACCAATGAGACCATCGCAAGTGCGCTCATAATCAGGGGAACCGGTCGCTCACGACGCACTCTTTTTCGTGCTTCGACCATCAGACACGCCCTCCCGAAGCACGAACGGCGGCGCGTTGATAGATCAGCATGATAATGAAACTGATTGCGAACATGACCACGGCAATTGCGGCACCAAACTGCCACTTCCCCAGCTCGACAACCTGCTGGAAGATATGAATTGGCAACACCACGACGGTCCAGCCGCCCATCAATGTCGGCACGACGTAGGACGAGAATGAAATCGCGAACACGAGCAGAAGCCCTGCCAGAATACCTGGCATGCTCATCGGAATTGTAATCTTCCAGAACGTCTGTGACCGGGTCGCGCCGAGACTGCGGGCCGCCTCTTCAAGCGCTGGATTAATGCCCTGAATAACGCCCACCAGAGAGAGGATCATGAACGGCAACGAAAACTGCACCAGACCAACGACGACCCCCGCGAAATTGTACATCAGGGGCAAAGGCTCGTCCCCAATGAGGCCGGCCCATCGGAAAAACTCGTTGATGAGCCCCACGTCCCCCATCAACACCATGAGACCGAAAAGACGGATCACCATATCGAGTTGCATCGCACTCAGAACAAGGATCATCAGAGTGGTGTTGCGGCGCACGTCAGTGGTCTTGGCGATCAGGAAAGCCAATGGATAACCCAAGATCAGCGCGATCAGCGAAACAAGCGCTGCAAGGCCGGCCGATCTTAGCGCTGCCTCGTAGTAGATCGCGCGTCCAAAGAAGCGTTCAAAATTGCGAAAGTCGAACATCCACTGAATGCTGGCGTTTCCGAGCGTTGGTTTATCGAGCGACAGCAGGAAAAGTGAGAGGAGCGGAACCACGAAGAATACGACAAAGAAGAGCACTCCAGGCGCCGCCAACAATGCGGTCCTTCCCGGTCTGCCAAGTCCTCGCAGGAATGCAGACAAATTCTTCCCTTCCTCATATCCAAACCGCGGCACTGGTGCCGGTCAGTGCAACGAAAATCCATTGAACCCCAACGTTCCAACTCCTCGTCGAATTGGAGGAAACAGAACACCAAAACATTCGTTGCGACATGTCAACATTAACAGCTAACAGCACTCATTAGGCCAAGTTGCGAATTGGATAGGTGGTGTCCGCAAACGGATAGGTAGGCCGTCTGACCGCTCTTTACTTATGCAAACAAGCAGACATTCAGAGACACAGCAGCATCGGCTGCCGGCTCGAATCTGACCTCAGATGCGCCGCAGCATCTGTGTCGAATGGACAGGATTTGGCGGCACTCGGCTCAAAGCGGACATTCGCCGCGGAAAGCCCGAACGACCGGTCCTGGGTTCATTCCGGCCAATTACGCCGGGTCCTTGTATCCGTGCACGTCCAACACCTTTTGGATCACGTCGACCATCTTTCGCGTGTGGGCAAAATCAGCTTCCAGAGACGCGCGGCAATCATTATCCTCGGCAACCTCCAGCTCTTCACGCACAAATTCTAGATCCTCTCTGAAGCCGTGTTGTTTTCTGACCCATTCCTCAAGTTTGGCCTTATCCTCCCTGGTCATCGGACCTTGAACCCATGCCATGCCGGTGTTCATATCGATCTTCACCTGATCGAGATGCGGCAGTGGGTCTGGCAGATCGGTGATGCCGAGACGTTCTCGTCGGCGGAGCTCTTCGTCCCATTCGATCTTGTAATCCATCGCAGTGCTGAGCCATTCATCGGCGAGTTGCTTGTTTTGTCGTTCCGTCGTGGTCAGGATTTCTGCAAAGAGACGCTGGGCCCGATGCTGCCCTTTGGCTGTGTTCACTGCGAGCGACCGCATGATGGCCTGTGCCATGGGCATGGAGACGTTGTTATCTCCATCGCGGACCGAGATGTCGCGATAAGCCTCATCCAGCACAATTTCCTTCAAACTTTCCTCGTGTAACGCCGGTCGTTTGTTCTTCGCACCCTTGGATCGACCCTTGGGATTGCCTGAATTGCCTGGTGCAAACTGCGTCTGCTTTGGTGGTTTTCCATAGCCAATATCATAAGAGGCGCTGTGCCCCATGGCAGGCAGTTTTACCTTTCCCCCGCTCTTTCCGCGGCCTCCAACACCCGATTTAACTCGGGCGACCAACCGCAAACCAATTGCACGGCATCATCAATCGCATACTGCTGCCATCTCGCGATAATCCGATCGCAGTAAATGGGATCCAACTCGGAGACATACCCGCGCCGTCCAGTCCTCTCAGCAGCAATCAATGTCGATCCTGAGCCACCAAAAACATCCAGCACAATCTCGCCCCTGCCCGATACATCTCGGATAACTGATGCGGTTCGCAGCAGCGGTGCCATTCTCGCCAATACGCGACGGGGCCCAAGACGCGCGCGGTTCACTGTGGCGCACGAACTTGGGCATTTCCTGATGGAGAAGCACCAATTGACAGATGCGACGGGTTTCCGGTGCCGTTCGCAGGATTTGCGCGAGACGCAGGAAGGTCACCGGGAGCTCAAACAGGAATCTCAAGCCAATCAGTTTGCCATCGAGCCATTGGCCCCGGCGCCCAAGTTCGAGGCCTTGCTGTCGAACCATCCCGACCTAGAATATGCCGAGCACACTCGAGACGCTTTTGGCATTAGCCTTGAAGCCTCGGTGCGGCGCATGATTGACCTTCGCCCCGAAGCGTTGGCGGCGGTCTGGTAACAAAATAGCTGCGTTCGCTATCATTATAAAGGGGCAGACTTTCCCTGGATCAATCGAAAACGGGCGGCACCATCGCGCCAACCACGAGTGCGTTCCGGGCCATATCGAACGGCGACCTTGGTCTCACTGACATCATCGAAGCCCATCCAACGACCTGGACAGACTCGTCTGATTTGGAACTGTGGGAGCAGACCCGCGTCGGTCGCGACGGCCACGCAGTGACTTTGCTCTTGGTTGAACGGCAAGATGATGGCGAGGCCGAGAACAACGAATTCGAAGAGCTGGGAATGCCAAAGTTCCGCTAATACAGGCACGAAATATGCATTCCCTTTAAATCGCACCTCTTTCCCTGATAGCAGTCGATTATACCCTGTTCTGGATGTGATATTTCCCTCATCCGAAAATAACAGGGAAATTGGGCATAAGCCTTTGATATCCAGTTAGCAATCAGAGCCAGCTCTACCGACATTCGAGGATCTTGGGGCAATTATCGCGATTCTCCCTGTTAATTCCCAGTAAATCAGGAGAAACAGGCCCAGACCGTCTAGCGCAGGACTGGACGCACTACCAATTTTTTTGGTAATGGGTTCGACCTGCTGGCCAATTAGACCATTGGAAGACACAAACTATTTGGGTTTGAAGCAGTTCCTGCGACTACCTTTTCCAAAGCCTTTCACCTTCAAAGTTTTTACAGTCCTGTCAGCGCGGAATAAGTATCTCCGCTCGCAGACCTCCCAAGTCTTCGCAGCGCCCCAATTTAAGCTGTCCTCCGTGTTGGCGTGCTATCTCATTGGCAATTGCCAGACCCAAGCCAACACCGGAGCCCGCGTTTTGATTTCTGGCGACATCAAACCTGCTGAAGGCTTTCAATGCAGTCGCGCGTTCTTCGACAGGAATACCCGGACCGTCATCGGAAACTCTGATAACCGCGACGTTATCCCTGTCCAACAACTCGACTATGGCGCAATTCGCATATCTGCACGCGTTCCCAATCAGATTGTCTAACGCTCGAGACAAAGCAAGCGGTCGCACCACCATATTAGCAATTTCATCTGTTCGTCCGAGAGAAACGTTCCATCCGGCTCTTTGAGCCTTCACAACGGAATGCTGCACGGTCTCTACCAAAGAATGCTCGACTGGATCATCAAGTTTTCCAGCTCGCGCGAACTCAAGAAACGCATTCAGCATCCTATCCATCTCGTCGACGTCGGAATTCAATGACCTTGTCGTCTCATCGTCGTCCATCAACCCAAGCGCCAGCCGCATCCTGGTCAACGGTGTCTTCAAATCATGGCTCACCCCAGACAACATCATCGTACGCTGCTCGATCTGCCTTTCGATCCGATCTCGCATCTGAATGAATGCACTACCGGCTTCCCTTACTTCTCGGGCCCCAGACGGTCGGTACGGCAGAACATGCCCCTTGCCGAACGCTGACGCGGCCGCTGCAAGTCTACGAATGGGGCGCACCTGACCACGCAAATAGAGAAGCGCGATTAATGTCATGACAATTGCTGTGAACCCCATCAAGACAAGAAACTGGTGTGGATTTCGCGCATTGAACCGCGTCCTTGGCATATCAAAGGTCAAGTCGCCGTAGATGGACGCAAATTTTAGTCGAACCCAGCCATCCCGCGCGACCAGATCGATACCCAAAACATCTGACCTGCGTTCAAACACAGTAGAAAATATTCTCGAGCCGCTAAGATCGAAAGAACTTCGACGCGTGTCGACACGAACGTCCGAAAACGAGACTTCAATCGCAAGAGGCCCAGCTAGCTGCCTGGATCTTTCAATTGCGGCTGATTTATTCGGCGCACTCTTGATCTCTGACAAGATCAGTTCGACTTCATCCATTGCGCTCATTGTCATCTGGCGCGTGACATCTTCGTACAGCCGCTGGATGAAAACCACCGAGACCACACCCAAAATCGTCAACACAGGCACAAAGTAAATCAGCGCTGCCCTGCCAAAAAGCGAACGCGGAAGAAGGTTTTTTATGTTAATGCGCGACATACACAGAACTTAGTCTCACCAAACTGCAAGAGAAAGCCCAACATGCAGAAACCACCGGTCGGACAACCGATATCCATACAACGCGATGTCCGATGTTTACTGGCGCCCAACCCTGGGGCCATGACCCATTGGGGAACCAATACTTATGTTGTTGGCACGGGGCAAGTCGCAATCATTGATCCAGGGCCCGCCGATCCAAACCATCTTGACGCCATACTAAGAGCAACAGACAGCGAGAATATCAGCCATATTTTTGTGACCCATGCGCATAAAGATCACTGCCAACTGGCTATACAGTTGGCCGAGATTTCCGGCGCGCCCATTCTGGCTTCTGCGCAAGTTGCCACTGCGTCGCGATCAAACAAAGCACATCATTTGGGCGGTGGCGAAGGCATCGACACAGAGTTACGCCCTGACGTGATAGTTGAGGGTGGTGACGCCTTTGAGATCGGCTCTTGCACAATAACAGCAGTTCACACACCGGGGCACTTTGCGGGACACTTTGCGTTTCGAATAAAAAACTCACTTTTCTCCGGAGATCACGTATTTGACTGGGCGTCATCAGTAATATCTCCTCCTGATGGCAATCTGGCGGATTTCAGGGCCACAACGCGATTGCTTCTTGGAATGAACTTAGAACGATTAATGCCGGGTCACGGTGCGGCCATCGACAATCCAAATGAACGGCTGAACTGGCTGTTGCATCATCGTGAGAAACGGGAAAATGAAATTGTCAGTCAATTGAAAGACGGCCAAACAACACTCTCGGCAATGACGACCAGGATCTACGGCAGTTTGTCACCGAGACTTTTCATGGCCGCCGAAAGAAACGTTTTGGCACACCTAATTTATCTTATTGAAAAAAATAACGTAATTTCCAGCGAGGAAAATTTGACCAGAGCAACATTTCGCTGGAATTGGCAGCTGCCTGAAGACCAAAAATAGTTCAGATTATCACTGGACCTGACGAAAACTGATTGCTATACGGCACGCCGTGTTCCGGCGTAGCTCAGCGGTAGAGCAGTTGACTGTTAATCAATTGGTCGTAGGTTCGATCCCTACCGCCGGAGCCAAAAACAACCCCTTAAGCTCAACGGCTTGAGGGCTTTTTTGTTTCTGACAAGATCACCGATAGTAGTTTAAATCGCCACGGAGTCGCCACGGGGGCTGAAATTAATCTTCTTCCTCAACTTTGACACCTAAGAATACACCGGCTTCTATAATTTCGAGATAACCCCTGAATAAATATCGGAGACATCACTTTTACTTTCGGGCGGCGCCAACAGATTGTGCGACAGAGCCCGTTTTTTTTGGAGTAGCTCGTCTAGCTTCTGATCAAAGGACTTCTCCTTATACATGGGGTGGATAGCAAGTGGTATGTGCACGGTCACGGGCTTGTCTTGGCCAATCCGGTACACTCGGTCATTGCACTGGTCTTCGACAGCCGGGTTCCACCAGCGTGAGAGATGAATGACATGGTTTGCGGCTGTAATCGTGAGCCCGACACCTGCCGCGCGTGGAGACAAGATCATGACATCAAAGCCGGGCGGCAGCCTCTGAAACTCAGCCACCATCGGCTGGCGCTTAGCCCCTGCTACATCGCCATTGATAATCATTGGCTCTGAAGCGAGCCCGTAACGAGCGGCGAGCCCTGCCGCAATAACGCGCTGTGCCGCCTTGTATTCAAGGAACAGGAGGGCCTTTTCGCCTCTGTCCCGAATGTCGTTCAGGACATCCAAAGCAAGTTTGACCCGGGCAGATTGATGCGCCCAGGCTTCAAATGCAGAGACATCACCAAAGGCGAGGTCCGTATTAAGCTCCGGATGCATGGAAATTCCGCGAAACTTATGGATCGCCTCGAGCATCGTTGCCCTATTTGCCCCTAGGGATTGAACAGCGCTGACCGTCTTCGCGTAGGCATTCGCCTGCTTGTCTGGCATCGATGCTCTATAGGTCTGGATATTTTTTGCCGGAAGACCATCGAGGATGTCTACTTTCATTCGGCGTTTCAAGACGGGGGGAGCCGAATTGGCGTCTTCCATTTTGGCCTTCAGCTCGATCAATTGTTGCTCTTCAGCTTCTGAGTACCTCTCACTGAACCGCCTAAGGTCGCCGAGAAGCCCTGGTGCAATTCGATCCATGATGCACCAAAGGTCCTCCAGTCTGTTTTCGACGGGAGTTCCCGTGAGGCCGAGCACGAAATCCGCGCTCATTGCCTTGGCAGCGTGCGTGTTTAACGTTGTCGGCGACTTGATCCGCTGCATTTCATCAAAGACAGCAACGTCGTACCCAACGCGCGCAAAGGCCCGATGATACGTTGCGAGGGTTTCGTAGGTCGTTAACACCCAGCCGGCTTGCTTCAGGCGGACCATGTCCAGTGCTGTTTCCGGGGACCACCCCGGGCCTTTGGGTGCCTTTAGCTCACGAAGGCCGGCGCCAAAGGCCTCAACGCATTCGCCAAGAGTATTCGGTGCAAGATGTACCTCCGCTTCGGCGATCCAGGTTTTCAAGAGCGCCGTAGGCGCAACAACAAGGATCGGTGCATTCGACTTACCCTTTGCCAAAATTTCTGCGCGGCGCCATGCCAAAAACACTAGCGTTTGGTAGGTCTTCCCGAGGCCCATATCGTCGGCCAAAAGCACACCCGGCCATCCTGCCTTCCAGGCATCTAAGAGCCATTGAATGCCATCAACTTGATGCACTTTCGGGGATGAGAGAACGCGGGAGTTCAAGCCAATATCGTCACCGATCTTTGAGCTTCTGGGCGACATCTCCACGATGAACCCTGTCTCTTCGATGTTGTCCTCAATATCGAGAACATCTCTTGAGGGCTCAGGAGAAGCCGGTTCGTCAGGCTCATCCGCTCTTTCATCCATCGCCTGAGGTTTGAAGGCTTCAAGCGCCTCTTCAAGTACAGAAATCTTGATTTCTCGGCCACTGACTTCGAGCATTTCCTGACAAGCGGATTTCGCCTGCTGAACGCGCTCTGCCAGGCTTTCCGGTGGCTCTGCCAGGAGCAGCTCTTCACCCTCCACGACGATTGGAACGCCCTCGGGCAACCAGGCGGTCTTGAACTTTGCAAGCCAAGGCAATTCGACTGGTTCCCAGAGCTTCAGCCCCGTTACGCGCTCCGAGTATTGTGTTGTCTCTACGAAAAGATTGGCTGCCGACAAATCATCGTCGAGGGCCGATGCGAGATAAACTCGGGGGTTCTTGATAAAATCGCGCCGATCTTCATCGGGCGCTTTGCGCTTTTCCTGAACAACTTTTAAGGCGGCTTGAAGCGATGGTTCTAAGACGACGAAATGACCGCGCCCCAGTACATAGGCTGGCGAGACACTTTGATCAGCAATAAATCGATGCCGTACGAAATCTTGTTGGAAATCGGGTGGGAGAAGCGCATCCGCAGCCTCGTCGCGCAACTCATCCGGGTCTTCTCTAAACTCTCCATCTTCAGGGGTATCAGTCTCGTCGACGTCCTTCGGACGTTTTTCCCGTGCCATCAGTACCGGCACGAAATTGGATCCATCTGAGGTCTGCTCAATGTCGAGCGCAAAACTGCCAGCCTGATAGATAGTAAGACTAGAAAGATATTGATCGGCCTCCACCGTTTCGCCAGTAACAACCTTAAGTGCCGCTTGAACTGGACCCCAAGCCTGTACCCTAGTCATAGGGTCGTCACCTTGGCTTGCGTTAAATCCGTCAACTGCGTTTAGGAGATCGTAGACTGTGGGCGTTAGCCTCCAGTCCTGGCCAGCGTATCGCAAAAAAGCGCCATGCCTCTCTGGACGAACCTGATTGAAGTTCTTGTCGCGCCATTTTGCAATAATGTTTGTTTCTGGCTGATCAACGCGACCGCGGGCATCAAGATGACAGGACGCCGTCGCAACCGGTGGAAAACCCAGCACTTCTGCAAAACTGGCATCCAAGGTAACAGCTTCATGATGAGGGATAAGAATTTCGAGATCGTCATCAAATACAGTCACGCGCGCATCACGGATGAGGCGATCAAGTCTCGCCGTAGCTGGACGAAGGGCAGCACCAACAGAACTCCAGTTATGCACCGCAACTGTCTGAAGTCAGCGCCTATGGGTCCAATTAGGTTAATTTGATAAGAGAGTTTTGTTGGCTCATCGTAACCACTGAGGAGTGGGACATGAGACAGACAACTGGAACTCGCAGGAGCCCCGGCGAGCAGATCGTCAAAGAGATCAAGCGCGCGACGCGCAAACAGTATTCGTCAGAAGAGAAGATCCGGATCGTGCTGGATGGCTTGCGTGGCGAAGACAGCATTGCTGAGTTGTGCCGTCGTGAGGGAATATCTCAAGGTATCTACTACAAATGGTCCAAGGACTTCATGGAAGCTGGCAAACGGCGGCTTGCTGGAGATACGGCGCGTGCGGCTACGACCGACGAAGTCAAGGACCTGCGCCGCGAAGCCCGAGACCTGAAGGAGGTCGTTGCCGAGCAAACACTGGAACTGCGTCTTCTCAAAAAAAGCATGACCGGCGGTGGGGGCGACCAAGAATGAGGTATGCTGCATCTGAGAAGTTGGAGATCATCCGGCTTGTTGAGGGGTCGCATTTGTCTGCTCGTCGAACATTGGCAAAGCTGGGCATCCCCCGCACCACATTTTACCGTTGGTATGATCGGTATCGGCAGCGCGGCGACGCTGGCCTTGTGGATCAAGCGCCTAAGCCCAGACATGTCTGGAACCGCATCCCCGACGAAGTCCGGCGCAAGGTCGTCAAGCTGGCGCTGCAGGAGACGGAGCTGTCGCCGCGCGAACTGGCAGTGACGTTCACGGATCGGGAGCGCTACTTCGTCTCGGAATCTTCAGTCTATCGGGCCCTGAAGGCCCACGATCTGATCACCAGCCCGGCCTTTATCGTGCTCAAGGCGGCAAACGAGTTCAAAGACAAGACCACTGCGATCAACCAGCTTTGGCAAACCGACTTCACCTATCTCAAAGTGCTTGGCTGGGGCTGGTTCTATCTCAGCACAATCCTGGACGACTACAGCCGCTACATCATCTCGTGGAAACTCTGCACGAACATGCGGGCAGAGGACGTGACGGACACCCTGGATTTGGCGCTACAAGCATCAGGGTGCGATCAGGTTCACGTCATCCACAAACCCCGCCTCCTCAGCGACAACGGGTCCAGTTACGTCTCTGGCGATCTGGCTGAATGGCTGCAGGACAAAGGCATGAAGCATTCTCGGGGCGCACCATATCATCCCCAGACACAGGGCAAGATCGAGAGGTGGCATCAAACCCTGAAGAACCGCATCCTATTGGAGAACTACTTCCTTCCGGGAGACCTCGAAACCCAGATCGAAGCCTTCGTCGATCACTACAATCACAAGCGCTACCACGAGAGCCTGAACAACGTCACACCCGCCGACGTCTACTTCGGGCGTGACAAAGCCATTCTAAGACAACGGGAAAGGATCAAACGAAAGACGCTCGAAGCGCGGCGCTTGCATCACAGACAGCGCGCCGCATAATAACATCAACCAGACGAGCCAAACTCTTTACTTGTTTAAGCAACTCTTGGTTCCCAAAACCCTGACGACGGACAATCCGGCGGAGAACAGGCCAGAATGCCGCTTTCGCCAAAAACCATCACGTCCCGCGTCTGATCAAAGGTCTCGCCAATCAACGCCACCCGCTTCGAACGTCCCGGATCCTTCGGTCCGGCCCCCTCAACTTCGGATCGCACCCATTCAGCCCCGCCCCGCGTCTTCCCGGCACCACGCCCGCCCAAGATCACCCAGGTTCTCCAATCGCCCTCTGGCGGTACCTGATGCGGCAGCGCCCAGAATTCGAACAAATACGGCAGCCCCCGTATGGCATCATTCGACAACTCACTTAGAAGCGCCGCCTGATCCCTTTTGCTCACGGAGGCGATCAAGTTTGCGCCCGATTTCGTCTTTGATGGCATCGAAATCGAGCGGAGCTTCGGCGGCATTGCCCTTGGCAACGAGGACGCGTTTTTCATGTTTCTGAATCTCCTCAATCAACGTGATCCGCGTCCTCGCCAGAACCCTGCACGATTGTGCAAAGTCGGTGTCTGACGGCAGATCCCCGTCCTTAATCCGCTTGGCCAGCAGCGCGAATGCCGCCAGCACGTCTTCCAATGCCTGCTCGCTATGCATCAGCAACACGCGCGCGCCATTGGTCCCAGCTCTGTTGGAAATGTCTTCCGTCATCGCAGAGGTTCCAATCTTGTTTGGAGTGCCAGGAACGCAAAAGCGGCCGGGGAACCATGTCCCGACCGCTCTGCCAACTGTCCTAGCTTGCCTGAAGGTATAGGCTAAACCGTTCGATCCGTCAAGGCTTAAGTTATTGATAGAATTGAATAATACCGCTCGGTCCAATTACCAAAACGTTAACACCTATACAAACAAGGGCCCAAAACAATGCTTCTAAAATGAACAGCTCAACGCACATCAACGACCACCGCTGAACAAAGGCGTCAAACCGCGCCGAACCGGCACGCCAAAACTCACTAAACATCACTGATGTTCCAGAATCACCCAGCCGCCAGACAGTCAAATCCGACTCAGTTCGCCCGCTCGGCCTCAATAGCCCGCAATCGGGCAACATTGGCGTTGTGCTCGTCCAATGTCACGGCAAACGCATGCCCGCCATCGCCCGTGGCCACAAAGAACCGGAACGGTGACTCTGCCGGATTTAGCGCCGCAATAATCGACGCTTCGCCCGGATTCCCAATCGGCCCCGCCGGCAATCCGTCGATCTGATAGGTGTTATACTCGATCGTACCGTGGCGTCGTTCTTCAGTGCGCCCGCTGATGTCCGCGTTCGATATTGGACGCCCCAGTGTGCCCACACCCCGCGTGATCCCGTAAATGATCGTCGGATCAAATTGCAACCGCCATCCGATATCCAGCCGATTGTGCAGAACGCTTGAGACAATCTCCCGTTCCTCGGCAATGCTGGTTTCCTTTTCAATGATCGACGCCAGGATCATCGCCTCTTCAGGCGTTTCGATCTGCAAGTCCGATCCCCGACTTTCCCAAGCCTCGGCCAACCGAACGGCCTGTGCCGCCTCCATCTGCGCCAAAAACGCAGCCCGATCCGCACCGGGACGAAATTCATAGCCATCCGGTGCCAACGTCCCTTCAGCAGGAACAGCAGCAACCTCACCCTCGAACACATCCGACGCCATCAAGGCATCAACGATCTGCCAACTGGTCACACCTTCGGCCACAACGATACGATACCGCGTTGCTACATCGTCTCGCGCCTTCACATATGGGTCCGGCAAAACCTCATCGCGTGGATTAAAGTTTGCAGTCTCCTCAAACGCCTGGCTGACAGGGTTCAACTCGCGCACCCGCACCGATTGTCCGCTAACCGAAACCCGGTAAATGACCTCGGTGCCACAAGTCGACAAGCCGTCGCCGGTCACCTGCGCCACAATCTCTTGCATCGACGTGCCTTCGTCGATCAGGAACGAACCGGCTTTCAGCAAATGCGAACGGTCAGAATACTGCGCGCCCAAACGATACAACATCGCACTGGTCACGGCTCCCTGGGCCTCCAGATCATCCGCAACCCGACTCATGTTGCTTCCCGGAGCAACCTGCAAGCAAATCGCCTCGACAAGCGGGCCGTCTGTGGAATACTGCCGCTGGGCATAGCCAAGCGCTCCGGCACCAAAAACCAGCGCAACAATCAACAGAGTCAGAACATTAGACGCCAGGTTTCGCCACATCAGCGATCAATCCGCCCCATAACCAACGATGCATTGGTGCCGCCAAATCCAAATGAATTCGACAGTGCGATCCCAACTTCCCGCCGACGCGCCGCGTTTGGTGCCAGGTCCAACATCGGCTCGGTGGCCGGGTTATCCAGATTAATCGTCGGCGGCGCAATTTGATCGCGCAACGCCAAGATACAGAAGATCGCCTCGACCGATCCCGCCGCGCCCAACAAGTGCCCAATCGACGATTTGGTCGATGACATGGTTGCGCCCTTGGCCGCATCACCCATCACGCGCTCAACCGCACCCAATTCGATGGTATCGGCCATAGTCGATGTGCCATGCGCGTTGATGTAATCCACATCTGCACCGCTGATCTTGGCTGACCGCAAAGCATTGCGCATGGCGCGCTCGCCGCCCTCACCGTTCTCCGATGGTGCCGTGATGTGATAAGCATCCCCTGACAAACCATACCCCAAAATTTCCGCATAGATCTTGGCACCGCGCGCCTTGGCGTGTTCGTATTCCTCCAGCACGACGACTCCAGCACCCTCGCCCATCACGAACCCGTCTCGATCCGCATCATAAGGCCGGCTGGCTTTCTCAGGCTCATTCCCGCGCTTGGTCGACAGCGCCTTACAGGCATTGAACCCGGCAATCCCGATCTCGCAAATCGGGCTTTCCGCGCCACCGGCAACCATCACATCGGCATCATCCAGCATAATCAACCGCGCCGCATCGCCGATGGCATGGGCACCCGTCGAACAGGCGGTCACAACCGCATGGTTCGGCCCCTTAAAGCCAAAGCGGATCGATACCTGCCCGGACACCAGATTGATCAAGGATCCCGGAATAAAGAACGGCGACACCCGACGCGGCCCGCGCTCTTTCAGCAAAATGGCTGTTTCCGCAATCGACTGCAAACCGCCAATGCCGGACCCTATCATTACGCCAGTGCGCTCGAGGCTCTCGGTATCTGTGGGGGCCCAGCCCGCGTCTTGCACCGCCTGTTCAGCGGCCGCCATCCCGTAAACAATGAACTCATCGACCTTGCGTTGATCTTTCGGCTCCATCCAGTCGTCAGGATTAAATGTCCCGTCCGAGCCATCACCGCGTGGCACTTCACACGCATAGGTCGTCGCCAGATGGGACGCATCAAACCGCGTGATCTGTCCGGCACCGGATTGACCCGCCAGAATGCGCTCCCACGTAGCTTCAACACCGCTCGCCAGCGGAGAAACCATGCCAAGCCCTGTAACAACCACTCGCCGCATGTCTGCACCCCTATTTCGTATTTGTATTTTCCCAAGAGATACCCCGTCCCCCAACCCATGGGCAAGGCCGCCTATGGCGGCTTTCAGCCCAATTCGGGCCGAAATCACTGGGAAATGGGCCGGGCGGGCATTTTCCCGCCCGCTTGGGTCGTGTCAGATAAACTCTGCCTGACGCTCAACGCGGTCAGTCGCCGCCGCCAAAGCCTCGACCAGATCAACGTCCTTGCGGAACAAGGCCCGTCCGATCAGCACGCCGGACACACTGCGCAGCAGTTGCAACCGCGAGATATCGTCAACGTTGCGAACAAACCCGCTGCCGATAATCGGCGTGCGGGTTGATTCTGCGATCCCGGTGATCAGCCCTATCGAGCCATCTGTGTTATCAACGTCTGCATCCACATCGGTCACGACAATGGCCGCAAACGGCGTATTGGCATATGCTTGGATAAAGCTTTCAGGCGTAAACGCCGAGGCCCGCCGCCAACCGTCCATCATCACCTGACCGCGCCAGACATCCACCGACAATACGATCTGATCCGGGTAATACTTGGCCAGCGCCTTCACCAGTTGCGGATCGCGCGTCGCCAGTGAACCAACAACTATGCGCCCCGCCCCCTTGTCGATCCAATATTCCACCTGATCTCGCGACCGGAAACCACCGCCCAGCTGCACCGGAATGCCCGCCGTGCGAATAATCTTGGCCACCAACTCGGAATTACCGTCGCTGCCATCAATGGCATCAAGATCGGTGACGTGCATCCATTCCGCGCCAGAATCAGCAAAGCTACCGGCGATTTTCACCGGATCAACATGCCAGATCATCGGATCTTCGATCACACCCCGGTTCAGGCTGACACATTTGCCATTCTGCAATTCGATAGTCGGATAAATGATCATACGGCCTCCATAGGGTTAACAAGAGAAAGTCGGGCACAATCGTAATGAGCGACGAAACATGCGCGTAATACGCAAAACGGCGTCCCCAAAGGAACGCCGTCTCTCGCCTTGATCCGATTTAGATCAGGAAGCTTCTTTGATGAATTTCACAGCGTCGCCAAAGCTTTGGATGGTTTCGGCTGCGTCATCAGGAATTTCAATTCCGAATTCTTCTTCGAACGCCATAACCAGCTCAACAGTGTCCAGGCTGTCAGCGCCCAGATCATCGATGAACGATGCGTTTTCAGTTACTTTGTCGCCTTCGACGCCAAGGTGCTCGACTACGATTTTACGTGTGCGATCTTCGATGTCGCTCATGTCATTTCCTCACAATTCTTCGGGGTTTTGTCCCGTGTGTTAACTTTTCTGCCCCACAGGGACAACGAAACCGGACCACCCCGTGCTCCGGTCAAGATGTGCGCCGCCTATACCATAAATTTTGCGAAAGCAAATAGTATCCATCGTCGCACACCGGCGATTACAACATGGCCATTCCACCGTTCACATGCAACGTTGTGCCTGTCGTATAGGCGGCTTCCTGACTGGCCAGATAGATCACGGCCGCCGCAATTTCATCAGCATCCCCCATGCGCCCCGCAGGCACCTGCGCCAATATCCCGCCCTTCTGATCGTCCGTCAGCTTGTCAGTCATTGCGGTGGTAATGAACCCCGGTGCCACACAGTTCACGGTGATCCCGCGACTGGCCACCTCATAGGCCAACGATTTCGACATTCCGACCAAACCGGCCTTGGACGCGGCATAGTTTGCCTGGCCTGGATTGCCGGTCGCGCCCACCACGGACGAGATATTGATGATCCGCCCCCACCGTGCCTTCATCATGCCCCGGATCGCGCCTTTGCACAAAATCATGGCCGAGGTCAGATTGACCTGCAAAACCGATGCCCATTCCTCGTCCGACATCCGCATGAACAGGTTGTCCCGCGTGATCCCGGCGTTGTTGACCAGAATATCAACGCTGCCCATGGCCTCGGTCGCGGCCTTCGGCAAAGCCGCCACCGCCTCGGCATCACTCAGATTGCAAGGTAACACGTGGGCGCGTTCGCCAAGCTCTGCTGCCAAAGCCTCCAACGGCTCAACCCGTGTGCCAGACAGACCAACCGTCGCCCCACGCGCATGAAGCCCACGTGCAATCGCCGCCCCAATACCGCCAGACGCACCCGTCACCAATGCCGCCTTGCCTGTCAAATCGAACATGCTTTTATCCTTCTTCTGATCAGAAAAACTCCGGGGGAGCCGCCCGCCAGGGCGGCGGGGGCAGCGCCCCTAGCCCCGTGCCTCAAGCGCCGTAGCCACATCTGCCGATGTGCCAACCGCCCGCGTCTCAGCCTCCTTAGCGATGCGCCGGATCATTCCAGTCAGAGCCTTGCCCGCCCCGATCTCCCAGAATCCGGTCACATCGCCCTCGGTTGCCATCCAATCCACACTCTCGCGCCAACGCACCGAATGGGTGACCTGCTCGACCAATAGCCCGGACAAGGCCGCAGCACTGTTTTCAGGCCGCGCCAGAACATTGGCCACCACCGGAACCGCCGGATCGCGCATCTCTACGTTGGCCAAAGCCTCAGCCATGGCCTCTGCCGCAGGTGCCATCAGTGAACAATGGAACGGTGCAGACACCGGCAGCATCAACGCGCGGCGCGCTCCCCGCTCTTTGGCCAATGCCGCTGCACGCTCAACCGCGCCTTTATGGCCAGACACAACGACCTGCGCCGGGTCATTGTCGTTGGCAGCCGCACAAACTTCACCCTCTGCCGCATCTGCCGCAACCTGCCGCACGGCATCGATATCCAGGCCCAGCACTGCTGCCATGGCACCTACGCCCACAGGAACCGCCGCTTGCATCGCCTTGCCGCGCAGCCTCAGCAAACGTGCGGTATCTGCAATCGAAAACGCGCCTGCCGCCGCCAATGCTGAATACTCACCCAGCGAATGCCCGGCCACAAAGGCCGCATCCGTCACCGAAACCCCCTCGGCCTCCAATGCCCGCATCGCCGCCAATGATGTCGCCATCAATGCTGGCTGTGCATTCTGGGTCAGAGTCAACTCGTCCTGTTCGCCTTCCCAGATCAGCGCAGACAACTTCTCGCCCAGCGCATCGTCAACTTCGTCGAAAACCGCCTGCGCCGCCGGATAGGCTTCGGCCAAGTCGCGACCCATGCCAATCGTTTGCGCACCCTGTCCGGGAAATACAAATGCCAGGCTCATAAACTGCTCCCTCATGTTGTTTTATTGGTCGTAACCCACCACAATGGCAGGAACAAGCAGCCAAACCGCCCCTTCAGCAAGGGATTATCACCATGGCCCTATCGAACAACGCAAAATCCTACGGCAGCCTCACCCGTGCCTTACATTGGCTAACGGCATTGGTGATCTTCACAGCGTTTCCCCTCGGCATGGTCGCTAACAGTGCACCCATCACAACCGATGCCGAGATTGCGCGTGCCATCACACTGTTTTCTCTTCATAAAACCGTTGGTATCGCCGCTCTGACATTAGGCATACTGAGGATCCCCTGGTCGCTCACACAACAAAAACCCGCTCCCATCCACCCAGATCGCCGCCTGGAAACCGCTCTTGCTGAAACCACACATTGGACGCTGACGATTGCCCTCATCGCGGTTCCGCTCTCTGGTTGGATCAGTCACGCGGCGTCTCCCGGCCTCGCCCCGATCCTTTGGCCCTTTGGGCAATCCTTGCCCTTTATCGCGACAACAGCCACCTGGGCAGAACTCTCGGGTGGCTTTCATTGGCTGGCCACCAAACTCTTGGCAATTGCAATATTGCTGCACATCGCCGGAGCGTTGAAACACGCGATCATAGACCGCGATGACACCCTGGCCCGCATGACACGAGGCAAACCCCGTGGCCCGGGAACAGCCCGCCGCCACGTTATCCCCGCGCTGGTCGCCCTAATCATATGGTGTGCGGCGCTCGCCGGTGGCGTTTCCCTAGGCAATGCGCGCCTCAGCGCAGTCACCGCGAACAGCCCTCAATCCTGGACAATTCAGAGGCTCACATTGACGATCGCTGACGAAACCACCCAAACCATCGCCACCGCCGAAGAGGCCGACACGTCGCTTCTACTGTCGCTCTCGCGCGGTGGAGCGGCCAGCGGCACACTGGATTTTTTCGCGCTCCTGACTTCCAACGGCACTCAATCAGGCGACACGCTCATAACCGCACTCGACCCGTTTCCGGCCATCGAATTTACCGGCGCCATCTCCGGTACCCTTCCAGACCTCACTGCTAGTGGCACACTCGGTATCGGAGGGTTCGCCGACCCCGAAGACGCCCCCAAAGCTACGCTTGCGATTTCACAAATCGACGACGATCTTCAGATTGCGGGCAAAATGGATTTTCCCGATCAACCGGGACTTACAATCGAAGTCAATGGTCTGGCCATACCCACTCCGGCAAATCCTTAACAGCGCGGTAAGAACCGTTAACCTGCGACGCGAAATCAGCGGCAAGACCCCGCCTCACCGACAAAAATACCGACGCGATACCGACGTAATACCGACGTGATACAGACACGGTCAAATTGACCGAAACCCCAACGAAACAACACATTTACGATTTCGCCCTTTGCGCGCAACACCCACACCCCGCACGCATCATTAACGGTTCTTGGCAATATCCCCCATGCTCGGACCAATGCACCTGCAGTTTCGCCTAGATGTCCTGCAGTATTTCCCGCAGCATTCGCCAGCATCAAGCTGCAAACATGGAACTCAACTCAAAGCATAGTATCGGGATATGGGAATGAAATTTTGGAACAAACCAGCTGCAATCGCTGGAATTTTTTCAGTAGTCACTCTTTCAGCTTGCGGTGGCGGCACCTCGGTCGTCGCCCCGGTTTTGGCAGATGGTGCACCAATTAATGCTGCTGACTACATCGGCAAAACATTCCCTTTCCGCTATCTTGGCGTCGATGCCAGCGGCACCCTGAATCCAACTCGTGGAACCGGTTCAATCAAAGTCATTAGCGCTACCGAAATCGAGGTTTCGGTCGATGGCCGCACCTATCTTCTGAATGAAACTTTGACCCCAGGTGAATACGAAAGAATCGATATTTCATCGACGCAGATCGATTTATCCCCGGCTCTCAGGTCATTGGGATCTAACATTATTTCCGACTCCAGCGTCTATATCGGTGCCTATGGCTTCCAAACCGATCCGGCCGATGTACCAACCGTTGATTTCGCCCAATTCGAAGGCACCAGCGAACTCATCGTCACCGACGGCATCGGTACCGTTAATGTCGAAAGCGGCACATCGAACTTAGAAGTGGATTTCGCCAACAACCTGTTTTCCGGCTTTGTCTACCATGGCGAAATGCTCGGCGGCGTTGGCGAAACCATCACAATCGACGTCTTCCCCGCAGGCACGCTGACCGGCAACGAAGTCTCCGGCACTCTCATCGCCACATACGATGACTTGATCAATCCCGTCGCAAATGTCCCGCTGAACGGAACAGATGTCGAAGGCTGGCTCTATGGGGCTGGTCACGAAAACTTAATCGGCACATTCGAAGGCAATTTCACCACCCCGCTGGACGGCAACACGCGCTTCGTTGGCGGCTTTTTTGGCGATCTGGTCCCGTAAAACAAGGCGCTTAGGCGTTCACATCGACGACCACGCGCCCTTTAACTTGCCCCTTCAAAATTTCCGCCCCCAAACGCGGCAAATCGCCTAGCGTTGCAGGCTGGACCATGCCTTCCAGCTTATCCATCGGCAGGTTTTGCGCCACCCGTTCCCAGGCCCGCACGCGATTATCATAAGGCTGCATCACACTGTCGATCCCCAACAGATTAACGCCGCGCAACAGGAACGGAATGACCGTCGCAGGCAGCCCCGCACCCCCTGCTAGTCCAACAGCCGCAACAGATGATCCATATTTCATCTGCCCGAGAACCCGCGCCAGCATGGCACCACCAACCGCATCCACACAGCCTGCCCAAGCCTCTGCTTCCAATGGCCTTTTCACGGTCTCGTTCAGTTCTTCGCGCGCCACGATCCGGCTGGCACCCAGCCCGCTCAGGTAATCGCCCGTCTCCGGCCGCCCCGTCACCGCCGCCACCTCATAGCCGAGGTTCGCCAATATCGCCGTCGCCACCGACCCCACGCCCCCGGCGGCGCCGGTCACCAAAACCTCGCCCTGATCGGGCTTCATCCCATGATCTTCTAACGCCATAACCGCCAGCATCGCCGTAAAGCCAGCCGTGCCAACCGCCATCGCCGCCCGCGTCGTCAAACCATCCGGCAACGGAACCAGCCAGTCGGCATTCACCCGCGCCTTTTCAGCATATCCGCCCCAGTAAGCCTCGCCCACGCGCCAACCAGTTAAGACTACCTTATCGCCCGCGGCATACCGCGCATCGTCGCTGACCTCGACTGTGCCCGCAAAATCAATGCCCGGCACATGCGGGTAATTCCGCACCAGCCCGCCACCGGGTCCAACGCACAATCCGTCCTTATAATTAACGGTCGAATACTCCACAGCAACGGTCACATCGCCCTTTGGCAAACGGTCCTCGCCAATCTGTTGAACCGAGGCGCTCGTTTTGCCCTCGTCGTCCTTTTCCACCAGCAATGCCCGCATGTCGCCGTCTCCCCGTCGTTAACTTTGCTTAAGATGACCATCCAGCCACCCAATGATTTCAGGCATCACGATATCAGGATGCGTGACAGCCGCCATATGTCCCAGACCAGAAAACTCGACCAACCGCCCATCCGGCAACCGCTCCAACATCAAATCCACGATCCGCGAGGCCGAAGCCCGTGTTTCCGTGCCCCGCATCATCAATACCGGCATCTTCAAACTGGCAATATCCGCCAGCCGAACCTGTCCTTCCAGTAATTGCGCCATCCCGGCCCAATCGTCAGCAACGCGCCCAATTGTCTGTATAACATAGGCTTTGACGTGGTCTTCCGTCGCGTCCCAACTGCCAGACCCAGCCCAAAAGTCCACGAACGTTTCCGCCGCCTCTTCCTGGCGCCCAACTCGCAACAACCCATGAAGAGTCGACGAAATCCACCAGGCATCCTTCACCTCAGGCGCTTCAGCCTCCTCCAGCAATGCAAACAAAACCGGCTCAATCATCGTCAGGCTTGCAACCGCTTCGGGCCGGGATCGAGTGACAAAGCACGCCAACGCTGCACCCAACGAATGCCCAACCAGATGCACAGGCCGGTCGCTTTGTTCAATCAGTGTTAAGACATATTCCGCATCATGCTCAAACCACGGGCGTCCATCCACGACAAATGACTCACTTCGCCCATATCCGTGCATATCGGGCGCAATAACGCGCGCATTTTGCTCCAAAGCGCTAATCAACGGCTTCCACTGGCCCGAATGGCTGGACGAACAGTGCAGCGCGATGATCGTTTCACCGTCGCCCCCCTTGCGATAAGCCAGTTGCCGGCCGTTGATCTCGATCTGCTTCAAGGGCCTACGCGTCCGCCGGCATCATGAAAAAATCGGTCACCCTCGGAACACCACCGGCCGCCGTCACCATGGCGTTCGCCTGACCCCGATGATGGGTCTGATGGTTGAACATATGGTTGACGGCATAACCGAATACGGCTTCGACGTCTTTGCCGGACTCGCGATGAATCCAGTGGATTTTCTGCATTAAGTCATCTGTCGCAACACGCTGTGACCATTCATAAATCCGCGCATCTACATCAACCCGACGGGCCTGCATATCAGTCCACTCACCAATCCAGTTCGGCGCATCATCGAAATAGACATCCGGCGGCGACCAATCATCAAACCGGCTCATCCAACTCACATCCGCCCATAGCAAATGATTGAGGGTGCGATGGATCAAACCAAAAAATGCCCCTCTGTCCAGTCTCCGGGCTTCGTCACTAATTCCATCAGCAGCCCCGAACAAACTTTGGTTCTGCCACCGATTATACCGCGCCATATTGTGGCAATGCTCTTGCGTAATCATGGGTCATACCCTTGTCTCAAAGCCCTCAGCCGTCAAGAGCAACAGCTGCCCAAACAATCGACCTTCGACACAAATCACCCTTTCAAACCGTCGCCTCAGCCCCTATATTCACTACGTTCCGGCAACGGGACTATGGACATAAACGCGCTCGTAATAAGCGGATCGGACCCGGGGGCGGTACCCGGCGTCTCCACCAAACATCCTTCATTTGGGGATCATGGGGACGAAATAGGATCGACGGACGTCTAAAGGGGTTTGCTTTGTCTCGGTGAGGTACCACCGATATCGGTCCGTTAAAGCTAGTTGCAAATGACAACAAAGCTCCAATGGCGATGGCAGCGTAAGCAGTCGGAACTATTGAAATCTAAGTCCCTAGGCTTTGCAGTCTAGGGCGGGGTTCGCAGGCACCTGGCAACAGAAGCCTGCACTTTCATCTCAAAAAAATTGAGCACTTGGCAACGGAAGTCCACGAAGTGTCTCGTAAAATCATCATTTGGGTGTCGAAGTTGATTTTGTGCGAAAAGGCAACGCAGTGTCGGCTCTGCGGGATTTAGCTGCCGTTCGCCATTGACTATCAAAGGTCTGCCTTTGATCGACTGTCTTGAGTGCGCTAGTCACACGCACGTAAAGAAAGAGGTTGAAATTTTCTATGAGTATATCGGACCCAAACTCCGTGGATATCATTCAGGTCAGTCAGACAGAAAAAACGACCCGCCTGATTATCACGGACCATCTGGAATGGGTTGGCGGAAAGTCTGATGATGAGCACCTTTGGCAACTACAAGAGAAGGTCAATTGCTACCTCAAGTACATTGAGAATAGCTAATTGGACTCCGACTACCCCGAGCAGAGGGAAAACCAAGTCGTCATTCAAGTCTATGGAAAATTTGACCGCTCGCCCGCCGCCGTCGTGTTCTACGGCCAAATGAAAGAAGTTTTATCAAAAGCATCTTACCTGCTAGAGTTTGTTTTGAAGGACTGAACCCTCAGTAAATACCGTGGAGTGTTTGTTACTGGTGTGTATTTAAACTAGGAATTTCTCGCATTGCCGACATTCGAGTACTGCGCAGCATCTGCTATTTTGGGCTCAGAGCGGACGTCCGCATAAGAACATCACCGCACGCCACCCTTCCAAAAACCTCATCTCACCCCATTGAAAATTCCACGTAAATCGCCTTCCCATCGGAAGGGATTCTTCTATGCTGGGACCAATCCCCGGGAGGCGAAATGGACCGAACGATCGACTACGGAAAACTGATGCATGGTGCCATGCGTGGCCTGATCCGCAAGGTGTTGGACGACATCGCGGAAAATGGCCTGCCCGGCGAGCATCATTTCTTCATCACCTTCGACACCATGCACCCCGATGTCGAGATTGCCGATTGGCTTTCTGATCGCTACCCCGAAGAAATGACCGTGGTTATGCAGCATTGGTTCGACAACCTGGATGTGACCGACGACGGCTTTGCCGTCACCCTCAATTTTGGCGATTCGCCGGAACCGCTCTACATCCCTTACGATGCCATTCGTACATTCGTGGATCCGTCTGTCGAATTCGGCCTGCGTTTCGAGTCCCAGGAAGATGACGAAGAAGAAGAAACCACGCCCTCGCCCGTAGTGGCTGTTTCCAAAGAAGAAATGGATGACGAGCCAAAATCCAAAGGCGACGCCGAGGTCGTCAGCCTGGACAGTTTCCGCAAGTAATCCGCCACATTTCCGCCGCGAATTTCGACGCCTCTGGACATATTCCTTTGCGACTCTCTGACACGAGTTAATGGGGATAGCCTGATGTTTTTCCGCGATCTGATCGTCAAAAAGAATGTAACTCTGCACGTCACACCCGCCGAGGTGCGATTGCCTGTGCGCATGGGGCACCGGGACGCTAAAAAAGTGTTTGGCGAACCCTTAAGCCGCCAAATGGTTGCCACCAGCCTTGGGGGCGTAACCAGCGTCAGAGCGCATGAAAGCGCGCCCGGCGACATATGCGGTGTTACGTTGTATCTTGGCCTGCGCGACGCCAGTCAGGCTGGCCTGAAAACGGTCGCAGAATACCTTGAGCATCTCCATGCGCCACTAGGGTCTTCGATCCGCCTTTCAGATGGTGGCCAGCCGATGGTTTTCGGCGCAACCGAAGGCCTTGAACTCAGCGTTCCAACCGCACTGGCCCCTGACGCAGATCATCGCCGTGTCGTTGCCAGTGCATGCTCGAAAGCCATTGATGGGGTTTGCGTCAACCGCGGCTGGGCGCAACGCGCCGACCGGACGATATTCTACTTTTACGGTGACAGCTTTCAGCGAATGAAAACCGGACTTGCCGTCATGCTTCAGGGCGATCCCGGCTTATCAGTCGCCACTGCGCGCCGACTGGCCTAATCACTAGCGTCAACAAGACCGGTTGCACCCAACCGGTCGCTTGCCTACACCTCTCTTCGGTCCACCCCGAGGAGAGTTGCCATGTCCCAGACCCGTACCGAAACAGACAGCTTTGGCCCCCTAGAGGTCCCAAGTGATAAATACTGGGGCGCGCAAACCCAACGCAGCCTGATCAACTTCCCAATCGGATGGGAAAAACAGCCGGTCGCCGTCGTGCGCGCGCTGGGCGTGATCAAGCAAGCCTGCGCCGAAGCCAACAAAGCCGCCGGTGTGCTGGCCGCCGAAAAGGCCGATGCCATCATCGAAGCCGCCAACGAAGTGGTGACCGGCAAATTGGACGATCATTTCCCGCTTGTGGTCTGGCAAACCGGTTCCGGCACCCAATCAAACATGAACGCCAACGAAGTTATCGCCAACCGCGCGATTGAGATCATGGGCGGCACCATCGGCTCGAAAGACCCGGTGCATCCGAATGATCATTGCAATATGGGCCAGTCGTCGAACGACACGTTCCCGACCGCCATGCACATATCAGCTGCCATGACCGCCCGCGACGTTACTTTGCCCGGGCTAAACAAGCTGCGCGCGGTGCTGGAAGCGAAAGTTAAGGAATTTGACGGTATCATCAAAATCGGTCGCACCCACACAATGGATGCAACGCCGCTGACACTGGCACAGGAATTTTCGGGTTACGCCCATCAAGTGGCAAAATCCATCGAACGCGTCGAAGCGGCGCTCGGTGACATATACGAATTGGCCCAAGGCGGCACCGCTGTTGGCACCGGTTTAAACACACGTCCTGGCTGGGGCGAAGAAGTTGCCGCCAATATGGCGCGCATCACGGACCTGCCATTCGTAACCGCCCCGAATAAATTCGAGGCTTTGGCCGCTCACGATGCCATGGTCGCCATGTCCGGCGCGCTGAAAGCAGCCGCAGCAGCCCTGTTCAAGATCGCGAACGACATCCGTCTTCTGGGTTCCGGCCCGCGCTGTGGTCTTTATGAGTTGTTATTGCCGGAAAACGAGCCCGGCTCATCCATCATGCCCGGCAAAGTAAACCCCACCCAATGCGAGGCGATGACCCAGGTCTGCGCCCATGTCATCGGCAACGACGCCGCCGTCGGGTTCGCCGGCAGCCAGGGCCACTTCGAACTCAACGTCTACAAGCCCATGATGGCCTATAACGTTTTGCAATCTATGCAACTTATCGGCGACGCCTGCGTCGCATTCACCGACAATTGCGTCAGCGGCATTCGCGCCAATGAAAGCCGGATAGACCAGCTAATGCGTGAATCCCTGATGCTGGTCACTGCGCTGGCCCCCACAATTGGCTACGACAACGCCACCACGGTCGCCAAGACCGCCCACAAGAACGGCACCACCCTGAAAGAAGAGGCGATCCGCCTCGGCTTCGTCGACGAGGCCACCTTCGATCAGGTCGTGCGCCCCGAACAGATGATCGGACCCAAATCATGAGCGGCACTCCTGCTAATCTGAACAAAGCACGTAAAGAACACACCCGCGCGGCTTCGCGTAAAAATGCCGATGCGAACGCCCTGAAATTCGGGCGTTCAAAAGCGCAGAAACAAGCCGACACCGCTGCCCTATTGAAGGCCCAAAAACAGGTAGACGACCATAAACGCGACCCGGAATGAGCCGTCCGGTCAAGCGATCCCTCACATTGCGCGGACACCGAACCTCGGTGTCTCTGGAAGATGAATTCTGGGACGCCTTTCGAAAAATTGCTTCCGAGAAAGAGCGTGCAATCAACGAATTAGCCGCCGAAATTGATGAATCGCGCGGCACCAAATACGGCCTCGCCTCCGCCATTCGCCTATACGTTTTGGCCCATTATCAAGACGCGCTTTAGGCAGAAAATACTTCTGCCTTCGCCGGTTTCGCAGCCGCTAACGGTTTGACCGCCAGCCGTATTCCATCCCGTGACCGTAAGGTCAGATGCGCCACCGGCACCGGTGTTTCCAATATGGAAAACTCAAACCGCGACATCAGCGCCGCCAGCAAAACCGCACCCTCCGCCATCGCAAATCCCGCCCCCGGACACACCCTCGGCCCACTGGAGAATGGCAAATAGGCTTCCCGCCCCGCTGTTTTCGCCTGGGTTCCATTCCAGCGCTCGGGGTTAAAAGCATCCGGCTCATCCCAATGACGCTCGTGCCGATGCAGATGCCATGGCGAAATCACCACTTGCGATCCACGCTTCACCGACCGGCCCCGAAACTCCTCCGCACCAGTTGCCTCACGCACGAACATCGGCACCGGCGGATACAGTCGCAACGTCTCGCGCAACACATTCCGCGTTACCGCCATCTTGCTTAACCCAGCGAAATCAGGCGCTTGCGCAAACGCAATTGCCTCACCGCGAACCTGCTCTCCCCAATCAGGCGCAGCCGCCAACAACCACATCGCCCAACCCAACAGCGCCGCACTCGTCTCGTGTCCAGCCAGAAAAAAGATAGCGACCTGATCGACCATTTCTTGCGCATCAAACCCCTCACCGGTCTCTGGATCCGGCGTCGTCATAATCTTCGTCGCCAGATCATCCGGCGCTGTCCCAGCCGCAATCTCTGCCTGCCGCCGCGCCACCATCTCGCCAATCAGCGCGCGTAACCGACGCGCCGCCGCGCGTGCACCCCGACGATGGATAACCGGCAGTCCCGGCACCAGAGCCGCGAGATTGGCCACCGGTTGCGCGCGTTGGAAAGTCCTGAATTCCTTATAGGTTTCCGCTGCAACGGCATCCTCAATCGGAATCGAGAACAGCGCGCGAAAGATCACATCTGCCTTCGCATGGCTGGCCAATTCCTCGACGTCACAGTCGCCCTCGCCCAACCGATCCGCCGCCGCCAAACCCGCTGCCCACATCGCTTCAAAGCTCTGCCTGACGCGCCCACCTTCAAACGCCGGGTCAATGATCCGACGCTGCCGCTCCCAAACCGCGCCATTGGTCACAAACACCGATTGCCCCAACAAGGGCCGAAGCCCTGCCGTCACCCGCTTGGACTTAGGGAAGTCCTTGGGTCGCTCTTGCAACACCAACCGGATCAGCTCCGGTTCATTGATCAGAAAAGACCGAAAGAACGGCGTCCGAAACTCAGCCATCCGCGCGCGATATAATTTCTCGGGTTGCGCCGACAAAATGTCCCGCCGAAACAACCGCCAATACCGCCACAAAGAGATCTTTTCGGGCCGCGCGGCAGGCTTTGGCGCAATCATGAGACAGTTGAGGTAAACCGCGACGCAACCACGTCGATCCGGCTGGCCGATGGCCGTCGCCCACGATACCGAGCGCCCAGGCTCAGCGGCCCAGCGGTTATGGCAAAGTAGTCATAGTCACGAGGCTTTTCAAACGCGCAGAGATATTGAAAATGAAGCCGGAAATAGCGGCGTTTCAACTTCTTTAATGTCTCTTTGGATAGTGTGTCTGAAAACGCTGCGGAGATAATCAACGGCCATTGTTGTTCGCGCCCTAGCGAAACCCCCGATACCGAAACCGGATCAGACAGCGCAAAACAGCACCCGTCACCTGGTGCTGAAACGTCCAGCCATGTGATTTCCTGCGATGTCGACAAAAGCCGTAAATCCCGCCGCAATCGCTTGGCGTTCGGCAAAAAGCTGACCATTGGAATGACCTGTCCAAGCGTAAGCAACGAAAGGGCCGGTCCTTTTTCGCCAACGCGTTTAAGCCTCACGATGTCAGCGACGATAGACGCAGCCATTTGAGCACCGGAGCTGTGACCAACGATCAGAACCTCATCAATGTCTTCACGCAAAGCTGCTTCTATGCGGTGACGAAACTCATGCAGACGTGCTTCAATTTCATCGGGGTATGCGCCATTTCGGGACGCTGTATAGGCATAGTCATGCATCAGATAGTAGGCAAACGTCTTATGATCCCAGCCCTTGAACCATCTAAGCGCATGGATGGTAAGCAGCGGAAACAAAAGCCAGAAAACAGCGGCGCTCACCAGCAATGCAGTCCATCCGCCGGAATCCAATGTCACGCCGAGAGTGCTCGCCAATGAACCTGCCGCACCAATGGTTGCCCAAGCCGCCACGCCCGCGACGATGGTCGCACCCAACAAGCTCAAGAGCATCTGCGTTATTAGCATGACTACGGGATAGAGGGCCGCAACTACCGGCCCTTTTCGAAGCCAGGTCAAACGGCGCAACGTGCCCGAGGATATGTAAGTCCATGCGGTCTTGACCAAAGCCGCATAAGTGCCAGCAATACCCGCGCGCATCGAGCCCTGTACAAGATCGCTCTAAACCAGGACGTCGATCTTCGCCATCGATTGACCGCCGTGCCCTCGATACCGGACGCGCCAGCCAGTATCTCCCGGCTCAGACTTTTGGTCGATTTCGTATCCTGAGATTTCAGCCTGTCGCTGACTCTCGCTCCGATACAGTTCGCGATATCGACGGGGCGGATAGGGATCATAGCCGGGAATGTAGAAAACCCGGCGTCGGCCCACCCGTGATTTCCCCATTGGCCTCATAGCCGAGACGTTATCGTAAGGAATGCCTTCCGAGAACCCCGATTCTGCCAGAAATGCGATCAATCAAGAGTCTTGGCAGATGTTGGAAACAATGGGTGCTGACTCAGCCAAATGTCTGCAATACCGGAAACTGTTCGTTCAACCACCAGCTAAAATCGGTGAAGCTACCGGTCAGCATCAGCAGTCCGACGGTCCACAACAACAGCCCCATGATCCGCTCAATCCGTTCCATATGACGTTTCATCCACGCCATCAGACCCTTCATGCGAGGGAAATAGGCCGCAACCAACAAGAATGGAATGCCAAGCCCAGCCGCATAAGCGGCCAGCAATGTCGTCCCACGAGCTACGTCCGCTTCTGAGGCTGCGATGGACAGAATGGCACCCAAGATCGGACCTATACAGGGAGTCCATCCAAATGCAAAGGCCAGACCCAGAATATAAGCCCCAAACGAAGACCCACCCCTATCACCTGCATCTACGCGCAACTCGCAATCCATGAACCCTATGCGGTAAATGCCCAGGAAATGCGCGCCAAAAATCATGATCACCGCCCCTGCGGCGATGACAAACCAATCCTGATTGGTCAGAAAGAACCGTCCGAATGCCGAGGCAGTAAAGCCCAGGATCATAAACACGGTAGACAAGCCCAGAACAAAGAATGCGGCGGAAACCATCGTTCGGCGACGCTGTGCACTCTCGCCTCCATCCATATCTGAAACGGTCACTCCGCTCATATAGGCGATGTATGGCGGCACAATGGGCAGCACGCAGGGACTTAGGAACGACAATACTCCGGCCGCCAACGCGACCATCATCGCGGGCAGCAGAGAGGCGTCAAAAATGTCGATACCGATCATAGGGCATCCCCCTTCAGTCCCGACTTAGGCATTCCAACGCAAAAGGTCACGACACGATGCCTCACAACTCGGTGGACATTCTGTAACATGAGGTCTAGCGGTTTGCGCATGGAATTTGATCAGGAACTTGATGCTACAGGACTCTTGTGTCCTTTGCCCGTCTTGAAAGCCGCGAAACGGCTGCGGGGCATGGCCGAAGGCTCTGTGCTGAAAATGATTGCCGATGACCCGGCTGCGGTCGTCGACGTTCCGCATTTTTGCAATGAACAAGGCCACACGCTGGTATCGTCAAGGACGGAAACCAGCGTGCAGACCTATTTCATTCGTCGCAACTCGCGCGCTTAGCCTTTACCGACTGACCACCAACCACGACGACGGGGCTTTGCAGGCTCCGCCGGTGCTTCAGCCACCTCAGCGACGACTGCGGGTTCAGGTGTTGGCTCTGGCGCAGCTTCAACCGCGGGGGCCTCGGCCACAACCGCGGCGCCGTTGGCCTCGACAGGTGCCGATTCAACAGGTGTCGCGTCTGCCATAGCTTCCTCAGCGGCCGGTTTTTTCTTGGCCCGGCTGCGGGTTCGTTTCTTTGGCTTCTCTTCTTCCTGCACTTCAGCGGTGTCTGCCTTCACCTCTTCGGACGGTGCCTCTTCGGCAGCAGCCTCAGGCGTAGCTTCGGCAGCCACTTCGGCATCCTTCGCAGGTTTTTTACGACGGGTACGAGTGCGTTTCTTCGGTTTAGCTTCTTCAGCTTCCGGCGCATCAGGCACCTCGGCTGCTTCCGCTGGCTCGGCATCGGCCTCTGCGGCTTGCTCAGTGGCGGCAACATCGGCAGTCTCGCCCTGCCCTTCGGCTGTCTGAGCCTGCGCTTCGCCATCGCGATTGCCGCCACGACGACGACGACGACGACGGCGCTTTTTCTTCGGACGCTCTTCGCCTTCATCTGCTTCAGGTGTTGCAGCTGCTTCCGCTACGGCCTCTTCGGCCAATTCTTCTTCAATCTCCGCCATCAGCGAGGCATCGACCGAAACAACCGGTGCACTGGTATCAATAACACGCGTCGCGGTCTTGAACTTTTCTACCGTGAAGTCTGGCGAAACCAGGAACGGATCGGCCTCAAGGCGCACGGCCATACCATAGCGCGCTTCGATCTGGGCTATATGTTCGCGTTTGTGGTTCATCAGGAAGTTGATGATCGAAACCGGCGCTTTGACAAGAACCTCGCGCGAACGACGGCGCACGCCCTCTTCTTCCAAATGACGCAAAATGGTCAGACCAAGACTGTCGTCCGAACGGATCAGGCCCGTGCCATGGCAGGACGGACAAGGTTGCGTCGTGGCCTCCAGCATGCCGGGGCGCAGTCGCTGGCGTGACATCTCCATCAAGCCGAATCCAGAGATGCGGCCCACCTGAATACGGGCACTATCTGTCTTCAAGCGATCCTTGAATCGCTTTTCGACCGCCGAGTTGTTCCGGCGTTCTTCCATGTCGATATAGTCGATCACAATCAACCCAGCGAGGTCGCGCAAACGCAACTGTCGGGCCACTTCTTCCGCAGCCTCAAGGTTGGTTTTCAGCGCCGTTTCCTCGATCGAGTTTTCCTTCGTCGCCTTGCCCGAGTTAACGTCAATCGCAACCAGTGCTTCGGTCACACCAATCACGATGTAACCACCAGACCTAAGCTGGACCGTCGGATTGAACATGCCCGCCAGATAGCTTTCCACCTGATAGCGCGCAAAAAGCGGCATTGGCTCGGCATAGAACTTCACGTTCTTGGCGTGGCTTGGCATGATCATCTTCATGAAGTCTTTGGCGGTGCGATATCCAAGCTCGCCCTCGACCAGCACTTCTTCAATCTCGCGGCTGTACAAGTCACGGATTGAGCGTTTGATCAGGTTGCCTTCTTCATAAATCTGCGCAGGTGCAATCGACTTCAAAGTCAATTCACGGATCTGTTCCCACATGCGCTGAAGGTATTCATAGTCTCGCTTAATCTCGGTCTTGGTGCGCTTTGCCCCAGCTGTCCGAATGATCAAACCCGCACCGCGCGGCACGTCGATTTCGGTCGCGATTTCTTTCAGTTTCTTGCGGTCAGATGCATTGGTGATTTTGCGGCTGATACCACCGCCACGGGCGGTATTCGGCATCAATACACAATAACGACCGGCTAGACTGAGGTAAGTCGTCAGGGCAGCACCTTTGTTACCACGCTCTTCCTTGACCACCTGAACCAAAAGGATCTGGCGAACTTTAACGACTTCTTGGATCTTATACCGGCGAGGACGTTGCTTGCGCCGTGGGCGGATTTCTTCGGTTGTGTCGTCGTCAGCCACCGACTCGATGGACGAGTCCTTATCGGACGCAGATTCTTTTTCTTCAAACGCGGGGTCTTCGTCATCGCTGTCATCAAGATCGACGACGTCCATACCCGGAATTGCCGCTAATTTCGCATCAGCACCATCAGCTGGCGCCTCAGTTGAAGCGTCTTCCGCAACAGGTTCTTCTGCCGTGGACTCCTCGGACGACTTGGCTTCGGCTGGCGTCTCTTCCGGTTTTTCAGCGTTTGCCCCTGCTTCCTCAGATTCAGACGACCCCGCTTCTTCGGCAACCGGCTCGACAACCGCATCGTCAGCAGCAGCAACTTCGGCCTCTGTTTGAGGCTTAACATCCTCGCCGCTTTCGGCGGCTTCGGTTTCTGCTGGTGTTTCTTCTGCCGGAACTTCGGCAGTTACCGTCTCATCCTTGGTCGCCTCTGCCGCTTTTGACTTGCCGCGTCCGCGTCCACGACGCTTCTTTGGTTTGTCTTCCTCGGCTGCTTCGGCTTCGGCATAGGCCATTTCTTCGGCCAGCAAAGCCTCGCGATCCGCGACGGGAATCTGGTAGTAATCAGGGTGGATTTCCGAGAAAGCCAGGAAACCGTGGCGATTGCCGCCGTAGTCTACAAACGCCGCCTGAAGCGACGGTTCGACCCGTGTTACCTTGGCAAGATATATATTTCCGGCAAGTTGCCGTTTGTTTTCGGACTCAAAATCAAATTCCTCGACCTTGTTTCCGTCAACCACCACGACCCGAGTCTCCTCGGCGTGGGTGGCATCGATAAGCATTTTCTTTGACATGTTAACTTTCCGCGCAACACAACAGGTCCTTCGCGGGTGGCGAAAAGACGATTTCGGTTGCGGCTGATTAAGTTGCGGCTGATTAAGGCGATGCGACGCAAATCATGCGTCTCGCGCCGATCCTTTCGGATCGGGGATAGTTGAAAACTTTCCAATACGCGCGTCATCGCGTTTCTTCTCCGACGCCTCGCGGTCGAGGCGCCCGTTCATGGCCCGGCGTCGCAATCTCGCGCGTCACGGGCAATTCCATCAATTGGCTTCATCAGCCATATGCCGGACCAGTTGGTCGTAAATCGCGACCTAAACTACTGGAACAGCGAAACTTTTAGAAGGTGTCGTTGGGTAAATCACCAAACAAAACCCTTCCGACACAACATAAGTGCGGAAGCAGTTAAATTACAATGATGAATTTCGTCTGAAATCAGCTCCAGCGGTAAATGAACACCGCTGAACCCTATTTACAACGCCCTTGGGGCAATGAGGAAAATGTTGGAAATTTACAAGTATTCCGATCTTTGAAGACCGTATTTCGCCATTTTCTCGTTCAATGTCCGCCGCGGAAGGCACAATTCTTCCATGACATTTACGATGGAGCCGCGGTGCCGGCGCATTGTGTTGTCGATCAACATGCGCTCGAAGGCTTCGACATATTCTTTTAACGGCTTGCCCTCAGTGGTGACACTCATGTCGATTTCATCGTTATCGGCCATCAGCAGCGAAGCAATGGTGCCGGTACCGCGACGGGCCTGAAGCACTGCGCGTTCAGCGATGTTTAGAAGCTGACGGACATTACCGGGCCATGGAGCTTGCAGTAATTGCGCCGCTTCCTGCGCCGTTATTTCGGGTGTATCGCAGCCGTATTCTTCCGAAAACTGATCCGAGAACTTTTGGAACAGCGCCAATATATCCTCGCCGCGTTGGCGCAACGGCGGCAATGTAATTTTCATCGCTGCCAATCGATAGAACAGATCGGGGCGCAGAGCGTCTTCGCAGGTCCGTCCGGCCTCTTGCAAGTTGCAGATCGCGACAATGCGCGTCTCGGCAGGAGTTCCCTGCTCGTTCATCCAGGTTAGCAATCTGGCTTGTAAACGTTCGGGGATCGCTTCGATGTCTTCCAGAACCAATGTCCCGCCGCGGGCTTGTTCCAAAAGTGGTAACCGGTCACCGTCTTCGATTGGCCCGAACAGGCGTTTCGCCAGCGTTTCCTCGTCGTGAGCGGCACAGGAGAACAGCACGAACTTTTTGCCGGCCTTCGCGCCAACGGCATGAAGTGCGTGGGCCACCAACGTTTTGCCCGTGCCTGTTTCGCCTTCGATCAATACGTGACCATCGGCCTGGCCCAAATCAAGTATGTCTTCGCGAAGCCGTTCCATAACCGGCGAGGCGCCAATCAATCGCTTGATAATGCCAGAGCCGTCCGACAGCTCGCGCCGTAACGCGCGATTGTCCAATGTCAGCCGCCGGGCATTTGTCGCCTTTTTGGCAAGTTCAGTCATGCGATCAGGGTTGAATGGCTTTTCAAGGAAATCAAACGCCCCAACGCGCATTGCCTCGACAGCCATTGGCACATCACCGTGGCCAGTGATCATGATGACTGGAAGGGCGCTGTCGACGCTCATCAGGCGCTTCAGGAACATCATCCCGTCCATACCTGGCATCTTGATGTCCGAGACCACTACACCGGGATAATCTGACCCCAGGTTTTTTAGCGCATCTTCGGCGCTGGGAAATGTTTCAGTGTCGAACCCAGATAGCGCCAGCCATTGGCTGATGGATTGCCGCATGTCTTGTTCGTCATCAACGATGGCGATTTTCATTGCCTGAGCCATGAAGAACCTCTTCTAGCGTTACTCTGCCGCCCGCCCTGCCGCTGATGCAGCCAATGGCAAGCTGATTTCAAAAACCGCACCGACCTTCTGCCCATTCGAAGCAGTCAGACGCCCACCGAGGTCGTTTACGATACCAGACGAAATGGCAAGCCCCAACCCGACACCGTCGCCGGGTGCCTTGGTTGTGTAAAACGGCTCGAACAGGTTCTCCAGATCGTCAATGCCAACACCGTTGTCGCGAACGGTAACAAGCACCTCGTCAGAGACCGAAAGGATCACCGTCACTTCGGGCTCGGGAATACCTTTGGTTGCGTCCAGTGCATTACGCAGCAGGTTGATCAGAACTTGCTCAAGGCGAATGCGATCAGCGGCGACAATCACAGGTTCGCGCGGCAGCGAAGCAGAGATTGCCATGGACCTTTGACGAAGCTGCGGCTCCATCATGGACAGCGCGCTGGAAACCGAATCCCTAACGTCTATTGCTTCAAATGCGTCTCCGCCCTTGCGCGCATAGGACTTTAGCTGGCGTGTGATCGCACCCATACGTTCGATCAAGTCATCAATTCGCTGGAACGATGTCAGGGCTTCATCGGGGCGACGTCTTTGCAACAACAGTTTCGCTCCGGCCAGATATGTTTTCATTGCCGCCAGGGGCTGATTCAATTCGTGGCTGACCGCCGCAGACATCTCACCCAGGATCGCCAGTTTCGAACTTTGCTGCAGCGTTTGTTCGGCCACTTCAAGGTGTCTCTCGGCCTGTTCACGCTGAGCGATTTCCCGCTGCAAAGCGATGTTCAACTGGCGAAGCTCTGCCGACTCGCGCTGAAAGAACACCAGTCGTGACGTGGCTTTGCGGCTGGCCAAATAAAATCCAACCGCCAATATGATGGCGAAACCCATGATCTCGAGCGCGATAAATGCGTTCACACGCTCGCGAACACCGGCATAGGTCGTGAAACTGGCCATGCGCCAGCCCTGAAATCCAATCCGGGTCTCCTGCCGCATAACCGCCTGTCCTCTAACGTAGGCGTCAATCGGCAGTGCCGACCAGTCGGTGGTTGCCCGGATTGCACGTTGAATAGCTGTAGGCGCCGAGCGAAGCTCTAGCGCTTCGTCTTCGGTCAGACCACGCCACCGGCTTTCGGTAGATAACAAGATGGTGCCTTCGCTATCCGTGACCATCACCGCGTCGGTGAAGCCTGCCCAGGCAGTTTCAAATTGCGCGAGATTAAGTTCGACAACGATGACGCCGATAATCTCGCCCTCTGACTCCATTTTGCGAGAGTATGAAAACAGCCGAACACCAGAGTCCGTCACGCTGGTGGTGAAAACCGTTGCTGAGCTTTCCAGGGCTTCAAGATAGTAAGGCGCTTCGCCGTGGTTTGAGTTGAATTGATCGGTATTGGTTGCCGCGACAACATTTCCACCATCCTCAAGCAATATGATGCTGGCCGCGCCAATCTCGTCTCGGTACGACACCAGACGTTCGGAAGACTGGGTGAAGTTTCTGGAGTTCAGGGCGTCGATCAATGTGGGATCGCGGGCCAGAAGTTGCGGCACAATCTGATTACGCTGCAACTCGCTGAAGATGTTTCCGGAATAAAGGGCAAGGCGGACTTCGGCACGCGAACGTGTGCTTTCGGTAAACCGCTCGGTCAGAAGTTGGTTTGTGATCCAAACGACGGAAACTGCCACCGAGATGACAAGGATCATCATCGCCCGCATTGGCCAACGCGAGCGTTCGAGATCTTCTTTTGTGTTTGAGCCTGTATCGCTCATATCGGGAATCTAGGGGCTTGGTGGCCGCGGCTCAAGCGTTGACGCTTGTTCTTGCAAGAGTTTGAAACATTCCGGCACCATCCGAGCCGCCCAAAACGGGATCAGCGGCGCGTTCGGGATGCGGCATCAGACCCAGAACTCTGCGGTTTTCTGACAGTATTCCGGCGATATTCTCGGCCGAACCATTCACATTCCCGGCGTAGCGAAATGCAACCCGATCTTCGCCGTTCAGGCGGGTCAAAGTTTCTTCGGTTGCGATGTAGTTTCCGTCGTGATGGGCAACCGGATAGGTGACGCGCTGGCCCTTGGTGTAAGACGCCGTGAAGTCACTGTCGGAGGTTTCCACATCGAGGTTTACCGGCTTGCAGATAAACTTCAAACCGGCATTGCGAATGAGCGCGCCGGGCAGAAGGCCTGTTTCAAGAAGCACCTGGAAACCGTTGCAAATTCCCAGAGCATAACCACCTGCTTCGACGTGGCTTTTGAGCGCGCCAATGATTGGGGACTGGGCCGCAATCGCGCCGCAACGGAGGTAATCGCCAAACGAGAAACCTCCCGGCACGCCGACAATATCGACACCCTTGGGCAGTTCGGTGTCCTTGTGCCAAACCATGTCGACATTGAAGCCAACCTGTTTGAAGGCAACGGCGAGGTCGCGGTCGCAGTTTGAACCTGGAAAGACGAGTACGGCAGCACGCATCAGAGGATCTCGACCTCGTAGCGTTCGATCACGGTGTTGGCCAACAAGGTTTCGCACATTCTGGCAACTTCGGCTTCAGCTTTGGAACTGTCTGATTCAGACAATTCAAGCTCTATGACCTTGCCCTGGCGAACACCTACGACGCTATCAAAGCCCAATGTCCCGAGAGCGTGGCGCACAGCCTCGCCCTGTGGGTCAAGAACGCCGGTTTTCAACATGATGTGGACACGCGCCTTCATGGGAGACCTTCAGTTTATGAGAGTTGGTTTGTTTGCATGGGTCACGTTGGATGGCAGAACGCCCAGCCGCTTGGCAACTTCGGTGTAAGCATCCGCCAGCGAACCAAGGTCGCGACGGAAGACGTCTTTGTCCAGCTTCTGACCGCTTTCGATATCCCACAGACGGCAGCTGTCTGGGCTGATTTCGTCCGCGATGATCAGACGCTGAAATTCGCCTTCCCAAACACGGCCTATCTCGATCTTGAAATCCACCAATTTGATGCCGACGGCCATCATGCAACCAGACATGAAATCGTTCACACGCAACGCAAGGGCGATCATGTCATCCAGATCTTGCTGGCTGGCCCAGCCGAACGCCAGAATGTGTTCTTCGGACACCAGGGGATCGCCGAGCGAATCGTCTTTGAGGCAAAATTCGACAATGGGTCGGGGCAATGCAGTGCCCTCTTCCAAGCCCAAACGCTCGCTCATTGTTCCGGCAGCGTAGTTTCGTACAATGACTTCAAGCGGAATGATCTCGACGGAACGGATCAACTGTTCGCGCATATTTAGGCGTTTCAGAAAATGTGTTGGCACACCAATCTGAGCTAAGCCCTTCATAAAGAACTCAGAAAGACGATTGTTCAACACGCCCTTGCCGTCGATCACTTCTTTTTTCTGGGCGTTGAATGCAGTGGCATCATCTTTGAAATACTGAACCAGAGTGCCGGGTTCGGGGCCTTCATAAAGGATCTTGGCTTTGCCTTCGTAGACCTTCTTGCGCCGCGCCATGTGTGAGTTCCCAAATTTCCGCGACAAAACCGGTCCGTCGCTTTGGCGCCGCTATAGGCCAACTGCGACGTTGCGGCAAGATGAGCCTCTTGTCGCAGGGGCCTGGGAGGGGCATATCTTGTTTAACGCAACCGCATATTAACCGGAGACCCTAGATGGCCACCTTTGACGACCGCGAAAACGCCTTTGAAAACAAGTTCGCCCGCGACGCTGAAATGCAGTTCAAGGCCGAAGCCCGCCGAAACAAGTTGCTTGGCCTTTGGGCTGCCGCACTTATGGGCAAAGATGGCGACGCCGCCGATGAATATGCCAAGGAAGTCATACGGTCAGATTTTGAAGAAGCCGGTGATGAGGACGTCTATCGGAAAGTCTCAGGCGATCTTGGTGACAAAGCCTCGGAAGCCGAAATTCGGTCCAAGATGGAAGAGCTTATGAAAGAGGCAAAAGCTCAATTGATGGACGAGGCTTAACCCCTCATAAATAATAGCTAATCAAAGCGCGCGACCTGAAATCGCGCGCTTTTTCTTTGCTCGATTGTCAATACTTAAAGCGCCATCCAGCCATGCCCGTGCTGCAATGCGGCATTGCATCTTTATCAGTTGTTCCAGGCAAAAAATCTGCCAGATGTTAGCGCAAGCGTAACCCTGTCTTTCAAAGGAGTAACTGGACATGACTTCGCTTTTTGAGAACATTCGTCAGTCTGCAAAACAGCGCGCCATGTACAATCTTACAGTCGCCGCATTGAACAAAACAACCCTGGAAACACGGTTGGATCTGGATATCTATCGCGGAGATATCCCTGAGATTGCTCACCACGCAGTTTACGGTCGTTAATCCGGACTGACATTTCGCAGATGAAATTTCGTCGGGCAGGTAGCACTTGCCCGACATTGTATTGCGCGGATCGCGTTCTGGATCTCTGTATCCCTTGAGACTATTGCTTGAATCGCTCTAACAGCGCCTGACGAACTGCCGGTGATACGAATTTCGATACATCACCGCCCAAGCGCGCAATCTCTTTGACCAGCTTTGATGCGATTGCCTGATGTTCGGCATCCGCCATCAGAAACACCGTTTCTATACTGTCATCCAGAACGCGGTTCATGCCAACCATCTGAAATTCATATTCAAAATCTGCCACAGCTCGCAGACCCCGAACGATGATGCCAGCACCGACATCGCTGGCGCAACTGACCAGTAGGTTTTCGAACGGATGGACAACTATTTGGATTCCAGTGTCTTCCGAAATGGATTTGCATTCGGCTTCGATCATGGCGACACGATCTTCAAGCGGGAACAATGGCCCCTTGTCGCGGTTGATGGCCACACCGATCACCAACCTGTCGACCAGACCTGTGGCACGACGGATGATGTCGAGGTGACCCAATGTCACCGGATCAAAAGTTCCGGGGTATAGACCGACCCGCATGGCCCCTCCGTGAGTAAGAAGGCATCGCCCTGAATGCCATGAATTCCAAATGAGATCAGGCGCTTAAGGATCAAAAGCCCTTGATCATACTTTCTAGCGCGTCTTTTTCCATTGAAAGCTCGCTAAGGCGTGCTTTTACGACGTCGCCGATTGAAATCAGACCAATCATTGTGTCGCCGTCCATGACCGGCATGTGGCGGAACCGACCAGCGGTCATCTTTTCCATCACCATATCGGCTGTTTCGTCGGCTGAGGTGCTGTTCAGATCCGACGTCATCATGTCGCCAACCGTGTCGCTGAGGCATCCTGTGCCACGGCGGCCAAGTTCGCGGACAATGTCGCGCTCTGACAAGATACCGGCTGCATCTGAGCCGCTTTCAGAGATCACGATCGCACCAATGCGTTTTTCCGACAGCATTGCCACGGCGTCGCTAACAGTGGTTGAAGGAGGAATGGTCACGACGTTGCCGCCGCCCTTCATGGCAAGTATTTGGCGAACAAGCATGATCCACTCCTTTTTACACGTGGCCTACGGGGTAGCGTCCCATCCGAGACACTGCCCTGTCAAGTCATACCCTCAAGGCGCGCCACTTCGTCCCGGATGCTTGAGATCAGAGCACTTGCGACGCGGTTAAGACGCTCTACTCGAGCGTCATCGGCATGGCGCAGCAGATAGAAACTGCGTGTGAACGATATGTCGTCTTCAAGGACCCTTTTCAGGTCGGGTGCAAAGGGCAAAACGAAGTCATGGGTCACACCAATGCCGCCATTTTGGCGCATACAACCCAATTGAACCGAGACCAGATTCGACGCCAAAGAAACGCGATCGACGCCAATCTCAGCGAGGAAATCAAGCTTGGAATAGAAAATCATATCCTGAATATATCCAATAAAAGTATGATTTTTCAAATCGTTGCGATTGATAATTGATTTTGAGCTCGCCAGATATTCCGTCGAGGCGGCGAGGTGCAGATGGTAGTCGGTAATTTTCTCGATCTTGACTCGTCCGGCCTGGGCCGGTGAAACGGTAATCGCCAGATCGGCCTCGCGTTTCGAGAGATTGATCACACGCGGAAGAGCAACGATTTGCAGTTCAAGGTCAGGATGTTGGCGCGATATTTGCGCGCAAACCTGTGGCAGCACGTAAGACGCGCAGCCGTCGGTTGCACCTATGCGCACCTGCCCCGAGAGGCTGCCGGACTGCCCTGCGAGATCGTCCAGACCAAGAGTCACCTATTGTTCGACTTGCTCGGCATGGGTCAAAAGCCGCGCGCCGCTTTCGGTCAAGGCATATCCAAGTGGTGACTTGGTAAAGAGTGGAACGCCCGCAACCTCTTCGAGGCGGGCGACGCGACGACCTACAGTTGCCGGGTCGCGTCGCAGGAACTTTCCGGCGGAAGACAGGCTTTCAGCGCGGGCCACTGCCAGGAAAATGCGCAGGTCGTCCCAATCGAATGTCATATGATACCCATGTATTTTTGCAAAACCTCTTTGGGAAACTGCCTCTTTTCCGAACAAAAATGCAAGGGTAGAGTGAGGGAGACATTAAGGAGGATTCCATGGAAGAGCTGAGTCACTTTATTAACGGACGCCGCGTTGCCGGCACATCCGGCCGTTTTGCCGACATATACAACCCTGCAACCGGCGAGGTTCAGGCGAAAGTTCCGCTAGCGTCGGTCGAGGAACTGAACGACGCCGTCGAAAAAGCAGCTGCGGCACAGCCCGCCTGGGCGGCGACAAACCCGCAGCGGCGCGCCCGGGTGATGATGGAATTCGTTCGGTTGTTGAACCGAGACATGGAGAAGCTGGCCGAAGCCTTGAGCCGTGAACATGGCAAGACCATTCCGGATGCAAAGGGCGACGTGCAGCGAGGCCTTGAGGTGATGGAGTACTGCATAGGTGCCCCACAGATGCTTAAGGGCGAGTTTACAGACAGTGCTGGTCCCGGCATCGACATGTATTCCATGCGCCAGGCAGTGGGTGTTGTGGCCGGCATTACGCCGTTTAACTTCCCGGCGATGATCCCGATGTGGAAGATGGGCCCTGCCCTGTCCTGCGGGAACGCCTTTATCCTGAAGCCTTCTGAAAGAGACCCATCGGTTTGCATTATGCTGGCCGAATTGATGACCGAAGCCGGTCTTCCAGACGGTGTGCTTCAGGTTGTGAACGGCGACAAAGAGGCCGTCGATGCCATCCTTGATAACCCGACGATCGAAGGGATCGGTTTTGTCGGCTCGACCCCGATTGCGGAGTACATTTATGGGCGCGGCTGCGCAAACGGCAAGCGGGTGCAATGTTTTGGCGGGGCCAAGAACCATATGATCGTCATGCCGGATGCGGATCTAGACCAGGCGGCGGATGCTTTGATCGGCTCAGGCTATGGAGCAGCTGGCGAGCGCTGCATGGCGGTTTCCGTAGCTGTGCCTGTGGGTGACGAGACAGCCGATCGGTTGATCGAAAAGCTGGTGCCTCGGATCGAAAAGCTGAAGGTTGGGCCCTATACGTCGGGCGACGATGTGGATTATGGGCCGGTGGTGACCGCTGCTGCAAAAGCCAATATTCTAAGGTTGATCGAGACGGGTATCGATCAGGGCGCCGAACTGGTGGTCGATGGTCGCGGCTTCAATCTGCAGGGATATGAAGACGGGTTCTTCGTTGGGCCGCATCTGTTTGACCGGGTGATCAAGGACATGGACATCTACAAGAAAGAGATCTTCGGGCCGGTGCTGTCGACAGTGCGAGCAGAGTCCTATGAAGAGGCTTTGGGGCTGGCCATGGATCATGAGTATGGCAACGGCACCGCGATCTTTACGCGGGATGGGGATACTGCACGTGACTTTGCCCATCGGATTAATATCGGGATGGTGGGTATAAATGTGCCGATCCCAGTTCCGCTGGCGTATCATACATTTGGCGGCTGGAAGAAGTCATCCTTTGGCGATCTGAACCAGCATGGACCGGACGCGTTTCGGTTTTACACCCGCACCAAGACGGTGACGTCGCGGTGGCCGTCGGGTCTAAAAGAAGGCGGGGAGTTCCACTTCAAGCAGATGGATTAAGACTTCGCGGCCAGATCCTGGCTGAAGACAGGCCCCGTGCGTTGTGGTTAAGAAACTCTGACCAGACCGCGCGGGGCTTTTTTGTTGGGTGCGGCGGAATTATGGTCACTAGTCTGATTTTAAAGAAGGAATACCATTTCACGGCCTGTCTGTATCGTGTCGGTATTACGTCGGTGCCGCCGCACGGCGGGGTCAGGTTTTGTGTAAGCGTTGCTTCAGCCTTTGAAGTTCCACGGTAGCAGCTGGTCAATGTCCTTTTGTTTATGGCCGTTGACGATGGCTGAGAGGACGCCGGTCAGGTAGTTGTGCGGCTCAACGCCATTCAATTTGCATGTCTCAATGAGCGACGCGAGCATGGCCCAGTTTTGGGCACCAGCGTCGTGACCGGCAAAGAGCGCGTTCTTTCTTTGCAGGGCGATGGGGCGGATTGTGCGCTCGACGGCGTTGCTATCCATCTCGATGCGGCCATCTTTCAAGAACAGGATCAGCCCGTCCCAGTATTTGGCAATGTATTTGAGCGCCTCTCCGGTCGGGGACTTTGCGGACACCTGTGATCTGGCCTGATCCAGCCAGGTTTTGAATGCCGTTATCTTGGGCGCGCTTTTGGTTTGGCGCAAAGCCAGACGCTCATTCGCAGACGTGCCACGCGCCTGCGCTTCGATCCGATAGAGAGCCGCGATTTGCTTGAGACCCTCCTCGGCGATGGGGGCGACATTGTTGTGGGTGAGCTCGTATAACTTGCGACGGGCGTGTGCCCAGCAATAGGCCAGCCCTATTGGTTGGTTGTCACGCAGATCAAGCACGCGGTTGTATCCGGCATAGCCGTCGACCTGCAGAATGCCAGTAAAGCCCTGCAATATATCTGATGCGTATTTGCCGGAACGTCCTGGCATATAGGTAAAGGCCACGCCGGGCGGTTCCGGCCCATTCCATGCACGGTCATCGCGAGCCAATGCCCAGAAATATCCCTTCTTGGTCTTGCCGCTTCCCGGATTGAGGACCGGCGCGGGCGTCTCATCCATAACAGCTTTGAACTTGTTTTGAGATGGTCCAGCAGCGCGTCATGAACAGGCTTCAATTCATGGGCGGCCTTGCCGACCCAGAATGCCAAGGTGGAACGATCAATATCGACGCCCTGACGCGCATAGATTTGGCTTTGGCGATACAATGGCAAGTGATCAGCATACTTCGAGACGATCACGCTGGCGATGGTTGCTTCGGTTGGCATACCGCCTTCGATCAGGCGCGCCTTTGCGGGTGCCTGGGTAATCCCGGCCTCACAAGACCGGCAAGCATACTTGGGACGGCGGGTTACAAGGACACGGAACTGGGCAGGTACGATGTCCAGCCGTTCACTGACATCTTCGCCGATGATGTGGCGTTCGTTTCCACAGCTACAGGTGACGTCCGGTGCAATGATCTCTTCGATGCGCGGCAAGTGCTTTGGCAGGACACCACGCCCTTTGACTGACTTTGCCGCGCCTGATGTCTTGGGTGGATCAATTGCTTCATCTTCCGCATGGACGACGGCCATGGCCGTTTCGATATCTTCCAACGCGAGGTGATATTGGTCAGGGTGGCCCTTCTCGGACTTCGCGCCATAGAGCGCGCGTTTGAAGTCGGCGAGCAGCTTCTCAAGGCGAATGATGCGATCTTCTTTACGCGTGTTGCGCTCTTCTGAGGCTATCAAAAGGGCCTGCAAAGTAGCAACATCAGTGGGAAGATCAGCAGCAGAAGTCATACCTGTGATCTATCAAAATCAGGGACGATCCACCCGTGCAAAGCGCCACCTGAGTCACTCTGCCGCAGCTGGTGGGCGAGTCTCTAATGCCGTCACACGACGCCAATCCAGGCCCGCAAACAAGGCTTCAAATTGCGCAACGTCCAGCCGTAAAACACCGTCTTTGATGGCGGGCCATTTGAACGTGTTCTGTTCAAGCCGTTTGTACGCCATCACCAAGCCCGTGCCGTCCCACCAGATCATCTTGAGCCGATCCGCGCGTTTGGCGCGGAATACATAGACCGCACCGTCAAAGGGCTTCTTCTTTAAGTGGCTCTGCACCAGTGCGGCCAACCCATCGTGGCCTTTCCGGAAGTCCACAGGTTTGGTCGCAACAAAGATTTGTACACCGTGCGACGGGTGGATCACAGCGCAGCCGCAATCTCGGCAATCCGCACGGCAGGGGTGTCGGCGGCTAAGCGGATCGTCACGCCGCCTTTAAGCACATCAACACTGGTCAAATTGATAGCTGGGGTTGGAACCACCTCAACGGGCTTAGCCTCTTCAATCTGAACCGGCGCAAAATCCATGCCATCTAAGTTGGGTAAAACAAGCTTGCCTGCCCGCGCCATACGCCGCCAATCTGAAACGCTACTGGGGATTAGGCCATATCGCTTGGCCACCCCATTCACAGTCGCGCCCTCGATCAGCGTTTCTGCGACTATCCGTGCCTTCAGCTCCAAAGGCCAACGGCGCTTGCCATCTGAACCCCGCGGTATTCTTGCGAGAAACTCGTTCACAACTTCCATGTAGAAACGCCCTTCAAATCTATGAAGGGACGGAATCGCATATCAACACGCCATGGGAAATGTGGGGTCTAAGCCGCGCTTACGGTTTTGTTAACCCATTACGCAAACGGATTTCCACGCGAAATCCGGAGCGCGGGCGGACGCCCGCGTGCCTTCGGCGAGGATATTTCTGGGCCAATAATGAGTTCGGTTTCGGTTAAGTGCTGGATTCGCAGTGATTTCTAGGCTTACTGCCGCAAGGCGACAGGAATATAGCCGGGTGACTATCGGTCCTGAAGATATTTTGCGGTGGCGCGCCTTAACAATTCGTGACCAAAGCGGATGATTGCAGCCGACGATACAGGACCGCGACCAAACCATCGGTTTGACGTCTGTAAATCGTCAGTATTGGCTTATGCCGACCGGCATTTGCGACGCAAAGCGGCCAGCCCGCCAATGCCTGCAAACAACAACCAACCAGCTGCCGAAAGCGGCACGACCGTAGGCGTGTAGTTTACGACGACTGTGCGGAGTTTCCAGCTTCCATTTTCACCGGCTTTGACACCAAACATGCTGTCGATCAGTGTTCCGTCAAAGTCGACCTGGGCTGTTCCATAGCCCGGCAGGCTTGCCAATACGCTTGCTATACCACTTGCGCCCAATGCGTCACCGATACCAATCTGGCCGTCAATTTCGAGCGTGTCCAGGATCACTTCATAGGAGCCGTTGGTCCCACCATACCCCGAGGCGCCACCTTCGACAAAGTCCCCGACCCATCCAAAAACAAGGCTGACGAGCGAAACTTCGACCTCGGTGCCGTCCATTGCAAAGGACATTTCAACGAAGTCATTTATGGTACCACCACCGGAACTTCCATCCACTGTATGGAGCGGATCACTGGTGTAACAAGGACCGTCATTACAAACACCAATGCCGTTGTAGAAGCGGCGGACGGAGTGGGCATCGGTATCTGTTCCGGTTGCGACCTCGTCAGCGACGTAAGTTGCGCCGGTAAAATAGCGAGCCTCAAAAGTACCGGTAAGATCACCCTCTACACCGGAGAGATCTTCCTGGACGACGGTCATGACGTTGCCGGTAATGTTGGCGTCGTCGCCACCAATCTGCAGATCAAACGCATAAGTTGCCGCCGTGGCAGAACTTGCTGCGGCGATCAAAACGGCAGACAGAGATATACTTCGTATAAACATGACGGCAGCCCCTACCATTACACCCCGCACAGCGCGGGAAACACGATCAGGCACACCCATGCCCTCACGGAGAACAGCATACACTTGATCCTGATGGGTAGCAAAATCTAGGGGGAAATATCGTGATATTGTGACGCAGCGTTTAACATTTCGTGATCGATGAAGGTATCGAGGCCAAAGGGGCAACAATTAACTTATCTGATGATGGTCGAAATATTGTGCGTTTGATGTTCAGTCATGAAAAAAGGCGGCCTCTTACGAGCCGCCTTTTCCAATTCAGATGTCGTTTGGCTTACGATGCCTTGCGGCGCCGTGTTGCAGCCAGACCACCGAGACCTGCAAGAAGCAGCCAACCAGCAGCCGGCAAAGGCACGTTGGTCGTAGGTGTTCCAGGGATGCCGAAAATCGACAAGTGGCTCAGAGTACTGCCGCTGAAGAGTTTGGCCAGATCATACGTGGCCATCTTCGTGCCGTTCTCGTAGAGGTAGATCGCTACGCCGCTGCTTTCTTTGAAAACGTAAGCGAGGTGCGAATAGTCCGAAGTATCACCAAAGATAAACTCGGCGAGGCTGCCATCGATCGTGTAACCGTCATCAGTTGTCAGCTTGTCGAGAAACTGCCAAGTGGTTTCGTCGAAAAGCCCGGTCGTGGTCACGCCGTTACGATCCTCGAACAAGTCAACGTTCATATCCATGTTAGGACTTGCTGTGTCCGGGTCTTCGCTGTCAGTTGTTCCGCCGACGAAGCCAAAACAGTCCAGAGAATTTGGTATGATGTCAGTCGTCAAGCAAAGCGGATCGTCTTCAACCCACGTATTAATGGTCACTACCATCGCCGAAGCTGTGCTGCCAACGAGTGCAAATGCACCTGCTGCTAAGAGTGTTTTCGTAAGGTTCATCATGGCCCCACCATTTAAATACTGCACCCATCCAAATCGGGCACTTTGTTAAGTCTTAATGATTTGTCGCACGGATGGGGTCCGGGGATCAACAAGAATACGGCGAGAATCCAAAGAAAATCTGTTCAAAACAAGGAGAAAGTGCCCCTATTGCGAGCAAATTTCCCGAAAATCGCGGCTTTGTTTCCTGTTGCGAAACGAACGGCTGTCGCAAAGAGAGCATTCCGGGAAATTAGCAGAATCGCGGCTTGGGTGATTCTCGCGGTGGTTGTTTCTGCAATTGAGCACCGTTCAGTGGTTGCGCAGGATTGTTGGCAATGCATTGGAATGGGGCCTTACAATAGAAGAAATGTTCGGCGCATTTTGGCTGGAATTTGAAAACATCGATGACTTGCAGGACATTTGGCGGCCTGTTTTAGTGGAAGCATCATTGGGCGGGAATTAAAGCATGGCAGCGAGCACACCAGCGTTTTCGATGGGGGTTGAGGAAGAGTATCTGCTAGTTGCGGCGGATACCGGGGAATTAGTGGCGGCACCCGAAGCCATGATGGAGGCCTGCGCCGAGAAACTGGCGGGACAGTTCAGCCCAGAATTTAAAGCCTGTCAGGTTGAGGTCGGCACCCATGTATGCAACACGATTTCAGAAGTGCGCGACGATCTGAAACGATTGCGGTCGACTGTAGCTTCGATTGCAGCGGAACATGGCCTGGCCCCGATTGCGGTATCCTGCCATCCGGTTGCCGACTGGAAAGAGGCTCATCACACTGACAAGGAACGCTACAACGAACTGGAACAGACGTTAGGTGGCGTCGCACGACGGATGCTGATTTCGGGGATGCATGTGCATATCGGGATTGGTGACAAGGACATGCGGGTCGATCTGATGAACCAGATGATCTATTTCCTGCCTCATCTTTTGGCCATGTCGACCTCGTCGCCCTATTGGCAGGGGCAGGACACAGGTCTGTCGTCCTATCGCTTGACGGTCTTTGACAATCTGCCGCGCACCGGTCTGCCCCCGCGTCTGGACAACTGGGGGCAATATGAGCGCACTGCCAGTATTTTGACGGACCTGAACATTATCGAAGATACAACGAAGATATGGTGGGACCTGCGCCCCTCGCACCGCTATCCGACGATTGAGAGCCGGATTTGTGATGTCTCGCCTCGTATGGAGGATGCGCTGACGCTGGCGGCCGTGACGCAATGTCTGGTGCGCATGTTATGGCGATTGTCGCGCAACAACCAACGCTGGCGCATCTATGACCGGTTTCTGGTGGGCGAGAACCGTTGGCGGGCGCAACGGTTTGGCATCGCCGAAGGGATGATCGACTTTGGACGCAGTGAGATTGTGCCAATGGCCGAACTGGTTGATGAACTGTTGGAGTTGATTGGCGAAGACGCAGAGGCTCTGGACTGTGTTGAAGAGGCGCGCGGCGTGCTGCGGATCATCGAGACCGGGACAAGCGCCGACCGTCAGCGGGCGGTTTATGAAGTGGCCATGGCAAACGGAAATGATCATGGAGCGGCCATGAATGCTGTCACCAAGTCACTGATGGAAGAATTTCACGCTGATCTTTAGCGAGAATGCCGAGTTATCTTAGTGCGCCGACGACTTCTCAGGAAAAAACCGGCTGAAGATTGGGAAGATGAGCCGGGTCACAACAGGGATAAGGGCAAACCCAAGGGCCAATCCCAAGATGCCGTCCAACGTTGCTGTGACCACCCACGTCAAAAAACCGACTGCCACGCCAACAGTGTCAGCGACGGAAACGGCGATGTGGTGTATTGTGTCGTAAGGCCAATGCCATCCAAGCACTTCCAACCCGTGAACGATGATATTCCCGCCAACCCACAACATTGCGGCTGTGCCGACAGTTGAAATTATCGTCATCAGGGTCGGCATGAATTTCACCATCCAGCGACCGAAGTTTCTGGTTACCTGCAAGCGGCCGATCTGGGTTAGTTTCAGCCCCGCGTCGTCCATTTTCACTAAAATCGCGACCGCTCCATAGACCAGGGCCGTGATCCCGATGGCAACAACGGCCAGAACCGCCGCCGCAATAATCCAGTCATCACTCTCAATCGCGGCCAGTGAAATAGTCATGATTTCGGCCGACAGGATAAAATCGGTTTTGATAGCCCCTTTAACACGTTGCTCTTCCAGGTGTTCGGGGTCGAGATTGGGCGTGTCGTCCGCCTTGGTGTGGCCATGGGGAAACAAGACATGCCAGACCTTTTCGGCACCTTCAAAACAGAGGTAACAGCCACCCAACATTAAAAGAGGCGTAACGAGCCAAGGCAGGAATGCATTCAGTAGCAGCGCTGCTGGCAGGAGAATGACCAACTTGTTGAAAAAAGACGCTCGAGCGATTTTCCAGATGATAGGCAGTTCACGCGCCGCAGGCAGTCCGGTAACATATTTCGGAGTGACCGCTGCATCGTCGATGACCACTCCGGCGGCTTTAGCGCCTGCTTTCGCGGCATCATCCAGAACAGTGGCGCCGACCTTGGCCGCCTGCCCCGCAATGTCGTCAACCTGCGTGGCTGCCATTTTGGCAATTGCCGCCACACCATCCAAAAGTGCCAGTAGCCCACTCATACGCGCTGCCCTATTCGACATTGACGCCCCTGATTTCGCACAGTCCTGTCGATGTCACAAGCTGCAGAACGACGTGGACCCGATTACGGGCACTACGGCCCGCAGCCTGTCTAATTGGGCATGTTGTCGGGATATTGGTTCGCGCTAGGTTTTGCGACAGGGATGAACAGGAAAAGATCCGCTTTGGCGGTGGAATATCTATGATCTTGAAAAGAATGAAACAATCGCCAACTGACGGCAGATTTGTTCAGAACCCCTACCCGTTTTATCATCAGGCCCGGTCGACCGGTGATTTTGTATTTTGGGAGGACTATGGATTGCCCATGGCGGTCACACACGAGGCCGTTTCAGCGGTGCTTCGCCACAAGTCCATGGGTCGGGAAATTCCACCGGGAAAACGCAAACCCGTTCGAGCTGGTCTTGAGGCTTTTTATAAACTCGAAGACAGTTCGATGCTTGAACTGGAACCCCCCGCGCATACCCGGCTGCGTCGGCTGGTGTTACGGGAATTTACGCGCAATCGAGTTCTGGTTATGGCGCCTGAAATATCCATGATTTCGGATCAGCTGATAAGTGAGTTTCCCAAAGGCGAATTTGATTTATTGGACGCCTATGCGCGGCGACTGCCGGTTATTGTCATTGCGCGCCTATTGGGTGTGCCGGAAGAAATGTCGGACCAACTGCTTGATTGGTCGAATAAGATGGTCGCGATGTATCAATCGCGTCGGACAGTCGAGATTGAGAACGAAGCGTCGAATGCAGCAGGGGAATTCGCGGCATTTATGCGCGGTTATGTCGAAAAACGACGGGCAAGCCCGCGAGATGATCTGATTAGCCAATTAATCCAGGCCGAAGCTGGCGGTGAAAAGCTGTCGGTGGACGAGCTGATTTCCACCTGCATTTTACTTTTGAACGCCGGACATGAAGCGACCGTGCATTCGCTGGGAAATGCGGTGCGCCATCTGATCAAGCATCCCTTACGTGAAGAGGCCGTTCATCCTGATCGGATCGAATACACGGTTGAAGAGTGTCTGCGGTTTGATCCGCCGCTGCATATGTTCACGCGCCACGTCTATGAACCGGTCGAGATGATGGGAATGTCATTCAAACCCGGAGACGAAATCGGGTGTTTGCTGGGATCGGCGTGTCATGACGATGCCATTTGGCCGGACGGTGACAAGTTCGATCCGTTCCGCGATATCGTTCCGAATGTCGCCTTTGGAGCGGGTATTCATTTTTGTGTGGGCGCGCCATTGGCCCGGCTTGAGATGCAGATCGCACTCCCCACCTTGTTCTCGCGATGTCCCGGTATCAAACTGGCAGAAGAACCGACGGTCGCGAATTTGTATCACTTCCGCGGGCTGGAACGATTGATGGTACGGTGTCAGGAAGATGGATGCGTCATACCGGGAGAACTGTCGTCGACTTGATCTCTTCCATCGAAAGCAGCGCGGTCACGTTGTAAATGCGGACTTCGGAAATCAGGGCTTGATAGAATTCGTCATAGGCGCGGGCGTTACGCACCCGGACTTTCAAGATGTAGTCTATATCCCCTGCGAGACGGTGGGCCTCCAGAACTTCGGGCCGTGATTTCAAGGCTTTGAGGAAGTTCTCTTGCCAATCTGCTTCGTGGCTGGACGTGCGGATCAGGACGAAGAAACACGCCTCGAACCCGAGAGCTTCAGCATCGAGAATGACGGTCTGCTGACCGATCACCCCACCCTCGCGCATCTTTCGAATCCGGTTCCAAACCGGGGTTTTCGATGAGCCTACGATTTTGGCAATTTCGTCCAGAGATTGGCTGGCATCCTGTTGAAGCGCCCTGAGAATTTTCCGATCCAGTTCGTCTAATCGCACCGACATTCCAAGTCCTTCCCAATTTGTGGGTATTCGTTCTCTTTGGGCGTCCTTTTAGAATATATGTTCTTAGTTGAAAGTCTGTGGTGCAAAATTATGGGAAAATATTCTATATCTACGCCTAAGAACGAGGAGTCGTAGGTATGAAGCATTTTCCGATCTTTCTGGCAGTCGAGAACAAGCTGATTGTTGTTTCAGGCGGAGGCGAAGCTGCATTGGCAAAGTTGCGGCTTTTGATGAAGACGCAAGCGGCGATTTGCGTCTATGCCGAAGAACCGATTGAGGATGTACGGCGGTTGGCCATGGAGGGCCGGATTGCTCTGGTCGAGCGGGCCCTTATCGCAGGCGACGTTGAAGCCGCCGTGCTGTTTTACGCTGCCAACGATGACGACGCTGAGGATGCACGTGTCGCGGCAATTGCGCGGACCGAGGGGGTTTTGGTCAACTGGGTCGATAACCTTTCGGACAGCCAGTTCATCACGCCCGCCATTGTGGACCGGGACCCGGTGACGGTCGCGATTGGGACAGAAGGTGCGGCCCCGGTTCTGGCGCGGGCCATCAAGGCCGATTTGGATGAACGGTTGCCGCGCGGTTTGGGCCTTCTGGCGCGGGTAGGCAAAGGTTTTCGGGCGGCAGTTGAAGCGCTTCCCATGGGTCGCAAGCGACGCGCATTCTGGAGCGATTACTATTTTGGCGTCGGGCCACGTGCGCTGGATGCTGACGGGGAAGCCGGACTGGAACCTGCGTTGCAAACTCTCCTGGCAGCGCACCAAAGCCGCGATCTTGAAGAGGGTCGTGTGAGCTTTGTGGGGTCCGGTCCGGGTGACCCGGAATTGTTGACGCTTAAGGCACGGCGGGCATTGCACGAAGCGGACGTGGTGATCCACGACCGGTTGGTGACGCCGGAGATATTGGAACTGGCGCGGCGCGAGGCGTTGATTGTCGACGCGGGAAAAGAAGGCTTTGGGCCGTCGATGAAGCAGGAACACATTGACGCGTTGATCGTAGCCCATACCTTGGGCGGTGCGCACGTGGTGCGGCTGAAGTCTGGTGATCCGACGATCTTCGGGCGGTTGGATGAAGAGATGGACGCTTGCACAGCAGCGGGTGTGGAGTTTTCGATTGTGCCGGGGATCACCTCGGCTTCGGCGGCTGTTGCCTCGCTTGGGCAGAGCCTGACCAAGCGGGGGCGCAATGCCTCGGTTCGCTTTGTCACTGGCCACGACATGAAGGGTTATGCGGAGCAGGACTGGCGGACGCTGGCCAATGACGGCTCGGTCGCGGCGATCTATATGGGCAAGAAGGCATCCCGCTTCGTGCAAGGCCGTTTGATGATGCACGGTGCGGGCGGTGAAACGCCGGTAAGCGTGATTGCCAATGCCTCGCGTCCTGATCAGCAGGTGATTGGCACCACTCTGGCTGCACTGCCCGACGCGATTACAGACGCGGATATCAATGGACCCGCTTTGATCCTTTATGGGCTGGCTCCGCGTGATGCGGGCGTATTTGCTCAGTCCCCCAAATTACGGGCCAACCATTTTCAGGAGATCGCATTATGAGCCGGAAGCCATTCAAACCCCAGGTTGTGACCGCGAATGATTTACTGGAGGGCGATGCCGTCTGGCTGACGGTCGATGATCGTTGGACCCGCGATATGGCCGAGGCCGAGCTGATTGAGGACGAGGCGGTTGCGCAGGACCGGTTGTTGTTCGCCATCTCTCAGCCGGATGTGATCTGTGGGGCGTATCTGGTGGATGCTGCCCCGGCAGATAGCGGCCCTGAGCCGACGCATTTCCGCGAGAGTTTTCGGACGCGCGGGCCGTCGAACTATGACCATGGCAAACAGGCCGGAGTATAAAGCATGTATACTTACAACGACTTCGATGAAGCCTTTGTGCGCGAACGCGTGGCGCAATTTCGTGGACAGGTCGAAAAGCGGGTTGACGGTTCGCTGACGGAAGACGAATTCAAGCCTCTGCGCCTGATGAACGGTCTATATCTGCAATTGCACGCCTACATGCTGCGGGTAGCGATTCCTTATGGCACGCTGAACGGCGCGCAGATGCGGCAGTTGGCCTATATCGCCGACAAATGGGACAAGGGCTATGGCCATTTCACCACGCGGCAGAACATCCAGTATAACTGGCCGAAACTGCGCGACGTGCCGGATATGCTTGAGGCATTGGCCGACGTCGGAATGCACGCCATTCAGACCAGCGGGAACACGATCCGCAATGTGACGGCGGACCATTTTGCAGGTGCTGCGGCGGATGAGATTGAAGACCCCCGCCCGGTGGCCGAGTTGTTGCGCCAGTGGTCAACAGATCACCCGGAGTTTCAGTTCCTGCCCCGGAAGTTCAAGATTGCGGTGACCGGATCGCCGAATGACCGTGCGGTGACCAAGGCCCATGACATTGGTCTGCGCATGGTGCGCAATGACGCCGGTGCGCCTGGGTTTGAGGTGATTGTGGGCGGCGGATTGGGCCGCACGCCGATGGTCGGCAAAGTCATTCGGGAGTTTCTGCCGAAGGCCGATTTGCTGCCGTATTGCGAAGCGATTGTCAGCGTCTACAACCTGCTTGGTCGGCGCGACAACAAGTATAAGGCGCGGATAAAGATCACCGTCGCCGAGAACGGTCTGGAAAAGGTGCGAGAACTGGTTGAGGCGCGGTTTGCTGAGTTGCGGCCCGAATTTGCTGGTTTTGACCAAGAGCTGCTAGCCGGGATCGAAGCGCAGTTTGCACCGCCGGCGTTCCGTGATGCTTCAGTAGATGGATATGAGGCGCATCGTGCGGCCAATCCTGCGTTCCGGTCGTGGACCGATACCAACCTGAGCGCGCATCGAGCGGATGGTTATGCAATTGTATCAGTCTCGTTGAAAAAGCACGGGGATACGCCGGGGGATGCTTCGGCGGATCAAATTCGCGTTTTGGCCGACTTGGCAGAGCGGTTTGGGCATGACGAACTACGCATCAGCCATGAGCAGAACGTGATCATGCCCCATATTCACAAATCGGATTTGCCCGAGGTTTACGCTGCCTTGCGTGCGGACGGACTTGCGACAGCAAACATCGGGTTGGTCAGCGATATCATCGCGTGCCCCGGTATGGATTACTGCGCGTTGGCAACGGCTCGGTCGATCCCGATTGCTCAGGAGATTGCGACGCGGTTCGACGAGTTGAAGCTGGAACACGAGATTGGCGCGCTGAAGATCAAGATCTCGGGCTGCATCAATGCTTGCGGGCATCACCATGTGGGTCACATCGGCATTTTGGGCCTGGATCGTGCTGGTGTTGAGAACTATCAGATCACGCTGGGTGGTGACGGGACTGAAACCGCAACCGTTGGCGAACGAGCTGGCCCTGGGTTTACAGCAGAAGAGATTGTGCCTGCGGTTGAGCGTTTGATTGAGACCTATCTTGACCTGCGGGAGAGTGACGACGAGACGTTCCTGTCAACATACCGTCGGATAGGGCTGCCGCCATTCAAGGCGGCGTTGTATCCGGAAAAAGAGCAGTCTCATGCCGCTTGAGTCACCGCCCGATCTGATTGCAGATCGCGTTGCTGATCTTAATCGGCGGTATACGCATCATTCGGCAATCGATGTTCTGGAACATGCTATGTTCGATCCGAGCGTCGGCCCAACAGCTTTGGTGTCGTCCTTTGGCGCGGAATCCGTTGTGTTGTTGCACATGGTGTCGATCATCGATCGAACTGTGCCGGTCATTTTTCTGGATACCGAGATGTTGTTTCCCGAGACGCTGGATTATCAGCGAGAGGTTGCGGCGCGGCTTGGGTTAACGGACGTGCGGGTGACATCGCCGGATCGCACCGAGGCGTTTCTGAAAGACCCGAACAATCGACTGCACACGACTAATACGGATGCGTGTTGCGCATTGCGCAAAACCGAGCCGCTGAACCGGGCACTGGAAGATTTCGACGCCTGGGTGACGGGGCGCAAACGCTTTCAAGGCGGCAAGCGTGCAGAGCTTTCGCTGTTTGAGGAAGAAGACGAAAAACGCATCAAAATCAATCCTTTGGCAAAGTGGATGCCTGAGGACATACGCGATTATATGCAGAACAACCGTCTTCCCAGTCATCCGCTTGTCGCCAAGGGGTTTCCATCCATTGGATGCGCGCCCTGCACCACGCGGGTCGGTGAAGGTGAAGATCAACGCGCCGGTCGGTGGCGCGGACAGGTAAAACAGGAATGCGGCATCCACTTTGACGGTGAAAAGATTGTGCGCAGGTCCGAGGAGAAAGACCAATGAGTGTTATCGTGACGGATACTGGTTTTGAGGCCGATGACTGGGTGCATGGGTATACCGCCCTAGACGATCTGGCGGCCAACGACTGCCAACCAGTTTTGGCGGTGGATGTGCCGTCGAACGCGGACCCTGAGGTGTTGCGCACGCGACTGGACTCGATCGACTTGATCCGTGTGGATTTTCCCAGTTTCGCCGATGGGCGCGGATTTACCATTGCGCGGCGGCTACGACTGATGGGCTATCAGGGTCGGCTTCGCGCCAGTGGCCATGTCATCACAGATCAATATGCTATGGCGCGGCGATGTGGTTTTGACGAGGTTGAAATCTCTCAGGACCTGGCGGACCGGCAGCCTGAAAACCAATGGCGAGCGCGCAGTGATTGGGCGTCCCATGATTATCAGTCGCGGCTGCGCGCCTGATCCCGACTTTCCTTGATCGACATCAACGTTTAAGACGAGGGGCGGCCCTATGGTGCCGCTGAGAATTAATGACAGAGCAAAGACCCTTGACCCAAATTGCCGCAAAACCGGTGGTTCTTCCGGACGCACAGACCGTAACCGAAGTTCATCACTGGACCGACCGGTTGTTTTCCTTCCGCACGACACGTCCGGCGTCATTGCGGTTTCGCTCGGGTGAGTTTGTGATGATCGGATTGATGGGCGATCCTGATCCAAGCACCGGGCGCCAGAAACCGCTGTTGCGTGCGTATTCTATTGCCAGCCCCAGCTGGGACGAAGAGTTGGAATTTTACTCGATCAAGGTTCAGGACGGGCCATTGACGTCGAAGTTGCAACACATTCAGCCGGGCGATCAGGTGATCTTGCGCCCGAAGCCCGTGGGAACGCTGGTACACGACGCATTGTTGCCGGGTAAACGGCTGTGGTTTTTCGCAACCGGCACAGGGTTTGCGCCATTTGCGTCGCTTTTGCGCGATCCGCAAACTTTTGAGGATTACGAGCAGGTTATCATCACACACACCTGTCGCGACGTTGCTGAGTTGGAATACGGACGTCAGTTAATCGAGAATATCCGCAACGATGAAATGATGCAGGATTTGCTGGGTCCGGGTCTGGACAAACTGATTTACTATCCAACGACAACTCGTGAAGAGAGCCCAAAGATGGGCCGCGTGACCACCTTGTTGGCAACCGGCGCGCTCTTTAAGGATTTGGGGATCGAGCCGATCAACGCCGAAACCGACCGGGCCATGGTGTGTGGCTCTCTTGGGTTAAACACGGATCTCAAGGCAATTTTGGAGAGCTTCGGCCTGGAAGAAGGCGCCAATAGCGACCCGAAACACTATGTGGTCGAGAAAGCCTTTGTGGGCTGAATTCGTCTGAAGTGAATGAAAAAGGCCGCGCCTGATAAGCGCGGCCTTTTCGGTTTTCGACTGAGGAACTGAAAGCTGGATCAGTTTCCAGTGCTCAAAGCGTCGCCCAATGCACCTTCGACAGCGTCTTTGGCACCTTCGACTGCTTCTTCAACAGCCGTATCTGTCGCGGCTTCGGTAGCCGTTTCTGCCGCGGCTTCGGTTGCTGTCTCGGTGGCGGCTTCGGTCACGCTTTCGGCGGCTTCCTCGACGACGTTTTCTGCGGCCTCTTCTGCCACGCTTTCTGTAGCATCTCCGACAAGGTTTTCTACGGCGTCATTGACCAGGCTCGTGGCCTCGTCCTTGGCGTCTTCGACCATGGCGGCGGCGTCCTCTTTGACTTCTTCCACTGCTGCTGCGGCTTCTTCTTTCGCCTCTTCGACAGCTTCGGTGACGACCGCTTCGGCCTCTTCAACGGCTGTTTCTACGGCTTCTTCTACTGTGCTTGTTGTCTCTTCCACTGTTTCTTCAACGGCGGCGGGTGTTTCTTCGACTGCGCTTGTTGGTGTGGCGTCGTCTTGGTTGCCAAATACGAACCAGCCGACAGCTGCCAAAATGACAACCAGTGCTGCAATAATCATGCCCCTCATGTCGGGTCCTCCTGAATACAATATCTGCGCCATCTGCCTTTGGTTTGAACCAGAGTCCAGTGATTCGCGCCTGACCGAGTCATAACGGGCACGAACTGGCGCATCAGGGGGCAATTATCGGCATATTTCCCCGTAAATCCCTGTTGAATGCTGACGCGGATGGCCTTATTTTGAACCACCTGACGATTAACGACAAAAGGACGACAATCATCGCTCGCAGACCACACAACGCACCGCCGGTGCGTGACACAGGCCCCCGGATCAACGAAAAAATCCGTGTCCCTGAAATCAGGCTCATCGGAGCCGAAGGAGAAAATGTCGGGGTTGTGACCCCGGAGCGCGGAATGGAACTGGCGGAAGACGCCGGTCTTGATCTGGTAGAAATTTCTCCGAATGCCTCGCCCCCAGTATGCAAGATCATGGACTTTGGTAAGTTCAAGTATGAGCAGCAAAAGCGCGAGAGCGAAGCCCGCAAGAAACAAAAAACCATCGACGTTAAAGAAGTGAAGTTTAGGCCAAACACCGACACTCACGATTATGACGTTAAAATGCGCAACGTGACGCGCTTTCTGGAGGCCGGCGACAAGGTGAAAGTCACTTTGCGGTTCCGTGGTCGTGAGATGGCACACCAGAACCTTGGGCGTGAGTTGTTGGAACGCGTGGCCGATGACATCCAGGAATTGGGCAAGGTCGAAAACATGCCCAAGATGGAAGGCCGTCAGATGGTGATGATGATCGGCCCTGCGAAGTAGACCTATCGATCCTTAATGGCGCACGAGCCCGGCTGTTCAGCCGGGCTTTTTTTGTTTTGAGGACAGGTTCCGGAGATTTCTAATTTCCCCGACTTCGTCGGCGATCCGCCGGGGGCCCTGCCCCCGGGACCCCCGAAGTATTTTCAGACAGAAGAAGACGATAAACGCATAAAGGAGTTGCCAAACTTTCCCCGGTTCAAGGTCAGTGACTTGCCACTACGTCTGCATTGGCGCTAAGGTCGAGGCCGGTAAAGAGGATGTTTGGTATGGTAGTGGGGGCTGCTTTACCTGAGGACCTTTCTGATTTCCAATGGCTGCGAGAGCTGGAAGAAATCGGCGAGACCGAGGGTTATTTTTCACCTTTGGGTGACATGCATGCGGCGGTTTTTGTGGACCGTTCGCAGGAAGTATTATTCGTTTGTTTTGAGACAATGGTGGGTGTTCGGTCGCAAAGCGAGACCGGGTTGCCGCTTGGGTTCGATGTTTGCGAGCAAAAGGGTTGGTCGCATCTGACCGTTCTGGCATTGGGCGAGACCTGGTATCGCGACCGACATGTTTACGGCTATTTTGACAGATTAGTTGATGAAGGCTTCTTTGAAGACTTTGACCGTGTCCTTTTTTACGGGGCGGGAATGTGCGGATACGCGGCGGCCGCGTTTTCCGTAGTTGCACCGGGGGCGACAGTTATTTCGGTGGCACCGCAGGCGACGCTGGAACGCGGGCTGACGACCTGGGACGCACGTTTTGGCCACACCCGGAAGATGGATTTTACCAGCCGCTATGGATTTGCGCCGGATATGCTGGAAGCAGCCGAGGCTGCCTTTGTCATATATGATCCGGGTGAAACCGAAGATGCCATGCACGCGGCCATGTTCCGCGGCGCCAATATTCACCGATTCGGGTATCGGCGCGGTGGAGCGGCGGGAATTGATGCAGACTTGCGCAAGTTGGGCATGGTTTCGGCTTTGTGTGAGCAAGCGGCGGCTGAAAAGCTGGACCGGACGGCATTTGCTGGTGTCATGCGTGCGCGCAGGCAGAGCATCCAGTATTTGCGATCTGTTCTTGGGCGTCTGATGCGCGACAAACGGCATTATCTTGCGGCAGTCTTTTGTCGGGCCGTGCTGAAACGGCATAGTCTGCCGCGTTTTCAGCAAGCTCTGGATATGGCACAGGCTGAATTGAAAGCCAGTGGGAGAGACTTGCCCGGGAATAAGCGTCAACCTTTGGAAACCATAGGTTAACGTGCGGGCACTTACACTGAAATCTATCTGGAATTGTGCGCCTTAGCTATCGTAGTCCGGCGTCTTTGCCGACTTTCGCATCTGCATAAGTCGGGGAACGGCGACGCCGACCAGCGTTCCTATTGCCAGGGTGACGGCGGCATCTTTGGCGAGCAGAACAGAGGCGATGGCAGCAGCAACAAAGCACGCGGCAAGAGCGAAGCTGCGGGCTTCGACAGGGTCAGGATCAGCATCCAGTTTCAATACGTTCTTCAACGCCCCCACAACATGAGGCTCTGCGTGAGGTGCGGCCCAGCCAGCGGCAAGACCAAGAATAAAAGTGCCGAGCATACGAAACCTCCCAAGCAAGTTTTTCGGGCCTGCGTTGGCCCTTGGACAGATATTCAGATGGGGCATTTTGCGGGTATTCGCAATGGTGTCAAAGGGGGCAGGAATTTTCCGGCGTTGAGGGCTGGTGGCTCTGGCACTTTGGCGGGGCTTGGGCTAGAGGACGGGCATGACGACACGTCTGACGATACGCCGCCCTGACGACTGGCATTTGCATTTGCGCGACGGTGCCATGTTGGAGGGGGTTTTGCCGTCTTCGGCCAAGCATTTTGCCCGTGCAATCATCATGCCCAATCTGGTGCCGCCGGTTGTGACTGGCGATGATGCGGCGGCTTATCGCGACCGGATTTTACGCGCCCTGCCTGATGGCATGACCTTTGACCCCTTGATGACGTTGTATCTGACTGAAACGACGGATGCGGATGACTTGGCAGCGGCCAGTGGGTTGGTGAAGGCGGTGAAACTTTATCCGGCCGGGGCGACGACGAATTCTGCCAGTGGTGTCAAAGACTTCGACAAGGTGCGCGGCGTTCTGGAGCGCATGGCCGACATTGGATTGCCGCTGTGCGTGCATGGCGAAGTAACGCGCGGAGAGATCGACATCTTCGACCGCGAGGCCGTGTTTATCGATGAAGTTCTGGACCCGATCCGACGGGCGACGCCGGGATTGCGTGTGGTGATGGAGCATATCACCACTGCCGAAGCTGTGGCCTATGCCAGCGACGGCGGTGACGATCTGGGTGCGACGATCACCGTGCAGCATTTGATGCTGGATCGAAACGACATGCTGGTTGGGGGCATTCGACCCCATTACTATTGTCTGCCCATCCTGAAACGTGGAACCCATCGCGAGGCATTGCTGGGTGCAGCGACAGGCGGCGATAAGCGGTTTTTCCTGGGTACGGATTCGGCGCCCCACGCGACGGACACAAAGGAGAATGCGTGCGGCTGTGCCGGGTGTTTTACCGCGCCGGTGGCTTTGTCGTGCCTGGCGGAAGTTTTTGAGGAAGCTGGTGCCTTGGATCGGCTTGAAGGCTTTACCTCGCTGAATGGTCCGGCCTTTTATGGTCTGTCCGTGAATGAGGATCGGATCGTGCTTGAGAAGGGCGCGGCGATCGATCTGCCGGACAGAGTTGAAACCGGCGCCGGGCCAGTGACGGTGTTTGATCCGGGACGGTCTTTGCATTGGCGGGTCGTGAAATAGGCGCGCGTTCGACCGCGCTTGGGTGAAATTGACGCGGATTGCGTCTGAGAGAGGGGCATTAAAATGATACCGACAGGATTTCCAACCAAAGAAGAAATGGCCAAACTATCGGCCAATATGCTGTTGGAAATCGGGGCGGTGCATTTCAATGCGACGGACCCATTTATTTTGGCGTCGGGTCTGCCCTCGCCCACATATATCGATTGCCGCAAATTGATTTCCTATCCGCGCATCCGCTCGACACTGATGGATTTCATGACCGTGACAGTGATGCGTGACGCCGGTTTCGAAGCCTTCGACAATATTGCGGGCGGTGAGACGGCAGGCATTCCATTTTCAGCCCTTGTTGCCGAACGCATGGCACTGCCTATGACCTATGTGCGCAAGAAACCAAAGGGATACGGGCGCAATGCGCGCATCGAGGGCGAGATGAGCGAGGGCCAGAGGGTGTTGCTGGTTGAGGATCTGACGACGGATGGCGGATCGAAGCTGTCGTTCGTGGATGCAATCCGCGAGACCGGGGCAACCTGCGGACACACGGCAGTGATTTTCTATTATGGGATTTTCCCCGAGACGATCGACACATTGGCCAACCATGGAGTGCAATTGCATCACTTGTGCACCTGGTGGGACGTTCTGGAAGTGGCACGGGATGGCGAGATGTTTGACGCTGACACGCTGAGAGAAGTTGAGGCGTTCTTGCGGGCGCCGCGGGCATGGCAGGATGCTAGAGCGGAAAATTAATTTCCCTACTCAATAGCCGATATTGATGAATTGGCATATACTGCCACAAGATGATGTGGATTTCGAACTATCCACAGGCTATCCACAAGATATCCCGATAGACGCGGGCCTGCGCAACAGCGTATGTCTGCTCCCCACGGCAGGGGTGAAATTCGAGGACAGAAATGAACGAGATCGCACAGATCCGAACAGGTGAAACGGGCGAAGCAGAGGGCGAAACTCTGCCGCATAATATCGAGGCTGAACAACAGCTTCTGGGTGCGATCCTGACCAATAATGAAATTTATGACCGGGTCGCTGGCGTCATAAATGAGGGGCATTTTTACGACCCAGTCCATGCGCGAATCTACGAGATCGCCTCGGCCCGGATCGCGAAAAACGCACTTGCCTCACCCGTGACGCTGAAAGCGTTCATGGAAGATGACCCCGGATTGGCTGAACTAGGCGGGCCTGCGTATCTGGTGCGGCTGGCCGGTGCGGCGATTTCATCGTTTGCGGCTAAAGACTATGCGCAGATGATCTATGATCTGGCGATCCGCCGCTCGCTGATGGATTTGGGACGCGAGATTTCTGCCAAGGCATCGAAAGTTGAAGTTGCGAGCGAGCCGAAAGAGCAGATCGTCGAGGCAGAACAGGCGCTTTATAAGCTGGCCGAGGCCGGAAATTCCGACCAGGGGTTCCAGTCGTTCCTGCGCGCAGTTACCGATGCGGTAAACCAAGCCAATGCGGCTTATCAGCGTGATGGCGGGTTGGCGGGGATTTCGACCGGATTAACCGACATGGATAAGAAGCTGGGCGGATTGCATAAATCCGACTTGCTGATCCTTGCTGGCCGCCCGTCGATGGGCAAGACATCACTGGCGACAAACATCGCGTTCAACATGGCCAAGGCCTATCGCAAGGGAAAACTGCACGACGGCAGCGAAGGTGCGGTGAACGGTGGCGTGGTCGGTTTCTTCTCGCTTGAGATGTCGGCGGAACAGTTGGCAGCCCGGATTTTGTCGGAAGCGGCTGAGGTGCCCTCTGAGCAGATCCGGCGCGGGGATATGACGGAAACCGAGTTCCGGCGGTTTGTCGAGGCGGCCAAGACATTGGAGGCCTGTCCTTTGTTTATCGACGATACGGCGGCTTTGCCGATCAGTCAGTTGGCGGCGCGGGCGCGACGTTTGAAGCGCGAGCATGGGTTGGATTGTCTGATTGTGGACTACTTGCAGTTGGTGCGTCCGGCTACTGCGAAGGACAGCCGCGTCAATGAAGTGAGCGAGATTACGCAAGGCTTGAAGGCCATTGCGAAAGAGTTGGATATTCCAGTTGTGGCCCTGTCGCAGTTGTCGCGTCAGGTAGAAAACCGGGAAGATAAACGACCGCAACTGAGTGACTTACGAGAGTCGGGCTCTATCGAGCAGGACGCCGATGTCGTGATGTTTGTGTTCCGCGAGGAATACTACAAGGAACGGGAGAAACCCGGCGATCACGACCTGGAGGGCATGGCGAAGTGGCAGGAGGAGATGGAACGTCTTCACGGCCGCGCCGAAGTTGTTATCGGCAAGCAGCGCCATGGCCCCATCGGCACCGTTGAGTTGAGTTTTGAAGGTCAGTTCACACGCTTTGGTAATCTGGCCAAGACCTGGCAGGGCGAGAGAGACGACGGGTTTTAAGCCTTTGACATTTCTTTGGTGCGGGAGAAAAATTCTTTGAATGAAAGAATTTTGGACATTTTCTTACAATAAGAAAATGGGTCGCGGCACTTAAGCGAAACGGCGCAATCCCCACCATGCGGCCGCAGCGATCAGGCCGCCAGCATAACCGTCAACTGCATAGTGCCAGCCAAGTTGCACCGAACCGATCATGATCAACCCGGCAAAAATGGCCATTGTCCATCCCAACCAGCGAGTATGGGTGAAGGCGTAAAGTGCCATCAAGACTGACGTTGCCACATGCATGCTGGGCATCGCTGAAATACCGGCCAGTTGTCCGTTTTGCTGATAACCGGCCCAGAGATCTTCCTGCACGCCCAGCGCCCAAACCGGCGAGACCTCGGCGACGTTGTTCAGGTGGGTCATCAGCGGAGCGAAGTCAGTGCCAAATCCGAGCCGCTCAAAGTAGACGGGGCCAGCAGACGAGAAGACGATGGCCATTAGGTTTCCGCCGATTGCAAATGTCAGCACCAGAGCGACCAGGAAATTGCGAGACTGGCGGTGATGCGTGGCGGCGAAGCAAGCGACGAAGACCGCGAAATAGATCAGGAAAAACCACAAATGATAGGCCGCATTCAGTCCGGTGACCGCAATGGGCGACCCGGTCATTGGTTGCAAAAGCACGTAAGAATCCCGGCCAAAGTGCAAGAACCTGTCCAGTTCAGCAAAGGCTTGATCCCATCCGAATGGCTGAAAAACGGCGACCAGTTCTTTTTGGTATCCAAAGCTGCCGACGAAGAAGCAAATCAACAGAAGGCGAAAAGCCCCACCCATGACCAGATCACGATTTTTCGCCATGGCGACGAGGATACCTATCAGGTCTTGAATTGGTTTTTGCGACTTGTCGCGAACGGCCAGAAGCACAACCCGGCGCACCAGAAGCACCAGTAAGAACCAAGGCACAAGGATGCCCAGCACCATTGCCAAGAGGCCCGCCATGCCGGGGTCAAACCGGTATCCGCTGTAGATAGCCAGCGCGACTGACAACACGTCATGCGCAGCCACAGCAGCCGTCAACGGGGTCACAATCTGTTGTTTGATCCCCTTGAACTCAAGGCGGGGATCGCTGGTAGCGCCATATTCCATTGGACTTTCCACAATTTGTTGATTGTTTCGATATCGTGCAAAGTTGGCAAAACTTTGACTGTGTGGGTTGGAATTTGACGCTGATAGGGTCAGGATTTCGGCATGCGACAGTGCTTTCCGCGGTTGGTTTCGGTCCTTCGCCATTTTCACTCAATGGCGATAGCTTTGGGCGGCCTGTGTGTCGGGCTTTTGGCTGTGCCAGGGTCGGTAGTTGCGGAAGAAGTCGATGTTGAGTTGGCACTGATGGTGGATGTGTCCCGCTCGATGGCGCCTTACGAATTGAGCTTGCAGCGTCGGGGATATGCCGAGGCGCTGGTCAGCGATCAAGTTGTTAACGCTATTTTGAGTTCATTCACTGGGAAAATTGCTCTGACCTACGTGGAATGGGCCGGCGACGGCTCGCAGCGTCTTATTGTGCCCTGGACCGTTATCGACGGTCGCGAAAGTGCCGAGGCGGTTGCCGCGATATTGAGGGAGGATAGCGGCTTCGGCATGAGGCGAACGTCGATTTCCGGTGCTATCAAATACGGTATCGAGGGCATTGAAGGCAATGCTTTCAAAGGCTTACGGCGTGTCATCGATATCTCGGGCGATGGACCGAACAATGATGGCTCGCCAGTTGAACGCTCTCGCGACCGCGCCATTGAGGCCGGGATTGTTATCAACGGATTGCCGCTGATGACCTGGGAACCAGAGGAAGTTTGGGGTATTCCCGATCTTAACCTCTACTATGAGGCCTGTGTGATTGGCGGACCTGGTGCTTTTGTCATTCCGGTCCATCGTTGGGAGGATTTTCCTTTGGCTGTTCGCCGCAAAATCGTATTGGAGCTGGCCGGTCCGCCAGACGTCGTTTTAGTCGCCGAGCATACGCGGCCAAAAGTGGACTGCATGATCGGTGAAAAGAAACGACGCGAACGCCAGCGCTGGTTCGAGCTTCCATGAACAGCCTGGACTGGGTTTACCTGTCGATTGCTGTTGGGTTGATTCTGGTGGGCGGCTGGATGTTGGCTGTCAGCCTGATGCACCATCGTCGATCAGTCACTGTTGAAATCGATGTCATCGACTTGATTGAGGGACGTTCTGGCTATGAAGCCGACTCGCCGACGTTTGCGCCGGTTTTTCGCGTGGTCGGGGGACCGCATCAGGGCAAGGAATGGCAGTCGCGCATCGTCGCATCGTCTGCGGCTCATGAAGTTGGGGACCGGTTGTCCGGCAGCTTTGACCCAAAAACTGGCGCGATCCACAGCGGCAGAACCTCTGGCTGGCAATGGTTTCTGGGTGTCGTCTATGCATTGGCCGGTTTCGGCCTGCTGGTTTGGGTTAGCTAATGGCGATGTGCATCAGGCCTTGACGCCCCTTGCCCCTTGGCGGAAACCCTTGGCCATGAGCGCCGCGACTTTAAAGATCGATCTGAATGCACTGGCCGCCAATTGGCGTGCTTTAGGTGCTCTGAGCAGTGATCATGTCGAAACCGGTGCCGTCGTTAAGGCCAATGGCTATGGCCTGGATGCAGGACACGTAGCGCGCAAGCTGGCCGCAGAGGGTGCACAGTCATTTTTTGTGGCATTGGTCAGCGAAGGCGCGGCGGTCCGGCGCGCTGTTGGAGCAGACGCAGATATTTATGTATTTTCCGGTCATATGGCGGGAGACACCGATGTACTCCGGTCCGCGAATCTGATCCCGCTTTTGAATTCGCCTGAACAGGTCGCGCGCCATTTTGCAGATGCTCCTGGCACCAGCTTTGGCATTCAGCTGGATACCGGAATGAACAGACTGGGCATGGAAGCCGCCGACTGGGATGATTTGAAAGACGAACTGATGGCCATTGGTCCGCGGTTGGTGATGAGCCATCTGGCCTGTGCCGATGAACCCGAACACCCTATGAACGCCCAGCAATTGCGAGCATTTCGGGGCATGACCGATGGTATCGCACATCGCCGGTCTTTGGCGGCGACCGGTGGGATACTTTTGGGAGAGGATTATCATTTCGACTTGGTGCGCCCGGGCGTTGGCCTGTATGGTGGGCTTCCGTTCAGCGACGCGAAGACGGTCGTTCAAGTTTCGCTGCCGGTCATTCAAACCCGGCAAGTGACACCTTTTGAGACGGTTGGATACGGCAATGCCTGGACCGCTGATATCGAGCGCACGATTGCGACCGTGGCAGCGGGGTATGCTGATGGTCTTATCCGCGCTATGGGAGCGCAGGCGCAGGTTTTTGCCGGTGGCGTGGCCTGCCCTGTGGTGGGTCGGGTGTCGATGGATTTAATAACTGTCGATGTAACCCATCTGGACGCGGTGCCGGAAGCATTGGATATATTGGGACCAGACCAGTCTGTAGATGATTTGGCTGAGGCGGCCGGAACGATCGGATATGAGATTTTGACGTCGCTGGGCCATCGGTATCAGCGACATTTTGAGGGCGACACGTGAAGTTTCTGGCGAGTATAGGGGCGGCCGTTCTGGGTATGTTGGCGGCCATTGGGCGGGTGGCGCAGTTTGCCTTTGAAACGGTGACACATCTGGCGCGCCCACCATGGTATCCCCGTGAATTTGCCAGTTCAGTCTTGCAGATCGGATATTTCTCGCTGCCCGTGGTTGGTTTGACGACAATATTTACCGGGGGCGCGTTGGCCCTGCAAATCTATGCGGGCGGCGCGCGGTTCTCGGCGGAAGCGGTAGTGCCGCAGATCGTGGCCATTGGCATGGTGCGCGAGTTGGGGCCGGTGCTGGTTGGTTTGATGATCGCGGCGCGGGTGACGTCTTCGATTGCCGCCGAGATTGCGACGATGAAGGTGACCGAGCAGATTGATGCGTTGGTGACACTGTCGACCAATCCGATGAAATATCTGACCCTGCCCCGAGTATTGGCGGCCACATTGGTAATGCCGGTGCTGGTGGCGGTGGGTGATATCATCGGGATCATGGGCGGCTATCTGGTGGGTGTGAACCGCCTTGGATTCAACGCGGCGACGTACCTTACCAACACGCTGGATTTCCTTGAGCCATTGGACATTATCTCGTCCCTGTCTAAAGGCGCAGTATTCGGGTTCATCGCCGCCCTGATGGGGTGCTATTTCGGGATGCGGTCGGGGCGCGGGGCGCAAGGCGTGGGTGCTGCAACCAAGGGCGCGGTTGTAGCGGCGAGCGTGCTGATACTGGCGGCGAACTTCATTCTGACAGAGTTGTTTTTCGCGGCATGATAAATCTTTCCGGTGTTCATAAGGCTTTTGGTTCGAAAGAGGTTCTGCGCGGGGTGGATCTGGAGATCCCGCGTGGTGAGAGCATGGTGATCATTGGCGGGTCCGGCACGGGGAAATCGGTGTTGTTGAAAAGCGTGTTGGGGCTGATCACGGCGGATCGGGGTGAAATAACAGTTGAAGGTCAGGACGTAACGCGCCTGCGGCAGGGATCATCCGAACGCGATGCGTTTCTGGCGCGGTTCGGGATGCTGTTTCAAGGCGGAGCTTTGTTCGACAGTCTGCCTGCATGGCAGAATGTTGCATTTCGGTTGCTGCGCGGGTCTTTGAAACGTCCGAAGGACGAGGCGCGCGAGATTGCGATAGAGAAATTGCGCCGTGTGGGGCTGACTCCGGATGTGGCCGATCTGTTTCCAGCGGAATTGTCTGGCGGGATGCAAAAGCGCGTTGGGTTGGCGCGGGCGATTGCAGCGGAACCTGAGATTATCTTCTTTGACGAACCGACTACGGGGTTGGACCCGATAATGTCCGGTGTCATCAACGATCTAATCCGCGAGATTGTGGTTGAGATGGGTGCAACGGGAATGACTATCACCCACGATATGACATCGGTGCGCGCCATTGCCGATAAAGTTGCCATGCTCCACGGGGGAAAAATCCGCTGGACAGGACCGGTCACCGATATGGACGAAAGCGGCGATCCTTATGTCACTCAGTTCATCACAGGCAGCGCCGAAGGACCCATTGAAGCTGTGCGCTGAGCGGGCCACTTCGCAGGTTCCATTTGTGCATTTTCAAGTTTTTCCAGGTCCATCCTTGGCGCAATTCCGTAAATGATGTTGCAGGCATAACCCGTGGAAATGGATGTGTATTGTGGCCCGGGGCGCGGACCATGACGCAGTTCCCCAAAAAGCACTTTTGCAACAGCGCAACAGTTAGGTTCCATTTTGGAAACAATGTGGGACTCGCAACCCTTTTTTAACCATGATGCGGTCTTGTGCTACTTGGGGTGGCTGTCTGGAGGCGCGCATGAATGCCGTCACGCTGCTTATTCAAATCGTCCTGAAGACGATTCTATTGTCTGTGCCGTTTGCAACGGCATGGCTTTCGTTTCGACGTTTGGCGTTGTCGCGTTCGGCCAATGGCTGGCTTTATGCGGCGTCCGGGTTGTTTGCAGCATTTACAACGGCTGGATTGGCCCCTTGGGCGTTCGGGTTTGCGCCATTCAATTGGCTGTTCATTGTATTTGCCTTGATCTGCCCGGTTCTTTGGTTGGGCATCGTTGTCGTCTGCGGTTTGGATCGCACATTTGAATATGATGCGCGTGTGGCGGAAGACGACGAAGTAATCGACGAACCAGTTCTGTCATTCCGTTCAGCGCATGCACCAAAGCCGCCTCTGATTCTGGAGAAGCCTGAATGGCCGGACGCGCCAAAACTGCTTTTCCGGCATGGTGGTCACAAGGCGAACGCAGCAAATGACCAAAACACGCCCAGCGCGATAGATTATCGCGGTGTATTGGCCGTGGCTCGCGACATGCGAGGGCGCGAAAACAGCGAAAATCGCCGTTTGCGCCCATTGCTGCCGCCACCTGACGCGATGAGCGATCTGAAGGATCTGCCTTTCCTGCGACCCAGCCGTTCATAGTTTGACGCCGCCTGTTGCCTGAGGCAGAACGGCGGGAACATGGCAAAAAACCCAAGCTTCACATGCGCAAACTGCGGCGCGGTCCATACCAAATGGTCCGGGCAGTGCGACGATTGCAAAGCATGGAACACTATATCGGAAGACACGCCTTTGTCGGCTGGTCCGAAGTCGAAAGGCTTGGGCGCGGCGCGCGGGCGCGCAATTGAGTTGAGCGATCTGGCCAGCGAAGAGGCCCCGCCCCCACGCACTATGTCGGGCATGGCCGAATTGGACCGGGTGTTGGGCGGTGGATTGGTTCCGGCCTCGGCGGTTCTGGTGGGCGGTGATCCCGGCATCGGGAAATCGACTGTTCTGTTGCAGGCCGCCGCAGCCTTCACCAGCCAGGGATTGAAGGCGATCTATGTGTCGGGGGAAGAGGCCTCGGCCCAGGTGCGGATGCGGGCGCAAAGGTTGGGATTGGGCAATGCGGCGGTGAAACTGGCCGCCGACACCAACCTGCGCAACATCATGACAACGCTTGAGGCGGAAGCACCGGATCTGGCAATCATCGATTCCATTCAGACCATGTGGTTGGACACGGTGGATTCTGCTCCCGGGTCGGTTTCTCAGGTGCGCGCAGCAGCGCACGAATTGACGACATTCGCCAAACGCAAAGGGATCAGCGTGATTCTTGTTGGCCATGTCACCAAGGAGGGGCAGATCGCAGGCCCCAGAGTGGTCGAGCATATGGTCGACACGGTTCTCTATTTCGAGGGCGAGCGCGGGCATCAGTTCCGCATTTTGCGCGCTGTGAAGAACCGGTTTGGACCTGCTGACGAGATCGGCGTGTTTGAGATGACGGGGGCCGGGTTGGCAGAAGTTACGAACCCCTCGGCATTGTTTCTGGGCGAACGGGATACGCCCAGCGCCGGATCAGTGGTTTTTGCCGGGATCGAGGGCACCCGGCCGGTGCTATGCGAGTTTCAGGCATTGGTGTCCCCTGCCCCCGCAGGACAGGCCCGACGGTCCGTTGTGGGCTGGGATGGCGCGCGGCTGGCAATGATCCTGGCGGTTTTGGAATCGCGCTGTGGCATCCCATTTGCGGGTTTGGACGTCTATTTGAACGTGGCAGGTGGCCTTCGGATCGCTGAACCGGCGGCAGATCTGGCTGTGGCAGCGGCGCTATTTTCCGCACGTGAAGATGTGGCCCTGCCTGCGAACACTGTCGTTTTTGGCGAAATCAGCCTATCAGGAAGCCTGCGTCCGGTCGGACAATCAGAGTCGCGCCTGAAAGAAGCGCAAAAACTGGGTTTCACCCATGCTTTGATCCCTGACCGCAGTAAAATTGGCGCGATGAGTGGTGTGAGTATGCGGAAACTACCGGATCTGACGGCGCTTGTGGGTGATGTATTTGGTGCGGGCTGATCGCCCCGGAAAAGAACGACGAGGCAGACATGGAAGCATTTACCATTCTTGACGGAATCGTTGCCGTCATAATCATTCTCTCTTCAGTTCTGGCGTATTCGCGCGGATTTGTTCGCGAGACGCTGGCAATAGGTGGTTGGATACTGGCCGCGATTGTGGCTTTTGTTTTTGCACCGACTGTCGAGCCGCTGATGAAAGAGGTTCCTGTCCTGCGCGATTTCATTGCAGGATCCTGTGATTTGGCCATGATTGGTGCATTCGCCGTGGTCTTTGCGGTGGCGTTGATCATCGTCTCAGTCTTTACGCCGCTATTTGCTGGCGCTGTTCAGCGTTCGGCCCTTGGCGGTATTGATCAGGGGTTCGGTTTTCTCTTCGGTGCGGCGCGCGGCATTTTGCTGGTCGTCATTGGAATGATGATCTACGAGCAGGTGATCGTGAATGATCCCATCGCTGTTATCGACGAAAGCCGCACCGCTGCGGTTTACAATCAAGTCTCGGACACGATCATGGATCAAATTCCAGAAGATCCGCAGACTTGGGTCATGGCGCGCTATGAAGATCTGATGGGTCAGTGTTCGGAAGCAGCCGAAACCTAAGAGCGTCAAATTACTGAAATTGCTAACGCGGCTTCGAATCGAGGCCGCGTTTTGCTTTTTCAGCACGACCTCAACGCCTGAAATTTTACCGCATTTATGGAAACAGTTCGTTTCCATATCGGCCGAGATTGAAATGAGGCAGCAATTGCGACGCCGGAAAACGCCAAAATACCCCCTAATTGTCGACGCTGCGGATACAGCCGAGCCTTGGGCCGACATTTGTCGCCACACAACTTTGATATGGGGCAGAGTTGGTACCCTGACCTGAACTCGTGTCTTTTCGCGCCAAATTGTTTGGGCAGCCCAAATCACAAAGACGCCCCGAAACCGAGCATTTGCGCCCAACTGACGCCTTTGGACCCCTGCATAACAGTTCTTGTTAGCGAGACGGCAGTGGTTCGCAGGTCTTGCGTAAAGAGTTCCCCAAGTCCCCGCCCTGATCGAAAGATCATAAGGCATAACCAGTTCGGGCAATTGGTGTGATGTGTGTGTAAAGATTTCCCGCCCAGGTACGAGTGTCATCATCCGGTGCAAGATTGCTCGAAGAAGGCCCGCGTCCTGTCCGCCGCGGGCCTTCAATTTTTTTTCACATTATTCGGCGACAGACAGCGTGACACTTTGATGACGACCCTTTAAGAAGGCGGCATCTGCTGCTTCATGGACTTCATCCAGCCCTCATGGCCGAATCATCCCTGACGACGAACCCGTTTGACGACGACAAATTGCGCGAAGAATGCGGGATTTTTGGCGTCATAGGTGTCAATTCCGCTGCCAACTTTGTGGCCCTTGGACTGCACGCGCTTCAACATCGCGGCCAGGAAGCAGGTGGCATTGTCACCTACGAGCCTGAGAACGGATTTCAGTCTGCGCATCGGTTCGGATTGGTGCGCGATAACTTTACAAGTCAGGGCATCATGAACACGCTGCCCGGTCCGATTGGTATCGGTCACGTTCGCTATTCGACCGCTGGGTCGAAAGGGCCAACACAAATTCGCGACGTGCAGCCGTTTTTAGGCGAGTTTTCCATGGGTGGGGCTGCAATCGCCCACAATGGCAACATCACCAACGCTGATGCATTGCGCCGCGAATTGATTGAGCGCGGCTCGATCTTTCAGTCAAGCTCTGACAGCGAATGCATAATCCATTTGATGGCCCGATCGCTTCAGCAAAACATCCCAGAGCGGATGAAAGATGCATTGCGTCGTGTCGAAGGGGCTTTTTCCATTGTCGCTATGACCCGCACCAAGCTGATCGGCGTGCGCGACCCGATTGGAGTTCGCCCACTTGTTCTTGGCAAGATTGGCGATGGTTGGGCATTGGCATCTGAAACCTGCGCGCTGGATATCATCGGCGCAGAGTTTGTGCGCGAGATTGATCCCGGCGAAATGGTTGTGATCGCAAATGGCGAAGTTTCAAGCCACCGCCCGTTTGAAACCCGGAAATCCCGGTTCTGCATCTTTGAGCATGTCTATTTCTCGCGTCCGGACTCGTCCCTTGGCGGTCGGTCGGTTTACGAAACGCGCTCGTCCATCGGGCGCGAATTGGCGAAAGAGGCTCCGGTCGATGCCGATCTGGTCTGTCCAGTGCCCGACAGCGGCACGCCCGCGGCCATCGGCTATTCGCTGGAAAGCGGCATTCCCTACGCAATGGGGATCATCCGCAACCAGTATGTGGGTCGCACATTCATCGAGCCGACCGAGCAAATTCGGAACATGGGTGTTCGTTTGAAGCTGAACGTGAATCGCGCGCTGATCCGCGGCAAACGGGTCATACTGGTCGACGATAGCGTTGTGCGCGGCACAACCAGCCGAAAAATCAAAGAGATGATCCTGGATGCGGGCGCGGCTGAGGTGCATTTCCGCATTGCATCGCCACCGACAGCCTGGCCGTGTTTTTACGGCGTCGATACCCCGAAACGAGAAAAGCTGCTGGCAGCAACAATGACTGCCGAAGAAATGCGCAGCCATCTGGGTGTCGACAGTCTGAAGTTCATTTCGCTGGACGGCCTTTATCGTGCCGTAGGCGAGGCCAAGGGTCGCGATCCTAACAGCCCACAGTATTGCGATGCCTGTTTCTCGGGCCAATATCCGGTTGAGCCACGCGACATGATCGAAAAAGGCATGGTGCTGAAGGCGGCAGAGTAAACAACGCCGCAATCCTCTTGACGCCACTGCCCTGCACGGCCAAACCGCGCCCATGACAAAGATAGCCTTGATAACCGGTGCTTCGCGCGGTCTTGGTGCCGCAATGGCCGAAGCGCTTGCCGCTGATCACCACATCGTTGCCGTCGCCAAAACGGTCGGCGCGCTGGAAGAACTGGACGACCGTATTCAGGCCGCCGGTGGTGCTGCGACCCTTGCTCCGATGGATGTGACCAAAGCGGATGCGATGGCTCAGCTATGCCGGGGCATCCATGACCGCTGGGGCAAGGTCGATGTCTGGGTTCATGCTGCAATTCATGCCGCGCCACTAGCGCCTGCCAATCATGTGGACGGCAAGGATTTGGCGAAATCACTGGCCACCAATGTAACAGCCACGTCCAGCCTGATCACCATGGTCTCACCTCTGCTGGAGGCCGCCGAAAACGGAACAGCCGTTTTGTTTGATGATCCTCATGTTGGCGAGAAGTTTTTTGGCGCGTACGGCGCCACAAAAGCAGCCCAAATGGCGTTGGCCCGCAGTTGGCAGGCGGAAACAGCAAATACCGGCCCAAATGTGCGCATTATCACCCCGCCGCCTATGCCCACTGCAACGCGGGCACGCTTCTTTCCGGGCGAGGACCGCGACGCCCTTACCACCGCGAACGTCGCCGCATTGCAGGTTCTGAAACAGATCTGACCCTGTGCGGTGCGAAAAACGCTGTTCAGCCCCTTGCGGATGACGCACTAACCTTGCCCGCCCCGCAACACTGACCTAATCAGGTTTGGACAAGGCAATTTCAAAAGGTCAACCGTAGTGCGCATCCTGATTACCAACGACGACGGCATCAACGCCCCGGGATTGCGCATCATGGAGGCAATTGCCGCCGAAATCGCGGGCGACGATGGCGAGGTTTGGGTTGTTGCTCCGGCCTTTGAGCAATCCGGCGTCGGCCATGCAATCAGCTATACTCACCCGACAATGTTGATCCAGTTGGAAGAGCGTCGTTTTGCGGCCGAAGGTTCACCAGCTGATTGCGTGCTGGCCGGGTTGCATCAGGTCATGAAAGATGCGCGCCCTGACTTGGTCTTGTCTGGTGTGAATCGGGGCAATAACTCAGCGGAGAACGTGCTGTATTCGGGAACCATTGGTGCCGCCATGGAGGCAGCCCTTCAAGGGTTACCCGCCATCGCGCTCAGCCAGTTTTACGGGCCCGACAACAACACCCTGGACAATCCGTTCGAGGCAGCGGCCATGCACGGTGTCGACACTGTGCGGCGTCTCTTGCGCCACGGCGATTGGCACGACCGCGATTACCGCACTTTTTACAATGTTAATTTCCCACCACTGCCAGGCGAAGAAGTGAAGGGCATTAAGGTTGCTGCGCAGGGGTATCGCCGCGATACCAAATTTGGCGCCGAACCCCATATTGCGCCCTCGGGCCGAATGTTTCTTTGGGTTAAGGGTGGACCTCAGCATCATCCAACAGAACCCGGCACTGACGCAGCTGTGAACCTTGACGGTTATATTTCGGTCACACCACTTAGGGCCGATCTGACGGCGCACGACGAACTTGCAGCATTGAGAGATCGGCTGGAATGACCGAAGATCTTGCCGAACGCCAGATGCAATTCGTCTTTGCCCTGCGTCAACGGGGCGTGCGCGATGTGCGTGTATTGAATGCAATGGAAAAGGTGGACCGTGGCGCCTTTGTCAAAGGCCTGTTCTCGGACCGGGCTTATGAAGACATGCCACTGCCAATTGCCTGCGGCCAGACGATTAGCCAGCCGTCGGTTGTCGGCCTGATGACCAAAGCGCTGAATGTTCAACCCCGCCATAAGGTGTTGGAGGTGGGAACCGGCTCAGGCTACCAGGCTGCTGTTCTCAGCCATCTGGCACGGCGCGTCTACACAGTTGATCGCCACAAGCGGCTGGTCGCACAGGCGCAGGCCGCCTTCGATACTCTGGATCTGAGTAATATCACTGCATTGGCCGCAGATGGTTCGCGCGGGTTCCCTGAACAGGCCCCCTTTGACCGCATTCTGGTGACAGCAGCGGCAGAGGACCCACCCGGTCCCTTGTTGGCAGAGCTGAAAACAGGCGGTATCATGGTGGTGCCGGTGGGACAGTCAGACGCGGTGCAGACCCTGATCAAGGTCACCCGCACCGAAACTGGCTATGATTATGAAGAACTTCGACCTGTCAGGTTTGTGCCTTTGGTCGAAGGGATGGGTCAGGAATGATCCGGGTTTGTATTGCCATAGTCCCGAAACAAGAGGGCAGGCATTTGCGTATGAGGAATTTTGAGCGATGAAAAAAACAGGCACAGCATTACACTTTTTGACAATGGGCACAGCGGCACTGGCACTTTCAGCCTGTGGCGGTCTGGGCGATCTGGATTTCGACCTGCGCGGCGGGGCCGGACAATTTGATACTTCGGATGCGGCACGCAATGCCGTGCGAAATGCACCCCAACCTGATGCGCGTGGCGTCATCTCGGATACCGGTTATCAGGTTGCCGTTGCACGCCCCGGCGATACAGTCGGCACAATCGCGGCACGTGTCGGCCTGGATGGGGGCACACTGGCCAGCTACAACGCCTTACCGCCAAACCTGGCGCTGCAGGGGGGCGAGGTCATCGCCCTGCCTGTCCGGGTCGCAGATGCAACGGGGGCCACCAATGGCGGTGGAACGCTGGACGTGGCGACCATTGCCGGCTCGGCCATTGACCGTGCCGAAGCCGCCCCTGGCCTTCCCGCCGGCAATCAGCCAACCCGCCACCGGGTCGCACCGGGCGAAACTGCCTTCTCGATTGCACGTCAATACGACGTGCCGGTTGCGGCACTGGCAGAATGGAACGGTCTGGGGTCTGACCTTGCGCTGCGCGACGGTCAATTCCTGCTGATCCCGATTAAGGCCCCTGCGTCGACAGCAGTTGCCGCGACACCTCTTGAGGCCCCGGGCGTCGGCTCGGCAACGCCATTGCCGCCGTCAGCAACAGATCCACTGCCAACGGAAAACGCAGCCCCAGCGTCGCGACCGGCCGCAGAGGCTCCGGCAACCGACCAAACCGCCGCTTCCGACACATCGCGTCTTAGAATGCCAGTATCGGGGCGCATCATTCGTCCCTTCGAAAAGGGCACCAACGATGGGATCAGCATTGCCGCTGCGGTTGGCGCACAGGTTGGTGCCGCTGACGAAGGCACCGTGGCTGCGATCACCCGCGACACTGATCAGGTACCCATCCTGGTGCTGCGTCACGAAGGCAACCTGTTGACCGTCTATGCCGGTGTCGACAACATTGCGGTTGAAAAGGGCGACAAAGTCATTCGCGGCCAACTGATCGCCACGGTGCGCGAAGGAAACCCTTCGTTCCTGCATTTTGAAGTGCGCGAAGGTTTCGAAAGCGTCGATCCGCTGCCCTTCCTTCAGTAACCAATCGCATCTTCTTTCTGGTATAAATACTCAAAACGGTCGCGGGGGCAGAAACGCCAGTTTCTGCCCCCGCGACCATCGCGACGCCGTCAGGCGGCGCAAAACTTGGTGAGTTCTAAAGCGAAACGCCTTTGCGCCCGGCGAGATCGACAAAAAACTGCCAGGCCACCCGGCCCGACCGCGCCCCGCGTGTCGCCTGCCATTCGATGGCCTCGGCCCGCAATTCATCTTCAGCAACTGAAACTCCATAGGCGTCGCAATAGCCCTGGATCATCGCCAGATATTCGTCCTGGGTGCAGGAATGGAACCCCAGCCACAGTCCGAACCGGTCTGACAGCGATACTTTCTCCTCTACGGCTCCCGAGGGATTGATCGCGCTGGAGCGTTCATTCTCGATCATATCGCGTGGCATCAGATGGCGCCGGTTCGAGGTGGCGTAGAACACCACATTCTCGGGCCGTCCTTCGATCCCGCCATCCAGAACCGCCTTCAACGACTTGTAATGTTGATCATCATGGCTGAACGACAGATCATCGCAGAACAACAGGAACCGCGCATCCGAGCCCCGCAGATGGCCCAGAAGCCGCCCGACCGAGGGCAGGTCTTCGCGCTGCACTTCGACGATTTTCAATGACAAACCTTCGGACAGAACCGCTGCATGGGCCGCCTTCACAAGGCTGGATTTCCCCATGCCCCGCGATCCCCAAAGAAGGGCGTTATTGGCGGGAAGCCCTCGGGCGAACTGCCGGGTGTTTTCCATGAGGATATCGCGCACCCGGTCGATCCCGACCAGAAGCGATACATCGATACGGTTTACTTCTTTAACCGGATCCAGCCGATCGGGTGACACGTGCCAGACAAAGGCGTCTGCGGTGTGGAAGTCTGGTGCCGCCAGTGGCGCAGGTGCCATCCGTTCCAACGCGGCGGCAATGCGGTCCATCGGATCGTCGATCACGCCTTTGCATCCTCGTCGCTGGCGTCTTCATCGTCGTCGCCGTAAAGGTCTTCGTCGTCGTCCAGGACACCTTCTTCGCGCAATGTCTCGACACGGATGCGTTCGACCCGTTTCACTAGCTGGATCGAAATTTCATAAAGCCCGTAAACGACCGTAAAGAGAATAACCTGTGTGACCACGTCTGGCGGTGTGATCAGCGCGGCAAGAACAAGAATACCGACCATGGCGTATTTGCGCATATCGGCAAGGCCGCGCGCCGACACCAGACCCGCCTTGCCCATCAGTGTCAGCAGAACCGGAAGCTGAAAACACAGACCAAAGGCCATGATGAAAGTCAGCGAAATGCTTAAGGATTCGTTGACCTTACCAAAGAATGTGATCCGCAGACCATTTTGCGTTTCCGGAACGACGGCGGCACTTTCCGGCAAATCTTCAACCGCGCCGGACAATAGATTGGCAAAGATCGAGCTGACATCGGCAAAGCCCAGAAAGAAAGACATCGCCAGCGGCGTGACGACAAAATGCGCGAAAGACGCGCCCAATAGGAACATCACCGGCGAGGCAATCAGAAACGGCAGGAACGCGTTTTTCTCGTTGCGATAGAGCCCCGGTGCCACGAACCGCCACATCTGAAAGCCGATCACCGGAAAGGCGAGCGCGAACCCGAACACCATCGAAATGCGGAATAGCGTGAACAGGTATTCCTGCGGGCTGGTATATTGCAGCGTTGGCGACGGGTCGCCCAGAACGCGCAGGGTTTCTTCGATGGGACGCAGCATGAATTGCAGCACATGTTCGGCGATGAAATCCCCCTGAATGGGGATGAAAAACACCGATATGCCGATCAAAAGAGCGATGACGGAGCGGATCAACCGTGTCCGCAGTTCGGCCAAATGCTCGATCAGGGGCGCAGAGCTGTCGTCGATGCCGTCTTCAGGGTCAGGATCGGTCGCGTCGCTCATGCAGTGTCTCCGGGCTTGGGCGCGTCAGCTTTCGGGGCGTCCGCATCTGCGGGCGCATCAGCGACCACATCCGGTTCCGGTTTTTTCCACTTGCTTGCCATTGCCTCGGCATTCGCGCGGGCTTTCTTGGCCGTCTCGGCGCGCTCTTCTGCCAGCTTGGCAGTTTCAGGACCTATGGATTTGGCTTTCTCAGAGGGCTTCGTCGGGTCCCAACTGTCAAACTTGTCAGCGGCTTCGTTCAAACGATCCAGACCCATCTTCGAGGGCGAAGTCGCGCTCTTCAGATCCGCGGCTACGTCTTTCACGCCGGTTTCATCGGCCGCATCTTCCATCGCGCGTTGAAACTCGCGCGCCATGCGCTTGATCTTGGCAGTAAACCTGCCAAGTGTCCGGAACATGCCCGGAAGGTCTTTCGGCCCGATGACGATCAACGCCACAACGCCAATGACCAGAAGTTCGCTCCAGCCGATGTCCATGGATCAGGTCAGGACAGGTCGCTCAGACCTTGTCCTTTTCCTCTTCTTCCGGAGTCACATCGCGGGCCACTTCAGCGGCTTCGTCTTCAATCTCTTTCTTGCCGTCATCGACGCCTTTCTTGAAGGCGGTGATGCCCTTGCCCACTTCGCCCATCAAAGACGAGATTTTGCCGCGTCCAAAAAGGACCAGAACGACGATGGCGATCAGCAGAAGGCCGGGAAGGCCGATATTACCAAGTCCCATGGTTCTCTCTCCCAATGTATCCCGGCGTATGTAGGGTCTCGGCGCATGAAGGAAAAGCGCGAAAAACGAACCCATCCTCCGGACTGGTGGAAATGCCGCTATTTTCCCGGTGCAGAAACACAACTGACAGGTTACTGTCAGTTGGGGTGCCGTAGAAGCGTCGTATTGAAACCCCGAATCGGAGACGAACATGAGACACCTGCATTTCACCCCTGCCCCTACGCTGGCCCCGGCGGATGCTGCCCGATCTACCGCCAGTGACGACACGCCCGTGCTGGAATTGGTCCAGTTCCGCCTGAACGCAGGCACGGAAGACGACGATTTCATCGAAGCCGCGCGTGGCACCGAGGCAATGTTGCGCGCCGGCGGTGCCCTGATCCGGCGCTTTCTGACCAAAGACAGCGAAGGAACATGGTCGGATGTGATTGAATGGACCTCGATGGAAGCCGCGTTATCCGCAGCAGAAGCAGTGATGCAGGAACCGGATTTCCAACCTTTGATGCAGATGATCGATCCCGAAACCGTCAACCTCAGCCACGCACCAATCCTGTGGCGAATGGAGTAACCGAGTGCGTCGCACCGACCGCCTTTTCGAGTTGATCCAGATCCTGCGCGACGGGCGATTGCACCGTGGCAAGGATATGGCTGAAAACCTGGGCGTGTCGTTGCGCACGCTTTACCGCGACATGGATACGCTGATCGCCAGCGGTATCCCCGTCGAAGGTGAACGGGGGCTGGGCTATATGATGACGGCCCCCATCACCTTGCCGCCGCTTAACCTCACTCTGACCGAGCTGGAGGCGCTGCACCTGGGTCTGACAGTCGTTGCCAAGGCCGCCGATGAAGAACTGCAGGCAGCCGCCGACTCTTTGGCAAAAAAAGTCGATGCCGTTCTGCCCGAAGACCGGGCCGCCCCAGCTTCGGGCTGGGGGTTCGCCGTCTATCCCTTTGCTGAAGCGGCGCGAGGGTTCGTCCACATGGCTCCGTTACGCGCCGCCATACGATCACGACGCAAAGCCCGGATCACCTATACAACTCTTGATGACACACAGACCCAACGCATCGTTCGCCCTTTGCAGATGGAATACTGGGGGCGCGTCTGGACTCTGACCAGTTGGTGTGAACTCCGCGAGGATTTTCGCGTCTTCCGTGTCGACAGAATACAAACCCTCGACATCACATCAGACACATTCGAAGAAAAACCCGGTAAAACCCTTGGCGACTACATGGAAATTGCCGAGACCCAATAATGCTTCTTTTGTCCTAAAATACTTCGGGGAGTCCCTGCCAGGCAGGGACGGGGCAGAGCCCCATCTCAAAATCCGTGTCGGATTTTGATGCCTACTTAGCCCGATAGACGAAACATCGCCCGCGCCGGATCATCAACCACAACCGCGTGCCCGGCTTAGGCAGGAATACCGACGGTATATTGGCATGCAGGACCGAGCCGTCATGCTCCATTCGAAACTCTACAAGACTTTCGCGGCCCATGAAGCGGCTGCGCACAACCTCGCCCATGGCCGGTGTGCCATCTTCTGCTGTAGGGTTCGGGCCACGGCCTTGTCGATCAAAGTCAATGCGCAGGTGCTGAGGGCGAATGACAATCTCGACCTCGGTGCCATCAGCAAAACCGGGTGCCAGAAACACGCCGAATGGCGTATCGGTCAACGCCCCTTCCACAACACCCCGGATCACATTTATATCGCTGAAAAAGGCAGCAGCCTCGCGATCGATGGGCGCATTATAGATGTTGTATGGCGCCCCATGCTGCACTATGCGCCCGTCGCGCATCAGCGCGATCTCATCTGCCATGCGCATGGCCTCATCCGGTTCGTGGGTGACCAACAGAACCGAGGTTTTCTCCACTTTCAGAATATCCAGCGTGTCATCGCGGATGCCATCGCGAAGTCGATTATCCAGACCCGAAAACGGCTCGTCCATCAGCATGATGGACGGTCGCGGAGCGATAGCGCGCGCCAGCGCCACACGCTGTTGCTCGCCGCCTGATAGTTCGTGTGGATAGGCGTCGGCGAAGTCTTCAAGGTGAACGCGCTCCAGCATCTCGCTGACCCGCAACGACTTTTCAGCCTTCAGACCCCGAAGCCCAAACGCGATATTGTCATGCACAGATAAATGCGGAAACAGCGCGAAATCCTGAAACATCAGGCCGACACCACGTGCCTCTGGCGGCAGATGCGTCGCCCCTCCAGACAGTAGTTTTCCATTTGCTTTGATCTGTCCGGCATCTTGCCGGTCAACCCCGGCGATCATCCTGAGTGTCGTTGACTTGCCGCATCCTGAAGGCCCTAAAAGGCACATCACCTGCCCCGGTGCCACAGTCAGCGAAACATTCGACACCACTTCGCGCCCGCCAAAGCGACGGGTCAGCCCCTGAACCATCAGTCCCGATTGTGTGTCGCTCAACGCAGCCTCACCTCTAATCCCGATAAAACCGGTCGGGATTAGGGCGAAATAGCAACGTCAGGCGTCGCTCGCAACCCCGGCCACACGCTTTGTCGCAGTCAGAACCGCCGCAAAGCCGATGCCAAGAACTACTACGCAGATCCAGAAAAGTTGTTCATATTTATGGCCTTCCGGCAGGATCATCACCAAAATCTCGGTGTCGCGGGCAAAATAGGCATAGGCGCCAAAGATCGCCGCAGCAAAACTGGTCAGATAGGCCCAGACCGGCACCTGCCGCCGAAGCCATCGCGCTATCCAATGTCGACAGTGCCGAGATCAAGAGCGACACCAACAATGCCGACCAAACCCAACCGGGGAACATCAGCGCCCATGTGCCCAGAAGCTGACCTTCGTATTCTGCGCCTAGGATCGAAGCCTGAATACCGAACAGCCCAAATGCGATGAACGACAATGTCGAGATCCAGAAGGTGTGCAGGAAAGACCGCCGCGTCGTGACAGGATCGGCCAAAAATCCGCGATCCATCATAACCGGATCGTGGGCCGGATAGCTAAAAACCTGAAGTGCGGCGACTGCCAGCAAAATCCATCCATTCGTAGATCCCGAAACCCCCGGCGCCGTAAGAGCCGCCGTCAATGAAAAGTCCGGCGACAAAAGCAGAGCAACAAAAGCCACGCCAAACACGACCAGAAACAGGGTCATTTGGGCGACATCCGTCCGCAATGCTGCCGAAAGCCCGCCCCACGCCGAATAGGCCAATCCCAAACCAGCAACCGCCAAAATCGCAATGGTTCCAGCGCTGGCAGTCTCTGGCAGCAGAGCCGAAAAGATCAGGCTGACAACCAGCAGATTCGAAAAGACCTCGGATAAAAGTCTGAGAGCGATAACGATATTATAAGTTCCGGTGCCAGCGCGCCCAAAATTTGCGAACAAATGGTCCTGCACGCTCATTCCGCCCTGTGAGCGAATACGGGCGACGATAAATGCGCCAGACAGGAATGACCCATAATAGGCGGCATAGGCCAACGTCCCGGCAATACCGAAGAAATACCCCAAGATTGCGGCGTTCATCAGCGATCGCGCAAAAATCCACGTGGTTACCTGGCTAAGGACCAAAGTCCAAAGTCCCGGTGCCTTTCCGGCGACATCCCTGCCTCCAAAGAACCCCTCGACTGAAACTCGTCGCGGCGCCATTGCCAAACTGAGGCCAACGATTGTTGCAAATACAGGAATGGTCCAAAAAGCGGTCATCTTGTCTGCTCCTGAAAGCACCGGTGTTTTTTGCAGCTAACAAGCAAAAAGCGCCCGGACCAGAGTCCAGGCGCTTTAATGCATTGAAATGACGTGCTTGTGAAACCGCGTTAGTCAGCCAATACCAGCACTCCCATTGTTGAGCGCGTGCCAATCGTAACTCCCAAGGCCTCAACAAAAACCATGTCGCCATCGGCTCCCAGAAACAATGCGTCGCCTGTGCCAGTGACCGCGTCGCTACCTAGCATTCCGCCAAGTGTCACCGCGATGACGTCCGACACTATGCCAGAACCATCCACGGTCACCGTTCCAGCTACCGGAGTGCCGGTAGATGCAACAGCTGGATCCGTGCTGCCATCATAGAAAAACCCTGTCGCGTCTCCATCCAGCGTTTCGGTCGCAAAGGTATAGGTCGCCGAAAAGTCGCCGACATATCCGCCAAAGTCTGGGTCCGCGTCGTCCAGAACGATCATGACGCCATCAAAGGTTGCATCTGAAGGTGGTGGAACTGCAATTGGGCCGCTGTCTAGCAACGCCAATGTTTTATCACTTAAGTCCAATGTTTCGATGGCCAATGCCAGATAGGCGGGCGGGCCAGCAGGAAGAACCGGCTCCGGATCACCACCTCCGCAGCCAATAAGAAGTGTCAGCGACGAAACAATCGCAAGTCGAAATTCAGTCATGGAATGCCCCTTTAAGTATATCCAGCAGATATGAGGCTAACTCCACACTTTTTGCAACCCGTTAAGACTTGGCACTCAAATTCAATCAAAGCTGGCAGAAACTTGTGCTACCCCAACGAGCTCCTGAACCTTGTGAACAAAATTGAAAACCCACCGCTCAATCCGCAATGATTGCCGATAAAAACGTGGTCGTGCTGGTGCCCGACGTTAAGGTGCCGTTGCTCAAAAACATGTCGCCGTCCGCACCAAGAAAGCTGCCAGTGCCTGAACCGGTGACAATTTCTGTTAGGCTATTTATTTCAAGATTCCCGGCATGCACCAAAAGGACTGAACCTGGTGTCAGTGCGATGCTACCCGTCGTAATTGACCCGCCAACACTAGTCTGAGGCCCTGTCGGATTTCCATCCGGATCGAACAGACCAACAACGAAATCGGTCGATACGCCGCTAATGTTTCCGCTTGCGAAGTTTGCAGTTGCCGTGAAGTCGCCGATATAATGCTCGCCCGTTGTGTCCAAGTTATCGGACAGAACCATAATACCGTTCATCGCGACACCATCGACACCAGGTAAACTGGCTGACACGGTTAGACCGTCCGACTTCGTAGCGAGGGCAATTGCTTCGGTGACTAAAGGATCGATCAGAAAACTTCCATCATCTCCCGCACTGCAAGCAGACAAGACAAATACAATAGCCAAGGGGGACAGATTGTTGAGGTGTGGGCGCAAGCGAGGTCTCCGTGCTCCTGAAAAACCAACTCGGATCATTCCATTTAGAGATTAATCTGCGATTAAAACGTCGCGTTTACTCCTCCACCGTCGTGCAGGATGTTCTGGCCGACAATAAAGCCCGCATGGGTTGAGCATAGAAAGGCGCATGTCGCGCCGAACTCTTGGCGCGTGCCATACCGACGCGCCGGAATTGTTCCTTCGCGTCTGACCCGTGCTTCCTCGACCGTGATGCCTTCTTTGGAGGCTACCCCGCCATCCAGTGAAACAGCCCGGTCTGTCGCATGAATACCCGGCAGCAAGTTGTTGATGTTCACGCCACTGGCAGCCACCTGTCGAGACGTGCCAGCGACATAACCTGTCAGCCCCGCACGCGCCGAGTTCGATAAACCAAGCACCGGAATGGGCGATTTCACGGATTGCGAGGTGATGTTGACCACACGGCCCCAGCCGCGCTCCATCATTCCTGGCACCAGTGCTTTTATCAAAGCGATCGGCGTCAGCATATTGGCGTCCAGTGCGCGGATAAAATCATCGCGGTCCCAGTCGGTCCACATGCCCGGTGGCGGGCCGCCTGCGTTATTGACCAGAATATCGACGTCACCCGCGACTTTCAAAACCGCAGCGCGGCCGTCCTCGCTGGTAATATCAGCTGCGACCGTGACGACCTCTACACCGTAGGCGCTGCGAATTTCGGCAGCTGTTGCCTCCAAAGCCTCGGCCCCGCGCGCATTCAGGATCAGATCAACGCCCGCCTCTGCCAATGCTTCGGCGCACCCGCGCCCCAAACCTTTTGACGACGCACAAACCAGCGCTCGTTTACCCTTGATGCCAAGATCCATGAAATAAAACCTCCCCTGTATGCGTTACAGGGGAGGTAGCATTGTTGATCCTGGGATCAAAGGGGGCGGTTAGTCCGCCAGAAGCAGAATTTCTTGTGGTGTGCCGCCCAGCGTCGCGGTTCCATCGTCGATCGCGACGACACCCAGCGGTGTCGCGCCGACGAATTCGCCGTCAATACCGCCAGCTATTAACATTCCAGCGATTGTTCCGGTGAGCGTGGAGTTGAACTCGTCGCCATCAGCACCGGAAAAACCAACAGAATCGATGTCGATTGAACCGGAAACCAGGCCGATTACCGTATCCGGATCGCCCGAACCGTCCAAATTCACATTATAGAAGTTACCTGCCGAGCCATCGATTGTTTGGGTCTGAAAGTTAGCCCCAATGATTGCGCGCCCGAGATAACCTGTTCCCGCGGTCGATAGATCGTCGCCGATCAGAATTGTTCCGGAATACCCGGCCGAGCCAGTTCCGGGCATCGTGGTCGTCGTAGAAAGCGCAAGAACTAACGGCTGTAGTGCATCATACTCAGTATCAAGATCCCCATAGGGAACCACCAAAGTACCTGTACCACCGCCGCCGCACGCCGTCAGCGCAAACAAAGCCGCACCTGTAACTCCAAAACGAATGTTCATCTGAACAGACCCCCAAACAATAAAACCCGTTGCATTGGACCTATCGGGCAGAGGCAAATCAAGCAAGACTTGTTGTAGCGGCTAAAATAACCGCTGGTCGCCCGCTATTTTGATGGTTTTTGCCAACAATCCGGCCCGCAACCGGCGATTGTGTCACTGCTCATGCGCTCCGCCAGAAGATCACCCCATCGGCGGCATCATGAATGTTTCACGCACGATCTTACCATTCGACACCTCATAAAGAGCAATTTCCTTGGATTTCCAGCGCTGGCCGTTCGACTTGTCAGTGGCATCAATCTCAAATGTCAGACTGAACATATCGCCGTTCACAAACGGTCCTTCCATGACAACATCATGAACTTCAAACGCCGAGGCCCACCATTCGTGCTTGCCCTTGATCCCCTCACGCCCCTCAGTCACCGGACTCTGCCCTTCCGGCGCCATCGGTTCGACCGAAACGGCGTCCTCAGCATAAAGCTCATCCAGACCCTGCATCTCGGTATGGTTTCGGCAGTGTTGGTAGAGTTTGTCGGCAATGTCTTGTGTGCTCATTTTCAGTTCTCCTTATTGGCGGATGCAAAAGCACTTAAGTTTCTTGTTCACGTTACGTTCTCAAAGATGGTCGATTCCGCGCAATCGGTCAATCCTATGGCGAAGGTCGATTGCGTGTCTTCGCGACCATGGCTATAGCGCAAGCCATGTCAGACCGCGCCTCAAACACAGCCCCCCTGCCCCCGGAAATCGCCCGGCGGCGCACGTTTGCGATTATCTCGCACCCCGATGCCGGTAAGACGACGCTGACCGAGAAGTTTCTTCTCTATGGCGGCGCGATCCAGATGGCTGGCCAGGTGCGCGCCAAGGGCGAAGCCCGGCGGACGCGCTCAGACTTCATGCAGATGGAAAAGGACCGCGGGATTTCGGTTTCCGCCTCGGCGATGTCGTTCGATTTTCGCGAATTCCGCTTCAATCTGGTCGACACGCCGGGCCACAGCGATTTCAGCGAGGATACCTATCGCACGCTGACGGCTGTGGATGCGGCTGTGATGGTGATCGATGGCGCGAAGGGTGTTGAAAGCCAGACTCAGAAGCTGTTCGAGGTTTGCCGTTTGCGCGACCTGCCGATCCTGACGTTCTGTAACAAGATGGACCGTGAAAGCCGCGAGACGTTCGAGATCATTGACGAGATCCAGGAAAACCTGGCCATTGACGTGACCCCGGCCAGCTGGCCCATCGGTGTCGGACGCGATTTCATCGGCTCCTATGACATGCTGAACGACCGGTTGGAGTTGATGGAGCGGGCAGATCGCAACAAGGTTGCAGAGTCGGTTCAGATCGACGGGCTGGATGATCCGAAACTGGCCGAACTGGTGCCGGAAGAATTGCTGGGTCAGCTTCGCGAAGAAGTCGAAATGGCCCGCGAATTACTGCCCGCCTTCGACCAGCAGGCATTTTTGGACGGCACGCTAACGCCGATCTGGTTTGGATCTGCTATTAACTCTTTCGGCGTCAAGGAACTGATGGATGGCATCGGTGATTTCGGCCCGGTGCCACAGCCGCAATCTGCCGAGCCACGCCACGTTGGCCCTGAAGAGACGAAGGTCGCCGGGTTTGTTTTCAAGGTGCAGGCCAATATGGACCCCAAGCACCGCGACCGCGTGGCGTTCGTGCGTCTGGCCTCGGGGCATTTCAAACGTGGTATGAAGTTAACCCACGTGCGGTCGAAAAAGCCGATGGCGATCTCGAACCCAGTGTTGTTCCTCGCATCGGACCGCGAATTGGCGGAAGAGGCTTGGGCGGGCGACATCATCGGCATCCCGAACCACGGCCAGCTGCGCATCGGCGATACGCTGACCGAGGGCGAAGTGATCAAAGTCACCGGCATCCCAAGTTTCGCGCCAGAGCTTTTGCAGAACTGCCGCGCGGGCGATCCGCTGAAAGCCAAACATCTGGACAAGGCTCTGAAGCAGTTCGCCGAAGAAGGTGCCGCAAAGATATTCAAGCCGACGCTTGGGTCTGGTTTTATCGTCGGCGTGGTTGGACAATTGCAATTCGAGGTGCTCGCCAGCCGGATCGAATTGGAATACGGACTGCCAGTGCGTTTTGAACCGTCGCAATTCACTTCGGCCCGGTGGGTGCATGGCCCAAAAGACAAAGTTGAAGCCTTCGCCAACGCCAACAAGGGGCATATGGCCGAAGATAACGACGGCGATCTGGTCTATCTGACGCGATTGCAATGGGACATCGACAGGATCGAGCGAGACTATCCCGATCTAAAGTTAAGTGCGACGAAAGAGATGATGGTGTGACCGCATTTACCAGCGGTTAACCATGAAGGCGTTTCACTGCTCACATGCTGAGACTTGCAAAACTTTCCTTGGCGATAGTCTGTTCCTGCGCGCCAACGGGCGAAATCAACCATAACCGGCACACCGGGGTTACAGTTCAGCGATCCGCCCCGGTGATCAAGGTTCTTGATGCCACCAGCCGTATCGAAGTCAGCGCCATTCGGGTTTATAAAAACGGCGACACGCGATGGTATTTGAAGACCTTTGTCACCCGAAATGACCGGAATTATCCCAGAATATCCAGCGCCTAGTCCCATCAGCGCTTGCTGCCATACACGAAAGACGACCGTCGCCGCTTTGCCGGCGACTGGCAGGAAGCTGGCCATATCCCCATGACCGAACGGGCTTTTCGCGCACTTGCGCAAACAGGGTTAAGTCTTCAATTGATGGGCACGCGCGGCGTGTACAAAATCGATCTGCCGAGTGAGACTTTCAGCGAAGTTCTGTAAAATTCTCACCTTCGCCAAATGTTAATGATCCTGGCTCATCGTGACCGCCATGAGATTTGTTGTGATCATATTTGCGGGCCTTTTGGCGGCCTGCGCTCCTGCTCCGTCTGAACCCGTTGCGCGCGCGGGTGTTGATCTGTTCGTCGCAAGCGAGACCGCACATTCTGAGACGCAGGCCGGGCAGATCGAAGCCGTAGGCGTTATGGCTGAACGCGACGGCGCACTGGAACTGTTGATCAGACTGGACGCAATTCAAACAAATGCAGCTCCTGAAATCACCGCCGTTTACGGATTGGGCACCCCTTTTCCCTTTCAATCAACTGGTATCTCTAACTCGTCTGGCGATGCCATCCTGGGATATATTCCAATGTCCAAAAGCAGTGTCGCGCATTTCGCACAATCCGGACTTACGCTCGGTCTCAAGTCGGGCAATCAGTTGTTAGTGTTGGACGTGAGCAAACGCGTATTTTTAGCTTTGTTGAACGAATCTGGTGTTTGAGCGACAGTTGCCAACAATCAACTTAGATTGCTCAACGCTTTGACAGCACGATATTAACCAAAGTTAACGAACGCCTGTGGATAAGTCTGTGCGTCAATATCGATGGCGTTAGCTGTTAGAACAGTTGACCCTGAAATCAGTTAAAAATATCGAGATTTTCTGGTCTTGCCATTGAAAGCAAAGCATAAAATTCAAGAAAGCGCTTACATTCTCGAGGCATTCAAAGGCTGGCATGTTTGAATCCCCATGAAATAAGGGCAATGCGGCTCGAACCGACAATTAGGGGTGGAATTCCAATTATGGAAACAATCAACACCATATCAAATCATTGTGCACCAATCGCCATAACACGTTGACCAAATAGGGTCTTTGCCCTAGGTAGACTGCCACCTGCGGCGGCTTGTGGATAAGCCAGTGGTCATCCGGACCGATGCCGCTTTGACGACGGGCCTAGAATTTGGTCCGTAACATATGGACCGAGATGACAAAATTCTCTGATCTGGCGCTGTCGCCAAAGATCCTCAAGGCCGTTGACGAGGCCGGATACGAAACCCCCACCCCTATTCAGGCAGGTGCAATCCCAGCCGCATTGGAAGGCCGCGACGTTCTTGGCATCGCACAAACCGGTACAGGTAAGACCGCCGGTTTCACGCTGCCAATGATTCACAAACTGGCCCGTGGCCGCGCCCGCGCGCGCATGCCCCGCAGTCTGGTTCTGTGCCCGACGCGCGAATTGGCCGCCCAAGTGGCCGAAAACTTCGACACTTACTCAAAGCACGTCAAGCTGACCAAAGCCCTTTTGATCGGCGGTGTCAGTTTCAAGGAACAAGACGTCTTGATCGACCGCGGTGTTGACGTATTGATCGCGACTCCGGGCCGTCTTCTGGACCATTTCGAACGCGGCAAGCTGCTGTTGACCGGTATCGAAATTATGGTCGTCGACGAAGCCGACCGGATGTTGGACATGGGGTTCATCCCGGATATCGAACGCATCTTCGCGCTGACGCCGTTTACCCGCCAGACTCTGTTCTTCTCGGCCACCATGGCCTCGGAAATCGAGCGGATCACTAACACGTTTCTGTCAAACCCCGAGCGTATCGAAGTCGCGCGTCAGGCAACTGCGTCGGAGACAATTGCTCAGGAAGTTGTCATGTTCCGCGCCAGCCGCAGGGACCGTTTGGCAAAAGAAAAGCGGGATGTTCTTCGCAACTTGATCACGCGCGAGGGCGAATCTCTGACCAACGCGATGGTTTTTTGCAATCGCAAAACTGACGTGGACATAGTCGCCAAGTCTTTGAAAAAACACGGCTTTGATGCCGCACCAATTCATGGCGATCTGGACCAATCCCAACGCACAAAGACTTTGGACAGCTTCCGCGAAGGCGGTCTGAAAATCCTGGTGGCCTCGGATGTGGCCGCGCGCGGATTGGATGTTCCCTCGGTCAGCCACGTTTTCAACTACGATGTCCCATCGCATTCCGAAGACTACGTGCACCGGATTGGTCGAACCGGCCGTGCCGGTCGTGATGGCAAAGCAGTCATGATCTGTGCCAGCGCCGACGAGAAATTGCTAAGCGCAATTGAACGTTTGATTGGCAAAGAAATCCCGCGGGCCGACCTGCCCGGCGGTGCCACACCAGCGCCGAAAAAGGCAGATGCGGTGAAAGACGACAAACCGGTAGAAGAAAAACCGCGCCTTACTCGTCGCAAAAAAGCCGAAGCAGAACCAGTTGTTGCGCAAGCGCCCGTCGCCGTCCAACCGCCGGTCGAAGCCGCAAACGACGACGCGCCCAAGCCCGCCAAGAAAGAGCAAGGCCGGGGACGCCGCGGTAATGATCGCCGCGACAACAACAAGGTCGTCGGCATGGGCGATCACATGCCCAGTTTTATCGCGATGAGTTTTGAAGAACGTCGCGCAAGCTAAACCCGCCACACTTCCCTTGATGCCGGACAGCATGCCTGTAACGTGATTAGCAAGGCTGCGCCTATGTCATTGATAGATATAAAGTTTTAGAAGGTGTATTCGACGGAAGCGAAAAAGTCCGCATCATTAAATGCGTGACGCAGGACTTTGGCGAAGCCGCTGGCGGAAAATTGGATGACAGTGTTTCCGTCCGCAATCACGAGGTTCAAGGCGGAAGTTGGGGCTATGGTGGTCAAAATCTGACCACCGATGTCGGCTTGAAAATCAAATCCGGTACGGATTAACCACCCGAATTGCCACTCGCGGTCAGCTGTTCGCATATACCCGGAAGCGCGGCGAAATCGTCAAACGCAATGTCGTGACGAATTTCGTCGATCCCGGCGACACGAATGCCTTCGGTATAGAAAACAAACGGAACGCCCGCTCTTTCCGCAGTCTCGGCGTCGATTTCGCTGTCTCCGACGTAAATCCCCTTCGGCGCACCAAGTCTTTGAAATGCCTCAAGCAGCGGTGCCGGGTCCGGTTTGCGGGTGGGTAAATCGTCCCCAGCCATCACAACATCAAATATATTGTCTAAACCCGCTGCAACCAAAGTTGTTTCCAACGGCGCGCGCGGTTTGTTGGTGCAAAGGCCAAGGGGTATGCCCGCGTTCCGCATTGTCTTCAACGCATCCATCGCTCCGGGGAACACTTTCGTATCAAGCGCCGCCGTCTTGTAGTGCGTTATGAAACGCGGCATCAGCCGGTCGAAATCTTCCGCCTTCAAAGCCGTCGCCGCGATCAGCCGGTGCATCAATACCTGCTCGCCGCTGCCAACGAAATTATTGACATCAGAGGTGCCAAGCATAGGCAATCCTTCGTCTGCCAAAAGCAGGTTCACCGCCTTAGTTACGTCCGGCAAGCTGTCGATCAGCGTGCCGTCCAGATCGAAGATTACAGTAACGATATCAATCACTTAAGCGGCTAACGACAACGGTGACTTCTGGTTTTTTACCTATCTCATCCTGCGAGGATTTACGCACGATCTGGCGCAGTTCTTTCTCTAAAGCCCCGTCGTCGGCAAGCGTTTTGCGCTTGGCACGACCAATAAACTGGCTCAGGTCTTCTTCCAGAACATCCACCAACGGCGCCTTCGAATTACCAGTTTCCGGCAGCCCCGAAAGTTCGACCCAGGGGTCGCCCAGGGCGTCGTGGTCTTCCATAATCAGCGTCACCAAAACATGGCCGTTGATCGCCATACGGATGCGGTCGCGCACAACGCCATCCATCGCGCCGATCTGCACGTTGCCGTCCAGATAGGTGCGTCCGGCTTCGACGTATTCGGCCACTTTTGGCGTATCCCCGGTTATATCCACCATGGTGCCGTTCGTCGCCAGAATGCTGGCCAATCCGTTTTCCGCTGCCAGCTTTGTGTGTTCGCGCAAGTGGCGATGTTCCCCGTGCATCGGTATGACCATCTTCGGCTTGATAAGCTCATGCACCGTGTCCAGATCGGGCCGGTTGGCATGACCGGAAACGTGATAATGGCCGGAGCTGTCGTCGACAATATCGACGCCCTTTTCGCTGTAGGCATTGATGATCCGGTTCACGCCCTTTTCATTGCCAGGAATGGTCTTGGATGAGAACAGAAACAGATCGCCCTCGGCCACTTGCAGCCCCAGATACTTGCCACGGCTCAGCCCGGCCGATGCTGCGCGGCGTTCGCCCTGACTGCCAGTGACCAGCAACATCAGGTTTTCACGCGGGATATCCTGCGCCTCTTCCGGGGACACAACTGTCGGGAACTCGGTCAGCACGCCGGTCGTGATCGAGGCTTCGACCATACGCCGCATTGCGCGGCCCAAAAGGCAGATTGACCGCCCTGCGGCAGCCCCGGCCTCGGCCAGTGTTTTTACACGGGCGACGTTTGGCGCAAAGGTGGTCGCAACGACCATCCCTTTGGCACTGCTGACTAATTTGACGATTTCAGGGCCAACGCTGGCTTCGGATCGGCCCGGCAGTGGCGAGAATACGTTCGTTGAATCGCAGACCAGCACCTTCACACCCTCGGCCGCGATACTGTCCCACAATTCGGGATCCCATGCCTCGCCCACCAGGGGTGTTTCATCCAGCTTGAAATCGCCGGTGTGCACGATCCGACCCGCTGGCGTGTCGATGACCATGGCCGAGCTTTCGGGGATCGAGTGGCTGATGGGGGCCAGCCCAACTTTGAACGGCCCCACGGTCACTTGCTCGGGCCAAGCGTTCACAACGTTGACCGCATTGTCGTCCTGCCCCTGATCATTCAGTTTGCGAACTGCATGATGCGCCGTAAATTTGCGCGCATAGATCGGCGCGCGCAAACGGGGCCAAAGGTGGCCAACCGCGCCAACGTGATCTTCATGCGCATGGGTGATGAAGATGCCTTCGATCCGGTCTGCACGGGCTTCCAGCCATTCGGCATCCGCAAAGATCAGATCAACCCCGGGCGAGCCTTCCATGTCCGGGAAGGTCACGCCGAGATCAACCACGATCAGACGTTCCTCATCCGGTTTGCCCCAGCCATAAACATAGGCGTTCATTCCAATTTCGCCGGCGCCGCCCAGCGGCAGATAAATCAGGCGTTCTTTACTCATGAATTTTCCTTATTGTGCCGATGGATCACGGTTAGCCCGTGCATCGTCAGATCATCCTCGATCACGTCAAACAGCATATCGCCCTGATAGAACAGGGGCGCAAGACCCCCGGTGCCGATCACCTTCATGGGTCGGTCGCATTCGGCTTTGATCCGCTCGGTCACACCACGCACCAGCCCGACATAGCCCCAGAAGATGCCGGATTGCATACAGTCGATAGTGTTGGTGCCGATGACTTTTTGCGGCTTGGTCACGTCCACATGGGGAAGCGCGGCGGCGGCCATGTGCAATGCTTCCAGCGAGGTGTTGACGCCTGGCGCAATCGCCCCACCAACGTAAGCCCCGTCTTCGGCCACCACATCAAACGTCGTGGCCGTGCCATAATCGACAACGATCAGGTCACCGCCATGGCGATCAAAAGCGCCAGCCGTGTTCACCAACCGGTCAGGGCCAACTGTGGTGCCGTGGTCAACACGGGGGTTTGTAGGCAAAAGGCAATCCGGTTTACCGACAACGTAAGGCCGGGTGTTGAGATAGCGGTCCGTAAGGACACGCAGGTTGAACACCACGCGCGGCACGGTGGACGAGATGATAACCTCGTCAATGTCCATCGGGATGCCCTGATGCTCCATCAGGGTCGACAGCCAGACGTAATACTGATCCCAGGTGCGCTGGGTCTCGGTCGAGGTGCGGAACGTGCCCAGAAACTGGTTTCCGTCCCAGATCGCCATGACCGTATTTGTGTTGCCGCAGTCAATGCATAACAGCATGGGGCGGCCTCCTTTCGTTTTCAGAAATAGACATCAGCTGCCGGTATCGTGACGCGGCCTTTCGCCGTTGTCAGCACCAATTGTCCAGCTTCGTCAATTGTTTCAAATGTTCCTGTGATTTCGTCGCGCGTGGTGCGCGCGGTAATAACTTCGCCCAGACGGGCGGCATTGCGCAGCCACTTGTCGCGAATTGGGCCGAAACCGAGTGTGGTAAAGATCGCCTCTTCTGTCGCCAGGTTTGAGGCCAACAGCGACAGGAATTCGTCCTGATCTGTGGCCTCACCACCCTCGCCCGACAGACTGACTGGGGGAAAATGTGCGGCTTCGTCAGGCGGTGGTGCGCTGACTAAGTTGACGCCGATGCCAATGGCCAACCAGTCAACGCCGCCTGCGCGTCCTGTGCTTTCCAGCAAGATACCAGCCACCTTGCCGCCATTCAGCAGCACGTCATTGGGCCATTTCAGTGCCAGGTGCGTGCGGTCGATCTTCATTGCAAGTGCCTCGAACAAAGCATTGGCCGCCATGAAAGACCGCAGCGCCGCCGTGGCTGGATCGCCACCCGGCTTCATCAGATGTGTCGCTGCGAAATTGCCGTCCGGGGCCGTCCAAGACCGCCCGCGTCGTCCCCGCGCCGCTGTCTGACGACGGGCCATGATCCATGTGGGACGATCCAGTGTTGGCGCACGACGCGCAGCCTCGACCATGGTGCTGTCGACTTGGTCCAATACGATGCGGGCAGTGTTATCAGGCCAGGGAAGCAACGGGCTCATCCTTGGGCACAGCCGATTTCTTCGAAGAAATCGGAACGGAAAACGCGCGTTTTCCGCACCCTCAATTTCAAAACCAGTTTAATTGACAAGCGTTGCCGCTGCGGCCTCGGCAAATCCGTCGACGCCAAACAGGTTGATGACGCCAAATACCATGATCGCTGCCGAGGCCATCAGAAAGCCCCAGAGAATGCGCGACCCACCGGTATCCAGCTCATTCTCGTCCGCGCCGAAATACATCAGGTAGACGATGCGCAGGTAATAAAACGCACCGATCACACTGGCGATCACACCTGCAACAGCCAACCAGCCAAGGCCAGCGTCTACTGCAGCCACAAGCACATAGTATTTGCCGAAGAACCCGACCAGCGGTGGAACCCCTGCAAGGCTGAACAACAGCACCAGCATCGCCAGCGCTTTCATCGGATCGCGACGAGAATACATGCTCAAGGCCGAGATATCTGTCACCGGAGCGCCATCTTTTTCCATCGCCAGAATAAAGGCGAATGTGCCGATATTCATCGTCACATAAATAGCCATATAGACCAGCATCGCCTCAACGCCGAACACTGTGCCCGAGGCCAAACCCATCAACGCAAATCCCATATGCGCGATCGAGGAATAGGCCATCAGCCGCTTAATATTCGTCTGCCCGATCGCCGCGATTGCGCCCAGGAACATCGAGGCCACCGACAGGAACGCCACAATCTGCTGCCAGTCGCCCACAACGCCACCAAAGGCGTCATGCACGACCCGCGCAAACAGCCCCATGGCAGCCATCTTGGGAGCCGTGGCAAAGAACGCTGTGATCGGCGTCGGCGAGCCCTCGTAAACGTCAGGCGTCCACATGTGAAACGGTGCTGCAGAAACTTTGAATGCAAGTCCGGCAACCACAAAACTGATGCCAATCAGCACCCCGACCGAGGCTTGACCTTCGACCGCCGTAATGATCCCCGCAAAACTTGTTGTTCCGGCAAAGCCGTAAACCAGCGACGAACCGTAAAGCAACAAACCGGAAGACAAGGCCCCCAGCACGAAATACTTCAAACCCGCTTCCGTCGATTTCACACTGTCACGACGCAATGAAGCGACCACGTATAGCGCCAACGACTGAAGCTCTAATCCCATATAAAGCGCGATCAGATCGCCCGCTGACACCATGACCATCATGCCGACAACAGCCAACGCGACCAGCAACGGATATTCGAACCTGAGCAGCCCGCGCCGCTCCATATAGGCTTCGCTCATGATCAGTATGGCAGCAGCCGACAGCAGAATTGTCACCTTGGCAAAGCGCGCAAATCCGTCGTCCACGAACATGCCGCCGAAGGCAACCCCGCGACCACCGCCCTGGAACGCGATCCAAAGACCAACCGCAACCAGCAAACCGGACGTGACCCACAGCATTGCCGAAGCCAGTTTGTCCTTGCCGCCATAGGCTCCCGCCAAAAGCGCGATCAGCACGTAAACCGAGATGATGATTTCGGGCAGGATTATTGAAAGATCACCGGGTTGCATCAGTGGCCCCCTCCGTTCGCCGCGACCTGATTATGGGCCGCGTAATCGGCCACCGCCGTCTGATACTCACCCAATAGGTTCGCCACAGAGGGGCTGATAATGTCCGTCACAAGGCTGGGGTAGACACCCAGCCAGATTGTCATGATCACCAGTGGCGCAAAAATCCATTTCTCGCGCGCGGTCATATCGGTGATGGATTTCAGGCTTTCCTTGATCAGATCGCCCATGACCACCCGGCGATACAGCCACAAGGCATAGCCCGCCGACAGGATCACACCCGTCGCAGCCACTGCTGCGACCCAGGTATTGGCCTGGAACATGCCCATCAACGTCAGGAATTCCCCGACAAATCCGGACGTGCCCGGAAGGCCGACATTGGCCATGGTGAAAAGCATAAAGATCGCCGCATATGCGGGCATCCGGTTCACCAATCCACCGTAAGCGTCAATATCGCGGGTATGCATCCGGTCGTAGATCACGCCAACACACAGGAACAACGCGCCCGAGATAGAGCCGTGGCTGATCATCTGGAAGATCGCACCATCAAGCCCCTGCTGGTTCGCCGCGAAAATACCCGCCGTCACAAACCCCATATGGGCGACCGACGAATAAGCGATCAGCTTTTTCATATCTTCCTGCACCAGCGCCACCAGCGAGGTATAGACAATTGCAATCGCGCTCATCCAAAGAACGAAATCTGCCAGCAAATCCGAAGCTATTGGGAACATCGGCAAGCTAAACCGCAGGAAGCCATAGCCGCCCATCTTCAACAGAATCGCTGCCAGAACCACCGAACCCGCAGTTGGTGCTTGAACGTGTGCATCTGGCAACCAGGTGTGTACCGGCCACATGGGCATCTTCACCGCAAAAGAGGCGAAGAAGGCAATCCAAAGCAGAGTCTGCAAACCGCCGACTATCTGGAAACCAAATACATTCAGGATGTCCGAGCTAAAGTTATGCTTCAAAAGCGCCGCAATATCCGTTGTGCCAGCGTCCACATACATCGCAATCATCGCGACCAGCATCAGGACCGACCCAAGGAAGGTGTAAAGGAAGAACTTGAACACAGCATAGATACGCTCTTTTCCGCCCCAGATGCCGATAATCAGGAACATCGGGATCAGGCCGCCCTCGAAGAACAGATAGAACAGCACCAGATCCAGCGCGCAGAAAACGCCCAGCATCAGGGTTTCCAGCGCTAGGAAAGCGATCATGTACTCTTTGACGCGATGGTTCACATCCCAACACGCCAAGATCACCAGCGGCATCAGGAAGGTGGTCAGCATCACAAACAGAACCGAGATCCCGTCAACACCCATCTTGTAGGTCAGCCCGAGTATCCACTCGCCCTCTTCCACAAACTGGAAGTCAGGGTTCGAGGGTTCGAAGTTGGCCAAGAGGATCAACGACACCAGGAACGTTACCGTCGTGGCCAACAAGGCCAATCGCTTGGCATTTAGTTGCGCCGCTTCATCTTCACCCCGCAGGAACAGCGCCAGAATACCCGCCGCGATCAGCGGGATGAAGGTGATAATGGAAAGAATATTGCCTTCCAGCATTACTCAGCCCCCCCGGTCAACGTCATCCAGGTGACAAAGATTGCAATGCCCAGAACCATGGTCAGCGCATAGGTGAATATGTATCCAGACTGCGCGCGGCCAGCCAGGCGGGTAAAGAACGGCACAACCCCCATGGCGACACCATTCAGGAAGCCGTCGATGATATTTCCATCGCCCCGCTTCCACAGGATCCGCCCCAACAGCATTGTCGGACGGATGATTGCCGCGTCATAGATCTCGTCGATGTACCATTTGTTCAGCAGGAACTGATACAGATGCTTCTGGTTCGCGGCCAGGCGCCCCGGAAGATCAGGCCGCCGGATGTAGAATTGATAGGCCGTCAGGAAACCGATCAGCATCGCAAAGAACGGCGACAGCTTCACCCAGATCGGCACGTAATGCGCATCATGCAGGACGTGGTTGTCAGCACCGCGATAAATCGCACCCTGCCCCGGAACCGCCGCCTCGCCATGATCATCCCCGTGGCTGTCATCGCCATGGCTATCGTCCGTCGTCTCCTCGCCCGCTGCATAAGCCGCACCGATCATCAGAACCTGTGCATGTTGTTCGGATTTGGTGACGCCAAAGAATTTATCGACCGCCTCGTCGCTGCCAAAGAACGGCTTATACCAAACCATCCCGGCAAAGATCGCACCCACCGCCAGGACGCCCAACGGCACAACCATGGTCATGGGGCTTTCGTGGGCGTGGTCATGGGTGTGGGCATCGCCGCGCGGCTTACCGTAGAACGTCAGGAACATTAGCCGCCAAGAATAGAAGCTTGTGAACAGCGCCGCGACCACAAGTGACCAGAACGCAAAGCGCGCAGCAAGGTCAGTCGCCGCAAAGGCGCTTTCAATAATCGCATCTTTCGACACAAAGCCCGCAAACCCAACCGGGAACCCGATGTAAAGCAGCGGAATACCGACGCCCGTAATGGCCAGCGTGCCAATCATCATCGCCCAAAATGTATAGGGCAACTTATCCTTCAGCCCGCCGTAGTTCCGCATGTCCTGCTCGTGGTGCATCCCGTGGATGACCGAACCGGCGCCAAGGAACAGCATCGCTTTGAAGAATGCGTGTGTCAGTAGATGGAACATCGCGACCGAGTAAACTCCGACGCCAGCCGCTACGAACATATATCCAAGCTGCGAACAGGTCGAATACGCGATCACGCGTTTGATGTCGTTTTGAACCAAACCAGCCGTCGCTGCAAAGAACGCTGTGACCGCGCCCATGATGATGATGAAGTTTGTCGTATGAGGTGCAAATTCCATCAGCGGCGACATGCGACAAACCAGGAAAACACCCGCCGTCACCATGGTCGCTGCGTGGATCAAGGCCGACACAGGCGTCGGGCCTTCCATCGCATCCGGCAACCAGGTGTGCAGGATGAACTGCGCCGATTTACCCATCGCGCCGACGAACAGCAGGAAGCAGATCAATTCGATCGCGTTCCACTGGGTCCAAAGGAAGTTCAACTCGGTCTCGGCCAATTCAGGCGCGGCTGCAAAGATGTCGTTGAAGTTGATGCTGTCGACCATCAGGAAGATCGCAAAAATGCCCAGGGCAAAGCCGAAGTCGCCAACCCGGTTGACCACAAATGCCTTGATCGCAGCGGCATTCGCCGACGGCTTACGGAAATAGAATCCGATCAAAAGATAGGACGCCAGACCCACGCCTTCCCAACCAAAGAACATCTGCACAAGGTTGTCCGCTGTCACTAGCATCAACATCGCGAAGGTAAAAAACGACAGGTAGGCAAAGAACCGTGGACGATAGCTTTCGCCTTCGCGGAAGTTGTCGTCATGGGCCATATAGCCAAAGGAATAAAGGTGAACCAGCGCTGAAACCGTGGTGATCACGATCAACATGATCGCCGTCAAACGGTCCAACCGGATCGCCCAGTCGGTCGCCAGTGAACCGCTTTGAATCCACCGCAAAATCTGAATTTGCTCGGTCACCCCGTCAAAGGACAGGAACACGATCCACGACAGGAAACAGGCCAGAAACAGCATGCCGGTCGAAACCCACTGCGCCGCAACCTCGCCAATGATCCGCCAGCCAAAGCCACAGATCAAAGCACCGATGAGCGGGGCAAAGAGGATGATGGTTTCCATTTGCGCTTACCCCTTCATCACGTTGACGTCTTCCACGTCAATCGTGCCGCGATTTCGGAAGAAACAGACCAGAATGGCCAGACCAATCGCCGCCTCAGCAGCGGCCACTGTCAGAACGAACAGTGTAAACACCTGCCCTGTCAGATCGGCCAGATAGGTCGAAAACGCGACAAGGTTGATGTTCACCGCCAGCAGCATCAATTCGATGGACATCAACAGGATGATGACGTTCTTCCGGTTCAGGAAGATGCCAAATATCCCAATGACGAACAGCGTCGCCGCAACGGTGAGGTAATGTTCAAGTCCGATCATCGCGTCATTCCGTCTGTCATTTCATCACCCCGCAAGCCGTGGCGGCGATCATCGCCTCGGGCTGGCCAAGGGTGATGCGTGTCAATTCCGGGTCTTCCGAGCGCGGGCCCAGTTCACCGGCGCTTGCGCCGGTTGCAATCGTGCCCATCGCCAATGGCGCACAAGTTACCAGCCACAATGTGGCCCCCTCGCCGCCCGCAGTTTGTTCCGTCGTCACTTCGATTGAGCCATTGTCACGGCGAAACGCATTCACAAGGCTGTAAGAAATATCGCTGCCCGGCACCACAATCATGGTGGCAGCCTCAACAGGTGCCTCTTTGGTCACGCCAGCCAAATCACCTAAAGCTCCTGCCGCCTTTTCAGCGACCGCTGCCAGTTCTTCGCCAGCCTCGTCTTTCAACTCGTCGGCCATGGCATCCTTTGCGGCCTCAACCACGCTGTCGCCAGCCTCGGCCATGGCTTCTGCACCAGCTTCTTTGGCAGTTGCAACAACGTCGTCATCACCTGAAGCTACGGCCTCTTCCACCGCCTCGGCCACGGTTTCAACCGCATCTTTTGAAACGTCTTCGACTTCTTTAACGGCTTCCTCAACGGTCTCTTCAACCGGCGCTTCCACTACTTCCGGTTCGGCCTCAGGCTCTACAATTTCGGGTTCAGGATCCGGCAACACGACTTCGGGCTGAACCGCTGCAACCTCTTCGCTATCGCCAGTGAAATTCACAAACAAGACCACGGCAAAAATTGCCGCCAGACCCCAGATGGTCCAACGCCAAAGGCTTCCCAAAGCCCCAAACAATCCTGTGCGCCGTTTTGCCATGCGCTTACAGACCCTGCCCCGGTTTCACGTCTTTCAGTTCCAGCGTCGCTTCGGGATCGCGGAACATCTGCTGCAATGGATCCTGACGTTTGACGTAAGTGCGATGGCGCAGCGTCAGCATGATCGCCCCCATCATCGCCACCAACAGGATCAATCCAGCCAGTTGGAATAAAAGGAAATACTTGTCGTAAAGGATGCGCCCAAGCGCTTCTGTGTTGTGCGCACCGCCCCCGGCAATCGCATCCGGCTGATCCGCCAGCGTGACACCATCCGCAGTCGACCAAACACCCAGCGCCATCGCCAGCTGCATCAGGATCACTAGACCGATTAACAAACCCAAAGGCAGATACTTCGCCATCTCCGCTTTTAATTCGGCGAAATCCACGTCCAGCATCATCACCACGAACAGGAACAGAACGGCGACCGCGCCGACGTAGACAATGATCAACAGCATTGCCACGAACTCGGCGCCCAGCATCACGAACAACCCAGCCGCAGACAGGAACGACAGGATCAACCACAACACCGAATGCACCGGATTGCGCGAGATCACTGTGAACAATCCGCCCGTAATGCACGCCAGTGCAAATAGGTAGAAAGCAAATACATGCACTGTCATTCGTCCTCCTCGCCGTCGGTGTCCATCACCGATCCGGCCAGTTCCATCGCCTTCGTCATCGCCGGGACACCCCCGAAGACGCCAACCAGCGCGATGGCTTCTGCAATTTCTTGTTTCGTCGCCCCGGCTTCCAGTGCATGGCGCACCGTCAGTCGGATCTGAGCCTCGGCCTGCGCACCCAAAATGGTCAGCGCGCCCAACGTCAGCAGTAATTTGGTTTTCGCATCCAACCCTTCAGGGTTGAACGTCTTGCCCATGACAGTTTCCATCATGTCCTTGGGCATGGTCGGCCACAGCGCCTCGAACCCTTTGGGCGTGAACGACTCCAATGCCGGATTAAGCGATTTCGCCCAGTCCTGACCCGCGCTCATCATCGCATCAAATGGGTTCTTAGGATCGCTCATCGGCCTAACTCCTCAACCCGCTTTTCAAGTCGTGCGAAATTTTCGTTCATTTCCTGACGCAGAACCTGAATGTCGTATTCCAAGCCGCCTATGGCCTTGCGGATCCCCTCAAGCATATCTTCGGCAGCAATTTCGACCGGAGTAGCCTTTTCAACAGGCGCAGCATCGTCCGCAGAGCTTGCAGCGCTGCCGTTCACGCGCGCCCGTAACTCGGTCAGGGAAGCAACCCACTTATCCTTTTCACCTGCACCGGCATCACTCCAAAGAATAGACAGTTCAGATCCACCTGTCGCGCACATGATCATCTGATCGGCATCCGAAACCAACGCCTGGGCAGCGGCAACATTCGCGTCCGGCGCTCCTTCAAAATGCTTCTTGGCCTCTGCTGAACCGCGACCAAGGGCAAAGGCCACGGCCTCAACGGCCGCAATCCCCCGGTAAGTCGTTCCCGCGTCTAAAGAGTCCGAGACATGATCGTTAATGGCGACACTCAATGTGCTCGCGGCAACATCCAGCCCCATATTCCGATAGGCCGCCGCCCATTCCACGGCGTCGTCATTGTCAAAACTATGAACTCCCCAGGTTCCCATCAGCGATACGGCGCATCCATTTCAAGGTTTCTGGCAATCTCGGCTTCCCAACGATCGCCGTTCTCCAACAACTTCTCTTTGTCGTAGTAGAGTTCCTCGCGCGTCTCGGTCGCAAATTCGAAATTCGGACCTTCAACGATGGCATCCACTGGACAGGCTTCTTGGCAGAACCCGCAATAGATGCACTTGGTCATGTCGATGTCATACCGCGTCGTGCGGCGACTGCCGTCATCGCGGGGTTCTGCGTCAATCGTAATCGCCTGCGCCGGGCAGATCGCCTCGCACAACTTGCAAGCAATGCAGCGCTCTTCCCCGTTGGGATAACGCCGCAGCGCATGTTCACCACGAAACCGCGGGCTAAGCGGCCCCTTTTCGTGGGGATAATTCAACGTCGCCTTCGGCCCGAAGAAATACTTCAATCCCAGGCGGAACCCGCCGAGGATGTCCAAAAGCAGGAAATATCGCCCTGCGCGGTTCCAGTCGATGTTAGCCATGTTCAGCCTCCAATCGCCCAGCGGGCATAAGCCCCACCGAACAGCTCAAATTTCGCGAAGAACGCCACCAGAACGACCCAGCCCAGGCTGAACGGCAGGAACCATTTCCAGCCCAGACGCATCAACTGGTCATAGCGGTAACGCGGCACGATCGCCTTCACCATCGCGAAGATGAAGAAGAAGAATGCCATCTTGCCGACCATCCACAACGGTCCGTCCGGCAGGAACGGAACCGGTGACAGCCAGCCGCCGAAGAACAACAGCGACGTCAGTGCGCACATCAGGAAGATCGCGATGTATTCACCGGCCATAAACAGCAGGAACGGTGTGGACGAGTATTCAACTTGATACCCCGCCACCAGCTCGGACTCTGCTTCCGGCAAGTCAAACGGTGGTCGGTTCGTTTCCGCCAAGGCGCTGATGAAGAACAGGAAAACCATCGGGAAATGCGGCAACCAATACCAGCTAAAGATACCCCAAGCCCCATCTTGCGCCCGCACGATATCCCCGAAGTTCATCGAACCAGTCGATAGGATCACCCCGATAATAATCAGGCCGATTGAAACCTCATAAGAAATCATCTGCGCGGCAGACCGAAGCGATCCAAGGAACGGATACTTCGAGTTCGAAGCCCATCCCCCCATAATCACGCCGTAAACTTCCAGCGAGGAGATTGCGAAGACATACAGGATCGCCACGTTGATATCGGCCAGAACCCATGTGTCGTTAAACGGAATAACCGCCCAGGCCACCATCGCCAGCACGAAGGACACCAGGGGCGCCATCATGAACACAACCCGGTCGGACCCCGCCGGGATGACGATTTCCTTCACCACATATTTCAGCGCGTCGGCCACGGTTTGCAGCAAACCCCAGGGGCCAACCACGTTCGGGCCACGCCGCATCTGGACAGCGGCCCAGATTTTACGGTCGCCATAAACCAGGAAAAGCAGGCTGATCATCACAAATCCAATGACCAGAAGCACCTGAACCAGAATGGTCACGAAGATGCCCAGCGGTGTCGATAGAAACTCAGCCATTTGTCGCCACGTCTTTGGTTCCTCTGAGCGACCTGTCGCCGCCCTGTTGTTAACAACATCCCGGGGCCAAGTGCCAGCCCCGAAGTGCCTATTCTGCGGCCAGTTTCCCGGCCTTACGATCCCGCGCATTGGCCTGCAATTCGCCCATCAAAGGGGCGGCCCGCAGGACCGGATTGGTCAGGAAATGATCCGATATGACATTGGTGAACTCGCCAGTGCCTTCGCCGCCGGCCTCGACCGGTGTCCATTCGTTTTCCGGAACCTGATCGATACCACCCAGATGAGGCACGTCCTCGATCAGTTTGCTGCGCAGTTGTGCCAGCGAGTCATAGGGAAGCGTCGCCTCCATCTCACCTGACAACGCTCGCAGAACAGCCCAGTTTTCCTTGGCCTCTCCCGGTGGGAAGCTGGCGCGCATAGACAGTTGCGGGCGGCCTTCGGTGTTTACGAACAACCCGTTTTCCTCGGTCCAGGCGGCACCCGGCAGGATGATGTCGGCACGATGCGCGCCTCGATCCCCATGGCTGCCTTGGTAAATAACTGTCGGCCCGGCCTGAATGTCCACTTCGTCCGCACCCAGGTTGAAAACAACGTCCGCACCCTCCAGCGCGCCGTCAACGCCGCCATTAGCAACCGCCCCCACATCCAGCGCACCAACGCGGCTGGCGGCAGTATGCATAATCAGAAACTTAGACTCGGTCGCTTCAGCAAAGGCCATTGCGTCGGCCAACGCACCCTTGCCACCGTTTCCGGCCAACGCACCCATTCCAACGATCACAATAGTATTTCTGGACAGCGCGTCTTCTTTCGGACCCTCAAGGATCTTGCGCAGGCCGTCGCGGCCCGTCCCTAAATGGAAGTAGTCATAAGTCAGATCAACGGCTTCGCCGACAACCCCAACTTTGGCACCCTTCGTCCAGGCTTTGCGGATACGGCTGTTCAAAACCGGGGCTTCGGCCCGTGGATTGGTCCCGATCAGCATGATCGCCTCTGCGTCTTCAATATCTTCAATCGTCGCAGTGCCGACATAGGCCGAGCGATTGCCCGCAGGCAGCTTCGCACCGTCAATCCGACATTCCACGGCGCCGCCCTGACCCTCGACAAGGGCCTTCAAGGCATAAACCGCTTCAACTGGGGCCAGATCGCCGACCAGACCCGCAACTTTGCTGGCACCCTTGACAGCAGCCGCAGCAGCACCCAGCGCCTCGTCCCAGCCAGCAGCACGCAACTTTCCATTCTCACGGATGTATGGCTGGTCCAAACGCTGGCGGCGCAGGCCGTCCCAGGCAAACCGCGACTTATCCGAAAGCCATTCTTCATTCACGCCGTCATGGTTGCGCGGCATGATCCGCATCACTTCGCGCCCCTTGGTGTCCACACGAATGTTCGACCCCAGCGCATCCATCACGTCAATAGTCTCGGTCTTAGTCAGCTCCCACGGACGGGCGGTAAACGCATAGGGCTTCGAGGTCAGCGCCCCAACCGGGCAAAGATCAACGATGTTTCCCTGCATCTCGCTGTCCAGCGTCTGACCCAGATAGCTGGTAATCTCGGCATCTTCACCGCGGCCCGTCTGCCCAAGCTCGGGCATACCGGCGACTTCGGAAATAAACCGCACGCAGCGGGTGCAGGAAATACACCGCGTCATGGCTGTGCCGACAAGTGGCCCAAGGTCCATGTTATCAACTGCGCGCTTCGGTTCGCGGAAGCGGCTGAAATCGACGCCATAGGCCATCGCCTGATCCTGAAGATCACACTCACCGCCCTGATCGCAGATCGGGCAATCCAGCGGGTGGTTGATCAGCAGAAATTCCATCACCCCTTCGCGCGCCTTTTTCACCATCGGCGACTTGGTCTTGATCACCGGTGGCTGGCCTTCGGGTCCGGGACGCAAATCCTTCACCTGCATCGCACAGGAAGCCGCAGGCTTCGGCGGACCACCCACAACTTCCACCAGACACATCCGGCAATTGCCCGCGATGGACAGCCGTTCGTGATAGCAGAAACGTGGAATTTCGATCCCGACCTGTTCGCAGGCCTGAATAAGAGTCAACGCCGGATCAACTTCGACTTCGATATCGTCGATGATGATCTTCCTCAGATCGGACATTGGCCGTGGTCCCCTTGGGTTCCGCCGCCTCTGTCCGGGCGGCTGTTATTTTGCGCGCAGCAGTCGACCTGCCTTGCTATCCTTGGCTATTTCTTCAAGGCCGACAGTGCAATAGCCTTCCGGGGAATCCGGTGTCGCACCACGCTTGGCCAGATCGGCGCGAATGCGAAGTCTGAGCAGTTCTTTTTCATCACGATTTTCTACCAATGCATCGATCTCGGTATCGGTATATCCTTGATCGCGCGCATAGTTTTCCAAGGCTTTCAAATAGTTATACGCCCTAAAATATCGCGGCCGCAGATCATTACAGTTCTTACGCAATTCATCGGCCAAACCGATGTCGTAGAATCCGGCGATCACAGTGGGGTTTTCATGCAGCGGTTGGCGCGCAAAAACAGGCGCAGAAAAAATTATCGCTGCCACGAAAGCGGGGACAAATACTCGTCTCATAGTCAGGCTTCACTTTTGCCAGTTCCAATGCAGGCAGCCCGCATTCCGCCCGTTGCACCAATATAGGGGGTTTCGAAGCGGCTTCTAAGCCGCAAAACACGAACCAAGCAGGTTCACGCCACCTTTGTAACACTTTGTGAGGGTTTGACGCAGGGTAAGCGCCTATTCAGCGGCCGAGGCACAGGACCGATCCCGCCACAGCGTCGCCTCTTCAATCCCATCCCAGCCGAACGCTTCCGGTGAATTTCCGTTGAACTTCAATAATTCAAGCCGCTCCAACCCCTCCTCCAACGTCGGCCGATGCCCCTCAGGCACCCACCACATCACGAAATGCATATCGCCCAGAACTTCAAACCACTCCTGCCGCCGGTCGTAAAACTGCTTGTGCACCGTGCTCCAGACGAAGTTTTCCAACGTTTCAACGTTTTCCCAAACAGTCAGGTTCGCCACAAACTGCGGGTCATCCCCAATCGCGTTCTCGGTATTCCCCGTCCCAGGCTCGCCCGAACCTTCCATCATCCAGACGAATCCCGGCATCCGCTTTCCCAGCCCGTTGATCCGATCCAACGCACTCATGAAATCCACAACTTTCGGGTCGTCAGTTGGGGCAACAAGCCGGCCAATGTTCAGTTCTGCCAGATGATGTGTCATGCCGATGCGCCCTCGCAGACCTTGGTCTTCCATAGGTGCGCACCAGATAGATGAGCCCACCCAAAGGCATCATCGCTGTCACCATGAATATCAAGGTGATCAAGCCGTGATTTGGCTTCTGCGATTGTAGGGCGATGGCCTTCTACGACCCACCACATGACCAGGCGCGCGCCATCACGCTGTCCAAACCACTCGGCTTTTCGATCATAAAACTGCTTGTGAACTGTGTTCCAAACAAAGGCTTCGAAACTTTTGGCATCTTTCCAGACCGAAAGTGTGGATGCGGTGCGTGGATTTCCGCCAAGCGGGCCTGCCGGATCAAGCTGCGCATCCCCCATTTGGTCACCCGACATTTGCCAAACAAACCCAGGACTGCGCTGGGCGATACCGTTCACACGATCAAGATTGCTTTGAAAATCCGCAACGCGTGGATCGTCCCAGTCATATCGAAGTGTGCCAATGTTGAATTCAGCAAGGTGCATTTTTATCGTTCCTCTCCGTCTCGCGCCGATCAAGAATTGACGATAAATAGAGCGATTATCGAGCTCATACCCAAAGTCAGGCAAACAACCGCAAACAACAGAGCAGGCAAACTGTTTTTGGCAAAGACCTTGTATGTGCGCGGCTTAGGGCGCGTTGCGCCACAGTTTTGGCAAGTCCCCGCTGGATAGGGTTTTTCGCCACAAAACGGACACCAATCCGGGACGCCAGTTTTGTCGTCGTGCGCGCGAACTTCAAGACCCTGCAGCCAATTCATGAAACGCTCAAACAAATTTCTCATGTTAAAGCTGAAACACCCAAAACAAATATCGTTAGATTGCGCATTCGCTACCGCGCCACGCACCGCCCTTGAAATATCATCCGGTCCTCTTCCCGGCGAAACGCCCAGTCGCCCGTGACAGGGTCAGCAACCCAACCAGCTTCAGACCCGCCATATGTGGTCAGACAATACCGGGTCGCCTGAAAACGCGCCGACTCGCGCACTGCCTCCAGCGACGCATCCGCTGCACCACTTACCGTCACTACAAAATCACGCCGATCGTCGTCACCACGACTTAAGCTGGCACGGAATGGCAATGGTCGCGAAGACAACCCTTCGCCACCAAACCAACCGCTGACAGCCGACGCAACGCCACACCCCGAAAGAGCAAATGCGGAACAGATGACAATCAGAAAACGCAAAGATTACTCCGCCGCCACCGCGCTGGCCCGCCCGGTCTGCTGCGCCTTGATACGATCTTCAATCTCATCCCGGAAATGCCGGATCAAACCTTGGATCGGCCAGGCCGCCGCATCGCCCAGCGCGCAGATCGTGTGGCCTTCGACTTGCTTGGTCACGTCCAGCAACATGTCGATCTCTTCGACTTCTGCCTCGCCCTTCACCAACCGGTCCATCACGCGCATCATCCAGCCGGTGCCTTCGCGGCACGGGGTGCATTGGCCACAGCTTTCGTGCTTATAGAACTTCGACAACCGCCAGATCGCTTTGATCACATCGGTTGACTGGTCCATGACGATCACCGCCGCCGTGCCCAGACCCGACCGCTGCTCGCGCAGCCAGTCGAAATCCATGATGCACTCTTCTTTCATGATCTTGCCCGGCAGCATCGGAACCGAAGCACCGCCCGGAATAACCGCCTTCAAATTGTCCCAGCCACCGCGAATACCACCGCAATGCTTGTCGATCAGTTCTTCAAACGAAATCGACATCGCTTCTTCGACGACACAGGGGTTATTCACATGCCCCGAAATCGCAAACAGCTTGGTCCCGGTGTTGTTGGGGCGACCAAAGCCGGCGAACCATTCCGGCCCCCGACGCAGAATGGTCGGCACAACAGCAATCGATTCCACATTGTTCACAGTGGTCGGGCAACCATAAAGCCCCGCACCTGCCGGAAACGGCGGCTTCATCCGGGGCATCCCCTTGCGACCTTCCAGCGATTCCAACAAAGCGGTTTCTTCACCGCAGATATACGCCCCAGCGCCATGATGAAGGAACAGATCGAAGTCCCAGCCAGAGCCAGCGGCGTTCTTGCCCAAAAGACCAGCGTCATAAGCCTCGTCAATTGCGATCTGCAACGCCTCGCGCTCGCGAATGTATTCGCCACGCAGGTAGATGTAACAGGTGTTCGCATTCATCGCGAAAGAGGCAATCAGACACCCTTCAACCAGCGTATGCGGATCATGGCGCATGATCTCGCGGTCCTTACACGTGCCAGGCTCAGATTCGTCGGCATTCACCACCAGATAAGCAGGCCGCCCGTCGCTTTCTTTCGGCATGAACGACCATTTCAGACCAGTCGGGAAACCCGCACCACCACGGCCGCGCAAACCACTGGCCTTCATCTGATCAACGACCCAGTCGCGACCCTTCTGAATGATGCCAGCCGTGCCATCCCAGTGACCACGCGCCTTGGCACCTGCCAATGAGCGGTCGTGCATCCCGTAAAGGTTCGTGAAAATGCGGTCCTTGTCGTCCAGCATGTCTACCTCTTAAACAAGGTGCCAGGCACCCATCAGCCAATTCCAGATCAATCGTCACTCCGGCGCTTGCGCCAGATTTGCCAGGTCACGATCATTGCCCACAAAAACCCCGCCAGCGCGAAAAGATCAAACAGAAAAAAATATCTTTCCTGCACGCCTATCCGCAAACCAATCCACTGCGCCACCATCCAAAGGATGACCGTCGACGCAATAACAATAGAAATCACCCGCATTTGACGGGCAAAAGCCTTGTCTGGATTGGGATTTTGGCTCATCTGCCCCCGTCGATTGATGCGCCGCGCGTTGCGCATCTGTATATCGTCGCCCAAGGCACTGGCGCAACGGCATTTTCACACCCCGCGCCAATAGAATTCTCGCGCTTTGTCTGCCTATCCGGCAAGCTCTTTGGCTTGATCAACCCAATTGTCCCGGCTGACACGGCCCTTGAAGCCTTCAAGATTGTCATCAACCCAGGCCACTTCGTCAGCACCCCAGGCGGCAATTTGGTGATAGTGATAATATCCCATGCCGTTCAAAACTTGTTCCAGCTTTGGCCCGACGCCTTTGATCTTCTTCAAATCATCCGCAGCACCGCCTTCTGGTGCGGCAAGCGTCGCTGGTTTTCCAGCCGATGCGGGATCAACGGCGGTCGCTGGTTCTTCAGCTGCTTGAACCGATTCAACCGGTTCCTCTTTCGTCGCTTCAGCGACAGCCTCCGCAGGTGTCGCGCGCACCTCTTCAATCTTCGCCTTGGCTTCCCCAGCTTTGGCCTCGATGGTTTTGGCGGCAGTCTGAGACCACTCCTTGCCCAACGACGTCATCAGGAACAGATAGATAATCGCGGCAACAACCGCTGCAAATATCAGCCCCATGATAATGGCACCCAACAGACCGCGACCGCCGATCAACATTTGATAGACAAGTCCAAGCAAAAACATGCCAAATGACACGACGGCCAAATACCCATAGGCGTGTGAGTTTGTTCTGTTCATTATTTGCAAATCCTCCCAGGTGGCGTGGCAGACGCCCAATGTTCGCCGAAGCAGTAAACACCGGAATCGTGACATAACCAAGTCAAGTTGGATCGACCGGGTTAACAAGTTGTTTCCCGGCCTTTTAAAATCGCTACGTCAGTAAACGTCGCCGTCGTCGACTTTCTTGGAAAACTCAGTCTCGCCACCACCTGCCAGCAGCTTGGCCTGCTCGACCCAATTGTCCCGGGAAACCCGACCTTTGAAGCCTTCCAGGTTGTCATCAACCCAGGCAACTTCCGCCGCTGTCCAGCCCGCAACCTGATCAAAGTGGAAAAAGCCCATAGAATTCAATAGCTTTTCCATCTTCGGACCGACACCCTTGATCTTTTTCAGATCATCAGCGGTCCCATCCCGCGCGCCTTCAAGTCCAGCGGGCCGCTCGGCCTCGTCGCTGGCGACAACGGGCGCAGGCTCAGGCGTCGCTTCTGGTATCTGCGCAGTCTCTGCCTCGGGTTCCGGAGCAGGTGCGACCTCAACCAGCCTTTCCGCAACCGCCGTGTCGCCACCAGAATTCAACCATGGCGTCAAAAGCGGCACTTCAGTTCCGTCGATCCGTTTGATCGAATCCCCGATGTCTACAGCCAATTGCGCGCTGACATTATACTGCTGCTTGCCCGACTCAAAATCAGTCAACGAGGTCAAACCCTCCAGGGGTTCCGCCGCATAACGCCCATTCTGAGGCCCCGGCACCGGCACCTTACCCGCCGCCATCTCGTCGATCATCTCAGCAAACCGCGTGGCCGTCAGATCCTCGTAGTAATCCTTGCCGATCTGAGCCATCGGCGCATTCGCACAGGCCCCCAGACACTCGACCTCTTCCCAACTAAACTTGCCATCGGCAGATATCTCATGGGGCTTGGCTGCAATCTTTTTCTTGCAGACCGCCATCAAATCTTCCGCGCCGCAGATCATGCAGGTCGTCGTACCGCAAATCTGAATATGCGCAACCGAACCCACCGGCTGAAGCTGGAACATGAAGTAAAACGTCGCCACTTCCAGCGCCCGGATATAGGCCAACCCCAACATCCCCGCGACAGCCTCGATGGCTGGCCGAGACAGCCACCCCTCTTGCTCCTGCGCCCGCCAAAGCAACGGAATAATCGCCGAAGCCTCACGCCCTTCCGGGAATTTCGTAATCTGAGCCTCGGCCCACGCCTGATTGGCAGGCGTAAAAGCGAAACTATCGGGTTGGTCTTTGTGTAGTCGGCGCAGCATCAGTTCAAATCCCTCGTCGGGTTCGTGTCTTTTAGTCGGTTGAAACACCCTTCGCAGATCAAAGTGATCTTGGCAAAAGCCTCTGTTTCATCGTTCCATTCTTCACCGTGGCTCTGCAGAAAATCTTCGCAGTCGTTGCACCACGCATTCACTTGTTTTTCTTCATCCCAGAGCCAATTGACCCCGCGTTCCTTTTTATCCCTCAGTGTCGCCAGCAAATGCTGGCAAACAAACGCCGGTCGAGTTTGCCCATGTGTCGAGCATTCAACCAGACGTTCTGCCATTAGCGATCCACTTCCCCAAACACGATATCCATTGTCCCGATAATCGCCGCGACGTCCGCCAGTTGGTGACCCCGCGCGACATGATCCATCGCCTGCAAGTGCAGATACCCCGGCGCGCGGATCTTGGCGCGATAGGGTTTGTTCGACCCATCGGCCACCAGATACACGCCAAATTCGCCCTTCGGCGCCTCAACAGCGGCATAAACTTCGCCCTCGGGCACGTGGAACCCTTCGGTATACAGCTTGAAGTGATGGATCAGCGCTTCCATCGAGGTTTTCATGTCGCCCCGCGTTGGCGGTGTCATCTTGCCCCGCGCCATGATCTCACCCGGCTCATTGCGCAGTTTTTCACAGGCCTGACGGATGATACTCAGGCTTTCGACCATCTCGGCCATCCGACACAAGTAACGATCATAGCAATCACCGTTCTTGCCAATCGGCACCTGAAACTCGAATTCGTCATAACATTCATAAGGTTGCGCACGACGCAAATCCCAGGCCATGCCCGAGCCGCGCACCATCACACCGGAAAAGCCCCAGTCCAACGCCTCTTGCTCGGACACGATGCAGATATCCACGTTGCGCTGCTTGAAGATGCGGTTTTCGGTCAACAACCCGTCGATATCTTCCATAACAGCAGGAAATTCCTGCGCCCAAAGATCGATGTCCTCAATCAGCTCAGGCGGCAAATCCTGATGCACTCCGCCGGGGCGGAAGTAGGCCGCGTGCAGACGTGCGCCACATGCCCGTTCGTAGAACTCCATCAGCTTTTCGCGTTCCTCAAATCCCCACAGCGGCGGCGTCAAAGCCCCAACATCCATGGCTTGAGTCGTCACGTTCAACAGATGATTCAGAATGCGTCCGATCTCGGAATATAATACTCGGATCAACTGCCCCCGACGCGGCACCTTGGTGCCCGTCAGCTTTTCAATCGCCAGACACCAAGCGTGTTCCTGGTTCATCGGGGCCACATAATCCAGCCGGTCGAAATACGGCAGGTTCTGCAAATACGTCCGGCTTTCCATCAGCTTTTCGGTGCCACGATGCAAAAGCCCGATGTGCGGATCGCACCGGTCGACAATCTCGCCGTCCAGTTCCAGCACAAGACGCAAAACTCCATGCGCTGCAGGGTGCTGCGGGCCAAAGTTAATGTTGAAATTGCGGATTTTCTGTTCGCCGGTCAGCGCGTCGTCGAAATTGCCATCCATCACATCATCCTTTCCGACCCCAGGCGTCGGGCATATGCCCTAAAACCCTGGCCGCTGCATCATACTGCGGTGCCAGCCACTCAGCCGCCACCTGTCTTTGGTCCGCCGACATGTCCAACGGCTGCCCTTCGTGCACCATCAAACGCGCGGGTTGAATTTCTGTCAGGCCCAGAAACGCACAAATCCGGGCGAATCCCTGGCCCAAAATCACATCTTCGAACACTTCGAACAAAACCTGAGCCGACGGGATCGCTGCCTGCAACTTGGCAATCGCATCAACATAGTCGCAACGCTTGGCGATCTGCGTTTCGTCGCCGCGAAGCGTGCGCTTTAAGATGCGCGCCCGTGCGCCCTCGGTTCACTTTGCCCTGCGGATCACGCCGTCCGGCCATCATCCGAACATGGCTCCAAAGCCGCTCTACGGGGTCCCGCATCAAAAACAAAATTCGAACGTCCGACGCGATCTGCGCCATTTTGGCCAACCGCGCCTCGCTCAAAAGCGCATAGGCTGGTGTCATCTCTCCAACAACGCGCGCCTGCCCAGCACCGGTGTTCAGGTAATTCAGATACCCTTCGGTGTTTTCACGGCCCGACGCAAGAACCCCGATCCAATCGGCCCGATCCTGCAAACGCGCTGCCTGCACATGATTGGGCCGCCGCCCCCATCCAGACAGTCGCGATTTCATTTCTGCCTGCATGGCGCGATGATGGTCCAGTTGCTTCTCAAGCCGCCCTGCATCCACCGCATCGAAATAATGCAATTCCTTGATCGTGCGGAAATGGCACTCGGGATGTTCCGAAAGCTGCCGGTGCAGCCAAGTGGTCCCGGCCTTCGCCGCCCCAACACACAGGAACACAACGCTCATCCGCCTGTCCCCTTGAAGCTGTCGCGAAACGCCATAACCCACAACAAGGCCAGCGCCACCGCCGGGATCGGCGCCAACAATGCGAAGTATTTCGACACCCCATACCCAGGCAACAGCCGCCAGAACGGCACAATAATCAGCACCGCCGCCACCATCAGCATAAAAGAGGGGAACGGACCAATCATGGCGTTAACCCTTGGCCTCTTCGGCCTTGTCATCGCCTGGCATGATGTATTCTGCACCTTCCCAGGGGCTCATAAAATCAAACTGGCGATATTCCTGAACCAAATTCACCGGTTCATAAACCACGCGTTTCTGCTCTTCGTTGTACCGCACCTCAATATAACCCGTGGTCGAGAAATCCTTGCGCAACGGATACCCGCGAAAGCCGTAATCTGTCAGGATGCGGCGTAGATCGGGATGACCCGAAAACAGAATGCCGAACATGTCGAATACTTCGCGCTCGAACCAATTGGCGCTGGGATGCACCTCGGTCAGCGACGGAACAATGTCATCCTCGCGCACGCCAACTTTCAGTCGAATGCGATGGTTCTGATACATGCTCAGGAAATGATAAACCACGTCAAAACGCGGGTCGCGGTCCGGATAATCAACACCGGTGATATCCACCAGAGTCGAGAACTTGCAGTTTGCATCGGTTTTCAGGAACTCAACGAAATTGGCAAGCGACGACAGCGTGACATTCATCGTCAATTCGCCATGCGTGATGTCCCAGGACACAACGCAATCAGATCGCTTTAACTCGATGTGGGTGGCCAGTTCGTTCAACGCTTCTGACATATCGCTATCCCTTGTTCTCTCACGCAGACGCGGCAACGACGCCGCATCTTGCATTGACCGCCTGCATATGCGCCGCGTGGGCGTCCTGCGTTGGTCCAGTCAGCCAGCCGATCAGCGGCGTCTCAGTGAATATCGTGCGGCTGGCCGTGAATCCTTCGCGCCAACAGGCGCAAACTGTCACATCGTTATTGCTCCTACATGCAGCATAGGCAGCATCAACGCCCCGGTTCAGCTTAAAATAACCAACGCCCAACAGCCCAATGGCAGTCAAAACCGCTCCGGAAAGAACTTTGTTGGCCAGCTCCGAATTCATCGTGTGATGGTTCCCGTCCGGCGGATTTTCCGCTGAAGCTGCAACAACCCGTAAAGCAGGGCCTCGGCAGTTGGGGGGCAGCCCGGCACATAAACATCCACCGGCACGATCCGGTCACACCCACGCACAACGCTGTAACTGTAATGGTAATACCCACCGCCGTTGGCGCAGGATCCCATCGAAAGCACATAGCGCGGCTCAGGCATCTGATCATAAACTTTGCGCAAAGCCGGGGCCATCTTGTTGGTCAAAGTGCCCGCAACAATCATCAGGTCAGACTGACGTGGCGACGCGCGCGGCGCAGTCCCGAACCGCTCCATGTCATAGCGTGGCATCGCGGTGTGCATCATTTCGACTGCACAGCAGGCCAATCCGAAAGTCATCCAATGCAAAGACCCGGTGCGGGCCCAATTGATGATGTCGTCTGTCGACGTCACCAGAAAGCCCTTGTCCTGAAGCTCTTTGTTCAGTGCCTGGGTCGCGACTTCCTTGTCAGCGCCCGCAGTATTCTGGCCGGTTGCGACACTCATACTTTGGCTTCTCCTACCCGGTTCCGCTTTTGGTCCGGTCGCAGCAGCGACAAGACCCTTTTCGGACTATGCGTCAGCCCTCAAAAGGTCAAGGCAATGGAAGCCTGAAATCCGTGTTAAGATCCTATGGATTGGTCGAGTTTGGGCCCGGTTCCGGCGGAAACCACTTGCGCGCGATATCCACAACAAGCTGATGAATGGGTTCACTGCGCAAGGCGCGCGGTGATCGCCCTTCGGCCGCATCAATCTCGCTGACCAGATAGTCGGTTAAATAATCCTGCAAATACATCCCAAATCGGATCGCCCATGTCAGCCCGCTGGCATACTCCTGATACTCAACGATCGTTTGATTGCCCCGTCGGGAAAACTCGTGCCGACAAAGCCCCTGATCCTGGCCGTCATTGGTAAAGGTGTTGACCTCGTGAACCGCATCGTTGCTTTTTGCAATCAATCCCGACATGTCCATCTCGGGCAGCACAATGCCGTCTTCGGTCACGGTCTGGGCATCGCCGACAGTGATCTGTTCGTCTCCCGAATTTGACGAGGAAATGCCCTGCAAATATAGCGTAATCGGAAAGATACCTTCGGCATTCGGCTCTCCGCAATCGACCCTGTCGTCACGACGCCCGGGATATAACGTGATCGCTCGGCGCAACGGTTCAATGTCCAGGCTCGACCGCTCCGAGCTGCGCAAAACAAACGTGCGACGCGGCCCCAGCTCGGTGCAAAAACCCACCACAACCGTCATCATGAAAAACAGGATGGTGCCAAGAATCGTCAGACCAAACATACGTTGCCCGATCTGCTCGGAAGACATCGCCGGATCAATGAAAACGCCGCCTGTCAGAACAAGCGCCGAGGTGATGGACACCGACACAGTCTCCATCCACGCATTGGGATAAAAAACCAGATGCACGACGGGCAGCAGTGCAATTACAGCGACAATTCCGGCACCAAACGGGCCCCAATCCGCAATATACGTCAGCGCAACAATCCAAGGCAGCAGGCTGGAAAATACGATCAACCGGCGCAGGCGCAATATTCGATACATCAAAATTTCAAAGGTCATTCGCAATCCATTACAGATGAATGGATTTCGGATACCCGCGAATTTCGACCACACTATGGCAGATTTTCCGACGCCATACACAAAAGCACCCGCCAGATGACGAGTGCTTTTACTTTATTTTCAGAGGCTTGGACTTACTCCCAGTCCATCGCGCCTTTTTTCCACTCATAGGCAAATCCAACCGTCAAAACGGTCAGAAAAACCATCATAGACCAGAAAGCGACGTCGCTTAGCCCTCCGAAGGCCACGGCCCAGGGGAACAAAAAGGCAATCTCAAGATCAAAGATAATGAACAGGATCGCGACAAGGTAAAAACGCACATCGAATTTCATCCGCGCATCATCAAAAGCGTTGAACCCGCACTCATAGGCGCTCAGCTTCTCGGGATCAGGATCGCTTGGGGCCACAAGAACCGCCGCCAAAATCAAAACCAACCCAAGTCCAATGGCCAGAGCCAGAAAAACCAGAATCGGCAGATACTCCCGCAATAGATCGTCCACGTTCAACGCTCCGTCATTAAACTAGGCCAGCGTCAGTTAACGCGCTGCTTTCCTCACACCTACTTGCCCAGTTCGGTGGGGTCAACGTCAACAACAAGGTCAAATAACTCTGCCATCGGGACCTCCGCAACATCGTCAGTATTGGCCACTGCCCCGCCGCCCTCTACTTGTGGTCCGGCATCATTGACAGGCGCAACATCCACCGGCTCTACCGGCGCCGGGTCATCGACAACCGGGCGCGGATCATCAGCCAGCGGCGGCTCATCCGCGCCAGGCGGGGTGTCGCCTGCTATGACTGGTTCTTCCGAGTCCGGTGGCACCTCAACCGCTGGCGGAGCCACCAGTGCCGTGAAAATACTCGCCGGATCCGCCCCGCGTGCAATCGCCGATGCCGCCAAGCCTTGTGCATTCTTCGGCAATTCCGCGCTGTCCGCACGCGCCGCCGCGACTGCCTGCTTTGCCATTTGCCCAACTGCCATGCTGCGCTTGCCACCTTCTGCCGCGCTCGGCCGCGCGCCCGGCAATTCGCCACCCGAAATATTCATCATCAGCCCCACGTCCACATGTCGCCTGTGACGTTCCTAGACACTTCGGGTGAAGATATCGTTAGCGCAAAAAAAGAGGCAAAACCCTATGAGCTCGGTGAGACGACATCCGCTGCAGCGCCGTCGATAATGCCTTCATTCGCCGCCAACCACCGCTCGCGATAGGCAAAGCGTGCGGCCGACGCCACATCGTTCTGAAAGGCCCCATTGACGCTCGCACCAACGGCTGCGCCAACAATCGGAGCCACCTGGGCAATTTTACGGGTCGACAAATTGACGCCCAATGTTGCCGCAACCCGCCGCGTTGCCGCCAGCGAACCCGATGTCTGACCCGTTAGCTGCACGATCTTTTGCCAGGCATCAGGGTGAATGTCCTGCCGTTCCGCCGCCAGCCGCGCAATCGCTGCGGCTTTGTCATCCGGGCTATTGGCCCCGGCCAACTGCAAGACATCCAGAATGTAAACGCGTTCAGCCTCGGAATTATCGCCAAAACCATAGCAAAGCCCGGTCAGCCGAATGGTCCGCAAGGCAAGCGTCACCGTAGCTGGCACATCAAATGCCAGTCCAATGGCGCCGAATGCGCCTGCCGCTCCACCTCCGGTCACGGCATATCCCAACGCCCAGCGCCGCACATCAATCGCCGCGTCCTCACAAGCAGCAAAATCCGAGAAATCGTGGCTGATCGCCGTTTTACGTATCGAACCCGAGGCGGCCCAGTCCGCGCCCCGGATCGCCGCCTCGATGACTTCGGCTGGTATCAGGCGATGAGTTAAATACCCTATTGGTCGCGAGATGGATCGCACGGCCCGTGGCAAAGCAGACGGCGGAGCCGCCCGAAATCCGTCTTGTTCGGCCAAAACATCGACTAAGGTCGCGCCCGGTAAAGTCCCCGATTGATCCTTCATGTCTCGGCGCCTCCCGACAAATTACCTTCGATTACAATTCGTTGGAGTCTATATGGGGACGCTGCTCCAAGATTTGCAGCCCATAGCGGGGATGTTGCCCCGGAAACATTTCGCGCCGCGCCGATTTCCACTCGGAAATCGATCCGGAATTTGTCTCAAATTCCGCCACCGCGCCGCAGTAATTTAAGGCATCAGATCGGTAATCACTCCACTTAATTCGCCATAGTTTTCAATAAGATGATCCGGTTGCAGGCGTGCAACCTCCGGACCTTCCGGCCCAAATCCCACCAATACCACCGGCACCCCTGCGGCCCGCGCGGTCTTCACATCGGTTTCCGTATCACCAATCAGCAAAGATCGGCCAACATCCCCTCCGGCCCGCTCAACCGAGGCCCGATAAGGTGCGACATCCGGCTTACGGGTCGCCAATGTGTCCGCCCCAATCAGGCTATCAAACAAACCCCGAACGCCCAGCCGAGTCAAAAGCTTCTCCGCCAGCCATTCTGGCTTATTTGTGCAAATCGCCAAGGCAAACTTCTCGGCCCGCAACCATTTGACGGCCTCAATAGCCCCCGGGTAAAGCACTGTAAAAACGTCTATATTTTGATCGTAATAGTCCAAAAGATGCGGAAACTGCGCGTCGATGTCCGCCTCGCCAAATTCCCCCGAAAGTCGCAAAAAGCCAAGTCGCAACATCGCTCTTCCGCCGTGAAATGCGGTCAACTGGTCCGCTTCAGGGTCCAACATGTCCCCGTGCCCAAGCCCCCGAAAACAGGCATTCGCAGCCGCGATTAAATCGCCACTTGTGTCCGCAAGGGTTCCATCCAGATCGAAAACAACGGTTTTCATCACGCCTCCATGGGCAAAGCATTGCCCGCGCTGTAACGTCTGGCAACATCAAGTGAAGCCGCCCCGTCTTGCGGGAAAGCCCCTAGCGGCTAAAACAGCGGACAAGAAAAGGAAAGAGCAGGCATGCCCCTACACCTTATTGTTCTCGCCGCTGGCGAAGGCACGCGCATGGCGTCCGATCAGCCCAAGGTGCTGCATCAGATCGCAGGTGCCCCAATGATCGCCCATACACTGTCCACCGCTGACGGTATGGAGGTCGGCACGCGCGTCGTCATCACAGGCCATGGCGGTGATGCTGTTAAGGCCGCCCTCAACGAGATGGATCCCGACATCCAAGTCGTCGAACAGGAACAGCGCAACGGCACCGCCCACGCCGCAACCATGGCCACTGATGCGCTTACTGGGGCAACCGGCAACGTCGCCATCATGAACGGCGACAATCCTCTGATCACCGCCGAAACTCTGGCGAAAATGATCGAGACCCGCCAGGCCGGAGCCGACCTCGTCGTTCTCGGCTTTCACGTCCACCGACCCAACCGCTACGGCCACCTGGTCCACGACGGCGATCAGTTGCAGCGTATTGTCGAATGGAAAGACGCAACCGAAGATGAGCGCGCCCTAACCCTTTGTAATTCCGGCCTTTATGTGGGCGAAGCCCAAACCTTACTCCGCCTCGCGAAATCAGTTCAGAACGATAACGAAGCCCGGGAATTCTACCTGACCGATATCGTCGCACTGGCCAACGCCGAAGGCCTGAAAGTCGCCTCCGTCACCTGCCCCGAAGCCGAAGCCCTTGGCGTCAACTCCCGCACCGAACTGGCTGCCGCCGAGGCTGCATTCCAAGCCAGCGCCCGCCAGTCGGCCCTTGAAAACGGCGTCACCTTGCAAGCCCCCGATACCGTCCATTTTGCCATGGACACCCACATCGGCCGCGACGCGGTGATCGAACCCAACGTCTACTTCGGCCCCGGCGTCACCATCGAAACCGGCGCCCACATTCGCGCCTTCAGCCACCTCGAAGGGTGTCATGTTGGCAAAGGCGCAATTGTCGGCCCATACACCCGCCTGCGCCCGGGCGCGGAACTGTCCAACGACGCCAAGATTGGCAATTTCGTCGAGATCAAGAACGCCCACATCGGCGACGGCGCAAAAGTGAATCATCTCTCCTATGTCGGCGACGCTTCGGTTGGCGCGGCCACAAACATCGGCGCAGGCACCGTCACCTGCAATTATGATGGCGTCTCGAAACACCATACCGAGATCGGCGAACGAGTTTTCATCGGCTCAAACACCCTCATGGTCGCCCCCGTCACTATTGGCGACGACGCCATAACCGCCACAGGCTCGGTCATAAGCAAAAACGTCCCCCCCGGCGATCTTGCCATCGCGCGGGCCAAGCAAGACAATAAACCGGGTTTCGCCATCCGCCTGTTCAAAAAGATGCGCGCAGCTAACGCTGCGAAAAACAAAGGATAATCCCATGTGCGGCATCGTCGGCATATTAGGACACCACGAAGCAGCCCCGACTTTGGTCGAGGCCCTGAAACGCCTTGAGTATCGCGGGTATGACAGCGCAGGCATCGCCACGGTTGAAGATGGCGCGCTGAACCGCCGCCGCGCCGTCGGAAAGCTGGTGAACCTCTCGGACCTTCTGGTGCACGAACCGCTTTCCGGCAAATCCGGCATCGGTCACACCCGTTGGGCCACCCACGGCGCGCCCAGCGTCACCAACGCCCACCCGCATAAATCCGGCCCCGTCGCCGTCGTCCACAACGGCATCATTGAGAACTTCAAAACCTTACGCGAAGACCTCGACGCCAAAGGCTACAAGGCCCAAACCGAAACCGACACGGAAACCATCTCACTACTAGCGCAAAGCTTCCTGGATCAAGGCCTCGCCCCCCGCGACGCGGCCGAACAAACCATCGCGCGCCTCGAAGGCGCTTTCGCTTTGGCGTTCCTGTTCGAAGGCGAAGACGACCTGATCATCGCCGCCCGCAAGGGCTCACCTCTGGCTGTTGGCCATGGTGATGGAGAGATGTTCCTTGGCTCCGACGCCATTGCCCTCGCGCCGATGACCGACCGGATCACCTATCTGGAAGAAGGCGACCGCGCCGAGCTGACCCGCGACGGTGTCACGATCTTCGACGCCAACGGCAACCGCGCCAATCGCGACATCCGCAAGGTTATGATCGACGCCACCCGCATCGACAAAAGCGGCCACAAGCACTTCATGGCCAAGGAAATCGCCGAACAGCCCACCGTTCTAGCCGACGCAATCGCTCATTATGTCACCAACGACAGCCTGAACCTGCCAGACAACGTGCCCGACTTCGCAAACGTCGACCGCATCCTGATGGTCGCCTGCGGCACCGCCTTTCTGGCCTGCATGACGGCGAAATACTGGATCGAACGCATGGCGGGCATCCCTGTCGAAGTCGATATCGCGTCCGAATTCCGCTATCGCACGCCCCCCATCGGCCCCAACACTCTGGCCATCTTCGTCAGCCAGTCGGGCGAAACCGCCGACACGCTGGCCGCCCTGCGCCACGTCGCCACTCGCGCGCAGATCCTGTCCATCGTCAACGTCGCGGAAAGCACCATCGCCCGCAAAAGCGATGTCGCCCTGCCCATTCTGGCCGGTGCCGAGATCGGCGTGGCGTCAACCAAGGCCTTCACCTGTCAGCTAACAGTTCTCCACGCGCTGGCCCTAAAGGCCGCTCGCGACCGGGGTCAGATGGACGACACAACACTGGCAGATCACATCAAAGACCTGCGCGCCCTGCCCGGCCTCGTCGCTCAGGCTCTTGAGGCCAGCAGCGCCATCGCCGACATATCGCGTGATCTGTCTGAAGCGCGCGATATCCTGTTCCTGGGTCGCGGCCAGATGTATCCCCTGGCCCTTGAAGGCGCTCTAAAACTCAAAGAAATCAGCTATATACACGCCGAGGGCTACGCCAGCGGCGAGTTGAAGCATGGCCCCATCGCCCTGATCGACCCCGCCGTCCCGGTCATCGTCATGGCCCCCATGGACGTCCTCTTCGAGAAAACCGTTTCCAACATGCACGAGGTCATGGCGCGCGGCGGCCAGGTCATTCTGGTCACCGACCGCCCCGGCGCAGCCGAAGCGGGCGAAGGCACCAAGGCAACGATCCATATGCCAAAAGCCCCCGACGCGCTGGCCCCGATCCTTTACGCGATCCCGGCGCAACTTCTGGCCTATCACACGGCTGTCGCCAAAGGCACCGACGTCGATCAACCCCGCAACCTCGCGAAATCCGTGACAGTGGAGTAACCCATGGGCACCCAGCACGATCACCTCGAGCCCCAGTTCCAGAAGTTCATCAAAGCCCAGCCGATCTTTTTCACAGGCACCGCCGCGGCGACGGGTAAGGTCAACGTCTCGCCCAAGGGCATGGATTCGCTTCGCATACTCGGACCCAACCGCATCGTCTGGCGCAACCTCACCGGCAGCGGCAATGAAAGCGCCGCCCATGTCGACGAGGTGCCCCGTATGACCATAATGTGGTGTTCGTTTTCGGGCCCACCGATGATCCTGCGGGCCTTTGCGACCGCCCGCAGCATCCACCTGAACGACCCCGACTGGGAAGAGTTGAACGCCATGTTCGAACCCAACCACACAGCCCGGCAAATCTTCGATCTGGACGTGGATATGGTGCAAAAAAGCTGCGGCTATGCGGTGCCCGAGATGACTTTCGAAAAGGAACGCGACGTGCTGACCAACTGGGGCGAGCGCAAATCCGACGAAGACATCCGCACTCATTGGCTGAAGTATAACCAGACCACACTGGACGGCTTTGAGACCCATATCGCCAAGCGCAACATCGATCCCAAATGACCGTTGATGACGCGCTGAAAGACCTCGGTGTCACGGCAAATGCGCAAAAAGCGACCGAGATGGCGGCCTATCACAAAGTGGACCGCCCCTTTCTGGGCGTCGCCAACCCGGTGATCGACACCTGCACCAAAGACTGGCGGAAATCCTTAGAACTGGACGCCCGCCTCACGTTGGCGTCGGACCTTTGGCAAACCAACATCCACGAAGCCCGCGTTGCTGCCGCCAAGCTTCTGACCCAAGCCCGCATCCGCCCGGATGACGCCGCCGCATGGACCCTGATCCAGTCCTGGGTGCCGGACTTTGACGCCTGGGCCATCGCGGACCACGTCGGCATTGCGGGGCAAAAACGCGTGAGCTTCGATCCGAGGCGTCTGGACGACATCGAAGCCTGGACAAGCTCAGACCACATGTGGACACGCCGTGCCGCGTTGGTGATGACGCTGCCATGGACCAAAAACCGCAACCCGAAACCGGACGAGTTAGAACAGCGCGAGCGTATCCTTGATTGGGCGGCAGGCTATGTCGGCGACCCCGAATGGTTTATTCAGAAAGCCGTCGCCTGGTGGCTGCGCGATCTGTCGAAACGCGACCCCGAGCGCACGCAAGCGTTTCTGGAGACATATGGCGCTGAGATGAAACCCTTCGCAAGACGCGAAGCTGCGCGACTTCTACCGGGATACGAGTAGCTTTCTTGTTTGCGCTGGCTTCGCCATCGCGGTGGGCGAGGGGCGCTGCCCCTCACACTCCCCGGGATATTTTTGGGCCAATAATGAATAATGATCGTACTCATCAGAACGCTTCTTTTTGGTGAAAATACTCCGGGGTCTGGGGCAGAGCCCCAGTGAGTTGTGGTGCGCGCCCGAAGGGCGCTCCGTTTGGTAATGACTTGATTTGCGGGGATTTAATTGGCGAGGATTTGAACACGGGGCAAATCCGTCAGGCCGACACCCAAAAGCCGAAACGCTGCCAGCGACAGACGCGCCGATCCCTCGCTGATGGGCCTCAGTTCAACCGCAACTCCGGCACCAGCAGAGCCAAGCCGCACTTGCCCCGGCATTGCGCGATCGACAAGTGTCGTCTGAAGCCAAAATCCTGGCTGCGTTACATCCCCTAGTGAAACAACAACCGTACCCAGCAAATTTCCATCCCCTGTAGATGTCGCCGCTGCGCGCTCGGCAGCAGTAGTCGTATCAAATTGCTCGACTGTTCGGGCGTTTGCTGGTGGTTCAGGACTGCCCTCCACAACTGCAATTTCGCTGGGTCGGTCTTCCACAGATCGAAGCGGTTCCAGCACTTCGCACCCGCCCAAGCCAAGGACCAAAACCCCCAGCCCGCAAGTTTTCAATACGTCATACAGACGTGATGGCATGGGATCACCTGTCTCTTGCTCTGTGGTCATAGCCATCATACACCTTCACGTATGGAAACCGCACCCCTCATCGACCCGTTTCAGCGCGCAATCACCTATTTGCGTGTCTCGGTCACTGACAGATGCGACTTTCGCTGTGTCTATTGCATGTCGGAAAACATGACCTTCCTGCCAAAGAAAGAGCTTCTGACGCTGGAAGAACTGGACCGCATGTGCACTGCCTTCGTCGATCTTGGCGTCGAAAAGCTGCGCATAACCGGTGGTGAACCATTGGTTCGCCGCGAGATCATGACCTTCTTCCGGTCGATGTCCCGCCACCTTGAAACGGGCACCTTGAAAGAGCTGACACTCACAACGAACGGCTCGCAACTCGCCCGCTTTGCCGACGATCTTTATGCCGCCGGAGTGCGTCGCATTAATGTTTCACTCGATACGCTGGACGAAGAAAAATTTGCCCGCGTCACCCGTTGGGGCCGCCTGCCCCAGGTGTTGAAAGGTATCGATGCCGCGCAAAAGGTCGGTCTCAGGGTCAAAATAAACGCCGTCGCCCTAAAAGGCTTCAACGAAGACGAACTCTTCAAACTGACCGAATGGTGCGCGTCTCGCGACCTCGACCTGACTTTCATCGAGGTTATGCCCATGGGCGATATGGGCGAGGAAACCGACCGGATTGGCCAATATTGGTCACTAAAAGACCTACGACGCCAACTGGCTCAAGAATACACGCTGAAAGACCTGGCCCACCGCACGGGCGGACCTGCGCGCTATGTGGAACTGGAAGAAACCGGTCAGCAGATTGGTTTTATTACCCCGCTGACCCACAACTTCTGCGAAAGTTGCAATCGTGTGCGACTGACCTGTACAGGCGAGTTGTTCATGTGCCTTGGTCAGGAAGACAACGCCGATCTTCGCGCCCCACTTCGAGCCAGCGAAAGCAATGCGCAACTGACTGACGCTATCCGCGCCGCGATTTCGCGCAAACCCAAAGGCCATGATTTTGACTATTCGCGCCAAACCATCGACGGCCAGATGACTCGTCACATGAGCCACACCGGCGGGTGACACCGGCCGGATTGGTGTGCACTCAATCGGCGACAATTACGCAATTGCATGAATAACCGGGCTTACCCGTTTTAGTCATTCTCAACATCCGCGCTCTGTCGTTCATCCCTTCGCTGTCTTTGTTGCAAGGCTGCAAATCAGATCAACGTGTTCATCCAGCCAAACGTGATCTAACTCACGATCAGCAACAAGTTTGCGAAAATACGGGATTGCTATGGCCATCTCGATCAACTGCGGTATTGGTGCCTCGTCGTTGATTTCACCCCGGGCAATTGCTGCGTCAAAAACTGCTTTGACGTCCAGGCTTCGGTCTTCGATCCAGGTACGCATTAAAGACCGTGCCTGATCCTCGGTAGCCGCGACTGCAATAACCTGTGCTGCCACCTTGCCCCAGGGCGTTTCGTTCAACGCAGCCATCAGATGGCCCAATATCCAAGTCAGGTCAGTCCTCAGCGGGCCATTGGTGCGCGGCTGACTATTCGGAGATGTGGCCGCGCGGGCAAAGGCCGAATTGCGCAAGTCTTCAAGTTTGGGCCAGTGGCGATAAAGCGTGCTGCGCGAAATGCCGGTTTCACTGCTGATTGCAGCGTGAGTCACAGACAACACCCCTTTTTTCTGCAGCAACTTCAGTGCGGATTGCAGCGCGTGTGAACGCGTTGCGTCCAACCGGGGGTCTGATGATCTGTCCATAATCCTGTATTTAAACTGAAAATCCTATTTTGGAAGCACTTTGTCCCTCTATAGTACATTTTGTTGCATAGAAGTACAGTATGTTCTATAGAAATCGTGGACCGGAATACTGGGCTGAGATTCCTGGAGGACACAAGAGATGAAGACCATGACTATGAAGACCCTCGCGGCGACGTCGTTGCTGGCGCTGGGGGCCGGGGCTGGACAAGCAGACGAGCCGCTGGCCTATACAAACGAAATTGCGCCCGGCGTTTACAGCTTTGGTGGCGGAAACGGGTACCACTCCATGTTTCTGGTCACGGACGAAGGTGTAGTGGCGATTGAAACCATTAACTCGGCACATAGCGAAAAGATGATCGAGGCTATCAAAGACGTAAGTGATCAGCCGATAAAATTTGCACTTCACTCACACAACCATTGGGATCATGCCAGCGGTGGTGGGGTGTTTCAGGCTGCTGGGGCCGAAACCGTAATGCACACCCTGGCCGCGCAATATATCCAAGCAAATCCGGGTCAGGACACCTCATCACCAGATATCGTATGGGAAGGTGATCGCTATGACATCGAAATTGGTGGCCTCACAGTCGAGCACCATTATCTGGGCTTGAATCACGGTCTTGGCATGACAGTATACGTCGTTCCCGAGAAACGAGTGGCCTATATTGCCGATCTGGTCACGCCGGATCGCATTGGGTTCAATATCATGCCGGATTTCAATATTGGCGAATGGGAAAGATCACTGGGCGAAATCCTGGAGCTTGATTTTGACGTCGCGGTTTGTTCGCACACGGGATTATCCGCCGAGGAAGCTCCGAACGGCTGCACCAAAACCCATGTCGCGGAAGAAAAACAGTTCATCGGCGACCTGAGAGGCGCGATTTTCGCTGAATTCCAAAATGGCACCCCTGCCGATCAGATCCCGGCTACAGTTGAACTACCTCAATATGCTGAATGGTCTGGTTACGACGAATGGCTTGAAATGAACGCCGGGCGCGTCATGCTGGATATCTGGATGGGGCCCTACCCCTGGATTCCGGAAAGCTGATAAACAAAACCGAAGACCCTCCCGGCCTCCGGGCCGGGCGGGCACTCAAGCGCTTTTGGACAAAATGAAGGATGATCTGAAATGGATCCGTTGCACCGAAATCTCGCAGCCGTCTTGATAACGTGGATAGCAGCGTCGGCCAGCCCGGTCGTCGCACAGGAACTGCCGAAACGGCAATCGTCCATTCCTGAAACCACAGACGGCGTTCCTCATATACAAATCGGAATTAAGGCAGTGCCGGAACTGTCCGAAGCATTGCTGCGCCGGGTCGAGGATTATCCCGGCGTCGAACTTGGCGCGACACGGGTCTCCTTGCCGGGTGCGGTCGGCTTCCAGATACAGCAAGGCGTACCCATTGCCCGACCCGAAGTTATCGTCGGAGGGCGTGAGTTTGCGCATTTGCACCCCGACGGCAGCTTGCATGCTTCGTTGGAACCAGCATTGGCACGCGCCGCGATCGACGCGGGATGGGCAGTTGCCCATCCTTGGGCAAACGAACGTGCCGGCTGGGAAGGGTTTGTCATGATCTTCACCCCCCAAACTCAAGAAGAGTTGGAAGTTGTTCTTCAACTTGTTGAGCAGTCCTTTGAGTTTGTGACAGGACAAAGCATCTAAACTGCCGACCGGATTCCGAAAGATAAAATGCTGCCCCGTTGATAACGGCGCGCCGCCGCCCGGAAACTCACAGAGTTTCCGACCCGATTTCTTTTAAAGAAATAGCACGCCGGTCACCGGGCGCGATAAAGCGGCTCATTGGTCCCTGCGGAGCACTATTTTTACCCACCCCGCGCCAATATGCCCATTTGATTCACATCAAAGCGCCCGTTAGCGGGATGCAATAGTATGCAAATCATCAAACAAAGGACCCGCCATGTATGATCACGTTCTTGTCCCGGTCGCCTTCGATCACGACAATCTGGCCGTCGGCTCCCTTCCCGCTGCCCGTCATCTCTTGAATGAAGGTGGCAAAGTCACTCTCCTGCACGTGCTAGAGCAAATTCCTAGCTTCGTCGAGCAATACCTTCCCGACGGCACCGCAGACGCCAACCGTTCCGCTGCTCTGGACAACCTGAAACGTCTGGCAAGCGACGCCGGAGAAAACGTCTCAACCGCTGTGGTTCTGGGCCACGCCTATCGCGAGATCCTCGAGTTCGCCGATGACAATGATGTGGACTGCGTCGTCATCGCATCGCACAAACCGGGTTTCGAAGACTTCTTCCTGGGCTCCACAGCCGCGCGCGTCGTACGTCACGCCAAATGCGCTGTGCACGTCCTGCGCTAAACATTCGCCCAAGACAAAGGGCACCCCGAATTCGGTGGTGCCCTTCGTTTTCCGGCGCGCTTTCAAGCCCAAAAGCCTAGCCGCCAGCCTCCCAAACCAGTCGATCCCTAATTGCTTCGGCCACCGATGCCGGATGGGTAACCGCGACCATATGCATCGCGTCCGGCACGGTAATCCCTTCGGCATCCGGAATGCGCCGCCCTATAGCGTCGACGATCTTTGGCATCACCGAATGTGACCCGATGCCTTCGACCAGTGTCACCGGTATCTCTAACCCTTCAAGCCGCTCCGGTGACAACAACCCGGCCGGGTCGTCCCACAAGAACACATTCGACGCCAGGATCAGATCGATCTGATTGATGAACCCACGCCGGGCCCTTTCCTCGATGTCGTTCCACCGCGTGCCATCGCCCCACAATTCAACGAAGTGCTTTGTTGCCGAAGCCGCCTGCCCATCCGCCATCTTTTGCGCAAATGGCGACATGTCGCGTTGAATTTTATCAAACGAATACGATCCCCGCAGCGCCGCAAAAAACGGCGGCTCGATCATCACCAAGGAAGATACCCGCCCCGGCCGCTCAATCGCAATCCGAAGCGCCAGAACCGCCCCGTATGAATGCCCGATCAAAGGCACCGGCTCGCGCGGAAGCCTGTCCAATGCAATTTCCAGCGCCTGATCAGAATAATCCCGCGACCTGTCCCAGTCCTCGGCATCGCCATGCCCGGGCAATTCGATCGATATCGGTTCCACCGGCAAACCCAAGGCATCCAACAGCCCCGTCTAGGTGCCGCCGTGTCCCAATCCGCAATGTATCAAACCAAGGGGCTTGATCATATTTTTAAGGCTCTCCTGCCAGATGCCTTTCCAGCATCGCAATTCTGTCCTGCCCCCAGAACCGTGCCCCGTCATCCGTTATAAAGAAAGGTACCCCGAAAACGCCAGCCTTAACTGCCTCTTCCAGATTTGCTTCATAAGCCTGTGCCCCAGCCAACAAACCGCTATCGGCCAACGATGGATCAAACCCCGCGCCCTCCAGACAGGCCTTGATCACCGCATCCTCGGCGATGTCCTTCTCTTCGGCCCAACAGGCCCGCGCAATGGAAAACACCAGCGCCGCCAGATCACCACCGCCAGCCTCCTGCGCCGCGATCAACGCATAAGACGATGGTGCCGCATTGGTCGGAAAATGCGCAGGCTTCAAATTCATCGGCATTCCCAGATGCGCCGCCGAACGCTCCATCTCGATCAGACGATACTCCTGCCGGGAAATGTGCCTCTGACCCGGTGGCAACCCTCCGGTGCGCGAAAACAATGCCATCAGATCCAGCGGCTTGTAGGTGATCGTTGCCCCATACTTCTGTGCAACTTCTGCCGGACGGGTGCCCGCCATGTAGCAATTGGTGGAAAAAGTCGCGAGATAATAGTCGATATGAGGCATTTCGTCGTCGCTCCGGCATTGGAATGTTTGCGTGACCCTAGGCCCGTGCTAAGCGGTGTCAACGTCACGAATCCGTCATATAGCCACGGATCACAATCAGGACAGTGCTGCATGCCTAATATCGAAGAACCGAAGATCATCTCGGGGAACGCCAACCAGACACTCGCAAAATCCGTAACACGACGACTTTCCATGCACCACGGCGTCAGCGTCGGGCTGGTGGATGCAAGAGTCGAACGGTTCAACGATGGCGAAATTTTCGTCGAAGTCTTTGAGAATGTGCGCGGCGAGGACATGTTCATCCTGCAATCCACCTCGAACCCGGCCAACGACAACCTGATGGAACTCCTCGTTATGGCTGACGCGTTGCGCCGCTCCTCTGCGGCTCGCATCACCGCTGTGGTCCCCTATTTTGGATACGCTCGCCAGGATCGCCGCACCAAAGCCCGCACACCCATTACCGCCAAACTTGTTGCCAACATGATGGTTTCTTCCGGTATCGAACGTGTCCTGACAATGGACCTTCACGCAGCACAAATTCAGGGCTTCTTCGATATCCCGGTCGACAACCTTTATGCCGCGCCAGTCTTTGCGCTGGACGTCAAACACAAGTTCAAAGGCAAGCTCGACGGCGTCACCATCGTATCACCTGACGTCGGCGGCGTGGCCCGCGCCCGTGAATTGGCCCAAAGGGTGGGTTGCGCCCTAGCCATCGTCGACAAACGCCGCGAAAAGGCTGGCGAAATTGCCGAGATGACCGTCATCGGCGACGTCACCGGCCAGACCTGCATCATCGTCGATGACATCATCGACACCGCCGGCACGCTCTGCAAAGCGGCGGACACGCTCATGCAGGCCGGCGCGAAAGAAGTTCACTCCTACATCACTCACGGCGTCCTGTCAGGCCCGGCCATTGAGCGCGTGACCAACTCGGCAATGAAATCGCTGGTGATCACAGACAGCATCGAACCAACCGACGAAACCAAGGCCGCCAAAAACATCCGCATCGTTCCAACAGCACCGATGTTTGCCCAGGCGATCCTGAACATCTGGCACGGCACAAGCGTCTCCAGCCTCTTTGATCCGGAAACACTCGAGCCGATTTACGACGGTATGTATTCTTAAATAGCTGGCGCCAATCAGTACAGCATCCGCGCCATCAGCGCGAACATCGTGCCAAAAACGGCCACGATGGCCAGAATGTAATCACCTGGCACAGCGTCTTCGCTGCCGCGCAGGAATGCAACCAAACGTCTTGGCATGAAAAGCCCCCCAGCCTAATACCTGTGGGCATTCTAGCGGACCGAACCGGCCCAAATCCAGCGCGCACCGGGAAACAAATCGTTGCCAATTTGGCCGCTATGGGCACCAACGCCTTCAGACGCCAATATTTTCACGGGATAAAAAGCGCGATAGGCTGACCCAATGTCCGACCTATTCGCAAGCCTCACCGATCCTGAAAAACGGCATGAAGCCCGCGCCCTCGACGCCATTTTTCAGGACGTCACCGGCTGGAAACCGCGTGCCTGGGGCAAAATCATCGGCTACGGCCGCTACGCCTACACCTACGCCTCTGGCCGCAGCGGCGAATTCCTGGCCACCGGATTTTCCATGCGCGCCCGCGACATCTCGCTCCACATCCTGCCCGGGTATTCCGATTTCCCCGACATCGCCGCCCGCCTCGGCCCGCACAAACGTGGCAAAAGCTGCTGGTATCTGAAATCGCTGGACGGCGTTGATGACGCCGCTCTGCGCGACCTGATCCGGGCGGGACTCGACGATCTGGCGACCCAATGGGACATTACCCCAACCTGAAAGCGCAAGAGCCAGGAGCGACCTACACCATTATCGGCCCAAAAATATCCTCGCCGAAGGCACGCGGAGGCACTCCGCGCCCGGATTTCGTGTCGAAATCCGTTACCTTTTCTTTAACGACACCTTACCCCACCGCTCGGGTCCACCGACGTAATACCGACGTGAAACCGACGCGATACAGACAGGCCAATTGCCGCCGTCAAACCCCGTAAATCTCCCCGAATTTCGCATCGAGGTAGTCCAGCAATGGCGCCTCACTAGGGGCACCACCGATCGCCTGCGTCACCAAGTCTCGCGCCTCGAACACCCCACCATGGCGCTGAATTTTCTCACGTAACCAATGGGTTGCAGCCGAAGTATCACCCTTCGCGAAATCCCGATCCAAACCCGGAACATCCTTGCGCAAAGCACCGTGCAGACAGCCCGCATAGACATTGCCCAGTGCATAGGTCGGGAAATACCCGAACAAGCCCTCCGACCAATGCACATCCTGCAAAACACCATTCGCCGGCTCATCCACTAACATCCCGAAATCACTTGAAAATCTCGCGTCCCAAGCCTCGGGAAGATCCGCAACTGCCAGATCTCCCGCCACCAGCGCCCGCTCCAGATCAAACCGCATCAAAACATGCAAATTGTAGTGCACTTCATCCGCTTCAGTGCGAATGAATCCCGGATCACAACTATTTGTTATTGCGTAAAATTCCTCTTCCGATGCAACACCGAAATCCCCAAACGTATCCCGCATTTTGCCATAAACAAATCCCGTGAACGCCCGACTGCGCCCCAACTGGTTTTCATAGATGCGCGACTGGCTCTCATGCACCCCCATCGACACACCCTGACCTAGCGGCGTCAGAAGGTAGTCGCGGTCGATATTCTGTTCGTAACAGGCGTGCCCAACCTCATGAATTGTCGAATAAAAACAATCAAATGGGTTCTTCGGATCGGTCCGGGTCGTGATCCGAACATCCAGACCGGACCCCGACGAAAACGGATGCACCGCCTCGTCGATCCGCCCGTGCTGGAAGTCATACCCAAACACCTCTGCCAAAGCCGTCGATATCTTCACCTGCAAGGCCAGATCGAACTCCCGGTTCAAGGGTTCAAATCGCCGATCGGCTCCCAACACCCGGTCCCGCAAGTCAACCAGCCTTGGCCGCAACGCGGCAAACATCGCCTCCAGCTCGGCACCCGTCGCCCCCGGCTCATATTCTTGCAACAGGGCGTCATAGGCATCACCACCATCTGCCAATGCCGCCGCTTTCTCCCGCGCCAGTCCAAGAACGCCTTCAAGATGCTGGGCAAAATGATTGAAATCATTCGCTTTCCGCGCCTCAATCCAGGCGATGTGGCTTTTGGCACAGGCCTTCACCATGGCCGCCGAAAGCGCGGCTGGAACCTTTTGCGTGCGTTCATATTCACGCGTGATCAATGCAATCTGCCGCGCCTGAACAGACCCCTCCGGAGCCGCCATTGAAAGCCACTCACCAACCCGTGGATCGGTGCGACGCGCGTGCAAAACGCCATCCATGGCGGCCATTTCCTCGGCCCGCTGGTCAGTCGCGCCCTTCGGCATGACCGCTTCCATGTCCCAACCCAAACGCCCCATCACTTCGCCCAAAGCAATGGTCTGACGTTGAAACGCCATAAGCTCTTCATATGCAGACATATTTACCCCCGAATTGATTGCGACAGCGGGTACTGCGCCAGGAACCGCGCGCGCAGGGTCACCACAAACAGCAACACCGCCCCAAGCTGGTGTAGTATAGCCAACTGCCAAGGCACGAAATAAAGCAAAGTGAGGACGCCCAAAACCAACTGAAAACAAATCGCAGCCAAAACCACATTAAACGCAAACCGCGTTTGATCATTGCCAGACGCGCGCGACCGCCACCAAACAATACCGGTAAACAGGATTAAACCGTATGCGGTCATCCGGTGCAGGAACTGAACAAAACCGGGGCTTTCAAAGAAATTGCGCCATGCGGGTTCCAAAAAGAACGCGCCCTCGGGGAAAAACTGACCACCCATCAAAGGCCAGTCAGTGAAACTCAAGCCGGCGTCGATCCCGGCCACCAGTGCGCCAAGCAAAATCTGAACAAAGGTTAACCCGGCCAGCCACGCACCAAGGCGCATCAGCCCCTGCTCGCCCCCCCGGCGCGCCTGAAGCAGATCAGCATCGCGCCGCCCCAAGTGAAAGACATACCAGGCGATCAGCCCCAGGATGACAAACGCCAATCCCAGATGCACTGCCAGCCGGTATGACGCCACATCCAGCATCGTACCTTCCAACCCTGACGACACCATCCACCAGCCAATCGCACCCTGAAGCCCACCCAAAGCGCCCAATCCAACAAGCCGGCCGGTCCATCCGTTTGGGATCTGACTCCGTGCCAGAAAGTAGAAAAATCCAACCGCCCAGACCAAACCAATCACCCGACCCAACTGGCGATGGCCCCATTCCCACCAGTAGATTGTCTTGAATTCCGCAAGGGTCATCCCCTTGTTTTGCAACCGATATTCCGGGATTTCGCGATATTTGTCGAACTCGGCCTGCCACGCGGCCTCACTGGTCGGAGGCATCGCCCCCGTCACCGGCTTCCATTCAGTGATCGACAAACCGCTGTCGGTCAGCCGGGTCAATCCGCCCACCGCGATCATCACCACGACCAGCGCAAACAGCACCATCAGCCAGGCCCGGATCGCGCCCCGCGCACCCTTTTTGCCACTGTCGATCACCCCGCCTTTCGGGGCTTCGACCGGCTTGGTATTGCTGCCAACTTCTTCAAAGATGCTGCGCTTTTCACTCATCACCTGCTCCTCGTGATTGCGCGAAATGTAGGCCCCGCCACGATGCGCGTCCAGTCACTGCCCGCGCTCTTTCCAGCGGACCATCTGACGCAGCACCCCATGCAAAAGCTGCACATCCGCCCGCGTCATCGGCATCCGCGACCACATGTTTCGCATCGTCCGCTTCATGCCCTCGGCCTTGGCTTCAGGGTAGTAAAACCCCGCCACGGACAACCGATCCTCATAGTGATCCGCAAGCTTCTCAACCTCAATCTGACTGGCCATTTCAGTGCCTGCCAACTCCAGATACTCACCTTCAACCGCCTTGGCCTGACGCTGCCACTCGTAGGCTGTCAGCAACACGCATTGAGCAAGATTTAGCGAAGGAAATTCGGGGTTTACCGGAACCGAGATCAGGGCATTCGCCCGCGAAATATCCTCGTTCTCCAACCCTGCCCGCTCAGGCCCAAACATCACCGCCACGCTTTCACCCGCCGACATCCGCGCCCGTGCATCCGCCATTGCAGCCTCAGGCGTGAACACCGGTTTCGTCAGATCACGTTGACGCGCCGTCGTCGCATAAACAAACGTGCGATCCCCGATCGCCGACGGTAGATCATCATGCAGTTGCGCCTCGTCCAGTAACCGCCCGGCCCCACTGGCCATGGCCACCGCCTTCTGGTTCGGCCAGCCATCGCGCGGTGCCACAATCCGCATCCGGTCCAACCCGAAATTCCACATCGCCCGCGCCGCCGCACCGATGTTTTCGCCCATCTGCGGACGAACAAGGACAAAGACAGGTTGGTTCATGTATGCTGCACCCAATTGGATCGCCGGTGGGTTTAGGTTCCGAAGGGCGAAAGCACAAGGGAGGGCAAGGGAATATGGCCTATGACGAAGGACTGGCCGAGCTGATGCGCGGCGATCTGGCTGACATTAGCGGGATCAGCGAAAAGAAAATGTTCGGCGGCCTTTGTTTCCTGCTGCACGGCAATATGATCTGCGGCGTCCACAAGGGCGGCGGCATGGCCCGCATCGGCAAATCGCGGCAGGATGCAGCACTGGCCATCGAGGGCACCGCACCATTGTCCTTCACTGGACGGCCCATGGGCGGAATGGTCGATATTGACGAGGACTTGCTGGCTGACGACGCCCGCCGTGGCCAGATCATCGCGCTTGCCATGGAAAACGCACGCTCCCTTCCCCCCAAGTGATCCTCGCGCTATAGGCGGCAGAAGGTTTTGTAACGGAACAACAAAATGGCTGACGCCGAGCGCCCCCAGATTTACCTGATCTCACCGCCCGAGTTCGAACTGTCGTCCTTCCCGACGCAGTTGGCCGAAGTTCTGGACGCGCACGAGGTCGCGTGCATCCGCCTGGCCCTGTCCACCCGTGACGAAGATCGCCTGTCTCGCGCGGCAGACGCCTTACGCGAAGTGGCCCACGCCCGCGACGTGGCCATCGTCATCGACAGCCATGTCGGGTTGGCCGAGCGGCTGGGCCTTGATGGTGTGCATTTGACCGACGGCGCACGTTCGGTCCGCAAAGTGCGCAAGACCCTTGGCGCAGACGCCATTGTCGGCGCGTTCTGCGCAACCTCCCGACACGACGGTATGACCGCAGCCGAAAGCGGGGCAGACTATATCTCGTTCGGCCCTATTGGCGCGACAGCCCTCGGCGATGGCACTGTCGTCGACCCCGAGATATTCACCTGGTGGTCCGAAGTGATCGAAGTGCCGGTTGTGGCTGAAGGTGCTTTGAATGCTGAGAATATCGCTGAACTTGCCCCTGTCGCAGACTTCTTCGCAATTGGGGACGAGATTTGGGCCTCTGAAAGCTCCGCACAAGCGCTTTCAGACCTGATCGCCGCCATGAGCTAGGCTTCGGTGCCGTCGTCCGTATACGCGCCGCTCACGGCTTCTCCTGCCTCTTTGGCCAACGCCTTGCGGTCCGCAAACTCAGCGATCCGCAAAGGCCTGTGCCAGATCAATTCGACACCGCCCTGCCTCCGCGCTGCCAGCACTTTCAGCAGATGCGGCGCAAAATCCATATCGCCCCACCAGCCGTAAAACCGATCCTCCTCGCCTTCCGGGGCCTGATAGCGCACGGTCACGGGCTGAACCCACAAATTGTCCCGCAGCCTTTCAGCGAAGAACGCCGCGAACAGCGTTGGTTTAAAGGGCAACACTTGCCGCCCGTCGGTCGATGTCCCTTCGGGAAAAAACAGCAGCCGATGCCCTGCCCCAAGCCGATCTTCGAAAACCCGCTTCTGCGCCCCGGCGTCCCGCGCTGACCGCCGGATGAAGACCGTCCCCGTCGCCCGCGCTAGCCAGCCAATGCCGGGCCAAGCTGCAACTTCGGACTTCGCTACAAAATAGACCCTGTCGGTCGCATTCAACACGAAAATATCCATCCAGGAAGAATGGTTAGACACCACCGCGCCGGGATGCGCCATTGACACACCATGGCTCTGATACTGCATTCCAAAGACGCGAAACGCTGTGCGGCACACGAATTGTGTAATAAACGGCGTCCACGGTCGCCGGATCCCAAAAAAGGGCCTTTCGATCAGCCGCACAAAAAGCAAAACCGCCAGCCCGCCAAAGGTTACCGCTACGAATATCGATCCACGCAGCAGCACTAGTAGCCACCCCAGAGCCCCGATCCGCACCCGCGATGCTGCCTCGTCAGACTCCCAGGTCGGATCTCGCGTCATCAGCGCGCGTTCCGGTAAACGTCTGCCGCCCGTTCGTTCAATTGTTCTGTATCCAGGATCAAGCAAACGTCGATGGTGTTGAACTCGCGATCCACATAAGCCCCGTCGCCCACCGTCCCACCCAGACGCAAATAGGCCTTAATCAGCGCGGGCACGGCCTTCATTGCCGCCACTCTATCAATATCGTCCAACGGCATCAGATTCATCGACTGAAAAACTTTGGCGTGCGCTTTTGCACGCAGCTCGGGCGGTGCCAGATGCTTGTGATGCAACAATGAAAGCGATGGCGCCACGGCATCAACGTCCGTTCCATGAAAGCTCGCAACGCCGAACAGCACATCAATATCATGGTCATTCACATAATCTGACAACGCATTCCAAAGGTGATACATCGCCATGCCTCCACGGAAATCCGCATGCAGGCAAGACCGCCCTAACTCCAACAAGCGTCGTCCGGATGCCCGCAAAGGCGCGATGTCATACTCATCCTCAGAATAAAACCGGCCCAACTTGGACGCTGTCTCGCCGTCCAAAAGTCGATAAACTCCGACGACGTGATCCAATGCTTCAGCGTCGCGACGGCTATCAACCAGAATCAAATGATCGTAGTGCGGATCGAATTGATCCCTCTCAAAGCGACTTTCGTGATCAACCAGGGGCCCATCACCCCCAAGTTCTTCAATGAAAACCTTATAGCGCAGCCGCTCGGCGGCACGCAGATCCTGATCGCTGGTCGCAATCCTCGTTGAAAAGAAACTTCTGTCGCGGTCCATTTAGGCCCTTGGTCCAGCGGGTCCCTGCCTTCTAAAACCAGTGTCGCGCCAATGCAATCCTATGACACCATAGCGTTTATAATAGTCATTGATTACACGTTTAAGTTGCGTTACACATCATTAACTATGACTGTCGTAAACAGGAATTAGTTGAATTTTTTGTCCGTCTATAACCACTTTTCCTGTCTCGGGAAAATTCACGGTTACGCGGCCCTGAATATTGGATTGCACCTGACCAACTCCCCATTCCGGGCAGTCGGGGTGACGAACCAGCATTCCGGGCTCAAGAAGTGAGGTAAGATCAGACATATGACGACTTCCAAGATGACGACGAAAGGCGCGAACGATGGATGACAACCAGTTAAATGCGTTGATCGGTTCGCGCATATGCCATGACCTTATCAGCCCCATCGGTGCAATTGGCAATGGCGTTGAATTGCTGTCCATGTCCGGTTTTGGCGCTGCACCCGAAATTGCTCTGATTTCCGAAAGTGTTGAAAACGCGAATGCAAAGATCAGATTTTTCCGTATCGCTTTTGGCGCCGCCATGCCTGGAACAGCGGTTTCGACCGGTGAACTTCATTCGGTGTTGCGGGATATGTATCGCGGATCACGCATTCGCGTGAATTGGAAGATCGACGAAGGTCTGCCACGCAACGAAGTCAAACTCGCCTTCCTATTGCTACAATGTATCGAGAACGCCCTGCCATGGGGCGGAGAAATCACGGTCATTCGTCAAAGTGGGCAATGGCGTATCGAAGCACATGCCGAAAAGTTAAAACACGACCCCGAACTTTGGGATATCGTCACCAAAGGCAAATTGGAAAGCAGCGTCGCAGCATCCGAAGTGCACTTTGCGCTCGTCCCGATCGCCATGCGCGACTCTGAACGTCAGATCGCGGCATTTCTAGGAGATACGCAGATTTCCCTTAGCTTCTGATCGTTCCGTCGCCGACAACAAGATATTTGAAACTAGTCAGCTGCGCCGCCCCAACCGGGCCGCGTGCGTGCATCTTGCCAGTAGCAATGCCAATCTCTGCTCCCATGCCGAACTCGCCACCATCGGCAAACTGTGTCGAGGCATTTCGCATCAATATTGCGCTATCCAGATTGGAAAAAAACTGCGCCGCCGCGCCGTCGTCTTCGGTGATGATGGCATCGGTGTGATCTGATCCAAACTCACGGATATGACTGATCGCTTCGTCAATGTTATCAACAACTTTGGCGGCAATCTTCATATCAAGATATTCATGCCCCCAATCTTGCTCGCCGGCTGCCGCAACACCATCGATGGATTGAACAGTGACGTCGCCCATCACTTCGACTCCAGCGTCCAACAATGATTTGACGACACCTTGGCCGACAGTCTGGAAGACGTCACGGTGGATCAAAAGACACTCGGCGGCGCCGCAAATTCCAGTGCGGCGCGTCTTTGCATTCAACACTACCTTCAGCGCCTTTTCAGGATCGGCCTCGGCATCAAGGTAAATGTGAACAATGCCTTCAAGATGGGCAAAAACAGGCACACGCGCTTCGCGCTGAACCAGCCCAACCAGACCCTTCCCGCCCCGGGGGACAATCACATCAATATAGTCCGTCATCGTTAGCATTTCGCTGACAGCGGCGCGGTCTCGTGTCGGCACCAGTTGAATGGCTTCCTCAGGTAGGCCAGCGCTGCGCAACCCTTCAACCAGACAAGCGTGGATCGCTCCCGAAGAATGAAAACTCTCGGATCCGCCCCGCAAAATCACCGCATTCCCGGCCTTTAAGCATAGCGCGCCAGCATCAGCCGTCACATTGGGTCGACTTTCATAAATTACGCCAATGACACCCAGAGGGGTTCGGACTCTTTGGATGTGCAAACCACTTGGCCGGTCCCATTCTTCAGTAATCTGGCCAACAGGATCATCCTGCGCTGCAACAGCACGCAGTCCGTCGCAGATTCCCTGAATACGATCTTCAGTCAGCAAAAGACGGTCCAGCATAGCTGGCGATAGCCCTTTCTCTCGACCAAATTCCATGTCTTTGGCGTTTGCAGCAATAATCTCGTCGCGGCGAGCCCACACAGAATCTGCAGCCAGGTTCAAGGCCTTTGACTTTACTTCCGCCGGGGCAACAGCCAGCTGAACCGACGCAGCTTTTGCCTTTGCGCCGATATCCTGCATCGCTTGTTGAATGTCCAAAGCGTCTTTCATCACATCCATCTTTTTCACCGCGCTACTTTACCAAAACGGTCCTCAAACTGCCATGTCGTCCCTGTGTATCAGGGCCGCTCTACCCGGATATCCTAGTATTTCCTCAATTTTACCCGAACGTTGACCACGGATCGCTAGGGCTTCATCGGCTGTGTATCGGGTCAATCCCTGGCCCAAAGTTTCACCGTTCGCGCCCTTGATTGTCACCGGGTCGCCGCGGCCAAAGGCACCGAAAACATCAGTCACGCCTGCGGGCAAAAGCGACTTTCCATGCCCCAATGCTCGCGCAGCACCGTCATCAATGGCAATCTCTCCACGCGGCTTCATGGCCGCAATCCAGCGTTTACGGGCAACTTGCGGATCAGTTTCCGGCGTGAACCAGGTAACCGGCGCACCCTCTTCCAGACGCCGTAGCGGATTGACCGGTGCGCCCAATGTGATGGCCATTGCAGCACCACCAGCTGTCGCGGTTTTGGCGGCCATCAACTTGGTCTTCATCCCGCCCTTCGAAAGTCCAGTGCCAGCATCGCCAGCCATCAACTCGATCTCGGGCGTAATGCGATCAATGACCTCGTAACGCTTGGCTTCAGCATCTGTCTTTGGGTTGGCTGAATAAAACCCATCCACATCAGACAAAAGCACCAACACGTCGGCACCAATGGTCACCGCAATCTGCGCCGCCAACCTATCATTGTCGCCGTAGCGGATCTCATCCGTCGCGATGGTGTCGTTCTCGTTCACAATCGGCACCACCCCAAGCGACAACAGCTGCTCCAACGTCGCGCGACTGTTCAGGTACCTCCGCCGATCCGTGCTGTCTTCCAGCGTCACAAGAACTTGCGCCGTAGAAATGCCAAAAGGTTCCAATGCTTCTTCATAAGCACGCGCGAGTCGGATTTGTCCAACGGCAGCAGCAGCTTGGCTCTGCTCCAGTGGCAAAGTTCCTCTTCCCAGATCAAGTGCCGCCCGGCCTAATGCGATCGAACCCGAGGATACCAAAACAACATCAACACCGCGACCACGAAGCGCAGAAACATCCTCTGCTAATGTCTTTAGCCATGCCTTTCGAAGACGGCCGCCCTCAACCAATAAGGCCGAGCCGATCTTAACGACAACGCGTTTTGCTTCCGTCAGGGACGCCACGGCCCTGGCTCCTCAACTTGTTCTTTCTGACGCAACCGATCCGAGTCAATTTTTGATCGAACCATGCGTAGCACATCAATCAACCCTTCCCGACTGACCCCACTCATCAAATGTACCTTGCCAGCAACTTTCTCGAGTTCCGCAACTTTTTCGGCACGCTCCTCGTCATCCAACGCGTCAATTTTGTTCAATGCGGTTATGCGCGGCTTGGCCGCCAATTCGCCACCATATGCTTCAAGCTCGCCAATGATTGTTTGCCAATCAGCGGCCACATCTTGTGACGTGCCATCGACCAGATGCAGTAAGACCGCGCAGCGCTCAACATGCCCCAGAAATTTGTCGCCAATACCTTTGCCCTCATGTGCGCCTTCAATAAGGCCCGGAATATCAGCGACAACATATTCAACATCGTCCACGCCAACCACGCCCAGATTGGGGTGGATCGTTGTGAAAGGGTAATCAGCGATCTTCGGGCGCGCGTTGGATGTCGCTGCCAAAAACGTCGACTTCCCGGCATTCGGCAATCCAAGCAATCCCGCATCCGCAATCAATTTCAACCGCAACCAGATCTCCAATTCGACACCAGGTAGTCCGGGGTTTGCGCGTCGTGGAGCCTGGTTGGTGGACGATTTGAAATGCAGATTTCCAAATCCGCCATTGCCGCCTTGAGCCAAGAGAACCCGGTCGCCCACTTGGGTCATGTCCGCGATCACGGTTTCTTCGTCCTGATCGAGGATTTCTGTGCCAACCGGCACCCGAAGGACGATGTCATCACCCCCCTTGCCGGTGCGCTGCTTGCCCATGCCGTGCTGGCCATTTTTGGCAAAGAAATGTTGTTGGTATCGAAAATCAATAAGCGTGTTCAGCCCTTCAACTGCTTCGGCCCAAACATCGCCACCCTTTCCGCCATCTCCACCATCGGGGCCTCCGTACTCAATGTATTTCTCACGCCGAAAACTGACGCATCCGGCGCCGCCGCTTCCGGATCGGATATTCACGCGTGCAAGGTCGAGGAATTTCATGACCAGATCCTAAGGGTGTCTCGGGTGATGGCGTATGTGATCACGGGCGAAGGCTCAAGCCTTGCCTTTGACTTACCGATCCCATGGCCTGTTTGTTGGAAGCCCAGTTTCTGTAGAACCCGACCAGATGCCGGGTTGTCATCAAAATGATCTGCCGCAAGCCTGTTGATCGGGAAACGGTCGAATATTTCTGGCAAGAAAGCTGACATCGCCTCGGTCGCAAAACCCTGACCCCAATATTCCTCGCCAAGCATATACATCGCCGACAACAGCGCACCGCCGATGCCGACCGCTCCAATTAGCCTGCTTTGACACTCAATCCCAATCATGAAACCGGGATAACCCTGCCAACTTCGCTGGTTCAGATAGTCTTTTGCGTCATTCAACGACCAGCCGTTCGGGATGGATGCCGTGCCACGGTTCACAGAAGGTGTCGTAAGTGACCAAAAGCCTTCCGCATCGCCCTCTTTCCAAGGCCGCAGCACCAAGCGGGGCGTGAATAACGTCAGATCTTTACGCGACTGCCAACGGTCACGTGTCAGTCGCATTTCGGCGGACAGAACTTCCTGATTCAAAGACCGGGCATCGCGCAAGCTCTCCCCGACAATTTCGAACCCAAGTGCGCTCAGCACCCCCGCGGAGCGTTCATTTCCTTTAAAATACCCTGAAGTTAGGACAGTTCGATCTGAAACAGAGAACCAATGATCAACAACGGCTTTCGCTGCCTCAAACCCGTATCCCTTGCGCCACGCAGGGCGCGCCAGCCAATAGCCGATCTCATCTTCCAACCCAATGACACCCTGAAGCCCGATGGAATCACAGATGCCCCAAACCAGAGTGCCCTCTGAAATGGTTTTCTCGAGAAACCAAACGGCATCCTCACGAGAATAGGGATAAGGAACGACCGATAGCCAACGACTGACATCGTAGTTGCCAACACCTTCAACAAGCGCATCAGCATCAGTCATTTCCAAGGGACGAAGCGTCAGACGCGGCGTCCGAATAACGGGAAGCGCCGCGTGTGACATGGGTTCACTCCAGGCGCTTCAGATATGTCCAGGTCGGAACCGGCGCTGCGCGCGCAACCGAATACGCCTCGGCGTCCCCGAGATACTCAAACCCTACGTTGGTCAGCACACGGGCCGACGCCGGGTTGTCCTGAAACACCGATCCAAAGATAGTTTTGTCCTGATGCGGGTTTTCGGCGATCAGCGCGCTAACGGCTTCAGACGCCAGGCCCGCATTCCAGAATGCTGGAACCACCCAATAAACCACTTCTGATTGATTGCGATCCATCTGCTCAAGCGTGATCAGACCAAGAAATTCACCCAGACCAGTGGACGAGCCATCCAGAACCCAAATGTCTTCCACCCGATCCTCAGCCAAAGCCGCACCGATGATGCTGTCCACCGCACCGGGTGGCAACGGATGCGGGATCGAACGCGTCATACGCGCAACCCGTTCATCCGCAACAAAAAGTTCCATATTGCCGGCGTCAGACCGGCGCAAGGGACGCAACAACAGCCGTTTGGTTTCAACGACAGGTTGGTTGACGATCATATCTATTTTCACGGGGCTCCTCCTTTGCCTCGTAAGATGCCAACTGCCCCTCAACAGCACGGCTTAATGTCAGATGGGTTCTCGACGCTCTTCCTGCAAGCCGATCCCTAAAACATGAAGGGGGGACCGGCTGCTGCCGATCCCCCCTGAAAACTTTGCCAAAAGGTTCGGCTTACTCTGCTGCCTCCTGCATCGGGAGCACGGAAATAAACGTGCGACCCTTCAGGCCTTTGTGGAAGGTGACGGCGCCATCGGCTGTTGCAAAGATCGTGTGATCACGGCCCATGCCAACGCCTTCGCCCGGCCACCACTTGGTGCCGCGCTGACGCACGATAATATTGCCCGGAATAACGGCTTCGCCGCCGAACTTCTTCACGCCAAAGCGACGACCGGCTGAGTCGCGGCCGTTACGGCTGGAACCACCTGCTTTTTTGTGTGCCATCTCGTGTTACTCCTTTTCAGCAACGATAGCTTTGGCCTGATCGACCCAGCCTTCGCGCTCAATACGGCCTTTGAACGACAGTTTCTCGTCGAACTCGGCAATCTCTGCTTCGCCCCAGCTTGCGATCTGCGCAAACGTAGTGACGCCAGCGGCAACCAGCTTCTTCTCCAAAGCAGGACCAACACCGGACAGTTTCTTCAGATCGTCCGCACCAGCATCAGCCGCTTTGGCTTTTGGAGCCGCTTTCTTAACTTCCGCTTTCGGTGCGGCTTCCGCTTTAGGCGCTGCTGCTTTCTTCGGCGCTGCCTTCTTGGCAGGCTTCGCAGCTTCTACGGCTGCAACCGAAACCGAACCAGCACCCATAGCAGCTTTAACGCCCGACTTGTCGCCACCCTTTTCCAGGATGTCAGTCACGCGCAACAACGTCAGCTGCTGACGGTGTCCCTTCGTGCGCTTCGAGCCGTGCTTACGGCGACGCTTCACGAAGTGGATAACCTTCTCGCCTTTGATCTGATCAATCACGTCAGCCTGAACAGCCGCACCATCAACCATAGGCGTGCCGACAGTGGAACCCACCATCAGAATCTCGTTAAACTGAATTTTTTCACCAGCATCAGCAGCGAGTTTTTCTACGCGAAGCACATCGCCCGCTTGAACCCGATACTGCTTGCCGCCAGTCTTAAGGACCGCAAACATTTGGTCTTCCTTCCTTTTTTCGCGTCGTTTGGCCCCTGATCAACAGGCGTTTTGGCATCTTGCCGCCTCGGACTGCGCGCCCCATTGGGCGATCATCAAACATGAAAAAGCGGGCAAGGCCCGCCGAAGCCCGGCTTATTGACCGAAGACACCTTCAAGTCAAGGCCAGAAAACCCAGTTCTGCTAGATATCCTCACTGGCTGAATACTGAGATGCGGCCAATCCCAACGCAAAAGACAACTGATCAAAAAGCGCGTCAAATCCCACAAAAAGTGCACGATTAAGGTCCTTTCCCACATCAGTCGTGGACAAAATAATATACTCGCGGATCTCTTCGTCTGTCAGCGGCTCATAAGCCATAATCAGATACGCGCTCATCCACTCTTCAATTTCGTCGCGAATATCAGGTTCCTGTGCCCAAACCTGTTCCAGCATTTCGCTTTCAGTCAATTCCAACCCGCCGGCGACCAAACCCTTGTAGAATGCTAGCGAAGCGTTCAGCCCGCCGGCCACATTCAATTCCAACAGATCATTGACTTCCACGAACTCCAACACAATCGCAACGCGTTCGGGATTAACTTCAGTCAGACTGTCCAGACTGTCTTTTGCTGCCTGTTCGGCCAAAGGATCCAAAAGTGCTCGACGCGCACCGACCTCTAATTCGATAATACGGGTTCCTAGATCAGATCGCAGGAAACCCAGAACCGGTGCGACGTCCTCATTGGTCAACTCCGCATCAAACGCCTCGCGGAATGTCGTCAGCATTCTGTCGGTTTCATAGATCGACGAAGCGATGGTGCCCCATCCTCCTGCCCGGTTCGGGAACATGGATTGGCGCAGTTCTTCGGATTTGCTCATCCCTTCGATGCGCAAAATCTCCATTAATTCCGGCAGACCAATCGCGTCGACAAGATCATCCAAATCGGACTCGCTGGCGGCATTCACCGGGAGCAATAGAAGGCTCCATGCAAAGAATGTTACCGTTGCGCGAAGCGCGAATGATGATCTCATCTGCTCTTTCCTCTTTTGCTTAATTTAGTTCCCCTCAGGCCAAACACCAAGAGCGCTGGAATGAATTGGTGAATTTGGCTTGCACCGCTGCGCAGGTTCACTTACATCGCGGGCTTGACCCTTCGCGGAGAGGTGCCGGAGTGGTCAAACGGGGCGGTCTCGAAAACCGTTGTGGGTGCAAGCCCACCCAGGGTTCGAATCCCTGTCTCTCCGCCACTAAATTGTTTAACTATCTGAAATTTAACAATAAAAAATTATACTTTTCGAAATGCCCACCAAAATGCCCACCAACTAAGTCTCACTACGTGTTTCACGTCTTGCTGAGATCCCGTTTCGATATATGCTTTTATGCCAAAACTAACTCAAGCCAGACCAATATTCTGCAGGTATTTTGGAGTTTCTGAACATTTCGTTCCAGATGAGATCTTTAGTTGTTTGACATCAGCTTGGAAGGCAAGGTCGTACCAGCACAAAACGCCCGCTCTGCGAATTAGCGCCTATTTCATGGGTGTTTCGGCGTCAAGCGAGATGCCAATATCTCCGCAAGATCACAAGTGATGAAGCCGGACATTTGGAACCCCGACGCCCTAATTGGTGCAGAACCGTTTGGAGTCCCATGATGCTGTTACTCTAACGTTCAACGTTTGCGGATAGGGCTGATTTTGTTGAAAAACTCATGCTTGATCGTGGAATGAACTGCTGATTCAATTCATCGTACGGATAGGGAGGGTTTTGCGATGATGGGACCTAAGCAGGAAGCACAGGCGGCGTTGTTCTATGAGTTCTCGTTGGAGGATCATGTCCCTCAAGACCACCTTCTTCGGTTGATTGACCGGTTCGTTGACCTGAGCAGTATCCGGGCGCATCTGTCGGATTTCTATAGTCACACAGGCCGTCCATCCATTGATCCGGAACTGCTCATTCGGATGCTGTTGGTGGGGTATTGCTTTGGTATTCGGTCAGAACGCCGGCTCTGCGAAGAGGTTCATCTGAACCTCGCCTACCGCTGGTTTTGCCGGCTGAATTTGACCGACCAAGTTCCAGACCACTCGACCTTCTCGAAGAACCGCCATGGTCGGTTCCGTGAGAGCGATCTGCTGCGCCATGTGTTCGAGACCACGGTTGCACGCAGCATGGAAGAAGGACTGGTGGGCGGTCAGGGTTTTGCTGTTGATGCCAGTTTGATCAGTGCGGATGTTCAGAAGCAAAACTCCAGCAATCCCGAAGACTGGGCCGCCCGTGACATTGATCCCAATAACGCGCCGCGCGCAGTGCGCGAGTATCTCGACACCTTGGACGACGAGGCCTTTGGTGCAGCCTCCACGGTCAAGCCCAAGTTCATGGCCCATGCCGACCCCGCCAGCCAATGGACGGCTGCACGTAAAGGCCCGGCTTTCTTTGCGTATTCTACTAATTATCTGATCGATACCGATCACAGTATCATCATGGACGTAGATGCCAGTCGGTCCAACAAGACCGCTGAAATAAGTGCCATGCGCAAAATGCTCGATCGCACCGAAGAACGTTTTGGTGTGAAGTCCGATTGGATCGCTGCGGACACCGCATATGGATCAGAAGACAATCTTGTCTGGCTCGCATTGAAGCGCCAAATCCTTCCCTTCATTCCTGTCTTCGACAAAGGTGAGCGCACGGACGGAACGTTCTCACGATCCGACTTCACGTGGGACGATGAGAACGACCGCTATATCTGTCCGGGCGGCAAAGAGATGCGGCACACTTGGCGGACCTATTCTGACCCGGCTCGAAACGCGCCAAGCTGGAAAGCTCGCAAGTATCGAGCGCTGAAGTCCGATTGCACAGGATGCGAGCTGAAGGAAAAATGCTGCCCCAACGCCGAGGCCCGCGCCGTCCATCGCGAGAAATACGAAATCGTCCGGGACTTCGCCCGCCGATGCATGGCGTCAGAGTTCAATGTCACCGCACAGAAACGACGAAAGAAGGTCGAGATGCTCTTTGCACACCTCAAACGCATCCTTGGCCTCGGGCGGCTCCGATTACGTGGACCCTGCGGCGTCCAAGACGAGTTTACTCTCGCAGCAGCAGCCCAAAACCTCCGGAAACTAGCCAAACTCACGCCGATGGTGCCAGCCGCAGGATGACGCGGCGGTACCGCCTCAGACTGCCCAATAAAATATACGCCGTAACCATCCCCAAAGCACAAAACCAAACGACTTTTTCAACAAAATCGGCTCGAAGCGGTCATTGCCAGCAACATAGTGCGAGACCAACACCGCTATTAATAACGAAATGACGTATCATCTTGGTATCATCACCATTCTTGCCGCCCAACTAAATCCCATCCCGGACCCATCTCCCAACTTCCTTCTTCTGATCCAAAATACTCCGGGGGGCCGCGCAAAGCGCGGCGGGGCAGAGCCCCTTCCTTAACAATCAACAAACAGACCACACGCTCTGTTCACGATCACCGACCACCGTGCGGTGGCACCGACGTATTACCGACGCGATACCGAAAGCCAAAATCAGGTGATTCCCTGAAAGAATGAACGCGAATCGCAAACCGGGGCGCGAAAACTGTGCCGCGACGTTGCGAACGTTGCCCAGACGTAAACCGCAACAGCGCATTTTTCTCGGCGAAAGAACTCCCATAATTCTTGTCCAAAGGGTTTTGCCTGAAAACGGTTATCGTAGTTAATCAATGTGTTAACCGCATTATCCTTCGTAGCCTCTGACCTTAACCCGATCATCCAAACAGCTTTCCCGCCGACCCCGTTCCCCGAAAAAAGGCAGGCCGGAAAAATTTATCATTAATTCGGCATTAACCACTGTTGTTCATAAAGGTTTCAGCGAAGGACGGAGACAGGATGGCCAAGGATTTTATCCCTTCCACCCACCCTCTCACCCCACCCCTCACAGAGGAAGTGTGGCTAGACTGGCTCCGTCTTTTGCGATCACGCCGGGTGGGCGTTTCAACCTTCTATCGTTTGATGAACGACCAGGGCAGTGCCGCCAAAGCACTGGAAATATTGCCGGAAATCGCAACCGAAGCGGGCGTTGAGAACTACAGGACCCACGCCTACGATTCTGCATTGAACGAGTGGCGCGCCGCCCAGATGGCTGGTGTCATACCGGTGGCCTATGGCTCGCCTGAATATCCCGCTCACTTGCGCGACATCCCCGATCCTCCGCCGATCCTCTGGACCCTTGGCGACATTTCGCTGCTAAACAATCCAGCCATCGCCCTTGTCGGTGCCCGCAACGCATCGTCCCTCGGCACCCGTATGGCCCGTCGTCTTGCTAATGACCTTGGCAAAGAAGGTTTTGTAATCGCCTCTGGCCTTGCGCGCGGCATTGATACTGCCGCTCATCTGGCGGCGTTGGAAACCGGGACCATTGCTGTGATGGCTGGTGGTGTCGATGTGACCTACCCGGCGGAAAACGCTGTTCTTGCACAGGAAATTCAGGAAAAGGGTCTGTTGATCAGCGAAATGCCTGTTAACACGCGCCCGCAGGCCCGCCACTTTCCCCGCCGCAATCGCATCATCTCGGGGCTCGCTCAGGCGGTGGTGATTGTCGAAGCCGCGGCCAAGTCCGGTAGCCTGATCACAGCCAGAAACGCCCTGGACCAAGGCCGCGATGTTTTGGCTGTGCCCGGTCATCCCTTTGACGCTCGCGCCGCAGGGAATAATATGCTGATCCGCGATGGCGCCACCCTGATCCGCTCGGCCACAGACGTCATCGAAACGTTTTCAAGCACGCCTGACGAAATTCCTGCGCAAGCATCTGAAACTCTGCCAAAACCATCCCGCACAGCGGCTGAGACCCGCGAACTTCACCGCCAGATACTGGATCGTCTTGGAACCACGCCCGTTCCCGAAGATCAGGTGATCCGCGACCTCAATGGAACTGCCAATCAGATCGCCCCCGAGATCCTCACTCTGGAGGTCGAGGGACGGATCAAGCGCAACGCCGGTGGTCTTTTGACACGCACGAACTGAGGCCGCAAAGAAACAGGTCAACACACCTTTTCGCCTCCAAATGCCGAACCGCCGTTGACAACTGCTGAATCCACCCCACATGTTCCGCCGCCAAGGCCCCCTGTTTCCCTGAAAGGTATTTCATGTCCGTCGTCGTGGTTGAATCCCCTGCTAAAGCCAAGACAATAAACAAGTATCTCGGTTCCGATTACACAGTTCTTGCCAGCTACGGACACGTCCGTGACCTTCCCCCGAAGGATGGATCGGTCGATACCGAGAACGAGTTTTCGATGAAATGGGAGGTTGCCAGCGATTCGAAAAAGCACATCAAGGCCATCGCCGATGCCCTGAAAGACGATGGTGAGCTGATACTCGCCACCGACCCCGACCGAGAAGGCGAGGCGATCAGCTGGCATCTGGAAGAGGCGCTTCGTAACCGCAAAGCGATCAAGAAAGACACCCCAGTCAGCCGGGTTGTTTTCAACGCAATCACAAAATCCGCCGTCACCGAAGCGATGCAAAACCCACGCCAGGTTGATCAGGATCTGGTCGAGGCTTATCTGGCCCGCCGCGCGTTGGATTACCTTGTCGGCTTCAACCTGTCCCCCGTTCTGTGGCGCAAGCTGCCGGGCGCGAAATCGGCTGGTCGCGTCCAGTCGGTTTGTCTGCGCCTGATCGTCGAACGCGAGATGGAGATCGAGGTCTTCAACGCACGCGAATACTGGACTGTGAAAGCCATCCTCGAGACACCACGCGGCCAAGCGTTCGAAGCGCGCCTGACAGTCTTGGGCGGCTCGAAGCTGGATAAGTTCGACATCCCGAACGACACAGCTGCCGAACTGGCCGTTAAGGCAATCGAAAGCCGCGATCTGCTAGTCAAATCCGTCGAAGCCAAACCGGCCACGCGAAATCCGTCGCCGCCGTTCATGACTTCGACGCTGCAACAGGAAGCCAGCCGCAAGTTTGGTTTCGGTGCGCGGCAGACAATGCAAGTGGCTCAGCGGCTCTATGAAGCCGGGCACATTACATACATGCGGACCGACGGCATCGACATGGCGCCCGAAGCTGTGATGGCCGCGCGCGATGCGATCAAAGACCGTTACGGCGCGGAATATGTCCCGGACAGCCCGCGGATGTATAAGAACAAGGCAAAGAACGCGCAGGAAGCGCACGAATGTATCCGCCCAACCGAAATGACGGCGGATGCTGAAAAGCTGAAGCTGGCCGACCCGGATCAGCGGAAGCTCTATGAGCTGGTCTGGAAACGCACATTGGCCAGCCAGATGGCCGCCGCCCGGATGGAGCGTACAACGGTCGACATCGCCAGCGGCGATGGGCAGGTTGAACTGCGCGCAACCGGTCAGGTCGTTCTTTTTGATGGCTTCATTCGCGTTTACGAAGAAGGCCGCGACGATCAGGTTGTTGATGACGACGACAAGCGCCTGCCTCAGATCATGCAAGGCGAAGCGACGAAAAAGAACTCGATCTCGCCCGAACAACATTTCACCCAGCCACCGCCGCGTTATACCGAGGCCACGCTGGTCAAACGCATGGAAGAACTTGGGATTGGCCGCCCTTCGACATACGCGTCGATTGTAACGACCATTCAGGATCGCGGCTACGTCCGCAAAGAAAAGAACCGCCTGTTCCCCGAAGACAAAGGCCGCTTGGTCATTGCGTTCCTTGAGAATTACTTCCGCCGCTATGTGGGGTATGATTTTACCGCCAAGTTGGAAGACGAGCTGGACGACATCACGGCAGGCGAACGCGAATGGCAGGATGTTTTGGCGCGTTTCTGGCGAGACTTCAAAGCCGCGATTGAAGAAACATCCGAGCTTCGTATCACCGAAGTTCTTGAAAAAATTAACGAAGTTCTGGAGCCCCACCTATTCCCGCCCACCGAAGATGGCGGCGATCCGCGTCTCTGCCCGAACTGTGGCGCTGGCCGCCTGTCGATGCGCACGGCACGCTCTGGTGGCGCCTTCATTGGCTGCTCAAACTACCCCGAATGCCGCTACACCCGCGCTTTCGGTCCTCCGGGCACCGAAGCAGAAAGCGCCATTCCTCCCGAGGGCAAGAACCTCGGCCAGGACGAAGGCGATAACATCTGGGTGCACAAGGGCCGCTTCGGTCCTTATGTGCAGCGCGGCGAAGTGACCGAAGAGAACAAGAAACCCCCGCGTCAGTCCATTCCGAAGGATTGGCCGCCAGAAGACGTCGAATTGCAACAGGCGCTTAAGCTCTTGTCCCTGCCCCGCAAAATCGGCCCGCACCCCGACGATGGCGTGCCGATCTGGGCCAATATCGGCCGCTATGGCCCCTATCTGAAGTATGCTGAAAGCACATCGGATCGAGGCGGCGTAAACGCCAACCTGGAAGGCATCGAGGAAGTCTGGACCGTTGGCATGAACCGCGCGGTCGAGCTGATCGCCGCAAAAGTCGCATCACGCGGCGGGCGCGGTGCTGCAGCCAAACCCCTGCGCGAATTGGGGGATCATCCCGACAGTGGTGGTCTTGTCGCCATCATGGACGGCAAATACGGGCCTTATGTGAAATGGGAAAAAGTCAACGCGACGTTGCCCAAGGAAACAGACCCCGAAGCCGTAACCATGGAAATGGCGGTTGAGTTGATCACAGCGAAGGCTGGAACCAAGAAAAAAGGCGGGCGGCGCAAGAAAGCGAGCTGATGCTGTCTTTTTAAGAAAATGATCTTGTCGGAAGCCTAACTGGCTTCCGACAGTGCGGCCTCTCTTGGATCGATACCATCCCATGACCCGCAACTATCCAGCAACCGCAGTCGGGTGAACGAACTGTAATCGAACAAAGATTCTTTCTTGTGTTGCTGGATATATTCCGCGTGAACGCCACTTCGATAGGCCGAGGTTGCCATGGTTGCGTCAGATCTCCACACCGAAAAAGTCATGCCCTGACGAGCCTCGGTCGCAGTGAACAGGCTTCGCGCAATATTTGCGTCCAGTGTTCCAAAGTAATCGATCACATGGTCGACTTTTTCCTGAAAGTTTCGAATACGAGCGAACTGGCTTTCATCAATTTTGTCATAACCGGCAGATGTCACGACAGCCAATACCCCACCGGGATCTGCTTCCAACGGTTTCGGCTCCGGGTGCGGCTCATCCTTGGTTGACCAATCCACCTTGCCCCGATGGCTGATGACGGCTGCCAGGGCGTGCCAATGCTCGGCGGTATCCGAAAGAAAAGGCAGGTTCCGCTCTGGTTCCGCGAGCACTTGCTCGGCATCCGATCGGTTTTCATAAAAGCCGACAAAACCCCATTCATTTGCAATGCCGGTCCGTGCGGGGCCCTTGCCCAAGGGTGCATGTGGCCCATAGCGCCACGCCTTCGCAGCAGTCGGTCCCGGCAAAGCACCGTCGTCTGCATAGCTTCGTGCGTTGGAATAATTCACGCGGTGGATGGTCAGCCAGGAGTATCCCATGGTGAAGCCCCTTCAGGTTTTGTTCACAATATCCCGACATCAGGAAATAGAAAGCATATCTGGCGTTGCCGCGCTGCGGCGATTGACTCTGGCCAAGGTCAACGGCACCAGTTCGCCCAAAGATATCATGGGAGAAACGACGCATGAAAAAGGTTTACGGAAGTGCAGCAGAAGCCCTGGATGGCTTGCTGCACGACAGCATGTTTATTGCGGCGGGCGGATTTGGCCTGTGCGGCATTCCAGAACTGCTGATTGACGCTATTGTCGACAGCGGCAAGCAAGACCTGACCATTGCGTCCAACAACTGTGGCGTCGACGGATTTGGGTTGGGCAAACTTCTGGATACCAAGCAGATCAAGAAGATGCTGTCGTCCTATGTGGGTGAAAACGCCGAATTTATGCGCCAGTATCTGTCGGGTGAGTTGGAGTTGGAATTCAATCCTCAGGGCACATTGGCCGAGCGCATGCGGTCGGGTGGCTGCGGGATTCCGGGGCTCTACACCAAAACCGGCGTCGGCACAGTCATTGCCGAAGGCAAAGAGCACAAGGATTTCAACGGTGAGACCTACATTCTGGAAGAAGGCATTTTTGCCGATCTATCGATTGTGAAAGCCTGGAAAGCCGACACCACCGGCAACGCAATATTCCGCAAGACCGCCCGCAACTTTAATCCGCCCGCGGCAATGTGCGGCAAAATTTGCGTGATGGAAGTGGAAGAGATCGTTGAACCGGGCGAACTGGACCCGGATCACATTCACTTGCCCGGCATCTATGTGAACCGCATCATCAAGGGCGATCACGAAAAACGAATTGAACAGCGCACTGTTCGCCAGCGGGAGGAAGCATAATGCCTTGGGATCGCAATGAAATGGCCGCCCGTGCCGCGCAAGAACTTGAAGACGGAATGTATGTAAATCTTGGCATCGGCATTCCGACGCTCGTGGCGAACTATGTTGGCGACAAGGATATCACGCTTCAATCTGAAAACGGTATGCTGGGCATGGGCCCTTTCCCGTTCGAGGGCGAAGAAGACCCGGATCTGATCAATGCTGGCAAGCAAACCATCACCGAACTTCGGCGCGCGGCCTATTTTGACAGCGCTCAAAGTTTTGGAATGATCCGGGGTGGCAAGATCGCAGCGGCCATCCTTGGGGCAATGGAGGTGGATGAGAAAGGTGATCTTGCCAACTGGATGATCCCTGGAAAGCTGGTCAAAGGCATGGGTGGTGCGATGGACCTAGTTGCCGGGGTCGGCCGCGTGATCGTCGTCATGGATCACACCAACAAACATGGCGATTCCAAAGTGTTGAAGGAATGCACTCTGCCGTTGACCGGCAAAGCCGTGGTTGATCTGATCATCACGAACCTTGGCGTTTTAGAGGTTGGTCACAAAGGTCTGCACATCCTCGAATGCGCGCCCGACGTCAGCCATGACGACATCCGGGCCGCCACTGAGGGCACGATTGTCTGACATTGTCGAAAAACACTTCGACGGAAACCGGGGCCGTTTCGTTTTGACGCGAGACGGCCATTTGGCCGAACTAGCCATCTCTATCGCCTCGCCCAGCCTCGTGATTGCGGATCATACCGATGTACCCGATGCCCTGCGCCGGACCGGAGCCGGACGTATATTGGCCGAGGCATTAGTATCCGATGCCAGGGCTGCGGGTTACAAAATTGTCCCGCTTTGCCCGTTCATAAATGCCGAACGGCGCAAGCATCCGGACTGGGCCGATGTGTTCAGCGTTTGACCCCATTGCACAACGCCTGCACAGAATCGCCCCAAAGACTGTTTATTATTTCGAAACAACATCATAATCTCGCCTAAATCTGTCGATAACCGACAGCCAATGACCATAAGCACAAACCCTGTTCCATCATCTGTTTCCGGCGGCGCGGCGCTTTCGCGGCGTTGGCGTGATATTGGGCTATTGGTCGGGCTGATCGTTCTGGTGGTTGCCGGTCTGGTGGCACTTGCGTTGGCGACAGGGTGGGAAGAGACGCTGGCTGGCCTGAAAAATCTAAATGTCGCGCAAATTTCTATTTTGTTGGTACTTAGCCTTGTGAACTATGGTTTTCGCGGTCTCCGCTGGCATCTATTTGCGGGAAGGCTGGGGCTGCCTACTAAACTTGTCGCAAACGTGCGCCAATTCATTGGCGGATTTGCAATGTCCGTAACCCCCGGTCGGGTTGGCGAATTGGTGCGCATGCGCTGGATACGGCGCGAAACCGGCTGGCCCTTCGACAAGACGGCGCCGTTGGTTCTTGTTGATCGCTCGGCCGATCTTGCGGCGATGGCCATTTTGCTGGCACTGGCGCTTGCTTTTTCAACAACAGGTATCGCCGGTGGTGCGCCGGTTGTCATGCTTGCGCTTATTGCCGCGTATATCGCAACGCGCCCCGAGTTGATGCGAACAGCGGCCAACCTGGGTCATAGCCTTACGGGCAAACGCCTGCCGAAACTTTTCGCACGCATTCGCCGTGCCGCAATGTCACTGAAGGCATTTCAGGGTCCAACAACCCTAATGGCAGCGGGCGCTTTGGGCGTCATAGGCTGGATGGCCGAAGGTTGGGCGTTTCATCTGCTTTTGGTGTGGATGGGTGCCCAGATCGATCTTTGGATGGCTCTGGCCATCTTCATCTTTGCCACTATGGCAGGTGGGTTAACCGGTGCTCCGGGTGGCCTTGGAGGTGCAGAGGCTGCAATGGTTGGCCTGCTTGCTCTGCAGGGCGTGCCATTGGAAATCGCTGTGCCCGCAACACTAATTATCCGTCTAACAACTCTTTGGTTCGCCATCGGCCTTGGCCTGTTGGTGTTCCCCTGGGCCGAACGTCAGTCACAAAAGGCATCTCATGGGCTGGAAAACAACTGAATACACCGGCTGGGGCCGGGTCCACAGTGCAACGGGCGAATTGGCCCGGCCTGAACGGGCTTCTGCCTTGGCCGCGTTGACCAAGGAAACGCCCGCACCAGCTATTGGCATGCGACGCAGTTACGGGGACGCATGCCTTAACGACGGCGGTCAGGCGATTGATATGACCCGACTGGACCGAGTGCTCGCATTTGATGCCGACGCAGGCGAGCTTCACGTCGAAGCCGGTGCCCAGATCGGCGATTTGCTGAAGGTTTTCGCACCGCGCGGTTGGTTGCCCCCGGTCATGCCCGGCACCGGGTTTGCCACCATCGGTGGTGCCATCGCCATGGATGTACATGGCAAGAACCACCACGGCGCAGGTTCGTTTGGCAACCACGTAACCGAGATCACGCTTGTAACACCAAAGGGCCTTAAGACCCTGACGGAAAAAAAGAACGCCAATCTGTTCAAGGCAACAATTGGCGGCTTGGGCCAGACAGGGCCGATTTTGTCCGCCAAGGTTCAGATGCTGAAGGCAAAAGGTGACGTAATGGTCGTCACTGAACGCCGGGTCGATGGTTGGGACGAATTTCTGTCACTGCTTGATGCATCCGACGCGACTTATTCTGTGGGGTGGATTGATGCGACCGCCAAGGGCGAAGCGCTGGGGCGCGGTATTCTGGAAGAGGCGGAAACCGGCGGCGGGCTGGTTCCGGCTGCGAAGCGAGGCAAGAAAATACCCTTTAACGCGCCAGGGTTCGCTCTATCGCCAACTGTGGTACGCAAATTCAACGCTGCTTACTGGCGTCGCGTGCCGGATGCAGGCCGCACAGTCGTTAAACCGATTGATGACTTCTTCTTCCCGCTGGACAAGATTTATGACTGGAACCGCCTATACGGCAAAACAGGGTTTCATCAGTTCCAATGCGTTGTGCCGATCGAGGCTGCGGACGCTTTGCGCGCCATAGTCGAGCGCATCGCGGGCTCAGGTCTTGCCTCGCCGCTTGCGGTGCTGAAGCGCATGGGGCCAGGACGAGCGGGTTTCATGTCGTTCCCGATGGAGGGTTATACGCTGGCCGTTGATTTCCCAAATCGGAATGGCGCTGAAGACCTTATTCGACGACTTGAAGCGGCAACAGTTGATGCCAGTGGCCGAATTTATCTGGCCAAAGATGCCTTGGGCGGTCCGGATACTATCCGGGATATGTACCCAGAACATGCAGACTGGTTAAAGGCCGTAAAAAGCGCCGACCCAGAAGGCCATTTCACAACTGATCTTGTCCGCCGCTTGAAATTGAGGACCGAATAATGCCCCAAACATGGATCATACTTGGTGCGACATCGACGATGGCAAAGGTTTTTGCCCGACAGGCTGCAATCCGGGGCGAAGGCGTTCTTCTGTGTGGTCGCGATGCGGACGACATGCAGGTAACAGCCGGTGACTGTGCAGCGCGCGGTGCTCCGATTACTGAAGTCATTTCATTTGACGCCCGTAATCCGAAAAGTTTTGGCCCAATTCTGTCTCAGGCAGCCGATATTGAGGGCACAATCAGTGCTGCTGTTTTTGTCGGATCGATGCCCCCACAAGATGAGATTGACGCCGATCCGTCGCTGATCGAAGGCACCGTGACCGACAGTTTCACCGGTCCGGCACATTTCCTGACGCTTCTGGCGCCAATCATGGAACAGCGCAAAAGCGGTACGATTGTCGGTGTTGGTTCTGTCGCAGGCGACCGAGGCCGGCTGGGCAACTATGTGTACGGATCCGCAAAGGCGGGTTTTCACGCTTATCTTTCTGGTTTGCGCAATCGGATGGGGCGCGAAGGTGTACACGTCATTACGGTTAAACCCGGCACTGTCGACACTGCTATGACCTGGGGTATGGACAAGCTGCCGTTTCTTGCGCAGCCAGAAAAAATCGTAACAGACATCTTCCGGGCCGTTGATCGCAAGAAAAACGTGATCTATTCGCCATTCATTTGGTGGCCGGTAATGACGGTGATCAAATCGATCCCCGAACGCATCTTTAAGAAGTTGGCAATTTAACGAGAGTAATGTCGGGTTCGGGCGTCGCGTCGTTGGCCGATCGACCCCAAATTACTCACCAAAACCTGAAACTTTTACCTACTATATATATAGACAGCGAATTTCCGAGGTTTTTAGCGCCAACCTGACCGTTCAAATAGTGCCTGTCTGATTGCTCAGCGGTTCGCGGATCAATCTGTTACCCACCACTTCTTGATGCCATTGGCCCCACAAAGACACATCCATCGGTCACCAAATCGGGCGGCGTCATACAAAGCCCGCGCGCAACATTCCATGCGGCCAACACTTTCGGCACATAAGCGCGAGTCTCTGCGAACGGTGGCACGCCGCTATGCTTTGCGACAGCACCCTCACCGGCATTGTATCCAGCGAGGGCCAAAACGGGGTCTTTGTCGAATTCTTACAGCAACCAATCCAAGTAGGCCACGCCACCGCGGATATTCTGCCGTGGATCACCACTGTTGCTAACGCCAAATCGCTTTGCAGTTGCTGGGATAAGCTGCATCAGACCTTCTGCGCCGGCATGGCTGACCGCATCTACTCGCCCGGCACTTTCGACCGAAATAACCGCCAATACCAAAGCTGGAGATACATCTGTGCCTATGGTTGCGGTAAGGATATCTATGCCATGGCTCTCTGCAATTCGTCGTAGCGTTTGCAGTCTTGGAGTTCCAACTTTGGTTGCCCCACGCTGCACAGCGACGATTGCATCCTGAAATCTGTCAGAAGCATTGACCCCTATGGCCGGCGAAACCGCCTCCCAATACCAGTCATAGTCGGTTGGTGCCTGGGGTATTAACCCCGCCGGTAATTGGGTTGCAGCATCTGGACGCGGGTCTCCGGGTCGCCTTGGCTCGCTTCCAGGTGTAATCCAGTAAGTTTCCGCGTTGGGATCGATCTGCACTTTTATCCGTTGTCGGGAGTCACCGCCGGGCACGCCAACGCGTTTAAAGGTGAAATCTCCACCTTCCTGACCGGTCTGGGCTGCGAGTTGCACCGGATTCATCCAAATAACCAGAATCATAACAATTCCGGTTCGCATAAAACTCATCTCAATGAAGCGAGAAATTCTGCACATACTTGAAAATGTCGCAAAGTCTGGCCCGAGAGACCAGAGCAATTGGGCAGATTGTTCACGCTATGTGCAAAGTCAGGCTCGATAACGAGTATTTAACCATTCAGGATTACGAGTGAATACAGGTTAAGTAATATAATTCAGTTACTTACGAAATATATCAGTATTAATCATTATCGAACCAAAATTGTACAAGAGGCGACAAACTCTCGCCCTAATTGACCTGCCATATAGCCCCCATGCCAAGACGGCATTGGATCGAAAGTGAGAGATTGGTCCGCTCAGTCGTCAAGGTGATTTGAAACTGAGCGTGCTTTAATGGAGGGACACATGAACCTGTTCAACGCTTTTCTTAACGACGAATCCGGTGCCGTAACTGTCGACTGGGTTGTACTGACTGCTGCTATCGTAGGTCTGGGCATCGCTGTTCTGACTTCCGTCGGTAACGGCACCACGACTTTGGCAGACAAAGTTTCTAGCCACATGTCCACTCGTGACGTGACCACGACTTACTAATACGGAACTGGAGTAACTAAGATGAAAATGTTCAACGCATTTCTTAATGACGAATCTGGCGCGGTCACAGTTGACTGGGTTGTTCTGACAGCTGCAATCGTGGGCCTGGGCATCGCTGTCCTGAGCTCGGTCGGTAACGGCACAACTGCACTGGCAGACAAAGTTTCCAGCCACATGGCCGGCAAAAGCGTTACCACAACTTACTAAGTTCTGGTTTCCAAATACTACGATCAAAGGTCGCGCAGCATTGCGCGGCCTTTTCTACTTCTTCGGGAAACAGTTCATCCTCGATTAGCTAACCCGACGCCCAAGTACAGCCACAATCAGATGAAAGTCTGCGTGAGAGGCTCGGTGGGCAAACCTGGAGTAAGACCGAATGCGCGGAATGTTTGACAAGTTTGTTTGCGACGAAAGCGGTGCAATTACCGTTGATTTCGTTGTATTGACTGCCGCGTTGGTAGGACTTTCAGCTGCTGTTATGAGTTCCATGGCGAAAGGTGCCTTGCACCATTCCGACGGTTTGGGTGCACACCTGAACCAGGTTACTCCAACAACAACCTACTAAAATGCCATCTGGGCCCGCCCGTCCAGATCAACATTGCACGACATCTCCCCCTTTCATCCACGGTTTCGCCACAATCGATCTCCATAAACCGAGGGGAATATATCGGGTGGCTGGGGCGTCGCGCACGACCAAGCCAAAAACCAGAGAGGAATAGTCATGCGTTTGGTGTTTGGGTTTGTCCTGTTGATCGGCTTGGGATTAGCCGGCGGGGCGGTCTACATGGCCAGAGATTTCATTGGACAACAACAGGCACAGCTTGCTGAAGCCGAGCTAGCAAAAGAAGCGATTGTTCCGACGGTCCAGGTTTACGTTGTCAACAAACAGATGCGATATGGGCAGAGACTTACGGTCGAAGACGTCAATACCGTTAGATGGCCGGTAGCGGCAGTGCCAGAAGGGGCATTTGTCTCTGAGGAAGGGCTGTTTCCAAAAGGATTGGAAATAACAAGGTCCATCCTGCGCACCATGGAGCCAAACGAGGCTGTCATGGCGATCAAAGTTACAGGTCCAGGCGAAGATGCAGGTGTTTCATCGCGCCTCAGCCCCGGAATGCGTGCTTTCGCGATTCGAACCGATGTGACCAGCGGCGTATCAGGCTTTCTGCGTCCAGGTGACCGTGTTGATATCTACTGGACTGGCAAGGGCACGAACGGCGAAGGCGTAACTAAGTTGATCGATGCTGGCGTTCGTTTGATCGCAATTGACCAATCAGCAGATGAAGATCGCAACCATCCGACGGTTGCCCGAACAGTTACCGTCGAATTGAATCCACGCCAGGTCGCGTCGTTGGCGCAAGCCCAGGCGACGGGTAGACTGTCACTGTCTCTTGTCGGTGCGGACGATGTTCTGGTCTCAGAATCTGTCGAGGTTGACCAACGTGATTTGCTAGGAGTCGTAGAACAAGTGGTCGTCGAAGCACCAAAAGAACGTGTTTGTACGATCCGTCGACGTAGCGGAGAAGAGGTCGTTGTCATACCAATTCCGTGCACGAACTAATCCTTACTTGTCATGAACGTGAAAAAGCGCCACCATATGAGGTGGCGCTTTTTCTTTTTGCCGCAATCATTGGGTGGTGTGTTGCGGGTTATCCACATAAGGTTTTCCATTCAACCGCCTGATTGTTGCAATAAATTAACGCTTGCATCATCGTGCCCGACATACGGGCGTAGAGACCCGGAAACTGAGGCGTGATCGGAAAGGCAGGTCACATGACATTTAATAGGTTGTTAAAGGCGGCGGTAATTGGATTTGCCGTGTCAGCTGCGGCGGTGTCCCACGCAGGGGCGCAGTCATTATCGGTTATGCAAGGAGAAGTTTCTTCAGCATTGCAGGTTCCCATGAACCGCGCGATCGTTGTTGAAGCTGATGCTCCTTTTGCAGAACTGAGTATTGCAAACCCAGGCATCGCGGATATTTCGACATTGTCGGACCGCACCATTTACGTGCTGGGTAAAGCTCCGGGTCGCACGACCTTGACGCTTCTTGGACCGGACGGTCGCTTGATCACCAACGTTGAGGTGCAAGTAACTCCGGATATCGCAGAGTTCAAAGAACGCCTGCGTCAAATCCTTCCAGGCGAGCCCGTCGAAGTGCGGACCGCAAACGACGGCATCGTTCTTTCTGGTGTTGTTTCATCCATTGCTCGACTTGATCGCGCATTGGACCTTGCAAATCGCTATGCACCAGATCGGGTTTCTAACCTGATGGTTGTTGGCGGAACCCAGCAGGTGATGTTGAAAGTTCGCTTCGCAGAAGTTCAGCGCCGGGTCATCAAAGACCTTTCCGCTGGTCTCAACATCATCCAGGCAGGCAGCGATGCCGCGATCTCGGCAGCGGCCGGCTCCGGCCAGCTTGTTCCGGGTGGAACGCTTGGTCAGCCTGGCTCAACAGTTCTGAACGTTGACAGCACGTCAACAGGTCAGTTCGGCATCGGGTTTGATGTTGGTAGCGTGGCGTTTGGTGTCCTTCTTGAAGCTCTGGAAACCAAGAACCTGGTTCGCACACTCGCTGAACCTAACCTGACAGCACTGTCGGGTCAGGAAGCCAGCTTCCTTGCTGGTGGCGAATATCCGATCCCGGTTGTTGACCAGGACGGCGCGGTTACCATTGATTACAAGCCTTTCGGTGTTCAACTGAACTTCACGCCACGTGTTGTTGACGGCCACCGCATCAACTTGGAACTGAACGCCGCTGTATCAGCAATTGATCTTGGCACTTCAGTCACCAACTCGGGCTTCTCGGTCAACGCGTTTACTCGCCGCGAAACGAAAACCACAGTTGAAATGCTGGACGGTCAAAGCTTTGCCATCGCCGGTCTTCTTCAGGACGACTTCCGCGACTCGGCAGCGCAGGTTCCTTGGTTGGGTGACATTCCAATCCTTGGTGCCCTGTTCCGCAGTGCAAACTACGAACGCAACCAATCGGAACTGGTTGTCATCATCACCCCGCATCTGGTCACTCCGACCCGTGGCGAGGCGCTGGCGCTTCCAACTGATCGTGTTCGTATCCCCACCGAGTCTGAATTGTTCCTCTTCGGCCAAACAGCCCGGCCTGCGGGATCTCCGCAGACAGGTGCTGCAGCTGAAGTGGCCAAACAGGACTTTGGCGGCTCCTATGGCTACGTGATGGAGTGAGACACATGACCAACAAGATCAAAACATTTCTTGTCGGGGCCAGCGTGCTCGCTCTGACGGCCTGCGGAGAAGGCACTGCCTTTGACAGCTTCAATGAAGAAGCAGGCGCTTACATCGACGAAGGCGGCTTCGGCAACCCGACGATGAATAACACTCAGATCCAGAACGGTGATCAAACTTTCCTGGCCAACCTGAACCAGCGCTTCGCAGCAGAAGTGCCGACGATGGTGACCTTCGAGTTTGACAAGTCGGTTCTTGACGCTGACGCAAAAGCGGTTCTTCGCGAACAGGCAGATTGGATCCGCCAGTTCCCGGAAATCCAGTTTAGCGTCTTCGGTCACACCGATGCCGTTGGATCGGATGCCTACAACAAGGCATTGGGTAAGCGCAGGGCGAACGCCGCGGTCAACTATCTGGCAAGCCAAGGTGTAAGTCGTTCACGTTTGAAAGCGCTGGTATCGTTCGGGGAAACACGCCCCGCCGTTGATACCGACGCTCGCGAACGCCGCAACCGCCGGACTGTAACAGAAGTTTCCGGTGTGGTTGATAGCCATCCGATGGTTCTGAACGGCAAATACGCCCAAGTTATCTGGCGTGAGTATGTGCGCAGCGCGACTATGCCACAGCAGATCGGCGGCGGCGGGCTTCAGGCAATTTCCGGCCAAGCTGGCAACTAATCGCTTCCACATAAGCGTTTCCAAGGGCGGCCAATGGCCGCCCTTTTTGCGTCTACCGTCTCTTAATACCGAATAATTACGGTTTTTTGGCCACAATGTCGCCGAGATTGACCTTCAGGTTCCATCCAAGGGGAGACCTTTCTGCATAGATTCGTGTGCGTCGATCTCCCGTTCGGTTTGGTGGGTACCGTGTGGTTCGGGCCCGGGCTGGAAAGAAGGACGTAGGGGTATGACGAGCAACGCGGCAGTTCAGGAAGAACCAGCGCCAATCCTGGCTTGCACCATCAGTCGGGAAGTCCAAAACTTCGATCTTTTGATCGAAGACATGGAAGCCGAGTGTGGTGAAAGCTGGGGCGATTTGTCATTTCAGGACGCCGAAGTTTTCCTGAAGCAACCGGATGCTGCATCACTGGAATTTGTGGCGATCGCCATTGATCAGGAAGATGAAGCAAACATCGATCTGGTTGCCGATCTGGTTAAAACCGCCAAAGAGAACAATATCAAAGCCATAGTCATAGCAGAGGAGGTCAGCCCGATTGCGCTGCACCAGTTACTGAAACTTGGCGCCGAAGAATTTGTCCCCTACCCGCTTCCGGATGGGGCATTGCACGATGCCATCGAACGGATGCGCCGGGCTGCCAATATGGCATCCCAAGAAGTACCGGACGAAATGCGCACCAAGATCAAAGCAACGGGCGACCGCGACGGTGTGGTTCTGCCGGTTCAGGGTCTTGCAGGCGGTTCCGGCACAACGACATTTGCCGTAAATCTGGCCTGGGAACTTTCAAACATCGAGGACGATGGTGAACCGGTTCGGGTTTGTTTGCTGGACCTGGATCTTCAGTTTGGATCGGTCTCAACGTATTTGGACCTGCCGCGCCGCGAAGCCGTTTTTGAGCTTCTCCAAGATACAGCCTCGATGGACAGCGACAGTTTTATGCAGGCGCTTTTGACCTTCAATGAACAGCTTCATGTTCTGACGGCACCCAGCGAGCTTATTCCGTTCGACATGATCAATCAGGAAGATATTGAAAAGATCGTCGAAGTGGCACGAACAAACTTTGACTATGTTGTCATCGACATGCCGCACAACGTGGTGATGTGGACCGAAACCGTTCTGCATGCCGCACATGTTTACTTCGCAATGACCGAATTGGATATGCGGTCTGCGCAAAATACACTTCGCATGATCCGCGCGCTTAAAGGCGAGGAACTGCCAGTGAATAAACTTCGTTATGTTCTGAACCGTGCGCCGAAGTTCACCGATCTGACAGGCAAGAGCCGGGTCAAGCGCATGGCTGAAAGTCTGGACATCAAAATCGAAGTGATGATGCCCGATGGAGGCAAGCAGGTTGTTCAGGCGAACGATCATGGCGTCCCATTGAGCGAAGTCGCAACCAAGAATCCGCTTCGCAAAGAAGTTCAGAAACTCGCCGAATCAATTCACGAGACCAATCTTGAGGCCGTCGAAGGCGCTTAAGTGACAAAGGAGCAAGCCGTTGTTTTCAAAATATAAAAAGAGCGGCGGCCAGGGTGGGGCACCCGGCACGCCAGAGCTTAAAAGTATCCCAGGTGGCCAGGCTGTGACGCCGGTCGAAACGAACGCACCGAGCGTTTCAAGGGAAAAGGCACCAGACAACGTTGCAAAACGTCGTACGATGAGCCGTGTTCCGTCTCAACCGTCACCGGTTGATAAGGAAAAGAAACGCAAAGAGCGCCTTGGCGAGATCAAACTGGAACTCCACAAGCGCTTGCTAGAAAACCTGAACCTCAGCGCACTTGAAAGCGCGACCGAAAGCGATCTGCGTGCCGAGATTGTCGCGATCTCGGGCGAGGCGCTGGATGAAATGGGCGTTGTCCTAAACCGTGAGGAACGTCAACTTCTGAACCAGGATCTCTATGACGAGGTGACTGGCCTTGGGCCGCTTGAGCCACTTCTAAAAGACGACACGATCAACGATATTCTTGTGAACGGTCCTCAGCAGGTATTTGTGGAACGTTCGGGTAAGTTGGAACTGACCGACACTACATTCAAAGATGAAAAGCACCTGCTGCGGATCATCGACAAAATCGTCTCCGCAGTTGGTCGTCGCGTCGATGAATCAAACCCTTACGTCGATGCCCGTCTTGCCGATGGTTCCCGTTTCAATGCCATGGTGCCACCAATCGCTGTGGATGGTTCGCTGGTCTCTATTCGTAAGTTTAAGAAAGAAAAACTGGCGGTTGATGATCTGGTCAACTTCGGTGCCTTCACCGAAGAAATGGCCGCCTATCTTCAAGCCGCGGTTGCGACCCGATTGAACATTATCGTTTCCGGCGGAACCGGCTCGGGTAAAACGACAACGCTAAACGCGCTTTCATCGTTCATCGACGATGCCGAACGCATTCTGACGATCGAGGACACAGCGGAACTTCAGCTTCAGCAAACACACGTGGGCCGGATGGAAAGCCGTCCGCCAAACGTCGAGGGCAAAGGCGCGGTTTCGCAACGTGACTGTCTCAGGAACGCTCTGCGGATGCGTCCTGACCGCATTATCGTCGGTGAGACACGCGGCGAGGAGGTCATCGATATGCTCCAAGCCATGAACACCGGCCACGACGGTTCAATGACAACGATCCACGCCAACTCGGCGCGCGATGGTGTCAGCCGACTGGAAAACATGGTCGCCATGGCAGGTATCGAAATGCCTCTGAAGGCCGTACGCTCGCAGATCGCTTCAGCCGTTAACCTGATTGTCCAGGCAAGCCGTCTACAGGATGGTTCGCGCCGGATGGTGTCGATTACCGAAGTGACCGGCATGGAAGGCGAAGTGATATCGATGCAAGAAATCTTTAGATATCAGCGTGTTGGCCTAACACCCGACAACAAGATCATCGGTCACTTTACAGCGACCGGCGTGCGCAGCCACTTCTCTGAAAGATTCCGCATGTGGGGTTACGATCTTCCACCGAACATCTTTGAACCTTTTGCGGCGGAGTAAGCAGACATGGTTATCAGTGCAGAACCGCTCATTTATGGTATGATTTTCGTAGCTGTCCTGGCATTGGTCCAGGGCATCTACCTGACGGTTTTCGGCAAATCGATCAGCCTGAACAACCGCGTCAATCGCCGCTTGGAAATGCTCGAAAAGGGCGCGGGCCGCGAACAAGTGCTGGAACAGCTCTGCAAGGAAATGTCCCAACACATGAAGTCAAAGAGCATTCCGCTTTATGCTGTTTTGGCGGAGAAGGCGCAGAAAGCCAACATTGCCTTCACGCCAAGCCAATTGGTCATGGTGATGGGAATTCTATCAGTCGTCGCCTTTGTTGGCCTCAGCTTTGCAACCAGCGCATCTTTTCCGATCCGTATTGTCGTTGCCATCATCATGGGCGTGGGCGCCGTCTTCGTATGGGTCAACAACACTGCAAAGAAGCGCATGGGCATGATCGAAGAGCAACTGCCCGAAGCCGTAGAACTAATGGTTCGCTCGCTTCGCGTTGGGCATCCATTCACTTCGGCCCTTCAGATTGTTGCCAAGGAGGTACCCGACCCACTCGGTTCGGAAATGGGCGTTATCTCTGACGAATCCGCCTACGGGCGCGACGTTGGCGAAGCCTTGAAGCACATGGCCGAGCGCATGGATATGCAGGATTTGCGGTTCCTCGCGGTTGCCGTGACCATTCAGCAAACATCGGGCGGTAACTTGGCCGAAATCCTTGATGGATTGGCAAAAGTTATCCGTGCGCGTTTCAAGCTCTTCCGTCGTGTTCGTGCGATCACGGCCGAGGCTAAATGGTCCGGCATGTTCCTGTCGCTTTTCCCGATCGTGGCGCTGGTCATGATCAACGTCATTCAGCCCAACTACTATGACGAAGTGAAAGAGACTTCGGTCTTTATTCCCGCCTGTCTGGTTGTTGCGGCATTCCTTGTGGTCAACATCTTCGTGATGAAGGCCCTTGTGAACATCAAGGTATAATTCCATGGAACAAGTCTTTGCCCTTTATGAACAGGCCAACGTCTTTCTGATCGAGAACTTCGGCGACCTTGGACCTTTGCTAATCGTTGGTGTGCTGGGAATGTTCCTTGTGCTGCTGACATTGCCAATCCTGCTCAAGCGCCGCTCCGATCCGCTGGACAAGTTGCGCGAAGCTGCACGTGCCAGTGCCGCGCAGGACTCGGGCGACGTCAAAGGCAAAAAACGTCTGCGCCGTGCTGGTGGCAAAGGCGACAAGCTGGAAAAATACTCCAACTTTCTGGAGCCACAGAACGAAGAAGAATATTCTGCGGTTCAACTTAAACTATTGCAGGCTGGCTATCGCTCCAAAGATGCCGTTCGCACATATCACTTTTTGCAGTTTGCCCTTGGTATCCTGTTCCTGCTCTTCGGCATCGCCTACGCGATCTACAGCAGTGCAACTGGTGAACCGACCACGCAGTCTCTGATCCTGTCAGTTGTTATTCCCGGTGCTGCCGGATACATGCTGCCCAAATACTGGGTGACCCGTCGTCAGGCCGCGCGTCAGGAAGAGATCATCAATGGCTTCCCTGACTCTTTGGACATGATGCTGGTTTGCGTCGAGGCTGGCCAATCTCTGGACCAGTCAATTATTCGCGTCAGCAAAGAAATCAGGGCCGGTTTCCCGGCGCTGGCTGACGAACTTGAAATCGTGTCGCACGAGATGAAGGCCGGTAAGGACAAAACCAGCGTGCTGCGCGATATGTCCGAGCGCGCCGGTGTTCCAGACGTCGCCAGCTTTGTGACGGTGTTGATCCAGTCGACGGCGTTCGGCACCTCGATCGCTGAGGCTTTGCGGGTATATGCTTCTGAAATGCGTGATAAACGCGTCATGCGCGCAGAAGAAAAGGCAAACACCTTGCCCACAAAGATGACCCTTGCCACAATGATGCTGACCGTTCCACCGCTACTGATCATCTTGATCGGCCCGTCGGTTTACGGAATTGCGGTCACGCTGAGTGAGGCTAATTTCTAAGGGGCCAGACGCCTTTGAAACATCTGACTTTTGGTATTGCCGCCCTTGCGGCTCTGGCCGCCTGCGACGAAGTGGGCGGCCTTCAGCAGGCTGATGACAGCCCATTTGCTCCGGCAGGTGCTGCGGAACAGGTCGAATATGTTGATGGTCTGATCGTCGGTCACCGCCTAATGGCTTCTGGCGAATACGAGCTTGCCTTGAAGGCCTATTTGCGCGCCGCCGCCCAGCAAGGGGTCAACGTAGATGTCCTCAGCGCTATCGGATCTGCCAACCTACAACTTGGCCGCCTCAATCAAGCCGAGCAGATATTGCGCCGCGCCACAGAGGTTGATGAGACTTTCCCACCAGCATGGAACAATCTTGGCGTTGTACTGATGGAAAAGGGCCGATATGGTGAGGCCAGCCGCGTATTCCGACTGGCTTTTGCTCTGGACAGCGGTCAAAGCGCGGAAATCCGCGACAACCTGCGCAAAGCGCTCGCTAAACTTGAAAATCCAGCTTATTCTGCGCCTCAAAGTGAATTCCGCCTGGTGCGGCGGGGGCCCGGACTTTATCGGATCCTGTCCACACCCGAGACCCCGGAAAGTGGGCAAGAATAGGCGGGCGCGAGCAGTAAAAGGGACAGGACCCCATGCGCCAGAGTGGTTGGATTATAGTTGTAGGGCTTGGGCTATTTGCCTTGGCAGCATGTGAGCAAGGCGGTCAATCGGACGAGGAACTGGCCGAAGCGCTAAAAGACGTTAACGTCATCGACGAAACCAATTTAAACGACGTCATGTTGACCGTCGCAGACCCCGATGAAGCGGTGATCTATTTCCAGCGCACCCTTGCCGCCAACCCTGAACGCATCGACTTGAAGCGCGGGCTTGCCATTTCCCTCGTGCGGGCCGGTAAACCAACAGCAGCTGCACAGGCCTGGGCTACAGTCCTGGAAGATCCTAAGTCGTCGAATGAAGATCGGGTTGAATATGCAGACGCGCTGATCCGGTCGAACCAGTGGGACAAGGCCGAAAGCGAGCTTGATAGAATCCCACCCACCCATGAAACATTCAAGCGTTATCGTCTGGAGGCAATGATTGCCGATAGCAACAAGGAATGGACCAAAGCAGATTCCTTTTATGAAACCGCGGTTGGCTTGACGACCCGCCCTTCTGGCACGCTGAACAACTGGGGCTTTTCCAAAATGACACGCGGCGACTACGCCAGCGCCGAGCAATTGTTTGGCGAAGCACTGGTCTATGATGCATCGCTGTTTACGGCAAAAAACAACCTGGTTCTGGCCCGCGCTGCGCAACGAAAATACGATATGCCCGTCGTCCAGATGACCCAAGTCGAACGCGCTCAATTGCTACATACCGCAGCGCTTTCGGCGATCAAGCAAGGCGACCTGAACACCGGGAAAAGTCTGCTGCGCGAAGCCATCGACACGCATCCGCAATTCTTCGAAGCTGCCGTGAGAAGCCTCGAAGCGCTCGAAAACAACGTCAATAAGTAGCGGAGCCACCGATAATGGCCATCGAATGGACCACAGCGGCGTGGTTTTTCCCCTTCATCCTGCCTATCGCAATCTGGGTTTCCTGGAGCGATATGGCTTTCATGAAGATCCCGAACAAAGCCGTGCTGGCGACATTGGCTATCTTTGCCGTTGTCGGATTGGTCGCCCTACCTTTTACTGAATACCTCTGGCGCTATGCACATTTCGCCGTCGTTCTGGCGATCACGTTTGTCTTGAATGCTCTGCGTCTTATCGGGGCCGGAGATGCAAAGTTTGCGGCGGCCATGGCACCGTTTATCGCGCTGGCTGACTGGTTCACTTTCATGTTCTTGCTGGCAGGAATGATCATCGCTGCCTTCATCGTGCACCGCGCCGTCCGCGCAAGCCCACTTCGCGAACGTTTTCCAGATTGGGAAAGTTGGACACGAAAAGAGTTTCCAATGGGATTTGCACTGGCACCGGCGCTGGCAGTCTATTTACTGATACCGCTAGTTAGCGGCTAACCAACTTGGAACAATACATAAAGTTCGTTTTCCCGGACGGGATATAGCGTTACAGGGGCAGCGTTCAGCTCGTCAATCATGACGCTGTGCATCAACCCATAGAAGCTGCACTTGGGCACTAACACAAAGTCCGCATTCTCAAGCCCAGACAGCCCACCATAATACCAAGGCGCGCCGCCCTCTAATGGCTGATCCGAGGTGAACAGCCAGAAAACGGTCAGAATATCGGTTGTAAAGATCTGGCTGTTCTCGGGTAAATTGGCTGTCTCTAGGTCCGCGCTAATCCCTTCCAAAAACGCCAGTGACGCCGCCGCCAGCTCGCATCTCGGAAATTCAGTACCCGCCAATGAAATCGGCTCGCCCCGTCCGGCAAGTTCCGAATATTTGTGCCAATAAGGCTCCCGGCGATCCAACTCGATCTCGGCATTCATCGTAAAGGCGCGGTTGGCCTGAACAAGGATGTCTTGGTGCCCAATCTGCTGCGGCAGCATCGGCACGTAAATTTCATCAGATCGCGCAAAGTGGCGCAGTTGAGACAAGCCCAGCGTTGCCGCTGACGGCAGGGCCAAAGCTATTGCCACGCTGGCAAGAATCGGAATTTCAATTCCGGTTTCAGAACCAAGCGAACTTGACCCGCGCAATTGCTGATAAAGAGCCAAAAGCAATATAGCGAATAACATCAACCATTTGGGATCATTGCCGAAATTCTGGTAGGTTATGTAAACAAGGCCCGGCAGGAATATCAAAATCGCAAGCGCCTCAATCCGTCGGTCCGACTTGCCCAGATACATATAGGCAAACAAGCCAAGCAGAATGGGAACCATATGCGACGGAGATGAGATCAGCTCGGGCAGTGACACACCGGGATAAGGCCGTGCCGTTGACCCGGCCACCGTCAGCAAATCGCTGAGATAGCCTATCCAAAATCCATACCCCAGCCAGGCGGACATCGCCAAAAACGTTACCGCCCCGGCTGCAGTCATATAAATCAATCGTGGCCAATCGCGCCGAGCAGCCAAAGCAAAGACAACGCCGGGCAACAGGGCCAGGAAGAAGGTAATCTTCAAAAGCACCAAAGCCGACAGGCAGGCACCGATAATCAGGCCATCCAGCCATGGGCGGTCGCGGCCGATGGGATCCAAAACTGCCAACACCACCAAGGGAAACGCAATTGCCCAAGCCCAGCGATTATATTGCATAGATACCGACGTTTCGACCCCGGCACCCCCGTAGATCATCGCGAATATCAAAACCAGAAGGTAAACGCCGAATATATACGCCGCCAAGGAGGGCAGCCGCGTCAGGGCCGCATAAATGATGACAGGAAGCAGCACTGCCGCAACGACAACCTGACCGGCCAAAAGCGAGTATCCAACTCCATAGCCACGCTCCATAAACTCTGCGGCGGGCAGAAATGCCAGAATGCCGAGTGGCGTCATGAAATCCTTGTGCTGAACCTGACCAGCGTCCAATCGGAAAAGAATGTCCAGCAGGTGGTAAATATCACCTTCGTGAGCAGTAATAAGAAGCACACCTTTGGACAAAGCCATAAAGGCCATCACCCCGCCCAGCAAGGCAAGAATACCCGTAAAAACAAAGGTGTTCGGTCTGCTCATTCTCATTCTTTTTCCATTTTTTGGCCACAATAGCCGGTCATGTTGCCTCAAGAAATGGCTTGGCACGGCTTATTGTTCAAATTTGGGCAACACCGGGTCTGGCTTGCAACTGGACGAGGCAGGGGACCACGAAATGAATATGCAAACGTCGAATGTCATGGCGCCGCCAGCGCCACGATCACTTTCAGGCATGAAACTTCCGACCGTGATGATGCGTGACATTCTGCTGAAGACCATGTTCCGCATGAATTTGGATGGTGTGACAGAACTGTCGAAAGCCATGTGCCTGCCAATCCCCGTTACTCAGGAATTGATCGACATGTCGCGCGAACAGCGACTGATTGAGGCGACCGGCACCCTGCATGCCAACTCTGGCGGTGAAATGGGGTTTCAGCTGACCGAAGGCGGCAAACAGCGCGCTTTGGATGCTCTGGCTCAGTCAGAGTATTATGGCGCTATGCCAGTGCCTCTTGATATTTATTCCGAGCAGGTGAAACGCCAATCGATCCGAAACATTCAGGTAACTCGTGACCAGCTTCTTGGGGCCATGGGACACCTCATCCTTCCCGATGAACTTGTAGACCATCTTGGTCCTGCTGTTTCTGCTGGTCGCTCAATTCTGATGTATGGTCCGCCCGGCAACGGTAAGTCGTCAATTTCTAACGGTATTCGCGACGCCCTGGGCGACAAGATCTATATTCCGCGCGCCATCGAATACTCGGGTCAGGTCATCACAGTCTATGACCCAATTGTTCACACGGCTGCTGAAGAGCAGGAAGACGATCCTAACAGTTTGCGCCGGACGTCGAACCGTTTCGACACACGCTATGTTTTGTGCGACCGCCCCACAGTGATCACCGGTGGTGAATTGTCGCTTTCGATGCTGGACCTTGTTTATAACCCAACCGCACGCACCTATCAGGCGCCATTGCAGCTGAAATCATCTGGTGGCGTCTTTATTGTGGACGACCTTGGCCGTCAGGAAGAACCACCGCAGGCGCTGGTTAACCGCTGGATTGTTCCGCTGGAAGAGAACAAGGATATCCTTTCGCTTCAGTCAGGTGAGAAATTCGAAGTGCCCTTCGACACTCTCGTGATCTTCTCAACCAACTTCCACCCAAATGAGATTTTCGATAAAGCGGCTCTTCGTCGTATCTTCTTCAAGATCAAAATCGATGGCCCGGATCAGGAAGATTACCTGAAGATCTTCGCCATGGTCGCCCGTAAACGCAAAATGCCGCTCGACGAGGACACGCTGGTCTACCTGATCAAGCACAAGTATCCGACGATCGACAACATCTACGCGAACTATCAGCCTATCTTCTTGGTCGATCAGATGATTTCCATCTGCGAATTCGAGGGCATCCCCTATCAGATGTCACCGGAACTGATCGACCGTGCCTGGGCGAACATGTTCGTCAAGGAAGAAAAGATCGTCCACTAGTCGCGGCAAACTCTCTAGTCGCAGGTGCGCTGGTAATACACCAGTTCCAAAGGCTTCGAGAACGTGCGTGCGCTCCATACAGTCAACTCGCTTGGCTTAACGGAGGCGCGCACTTCTTCGTAGCACTGCTGAAACTGCGGCATTTCGGACAATTCCAAACCCGTTAGAAACCAGTGTGTCGCTTGGTCTGATGTGGTCCCTTCCGCAGGACCAATAATAATAATGTCGGGTGATCTCGACATTACATATTGGCCGTCACCCTTCCCGTGCCCGGGTTCGGTTTGCCAACGGGTCCTGATCGGCACATTCTCACGTTTTGCAATATGTGGATCATTCAAACCCAGCGTGTCTATGAACATGTGACGGGGCGCAAAGAACGGCGTTGAGCCAGCGGTTGCAACCGCGATTGTGGACGGCTCCGGCAAATTTTGCTCCAGATAAGCTCCAACCAAGCTTCCCACGCGCGCCGCCGCGTCCGGTCTGCCATAAGGTGCGGAAAGCAATGCCAACGCGGAAATACCCGCAATTCCATAGGCCATCACCTGCTGCCAGCGCGCATTCACGTCCGCCAATATTGCCAGAAACAGGAAACTCGCCGCAGGCAATAACGGCAACATCATCCGCCCCCAGGGCATATGATCGCCGCCCAACCAAATAAGCAGCATTGCCTGAACCAACAGCGTGATTCCCATGATCCGCGAAAGCGGCCCCAGTCTTTTGCGCAGTATGATCATCAACACACAAGCCATGGTCGCACACATAATGACTGGCGCCACTGCCGAGGAATTCAACACATAGCTAACTCCATTCTGCAAACGCACGGAGGTTTCCAAGCCGACCTTCGCGTGGAACGTCAATGGAACCACGTCTCCATACGCCTGATACCGAAACAGCAAATGCCCGCACAAAACTGCAAATGAGATCGTACCAAACGCAACGAACCGCAACAGCCGATCCCTGATGGGTAGCTCGGCAAACAGCAATATTCCCAATCCCATAGCAAAATTGGCAACAGCTGCTTCAGGGCGCGCCAGATAGGCAATGCCAAAGGCAATGGACCCAAGAACTGCATGCCTGATCGACCCGTTTCCCCGCGCCGACAGAATTCCACCGACCATTCCAAGAGCAATAAGGCCGCCGACCAAGGGGGCCTCAAGCCCACCCCAAACCCAGGCGATGGTCGCTGGCGCAGCCAGTCCTGCGAGAATCGCAACTCTTCCAATTGCCGGTGCGTTAAGGCCACGAAGCGCAAGCGCCCCGGCCACTAACATCAAACCAAAGCCAATAAACCCAATCAGCCGCGCACCTGTCATCGGATCAATACCAATCCGAATTAGGCCAGCGTTCAGTACAACATGCAGAGGGCTGGTATACCCTTCGATCCCCGGTTCGCCAAGATTCCAAGCCAGTTGGCCGTGTTCCCCAAGATTTCGAGCGTATTTCAGAGTAATGAACGCATCGTCATGGATGAAGCCAACCAATTTGTAGAAAGTCACGGCTACCAGCCCAAGGAAGACGAGGGTTATCAATGAATCCAGACGCACGTGGTTTGAACCTTCGTCAGTAATGGGATCGGGAATTTCCAACTTGCTGTTTTTATAGCCCGCACGTTGTATGCGAAAAGCCCTGGAGTTTCACTTGACCGGATTGCGATGACATCCTTGCCTGAAAAGTTCGAAACGTGGCTTGAAAGTCGCGGATGGTGCGCGCACAGCCACCAGTTGGACTTGTTTGCGCAAAAAGACGCTGCCGCTCGTTTACTGATCGCACCTACCGGCGGCGGGAAAACGCTCGCCGGGTTCCTGCCGACGCTGGCGGAGTTGGCCGAGCAGGATCACCATGGATTGCACACACTCTACGTTTCCCCTTTGAAAGCACTTGCTGCAGACATCCGGCGTAATCTTGAAATGCCAATCGCCGAAATGAACCTGCCCATTCGGGTTGAAGACCGCACCGGCGACACTTCTCAGACAACCAAAAAACGTCAGCGCGCCGATCCACCGCATATATTGCTGACCACACCAGAAAGTCTGGCGCTCCTTTTAACCTACGAAGATGCTTCGCGTGTTTTCGCGGGCCTTTCGCGTGTGATCGTTGATGAAATTCATGCCTTGGCGGACTCCAAACGCGGCGATCAACTCATGCTGTGCTTGGCCGAGCTTCAATTACTTGCCCCGAACATGCGCCGCGTAGGGCTGTCAGCCACCGTAGAAGACCCGGACGCCATCGCCCACTATCTGGCGCGCCACCCTGATCCTTGCCTTATCCTTCACGCCGACCCCGGACCGGCACCTGACATCCAGATGCTGAAAACCCGCGAACTGCCGCCCTGGTCCGGCGGTGGCGGAAAATACGCCATCCCCCGGGTTTTGGAAGAGATCCGCAAACACAATACGACGCTCATCTTTCACAACACCCGTGCCCAGGCCGAAATATTCTTCCATCAGCTCTGGCTGGCCAATGACGACAGCCTACCCATCGGCATCCACCACGGCAGCCTTGCGCGCGAGCAGCGCGAACGTGTCGAAGCTGCGATGGTGAACGGCGAACTGCGAGCCATTGTCGCCACCGGATCACTGGATCTTGGAATAGACTGGGGCGACGTTGATCTGGTGATCCAGATCGGTGCGCCCAAGAACGTCAAACGGTTGGTCCAACGCATTGGCCGCGCAAACCATACCTATAATGCACCATCAAAGGCTCTGGTCCTGCCTGCCAATCGCTTTGAGGTGGTGGAATGTGTTGCTGCCCTAGGTGCCGTGCGCGATGCAGAACTAGACGGCGACCCTCGCGGTCCCGGCCCCTTGGACGTTCTCTGCCAGCACATTTTGATTCACGCCTGCCGCGGCCCTTTTGACCAGAATACTCTTTTTACCATTCTCAGTTCAGCCGGTGCCTATGCCGACCTGACCCGCGAACAGTTTGATGCCTGCTTCGATATGGTCGCCACCGGCGGATATGCCTTGCGTGCCTACGACCGCTGGCAACGGCTGAAGCGTCGCGAAGACGGCAAATGGCAGTTGCGCGATCCACGCGCGGCGCAGCACATTCGCATGAATATTGGCACCATTCAGGACACAGATCTGTTGAAGGTGCGCATGAAAGGCCGCATGGCGGGCAAACCCCTCGGCGAGGTCGAGGAAGCCTTCGCAGCCACACTGACTCCGGGTGACACCTTTTTGATCGGCGGACAAGTTGTACGCTATGAAAGCCTGCGCGAACTGACGGTCGAGGTCTCGCGAAACGCCACCAAAGCCCCAAAGATCGCGGTTTTCTCAGGCACCAAGTTCGCGACATCAACGCAACTTTCGGCCCGCATACTAAACCTCTTTCAAGATCAAGACTGGTCCGAACTGCCAGACCACACCGCCCAGTGGCTGTCGCTCCAGCGCGAGGTCTCAAAATTGCCGTCCGCCGATCGTCTCATGATCGAAACCTTCACGCACGACGATCGACATCACATGTGTGTCTATGGCTTTGCGGGCCGCAATGCCATGCAAACGCTGGGGCTTTTGCTGACCGAGCGTATGGAAGCGAACGGTCTGGAACCCCTCGGCTTCGTCGCCACTGACTACGCCGTGTTGATCTGGGGACTGACCGAGGTCACCGATCCGGGCGCCTTGTTCGATGTTGAAACCCTCTTTGCCGACTTCGAAAGCTGGCTCGACGGAAACGCTGTCATGAAGCGCACCTTCCGGGCCTCTGCGACAGTCGCCGGCTTGCTGGAACGCAACTTCGGCCCTCAGCGGCGCACCGGCCGTCAGGCCAGTTTTTCGTCTGACATCCTTTATGACACGCTGGTAAAATATGATCCCGGCCACGTGATGCTCGACATCACCCGTGCCGAGGCCCTGAAAGGCCTTGTCGACTTTGGCCGCATCGAAGAAATGCTGGACCGCACCAAGGGTCGCATCGATCATATCAAACCTGACCGCGTCACACCGTTGGCCGCGCCACTCCTTTTGGAACATGGTCGTGTGCCAATCCGTGGCGAAGGCCGCGAACGGTTACTAGAAGAAGAAACCGAACGCCTTATGACTGCATCAGGCCTCGATAAAATCGGGCCCTAATCCCATCTTTCTGGCGAAAATACTCCGGGGCTTGGGGCAGAGCCCCATATGATACCAGGCCGCGCGCAAAGCACGCGGCCCTACCTCGACTTCGAAGAAGGCGAAACCTCTTGCCAATATGCTTCCAACCAGCCAAGAACGAAGCATGAACGCTCTACCCATAGCCTTTGCTGGTGAAACTCTGACGCTGCTCCCCTCCGGCGCGCTCTTATGGGCCAACGTCGATCTTTTGGCTGTGTCAGATCTGCACCTTGGCAAATCCGAGCGCATTGCCCGACGCAGCGGCAGCCTTCTGCCACCTTACGAAATTACCGAAACTCTTACTCGGCTTGCCAAAGACATCCAGCATTGCAAACCACGGACCATCCTTTGTCTCGGCGATAGTTTTGACGACACTCACTCCGCAACCGCCCTGAGCGACAGCCATCGCGACACGCTGAACATCCTGCAGGCAGGCCGCAACTGGCTCTGGGTTGAAGGCAATCACGACCCTGGCCCATTGGACATCGGCGGCACCTACCTGGCCGAACACAAGCAAGGTCCCCTGACCTTCCGCCATATGGCGAAAACGCCGTCGGATCACGGCGAAATCTCGGGTCACTACCACCCGAAAGCGCGCGTCAAAGGCACATCGCGCCCGTGTTTCCTGGTCGATCAGACCCGCCTTATGATGCCAGCCTATGGTTGCTATACCGGCGGACTGAATTGGACGACACCAGACTTACGTCAGCTATTTGCATCCAAGGCGACGGCCTATTTGACTGGTCGCAAAGTGCTCCCCGTTCCAGTGCCAACAGCTGCCTGACGCTTAGCTTTCCGGCACCTCAAAGCCTGACGATTTATGGCTCCCGTCACAAAACGGTTTTTTCTTTGATTGACCGCAGCGGCACAGGAATGCCCGAGTTCCACGATGCAGACGCACTCCGGTACCAGACGTAACCTCCAAGGCACCCCGAACCTCAACAGGCCCATTCTCATAGCCCTTTACGGTCAATGTTTCGCCCGCATCCTCACCCGGTGCATCTTTCCCGGTTTCTGCTGGCTCTCCGGTCGCGGTAAACCCGGCATCAACGTGAGAATAGTCGCAAAACGGCGGATTCTTGGTCTGTCCACAGCGGCAAATCGTGGCCCGCGTCATCTCTTCACCGGCAACGACAAGATTCCCATGAAGTGCGTTTGGCCCATTCTCCAAAACCGACATTCGGTTGATCCCTGGCGCGGCTTTTGCAGCATCCGCATCCAAGCGACGAAATGTCAGCGCACCTGACGGACATGTCCGAACCATCGCCGCAATCTCTTCAGCGGGCGCTGCGTCGGGATTGACCCAAGGCCTCTGCTCGGGATCGAAAACATTCGGCAGTTTCAAGAAACAATTGCGCGCGTGGATGCATCGCTTCATCTCAAAGCCGATTTCAATGTCTTTTCCGGTGTAAGTCTTTGCCACAACGCATCTCCATACGGACCATAATTGACCCTAACCCGCACCGGTCGGCATTCAAATCCTGAAAAGACCAACAGCCCTTGTGCGCTCCGAATTCGCCGTTGCCTATATAACTAACATACTATATAGAGAATTCATTATGCACATAGACACCACATTCTCCGCCCTTGCCGACCCAACGCGCCTTCACATCGTGATGCGCCTTGCCGAAACTGGTGAAGTTGATGCCACAGAGCTTGCCGTGCCCTTCGACATCAGCCAGCCCGCCGTTTCACGCCACATCAAAGTTCTGGAAAGCACTGGCTGGGTTACCCGTCGCCGCGTCGGAAATCGCCGCCCTGTTCGTCTGAACCCGGTGAAGCTGGACGAAATCCACGTCTGGACAGGTCGATTGCGTGAAATGTTGGCCGCGAACTATGCGCGCCTGGACGATTTATTAGAAGAAAAGGAATTCCCAGAATGACCGCAATGCAAATGACCAAAGTCGGCGAAACCGATCTTGTCGTAATCCGCCGTTTCGCCGCCCCGCCCGAACGAGTCTACGCGGCCCACACAGACCCGGTTCTGTTGCAAAAATGGATGCTTGACCCCGACGGATGGTCAATGCCCGAATGCGTAAGCGAACCCGTACCAGAAGGCGCAATTCGCTTCACATGGGCCAATGACGACGGCGAAAGTTTTTCCCTCGCTGGCAAATACGTCAGCCTTGATCCGCCAAATAAGATCATCCACCTCGAACGCTTCGTCGACATGGACGTCATGGCCGACACCCACGTCACGACCGAGTTTCAACCCGATGGCGACGGAACCAAACTGACGCTCACAATCCGCTACGAAAACGCCGATGCACGCGAAGGCGCGCTATCTACAGGTATGGCTGACGGCATGGCGCAAACATATGACAGGCTCGACGCGCTGGAATACTAGTCCAGCCGCCGACCCATTCAGATCTTCAGTGTTAGGCGGTCAGCCCTTCAGGCTCGGCCAACCCATTGGCGCGACAACAGGCCGTAACCGTATTGGCCAAAAGGCAAGCAATGGTCATCGGCCCAACGCCACCCGGCACCGGAGTGATCGCTCCGGCAACCGCCGCCGCGCTCTCGAAATGAACATCGCCGACCAGACGGGTCTTGCCTTCGCCTTTTTCAGGCGCATCAATCCGGTTGATGCCCACGTCAATCACGGTTGCACCCGGCTTGATCCAGTCACCCGGCACCATTTCGGGCCGACCAACGGCTGCCACCACGATATCCGCCCTCCGAACTACATCCGGCAAATCCTTCGTGCGACTATGGGCAATCGTCACGGTGCAACTATCGCCCAACAGCAATTGCGCCATCGGCTTGCCAACGATGTTTGAACGACCAACAACAACCGCATCCATCCCCGAGATCGACCCATGATGGTCGCGCAGCATCATCAGACAGCCAAGCGGCGTGCACGGCACCATGCTTTTCTGACCCGTCCCCAACAGACCCACGTTCGAGATATGGAACCCATCCACATCCTTCGTGGGATCAATCGAGTTGATCACCAGATCCTCGTTAATGTGTCCAGGCAGAGGCAACTGCACCAAAATACCGTGGATCTCGGGGGCGTTGTTCAGATCATTGACCAGCTTCAGCAAGTCGGCTTCGGCTGTATCGACGTCCAACTTGTGCTCAACCGATTTCATGCCAACTTCGACGGTTTGCTTGCCCTTCGAGCGGACATAAACCTGACTAGCCGGGTCTTCACCCACCAGCACAACCGCCAGTCCAGGCGTAATGCCATGGTCCGCCTTCAACGAGGTCACATGCCCCGCCACCTTCTCGCGAACCGTTGCTGCAAAAGCCTTACCGTCGATGATCGTCGCACTCATGTCGATGTCCTTAAACTAGATTGGCAACAATTTCGGTCTTCACCGAATTAGCAATGAAACAGGCGTGATGCGCCTTGTCATGTAACGCGCGATGGGCGTCCAGGTCCGGCCCCTCGCCTTCGAACGTCACGTCGATATTTAGATCAATGCGCGGAATCCAAACGACCCCACCGGTGTTCTTCAACGCCCCTTCAGCCTGATCGCGGTAAGCCTTCACCACGAACCCTGCCCTTTGGGCGATGTCCAAAAACCAAAGCATATGGCACGAAGCAACCGAAGCCACGTAAGCCTCTTCAGGGTCCACCGCCTCGGCCATCCCTAACGGTGGTGGCACGATGGACGGCGACGCGGCTGCTGGAACTTCAACACCCCCGTCAAACCGCCAATGGTGCGCGCGGGAATACTGCCCTTCGGCAAAATCCCCGTCGCACGACCATATGACTTCGGCAAAGTGCATCTTGCTTAGAACAAACCCTCGATCTCGCCCTCGTCGTTCAGGCGAATGTTCATGGCTGCTGGTTTAGATGGCAGACCCGGCATCGTCATGATCTCACCGCAGATCGCAACAACGAACCCGGCACCAGCCGACAAACGCACTTCACGAATAGGCACCGAATGCCCGGTTGGCGCACCGCGCAGGCTTGGATCGGTTGAGAAGCTATACTGCGTCTTCGCCATGCAGACCGGCAAGTTGCCATAACCGGCGTCTTCCCAAGTTTTCAGTTGATCGCGAATTTTTTTGTCCGCCAGAACTTCATCAGCGCGGTAAATCCGCTTGGCCACTGTCTCCATTTTCTCAAACAGCGAAAGCTCGTCCTTGTAAAGCGGCGCAAACTGGCTGACGCCACTGTCTGCAATCTCGGCCACACGGGTTGCCAAAGCCTCTGAGCCTTCCGACCCCAATTCCCAATGACGCGATACAATCGCTTCCGACCCTTGTGTCTCAACGTATTCCTTAACAGCCGCTACTTCCGCGTCGGTGTCCGTTACAAAGTGGTTCACGGCCACAACAACCGGCACGCCGAACGACTTCAGGTTGCCAATGTGACGCCCAAGGTTGGCACAGCCTTCCTTCACCGCAGCCACGTTCTCCGGCCCAAGATCAGCCTTCGCAACACCGCCGTTCATTTTCATCGCCCGGATCGTCGCCACCAGTACAACACAGTCAGGTGCCAGACCCGCCTTGCGGCACTTAATGTTCATGAACTTCTCAGCGCCCAAGTCGGCCCCAAAGCCAGCCTCGGTCACAACAAAGTCCGCCAGTTTCAGCGCAGTTGTCGTCGCAATGACCGAGTTACAGCCATGCGCGATGTTCGCAAACGGTCCGCCATGCACAAACGCCGGGTTGTTTTCCAGTGTCTGCACCAGGTTCGGCTGCATCGCGTCTTTCAACAGAACGGTCATCGCGCCATCCGCCTGAATGTCGCGCGCGTAAATCGGCGTGCGATCCCGGCGATAGGCCACGATCATGTCACCAAGGCGCTTTTCCAGATCCTTCAGGTCGTTCGACAGGCAAAGGATCGCCATCACTTCAGACGCAACCGTAATGTCAAACCCAGTCTGACGTGGGAAACCGTTGGCCACACCACCCAGCGAGGTCACAGTGTCGCGCAGCGCACGGTCGTTCATATCCAGAACCCGACGCCAAGTTACCCGACGCTCATCAATTTCCAGGGTATTGCCCCAGTAGATATGGTTGTCGATCATCGCGCTCAGCAGGTTGTGCGCGGCAGTAATGGCGTGAAAGTCACCGGTGAAGTGAAGGTTCATGTCTTCCATCGGCACGATCTGCGCGTACCCACCGCCGGCGGCGCCACCCTTCATACCAAAGTTCGGCCCAAGAGAGGCTTCGCGGATACAAACCGCTGCGTTCTTACCGATGCGGTTAAGACCGTCGCCCAGACCAACGGTGGTCGTAGTTTTGCCTTCGCCCGCAGGGGTCGGGTTAATCGCGGTCACAAGGATCAGCTTACCATTTTCGCGACCTTTCAGGCCGCTGATAAAGCCCTGGTTGACCTTCGCCTTATCATGCCCGAACGGAACCAGGTCATCGGACCCGATACCAAGCTTCGCTCCAATTTCCTGAATAGGCTTCTTATTAGCCGCGCGTGCGATCTCGATATCCGTCTTGTATTCCACTGGGCCGACCCTCCTGTTGGCGTATCGCGTCTCGCGACTGCTTTGCTATAAGCCCACAGCTCCCACCGAAACAGCCAATTTTCGACACTTCCGCGTCCGCCAGCGTCTAGGCACACGATGGTATGCCGCCAATCGGAAACTTTGACGCAAATTCGATGCCAGCGGACCCCGTGCAAGAGCTTCCGCCAAGCCCGCAACGATTCTCAATTGCACTTCTTCTGTCTCGAAATACTTCGGGGTTTGGGGCAGCGCCCCATTCAGACGAAAAAGGGCCGCGCCATTGGCGCGGCCCCACCTCGACCTCGACAGGGGGCGAAATTCAGGACGTCGGTTCCGGTTCCAGATCGCCATCGCCTTCGGACGATTTGGGTTTTGGCTTGGTCTTTGGAATGGCCGTAATCGATGCGGTTCCGCCGGTATCCGACGGCGTGTCTTCATCGTCGTCGCCACGCTTCAATGGTTCACCGGCGATCACGCGTGTGATCTCATCACCCGTCAGCGTCTCATATTCCAGCAATCCTTGCGCCAACCGCTCCAGATCATCCGATTTCTCCGTCAGAACCCGCTTCGCGGTCTCATACCCTTCGTCAACAAGCGCTTTCACTTTGTCATCGATGGTTTTCTGAGTAATGCCAGAGTGGTTCGTCCCGGCACCATAAGTTCCCAGATGCGACTGCTGCTCGTTGGCATAATCGATATACCCAAGCTCTTCCGCAAACCCGAACTGCGTCACCATTGCACGGGCAATCCGCGTGACTTGCTGAATATCCGAAGCCGCACCCGAAGTGACATTCTCTTTTCCGAACACCAGTTCCTCAGCCACACGACCGCCCATCGCCATAGCGATTTTCGACGTGTATTTAGTGTAGCTAACGGAAAGTTGATCGCGTTCAGGCAGGGACAACACCAACCCCAAAGCTCGCCCACGCGGAATGATCGTCGCCTTATGGATTGGATCATGCTGCGGCACATTCAGACCAACAATCGCATGACCGGCCTCGTGATAAGCCGTCAGTTTCTTTTCGTCTTCGGTCATGACCATGGACCGACGCTCAGCGCCCATCATGACCTTGTCCTTGGCGTTCTCGAAATCTTCCATCGTGACAAACCGGCGCCCATAGCGCGCCGCCATCAACGCAGACTCATTCACTAGGTTCGCCAGATCAGCACCCGAAAACCCCGGCGTGCCGCGCGCGATAATGCGCAGATCAACATCCGGTCCCAATGGCACCTTGCGGGCATGAACGCCCAGAATTTTCTCACGGCCCTTGATATCAGGGTTTGGAACCTGAACCTGACGATCAAAGCGACCGGGCCGCAACAACGCCGGGTCCAGAACATCAGGACGGTTGGTGGCCGCTACGATAATGATGCCTTCGTTGGCTTCAAAACCATCCATCTCAACCAGCAACTGGTTCAAAGTCTGCTCACGCTCATCGTTACCGCCGCCGTAACCAACGCCGCGCGAACGGCCAACAGCATCAATCTCATCGATAAAGACGATACAGGGCGCATTCTTCTTGGCCTGCTCGAACATGTCACGCACCCGGCTCGCACCGACACCGACAAACATCTCAACGAAATCAGAACCCGAAATGGTGAAGAAGGGCACACCCGCTTCACCCGCAATCGCGCGCGCCAGCAGCGTCTTACCTGTGCCCGGAGGGCCTACCAGCAAAGCGCCCTTCGGAATCTTGCCGCCCAATCGGCTGAATTTCTGCGGCGTGCGCAAGAACTCAACGATCTCTTCCAGCTCTTCCTTGGCCTCATCAATGCCCGCGACGTCATCAAACGTCACACGTCCATGCTTCTCGGTCAGCAACTTTGCGCGCGACTTACCAAAGCCCATCGCACCGCCACGGCCGCCGCCCTGCATTCGGTTCATAAAGTAAATCCAGACGCCGATCAGCAGCAGAAACGGCAGGAATGTCATCAAGATGGTGACAAAACCTGATTGCTGCTGCGGCTCGGCCCGGAAGCTGACGCTGTGCTCAACCAATAGATTGGTCGTATCGGCCCCTTCCGGCTGGATGGTTATCAGATCCCGGCCATCGCTGCCCCGGAACACGATCCGTTCGCCATCGATGGTCGCACTGGAAACATTTCCGCCTTCAACCTGCCCGACAAAATCAGAGTAACTGACCGTGTTATTGGCAGAATTGGTCTGACCCCCGAAAATAAGGTTAAAAAGCGCCAGAACCAGCAAGAAAAGTACGGCCCAAAAGGCAAGACTACGCGCGTTGTTCAAAGGAGGCTCCTTTGGAAATTACATGGGTGGATTCGGCCACCCGCCCGACTGGCACATTAAATAGCCACTAAGGGCAGATCTTCAACGGGATAACAGGAATTTGGCGAAACTACCGCGACCTGTTGCCGATGCTGTCCAACTGTTAGCGAAACCAGCCAGCGGCGCTGCGATCAGTTCCTCCCCCCTCCAGATTGCCGGAGAGGCCAGCAAAGATTGGCGCGCAAGGCCTGTTTCACGCCAATTCGGGCAGTCTTTCAAGGCCTCTCCCAGGGCACGAACCCGCAGATCCGGCTCATGCGGCCCAGCCAAGACCCACCGCCCGTCCCACACGCCATTCGTGGACGATACCACGTCTTTTACCGCATTGAATTCACGGGTGATTCGGATCGTATTGCCTACCCAACCCTTACCTTTTTGGCGCAAAACCACACATCCCCCCAATGTGTGGCGGTCCGCATCAGTCATTTCGGCATTCATATCGACAACCGCACTCATGCGCGGCGGATATAAACTGCCCGAAACCCATTGAAACGCCAAAAGCTGTAGACGCCGCGCCACCTCTCCGGGTACCTGACGCTCCTGCGTCGTGAATCCCTCCGGAAAAACCAGATCGCCTCGGTCTTCGGTCACAAGTTCGTGCTCAGCCACCTCGGAATGCGCATAATGATCCAAAGCCGACTTCGCGACCCCGGCGTTACTCGCCACTCGCGCCAGCGATTTCGCATCGATTCCCAAACTAGAAAGCACCTTCAGCGCGCGACGAACTTCCACTCGCTCAAACCGCACATCCTCATTGCTAGGATCATCACACCAGCGAATGTTTTTGCTGCGCAGATAGTCCCGCAAAACCTCGCGCGGCTGTTCCAACAAGGGCCGGATCCACTCCACCCCATGCCGCTCAAACCGCGATGCCATCCCGGCCAATCCATCCACACCCGACTTGCGCGCAATGCTCATCAACACCGTTTCGGCCTGATCGTCCTCGGTATGCCCCAAGGCCACACAATCCACGCCGGACCCATCAGCCCAGTCCGCAATCAACTGATATCGCGCACGACGCGCTTCTGCCTGCAAGTTGCCGTGCCCATCCCAGCCGCTCCACTCCAAGACACTGTGATCAATCCCGCGCGCCGCACAGAATGTGGCCACATGCGCCACTTCGTCGACCGCTTCAGCCCGCAACCCATGGTTCACGGAAACCGCCGATACCGGAAAGCCAAGCTCCGCCCCCTTGCGTACCATCAGATCCAACAAGGCCATGGAATCGCTGCCGCCGGACACCGCAACGCCTAACCGCTCCGGTCGCCGCACAACAAACGGCAGACCACACCGATCCAAAAGCGCCCCCGGATCTCCCCGACTCACTGGTTCAGCTCATTATTGGCCCATAAATATCCCGGGGGAGCGCGAGGGGGCAGCGCCCCTTCGCCCGCCGCGATGGCGAAGCCAGCGCAATAAAATCTCACGCACATCCCATATTGGCGCGCGCCGCCTGCGCTTCGATGGACGCATCGCTGGCCGGGAACCGCAAGGTCACCTCACCCAGCGTAATGCACGCTTCCGAGGTTTGCCCCAACCCATCCAGCGCCAGACCCAGTTTCAGCAACGCCGTGGGTGATGTCGCCCCGTTCGGCGTGCCCGAATAACTTTCCAGATACGCCCGCGCGGCCGAGGATGTCAGACCAAGGTTTTGCAGCGCCTCACCGCGCAATAAATGCGCCAACCCGGTCAATGGGCCGCCCTGATAGGTCTCGGTAAACCGCTGAAACTGCTCTGCTGCAGTCTCATACTGCCCGCCATCGAACGAGGCCTTTGCACGATCGAAATCCTCGCGTTCGGCGACCGCCAACTCGACCCCCGCCGTTGCCGATCCCGCGCCAGTCGAAGCGGGTGCCGGTTGCGCAACAACCGGCACTGCGCCGCCGCCCAGAGTGGTGGTCTCGCCCAGCTGGCCAATATCGCAACCGCTTTCCAATTCGCAAAGTCGAAACTCCAAATCGCCTATCCGGTTTGTTCCGTCCGCCACAATCCGATCAATGCGGTTGGTCAAGGCCTCGGTTCGCGCCGTCAGCCCGGTCACCTGCGCTTCCAACCCGTCCACACGCTCCAGCGTATTCGTCCCCGCCAGGTTGGTGTTCACACCACCCGTGGTCGAAAGTTCCCGCCGCAACTTTTGGATCTCAACATAGAGCACGGTCAACTCCTGCCGAATATCGGCAAGCGTCTGATCGCGGTCCTGCGCATACACAGGACCGGCAACCAAAAAAGCGGCAAGTAGAAACGCACGCATCAGGTCAACCCTCGTTTAGATACCGGCGCCAACCGTAATCACCGAAACCGACCGACGGTTCTGGCTGTAACAGGTCTCGTCGGAACAAATTTCCAGCGGGCGCTCTTTACCGTAACTGATTGTCTGCATCCGGCCCGGTGCCACCCCGCGCGAAATCAGATAGTTCTGAACCGCACTCGCGCGCCGTGCACCCAGTGCCAGGTTATATTCCCGCGTGCCCTGCTCATCCGCGTGACCTTCGACCAATACGCTGTAGGCACCGTTCTGGCCTAGCCATGCTGCCTGACCATCCAGCACAGACTGCGCTTCAAGGCTTAGTGTCGACTGATCGACCGCAAAAAGAACCCGATCGCCAACCGTTTCATTGAAATATGCAGGCGAGGTCGGATCGCTCGCGCTACCTAACACTCCTCCATCAGCGCCAAATCCACCTGCGCCGCCGCTACCAGCACCGAAACGGTCCGCACTGGTGCAGGCCCCAAGGGCGGTCAAAGCCACGAAGGCCACTGCAATCTTCGAAATACTCATGGTGTCACCTGTATGTTTTGTTGTCTGCTCAAGTTTGTTCTTGTTGTTGGCGGCAAGATACCACCCGTCGAAAGGATTTGAAACGCGTCATGGTAACAAGGGCGACCACGCCGGGTCCGACGCCGCTGTCGGCATCGCCAACCGCTTCAGATTTCGCCCAGATATGTCTACGGAAAACAGTGCTGGTTGCCCGTCAGAACCCGCGCTTTCGCGGGTAAACATCAGCACCCGACCATTCGGGGCCCACGTCGGTCCTTCATCCAGGAATGACGCAGTTAATAGCCGCTCTTGCGAGCCATCCGTGCGCATGACCCCAATATGAAAACGCCCGGCATTCTGCTTGGTAAAGGCGATGAAATCACCACGCGGCGACCAAACTGGCGTGCCGTAACGCCCCTGCCCGAAACTGATCCGCGTTGCTTCGCCCCCGTTGGCCGACATCACATAAAGCTGCTGCGACCCTGAACGATCCGACTCAAACACAATTCGGTTGCCGTCCGGCGAAAATGACGGTGCCGTCTCAATCGAAGGGGCGTTCGTCAGACGCGCCCGTTGCCCACCGCCAATATCCAGACGGTAAATGTCGGTGTTTCCGCCCTCGGCTCGCGAATATACAACTGTCTGCCCATTCGGCGCATAGCGCGGCGCAAAGGTCATTGCCGCGGCGTCCACGTCCAAGGGACGCTTCGAAACCGACCCAACAGCCAATTCATAAATCTGCGGAAAGCCCGATTCATAGCTGGTGAACAGCACCCGGTCGCCCGTGGGCGAGAACCGCGGCGCCAGAACAATCGACGCATTATCCGTCAGATACTGAATATTCGCGCCGTCATAATCCATAATTGCAAGGCGTTTGGCGCGATTGTTCTTCGGCCCTGTCTCTTCAACATAGACCACCCGACTGTCGAAATACCCGGTCTCGCCTGTTATCCGGCTATAAACCTGATCCGCCACTTTATGGGCCACGCGTCGCCAACTGTCGGTGCCACCGGCAAACTGCAAGCCATCGCCCAGCGGCGCACCAGTAAAGATGTCAAACAACCGGAACTTCACCACCAGCTTGTTGTCACTGGTCATCGTCACTGCGCCCACAATCAGCGCCTCAACATTGATCGCCTTCCAGTCGGGATAGGCAACAGCCGCGTCAAACCCGGACACCTGAGAGATATACGCCGACTGCGGCACATCCCGGAACAACCCGGTTCCAGTCAGATCAGCGGCAACCACCGCGGTGATCTGACGCGCAAAATCCGTCGCCGCTGCATTCTCAGCCAGAAACGGCGCGACCGCGATGGGCACCGGCTCGATCACACCTTGGGTAATCTCAATCCGAAGCGGACCCGTCCGGTCCTGCGCGACCGCGAACCCCGGCATAGCCAGCACCGCAACCATAGACAGAATTGCCAAAACCTTCATCGGAACTGCATCCCTTCCGGGTTGAATGTTAACTCGATATCGCGCCAGTGATCGTATTTTTCCACCGGTAACGAAAATCCGCGCACACCACAGCGGATTATTGCCCGTCGTGCCGCCTCAAACGCCTGTCGTGCCCCGCCCGAGCTTCCCCCGGATGATGACACCATCTTAATTGATTCGTTAATTGGCTTGCCCGATTGCTGCATCTCAACCGACACAACCACGGTGGTGCCCAGTGCATCGGTCGACAAACTGCCCACATTCCAGCACTGGCTAACCGCCACCCGCAACGCGTCCTTCTCGCCACCTGTCAGCGGCGGACCACTGGGCGCAGATCGCACCGGCGTCTCGTTCGCTTCCGCTACCGCCGCCGCATCTGCGGTGCTATCCGTTTTGGGCTCTACCGGTGCCTCAGCCTGGCGCACCGGGCGCGCAGGACGCGCACGCGGACGCATCGAACTGGCCGGGGCCAGCTCCTTCACCTCTTCCGCCTCGGTCACGATCCGATCGCTCGCCTCTTCCGGCGCTGCTGGCTCTTCAGGCTCAACTTCTTCAACCGGATCGGCCTCAGGCGCAGGTGCCGTATCCTCAATCCGCTCCGGCGCAACTTCTGCATCCGGTGGTGGCGCAATCGACGGCGTTGGCGCAACCCGTGGCGCGGGTGCCGCCACCTGATCGCGTTCCAACGACGTGCCATCCACATCCGTATCCGGCACCTCAATCACCGGCGCATCATCCACAACCACCGCATCCGGCACCGGCTGCGGCACCTCCAAATCAGCGGCATCCGGCGCATCTGGTTCCTCAATTTCTTCCGGCTCGGGCAGTTCCGGCGCAGCATCCTCACTTGGCGCTTCCGGCGCATTGTCCTCGGGCGGGGCGACCGCTGACGGAGCCTCAGACTCCAACTCCGGCGCAGTGGTCGGCGGCGTCAATGCCGCATACTCCGCTTCCGAAATCACCGAAACCTCTGCCACAGCCACCTCTGCCACCCGATCACGCATGAACAACCCGCCAAACAGCAGCGCCAGTAAAAGGGCAACGTGCATCGCCCCCGAGATATACCAACCCCAGCCCAATGCGACCTCAACCGTCCTGACCGTCCAGGCGAGGACCGCCTGTGTCAGTCACTAAGCCGATGTTCGTAATCCCGGCAGCATTCAGCGCCCCCATCACCTGGACAACCCGCGAATAAGGGATCGACCCGTCAGCCCGCAAGAAAACCTTGTCTGTGGCGCGCTCCGACAGGATCGCAACCAAGCGTGGCACAATCTGCTCGTCCGTCACTTCGGTTGTCTGGATCGCCGTTACCCCATCCGCAGTCAGGGTCACCGTCAACGGTTCTTCCTGCTCGGTCGGCAAGGATTGCGCCGCTGTCTTCGGCAATTCCACCGGCACACCAACCGTCAACAACGGGGCCGCAACCATAAAGATGATCAGCAACACCAACATGACGTCTACAAACGGCGTGACATTGATCTCGGACATCGGCCGCGCCCGTCGACGCCGACGACCCCGCCGTGTGCCACTTGGTTCGGCCTGAACGACCCCGGCACCCATGGCCTAGGACCCGTCCAACTGGCGCGACAGAATGGTCGCAAACTCATCCGCAAAACTCTCGTAACCGCCAATGATCCCGTCAGCATCCGACGACAGCTTGTTATAGAAGATCACCGCCGGGATCGCTGCCAACAGACCCAAACCCGTGGCCAACAACGCCTCCGCAATCCCCGGAGCAACCACCGCCAGGTTCGTACTCTGCTGCTCGGCGATCTCAATAAAGGCATTCATGATCCCGAACACGGTGCCAAACAGCCCGATAAACGGCGCGGTCGACCCAACCGTCGCCAGCACGGTCAAACCGGACTGCAAATCGCCCGCTTCTTTCTGGATGGCCACGTCCATTGACCGGTCAATCCGCGATTGCGCCCCGGCAATCAACGCCCCGTCCTGTTTATGCGACCGCCGCCACTCGCTCATACCGGCCGCAAAAATCCGCTCGGACCGTCCCCCCGGGGACGCCCCGATCTGATCATACAGCTTGTCCAAAGGCTCACCCGACCAAAATGCCTCGTCAAAGACTCGCGCCTCTGCCGACGAGCGCCTATATTGTCCAAGCTTCGTGAAGATAATCGCCCAGGCCCAGAATGAGGCCACAATCAACACGACCATCACCAGTTTCACTGTGATCGTCGCGCGTGCAAAAAGCGCCCACATAGAGAAATCAATCTCCTGCGCCAGCGCAAGGGTTTCCGTTTCCATTCGTCCTGCTCTTTCTGCCGACCCGTATTGTTTTTATTGGGTCCCTCGTTTGCAGCAGATTTACAGGAAACAAAGGGGAAATGCCAACAAGAAGCCGCAGAACGGCGTCTTCGAACGTGACGTTCAGTGCATTTTGCGGCGGATGTCCGCCGGAAGCCGCGCGGGCTGGCCATTTTCCCCCAAGGCCACCAGGGTCACACGCGCTGAAAACAGCCGCGCTCCATCGCGTACAACATCCTGCTGCAAAACCAGCCAAACGCCGGACATCGACACCACCTCGGTTTCGACCACAAGCTCATCGTCAAACATCGCCGGGGCCAGATAGTCCGCCTCCAGATGGCGCACTGCAAACACGATCCCCTCGCTCTCTTTCAGCTCAACCTGATCAATCCCAATGCTGCGCACATACTCCGTCCGCCCGCGCTCGATGAATTTCAGGTAATTGGCGTAGTAAACGATGCCCGCCAGATCGGTGTCCTCATAATAGACCCGCAATTCGAATTTATGCACGCTCACGAGGCTACTCCCATCCGCGCCGCCAACCGCAAGGCGTGACTCGCATCTTTCGCGGCAGCAGGCATAACCGGATCATAAGCCGCCTGAATAATGGCTGAAACATCGGGGCGCAGAATGACGTTGTCCTCAGCCCGACCCAAAGGCCCGCCCCCCTGAAACGCTGAATTTGACCACGTCAGCATGGCCTGCGCCGCCTGCGCCAACGCCAGATCCTCCGCCGGCACGTCCGCCAGGGCCTCATCCATCCGCACAAAGGAAAACACTGCTTGAATCGCGCCCGCGTCATCGAACCGGAACAACCGATACTGGTTCGTTCCCTCGGCTTTCAAGCGTTCCACCCGCGAGACCAACTCCGGCACCAGCTGATCCATGTTTGGAACCTCGGTCAATTCGTCCCAATCCCGAAAGAAGAACAACAGAAAATTCGCGCCCAACTCCGGGTCATGATCCGCCATCTTGTGGTCAGCCAGGACAACAACCGCCTCAATCGCCCCCTTCACGACTTCCAAGGTCGCATCGTCCACACCAAAGACAATAGGCACAATTGGCCGCCCCCACCGCGCAAATCGGTAGGCTCCGCCTGAACCTTTAAAGAATTGAGCAACTGTGTCTTGTTCCATAAAACCTGAGCTACCGCCGAAGCGAAAAAACCACCAGCCCCTTCTTCTGATTGGAAATACTCCGGGGTCTGGGGCAGCGCCCCAACGGATCGGCGCCGTCAGGCGTCGATCAAGGCTTAAATCAACTTGCCCTGATTCGAACTCTTTGGCGCCGCCATCCCCAAATGCGCCCAGGCCTTGGCCGCCAACATCCGTCCCCGTGGCGTCCTCTGGATCAACCCCTGCTGCAAAAGGTAGGGCTCGATAACTTCCTCAATCGCGTCCCGACTTTCCGACAAAGCCGCCGACAAGGTCTCAACACCAACTGGCCCGCCCTGATAGTTTTCAGCGATCAACGTCAAATACCGCCGATCCGCGCCATCAAGTCCCAATCCATCCACACCAAGCCGCGTCAAAGCCCCGTCCGCCAAACTTTGAGTCAACCGCCCGTCGCCCTCGACCAACGCAAAATCCACCACGCGCCGTAACAAGCGCCCCGCGATCCGAGGTGTGCCGCGCGCCCGTCGCGCAATCTCGCGAATGCCACCTTCTTCTGCGGGCACACTCATCAATCTGGCCCCCCGGCTGACGATCTGAAACAACTCATCTTCGGTGTAAAAATTCAACCGCGTCGGTATTCCGAACCGGTCGCGCAATGGCGTCGTCAACAACCCCAACCGGGTCGTTGCCCCGACAAGTGTAAACGGCTGCAACTCAATCCGAACCGTCCGCGCCGCAGGCCCCTCACCAATCACAAGATCAAGCTCGAAATCCTCTAGTGCCGGATACAGCACTTCTTCCACCACCGGGTTCAGCCGATGAATTTCGTCGATGAACAGCACATCCCGCGCTTCCAGATTGGTCAGGATTGCCGCCAAATCCCCCGCCTTGGCCAACACCGGCCCCGAGGTCATGCGGAAATTCACCCCCAACTCGCGCGCGACGATCTGCGCCAGCGTGGTTTTGCCCAAACCCGGAGGCCCGTGGAATAACGTATGATCCATCGCCTCGCCGCGACGCCGCGCGCTTTCGATGAACACCCGCAAGTTTGCGCGCGCATCCGCCTGCCCGACGAAATCGTCCAGCATCTGTGGCCGCATCGCGCGGTCCACATCTTCGGGGCGCGACTCGGGGCGCAAGGTGGGATCAGGTTCAGTCATTGCGCCCAGCCTTTATTTGCGCCGCACTTATGTGCGTCGCGGTGCCGGGGGCGCTGCCCCCCTTGGCCCATGGCCAATTCCCCCCGGAGTATTTCTGAACAGAAGAAGTTTCTGGCCTGCACACATTTATTCCTTCGGTGCCAGACGTTTCAACGCTTCGCGGATCAATGTTGCCACGTCTGCTCCATCATTGGCCCCAGCCGCTTCCGCAACCGCGCTTGCCGCTTCACCCGGCCCATAACCGAGATTGCCCAGCGCCGACAAAGCCTCGGCCTGCGCCGAGGTATTTGGGGTGGCAATCGGGGCAACAGGCGCAATCGTCTCGATAACCTCGTCTTCGCCCACTATATTCGCTGCCGCAGGCCCACCGCCCATGGCCATCATCGCAGGCGCCTTGCCCTTCAGCTCGTTCACGACCCGCTGCGCAATCTTCGGCCCCACACCGGGGGCCGCCTTAACCGACGCCCAGTCGCCAAGCGCAATCGCTCGCGCCACACCGTCCGGCCCAAGCGTGCCCAACACAGCCATCGAAGCCTTGGCCCCGATCCCCTGAACGCCCATTAGCAGCCGATGCCATTCCTTTTCAGCCAGCGACGTGAACCCAAACAGCTGCAGCAAATCCTCCCGCACCAGCAGGTCTGTATACAGCGCAACCGCCTCACCGACTCCCGGCAAAGCCGCCAACGTCCGCTCGTTCACGTAAACCACATACCCGATCCCGCGCACGTCGATCATCACATGATCCGTGCCGCGATAATCGATCCGCCCTGCAATCTTGCCAATCATGCGATGGCCTTCGCGACCCGTGCCGCACTTTGCGCCAGATGGGCGTGGCAGATCGCTATCGCCAGCGCATCCGCCGCATCCGGCCCGGCAATCTCGACGCCCGATAACTGCATCTTCACCATATGCTCGACCTGCCGCTTATCGGCATGGCCAACCCCCACCACAGCTTTCTTCACCGCATTCGACGCATATTCACCCACCGTGATCCCGGCCCGCGCCGGCACCAACATCGCAATCCCGCGCGCCTGACCCAGCTTCAGCGTCCCGGCCCCATCCTTGTTCACAAACGTCTGCTCCACCGCCGCCTCGTCCGGGCAAAAACGCTCCCAAACCTCGGACAATTGATCGAACAGAGACACCAACCGCCCGCCCAGATCACCCGTTCCGGTGCGGCAGACGCCATTGCCAATGTGCACAAGTTTCGACCCCGACACGTCGATGACACCCCATCCAAGAGCCCGTAGCCCCGGGTCCAACCCCATCACACGCATCACCTGACCTGCTCTTTTTTGCTTTGAAATCACGAGTAGCACGAAACGCGAACATCTTCCAAGAAGTTTGCGCGGATGGGGCAAATTCTACCGATCGAGTGAAAGGAGTGGCCATTTCGCTAGTCGTTGCGATCCACGCGCTCGTATGTCCTGACCTTTGCTCTACTTTTCGAGAATATTGCCGGAATTTCTATGCGGTTTTCTACGCGCCGAGCGAGACCCGCAACATTCGGTTCGTTGATCGAAACGACGGGCTCGTAACTTGGCTTAGGGATGGGACGCAAAACGAAGATGAACTCGGATTCAAACGTCTCGTTGAAGAAAGTTCTGTAGCGCAAAACACCACGACAAATTAGGGCGTGTTCAATTACATTGGGAAACTGAGATACTAAAGTGATCTGCGCTGCAGAATCTCCGCCGAAGCCTCCGCGGCAGGTGACTTCTTCGCCGCCACCAAGGCCAGGCCAGCGTGCCGGCATCTTTTCTGGAGACTTAGAAACAATTTCCGCTAGACTGCCGTCATTGAGAGTTTCTTGAACATCAGTCTCAACGCTCAATTCAAACCATTTTGCGGGTCCTACGCCGGAATTTTTGACCGTAATTATGATATCCGGCACTGTTTGATCCAAATATAGAACAACTTTGATCACATCGACATAGGCGCGCGTCTGCGCCTCGCCAATGCGTTTGGCTTCTTTGGCCATTTCCTGAGTGGCCCACAGTGTCCTAAGCAGCAAGTATGCTGCAACAATGGTCGCTATCATCATGACCCACTGAGCCGCCGTGTCCTCCATGTACAGAACTCTGGGAATCAGCCACCAGCGATGATCGGCTGGGGAATTGATGCCGCTTTTGTCGCCACCGGCAGCGTCACTGGGCATGCCGTCTGGAACCTGCCCAACGACCACGCCAACAGCGAGGATGCCGATGATCCCTATCGTTAGACCGGTGGCAAGTCCGTTGCGCCAATGATGGTCAGACATTGCAGAAGAAACGCGGCATCAAATCTGCTCACTAAAAAATTCGCAATTCCTAAATTCAATCCCAATCATCATGTCCCCAAGCTGCCCAAAAGTCACCCCTACTGCTCCGAATCCACTTGTGCCGCCTGCCCACACCCAACTACCACCCAAACTTCCGCCCCCCCCCAAAAACCCACCGTTCACAACCCAGCAACACCATCGCCTAAAACCGCCATATCCCCGTCGTTTTCGTGCATTTCTGATCCGAATTTTACCTTTGCTGGCAACAGTTTACGCCCAACTTGGACTCATGCAGAAATTGCATAGGTGACATGCAATTTCAGCGCTTGTCGGAATCACTTTTCAGGTCTACCTGCGCATTAACAGCAACCGGGCAATTGGCCCGACAACTTATAAGGAAGACTGCAATGGCATCTCTTGATTTCAACCACGTTCCAGGCCGTTCGTTCGCGTTTCACCGCGTCCACGCTGCAGTTTCGAACACAATGGCGTCTTTCGCCACTTGGAACGACGCACGCAAAACCCACAACACTCTGTCGCGCCTCAGCGCACACGAGCTGGAAGATATCGGCCTGATCCCGGGCGACGTCGACGCATTGGGCCGCAAGGGCACTTTCTAAGCATTCCTCCCCTCCCTGAGGACATGCAAAACGGCCGCGGTTTCATTATGAACCGCGGCCGTTTTCTTTGTGCCGTGTCGGAAACCGCTAGCCGCGGTGCTCCTTCATCGCACGAGGGAAATAATCTGTTCTGACAGCCAGAGTGTGACCGGATCTGCGGTCATCACCCAGGCGCCAGCCTGCTCTATTGTATTGCCACCTGCCAATGCGTTTACGCGATCTGCATAGCCCTGTGGGCCCAGCTGAGCGTAAAGAAACCCTTTGAAAACAAGAATGACAGCCAACATCAGTGCGACACCACGAATGGTCGAGCCGCTCGTGCGCCGTTTAGGTCGCGCAACCACCAGACCGTCGCCATTTACCTGTGTCACATAGCCCTGACTCAGTTTTGTGTGTCGTCGATTGATCCGACGCATGCGCCGTTCGAATTCCTCAAACTGATAAGCTGACATCTGTCCGTCTCCAATTGACCGGCGCCCAACCGGTTATCGCAAGATTCAACGGGAATATGGCTTCATTAAGGCGCAAACAGCTTCTGTGACGCGCTTTCGCTTAAATTTACGCTGATTTGCGAAGAGTCAGGGTCGTCCAGTCAACAATCTCTTCCGAATGGACGGCATTGAGGCCGAATCGTGCATATTCTGACACCACTTCAGCCGCCTGCTCATTCAGAATTCCGCTAAGAATGGCGTGACCACCAACTGCCAGCGACTCAGCCAAATCCTCGGCCATAGCAAGCAGTGGCCCCTTGAGAATATTTGCAAAAATCAGATCAAATGCACCCGCGCCAGACAGATCCGGATGATCAAAGCCCGTCGCTTCAACGCAGCGCACCCGATCTTCAAGCCCATTTGCCCGTAAATTCGTTTCGGCAACCTCGACAGCCACCGGATCAATATCCGACGCCAAAACCTTTTCCGGCCACACAGATGCTGCCGCCATGGCCAAAACGGCAGTGCCGCAGCCAACATCAACCACAGACCTGGCGTGCACACCTTGATCCAACAGCCGGTTCAGCGCCATCAAACACCCAAGCGTTGTTCCGTGATGCCCCGTGCCAAATGCCATCGCCGCCTCAATAAGCAGGGCGTGGCGATCCCCCGGCACCTTGTCCGCGTCATGCGCGCCATAGACAAAAAACCGCCCTGCCTCTACGGGCTGCAACTCGCGGCGCACATGGGCCACCCAATCGCGATCCGGCACCTCGCTGACGGCAAAACTTGCCGCGCCATGAACCGCCGCAAGCAAAGCCAAGGCAACTTCATCCGGGCTTTCCAAAAAATAGCCCCCCACTTCCCAGCGGTCCTGACCATCTTCAATCTCGAAGACGCCAACGCCAGTGGGGGCAGGCTCCAAAGCCTCCAACGCCTCACCAAGGGTTTCAGCGGCGGCCTTCCCGGCCAAAGTGGTCAATGCGGTCCATGTGCTCATACGCCGCGCCTATGCCATCCCAAGCACAAAGGTCAACGCATCTTCTTCTGATCACTAGTGCATTGCCAATGCAATGCACTGACGACAGGCGACTGCACGCAATCGCCGAAAGGAAAATACTCTGGGGAGGTCGGGCAGAATGCCCGAACGGGGCGAAGCACCCAAACAGTCGCGTCTCGGGGCCGATCAGGCCCCGAGCCCGTTTAACAGTTCACGCCGACACACCCGTGCCAATCGGGCAGGTCACCCCGGTGCCGCCAATCCCGCAATAGCCGCTTGGGTTCTTCGCCAGATACTGCTGGTGATAGTCCTCGGCAAAGTAAAACACCGGCGCATCCACAATCTCGGTCGTCACGGCCCCATAGCCTGCATCGCCCAGCGCCTCGGCAAACATAACTTTCGCCGCCTCAGCCGCCGCCTTCTGCACCTCGCCATAAACATAGATGCCGGACCGATACTGCGTCCCCACATCATTGCCCTGCCGCATCCCTTGGGTCGGGTCATGTCCTTCCCAGAACACCTTCAACAGATCGTCGTAGGAAATCACCGCCGGATCATAAACCACGCGCACAACCTCGTTGTGCCCCGTCTGACCCGTGCACACCTCCTGATAGGTTGCATTCGGCGTAAAACCTCCAGCATAGCCCACCATCGTCAGGTAAACCCCGTCCAGCTTCCAGAACATCCGCTCAACACCCCAGAAACAGCCCATGCCGAACATCGCTACCTCGTGGCCCTCCGGCACATCCATCGACAACGGACGCCCGCTGATGAAATGAGCTTCCGCTGTCGGGATCGCACCCTCGCGCCCCGCTACAGCCTCATCCGCTGCCACCATCTCGGCCTTTTTCTTGAACAAAAACATCGCTTGCCTCCTCTTTGGCGTCGAAGACAATATAGGGTCGCACGCCCGCTTGCGCTACTCCGCGGCCGCTGCAACTGATCGTGAAAACACAGTCTCGTTACCCGGTGCCGGATGCCGCGGGATCATCAAGGCCAAAACCAGCGATCCAAACGCCATGCCCGAGGCCAACACAAACACACCCCCTGGCGACACAATCCACAGATATCCCAACAACGCAGGCAGAAAGACCGCCGCGATATGGTTGATCGTAAAGGCCACCGCCGCCGTCGGCGCAATGTCCTTCGGATCGGCGATCTTCTGGAAATAGGTCTTCAGTGCAAACGCCAGCGAAAAGAACAAGTGGTCCAACACATACAGCGCCGCCGCCAGGACCACGCCCCAGCCGAAAAAGTATATCCCGCCATAGGCCAGAAAGACCGAGATCAGCCCAATATATTCAAATACCAGCGCGTTCCGCTCACCAAAATACCCCACCGCACGGCCCATCAACGGCGCAAAGATCATATTGGCGACAAAGTTGATCAGGAACAGCGCCGTTACTTCATGCACCTCAAATCCAAACCGTTCGACCATCATGAAAGCGGCGAAGACGATGAACACCTGGCGTCGTGCACCAGCCATGAATTGCAACGCATAATACAGCCAATAGCGCCGCCGCAGGATCATCTTCTTCAACTGCGGCTCAGGCGATTCAATCTGGGGGAAGGCGATCATGCAATATATCGCTATTGCGGCGCAGGCCCCGCCCGAAATCATGTAAACCGTGTTGTAGCTCAGGTTAAAGAAATCCCAGGTCGCCACCAGCAAACCATAACTTATCAATGACGCCCCCGAGCCGATCGCCACGATCCATCCCAGAATCTGCGGCGCACGATCCTTGGGCAACCATTGCAATTGCAACGACTGATTGACCGTCTCATAGTAATGAAACCCGATGGACGAAATCATCGTCACAGCCAGCAACCCACCAAAACTTGGGAACCAGGCCGTCACCGCACTGGCCACACCCAACATCAAGAGCGAGATCAGCCCAAGCACCTGTTCCCGCATAAAGATGATGATCGCAATCACACCTACTGCGAAAAACCCTGGGATCTCACGCACCGTGTGCAGCCAACCAATCTCAACACCAGTGAACCCGGCCCTTTCGATAACAAAGTTGTTCAACAGGGCCGACCACGTCGCAAAAGCCAACGGCATCGCCACCGCCATCAAAAACAGCAACGTCGTTGGTCTGCGCCAAAAAGGAAACTCCCGCGCGTCTTCCAGTTGAACGATCCGCATGAAACCGCCTTACGCCTAACGGCGCGGAATGCAAACCGTTCCAACACCTAAACTTGGCATCCAACGACCACTGCAAATCCTTCGTCAACGAACGCCCCAATCAATCCGTCTCCGCATTCTTTCGCTTCAGACCAACAACCCTACCATTCTCGATTTCCGCGTCCGCGCCCTGATTCCCGTAAAAAAAACAAGCAAGACAGGATCGTCTCTGATGTCGCTCGATGGATTGAAGAAAGGCGCAATTTTTGCACTGAGTGATTCAATTGGCAAAATCAGCGATCCGGGCGGTAAATCTTGGAGAATGCGTCCAACAAAGAAATTCTCAAAATATTCATACTGCATAGCAATCAGCTGCTTCTTTCTGGCGAAAATACTCTCCGGGGTCCGGGGGTGAAACCCCCGGCGGATCGACGCGCCGACAGGCGCGGCGACACTTAAGACACTGTTAAGAAACACCCCCGATTTGCGGGGTTAACATACCGCCCGGATCTCCCGCACCGACGCGATACCGACGTAATACAGACAGCTTGAAATTCTCGTTTTCTCAACAAATACGACGTTTTCGGCAAAGGGCAGAAAAACACGCCACAGCCCACCAACGACCGTTGCGTTAACGTTTTGAAAGATCAGTAAAATGACTGCGGATCGATATCGATGGATATCCTTATAGTGTTGGGCATACGCACCTGTGCCACCCAGGCCGCCAGCGCTTCCTGCAAGGGCGCACCTTTTTCGGCCTTGACCAATAATCGCACCCGATGCCGTCCCCTGATCCGCGCGATCGGTGCCGCAGCAGGCCCATAAACCTGCGCCCCGATCCGACGCAATGGCTCTGTCCTGCCGGCCAAAATCTTCCCGATATCAAAGACTTGCTGAACATCCGGCGAGGAAAGAACAATGCCCGCCATGCGCCCGTAAGGCGGCACGCCAGCGGCCTTACGCTCAGCCGCTTCTGCCTTCCAGAACTCTTCCTCATCGCCGCCAAGGATCGCCCCAATCACAGGATGCCCCGGTTGGTATGTCTGCAACAAAGCCGCCCCCGCCTTTTCCGCACGGCCCGCACGACCCGCAACTTGCCGCATCAGCTGAAATGTCCGCTCCGCTGCCCTCAGGTCTGACCCCTGCAACCCTAAGTCCGCATCAATCACACCGACCAATGTAAGCTGTGGAAAATTATGCCCTTTTGCGACAATCTGAGTGCCGATAATAATGTCGACATCGCCCGCCGCGATCTCTTCAATCGCGGCCTTCAAAGCCCGAGCCGACCCAAACAAATCCGACGACAACACCGCAACTTTTGCGTCTGGAAATAACTCTGCCACCTCTTCCGCCAGACGCTCCACACCCGGCCCCACAGGTGCCAAACGCCCTTCAGCTTCACAGGACGGACAAACCTCTGGCACTGGCTTGGACTCACCGCATTGATGGCACACTAATCGCTTCAAAAACCGGTGCTCCACCATCCGCGCATCGCAGTGATCGCAGCCAATCTGATGCCCGCACGCCCGGCAGATAGTAACCGGAGCAAACCCCCGCCGGTTCAGGAACAATAACGACTGTTCGCCGGCATCAATCCGTTTTTTCACCGCATTCACAAGCGTTTGCGACACCCATCGATTTGCGGGCAACATCTCGTCGCGCATATCAATCGCGCGCATTTCCGGCATCACCGCAACGCCAAAGCGCGAGGTCAGCGTTACCCGCGCATACTTCCCGGCTTCCGCATTCGCCCAGCTTTCCAACGACGGCGTGGCCGATGCCAGAACCACCTGCGCCCCCGTGATCGAGGCCCGCAAAACCGCCATGTCCCGCGCGTTGTACAGCACCCCATCTTCCTGTTTGTAAGACGTGTCATGCTCTTCATCGACAACGATCAATCCTAAGTCGCGAAACGGTAAAAACAACGCCGACCGCGCCCCCACGATCAACTGAGCACCCCCCTCGCCAACCATTTTCCAGGCCCGCCGTCGCTCGGTCATCGTTACGCCTGAATGCCACTCCGCAGGCCGCGCTCCAAACCGGGCTTCAACTCGGGTCAAGAACTCTGCTGTCAGCGCAATTTCCGGCAGCAAAACAAGCGCCTGCCGCCCCTCAGCCAGACAGGCCCCGACCGCCTCAAGATAGATCTCAGTCTTCCCCGACCCGGTCACACCTTTCAGCAAGGTGGTTCCATACTTCCGCGCCGCCACACCGGCGGTCAACTTCTCAGCTGCCGCCGCCTGTTCCTCGGTCAGATCATAAGGGCTCACTCCCGGGTCCAATCTCGGATAAGGCAAATCCCTCGGGCTGGCCTCGTCAGCAACCGCACCCTGTTTCACCAAACCTTTGACGACGCTTGAAGAAACACCAGCCGTCTCGGCCAACTCTTTCAACGTAAACGCCAATCCGCCGTAGGTATCCAAGGCCTCGATCACGCGCCGCCGAGCGTCGGTCCAACGGTCCGGTTCCCCGGTGCCGCGCCGATAGATGGTCCGCATAGAAGGCGGATCACCCAACCCCGGTGACCGTGTCCCAAGTCGCAGCATCGACGACAAAGGCGTCAGCGTATAAAGACCTGCCCGCGTCAGAAACTCCCGCATGTCCTCGCGCATGGGCGCGGCATCCAACGCCCGAATAACCGAACGGACTTTGGACAGATCATATCCACCCTCGCCAGGCCCCCAGACAACCCCGATCACTTTACGCGGTCCTAACGGCACTTCGACTAATGCACCGGTCAGACATCCGCCCTCGGGCGCCTTATAGTCCAACGCCCGATCAATCGGCTGCGTTGTCAGCACCGATATCAGATCACCTTCGTTGAAATGCTCGATCACGCCATCACCACCGGACAGAGTAAAACCACCGCAAAAACAGCCATTCCCCTATCCCAAAGCAGCGATTTCATCCCGAACCAACCCTTTCGCAATCCTCAGACACCGAAGGGGGGTTCAGCCCCGGCGCTGCTTGCGCTATCAGTGCCACGAAATCGAACCCATGCGCCAGAGGGACACTCATGAAATTCTTCGTAGATACTGCCGACACCGACGCCATTCGTGAACTGAACGATCTTGGCATGGTCGATGGCGTGACCACAAACCCATCACTGATCTTCAAGTCAGGCCGTGATATCAAAGAGGTCACCAAAGAGATCTGCGATATGATCGACGGCCCCGTCAGTGCCGAGACCGTCGCCCTGGACGCCGAAACCATGATCGCCGAAGGCCGCGAGCTGGCCAAGACCGCCGACAACATCGCCGTCAAGGTTCCCCTGACATGGGACGGCCTGAAAGCCTGTAAGGTTCTCTCCGGAGAAGGTCGGATGGTGAATGTCACCCTGTGTTTTTCCGCGAATCAGGCACTTTTGGCTGCAAAAGCTGGCGCAACATTCATTTCGCCTTTCATCGGCCGACTTGATGACCTCAACCTCGATGGGATGGAGTTGATCGCCGATATCCGCGAAATCTATGACAACTACGGCTTCGAAACCGAAATTCTCGCTGCCTCCATTCGCTCGGCCAACCACATGAGCGACGCCGCGAAAATCGGCGCAGATGTGGCGACAGCTCCGCCTGATGTCATTCGCAAAATGGCACTGCATCCGCTAACTGATAAAGGCCTGGAAGGCTTTTTGAAGGATTGGGAAAAGACTGGACAGTCCATCCTTTAACCCAAAGCGCCGCGGCACTCGATTAAATCCAACTTAGCGCCTGTTGCGTATACGGAACGACATGCGGTCGATCTGTGCAACACCCTCGCGGCACGTGCTATGATCGCTCAAGATGAGTTCACGTGCAGGTGATTTTGCGCGACCGCCTGTTGGCTTGTGTTGGAACGCACCTATCTAGCACAAATGAACTGTAAGGCGTCGCCCACCTGACGCCCAATTGAGCAGATGGAGAAAACCCATGGTGACCGCAAAGGTTCGCGCAATACACCAAACAGACATGCCGCTTCGTGCAATATGGCTGTCGCTTCTTGCAATGGCCCTTTTGATTGCACAATCGCTGACAGCCGCTGCCCAGTCGCGGCCATCGACATTCGCCGATCTCGCAGAACAGGTCAGCCCGTCAGTAGTCAACATAACAACTTCGACGTCCGTCGCGGCCAGCACACAGCCTGGTCCAGTCGTTCCCGAAGGTTCTCCGTTTGAAGAGTTCTTCGAAGACTTTATGGACCGCAACGGGCCGAACGGCCGCTCTCCGCGTCGTTCGCAGGCGCTGGGTTCTGGGTTTGTTATCTCGGAAGACGGGTTCATCGTCACCAACAACCACGTCATTGAAGGTGCCGACGAAATTCAGATTGAGTTTTTTGAGGGCTTCGAACTGGAAGCAACCATCATCGGAACTGACCCGAACACCGACCTCGCCCTTCTGAAAGTCGAAAGCGACGAGCCACTGGCATTTGTGCCCTGGGGCGATAGCGAACAGTCCCGCGTTGGCGATTGGGTTATGGCCATGGGTAACCCGCTTGGTCAGGGATTCTCTGTGTCTGCTGGTATCGTCTCGGCCCGTGGTCGCGCTCTGCAAGGCAGCTATGATGACTTTATTCAAACCGACGCTGCCATTAACCGAGGCAACTCTGGCGGACCGCTCTTCAATCTCAACGGAGAGGTTATTGGCGTAAACACCGCGATCCTCAGCCCCAACGGTGGTTCAATCGGAATTGGATTTGCCATGTCATCACGGGTTGCGGAAAACGTGATCAATCAGCTGCAGGAATTTGGTGAAACGCGGCGTGGCTGGTTAGGCGTGCGCATCCAGGACGTAACAGCTGACCTAGCCGAGGGTCTCGGATTGGAAGAGGCGCGCGGTGCTCTTGTCACCGATGTGCCCGAAGGCCCTGCCATGGAGGCAGGTGTGGAATCAGGCGATGTAATCCTCAGTTTTGACGGTGTGGATGTTAACGACACCCGCGGCCTGGTAAGTCAGGTCGGCAACACCGAAGTTGGCAAAGAGGTGCGTGTTCTCGTCTGGCGCGACGGTGGAACACAATCATTGCGCGTCACTCTTGGGCGTCGCGAAGAAGCCGAAACGGCTGTTCCTGCTTCGATCAACCGCGACGAAGCACCATCTACGACTGACTTTCTGGGATTGACTGTATCGACGATGACCGACGAATTGCGCGAGCAACTTGGCCTGGACGCAGACGCCGAAGGTCTGGTGGTCGCCGATGTGGCAGAAGACAGCGAAGCCTTTGAAAAAGGATTACGGTCCGGAGATCTGATTATCGAGGCAGGTCAGGAAAAGGTCGCAGAGATCGGTGACCTAGAAGAACGCCTCGAAGCCGCCCGAGATGCTGGACGCAAATCGTTACTTCTGCTCGTTCGTCGCGATGGTGATCCGCGGTTTGTGGCATTGTCGCTCGATCAAGGCTAGGGCTCGTCCCCTCGGCCCTTGGCCTGTAGGGCGCTCCGTTTGGGGCGTCCTATTTGATTCAGATCACTGCTATCATTAGGCTTTTCCTTCAGAATCGTGTGCGACACGTTGAAGGAGACTTGGATGACCAAAAAGAATGACACCGCGACCGAAACCAAAAAGGATAGCTCACAGAAAAACGCTATCTTGGCATTCGAAGCCGGGGCCTACCCCTATGCCGAGCGCTTAAGTCGCAAAGAATACGAGGCCGAGAAAGCTGCGCTTCAATCAGAGCTTCTGAAAGTTCAACTCTGGCTTCAAGACACCGGGCAGAAGGTCGTCATGCTTTTTGAGGGTCGAGATGCTGCTGGAAAAGGCGGCACAATCAAGCGCTTTACCGAGCATTTGAACCCACGAACCGCACGTGTTGTCGCCCTGAACAAGCCAACCGACAAAGAGCGTGGCCAATGGTTTTACCAGCGTTATATCAACCACTTACCGACTTCCGGCGAAATCGTCCTATTCGACCGATCCTGGTATAATCGCGCCGGCGTAGAGCGTGTAATGGGTTTTTGCCAACCGGGCTAATATCTTGAATTCATGCGCGAAACACCCGAGTTGGAACGGATGCTGACACGCAGCGGCATCAAGCTGATAAAATACTGGTTCTCGGTTACCCAGGGCGAACAACACAGTCGCTTCAAGGCCCGCGAGACTGACCCTCTGAAGCGTTGGAAACTGTCGCCGGTCGACCGCGCAAGTCTGGACAAGTGGGACGAATACACCGAGGCGAAAGAAGCCATGTTCTTTTACACCGACACCGCTGACGCGCCTTGGACCGTTGTGAAATCCGACGACAAAAAACGCGCGCGGCTGAACTGCATGCTTCATTTCCTTTCCTTGTTTGATTACCCGGACAAAGATCTCGCAATCGCCAGAGCCCCGGATTCGAAGATCGTCGGCGAAGCAAGTCACGTCGTTCATGCCTCAGACCACATTCTCGCAAGGGCACGCCATCCGGCCACCCGACGCAGCTAAAACTCCGACCCCTTGCCGATAATCCTCTCGGAGCCTATGCCCTAAGACAAGAGGCGGGTCCCACTATGTCGGCAACGGTTTTCTTCGCGGTGCTTGGTGCCGCCCTGCTGCATGCGTCCTGGAACGCGTTGATCAGGCTCGTGCAGTCAAAGGTTGCGATCATGATGATCCTGACCTTTGTTCAAGGGGTTGCCGGGTTGGTTCTTGCGATGACTCGCGACTGGCCCACTCTGGAAGTCTGGGCATGGCTGGCAGTATCTGGCGTTTTTCATGCTGCCTACAAAGTTTTCCTTACCTACGCCTATGAACAAGGTGACCTTAGTCGCGTCTATCCAATAGCGCGCGGAGCTGCTCCACTTATGGTGCTGCTAGTCAGCGGACTGTTCTTAAACGATATCATACGCTTGCCAGAAGTGGTCGGCATCTTGATCCTGGGATTTGGCATTGGCTTGATGGGGCGGGGAGCTTTCCTTTCGGGCGAAACCCGCAAATTGGTTCCTTTTGCATTGTTCTCGGCAATGGCCACCGCTGGTTACACAATTGTTGACGGTATGGGCGCGCGCGTTGCCGGGGATCCGATCCAGTTTGTTGCCTGGCTATTTGTTGTCGATGCAGTGTTGCTAACACCTGTGATGATCGCGCTGCGAGGGCCGGGAATTGTCAAGGCACCGCCGAGGGCTTGGGCACTAGGAAGCATCGCAGCCACTGCTTCTTTCGGTGCCTACACAATTGCAATTTGGGCGATGACCGTTGCACCGATCGCTCTTGTCGCCGCACTTCGAGAAACCTCAATCTTATTTGCTGTTCTCATCGGCTGGCTGGTTTTCAAAGAACCAATGGATCGTGTGAAGATTGCTGCCGCAGCTCTAATCGTGGCAGGCGTTGCCGCGACGCGCCTTTAAAGTTGTTCTTTATAGAAATATTGTTGCGCGGCTCCGGCCCCGATCAACCATAGCGAGGTCACGATCAGCCCCCAATACGCCCAGCTATCGGGATGAAAATTCGCCCAGGCCGCCCAGCCCGCAAAGAACGTCCACGCCAGGGCCACAGGTAACGTAATAGACCGCCAGCGTTCCGTCCTGACCGGGTGCACAAATTTGATCGGCAGGAACATCGCAACCGCCAGAACCGTCACGATAAGCAGGCTGATCCAAAAATTGGGTTCAACCGCAAACAACACGATCACCACCATATTCCAACACCCCGGAAACCCCGAAAAGCTGTAATCTCTGGTCTTCATTCGCGTGTCAGCCAGATACAAGGCGGAAGCAAACGTAATCACAATGATCGCAAACCATCCCGTCCATCCGGGCAATAGACCCGAAGCAAACAAGGCAAACGCCGGAATGAAAATATACGTCAGATAGTCAATGATCATATCCAACAGGTTGCCATCTATGCGTGGAGCGTTGATTTTGACGTTAGTTTTTCGCGCCAAAGGCCCGTCAACACCATCAACTGCAAAAGCAACGATTAGCCAAAAGAACATCATCGACCAATCGCCATCGACGGCCTCCAACATAGCGAGCATTGCCAAAACGGCACCTGTCGCCGTGAAGAGATGGACCAGATAGGCTTGGGTCTTGATATTCATCCCAACCTCATGCCGGAATTTGCATGTAAGCGCCAGCAGATGTTGAACATCTCACCGCGCCCGAGGATGCGTCGCATCATAAACTTCCATCAAACGCGCAGTATCCACCGCCGTATAGGCCTGAGTAGTTGATAACGAGGCATGCCCCAACAACTCTTGTATTGACCGCAAATCACCACCTGCATTCAACAAGTGGGTGGCAAAGCTGTGCCGCATGGCGTGCGGCGTCGCAGTTGCCGGCAAACCCAGCTGCGCCCGTGCACCAGCCATTGCCTTTTGGACAATCCGCGCGCTTAACGCCCCGCCACGAACACCGCGAAACAACGGCGCATCAGACTCAATTTCAAACGGGCAAACTCCAAAATAGGCGTCCAGGGCTGCTTCCGCTGCGGGAATAACTGGCACAATACGTTCTTTTTGTCCCTTACCAATAATGCGAAGTGCCTTGCCCAACGGCACATCCTTTCCGCGCAAGGCCAGAGCTTCAGAAATCCGCAATCCACAACCGTAAAGAAGAGTCAGCACCGCCGCATCACGCAACGCAACCCAATCTTCCACCGATTGAAATTCAACCGCGTCGATAACAGCCTTCGCAGCATCGATCTCCAGTGGCCTTGGCAGTTTTTTCTGAAACCTGGGCGATCGCGTCATCAAGACCGCAGACGGATCAAATCCCTCGCGTTCCGCCATCCACCCAACAAAGTTTTTGACCGCCGAAAGCGCCCGCGCCAATGATCGCGCCCCAACACCGCGCGCTCTTTCGTGGGCCATCCATGATCGCATATCGCGGGTCGACAAGTTTCCAAGTTTCGCGGCTCCGGCTCTCTCGCCATGGTGACTTTGCACAAAACTTAGGAACCCATGAACGTCAGCCTGATAAGCTGTAATCGTATTGGGTGAACGATCACCAATCGCACCCATCTCGGCCAGCCAGCGGTCTACCGCATCGCTCAGACCAGCACTGATCACCCCAACCAGCGGCGCATCGCGCGTTCGAAGACACCGCCCATGAAACTCAGCAAATCCGTTCCCTGATGTTGTGTGAACTGGTGCGGGTCATCCGAGCCAAAAGCCAACATACCGTGCAATCTGTTTTCGCCAAAATCCAAATGCAGACAGGCTTCCGATTTTACCCAGTCGTTGTTCTTGCCGTAGATTGTTCCCTGCCCGGGCTCCACAGATCGCAATGTTACCTGGCGCGCGGCCTTTCCGCGACCGATGTAGTCTTCGCAAAAGCCTGGTGCCGCAATTGACAAAACGTCGCTTACACTGGCCAAAGCTGGGTCCATTGCATTTTCATGACTTTCCAAGATCAATCGTGCTCGCCCTACCCGCAGGATATCAGCAACGTCGTCGCCCAGACGGCGAAGGAATTCGTCAAATTCATGCGGCTCAAGAAAAGCTAAAATCGCGCGGTGAATTTGGTTTGTTCCGGCCAAATTCTCGTAGGCCGCTGCGATGACCGATTTATGAGTGTCCTCAAGCCGCGATAAACGATCTTCCAACCGCTCCATCGCAACACCTCGCAAATCCACGATATTTCCACCCATGGCACGCTCATTGGCTGCGATCAAAGCTCGCATCACGTCTGGATCGCTTAGGATCACGTCAGGTTCGTTCAGAATACGCGCACGCAAATCATCGGCCAAAACCGCTGCTTCATTCATGGATAGGCCTCGCTCGTTGCCCCTGATGTGGATCGTTGCCACACCTGTTTTTGTTCTGGTCAGATTGCCACCAGAAGAACTGCGGCTCAATAGCCGAGTATCCAAGCAATATCAGGCGCGGCGCAGACGCAACGGTTTCAGAAAGACTTGGCGGCCTCGGACAGGTTTCTGAGTTTTGTCATTGCCAGATCACGGCCCAGAAACCCCAATCCACAATCAGGCGCGGCCATCACGCGATCCGCCGGCATATGCTGCAAAACCTCCTCCATACGCGCCCGAATCTCGTCGACGGCCTCAACCCGGCTTGAAGCGACGGTTACAAATCCCACAATCAGCGTGGAGACTTCGAAAAGCGGGAACAGCTCTGCCGGGTTATGCCGATGCGCGTCTTCGATGCTGATTTGATCCACCAACCCGTCAACCGCTTCGGCAATACGGACATAGCTGTCTTGCTCGGCTTTGGGGTAATCCATGTCATCCAGTCTGTTAGGATAACCGCAGCACATGTGAACAACTCGCGTCACATCACTGGGAACGCCTTCAAAGCATTTTGTTAACGTTCGCATACCATATTCCAGCGCCTGCTCCGGCTTTCGCGCGAATATCGGTTCGTCGATCTGAATATTCTTGCAACCGGCCTCCACAAGCGCCCGCACCTCTGTATTCAGAGCGGCCGCAAGATCTTCTGCCTGCCGCTCGGCATCGTTATAGAAAACATCAGCCGTCGTATCCGAGATCGTCATCGGCCCCGGTAGTGTGATCTTTACCGGTCGGTCCGAAGCGGCTTGGGCAATTTGCCAATCGCGTACCAACACGCTTTCCCCACGCGCCCGCACCGGCCCGCGTATAGTCGGCAATTCCGAAACATATGCTCCATTCCGCAATACCCGCTTGGTCAGGGATTGGAAATCGAACCCATCAAAGTGACGGCACTGATAATGAACATAGTTTTCGCGCCGAACTTCGCCATCGGTTGGTACGTCAACGCCGCACTCAATCTGATCACGAACCACTTCTGCGGTTGCCAGATCCATAAGTTCCTGCGCTTCAGGCGTTTGCGCCTCTTCCCAGACCCTAAGAACTCGATCGTTGTAGTCCGTTGTATCGTGCCCAACCTGAAACCAGTCTGTAACCGGGACGTAGTTGGGCTTTGGGTAGGCGCCAATACACGTTGTTTTCAAAGGCATAGTGTCCCCTTTGGTTCCGTCAGAAAAATTGCTCTCGGATCAGGCGTTCATCCAATCCGTGGCCTGGATCAAACAGCAATCGGTGGCTCTGAGTGCTGTCGCTCCGCACTTCAACCCACAACACATTGCGCACCGGCCGACTGTCAGCATCCGCCATCACCGGCCTTTTCGACGGGTTCAGGACGTCAAACCGCACAGTTGCCGATTTAGGCAGCAAAGCCCCGCGCCATCGTCGGGGACGAAATGCGGCCACCGCCGTCAGCGCCAAAACTTCGGCGCCAATCGGCAAAATAGGTCCATGTGCTGAATAATTGTAGGCCGTGGAACCTGCTGGCGTCGCGACCAGAGCACCATCGCAGACAAGCTCTTCCATTCTCGGACGGCCATCGACCGAAATCTTCAACCGCGCTGCTTGCGGCCCCGCGCGCAGCAATGAAACCTCATTAATTGCAAGAGCTTCTGTGATCTCTCCATCTTCGTTTTCAGCCCGCATGGCCAATGGGTTGATAGCTGCCTCCTCCGCCTCTGACAGACGTTCTGGCAAGTCATCCTCGCTGTATGTGTTCATGAGAAAGCCGACAGTCCCGCGGTTCATCCCATATACTGGCTTGGCCAGTGGTCGAACCTCGTTCAGCGTCTGAAGCATGAAGCCATCACCGCCAAGTGCAACAATCACATCCGCATTTTCGGCGTCGTGTTGTCCGTAGCGATCTATCAGTGTCAAAAGCGCCTCTTGCGCGACGGGCACCTCGCTTGCTCGGAACGAAATTTTGGTGCCCATTTGGCCCTCGCCGTCTAGGTTTGTCTGGAACGATTGCGCGTGCCGATCAGAAACACAAGTCCTGCTGACGAAACACTGTGACGAGATTGCACGGCAAAGTGCCGGAATCGCCGCTTTGCCCTGCTTCAATTTCCGTTTATGCACGCGCCAAATCCAACCGTGCCCTTCTGGGAGGCCCGATATGTACGACACTGTCCGCGACAGCGGTTTTTTCACCGAAGCCCTAGAAACCCGCGACCCCGAAATTTTTGGCTCAATTAGATCCGAACTTGGCCGTCAGCGCGAAGAAATCGAGTTGATCGCTTCCGAAAACATCGTCAGCGCCGCTGTAATGGAAGCGCAAGGGTCAGTCATGACCAACAAGTATGCCGAGGGCTATCCCGGGCGGCGATACTACGGCGGCTGTCAATATGTCGACGTTGCCGAAACATTGGCAATAGAACGCGCCAAAGAACTCTTTGGCGCGCTTTACGCGAACGTCCAACCAAACTCAGGCAGCCAAATGAACCAGGCTGTGTTTCTCGCACTCCTGAAACCTGGCGACACGTTTATGGGATTGGACCTGAACTCTGGCGGGCACCTAACACATGGCTCGCCTGTCAACATGTCCGGCAAATGGTTTAACGTAGTGTCCTATGGTGTGCGTCCCCAGGACGAGCGCTTGGATATGGAGGAAGTTCGTGAAAAAGCACGCGAGCACAAACCAAAACTGATCCTTGCAGGTGGAACCGCCTATTCGCGCACCTGGGACTGGGCTGCATTCCGCGAGATCGCCGACGAAATCGGCGCGGTCCTCATGGTGGATATGGCACACATCGCCGGACTAGTGGCAGGCGGTCAACATCCTTCGCCATTGCCACATGCCCATGTTGTCACTTCGACTACGCATAAATCTCTGCGCGGTCCTCGCGGCGGCCTGATCTTGACCAATGATGAAGCTATTGCAAAGAAAGTGAATTCTGCAGTCTTCCCGGGATTGCAAGGTGGTCCGTTGATGCACGTAATCGCGGCAAAAGCTGTGGCTTTTGGCGAGGCGTTGCGTCCTGAGTTTAAATCCTACACCGCACAAGTGGTATCCAATGCCCGAGCAACTGCCGACGAACTGATGAAAGGCGGCATTGATATCGTGTCTGGTGGCACCGACAATCACCTGATGCTTGCTGACTTGCGGCCCAAAGGCGTAACCGGCAAAGCAACCGAAGCTGCCCTGGGACGCGCCAACATCACATGCAATAAAAACGGCGTGCCATTCGACCCCGAGAAACCGTTCGTTACCTCAGGTATCCGCGTGGGTACGCCAGCCGGCACCACCCGTGGATTTGGCGAAGAGGAGTTTCGCCAGATTGCACGTTGGATTGTTGAGGTTGTGGACGGGCTTGCAGAGAATGGCGAGGACGGAAACGGCGATGTAGAAGCACGCGTGCGCAATGAAGTCATCGAACTTTGTAAGAAGTTCCCACTTTATCCAAACCTTTAAGACATTTGGTTCTCGACAGATGGTGACAAGGTCATCATCTGCCGTTGCCCGGCCCTAATCAAAGTAACCGGTGTTCAGCAAGTAAAAGAATACTGACAGAACAACCAAAACAAAGACGAATGCAACCTTGGCGACGAAATCAAGAACGTCTCCCCAGCGCGCAAGCATTGGATTTTGAGTATCCAAGAATGCGTTCACCCGACGTTCGGCACGTTTCAGCTTTTTCTCATCAATCTGCCAATGAAGTTTTGGATTGGATGAAATAACTTCTGCCTCTAGTAAAGTTTGCAGTTCATTTGACAACCGATTGGGCAACTTTCGTCCTGCCCTTTCGACGACATCCTGCATGCCGCCAGATTTTACGCGCAGCTGGGTCGCAATTCTGTCGGCCATGATTTGGATACGGTCAGCGGTTTCCATATCACTGGCGATACCGCGACTGTCGCGCTAAGAGAAGTCATGTTGAATAAACTTGTCCATGAAAGCAATTCAGACGCCACACCGTTGCTGATCGCGCATGGCCTGTTCGGCTCGGCGCGCAACTGGGGGGTGGTTGCCAAGCGCCTTTCCGCAGGGCGACATGTGTCGGCTGTTGATATGAGAAACCACGGTGCAAGTCCTTGGTTTGAAACACATACATATCAGGACCTGGCAACTGATTTAGCAAATGAAATTTCCGCAGGCACCGATGCACTGGGCCACTCGATGGGCGGTAAGGCAGCGATGGCGCTTGCGCTAAAGTATCCCGGTAAAGTTCGCAAACTGATTGTCGCAGATATTTCTCCTGTGACTTATCGGCATACGCAGATGCACATGATCGACGCGATGCGCTCAATCGACCTAAGCGCTATTCAAACAAGGGGTGATGCTGATCGCCAATTGCGGGACCACGTTGACGCCCCTGGAGTGAGGGCATTTTTGCTTCAATCGCTGGACGTAAAAGCCAAAAAATGGCGCCTGAACTTAGATGTGCTCGCGGCGGAAATGGATAGTATCATTGGTTTTCCCGAGATTTCGGGTCAATTTGAAGGGCCATCTCTTTTTCTATCAGGGGCGGAGAGCGATTATGTCCTCTCTGAACACCGCGAAACCATCCGCAACCTTTTTCCAAAGGCAAAGTTCGCAAAAATTCCTGGGGCAGGACACTGGCTTCATGCCGACCGCCCGCGCGCGTTTGAGGCAGCGGTTGACGCCTTCTTAAGTGCTTAAGGTGTTCCGAACTTGATACCGCTTTAACTTCCGAGCAAGCCGCTCACACTTGTGACAATTCCGGACATCACGGAACCGATACTATGGCCGACATCCGACGCAAATGATTCCGGTGTACTAATCATGCTGGCGTGCAGCGCATCGCCAAATGCAAGATAGCCGGCAAGCAGAACAACAGCAGCAGTCATCAAACGAAGATTCATAACTCAACCCCCAAGAACTTGATCTAAATGCCAGAAGCGTAACACAAAAACAGTTCGTTTCCGAATCCGGGATAATCTGGGGTGTATTTGAGGCGGGATCAGAGAGGTCAGATTATCTTAGTTGACGATACCACCGGCCGCATTTTTGACGCCTTGAATGGCACTTGACGAAGAACTGCTGTAGCCGCCAATTGCGCCTCCTCCGTTGCCAGTGCTTACGCGAATTCCACCCGGCCCCGACAGCAAGTGGTAAGCTCCAAGCGCAATGGCGAATATCAACAGCAGGCGACCCAATTTTACCTCCGGTTAACGGTTGTCTGCTAAATTAGTGATTGAATGTGGCAATTCGTGGACGTCAGAGTATTCTATTTTTTGGTTATTTTCATCGTATTACGCCGAATAAACTTTAGTTCCGGCGAACCGTGGTGCGCCAGTTGGATCAGTTCTTGCGATTCAAAAGTTCTACTTGGCCGCCCCGAAGCTAGCGCCAATTCCGCTGCCCATGGATCGCATGGACCCTCCCGTAGACCGGCTTGACCCTGCAGCCATGCCGTAACCACCAGCAAAAGCTCCGGCGCCTACCGCCGGGCCGCTGCCACCGAACGAGATTGATTGAACACCTTTAAGAATGCTGTGACCGGTGTATTCATAGTATGCAAATGACGCAGCACCCACCGCGACGGCGATAATAAACAATCGTCCCATAGTACCCCCAACACTAAATAACAAAGGCAGATTACCAACTTAGAGCCTTGGAAGCGAGTCGCACCTTACGAAGTCGATGAGGTGCAAGAGAAAGCTGCGGGTTAGCCCAGATAACACTATATCTGGGTCGCATAAGAGAATGTTGTGGATCCGCTCAACAAAAACGCGACATCTGGTTGATTTGTGCGAGTCACGCGTGTATCGGTCACCTTACAGGTGCGTAGACGCGGTACTGCATCACTGACGCAGGGCGGGGTTCGATAGCGGAAGCGGTCGGATCCCGTTTTTCGTTGAGAAGTCATTAAAATTTCCGGGGTTTTTAATAGATGAAGGCGCCAGGTGCTCAGACGCGGTCTTCGCATCGTGCTGTTGCCAACACACCCTGACGCCTTCAATGAACCTTTCCCCCCAAGGGGCGATTGGCCCGTGCATTGGATCCGAAGACCCTCCGCTGTTATGTCTGATCTTGCGATCCTCCATAACCCGCTAAACCCTTGATCCACCTGACTTTCCCTTTCAACCCGAAGGTCGTCCGTTCTTTTCCGGCTTCCCTCAAACTTTCCCCGATCCTTCCCGGTACTGATGTGCCGTTCCGTATCGCTTCCACCTTGAGAGGTCTCGCGGCCCGCCCTTTTGCCGAAGCTCCGTTGCGGTAGAAACAAAGTCACAAATCCCGAGGCTTCGGGCAAGACAATAGCAGTGCAGCATAAAAATTAGATGGGGATAACCTGTTGGTATCCGGGGGGTATTTCTGTGGACAGTTTTGGAAATCTGAACCTTCTGAACAACCTGTCACGGGATAACTAAAAATTTGTTGAAATACCGGAAAAAGACCGTTTTCTGCGCCTGCAAAGGCGTGCGTTGCGTGGTTTCGGCCCGAATCCTGCGTCACATAGGGCGAATCAGAGCGAATCGGCCCCAGGAAATCACTGTCTGTATCGCGTCGGTATTACGTCGGTGGACCCGAACGGGGCGTTTACGCCCCGTTTAAGAGTTCGCTCAGGTAAGGGCCGAGATCAGAAGCGCAAGCCCAACCAATCCCAACAGCACGGAAGAGGTCATCTTCAACGCGGGAATATTGCGGGCCTGGATCAGCTTGCCATAGTTCCTGGCCGCCGTGGCATCGTCCATATCAACGCGCAGCGCGGTAATGTCATCCAAAGCAGCACCGCCCGCCAGAACACCATAGGCAGTGATGGCAATCGTCAGCATGATCAGATCCGACGAATATCCACCCCCACCAAGTTCAAGAACGGCCGCAATGCCAAGCATGGTAAATAACGTGGTCCGCATAATGCTCGTGTAGTGCGAGGTGCAACCGATCAACATTTCAACGCGTAGTTCTGGTGTCGAGTTCTGTCCCTTCTTTACCCCCGGGTTTGGCCCCGGATGTGCGCAAGGTGTAACACGAATGCCCGGAATTGACCGTTTCCGCGCCGGTGGCTTGTGGGCAGTGACGAAAGCGCGGCATAAATCGCGCCAACAGGAGGAACTCTGATGTCTTCGAAATTTGCTTTGATTGCGGTGATGGTTTTTGGCGTGAGCGCCATTTCCGGATGTGTGCCGGTGGCGGTTGGTGCAGTTGGCGCTGTGGCGGTGGATTCTGCCGCTGAAAGCCGGGGCACCGATCTGTTCTGATACTGGTTAGGTGGTGCCGGGGTGAAACCCCGGCCTACGGGATAATTGGCGCGTGACAGGGAAAACCCGCCACGCGCCTATCGACTATTGCTCGTCGCTACGTTTCTTCATCGTGCGGGCGACAACAAGATACAAAAGAGCGATACCGCAGAGAACTGCGGCGATGCCAATTGCCGGGCTGCCACCAAAGATATTCGACAAAAATTCCATGTTTTCATCTCTTCCTTCGTCAATAGATGGGGGTTTTTAGCCCCGGATTATGATGAAGGTGTAGTGGGAATTGGGTGATTTGGACGTAAATCGGGCGGGGGGTTCAATCCCAAACCCGAAGGGCGAAACGTCCAGTGGACGTTTCGGGGATTGAACGCGCGGAGCGCCGGGGAGACGTTGGATCGGGTGCGCGGGCCGGGGTTTTGCGGCGGCAGGTGGTTGGGTTGTGGTCGGTTATTGGAGAATCCGGCGTCAAAACAAGCAACGGTTTGCCAAAAAATTCTCAACAATCTATTGGCGAGTGGCAAAAAACCCACCCCAGACTCCAATCGGTTAGTGATTTCTTGATTAGATTGTTCAACTGAACTCTAAGCAGAAAAGGAGGCGACGATGACACCACTCTATACAATTGGCTACGAGGGCAGCGATATTGATCGCTTGGTTGCGACGCTAAAGAACATCGGCGTTCAGGTTCTCGCCGATGTTCGAGAACTCCCGTTGTCTCGGAAAAAAGGGCTATCAAAGAACTCCTTACGCGATCGATTGGCAAGAGAAGGCATTGAGTATTTACACTTTAAAGAACTCGGTGATCCAAAGCCGGGCCGTGACGCGGCGAAATCTGGGAATATTCTAGAGTTTGAGCGTGTTTTTCTTAATCATCTTGCCTCCCCTAGCGCGCAAGAAGCGTTAACAAATCTACTTTCAGTTGCAGTTGGGCGTAAAACCTGCATGCTATGTTTCGAACGATGCGCATCCATCTGCCACAGATCGTATATTGCAGACGAGGCTGTTGAGCGTGGATTTGAAGTATTAAATTTGGTTGCGGATCACCCTGAGCAGTATTTGGAAGATGGTATCTCAATCCCGCGTTACAATTCTCGTAAAGGCCTCACCGCAGCCGAGTAAGACATACGCTGAAACCGTGTGCTGCGCCGGATTGACAGCAGACGGAAACTGGAAACGCCTTTTCCCAATTCGATTTCGTCGACTGCAAGGCGACCAATCCTTCAAGCGTTGGGATATCGTCGAATTCGATTACCGCAAACACGCCAGTGACCACAGACCAGAAAGTTGCCGCGTGCACGAGGAGTCGATTCATATTGTCGGAAGGACAAAGAAGTCCGCTGAAAAGGCTTCTTTGGTCGCCAGGGCACTGACTCCGTCAGAGAAATACGCCTCGGCCGAAGATATGTCTCTGGCCTTAATCCGACCAAAAAACGTTAGATTTGCATCAAAAAAGCGCACCGATGTTGAACTCAATAAGATGCGCGAACGATTTGCGGCGCAATCAGCGCAGCTCTCTCTAATCGAAGAGGAAATCGCCGCATACGAACCTTGTCCTTACGAGTTTACAATGCACTATTTTGATGAGGACGGACCACACAGAAAGACTTGTTCAGACTGGGAGACGTCCGCGACATTTTTCAATCATCGTCGGAAGTACGGCGAAGAGGCGACATTAAGGCATTTAGAAAAAACCTATTGTCATGATTATGTAGAAAGCGGCTTATACTTCGCGATTGGTAACATGAAGAAGCGTCCTAAGACTTGGCAACTACTGGGCATATTTCCAGTTAAGAGCACAAAACAGCAAGACCTATTCCCCTAGCTGTAGTCGAACAGTTGACGCACCCCAACTTCCGGGTGTGGCCACGCGATTCACTGCGTGAATAGCTGCCGGCCACCCGCACAAAAAATGGTCAGCTTTCAGCTGTCCATTTTAAGTGCGTTTATAAACGCCTCCTGCGGAATCTCCACTTTCCCAAACTGCCGCATCTTCTTCTTCCCGGCCTTCTGCTTATCCAGCAGCTTCCGCTTACGCGTGGCATCCCCACCATAACACTTCGCGGTCACGTCTTTCCTCAATGCCGACAAGGTCTCGCGCGCGATCACTTTGCCGCCAATCGCCGCCTGGATCGGGATTTTGAACATGTGGCGGGGGATCAGGTCTTTTAGTTTTTCGACCATGGCGCGGCCCCGCATCTCGGCGCGGTCGCGGTGGACCATCATGGACAGGGCGTCCACAGGCTCGTCATTCACCAGGATCGACATTTTCACCAGGTTGTCGGTCCGGTAGCCGGTCATCTGATAGTCAAAGCTGGCATAGCCTTTGGTGACGGATTTCAGGCGGTCGTAGAAGTCGAAGACGACCTCGTTCAATGGCAGGTCATAGACGACCATGGCGCGCGATCCGGCATAGGTCAGGTCTTGTTGGATGCCGCGGCGGTCCTGGCAGAGTTTCAGGACGTCGCCCAGGTATTCGTCGGGCACAAGGATAGTGGCCTTGATGCGGGGTTCTTCCAGGTGGTCGACCAGGGTCATGTCGGGCATGTCGGCGGGGTTGTGCAGTTCGGTCATGGTGCCGTCGCGCATGTAGACGTGGTAGATCACGCTGGGCGCGGTGGTGATCAGGTCGATGCCGTATTCACGTTCGATGCGGTCGCGGATGACTTCGAGGTGGAGCAGGCCGAGGAAACCGCAGCGGAAGCCGAAGCCGAGGGCGGCAGAGGTTTCCATTTCGTTGGTGAAGCTGGCGTCGTTCAGGGCGAGTTTTTCGATGGCGTCGCGCAGGTCTTCGAACTCGGCGTTGTCGACGGGGAAGAGGCCGCAGAAGACGACGGGTTGTGCGGGTTTAAAGCCCGGGAGCGCGTTGGGCGTGCCCTTTTTCTCGTGCGTGATGGTGTCTCCGACGCGGGTGTCGCGGACCTGTTTGATGGATGCGGTCAGGACGCCGATTTCGCCGGGGCCAAGCTCTTTGATGTCGACCATCTCGGGTTTCAGGACCGAAAGCTTGTCGATGCCGTATTTGGCACCGGTCTGCATCATCTTGATCTGGTCGCCCTTTTTGACCGTGCCGTCGATGACGCGGATCATGACGACGACGCCGAGGTAGGGGTCATACCAACTGTCGACCAGCATCGCCTTTAAGGGCGCGTCGCGGTCGCCTTTGGGGGATGGCAAGCGTGTAACGATGGCTTCCAGCACCTCGGGGATGCCGATGCCGGTTTTGGCGCTGATCTGCACGGCGTCTGTGGCGTCGATGCCGATGACATCTTCGATCTGTTCCGCAACACGGTCGATGTCGGCCGCCGGAAGGTCGATCTTGTTCAGGACCGGAACAATCTCGTGATCGGCTTCGATGGCCTGATAGACGTTGGCGAGGGTTTGTGCCTCGACGCCTTGGCTGGCGTCCACGACCAGAAGCGAGCCTTCGACGGCCTGCATCGAGCGGCTGACTTCGTAGGCGAAGTCAACGTGGCCCGGTGTGTCGATCAGGTTGAGGATATAGGTCTCGCCATCTTTTGCCGGGTATTCGATCCGCACGGTGTTGGCTTTGATAGTAATCCCGCGTTCGCGTTCGATGTCCATCGAATCCAGGATCTGCTCTTTCATGTCGCGTTGAGCAACGGTGCCGGTCAGCTGGATCAGCCGGTCAGCAAGCGTGGATTTCCCGTGGTCGATATGGGCGACGATGGAGAAATTGCGGATATGGTCGAGGTCGGTCATGAGGGTGGGATATGGTGCAGGAATTGACGTTTGTCGAGGGGGTCGGTCTGCCCCACGACCGTGGTCGTCTTGCAAGGGTTGGTTGGCTTCGGACAGAGGCATTTTACACTGTCTTTTTGATAGACACAGTTCAGGCCATCGCTAGATTAAGATTCCGTTTTTCTAGTTTCTGAGTCGGCTATGCGGACGCAGCTGCCGTCCGGCCGCTGCGATTGAACGACTGGTAGTTGCAGATAGCAACTTCGGCACAAATCCCCTTTCGACATGGGTTCCCGTGTTGTAGCCTTCAGGCAAGCAGAGGGGGGATGCGGCGATGGAATACTACGATCTCGGGAATTACACTTGGAAGGTGTCAACATCGTCCGATGAGGCCCAGCTTTGGTTCGATCGGGGATTGGCCTGGACCTATGCCTACAACCACGAAGAAGCGATCGTTTGCTTTCAAAAAGCCGTGACAGCCGATCCCGCCTGCGCAATGGCACACTGGGGCATCGCCTACTGCATCGGGCCGAACTACAACAAACCTTGGGAGACATTCGAAGAGGAAGAAAAGCCCGATTGTATTGCCTTGGCGAAATCTTCAATCGAGGCGGCGACCGCACTGCTGAGCGAACTGACACCCGTTGAGCGTGCCCTTATTGAAGCAATCCCGGCGCGTTATCCGGCCTCATCGGATATCGAGGATTTCAGCCCCTGGAACGATGCATTCGCCGAAGCGATGCGCAAGGTGCATGCTGACTTCAGTCAGGATCTGGACGTGTGCGCTGTTTTCGCCGAGTCGATCATGAACCGGACCCCTTGGCAGCTCTGGGACCTTCCAACCGGTAAGCCTGCGGATGGGGCCGACACGCTTGAAGCCATCGCCGTACTCGACAAGGCATTCGAATCTCTTCCCGGAGCGTGGCAGCACGCGGGGCTTTTGCACATGTACATCCACCTGATGGAAATGTCGCCGCATCCCGAGCGGGCGCTCCGCCACGGCGATGTCCTCAGCGCATTGGTGCCTGAGGCTGGGCACCTACTTCATATGCCGACCCATATCGACGTTTTGTGCGGGGACTACATGAATGTTGTGCTGCGCAACCATTCGGCCATCGTGGCGGACCGGAAGTTCCTTGAGCGCGAGGGACCGGACAACTTCTATTCCGTCTATCGTTGTCACAACTATCACTTCAAAATCTACGGCGCGATGTTCCTGGGGCAGCCCACCGCTGCGCTGGAAGCAGCAGAAGAATTGATGGCCACTTTGCCTTCGGACACTCTTCAGCCCATGGCGGACTGGTTTGAAGGGTTCATCCCGATGAAACAGCATGTCCTGATCAGGTTTGGGCGATGGCAGGATATTCTCGATCAGGTTCTGCCCGCCGATGAAGACCTATACAGCGTAACCATCGCCATGATGAGGTACGCCCGAACAGTCGCCTTGGCCAACTTGCACAGGATCACGGACGCAGAAAATGAAAAAGCCGAGTTCTATGATGCCTTGGCGAGTGTTCCCGAAAGCCGCATGCTGTTCAACAACACCTGCCGTGACATACTGAGAGTCGCTGAACAAATGATGCTTGGCGAACTCGCGTATCATAAAGGGGAGCACGAGGTCGCATTCAATCATTTGCGCAGATCTGTCGAGATCGATGACAACCTTCCCTACGACGAACCCTGGGGCTGGATGCAACCCACGCGCCACGCGCTGGGAGCCCTGCTGCTTGAACAGGGGGAGATGGAGGAAGCGGAAGCGGTCTACCGTGCGGATCTTGGCCTGGACGCTACACTCAGCCGGGCGTGCCAGCACCCGGGCAACGTATGGAGCCTGCACGGTCTGCACGAATGCCTCACCCGGCGCGGCGAAAAGGTCGAAGCAGCTCACATCAAGCTGCAGCTGGACAAGGCCGTGGCCAGGGCCGAGGTGCCAATCAAGGCGTCGTGTTACTGCCGACAGAAGGCTTTGGCGGCGGAATAATCGTCCGCAAGTTCAGCTCGCCTTTCTGCCACCAGACAACGCTCGGTTTTTCCCGAGACCCGGCCAATGCCGACGAAAACGTCTCTATGACTGAATGACGGGCGGAAACGCGTTTACTGCAATGGGGCGTTCAATCCCATCTCGAATGGCTAGTTTGGACCAGCAGTCCAGCTGCCTATGTCCGCTCATCGCGCCTGTCGAACATTCGTTTCCTATACAGCAAGTGACACTAACGGCTCGGAGCCGACCTCGGAGGCGGCGCAGCATCCGCGTTTCGGCAAAGCCCGTTCAGGCACTGACGGCCCTAAGCCGACATTCGACTTCCGGAAGTCTGGATCAATCGCCTTCCCGTAAGCGGCCGTTGGTGCAAGGTGCAGCATTTTGGCCCGGGCGGATGGCGGCAACGCGGACGAAACCGACAAAGCCAAAGTTTTTTCAAACGACTGCTTCCAAATCTGTGCCGTAGTTGGGCTCATTCACGAGGCGATCCCCGCCGCCAAACAAACATACATTCAATTCATATTGATTTGTAATGTATGATATGACACAATCATCGCATTCGCTTGCGGTGCCTGCACCGATTCGAGAAATCAGGGAGAGAGAAATGATCACACTTGCTAGGCGGGGATTCATGCAGGGGCTTGGCGTTGCAGCCGGAGCCGCGATTGTCCCGCAATTTGCATACGCGCAAGACAGGCGCAATGTTGTTGTTGGCGTGCAAAGGTTGCCCGAGAACATCAGTCCAGGCCGCGACACCTCGGACTTTACCGTGCCGATTTCATACAATGTGTTCGATAAACTGATTGAACTGGACTTCCAAAACCAGATGGACCCGGGGCCAGGTCTGGCCACATCCTGGGAGATCAAAGATCACAAGGAAATTACGTTTCATCTTCGTGAAGGTGTGAAGTTCCACAATGGCGACACAATGACCGCCGAAGACGTGGCCTTCACCTATTCGAAAGAGAGGCGCGAAAGCGATGGACCCGTACGGCTTTCGCAATTCTTCTCCAATATCGCGGAAGTTCATGTGGTCGATCCGTTGACCTTACGGATCGTAATGGATGGTGTCGACCCTATCCTTGAGCAACGCTTTGCAATGTGGAGCGGAGAGGTTGTCAACAAGCGGGCATATCAGGCGGCAGCGAGTTACACTGCCTGGGCGTTGAATCCCGTCGGCACCGGGCCCTTCAAAGTCTCGAGCCTAAACACCGATGCTTTCAATCTCGAAGCCTTCGATGATCACTGGCGCGGTCAGCCGAATTTGGCGTCGCTCAAGTTTGTCGAGGTTCCCGAAGTTGCCGGGCGAATTGCCGGGCTAGCATCTGGGGACTTCGACATGTTCACAGTGCTTCCGGCCGATCAGATTAGTACCGTCGAAAATTACGACGACATCGAAGTTGTTGGCGGGCCCGGCGCTAAGATGCGCATTCTGATTTTTAATCAGGGTGACTTTGCGCATCCGATGATGAAAAACGTGCATTTCCGCCGCGCGCTCAGTCTATCGGTGGATCGTCAGCTTATCGCAGACGCGCTGTTCGCGGGGCGCGCGTCAGTACCAAACGGACTGCAGCTACCCAGTTTCGGGGACATCTATGATGCGAACTATCCCAAGCCAGTCTACGACATCGAACGCGCCAAAGAAGAGCTGGCATTGTCTGGCTACAATGGCGAAGTCATCGACTATCCGCTTCTTCCAAACGTAATCGACACCGAGGTCGCTGTCGCCGAAGTTCTGGCCGAGATGTGGCGCGGCGCCGGGATCAACGTCGAGCTGCAGATACGCGAGAACTGGAAGCAGATAACCAAGGCGCATCATTCGATCCGCAACATGTCGGCAACGATGGTGTGGCAGGACCCGGCCACTATCCTTTGGCGACTATTCAGGCCAAAGGTGATGAAAGGCCGCGGCTGGGGCTGGGTTAACGAGGCGTTCAATGCAGGCGGCAGGGTGCTGGAGACTGACCCCGACCCAGCAGCACGGCAAGCGGCCTTCCAGACCATGATGCACGAATGGGAAACCAACGATCCCATGGGTATCATTCTGTTCCAGGAAACTTGGCTCTATGGAAAGAAAAAGGATCTGGATTGGCAGCCGTATGCTTTGCCGTATCTAGACTTCGGCCCGGCCAACGTTTGAACGGCCTACAAGTACAACTAGTTCAGGGTCGGCGCGTCACCGGCCCTTTTCCTTTGCCTAGCTGATTGTTTGAATGTTGGGGGCGTTCGCAAATTGTATGTACAACTAACAAATTTGCTCTGACTTAATCGACTATTTCTTTTGCAAACCGGCCACAGCTGCCACCGTCCAGCCGGAAATGTACGGGCATTATGAAGTAGCATTCGTCAACCGGAGTGCGCACTTCCCTACGATCAGGGCCTGCGAAACCAAGCAACGTACCGTGCTGTGGAAAGTATGCGCCGTTCTCGAAGTCCTTTGCGTATTCGAAGATACCGCCCTCAGGCAAAATAATCTCAACGACCTTCAAGCGTTTTTGGTCCGACTCCTGGATTCTTGGCCGTTTGGGGAGAACGCCAGCACACTCAAGGAATTCCAGCGCTACTTGTTCGCCCTCATCAATTGCTGAGGCCTGCCAGTGCTGTCCTGCTTCGAGTTGTATCGCGACGGATTTGCTCTTGGGATCTCCGAATTGAGCATAGTCGCGCAACCGCAGTCGTTCGGCCTGATGCATCGTACCGGTCAGGACAAGCGGGATGCCGGTAATGCTTTTGGCAAAGTCGAGTGCCGCCGGTTTGCCCTGCAAAAGTGCTACAGGACGGCCGCGCCCCTGCATTGTATGAATGTCCAACAGGTAGTCGACCGTATCCACGATCGGGCGCAACGCTCGTACGCGACGCACTTCCGCAAGTTGGTTACTGTCATCGTCGATCTCCGCCCCCCAAACCCGATTCATATCCGCATCCACAGAGCGATTATTGTATGGAGCGGAGCTGTCAAACTGACCGTACGCGGTCGGGTTGCCGAAGCAGTAAGTCAACTTGCCACGCGTTGGGCGCACATTGCCTTCGATCAACCTGTCAAGGATAGCTGCTCCGGCAATCTCATTGCCGTGCATTATCCCACATATCATGGCGTGTGGTCCGGACCGACCGCTGTCGAAGCTCCAGACAAATGACGGTCCGCAATTGCCGTCGGCATACTTCGAAATGTCCACGGGGACATATTCAACATTTGTGTAGTGACGAGACAATTCGTCCATTACAAAGGGTGCCATACAAGACTTCCTGCAATACAATTTGTTTGACAAACAATCACATTGTTAGGTAAATATCAACCAATGGGAGGACGAAGATGGCGGATCGCTCGAACGGAACGAACTTCATCGATACCCTGCGCGCGGAGTTCTCAGGACTACCTGCCGGCTCGCGGGTGCCAACCATTCGCGATGTTGCCGCGCGGTACTCGGTCAGTCAGTTTTCTGTGCAGCGCGCATTTGAGGCACTGAAGGAAGCCGGGTTGATCCAAAGCTTCGTAGGGCGTGGTTCATTCATCGCCGGTGGTGATCAATCGCACGAAGCCAATGGGACAACTAAGGGCGCGCGCGTGTTGATCGTTAGTCACTCGACGCCAAGTGCGCGAGGCACCGATATCACATCGCATCTGGAGGCCGCCCTGCTCGATGCCGGGCACAAGCCAATCTGTGTAAGCTACACTTACGTCTCCGATTTGCACGATCTACTTGGCAAGGGCGGATTTGATGTTTGCGTTCTGCAACCGCGCCGTTCGATCCTTCCTGTCGAAGTATTGGCATTGCTAAAGTCCAAGGCGCGCCAGATGATCGTCGAGGGGCGTCAGCTGGAGTTGCTGGACGTCGACGTGATTGTTCGCAACCGAGCAAAAAGCGTCGCTATGGCGCTCCGGCACCTGCGAGAGCTTGGACATGATCGCATTGGCCTCGTGACCGAGCAGCTCGACGCCGCAGCTGGATATGGAGAGATCGAGAACCTCTATGCGCAATCACTCGCATCACTACTCAATCAGACTGAACCGCTAATTTTACGAGTAAACGGCAACTCTGGCAAAAACTCAGACGCCGAAGAAATCGAGGCAGTAGTTAGGGAAGAATTAGCCGACCGTGCCAACAATCCCAGTGCATACATTGTGTCCGGTAGGTTCGAAGCCGAGGAAATCCGCGCCGGATTTTCCGCAGCGGGATTGGCGATTCCGAATGATGTTAGCATCGTTCATCTGCGAAACCATGACGCCCGGTCTGGTAAGGGCCCAAGCTTGACCACTGTCGGGAGGCGGGCCGACCATGTTGCGAACGGAATTGTCGACATTGTTAATTGGCGGCTTGCCAATCCGAGTGAGCCTGCGGGCCTGATTCTTGACGACCCGACATTGGTGAAAGGCGAAAGCTCATGTCCGATCGACGGATGACAACTGTAGGTTCGACGCCCGCGACGAGGAGGTGCGGCATTAACTAATCGAGCCATCCGGCAGAACGATTCCTCGGCGCCAGCAGGTTGCCGATCCTATTGATGTGAGAGCACATGACAAGTTCCATCACAAATCCAGTGCGTTCAAACGCTCCGCCACTTGAAGTCAACGAACTGTCGGTCTTGTTGGGACCCGGCGCTGATGCAGTTCACGTGATCGACAATATTTCGCTGACAGTTGAAATTGGTGAGATTGTCGGGCTTGTCGGCGAAAGCGGCAGTGGAAAGTCGGTTACTTGCCTTGCATCCATGGGCTTATTGGGATCCGGTTGGTCGCTAAAGGGCGATATCCAGATTGGATCGACAAAGATCGGGCGCGATACAGAGCCCAAATCACTAAAAGAGTTACGCGGGCGCGAAGCGGCAATGATTTTTCAGGATGCCAACGCCTCCCTCAATCCAATCCAGACAATAGGAAAGCAGCTTACATCCACAGTTGCCCGGTTGCGTGACGTTTCGCGATCTGAAGCACGGACAATCGCGGTAGAATTACTGCACAAAGTTGAGTTGCCCGAGCCAGAGGTGCGGTTCCATTCCTATCCGTTCCAGCTGTCCGGCGGTCAAAACCAGCGTGTCATGATTGCCTTGGCGCTCGCCGGTCAACCATCGTTGCTATTCGCCGACGAACCGACAACCGCGCTTGACGTGACAGTGCAATCTCAGATCCTCGACCTGATCCGTAAACTGCGCAATGACACTGGTATGGGCGTTGTTTTTGTTACCCACGATTTGGGGGTTGTCAGCGAGATCTGCGACCGTGTCGCCGTAATGTACTCGGGCCGCATCGTCGAAACTGGCACAGTTGCCCAGATCATGAATGCGCCGCGCCATCCCTATACCGAAGGTCTGATCGATTCGATGCCGACGCTTGGCGGGCACATTCCCAACGGGATCGCCGGACAGGTGCCTTCGCCAGACACTCGGCCAATGGGCTGCGCATTTGCGCCCAGATGTTCCAGGGCTGTTGCAAGTTGCAGTCAAGACCGGCCCGGCGAAGCCATTGGCAGCGACGGCCATTCTGTCAGCTGCTTTAATCCGATTGACCAATTCAGCTCGAAGGCCCAAGCCGATTTGGCTGGCATCGTTACGGCCCCTAGCAATGAAATTAGTGGCGATCAATTGCTGGCGCTGAAATCTGCTGCTTGCGATTACAAGACACGAAATGGCGTTTTCCGCGCTGTGGCCGATGTGTCGTTGGCATTGAACGAAGGCGAAAGCCTTGCAGTGATAGGAGAAAGCGGCAGCGGCAAGTCGACGGTCGGCAAGTTAATGCTAGGCGTCGAACCGACCGCCGAAGGCGAGGCGATATTTGACGGACGCCCGGTGCCTCTCTTGGGAACACACACTCACAAAGCTTTTGCCCGTTCGGTTCAGCTAGTTCCCCAAAACCCGTATCTTTCGCTCGACCCGCGCGCGCAAATTGGCAAACAGATCGAAGAACCGCTGGTAATCCACGGGGTCGGCACGGCTCAGGAACGCCAGGTCAAGCGCAATGAACTGCTGGAGGCGGTCGGCCTGACCCGTCTTCATGCTGACCGATACCCGCATGAGATTAGCGGCGGTCAGTGCCAACGTGCGGTGATTGCACGGGCGCTTGGCTTAAACCCGAAGTTGCTGATCTGTGACGAAGCGACTGCGTCCCTGGATGTCTCCGTGCAGGCGCGGATTATCGAGTTGCTGCGCGATTTGCAGCGGCAACTCAATCTCACGATGGTCTTTATTACCCATGACCTGCGTCTAGTTCGGTCTCTCTGTAATCGTGTGGCGGTTATGCGATCGGGCGAACTCGTTGAGTTGAACCAGACAAATTCGCTGTTTGCCGCTCCAAACCATCCCTACACCCGGGAACTTCTGGCCTCGATCCCTGATGTCTTCCCGGACAATCCCGAACGAAAGTTGTCAGACCAATGACCCGCATAGTTATCCGCAAATTTCTACGCGCGGCGCTCACTCTGTTTCTCGTCGTTACATTCGTGTTCTTTGTACTGCGTATCACCGGTGACCCAGTGTCCGCTATGATGCCCGATGACACCGATCCGGCGATCATGGAACAACTGCGCGAGCAATGGGGCCTCAACAGACCCCTGCACGTGCAATACGTCGAATATTGGCGCAACATCGCCCAGGGTGATTTTGGTAGCGCTTACCGCGACGGACGCCCGGCTATCGACATCGTGATGGAGCGTATTCCGGCAACGCTAAAATTAGCGCTGACCGGATTTGCGTTTATTCTATTGACGGGCTTCCCACTGGGAATTCTCGCGGCGGTCAATCGTGGAACTAGCATTGACCGCGCCATTATGACGATTTCGGTAACTGGTTTCAGTCTTCCTAACTTTTTCCTCGGTATTCTGCTGATCTTGCTCTTGTCAGTAAACCTCAGGTGGCTGCCCGCATATGGCAACGATCATTGGTACAATCTCATCATGCCAGTCATCACTTTGGGCACTGCAGGCGGAGCGGTCATCGCACGCTATGTCCGGTCGTCGATGTTGGAAGTGCTGAACGCGCCCTACATCAGGGCCGCCCGAGCCCGTGGCATGACAGAGCGAGAAATCATCTGGGGCGTTGCCTTGCCGAACGCAGCCATCCCGGCAATTACCGTTATTGGTTTTATGGTCGGCGCCTTGATCAGCGGATCAATCGTGACTGAGACGGTTTTTGCTTGGCCCGGCATCGGTCGGTTGCTGATCGACTCAGTGTCGTCGCGTGAACTGGCGGTGGTGCAGACAATCGTCATGATGACCGCCGCTTCGATGGTCGTGGCAAATCTAACAGTCGACATTCTGTATCTAATCATAGACCCGCGCCAACGCTTTGGTAGCGGATCGGGGGAATGACCATGTCGCAAACTGAAACTGCTGAACAGTTCGAGCCACATTCCAAATTGAAAACTACAATGGCGACAATTGCGGCTTCGCCTCGACTGGTCAAACTCGCCCTGTCCTGGCTGGCACTGATTATTTTCATCGCTACATTCGCGCGTTGGATAATGCCCTATGACTTTCAGGCTACGTCGTTGTTGTCGCGCTTGTTGCCTCCCGGAGCGACAGCGACCAACGGAAACTTCCACATGTTTGGCACCGACCACCTTGGCCGCGACGTCCTCAGCCGACTGTTTTCCTCAATCCAACTCACGATGTCCGTTGCAGTCTTCGGCACGCTGTTTGGTGCCGTCGTCGGCAGCTCGATTGGATTTGTCGCGGCACGTTTTCGCGGATGGGTCGACGACATCATAATGGTGCTCGTTGATTTTCAGGCCTCGATGCCCTTCGTGATCATCGCTCTGTCCGTCATTGCCGTTACGGGAACCGGAAACCTGTTGTTGTTCGTCCTGCTGGTCGGCTTTCAGGGCTGGGAGCGCTACGCAAGGATCAGCCGCGGCTTAACATTGTCGGCGGTGAACCATGGCTACGCAGCCTCAGTGCGATTGCTGGGCGGCGGCACAATGCGCGTCTATCTGCTGCACATCCTGCCCAATATCTTGGCCGCATTAATCGTCCAAGTGTCCATAAATTTCCCGGAGACGGTTATCCTGGAGACTTCTATGAGCTTCCTCGGTGTCGGTATCCAGCCCCCCAACACATCGCTTGGTAACCTCTTGAGCTATGGCCGTGATTATTTACTGAACGCATGGTGGATCGCCGGGATTCCTGGAATGACGATTTTCCTGACCACGCTTTCGATGAGCATAGTAGGCGACTGGCTGCGCGATGTGCTTGATCCGACGACGAACAGACGGTGAAATCGAGATGGATATCGTGACTTTGCGGAAGCATTCTGTCCTACACTCCAATAACTCCACAGCGTAGAAACTTCTCCTACTTTCGGCGTGCAGATCGCCGAAAGCTGACATTCATGCAAGCTGCGGTATTGAGCACTTTGGGCTCGAAGCGGACATTAATCTGACGACAGGTATCTCACGTTGTCCCCGGCGAAACGCTCACAGACCCAGCCCTGCGATGGACTCGATCAACCCCTGTACAGGTAACTCTCCGCCGCACCACCCAAACCCGCAACATACCCCCTCGTAAACCGCCCATACCCGGCTTCCGTCACCGCCAGATGCTCCGCCGTCCGTTCATGCAATTCTGGCAGCTTATAAAACGGCACCTGAGGATATGCATGATGTTCAGCGTGATACGGCATATTCCACGCCAGAAACCGCACCAGAGCCGTCGTGAATGTTGTCCGTGTATTCTCAAACATATTCACCACATTCGGGCACCGGCCATGCTCGGCCAACAGATACAGCCGCAGGAACGGCTGACCCAGCAACAGCGGCACCAACCAGACCCAAAGCAAGACATCCGTCACAAGAAGGCTAGCCAAAGCAACGGCATAGGTCACCAGCATCGACCGCCCCTCGCGCACGATGCGCGGCAAGGCTTTCGATGGCAGGTAACTCGCCGCCGCCCGGCCCAGCGCACCACGAAAAACCTGCGCGATCATGCTGAACCAATACGGCAGGCCCGAGACATAGCTGATGTAGGACCACCAACCGTCCGGTTCACCGCCGTCATGCAATTCGGGGTCTTTACCCGGAATGTTGGTCCAGCGGTGATGCGCCAGATGGAAGTATCGGAACCATTCAAACGGCAGGAAGATGACCACGCCGCACAGCCGTCCCACCCATTCGTTCAACGCCTCGGACGCAAAGGGCGTCTTATGGGTTGCCTCATGCTCCAATGTGAACAAAAAAACCAGCAACACGCCCTGCACCGGCAACAACACCTGCCACCCCGGCACACCAACAGCGATCAGCGCGCCAACCAAAATAATCGCGCCGACATGCCCAGCCAGATGCCAAAGTCCCGGCGCATCCGACCGCTCGGTCAACTCGGCTTTGGCCTCTTGCGACAGGCTGGACAGAAATTCCTTGTGATCCATGGCGCATTTGTCCGTCAGGTCAGCGGAATGATCAACCCAACCCCGATCAGCAACCACCCCGCCACAACGTTCGTGCGCCGCAACGCCTCGGGCGATTTCAGAAACGCCCGCACCCGCCCCACGAACAAAGCCAGGATCAGGTTCCCGATCAACGGCACGATCAGCGATAACAGGCAGATCATCGCAATGTCCGGCCAAGTCAACGCCGAGACATCGAAGAACCCCGGCAGCACGCCCATGTAGAACAAAATCGCTTTCGGGTTGCCCAGGATCACAATCAATCCGGCGATAAACCCCGCCCACATGCCGGGCCGCGTTAACCGACTGTCACTGTCGATCGTCTTGCCCGCGTGTTTGATCAGCAGATACCCCATCGTCAGGAACATCAGGCAGGCGACCCAGCGCAAAACCTCCATGAACCCGTCGAAGACCGAGACGATCCAAGTCACCCCCAAGATCGCCAACAGTGGCCAAAGCACATCCCCGATCGCCACGCCCGCCGCCAGAGGCCACGCCGCATGGAACCCGCCCGCCAAAGTGCGTGCAATCAACGCCACCCAAACCGGCCCCGGCGTCAGAAACAGGATCATCAGCGCGCCCGCATACAGCGCCATCTGCGTTATCGTAATCGTCACTTGCCCGCCTCAATCATCCCGGCAATCGCCTCAACCGTCCGCCAATTCCGGGCCGTGGCGGATACACCCAACAGACGTTCCGCCCTCTCCGCCAATTTGGACTTCGACAACCCACTTGGCGTAAAAAGATAGAGCGCCGCATCCGTCAGATGCACCCGTTCATCTTCTGCTGCAGCCGTCTGCAAGTCTTCCTCAGACGCCTCCGAAGCCTCGGTCAGAAAGAACACATGCAGGGTCTTTGGTTCGCCCACAGCTAATGGAAACGGGTTACCTGCCCTCACGTCCATGAATTGATCAGCCTTCAAAACCAATATCTTAGGCAGAAACCCGTAAGACGTTTCAATTGCCCGCGCCAAAGCCTCCGCCCCAAAATCGCCCTCGAACACCACATTCCCGCTCTGGATATAGGTCCGCACATCCCGCGCGCCCAATCCTTCTAACAGCGACCGCAACTCCGTCATCGGCAACCGCCCATGACCGCCCACGTTGATCCCACGCAATAACGCAACCCGCAGATCACTCACGCTTCAATCTCCGAAGCTCCGCCGACTTCGACGACACGGAACCGCTGCGCCCGCTCGCCCAAATCCTCAAACAACTCCGCCCCGGTCCCCGTCATCCAGGCCTGCGCCCCCAACGCGCAAATCTCATCATACAGCGCCGCACGCCGGTCCCCGTCCAGATGCGCCGCCACCTCGTCCAACAGGATCAAAGGCGCCGCCCCGGTATCTTCCGCCAAGGCCCGCGCATTGCTCAACACCAACGAAATCAAAAGCGCCTTTTGCTCCCCGGTCGAGCATTGCCCCGCCGCGACACCCTTGGCCGCATAGATCGCACTCATATCCACCCGATGCGCGCCCGCCAAAGTCCGCCCAGCCCGCAAATCGCCGCCCCGGTTCGTTTCCAGCATCGTCGCCAGTTCCTCAGACCCCTCCGGCAAATCCCCGTCAGGATGCTTCAACGCCAAATCCGCCGCCGGAAACGCCGTCTCGGCCCCGTCCTGCGCCTCGGCCAACCGCGCCAATGCTGCCCGCCGGTTTCGCATCACATCCGCACCCGCTTCCGCCATCTGGCGTTCCAACGCGGTATACCAATGCCCATCGCGCACCATGTCTTTCAACAACCGGTTCCGCTCGCGCATCGCTTTTTCATAAGCCAGAACTGCCTCACCGTGTTTTGGCTCAAAACTCATCGCGATCCGGTCCAGAGACCGCCGCCGTCCTTCGGCCCCTTCGATCCACAACCGATCCATCGCTGGCACTAGCCAGACCACCCGCGCCAACCGCCCCAGGGCAATCTGCGGCTGTGCCTTGCCATCGATGCGAACACCTCGCGATTGCCCCGGCTCGGCGCTGGTCTCAACCTCGCGCACCTGCCCGCCCGCTTGCACCAAAGCGGAAACCTTCCATCCCAAGGCCTCGGGTCGCCGGATCAACTCGTCCATGCCAGCGCGACGCAGCCCTCGCCCCGGCGACAGCAAAGAAACCGCCTCCAAAACGTTAGTCTTTCCAGCGCCGTTTGCGCCGAACATCGCCACCGGCCGGCCATCCAAAGACAGCCGGGTCACCCGATGTGACCGGAAATGCGATAACGTCAAAGATGTAACGGAACAGCCGGGCATGCCCTGCCCTTCTTCTGATCAAAAATACTCCCGCCGGAGGCAGACGGCTTTAAACACGCATCGGCATCACGACGTAGACCGCCGTTTCGTCATTGCCTTCGCGCATCAATGTCGGATCTCCGGACGAGTTGAACAGGAACACCGCGTTTTCACGATCCACCTGGCTGGCGATCTCCAGCAAGTATTTGGCATTAAAGCCAATATCCAACGCCTCATCGCCATAGGCCACGGCCAGTTCTTCTTCCGCCGCGCCACTATCCGGCGCATTCACACTCAGCACCAGCCGGTCTTCATCCAGCGACAGTTTCACCGCGCGCGACCTTTCGGATGACACCGTCGCCACACGGTCCACGGCTTGCGCGAACTCAGCGGCATCCACTTCTAGCCGTTTGGTGTTCCCGCTTGGAATGACCCGGGTGTAGTCGGGGAATGTCCCGTCGATAACCTTCGAGGTCAGCGTGATGCCAGGGGCCGCGAAGCGTATCTTGGTCTCGCTCACCGACACCGCGATCTCTGTCTCGTCATCATCCAGAAGTTTGCGCAACTCACCCACGGTCTTGCGTGGCACAATCACACCCGGCAACGCGCCTGCGCCGTCGGGTAAATCCGCATCGATCCGCGCCAACCGGTGACCATCGGTCGCCACACACCGCAGAACCTGTCCGCCATTGGCATCCGCCACATGCATATAGACGCCGTTCAGATAATACCGCGTCTCTTCCGTCGAGATCGCGAACTTCGATTTGTCGAACAACCTGCGCAACACTGGGGCCGGGGCGACAAAGTTCGCCTCGTATTCCGAAGACGCCATCACCGGGAAATCTTCGCGCGGTAAAGTCGCCAAAGAAAAATTCGAGCGCCCCGCCTCAACCGACAATCGGCCTGATGCGCCATCATCGACCAGCGTCACCAGCGCGCCATCCGGCAGCTTGCGCACAATCTCATGAAGCGTCACCGCGCTGACCGTCGTCGCGCCTGCGCGCTCAACCTTGGCCGGGGCCTGGTCAACAACTTCGATGTCCAGATCGGTCGCCCGAAAACTGACCTGATCGCCTTCGGCCTCGACCAGCACATTGGCCAGGATCGGGATCGTATTACGACGCTCGACAACCGATTGCGCCTGACCAACGGCCTTCAGCAATTCGCTGCGCTCGATCGAGAATTTCATAGCCACGCTCCCCATTGTAACGGCGGCAGGTGCCGGGGGGAGAAATCTATCGTTTTCCACCGGACACGCAATAGTTTTGCGGACTTTCGGTTTTGTTTTATTGGGCGTCAAGGGCGCAAAAGAGCCGATGACAATTGGTTAAGCAATGATTTTGCGCCCGTTCGGAGGCACCGACGTAATACCGACGCGATACAGACAGGCATTTCGCCTTGTTTTATTGGCAAAAAGAGCCGAAATCTGCCCAAACAGTTTTCCGGCCCGTTCCCGTCCTTAAGATTTCGTTTACGCTTCCAAAGACCGCCGCAAAAGCTCCAGATCGTCGGCGATCTGACTGTCCTTCTGTTTCAGCTCTTCGATCTTGCGCACACCGTGCATCACCGTGGTGTGGTCCCGACCGCCAAACCGCCGTCCAATCTCGGGCAAACTGCGCGAGGTTAGCTGCTTGGACAGATACATCGCGATCTGTCTTGGCCGGGCAAAGGTCCGCACCCTTTTGGGACCGATCATGTCGCTCAGACGAATGTTGAAATGGTCGGAAACCTTCCGCTGGATCTCTTCGACGGTGATCTTGCGATCCGACGCCCGAAGGATGTCAGCCAGACAATCTTGCGCCAGTTCCAGCGTCACTTCGCGACCCACCAGCGCCCCAAAAGCAAACAACCGCATCATCGCACCTTCAAGAACCCGCACGTTAGTCGAGATACGATGCGCCAGAAATTCCAACACCCCATCAACGATCTCAAGGTTCGGAAATTGCTCGGAATATTGGTCAACCTTCTGCTGAAGAATGCCAAGACGAAGCTCGTAGTTTGTTGGGTGCAGATCAACCACCAGACCGGACTGCAGTCGGCTGACAATGCGGTCTTCGATGCCCGAGATTTCGGTTGGGGCGCGGTCAGATGACACGATTATCTGTTTGCCTTGATCGACCAGCGCATTGAACGTGTGGAAGAATTCTTCTTGCGTGGCGTCTTTGCCCGCAATGAACTGAACGTCGTCAATCATCAACACGTCTACGGAGCGGAACAACTGCTTGAATGCAATCATGTCCTTGTCCCGCAGCGCCTGAACGAAGCGATACATGAACTGTTCGGCCGACAAATAGACCACGCGCAAGTCGGGATCGCGCTTTTGCAATTCCAGCGCAATGGCGTGCATCAGGTGTGTCTTACCAAGCCCAACACCGCCATACAAAAACAACGGGTTGAAAGTGACCGGACCCCCTTCCGCAACACGACGCGCGGCGGCATGGGCCAATTCGTTCGGCTTGCCAACAACGAAGGTGTCGAAGGTGAATTTCTTGTCCAAAGGCGCGCCAGGCATGTCACCCAAACTCGCAGCCTTCGATGGCTTTTCAGAGACCGATTTCTTGACTTTCTTCGGCCTTCCCGAGCCGATCTTCGGCACCGAAAATTCGATCCGACTAACTCTGGAACCTGCGTTCTTTATCTGATGCAGGATTTCGTCACCAAAGTTTCTCGACACCCAGTTTCCCATAAACTGGGTCGGAACCAGAAACGTGACAACGCCGGATTCCTGTCTGGAAAATTCTAAAGGTTCGATCCAATTGACGTAGTTGTTCTTACCAACTGTCTTTTGAAGCTCTTCTCTAATTGTGCCCCATTTGAGTTCGTCCATGTGCCTTCGACCCGCTTCGCTCGATGTTATTATTTAAGACTGACGCCATGCCAGCCCCCGGGTTTTCCAGCCATTGAGGTTTCCCCGGTGTCCCTGTGGATCCAAGTCGCCTTCGAAACCTTCGGCTACATTCAGACACTTAGCCGTCACCCCAATCTCATCGAGGTGGTCGGCGAAGGCACTGGCAGCCCAAAGAGACCGAACGCCCGAGCGGCAGATGAACATAAGCGTCTCAGGAACTTCATTCCCAAGCGCTTCCATCACCTCCTGCACAAAACGCGGGTTTCTGGACATGTTTGGAAAACTGGCCCATTCGACAAACAACAGGTCGTGGCCAACCTCCATCAAATCAGGAACACCGACATATCCCCATTCGGCTTGCGTCCTGACGTCAATAATACGGACGGACTTCCGCCCCAACAGCTCCCACGCTTCATCGGGATTTACTTCCCCGATGCGCGGGTCTGAACCCGTGCTCATTGACCATGTCCCCCCAAGGACGATGTGAATCGCACCCTCACGCTAGCCCCTTGCATCGGCTTGGCGCAACAGACCTTTGCGCTTGACTCGGGCTTTGTTGAAAACGAATCCCAAACGCTGTGCAAAATCGCCAAATTGCTACCCTCTTGTTTCGATTATCGGCACAAGCATAAGCACAAAAAAACGCGCCCCGAATGAGGCGCGTCCTTGGTCTTTTTTCGACGGAATTAGCCGAGTGCTTTTACACGCGAAGACAGGCGCGACATTTTTCTGGACGCCGTATTCTTGTGGAAAACGCCTTTTGTAACACCACGCATCAGTTCAGGCTGGGCAGCCTGCAGTGCAGCAGCAGCGGCATCTTTGTCACCGGATGCAATCGCTTCTTCGACTTTGCGAAGTTGTGTACGGATACGCGAGCGACGTGCCTTGTTTATGGCAAAACGTTTTTCGTTCTGGCGGGCGCGTTTTTTTGCTTGAGGCGAATTCGCCATGATCTTTTTCCCTTGGTCAGGTCATTACATATCTTCAAAAGCGCAACAGCCCGACACCGGGTTCAGAACCGGTCGATTCTGGCCAAAGCGGGCCTCTCACGCATTTCAGCGCGGGGATTACGAGATTCTCTCAGTAAATGAAAGGGGAAAAGTGACTGGGCACTATTTGTCGCGAAACTGTGGTTCGCGTTTTTCCAGAAACGCAGCCATGCCTTCGCTTTGATCTTCGGTCGCAAACAGGGAATAGAACAATTGCCGCTCAACGTTCAGACCCTCTTTCAGCGATGTCTCATAGCTTTGATTCACCGCCGACTTGACTGCAATTGTCGCCATCAGAGATTTCTCGGCGATCTTGGCAGCCGTTGCTGTTGCGTCGTCCATCAGAGTTTTTGCAGGAACAACCCGGCTGACCAGACCCGAGCGCTCGGCCTCTTCAGCATCCATAAACCTACCTGTGAGATGCATCTCCATAGACTTTGACTTGCCTACAAAACGCGTTAGCCGCTGCGACCCACCCAGTCCCGCAATGACACCAAGATTAATTTCAGGCTGCCCAAATTTCGCATTATCCGCCGCAATGATGAAATCGCACATCATTGCCAGTTCGCAGCCACCGCCCAATGCATAGCCCGCCACGGCGGCAATGATCGGTTTGCGGCAACTTTGTATCGCTTCCGCATCTTTGGCCAAATACCCATTTGTATAGACATCGACAAAAGAGAAGCCCGCCATCTCTGAAATGTCAGCACCTGCCGCGAATGCCTTTTCGTTTCCTGTAAGGACGATGCATCTTACTTTGTCGTCTCTGTCAAAGCCGGTAATGGCCCCGCTCAACTCGGACAGCATTTCAGAATTTAAGGCGTTGTGCGCATCCGGCCGATTTAGGCGAATCGTCGCCACGCGGTCTTCAACATTCACAATGATAGTATTGTATGCCATCTATACCGCCCCTTAGACCCAAAGTGGAAAAGATGCTTAGCACCTAATCGCAGGCAATCAAGCTATCTTTGGCATTGCGGGCAATAGAAAGTTGAACGGCCAGATTGAACAATTCTGGCAATTTTTCCTTTGCACCCAGCGGTTTGGCAAGCATTTCCTTCGCGGTCATAGACCGTGAATGCGTGTTGGAAATACCCAAGTTCTCCATCCGCTTTCCTATAATCTTTCAGGCTGGAACCGCCAGCCGCGATGGCATCAGTCAATACATTACGGATTACCGGAACTAGTTTTCCGATCCTTTCCGAAGAAATCGACCCCGCTTTGCGAAGTGGTGAAATGCCGGATCGGTGCAATGCTTCGCAAACGTAAATGTTGCCCAATCCGGCAACGATTTTTTGGTCCAGCAAAGCTGATTTCACCGGCATCTTTCTATTCTTGAACTTCGCTTGAAGGTGGACGTCATCAAATTTGTTTCCCAAAGGTTCGGGTCCAAGATTGATCAGTAATTTGTGCTGAGCGGCGTATTCGGTTTCGACAAGATCAATTGCACCAAAGCGGCGAGGGTCATTGAAAACAATTCGGGCACCGTTTTCGAAGTCCAGTATGAAGTGATCATGCTTTTGAGGCATCGAGGGTTCATAATGAAAATCCCCTTCCATAACACCCGAGATCAATATCCGTCCCGACATACCTAAGTGAATAATCATCGTCTCACCGCCGGACATGTCGGCAAGAATATATTTTGCACGGCGACGCAGTTTTTGGATCGTCTGGCCTTCCAGACGCTCTTTCATGTCAATTGGAAACGGCCATCTTAAATCAGGGCGCCGGATCTCTGCGGCGGAAATAACTGATCCTTCCACAACGGGCACCAAACCCTGGCGGACAGTTTCAACTTCGGGAAGTTCTGGCATTCAACTACCTTGGCTAGTCCGGTCATTGATCCACATTGCGGCGACCAAGCAAGTTTTAGGGCGAACCCCAATTGGATGAAACCACAGATCGACAAAACTCAACAATTTCAACACACGCGTCTATTCAACGCGTTTGTGTCTGCGAAGATCAGGCTATATCGACATGGGATCAAACTGAATGGCGACTCGATGAGCGACCAATTGAAAGACAAGATGACTCATTTCGGGGCACGTGATGTTCCCGAACAGGATAAGGCCGGTTTGGTCCACGGTGTTTTTACCAACGTCGCTTCGAACTACGACGTTATGAATGACGTCATGTCATTGGGCATTCACCGTCTGTGGAAAGACGCCATGATGGATTGGCTGGCACCAAGATCCGGTCAACGCCTTTTGGATGTTGCAGGCGGCACCGGCGACATCGCATTCCGGTTCTTACGCCGCGCGCCCGATGCCAATGCCGTGGTCCTTGATATGACCGAGTCGATGCTCGTGGAGGGACGTAAGCGTGCCGACGCAGAAGCGCTGGCCGACCGTCTGGACTGGGTAACCGGCGATGCAATGCAGCTTCCATTCGAGAACAATTCGTTCGACGTGTATACGATCTCGTTCGGCATACGGAACGTGACGCGAATACCTGATGCTCTTACCGAGGCGTTTCGGGTATTGAAGCCCGGTGGACGGCTTATGGTCCTTGAGTTCTCACAATTGCCCGACGCCGGTTTGCAAAAGCTCTACGACGTCTATTCATTTAACGTGATACCACCCATGGGCCAGCTGATTGCGAACGATCCCGACAGCTATCAGTATCTGGTCGAGTCCATCCGAAACTTTCCGGATCAGTCAACTTTTGCGAAGATGATTGAGACAGCCGGATTTGAAGCCGTTAAGTATCGCAACCTTTCGATGGGTATAGCGGCACTGCATTCTGGCTGGAAACTCTGAATGCGCGGTCCTCACAACATACTGCGGTTAGTTCGCACAGGCGCCACATTCGAACGAACTGGTGCAATGTCGGTTGTGTTGGAGGCAATGAATGCGCCGCGCTCTTTGCGCGTAGCCGCGCGTGTGTTGGGGTGGCCCTTTAAGTGGTTGGGCTACAGCGGCGATACCGAGTTGCCGCCAGTAACCAGGGCTCTGACAGCGCTAGGACCGGCCTACATCAAGTTCGGACAAATTCTTTCAACACGTCCGGACTTTGTTGGTGAAGAACTGGCGTTGCAGTTGCGTGTTTTGCAAGATCGGTTGCCGCCATTTTCAACTGCTGTCGCAAAGCAGGTTGTGGCCGACGAACTTGCGATCCGTATCGAGGATGTGTTTGCCGGTTTTTCTGAACCCGTAGCTGCCGCTTCAATCGCACAAGTACACAAAGCCAAATTGATCGCCACGGGCGAAGACGTGGCAGTCAAAGTCCTGCGGCCCAATATAGAAAAGGCGTTCCGCAGAGATATCGATGCTTTCTATTTTGCGGCGCGTTTCATCGAGATACTCGCCCCTTCTGCTCGCCGCTTGCGCCCTATGGACGTGATCGCCCATTTCGAAGGCGTGGTCATGGGCGAGTTGGATCTGCGTCTGGAAACGGCATCGGCTTCGGAATACGCCGCCAACACCTCGGAAGATGCCGGGTTTTGGGTTCCCAATTCCATGTGGCATCTGTCGTCCCGGAATGTGATGACATTAGGCTGGGCAGAAGGCACGCCGTTGGGCGATGTTCCGGCATTAGAAGCTGCGGGGCATGATCTTGAAGCGCTCGCTAAGCGACTTTTGACGGTATTCCTAAGTCAGGCGCTGCGAGATGGGTATTTCCATGCCGACATGCATCAGGGAAATTTAAAAGTCGCTGATGACGGAACGCTCATTGCTTTGGATTTTGGCATCATGGGGCGGATCGACGAGTATACTCGTCGTGTCTATGCAGAGATTTTGTTTGGCTTCATTCGTCGTGATTATAAGCGGGTCGCGGAGGTTCACTTTGAAGCTGGTTATGTGCCTGCGGATCGGGATGTCGATGAGTTTGCGCGAGCGCTGCGCGCTGTGGGCGAACCAATATTTGGGATGGAAGCCAGTCAGATTTCGATGGGCCGCCTGCTCAGTTACCTTTTCGAGGTGACCGAACGGTTCGGAATGGAAACGCGCACTGAGCTAATTTTACTTCAACGAACTATGGTTGTCGTTGAAGGCGTTGCAAGATCACTTGATCCGCACATCAATATCTGGACGGTAGCCCATCCAGTCGTTGAGGGATACATATCTGACAATGTGGGGCCAAAGGCGCTGCTCCGGGACCTGAGCCGCACCATTCAAGTCATCGGTCGTTTCGGCCCAAGGCTGCCGCAATTAGTGGAGGCGGCTTTGATTTCGCAAAGCAGCGCAAAACCTGAGCCGGAAAAGTCCGGCAATCTGAGTCGCATTATCTGGCTTTCAGCCGGAGCAGTTCTTTCGGCTTTGGTGTATTTTGCAGGCTCTATTCTGTTCTAGATCTCGAAATTACCTGAAGGTGCACGCAGCGCTGTGATGTCCGCAGATGGAACCCGGTGACCGCCCGTTAGGATAATATCAACGCCCGCCTCACCCAGCCGTGCCTCACGAACCAAAGCGTAATGCTCGACCGGGCGAGTCGATGTGATGGTGTTTTGGTTCACACTTTCAACTTCAAAATTATATTGGCCCGGCGGGAGCGGCGACCCATCGTCGCCTACGCCTGCCCAAAGCACTTCTCCGGAATTTACCGGCAGACCTTCGCGAGAAACAACGCGACCCGACTCGTCGGTGACGATCAGGTAGGCTGCATCGGACGCCGGATCGGTTTCAGGTGTCAGCGACAATGGTGTCCCGTCGAATTGCACTGGTCCGGCAACTTTCGCTTCCATTCCAACCCAACCCGCCAGTTGCGCCAATCCGGATGCCCCCGCGCCAGCGACCATGTCCCGCAGCAGACCGTTGGTTTGGATCTGTTGTTCTACGCCCGAGAATGTTGCCAATTGAACGGCAAAGTCAGAGGATTCCATTGGGTTGAGGGGGTCCTGATTTTCCATTTGGGTGGTCAGCATCTTCAGAAAGGTTTCGAAATCTGAACTGAGCGCATTGCTTGCAGTTTCAGGCCGCTGAGGCGCCCCAATTGGCGTTGATTGCGTTACTTGATTTTGTATTTCCATTTCACACTCTTTTCCTAAAGTCGGAGATCCAACCCTTCCGATTGATGCGTTGTGCGATGAGAATTTTGCACGGGGTTCATCTTCTCGCTATAGACGCCCTGCTCTAACGATTGGTTTTCCCGAGGTGACGGACGGTTCTGGTCGCCCGTCTTTTCATCAGCAAAGGAGTAGTTAATATTTTGATGGCCCTGAATTCGTAAATCCTGCGTCAGCAAATCAATATGTCGGCGGATCAACTCCATCGTCTCCGGTCGTTCGGCATGAATAGCAATCATCAAACCGGCTTCGGCGTGACTCATCAACAACCTTATATGGCCGAGTTCCTTCGGAGAAAGTTGAACGTCAATGACTTTGTCGCCGACGATTTTTATCGCCTCGGCAACTTGTCCGGTCAATTCCCGAGGTGATACTGAAAAAGGGGTCTGGCGCGGCACATCCGTGGCACGATGCGTTGACTCAGTTTTTGTAGATTGCAGAACGAACTCAGTTGTTTCCGCGTCAACAGCCAGTGGTGCTGCAGTTTCGTTGGAAACGCCTTTCTCAACACTAATAAATGAAGACAGGCTGACGGCTGTTTGAGAGCCGGTCGGAATAGTATTTACATATGCCCCGTGATTTTTTGATTGTTGCGTACTCCCAAAATTTGCCGGTTCGAAGTGATGGCGACCTAGAACAACAATCGGATCGGGGCCAAACGGGGTCGACCGTGTTGCAACAATGGTGGGAAGGTTTGCAACCTCTGGGCCGCGCGCGTGTATTGGTCGCGATCGGACGGCGAAATCCGGGAAAGTTGAGGAGTTTTTCGTGGACCGAGAGATTGGAACATGTTCTTTGGATCGGTCGTTCCCCGGCCTAAAGCTATCGCCAATGTGCTGAGCATCGCTGACTGGCATTGATAGACGCTCCGCAGCCAGCGGAATACGTTGGTTTGCGGGCGGCGTGTCGCTGTCTGGAACCAAAGCATTCTGGCGTCCGGGTTCTGCGACTCTTTCTGCACTTGATAGTTGCGGTCCGGAGTAATTTGATGGGCGCGTCGCGCGGCTGCCCTCGTCGGCTTTCAGATCGGATCGGAAGCGCAAAATTATCAGGTTTTGCTTCAGCAGGACGAACTGCGACGTCCAATGATGTGCCCGCGGGGGGCTGAGGTGAAGATTGACCAGGCATCTCGGTGAGTGTGCGCGGCGGCTGGTTCGAAGTGATGCTAATCGCGGTTTTATGTGCGCGTTCAGTTTCCAGAGGTGATCCCGATGACTTCAAAAGCGCAGATACAGGAATACTTTTAATCGGTTCCTGAAACGCCATGGTGCGGCTCGGGACCTGGTGCCTCGCTGAATCCGATAAAACTCCTGCATCAATTGCCACAACCATTGATCCAGCATTCGAAATGGGCTTCGGGATCATCTCAATTGATTCTTGCCCGCCACCACTTCTTGGCGCTGTCAATTTGTCCCGAACAGCGGCTGGACTTTGACCAGATTTGTAATGGTTGGCGTTTGTGACTGATTGGCTGAGAGCCGCCGCAGCAACTGTCGACGATACCGGATTTTTCTGTGCACCAAAGAATCTCGCAGTTTCCAAATGACGACCAGAGTGGGCGACTCTGGGTGTTTCCAACAGAAAGGAATCAACTCGTTGCCGGCGTGCCTGCGGCACTACGATATGTGGACCATTCTGTTCGCCAAGGACATTTTTGACCTCACCGTCAGGCACCGATTGTTTTCGTGGGGCATAAGCATTTTCGATTTCCGGTTGGTTTGCTCGACTGAGCGACAGTTCTTGCAGTTGTTCCGTACTTGCCGACTGAATATCTTCACCGACGACCCCAGGCGCCAGATTCAAATATTCGGCAAATCCAGTTTCTGAATGATGAGCGGGATGCGATTTTTGCACCCCCAAAGTCCCAGCCAGAGTGATCTTTGCTTCTTTATCACCCTTTGGGGTTACATCGCTGCCAACAACACCAAGAAACATCAACGGACCTTCTGACCCAAGTTCACTGGCGCTTTCTCTAAACAACGCCGGTTACCAGATGTTTACTTCCCTCAGAGATAGTACAGAAAATTTGTAATAGTTGGAAAGTGGATGATTGAGCACGTTATTGCCGGGCAGTCAGCCCAACTAGCTGTGACAGATCGGCACGAAGCGATGTGGCAAGCGGCCAGAGACTTGGAAGCTGGGTTCATAGCAGAAATGTTAAAAACTGCCGGGTTGGCGAAGACTCCCAGCATGTTTGGCGGCGGGTCTGGGGAAGACCAATTCGCAGGATTTTTGATAGATGAGCAAGCCAAGTTGATCGTCGGTCAAGGTGGGATTGGCCTCGCAGAGTCCATCTATCAGTCACTCATGAAACGAGATGGAGAGATGAAGTGAGCGTGATCAACGAAATGCTCGACTTATTGGAAGTTGAGAGGAATATAATTCTGTCGGGCGAACTACTTGATCTTGAGCGCATCCTGGATACGAAGAACAAGCTCATCGGTCACATTATGTCGTCTAAGTCTGTTTCCGTCAGCCAGCTGGAAAATTTAGCCGCTGTAGGTCAAAGGAACACTGCATTACTGGAAGCCGCCGGGCGCGGGTTGAAGTCTGCGATTCGACAAGTCGAAGATGCGAAGTCGCTGAGAGACCACACGACCTACGCCCACGACGGTCAGAGACAAGCCCTTGCGCGTAGAACAGCGACTCTTAAGCAAAACCTGTAAACATTTAAACAGAAACAGATGCGCTCTCAGCATGTCCCCGTGTGGATGTTGAGACACTCTTAATACAATCCCCCGAGGCTGTCTCGGCATCTTCATTGATGGCGCGCGAATGCCGGGGGCGCCCAGCGCATAGGTCAGAATGGCTTTGAAAACGTCTGAAAGACGGTCCGAAACCTCGGCGAAATCGCCATGAAAAGGAGGCTGCCAAATGGCCAGTATTCTAACAAACACCAGTGCAATGGTTGCATTACAGAACTTGCGCACCATCAACCAAAACCTTGTTGATACACAAAACCAAATCTCGACCGGTAAAAAAATCAGCACGGCAAAAGACAACTCAACAGTTTGGATGACTTTTGCGTTCGACGAGTATGCCCTTTGTGTCTGAATCAACTGGGTCAACTCGCCCGCTACGTCGGTTGCACTTTCTTCAAGGGCATAGCCAACGATATCGCCAGTCGGGCCATCGGCGGCATCCCAAAGGAAAAATGTCCCGCTCTCGTTAGAGGTTCTGTAGATTTGGTTGTCTTCAGCGATCAGTCCATTCGGGTTCGGTAGATCGATCAGCGGTATTTGGTAGATCGTGCGCGTAATCCCAATGTCAAAGTTGGCGCGAACAAATCCATTTGCGTCAACTTCAACCGAAATCAAGTTACCAACTGGCGAGCCATCCTTGGAAATAGATGTTGGCGCAAAACTATCGGAAAGCTGAGTAAGCCCTGTTCCACCTCCACAGCGCCAATGTTAAGATCAATCGGGCCACCAGCCACGGTCACGGCAAATTCACCTGTTGCAGGATCATAGGCACCGCCCGACACTGTCGTGACAGACGCGATCGTTCCCCCTGATCCGCGGGTGTCATCAAAGACAACCGTGTACTCCCCGACGACTGCCCCGGCGGTCGCGGAATCGCTCAGTACCATGGTCCAAGTGTTCGATGCGCCGGGAATGCCAGGGATTGTTGGCGTGAACTCAACATTGATGCTCTGCGATGTGCCGAGATTGTCAAAGTACTCAACAGACAATTCCAATTGGTCACCCGAGGCACCAAATTCGGTCTCGGTTGCCGGCAAGTTCACACCTAAGGCGATCCGAGTGGTCGGCTCAGATGTAAATTGGTTCACATTAATCTGCACAGGAACAAGTCCATCGCCAGTATCACGAGGAAACGTTGGAATTGTTCCATCCGGATCGGCCGGCCAACCCATCAACGTTACGCCAGAACTCGTGCGAAGAAAGCCATCTTCGTCAGTACGAAAAGACCCCGTGGTTGCTAAAAACAACGGAAAATCACCAGTTGTGTTCAAAAGCGAGCTTTCTGTCGTAACTGGCAAAAATCCCCGACCTCGCACAGCAAGGTCAGTCGGATTATTCGTCGTCGCCAACGCGCCTGGCTGGTCAATTAACCTTTGTGTGGTGACACGAACACCGCCAGCAGAGTAACTACCTTGGCCGCTTTCGATGACGAGAGAAGAAAAATCGGCTTCCGCGCGCTTGTAGCCATATGTGGCGGAGTTTGCGATGTTGTCTGCGATGGTTGCCAAGCGGCTTGCGTTTGCCGCAAGTCCGGCAACACCGGCATTTAGCGAGGAGGATATGGTCATAGAGTTGCGCCTTTCTGCTGCATCGACCCCCGGTCAACAGCCGATCTAACGCACACGACTTAACGGCGACCTAACGTATAAAATTGGATGTGCTTTAAAGTTTACTGCGCAACAGGATGATCTCGATCCTGTTGTTACGAACCGCAAGCGGATCTCGGGTAACAGGTTGGCTGTCCCCATATCCGGTAATCCGGGCAATCCGCGACAACTCTAGTCCAGTCTCAAGTAGCAACTTGCGCACTGTATTTGTGCGCCCCGCCGAACGTTCCCAAACTGTGTTCTCAAGGCTGACAACCGGAACCGATGCTGTATGCGCGTGAATAGCGACGCTATTTTTCGCCCGTCTGAAAACTTCGTTGACGGATCGGATCAGCGTTTCCAACGTATCCGTTGCATCTGCATCACTGGTAAACAACGGGTCCTCGGGAAGATCAAAGATTTCAACGATTAAGCCTTCATCACTTAGGCGCGTGATTATGTGCCGAGCCAACAATTCACTGACAAGGCTTTCGCCGCCGACTCCCATAAGCGCTGCTGCAACTTCATCCAGTTTTGCCGCTTCCTCAGCCTCGGCATCCACGTCTTCGCCTTCGTCGACGCGCGAACTGCCGCTTGCGGAATCCCGATCGGTTGCGCGCAGCATGGAGGCGCCGGTTCCCTGATTGGCCAACGACGACTCTGAAAAGATACTGTCGCCGCCGAATGCTCCGTCCCCGCCACCCGAAACTTTGTTAACCGGGATGGTCGGGTTAAAGTAATCTGCGATACCTTTTCGCTGCTTCTCGTTTGTTGCTCCGAGCAACCACATCAACAGGAAGAATGCCATCATCGCCGTCACGAAATCCGCATAGGCAACTTTCCAGGCGCCGCCATGATGGCCACCTTCAATTACCTTCTTTCGCTTGATGATAATGGGCGCATTTGCACCAGCGCTCATCCCTCGACACCTTCCTGCCCCAGGAGCGTGCTAGTATTCAGGTCTGAATATGCGGTTAAAACAGCCAAACGGGTCCATACAGTGCTTTTTCGAGAAACAACTGAATTTGGATGGTCTGGAAAACTCTTCTAGATTGGAATAGGGCAATCCAAAGCTCAATTATTCCAATTTCAGGATCGTACCGTGACAAAACCTAAACTTCGCTCACAAGAATGGTTCAACAATCCCGATAACCAAGAAATGACGGCGCTGTACCTCGAGCGTTATCTGAACTACGGCCTGACACGCGAAGAACTTCAGTCTGGAAAGCCCATCATCGGAATTGCCCAGACCGGAAGCGACCTTTCACCCTGCAATCGGCACCACATCGAACTTTCGAAACGAGTGCGCGACGGTGTCATCGCGGCCGGCGGCACTGTCATAGAAGTTCCGGTTCATCCAATTCAGGAAACCGGCAAGCGGCCAACGGCAATGCTTGATCGCAACCTGGCCTACCTTTCGTTGGTCGAAACGCTCTACGGATATCCGCTCGACGGTGTCGTCCTGAACATCGGCTGCGATAAAACAACTCCCGCCCTTCTGATGGCGGCTGCTACGGTGAACATTCCCGCGATCGCGCTTTCTGTCGGGCCTATGCTGAATGGATGGTTCAAAGGCAAACGCACAGGTTCCGGCACCATTGTCTGGAAAGCCCGTGAGCTTCACGCTGCCGGCGAGATCGACGACGACGGCTTTATGGAGCTTGTCGCTTCTTCCACGCCATCGGTTGGCTACTGCAATACCATGGGAACAGCGACCACGATGAATTCGCTAGCTGAAGCGCTGGGTATGCAGCTTCCGGGATCCGCAGCCATTCCAGCCCCTTACCGTGAACGCGGTCAAATCAGCTATCACACCGGTCAGCAAATCGTTGAGATGGTAAACAATGATCGTCGGCCCTCAGACATCATGACCCGCGAAGCGTTTGAGAATGCCATCGTCATCAACTCTGCTATCGGTGGATCCACCAATGCACCGATCCATCTGAATGCGGTCGCACGCCACCTGGGCATTCAGCTTGACAACGACGATTGGCAGCAACTGGGACACAAAGTTCCACTACTGGTCAATTTGCAGCCCGCCGGTGAGTATTTGGGCGAAGACTACCACCACGCAGGCGGAGTACCCGCCGTTGTCGCCGAGTTACTGGAAGCAGGTTTGCTACCACATCCAAATGCGCTTACGGCCAACGGCAAATCGATGAGTGACAACTGCACTGACAAGCGGAGCGCAAACAACGACGTTATCAAATCCGTCGCAGATCCGATGCTGCAAGATGCTGGGTTCATTAACCTGAAAGGCAATCTGTTCGACAGCGCCATCATGAAGACCAGCGTAATATCGGAAGAATTCCGCAATCGCTATCTGAGCAACCCGGAGTCCCCCAACGCCTTTGAAGGTCGCGCGGTCGTGTTCGACGGCCCCGAAGATTATCACAAGCGGATCGACGATGAGAGCGAAGCGATTGACGAGCATTGCGTCCTTATCATGCGCGGCGCTGGACCAATCGGATATCCCGGCGGCGCAGAAGTCGTGAACATGCGCGCACCGTCATACCTCTTAAAAAAGGGCATTCAGTCGTTGCCATGCGTCGGCGATGGTCGGCAATCCGGCACTTCTGGATCTCCTTCGATACTGAACGCATCTCCCGAAGCCGCCGCCGGCGGTGGCCTTGCATTGGTGCAGACCGGTGACATGGTGCGCATCGATTTAAGCAATTGCACCGCTGACATGCTGATCGAAGACAGCGAACTTGATGCACGTCGCGCCAAGTTGGCTGAACGCCCATTCGCTCCCGACAGCCAGTCACCATGGCAGGAAATGTTCCGCGAGCGTGTTCAACCGTTCTCTGAAGGAATGGTGCTTCGCGGCGCGACTGAATACCAGGATATCGCGCTCAAAAAGGGCACACCAAGGGACAATCATTGATTACAGCACCTGAGGACAGTCTCAGGTGCCTTTCGTCAAAACTCGGCGCATCAATATCGGCGTCAAATACATTGGTAGCTGATAGCAACCAATGAACAGAAGCACCGGTTCCATCGTGGCTTCGGGTAGGGCTACAAGGAAAAGCGCAATATTGCGATTGCCAGCAACCAAGGCTGCGCCAGTCTGCTCCTTTGACCTGTCGGCTAATGGCATAAATCGCGCCGCAATGGCTTGCGCGCTAAAGTTCAACGCAAAGGCAAATGCCAACCAAAGTGCGAAGTCCGTCGGGCTGTTCTTCAATGCCGGTCCAATGGCCGACATGAGTCCGACAACAACAACTCCCAGCAGTATCGCCGAAGCGCCGTCCAATGCTGACTTGTGACGATCGCTGACCTCCGGCCAAACCCAGCGTCGCACAGAAAAAGCCAAACCGACGGCTCCAAATATGACGCTCATCAACCAGAAAGCACCTATCAACACTCCGTTAAGCGTCTCAACTACTGGAGAAAGCCAAAGTATCGGCATTGCTGCTATCGGGAAAATGGCTGTACCAACCAGCAAGAGACGCATGGCAATAGCCGGGTCTCGGTTCATCAGGATCGTAAAATTCGGACTGCCAGTTACCGGTGGCGCAGAAAGCACCAATACAAGCGCCACCGCCCAGGGCGCTGCACTTAACCCCAAAGCCAATAAGACAAGCAACGCCAAGATCGGGGCAGCCAATTGGTAGATCAGGGCCATCCTCAAGGTGCGTCCGACATCGCTCAATCCGCCAACGGCCGCCCTTGGCCCAATTCGAAGCGCGGCAATAAACAGCAAACCAGCGATCAATGGCGGAAGCCAAGGGCGCAGCACAAGCGTCAAACCGGGCAAAGTCAGCCCGGCCAACAGCCCCAACATCAGACACCAACGCCCGTGCCGCGCAGCAAATTCCAGCGCGGATAAGATCACGTCACGTCAGCCTCCCGGCCCTTTTCGAATGTTATCCGGCAGCCATGTCGCCAATTCTGGGAAAAGGATCAGAACGAAAACCATCACCACCATGATCAGGAACATTGGGAATGCAGCCTTCGCTATGAACCCCATCTCGTGATCAGTCATGCCTTGCAGCACAAACAGATTGAACCCAATCGGCGGCGTGATCTGCGCCATCTCAACGACGACGACGATGAATATGCCAAACCAGATCAGATCAATCCCGGCCTGCCGAACCATCGGTTCAACCACTGCCATTGTCAGCACAACAGACGAGATGCCATCCAGGAACATCCCCAAAATGATGTAAAAGACCAAAAGCACCATCAGAAGCTCAAAGCGGCTCAATTCCCAAGTCGCAATCAGGTCGGCCAATCCGCGCGGCAGTCCTGTAAAACCCATCGACAGAGATAAAAACGCAGCTCCTGCTAGGATCAGCGCAATCATCGCGCTTGTTCGCGTCGCTCCCATCAAACTTGCCGTAAAGCTCTTCCACGTCAGCGACCCCTGACTTGCAGCCAGCAGCAACGACCCAATGACACCAAACGCAGCCGCCTCAGTTGCCGTCGCATAGCCAAGATACATCGACCCGATCACGACCATGATCAGACAAATTACAGGGATCAGGAATCGAGAATTCGCAATCCGCTGCCCGAATGTCATGTCCGCCTCGGGTTTAGGATTCCACTTTGAAGACACCTTCGACATGACAGCCACGTAGGCCATAAACATTGATGCCAAAAACAAACCCGGAAGAATGCCGGCAAAGAACAGTTTCGAGATCGACTCGTTAATGGTCACGCCATAGACGATCAGCGTAAGCGACGGCGGGATCATCAACCCCAGCGTCGCCGCACCGGCCAATGTTCCGATGATCATATTCTCAGGATACTCGCGCTTGCGAAGCTCCGGGATCGACATCTTGCCAACTGTCGTCAATGTCGCCGCAGACGAGCCCGAAACGGCGGCAAACACCGTGCACCCGACAATGTTGGTATGCACCAACGACCCCGGCAATCCAGACATCCAAGGCGCGAGGCCACGAAACATGTCCTCTGATAATCGCGTTCGATAAAGGATCTCGCCCATCCAAATGAACAGCGGCAAGGCCGTCAACGTCCACGAAGAAGAGGCCGACCAGATCGTCGTCAGCATGACGTCGCCAACGGGTCGGGTCGTGAACAGCTCCATGCCCACCCAGGCAACACCCATCAGGGCCAATCCTACCCAGACACCCGAGCCCAACAGCAGGAACAAAACAAACAGGAACAGAATGATGATATTCAGGTCTTCCATGATCTATTCCCCGTGGCTTTCTTCGACGCCTTCGCGCTGGATCCGATGATCTCCTTTGAAGATCAGACTCAGCAAATGGTCGGTTAAGGCAATTGCCAGGACGGCGGCCCCGAACAGCATGACAGACTGCGGAATCCAAAGGGCAGTTCGGTCCTGACCTTGGCTGATATCATTGAATTTCCAAGAAAAATAAACAAACCGATACGCGTAATAGACGAAATACCAAGCGACCAATGCACCGATGCCAAAGCACCAGATATTAATGAACCGCCGCAGCGTGGGACCAACCGCATTTACAACAATTGAAACCCTGATATGCGCGCCTTTGTTCAAAGCATTCGCGAAGGCAAGAAAGCTGGCCGCGGCCATGGCATAGCCTGCATAGTCAGGCGCTCCGGGAAACACTTCACCCGTCCAGCGGGCAAGCATTTGGATAACAATTAACGCTAGGATCGCGATCAGGCACAGCGCTGCCGCCACGCCAGTTAAGTTATATAGGAAATCCAATCCGGTTCTTACCGCACGCATGGGTCCCTCCGTTCGTTGGTAAAAAAGGGGCGACCCGAAGGCCGCCCCGATTGTTACTTACTGCATCCCCTTAAATGCATCGACGATCGCCTGACCGTCTGCACCAGCCGCTTCCAGCCACTCAGACGTCATAGTTTCACCAATCGCCTTTAACTCACCCTGAAGCCCATCATTTGCGGGCGCAACAGTCATCCCACCATCACGAAGACCTTGCAGCGTGAAACCGGTGTATTCCTTGGCACGCCAAGTTCCGGCGTACTCAGCCAAAGTCGCACATCCACGCATGACATTTTGGTTTGCTTCAGAAACCCCATTCCAGGAATCTGAGTTCACCATAACGTAGTTGCGCGGCAACCAAGCATCTACCTCGTAGAAGTAGTTCAAACTTTCCCAAACCTTTCGATCGTATCCAGTCGCGCCGGATGAGACCATTGAGTCAGCAACGCCCGTTGCAAAAGCTTGACTGATCTCTGCGGCTTCGATTGTAACCGGCAACATACCTGTCAACTCCGCGAGGCGGCTCGTTGCATTGTTGTAGCTGCGGAACTTGATCCCAGCCATATCGGCAACCGAATTAACCTCGTCGCGGAAGTAAAGCCCCTGTGGTGGCCACGGAACTGCATAAAGCAAAGTTAGATTTTGTTCTGCCAACAGCTTCTCAAGTGATGGTTTGGCGGCTTTCCAAAGATTGTCAGCATCGTCAAACGACGTTGCAAGGAACGGTATCGAATCAAAGCCAAAAAGCGCGCTTTCGTTTTGGTGGCCGGACAACAGGCGCTCACCAATGTTCACCTGACCGGTCTGAATCGCGCGTTTGATATCGCCGCCTTTAAAAAGCGAACCGGAAGGGTGGGTCACGATCTCGATTTCACCGCCGGTGCCGGTTGTTACACAATCGCCAAACTCTGCACCCGTTACCGAATGAAAGTTCGAACCGGAATAGGCCATCGGCATATCCCAAACTTCTGCCGCTGCAGGCATCGCCACAGCTGCGGTCAACGCAGTCGCTGTCATAAGGCTTGTCAGTTTCTTCATTTTAGTTCTCCCAAGTTAAGTAAGGTTATTTCTCTTTTTGTTATCCTCACGCTGCGAAGCGTGCGGGCGAATAGGCGCTCAGGTCAAGGTTTGGTGTCTTGCCCGAAATCAGTTGCGCCAAAAGACGGCCCGTTACCGGTCCGCCGGTTAATCCAATGTGGTGATGCCCAAATCCGGTATAGGCTCCTGCCACACCGGGAACTTCTCCGATAATGGGAATGGAATCTGCTGGCGCAGGTCGGTGCCCCATCCATTCCGTCTCGTGCTTCCAAGTGATCCCCGGGAAAGCAGCCTTTGCATTCTTTCTCAGCAGTCCAATTGGCCCTTTCGATGGTGGCGCATCCAGCCCACCAAATTCGACAACACCTGCCAGCCTGAGCCGCCCACCCATCGGCGTCGCAACAAATTTCCCACTGGCCACCATGACAGGCGACTTCGGCATACTCGACGGCTCCCAAAGCTCCAGATGGTAGCCCCGTTCGCTTTCCAAGGGCACTTTCAGACCCAGATTCTTGGCCAACGGACCGGACCAGGCGCCCGTAGCCAGAACTACAGCATCACACGAAATCGCCTCACCATCGACACGAATGCCTTTAACAGTGCCGTTTTCTCGAACCACCTCGCTCACGGTTCCAATTACGATCCGTCCGCGACTACGCTCCACCGCAGCAGCAAGGTCTTTGACATATTGTCCCGGATCCGAAATCCGGCCGTGATTTTCTAAACGAACTGCAAAGCCCAGCTCATCCGAAAACACCGGGTCATATGCCTTGAAATCGGCTCCTTCCAACTCGTCCCACACAACACCGTTTTCGCGCCGCAAACCCCAGGCAAATGCATCGCCCTCGAAATGAGCGCGATCATTGTAGATATACAGATAATCCGATGGCACGATCCACTTCTCGGCACCTGTGCCAGCCGCCAATGCTTGGTGCTCCGCCACGCTATCCCCGACAATTCCCGCCACAGCCGAAGCAATCCGCCGAGTGTCTGCGGCGTTCGCATTACCCAGATACCGCATCAACCAAGGTGCAAGTTTGGGTAGATAACCCCATTTCAGGAACAACGGTTGGTTCGGATCAAAAAGCATCCGAGGTGCTTTGCTGATCAGCCCCGGACCTGTAACCGGCACCATTGAACACGACGCAAGAACACCACCGTTTCCATAGCTAGTGCCAGCAGCCGGGCCCTCCTTGTCGATCAGGATCACATCATGACCATCGCGTTGCAGCCATATTGCTGTCGACACACCGACGATCCCCGCGCCAATAATCGCTATGGTCTTACGCCCGCTCATACTCGGAAATGCCCTAGTTTTTCGATATCTGGCCTGATCCCCAAACCCGGCCCACTTGGCACCTGCACAGAACCACCCTCACACGGGAATGATTCCTCCAGAATATCCGTCTCCAAATAGTATTTCGCTTGGTAAAACTCGCAGCCCAACCCAATCTCAGGTGTCGCCGCGATCATGTGCACACCCGCCAAATGCGCCAATCCAGTCTCGAACATGTCTCCGCCGTACGCAGTCATTCCTGCCGTCGCCGCCATCCTCGCTACGGTCTGCGCCCGAACCAACCCACCGGCTTTCATGGTCTTGACCGACACGCCATCACAAATCCCTTCGCGAACCGCACGGGTCATGTCTTCTGGACCAAAAACGCTTTCATCCGCCAAAAGCGGCACATCAATCGAGGCCCGGATTTCCGCCATCAAATCATAATGATGATGCAGCACAGGTTGTTCGATGAACTCAGGCTCGAACGCAGCAATATCCTGAACCCGGCGTGTCGCACCGTCCGGTTCCAAACCCTGATTAAAATCGACCCGAACCCGCATCGTCGGAAAATCCTGAGCGAGTTCCTCCAACCTCAGCAAATCAAAAGCGTGGTCTTTGAAACCGGTTTTCAGCTTCACAATGCCCACACCGTCATCAACCAGACGCGCCAACAATTCTCGATCCGCCGCCCAGTCCGGATTTGCCAACGACACTGACAAAGGTATCTCGCGCCGGCAACGTCCTCCCAAAAGGGCGTGAACCGGAACGCCAGATATCCGACCAGCCAAATCTAACAGCGCCGACTCCAACGCTGCTTTCGCATCTGTGCAAAACGCAACCGCGCGAGCCGCATCAGCCATAATTGCCGCGCTGTCCGCAACTGACCGACCAACAACAAATGGACGAATATAGCGATCCAGCGCCGCATATGCCGCTTCCGGAGACCCGGTGAAAACCGACCATGGAGACGCTTCGCCAAACCCCTCTTCGCCACCCTCAGAAGTCAGCCGCAGCACGACTATCTCACAGGCACCACCAACTTTGCCGATGCCGTGATCGCGAACAGAGACCACTGGCACCGAGAGATGCCAAAGGTCGTATCCAACAATATTCTGATCCAGCGCGCCCATATCCCCCTCGGCCCAACCTTCCGACAGATTGCCCGTCCTGCCTCATCATTTCCAATACAATGATTTTGCCAAGCGATAAGATTTTGTGATATGTTCTATGCATGTCCACACCCTTCCGCCAGTTCCAGGCCTTCCACGCCATCATCGAAAAAGGCACGGTTACCGCCGCCGCTGAGCATCTTGGAATTTCGCAGCCCGCGATCTCAAATCTTCTGTCCCAGCTCGAGCGCAAAACCAAACTGCACCTCTTCGAACGCACCCGTGGTCGCCTGGTCCCCACACCCGAAGCCAGTGTTCTGTTTGACGAAATTGATACCGTCGTACGGGGCCTCGACCACGTCAATCAGGCGGTGGTGGATTTACAAAACCAAAAGGCGGGCCAGCTTCAGGTCGCTTCAACCCACGCACTCGCGTTCGGCTTTATGCCTCAGGAAATCGCGACTTTCGTAAAAGACCGTCCCAACCTCACCATCGCGTTCACTTCACAGTACTCCGCGAAAATCCAGGAATGGGTCACTGCCGGCTTGTTCGAAATCGGCATCTGCGAACGCCCGATTCGCAACGACGGTCTGAACCGCAAAGAGCTCTATTTCGAAACCTTGCTAACGCTGCCAAATGACAGTCCCCTTTCTGAACATGACGTAATCACACCAGAACTTCTGGACGACACGCCTTTTATCGTGATGGGCCCCGACCATATGGTCAGCCGCCGCACCCGCGAGGCGTTCCATTCCACCGGCACCAACTTTAGGGTGCGCAGCCACACAGATTTGTTCAGAAACGCCCTAAGTCTTGTGAAACAGGGACTTGGCGCAGCGCTGATCGATCCATTCACTCTCGCCGCTGACGATGGAAAAGGCTACATCGTGCGCCGCTTTGCGCCGGCGATACTCATCGATATGTCCGTGGTAACCGCCAAAGACCGCCCGATCTCAACGATCGGCCAACAATTTCTTGATCAGATTGTTCCGCGCATGCAGTCGATGGCAGCGCCTCTGTCCCGCACGTCAGGCAACCCACTCTGAAACTGGTGCTGCCGCTTCGTGCAGTGGTTGCGATATGATATCAATCAGCGTCGGCCCATCGTGCGCAAAAGCCTCACGCATCACGGAACGCAGTTGCGCCGGGTCCTCTACCGTCCACGACTTCACGCCAAACGCCCGCGCAACCGCGGCATGATCTGTTCGATTGAAATCAACATTGTAATATCGCTTGCCAAAGCCGGAATCCTGCCCGGCTTTTATCCATCCATACGTTGCATTCGAAAACACAATCGCAGTGACAGGGATATTGTAGCGCGCAAACGTCTCGAACTCGCCGCAGCTGAACCCAAACGATCCATCGCCCATCACGGCGACGGTTTTCGCTTCCGGACGTCCAATATGCGCGCCCATCGAAGCCGCCAATGAAAAGCCCAGCGCCCCATGCGCCCGGTTTGTAATGAAATGCCGGCCGGGTTTTCGCCACCGGTAATGAGCTGAAAAATACGGGCAAGGCGTTCCGGGGTCTGCAACAATCGTGGCATCATCACCTAACGTGTCCATCATCGCTGCCATCACTGCTTCAGGCCGAATGGGTCGTTCTGCACTGTCGGCCAGGGGGGCAAAATCCCGCAACTTGCCTTCCCAGGCACTTGCAGCTTTCGCAGCTCCGTCATGACCGGTGCCGGGATCAGATTTCAATTCCGTAACCAGCGCCTCTAACGCAAGCCGCGCATCGGCCACGACAGAAACATCAGTTGGATAATTCGCGCCAATCACGCCGGGATCGCTATCGATATGAACAATCGTTGTTCCCGTCGGTGGGCTGCGCCACCGCTCGGTCGTAACGGACCCTGCTCGGCATCCGACATACATAACCAGATCGGCGCTATCGACGACTGAACGTGTCGAAGCCACACCGCCATTTGATCCCACAACTCCAATGGCCTGTGGATGCGTTTCGGCAATAGCACCCTGCCCCGAAACCGTCGTCGCAATCGGTAAATCCAGAAGTTCGGCAAGTTCTTGCAGCGCATCAAAAGCTCCGGCAATTACCGGACCCCCACCGCAAACGACAACGGCCGCTGACGCATTTCGCAACGCTTCCGCTGCCGCCCTGATCTCCGCCATGTCAGGTCCTGAAGGTGTTGCCGGAAATCTCTGATGGTTCGGATCAATCCAGATCTCGGCCTCGTCGACTTCGTTTTTCTGCGTGTCAAACGGCAATGCCAGATGGACTGAACCAGGTCGCCCGGTTGTCATTTCACGAAATGCCCGTCGCATCATAGCGGGTAACCGACTGGCGTTATCCAGCGACGCATTCCACTTGGTCAGCGGACGGAACAACGCCTCCTGATCCAGCTCAGTGAGCGGATACTTCCCGGCGGACGTTGTCGCAACGTCCGAAGTAATCGCCAATATCGGCACTGAACTTTCGTTCGCCTCAACGACGCCCGGTAAAATATACGTCGCACCGCCACCGGATGGACCTTCGCAAACGCCCGGCTTTCCGGTCACACGCGCGTAGGCATCCGCCATGTAACCGGCGTGCCGCTCATCCCGCGTCAGAAAATGGGTGATCCCATGATCCATTCGCGAAAGTGCATCGTAGAACGGCAGCGTTGTGTCTCCACAAAGCCCGAACATATGGCGCACGCCATTTCGCTCCAGCATCTGCACCATCGCTTCCGCGCCTGTCAGATAGTTTCGGCCAGCCATTTTATCACCCCCGGTGCAAGGCATCTTGGAAATCTCGCCCAGCAACGTCAATAATGCACCTAATTGCAAGGGAGTCCTCGAATTGAAAGTCACGGGTGGAAAATCGATCTATGGTGCGTCCGTTGGGATTCTCATGCTGGAAGCACAGTTCCCCCGCATTCCCGGCGACATGGGCAATGCAACAACCTGGGATTTCCCTGTTCACTACAAAGTTGTGCGCGGCGCATCTCCGGACAAGGTCGTTCGGCATTCCGCCAAAGGCTTGCTACAACCCTTTCTCGATGCCGCAAGCGAACTGGTCAAAGACGGCGTCGATGGTATCACCACAAACTGCGGATTTCTGTCTCTGTTTCAGGCCGAAATCGCCGAAAGCGTCGATGTCCCTGTCGCCACGTCATCGCTGATGCAAATTCCCCTCGTCAACGCAATGCTACCCGAAAATCGCCAAGTCGGTATCCTCACCATCTCGGGAAGCACATTGACTTCAGATCATTTGAAAGCCGCAAACGTACCCTCATCTACCCCCATCACATCAACCGAAGGCGGCGACGAATTCACCCGTGTGATCCTGAATGACGAGGCCGAACTAGATATCGAACTAGCTCGCCAAGATAACGTCGACGCAGCGTTGAAACTGGTGCGCAATAACCCCGAGGTCGGTGCGATCGTGCTGGAATGCACAAACATGATTCCCTACGCCGCCGACATACGTACTGCCACCGGGCTTCCAGTCTATTCAATGCTAAGTTTTATAAGTTGGTTCCAAAGCGGACTGGTTCCGCGGCGGTTCTGACTGGTCAAATATCTATTGGAAAGTGGTGCCGCTGAAAGGACTCGAACCTCCGACCCCATCAATACGAACAATGTTTTAGTTAGATCAGGATCATACGAAGATCCATAATTATCAATGAAAACAGATACTTACCTAAATATCCGGTTGGTGTCCATATGGTGTTCGCCGTAATGTGACCTTGCATAATTCTTGCATGCTGGAGCGACGACGATGCCAAAGATGAACATTACTAACTCTGAGATTGCTCGCGCAAAGCTCGGTGACCGTCAGACTTGGTTCACAGACGGAGCACCGAAGACGGGGCACAACCGGTACCCCGGTCTGCGCCTTTGCATATCGAAGACGGCGAAGACGTTCTACGTCGTGAAATGGAACCCAAATACAGAGACTACAGAACAACACAAACTAGGCCGTCACGCCCCCAACTTCACGCTTCCGATGGCTTGGGATGCAGCGCTGACAAAGGCGCATGAGATCGAACAGCCACCAAAGCCAGAGCCAGAAACGGAGGAACTGCCGACGCTGCGCGAAGCGCTTGAGGAATACGTGACGTATCGGCTGACTCTTAATCCAAAGGTCGGTAACCGAATGGACGGTTGGCGTTATACACTTGTCCCTGCGTCGAATATTGGTGCGGCGTGGTTTCTGGCATGGAATATGCCCTATCACGCCGAGCATCACGCCTATCCGCAGGTGCCGTTTTACAAGCTGCCGGAACTGCATGAATTGACCGCGGAGCATCTGGCGGTGACTGAAGCCGGGTACCGGCGATTTATGCGGGGGTATGTTGCGGGTTTGGTGGTTCGGCGGAGCGTTGAATGGGTGTGGGGTTGCCGGATCGTCCGTAGGCTGGTTCTACGAATGCTTGGCCGGTAGGGCATGAGATATCTATTGTCAGATAAAGATCCACTTAGCGCCCAAATTGACTGACGCTGCGCGCTTAATATCCGGCCACCGGCACCTAATACTCCGACCAGAAATGGCCCAGAACTTAGAGGCTAGATAGGGTGCTCGGACACAGCCATTGACACCGTGCGTCGAACGAGCGTTTCCGGACGAGTGAGTGACGGAACTGTTAGTGGGGTAAAAATGGGATGAAGATCTTTTTGGAGAAGATCAGTTGGAAAAATAATTTCGAAGATCAAGGTTAAGTCGTACCTAGTCATAGCATTCGTTGTATGGATCATGACTTTGCTCGCTCTGATTTTTCAGTTCAAAGAGGTTTCCGACAACCGTATGTTTTTCCCAGGTGTCTTGGCAGCAATTATCCTGCCGTTCGCCATCGTGAATGATCTTCGCAAATAGTTGAGATTGGGGGCTTGTTATGGCCAACCATAATCATCTGTACGATTCCGATCCTACTCTGGAATTATTTTGGAGGTATTGCGAAGTTGAAAGCAACCCGGAACTGATTAGTTAAATGCAGATTATTGGACTTCTTTGCATAGAGGGCTAGAAAGTCTGTCCGTCGTCAGGGTTTTGGGAACCAAGAGTTGCTTAAACAAGTAAAGAGTTTGGCTCGTCTGGTTGATGTTATTATGCGGCGCGCTGTCTGTGATGCAAGCGCCGCGCTTCGAGCGTCTTTCGTTTGATCCTTTCCCGTTGTCTTAGAATGGCTTTGTCACGCCCGAAGTAGACGTCGGCGGGTGTGACGTTGTTCAGGCTCTCGTGGTAGCGCTTGTGATTGTAGTGATCGACGAAGGCTTCGATCTGGGTTTCGAGGTCTCCCGGAAGGAAGTAGTTCTCCAATAGGATGCGGTTCTTCAGGGTTTGATGCCACCTCTCGATCTTGCCCTGTGTCTGGGGATGATATGGTGCGCCCCGAGAATGCTTCATGCCTTTGTCCTGCAGCCATTCAGCCAGATCGCCAGAGACGTAACTGGACCCGTTGTCGCTGAGGAGGCGGGGTTTGTGGATGACGTGAACCTGATCGCACCCTGATGCTTGTAGCGCCAAATCCAGGGTGTCCGTCACGTCCTCTGCCCGCATGTTCGTGCAGAGTTTCCACGAGATGATGTAGCGGCTGTAGTCGTCCAGGATTGTGCTGAGATAGAACCAGCCCCAGCCAAGCACTTTGAGATAGGTGAAGTCGGTTTGCCAAAGCTGGTTGATCGCAGTGGTCTTGTCTTTGAACTCGTTTGCCGCCTTGAGCACGATAAAGGCCGGGCTGGTGATCAGATCGTGGGCCTTCAGGGCCCGATAGACTGAAGATTCCGAGACGAAGTAGCGCTCCCGATCCGTGAACGTCACTGCCAGTTCGCGCGGCGACAGCTCCGTCTCCTGCAGCGCCAGCTTGACGACCTTGCGCCGGACTTCGTCGGGGATGCGGTTCCAGACATGTCTGGGCTTAGGCGCTTGATCCACAAGGCCAGCGTCGCCGCGCTGCCGATACCGATCATACCAACGGTAAAATGTGGTGCGGGGGATGCCCAGCTTTGCCAATGTTCGACGAGCAGACAAATGCGACCCCTCAACAAGCCGGATGATCTCCAACTTCTCAGATGCAGCATACCTCATTCTTGGTCGCCCCCACCGCCGGTCATGCTTTTTTTGAGAAGACGCAGTTCCAGTGTTTGCTCGGCAACGACCTCCTTCAGGTCTCGGGCTTCGCGGCGCAGGTCCTTGACTTCGTCGGTCGTAGCCGCACGCGCCGTATCTCCAGCAAGCCGCCGTTTGCCAGCTTCCATGAAGTCCTTGGACCATTTGTAGTAGATACCTTGAGATATTCCCTCACGACGGCACAACTCAGCAATGCTGTCTTCGCCACGCAAGCCATCCAGCACGATCCGGATCTTCTCTTCTGACGAATACTGTTTGCGCGTCGCGCGCTTGATCTCTTTGACGATCTTCTCGCCGGGGCTCCTGCGAGTTCCAGTTGTCTGTCTCATGTCCCACTCCTCAGTGGTTACGATGAGCCAACAAAACTCTCTTATCAAATTAACCTAATTGGACCCATAGGCGCTGACTTCAGACACTCTGCGGTTGGACCAAAGTCTGCTATTTGGCAAGTTCAGGCATTCACTTTCCGTCAAAGAACTTCTGCAAGCTTGTCGCCTGTAACTGGCTTTTCCATGAACGCTGTATGATCAGGCACGACCTTTTGCGCGGACGAATTGCCCGACATGATAATCGTCTTCACTTCGTGCGGCCCATGCCAAGCTGTTTTGACAAAATCAAGACCATCAACAGCCCCGCCAAGATCAAGGTCGCTAATCAGCAGATCAAATCGGTTTTGTTGAAGCAGGCTCATCGCCTCGGGGCCCGTGTCGCTTGTTGTCACATCATATCCAAATTCAACAAGAAGCGTCCTGACAGACGCGCGCGTTTTTGGATCGTCCTCTACAAGCAAGCATGCATTTGCAGAAGGAAGCTGTTCTTCCGTCTGATCAACCGTCGCAAGTGGCAATAGCACTTCAATTTGCGTCCCATGTCCGGCTTCGCTTTCGATATGTAGCTGCCCGCCAGTTTGCCGAATGAAGCCGTAGACAATGGAGAGGCCAAGGCCGGTTCCGCCTTCGCCTTCTCGTGTTGTGAAGAAGGGCTCAATCGCGCGATCAAGAACCTCTACGGGCATGCCATGTCCGTCATCTTCGATAAAAATGCGGGCTTGGTCGGTCCTATTTTGATCGAGGGTGACCTTGATCTTCCCAACATCTGCGACGGCGTTGTTGGCGTTTAGCAGCAGGTTCAACAGCGCCGATTCCAGTTGGCCCGGATCAACGCGTACATGCAGTGGCGTCGTATGTAACGCGATGTCCAATTGTACATTTGGCTTGAGACTAATCTCGACCAGATCAGCCATTCCTTCTACCAAGGCATTAAGATCTACAACCTCAGGCGTAAGGCTTTGTTTGCGAGCAAATGCCAAAAGGCGATCCGTGAGAGACGCTCCAAAATCAACGGCATTTCCAATGGCATCAAGGCTCTCGCTTGCGTCGTGGCCGCGGGTTTCAGCCAGGTGCGCTTGGGTTCGGATGGTTGACAGGATGTTGGCGAAATCATGGGCGGTGTCGCCTGCGACTTTGCCAAGCGTTTCGATACGGTCGATTTGTTGCAGCCGATCAGACATCTTACGCCGTTCTGTCACGTCGGCCAAAAGCCAGACACGACCATCGTCGGGCAACTTGCTGGCACGAATGTCCAACACCTGCCCATCTGACGATACCAATTCACAATGGCCGCGATGATCGTGCTTAAGGCCAACCTCCTGTGCAGCTGTGGCAAAACGCCCTTGGTGCAGCCAGTCGACGAGCGAAACGGCCTCGGGTGATTCATCTGGCAGCCGCAGGATTTTGAGGAACGCAGGGTTGCGCGCTGTCACACGCCCTCCCGCATCCGCAATGGCGATGCCGTCCGAGATATTCGTGAATACTTTTTCAAAAAGCGCGTTGCGCTGATCCAATTGCCGGTTAGATCGATCCAATCGCAAGGCGTTTGCCCGAAAACTGCGAAAGGACCGAAAGAGATCTCCGATCTCGTCCTTACCATCAAGACGGCGCGGTAAAGCGCTGGCGCGATCTCCTTTTGCAAGCCGAACCATCGCGGCCGAGACCCGCGTGATGTTGAACGTGACATATTGCGATACATAGATGGCCGCGGTCATGGCCAGGGCAAGACTGACCGCGCTAATGACGGCAACGGACATGCGTGCGCCCCAGATTGTACGTGACGAGGCGGCCCGCTCACCTGCCAGAAAGGCTTCGGCCTGATCTGCGTATTCGCCTGCAAGTTCGTTAATGCGGTTCGCATCGTGGCGAATGCGGAACAGCGCATTTTGAGCGGCTAGGTTGCTCGAAAGCTCAAAGCGTCTCAGTTCGAAAATGCCCGTCACACCCCAGACCGTGCCTTCGAGACGCTGAAGAAAGACTTCGTGACGCGCGTTAAGTATGACCCCATCGAGCGTCTCACGCTGTCGCAGATAATGACGTTGTTCTTCACCAACGCCGATCAGGTTTCCAGCGTAGGCTGCATTCAATGCATCCGCGTTCATGCTTTGAAGCGACCACCAGATCAGGCGTGTAGCATCATCGCCTGCCGGCGATGCGGTTGCCGTTGTTGCGATGTTCCGCAGAACGCCAAGGACTGCTGTCTGCTCGCGCAATTGTGCCTGTAGCGCGTCAAGATTGCGTGACGCGGCCACAAGGTCGGACACGCCTGCCGTCATACTATCCAGAATATCCGAAACCGGCTGTTGAGGCTCTGGAGCGTTGTCAAAACGGGTCTCTGGCCAGTCGGTGCGGACACGATCCAGGACGGTCAGAAGTTTCGCGCCCTCTTGTTCGATCAGGAAATTTGAACGTTGGTTCAAGAGATACGGGGCGGACGTCGCAAGATCAGAGGATCGCTTTGACAGATCGATCGCTTGGGCCACCTGACTAAGCGTTTCCTGGTGCAAATCCTGCAAGCGCGCATCAACCCGCTGCAATGCAACCCACGTCACAGCACTTGCGGACAGCACCGCGACCGACAAAAGCGCAAGCGCCGCCCACAGCCTGCCGCGCACGGTCCGCAGTCTGAAAAAACTCATTGATTTTGCCCCGAATGCTCAGTGACAAAGATATAACCCTGACCTCGGCGCGTCTGAAGGTGAACCGGTTTGGAGGGGTTTTCTTCGATCTTGCGACGCAGCCGCAGAATCAAAACGTCAATCGTGCGGTCCATATAGCGGTTTAGATCGCTGCCAATTTCAGCAAGCAGATCAACACGCGGAATGATTTTGTTGGGCCGGTCAAGAAAGAAATCAAGCAACCGATATTCGGCATTGGTCAAAGGCACTTCGCTACCATCCTGCGCAGTGACAATCTTGTTGGTGCGATCAACGGCCAGATTGCCTAGGGCGATGTTCTTGTCGTCTCTTTCTGGCGCCATCGAAGCACCAACCCCTTTTCCATACCTGCGCAGCACAGCACGAATGCGCGCAATCAATTCGCGCGGATTGAAGGGTTTCAGCAAATAGTCATCCGCGCCGACCTCCAGTCCAACAATCTTGTCAGTCTCATCGCCTCGGCCAGTGAGCATCACGATGGGCAGATCGCCCTTGTGTCGAATATCCATCGCCAAGGCGAGACCGCTTTCGCCTTTGAGCTGCAAATCGATCAAGACCAGATCAAAGTCGACAGTCTCGCGGAGCACCAAAAAATCCGCGCTGCTTTCCATGGGGATCGGATCAAATTGGTTTTCGGTCAGCAAAGCGACGAGCGCGTCGCGCATCCCGGCTTCGTCGTCCACTATCCCAATTTTCGCACGATGCATTCGCCTGCTTTCTTTCGGTCTGATTTTAAACCTACTGGCAATCTATTCGTCCGTCTCAGATTTATTGGTTTCAAATATTACAAAACTGCGGCGTTCTGTAATTCTGTTAACCAGAAACCCGCGGCCCTGTAGCATTGTTAATGCACGCTAGGTCTGCGTTGTTGCGATTGCCTCATAAGCTGTCCAAGCCGAACGGAGACACATCCGTGACGGCAAGAAACACTTCTGGGAGGAAGACATGAGAAAATTTGGTTTGGTCTCATCAGCCGTCTTGATGATTGCAGGTGCAACGGCCGCATCAGCGGACGAAATTAGCGTTGTCTGTAGCGCGGAACAAGACTGGTGTGACTTGATGGTCGCCGCTTTTGAGGCAGAAAACCCCGACACCGACGTCCTGATGGTGCGCAAGTCCACAGGCGAGACATTGGCGCAGATCCGCGCCGAAGCGGGCAATCCAAAGATTGACGTTTGGTGGGGTGGCACGGGCGATCCACACTTGATTGCCGCCGAAGAGGGGCTGACTCAAGCGTCGGGTGTCGATACGTCAGAGTTGCTTGGTTGGGCGCAGAACATGGCGACAATTTCGCAAGGAAAGGCAATTGGTATTTATGCCGGTGCTTTGGCCATGGCTTACAATTCCGAGATTTTGGCTGAAAAAGACATCGCACCGCCAGCGTGTTGGGCCGATCTAGAAGACCCACGATTTGCGGGTGAAATTCAGGTCGCGAACCCAAACAGTTCCGGCACGGCCTATACAGAGCTTGCGACATTTGTGCAGTTGTTTGGCGAAGACGAGGCATACACAAAGCTTGCCGCGATCGGCAAGAACGTGAATTCGTATACCAAGTCAGGGTCAGCCCCTTCCAAAGCAGCAGCGCGCGGTGAAACAGGGGTCTCAATTGGATTTATGCATGACATGGTCAATCTCGCTGCTCAGGGCTTCCCACTCGTTGCTGTCGCGCCCTGTGAAGGCACAGGCTATGAGGTTGGCGCGGTCAGCGTCATCGAGGGTGCGCGCAACTTTGACGGTGCCAAGGCATGGGTGGAATTTGCGCTTCGCGCAGACATTCAGTCGCGCGCTCCAGAAACTGGATCGTTCCAAGTCCCATCAAACTCCAATGCAGAAGTTGCACCAGAATCGCCTGATCTCGCGTCGATCAAACTGATCGATTACGACTTCGCGACGTATGGATCGAGCGAGACACGGGCGCGGTTGCTGGCACGCTGGGATTCTGATGTGGGTGATCCCAACCCGCAGCAATAAGCCTCTCGGTCGGCGTACTAATCATACGTAACGTCGGCCATTGGGTGCCCCAAGTTAAGGGGCACCCTCTCTCTCACTTCACTGGATTTGGATATGAAACGAACGGTTTTGTTCTGGCTCGTCATCGGGCTCGTCGGCTTTGCTGTGCTGCCTTGGCATATGACGGACGCTGGCTTTTTCTCCTATGACTGGATGACAAGTGGGGCGTCTTTAAGCGGGCTTTGGCTTGTGATGTCGGGCAATTGGTGGCTGGCACCGATCGTGATGGTGTTTATTGCCGCTATTGCCGTCGTTTTCGCGATCAAAAGTCCGGTACAACGCGCCAAAACGACGGTAGGGCTGGCTGCGTTTGGTCTCCTTTGGACGGCCCTACAGGGTCTCACTATTGTGCGCGCAGGTCCGCGTCTGTTCGAGGGCCTTCTGACCGGTGAAACCATCACCACAGGCCAACCCGGAATGGGGGTTGGCGCGGTAGTTTGCATCGCGAGCCTTTTGTTCGCGCTGACGGTCTCCATGTCGCAAACCGGCAAAGGACGCGGCGACGCCTTTGTGGTCAGCATGATCGGTCTGATCATCGCGCTTGTCGGGGTCTTTGTGTTCTTCCCTGTCATGCACATTCTGGTCCGCGCGTTTGAAGTGGATGGGGGTTACAGCCTGACCAGTTTTTTCCCGCGCTTTTTCAGCAGTGATATCTGGGGGTTGCAGTGCTTTATCTCTGATCGCTCGTGCGGTGTTGCAATGAATTCGGTGTTTCTTGCGACCCTTACGGGCCTTGGCACGACGTTGCTTGGCCTGTTTTTCGCACTGATCTTCACGCGCACGGATTTTCGCGCCAAGACGTTGCTTCGCGTCCTCACGGTCATTCCCATCATCACGCCGCCCTTCGTCATTGGCCTAGCTCTGATCCTTCTGTTCGGGAGGAACGGCTCGGTCACGGCTTTTGCAGCCGACCTGTTCGGTATCGAGAAAACACGCTGGCTTTATGGATTTTGGGGCGTCTACATTGCGCAGCTTTTGTCCTTCACGCCGATTGCATTCCTGGTTTTGATCGGCGTCGTGCAAGGCGTCAGCCCGTCAATGGAGGAAGCGTCCCAGACGCTTGATGCAGACCGCTGGCAAACATTCCGCTATGTGTCGCTGCCGCTGATGCGCCCTGGTCTGGCAAATGCGTTCTTGCTTGGGTTCATTGAAAGCCTTGCCGACTTTGGAAATCCTCTTGTCTTGGGCAGCGGCTATTCGGTGCTGTCGACTGACATCTTCTTTGCCATCGTCGGCTCTGTGGCTGATCCCGCCAAGGCGGCAGTCCTTGCGATTGCTTTGCTCACGCTGACACTGTCTGCGTTCTTGTTGCAACGCATGTGGTTGGGGCAAAAATCCTATGCGACGATTACGGGTAAGGCAGATTCTGGCCAGAATGCCTCGCTTAGCCCAATGGTGAAACGTCTTTGCTATGCCACCGCTTTGCCGTGGGCGGCCCTCACGGCCATTGTCTACTCGATGATTGTATTTGGCAGCTTTGTGAAACTGTGGGGCTACGATCATAGCTTTACCTTCGATCATTACATCCGTGCGTTTGGGATCGACTTCACAACCGGGCGCTTGTCCGGAGTGGCGTGGGACAGCTATTTCACGACGCTGACAATCTCGTCGATCGCGGCCCCTTTGACGGCTCTTGTTGGACTATCGACAGCCTATCTTCTGGTACGTCAAAAATTTGCCGGCAAAGATGTGTTTGAGTTCTCGACCATGCTAAGTTTTGCCATTCCCGGCACAGTTATTGGCGTCAGCTACATCATGGCGTTTAACTTCCCGCCAATTGAGCTGACAGGCACAGGCATCATCCTGATTATCGTGTTTGTATTCCGCAATATGCCCGTTGGCGTGCGCGGCGGTATTGCGGCCATGTCGCAATTGGACAAAAGCCTTGATGAAGCCTCGATCACGCTGGGCGCAAACAGCTTTACAACCGTGCGGCGCGTGATCCTGCCTTTGATGGGGCCTGCTATTCTTGCCGCACTCACCTACAGTTTTGTGCGCGCGATCACGTCAGTCAGCGCTGTAATCTTCTTGGTCAGCGCCAAGCACAACATGGCGACATCCTTCATCGTAGGACGGGTCGAGAACGGTGAATTTGGTCTCGCGATTGCTTATTCCGCAGTCCTGATTGTCACCATGCTGGCGGTGATCCTACTGCTTCAACTTCTTGTTGGTTCGCGCCGTCTGCGCCGCACCGAACGCGTCCAAACAGCGGCTTGAAACCAGGCCAAACCCCGGAGAAACTTATGACACAATCCACCCCTGGCTCCGTCCGCTTTGAGAGCGTCGTCAAGAAATTCGGCGACGTCACCGCCCTCAAATGCCTTGATCTGACAATTGATCCCGGCAAGCTGGTAACTCTGCTTGGTCCATCGGGATGCGGCAAGACCACAACACTGCGTCTGATCGCGGGCCTTGAGATGGCCAGCGCCGGCAAAATCCACATCGGCGGGATCGACGTCACACACCTGACAGCAACCTACCGCAAAGTGTCGATGGTGTTCCAATCCTACGCCTTATTCCCACATATGACCGTCCGTCAGAATGTTGCATACGGCCTTACGGTCAAATCCATGCCCAAAGCGGAAGCCGCCGAAAAAGCAGATCATGGGTTGGAACTGGTCGGTCTCGCGAGCTTTGGAGATCGATTGCCGAGTGAGCTGTCAGGGGGCCAGCAACAGCGCGTCGCGGTGGCACGGGCTATCGTGCTGGAACCCGAAGTACTGCTGTTAGATGAGCCGCTATCAAACCTAGATGCGAAACTGCGCCGACATGTGCGCGAGGAAATTCGCCAGATCCAACAGCGCCTTGGCCTTACGGCGGTTTACGTGACCCACGACCAAGAAGAGGCGATGGCCGTCTCGGACCGCATCATCGTGATGAAAAACGCAGAGATTGCGCAAAAGGGATCGCCCAGCGATCTTTACGAGGCCCCAAAATCGGCATTCATCGCGGATTTCATCGGGGACGCCAATCTTGCAGACTGCGATATCGTCAGTGTGACGAACGGCGAAGCCATAGTGGTTTTAGATGATCTAGAATACGTAGTCCGCGACGGTGGGTTGCAAAAAGGTCATGCCAAAATGGTGCTTCGCCCGCATAACCTGCACCTTGCAACGCCCGACCAGCCGGGGATTAAGGGCGAGGTCAGCTATGCGGCCTACTTGGGTAAAGAAATCCAATACACGGTAGAAAGCGCGATCGGGTCGCTTTTTGTGATCAGTGGCGTCACGGACAAGCCCTTTGTCCAAGGCGATACTGTGGCAATTCAATTTGACACGGGTCTTGCGCGTCTCGTAGCAGCATAGACCGGGGCAGATCATCGCTATGGATAGCATCTTGTTTTCGGCTGGCACAAAGCGACATCTCGCATCTCAAGACTGGTATTTCGAAATCATCGCAGGCGAATACGGTGCGGCGATTTTCGACTGCGATGGCACGCTGGTCGATAGCAGTGAGGCGCATTTCCAGTCCTTTAGGGCAGCGGTACGCGAGCAAGGGTATGATTTGGATCGCGATTGGTATGCCCAGCGGACAGGCCTTGATCGTCAATCTCTACTGGCTAACTTCGCATCAAGCTGTACCGGCGCGTTTGACGTCGCTTTGGCATCGAGACGGAGCATTGACGTGTTTATCCGAGGGACGACTGCAGTATCGCCCATCGCCGAAACAGTTAGTCTTGTTCGCACCTTGGCAGGCACCTATCCACTAGCAGTCGGAACCAACGCTGAAATCGAAGTCACAACTGCCTCACTACAGGCTGTGAATTTGTTAGATTACTTCGCCACAATCGCCTCAATCTCACATGGTCTTCCGGCAAAACCCGCGCCCAACATCTTTGCTTATGCGACACAAAGATTAGGGGTTCCTCCGGCCAAAACCTTGGTCTTTGAAGATTCTGCTGAAAGTGTGTCGGCAGCCATCGCTGCGGGATCGGACGTCATTCAAGTTGTTCATAGCTGACCTTCGCTACATTGCGGAAATATGTCACTTTGGGCTGATTTTGTTGAAAAAGCCGTTCGGTTTCATGCTTTGATGTCAAATGTGTCCCTTACTTTGTTGGGCGATTTGATGCGGTGCCGTCTTTCACCCTGCGGCTGGCGTTAGCGGCCTGAGCTTGGCCAGCTTCCGGAGGTTTTGGGCGGTTGCTGCGAGGGTGAACTCGTCTTGAACGCCGCATGGGCCGCGTAATCGGAGTCGTCCAAGGCCGAGAATGCGTTTGAGGTGGGCGAAGAGCATCTCAACTTTCTTCCTTCGCGCCTGAGCCTTGGGATTGAACTCTGAGGCCGTGCATTGCCGGGCGAAGTCTCTGACGATCTCGTATTTCTCGCGATGGACCGCGCGGGCCTCGGAGTTGGGACAGCACTTTTCCTTCAGCTCGCAGCCTGTGCAATCAGACTTCAGCGCCCGATACTTGCGAGCCTTCCAGCTCGGTGCATTCCGGGCGGGGTCGGAATAGGTTCACCAGGTGTGCCGCATTTCCTTGCCGCCCGGACAGATGTAGCCGTCGTTCTCATCATCCCATGTGAAGTCGGATCGCGAGAACGTTCCGTCGGTCCGTTCACCTTTGTCGAAGACTGGGATGAAGGGAAGGATTTGGCGCTTTAGGGCAAGCCAGACCAGATTGTCGGACGATCCATATGCCGTATCCGCAGCAATCCAATCAGGCTTCACGCCAAACCGGTCTTCGGTGCGGTCGAGCATCTTTCGCATCGCACCAACCTCGGCGGTCTTGTTCGACCGGCTGGCGTCCACATCGACAATAATCCCGTGGTCCGTGTCGATCAGGTAGTTGTCAGAATAAGCAAAGAACGCAGGGCCTTTGCGCGCCGCAGTCCATTGGCTGGCTGGATCAGCATGTGCGGTGAACTTGGGCTTTGCCGTGGTTGCCGCACCGAAAGCTTCGTCGTCCAGCGTGTCGAGATACTCTCGCACTGCGCGGGGTGCATCATTCGGATCAATCTCGCGGGCCGCTCAGTCCTCGGGATTGCTCGAGTTCTGCTTCTGAACATCGGCGCTGATTAAACTGGCGTCGACTGCGAAGCCCTGGCCACCAACCAGACCCTCTTCCATGCCGCGCTCGACCGTCATCTCGAACACGTGGCGCAGCAGATCGCTTTCTCGGAACCGACCATGACGGTTCTTGGAAAAGGTCGAGTGATCCGGGATACGGTCCGTCAGATCAAGGCGGCAAAACCAGCGGTATGCCAGGTTCAGATGCACCTCTTCACAAAGCCGTCGCTCTGATCGGATGCCGAAACAGTAGCCGACCAAAAGCATGCGGATCATCAGTTCGGGATCAACCGATGGTCGGCCCGTGTGACTGTAGAAATCAGCCAGATATCCCCGGATACTGCTCAGATCGAGATGCCGATCTATTGACCGCAGCAGATGGTCTTGTGGAACATGGTCATCCAGCGAGAACTCATAAAACAGGGCCGCCTCTGCTTCTTGCCTCGGTCCCATCATCGCCAAATCTCCCGTTCAATACAGAGATTGAATCAACGATTGCAACTTCGATCAAGAAAGAGTTTTTCAACAAAATCGGCTCAAAGCGGACATTCGCCGTGTTCTTGGCCAATAAATTCATGGGAATTGTGTTGCTCTGCCCACCGACGGCGAGATTGTGTGTTCCCGGCACGGCCATCTGCGCACGCCCACGTCTCACGATGAAATAAACTCGCTGACCAGTCGGTGAGCGAAGCTCAGTTGGGACGAATGATCGAAACAACTCAATTCATGGATGGTCAACCTAACCCGACATCTTTGCCAGAAACGCCCGGATAATGACCTCTAATTTCGCAGCACCTACAGGCGCACTGGATTTGGTGTGTTCATGGCTGATGTGCTCGTTGCCGAGTCCGGCGGCCATGTTTGTAACCACGGAAACCGCTGCGCATTTCATGCCCAGAAACCGGCCCAGAATGACTTCGGGAACCGTCGACATGCCAACCGCATCTGCGCCCAGGATTTTCAGCATCCTGATTTCGGCAGGGGTTTCGAAATTGGGGCCGGAATACCAGGAATAGACGCCTTCGATCAGCGGGATGTCAGCCGTTTTGGCGATGGCCAATAACTGGCTTCGGATATCTGCGTCGTAGGCATCGGTCAGGTTGACGAAGCGCCTGTCTGTAGGTTCTCCGATAAGGGGGCTTTTTCCGGAATAGTTGATATGGTCGTTGATCAGCATCAGGTTGCCGGGGGGGATATCCGGGCGGAAAGACCCGCAGGCATTGGTTGCGAAAAGGGTGCTGACCCCGAGTTCGCACAGCACCTCGAGCGGTATGCGCATCGCGTCGGCGCGACCGTTTTCGTAATAGTGCTCGCGACCGCCAAGGATCGCGACATCGACCCCTTCCAGCCTGCCAATCACCAGTTTGGGGTTGTGGCCTGACACGCCTGCATGCGGGAACCCCGGCAGATCGCTGTAATCAATGGCGGCGCCATCAACCAGTTCCGCGAGATGGCCCAGACCAGAGCCCAGAATGAACCCGATCTGAGGCGTCGGATTGCATAATTTTTCGCGAATGATCTTGAGAGCCTGTTCGGTGCTCACCTTATCTTCCTTTCACTTGACGTAGGGCGATCGCGCCGAACGGCGCGCCCTATTCTATGGTCACCCTGAGTATCGCCAAGTCATTGTCGCCATTGTGCGTCCAGACAGGCGTCAGGAAGCTGTTACCGTCCCAGATGTTCTGCCCGCCAAAGCCCAGATCACGTGAGCCAAGCAGGATGTTGACGTCCAGAACCTGCTGACAGTTGCCGCCCCCTACGGGTGCACGCCAGATCATGCTGTGTTTGTTGTTGTTGGACACGAAGTAGACGTGTTTTCCGTCGGGCGAGACTGTCATGTTATAGAGGTGCCACCAATTCTTGCCGCAAGAGGTGCCGCCGCGCAGACGTTTTTCGTTTTTGGTATGCAGCGGAAAAACCTCTTTGGAACGGGCCATCAGAACAAGCACAATATCAGGGTTGGCTGTTGGCGCGATCATTCCGATCTCGTCTTTGGGATCGAAGCCAGTGACCAGCGGAGTCGTTTCCCCGGTTGCGGGCGAGAAGCGCAAAAGCGACTGGGTTTGACCAGGTGCGCCGCCGAGATAATACACATCTCCTTCGTCATCGACGTGGAAAACGTAAGATATACGTGCTGACAGTCCGACAACGGCAAAGGTTTGGGTCGTCAGATTATACTGTACAAGCGCCCCATTGTCGTAGGCCATGAAATAGACGAGGCCCGGCACTTTTGGGTTGAGGCCCATCCCCTTGATCCCGAGTTTCTCGAGAGCAACGCCCGTTCCATTCAGGATTTTGCCGTCGCGCGCGACCGTATATCTTGCCTGAGCGCTGAGATCGGTAATGACTTCGGTCTGGGGATCAAGCGTGTAGACATGCGCCCCGCGGTCAACTTTGGGGTCGTTGGATGTCATGGTGGCGAAGTAGATCAGGCCATCAGCATGCTGCTGCAGGAAGGTGTGGACTTTGAACTGAGTCTCACCATCGTGCCAATTTCCAGCGGCAGTCGAGACCGATTTCAGGTCGTTGACAAACCGCATTCGATCCGCGCCTGGGTCAAGTGCGAATATGGCGACGTTTCCATTGACTTCGTCGTGGTTGGAGACGGCAATGAAGGTGGTTCCGTCGCTGGATTGGCCCATGCCTGACCAAATCGAATTTAGGGGAAATCCCGGAACCAGAGGTGCGCCTGTTTCTGTCCCGTCTTCGGTAAAGAATATCAGATCCGCGCTTGGTTCGGCCAGGATTTGGGTCGGCAAGACCAGAACGGCAAAAGCCAGTAAGGCTTTGGTCAGCTTTGGGATCAAAGCTATCAATCCAGATCCGACCACGGCCAGGGTTTGACTTCGCTAGCTGCGGTCTGGAACCGGGCAGCCTTGGCGATCCATATCCCAAGGTCAGTGCCAAATTCAGCGATCCGTTCGTTCGGCTGTTTGTTGTTGATCAACATGACGATGAACTGAACCACAGTAATTGCGCCCAGGACAGTCTGCGCAATTGAAATCATGATGGCGATCAGGATCATATAGATCAGCCGCATGAAAATATTCTCGCCGGAATCGGGTTCGACCTGTTCGCCGTGCATGCGGCCTTCAAATTTCTCTTCGTCCGGCCCTGCCATGACGGTCCTCGCTGCTGTCAGAATTTTCGCTGTTAATATAGTCATTTGAAGCAGGATCGACCAGACCCGGCGACAAGACCGGGCGCAAATAGCTGCGCCTTGCCTCTTGTCGCTGGATTTGGCTGTATGAGGCACCCCTCAGGGAGATGCCACGGGATGAGCCAAACCGACGACACGACAGATGAACACGGTCAAGTCCGCGACCGACGTGGCGAATGGCGACCAGCTGAACCGGTGCGATTCATGCCGCTATTGGACTGGCCGGTGAAGCCGTCGACGATTGTCAAATGGTTCTTCGGAGTGCCGGGATTTCTGGTGCCGTGGTATGGGGTGTATCTGGGTTTGACGCTGATTGCGTTTTTCTATTTCACGCCCGAACTGGCGCGGATGGAGCGGCTGGCACCGGGATGGGCATTCGAGATTTTCGCACGCAATCTGGCTCTGGTTTTTCTGTTCACCGGCGCCTTACACATTTGGCTGTATCGCCTGCGTGGCCAGGGGCGAAAGACAAAGTACAGCGGCCATTGGATGGCGAAGAATGACCGGCGCTTTCTATTCAATGATCAGGTTTATGATAATGTTTTCTGGAGCTTAATTGGTGTTGTCGTTTGGTCGACGTTCGAGATTGGGCTATGGTGGGGCTATGCAAATGGGGTTCTGCCATACAGTGACAACCCGGTTTGGTTCGTCGTCTGGATGTTGCTGATGCCGTTCTGGCGAAACTTTCATTTCTATTGGATCCATCGGTTGATCCATTGGCCGCCGCTCTATCGCACGGTGCATTATCTGCATCATAAGAACGTCAATGTCGGACCCTGGTCGGGGATGGCAATGCATCCGGTTGAACAGGTCCTTTATTTCAGTTGCATGCTGATCCATCTGGTGGTGCCTTCGCATCCTCTGCACATGATGTTCAACGGTATTGCTACAGCGTTGGGACCCGGCGTCAGTCACTCTGGCTTTGATGAACTGGTCTTCGGGAGCAGGATTTCAGTACGGAAAGAAAAGCTGATGCATTATCTGCATCATCGCTATCACACGGTAAATTTTGGGGAGTCGGCAGTGCCGCTGGACAAGTGGTTCGGCAGTTTTCACGATGGCAGCCCGGAAGCCGATGCAAGGTTTCGACACCGGCGCAGTCAGGCGGTGCGGTAGCCGCACAGCTGTGCTAGGCTCTGCCCATGTTGCAGAAAAAAGCCATTCCAATCGACGCAATTCACGTGCCGGTAAAGCGTGCTAAAACGCTTGAACCGGACAAAGTTGAGGCACTTGCCCATGACATTCTGGAGAACGGTCAACAGGTGCCGATTAGGGTGCGCGCAGACGGCGAGCGTTTTGTTTTGATCGAGGGCTATCATCGTCTGGAAGCCCTGAGGGCCTTGGGTGAAGAGACAATCGAAGCCTATCTGGTGCACGCTAGGTTGCATTGATGTGCCGGCGAAGTCCGCGACGGACTTCGGATCGAAAATCGTTCAGGATTTTCGTGCCCCTCACACCCCGAGGCACCAACGCATGATGGCCTTTTGCGCATGCAGCCGGTTTTCAGCTTCATCGAAGATGACCGAGTGCGGGCCGTCCATGACGGCGCTGGTGGCCTCTTCTTCTCGGTGGGCTGGCAGGCAATGCATGAACAGGCTGTCGTCTTTGGCATGCGCCATCAGCGCGTCATTCACCTGATAGCCGCGCAGCTGGTTGTGACGCCGCTCTTTCGTGGTCTGGCTGTCGTGCATGGATACCCAGGTATCGGTGACGACCAGATCCGCATCCTGAACAGCTTTTGCCGGGTCGCGTTCAATGGTGACGGCAACGCCTTTTGTGCGGGCAAGGTCGACGAATTCTTTTTCCGGGTCCAGCGTCGGCGGGCCGGTGAACGTCAGGTTGAAGCCGAACTGTCCGGCTGCGTGCAGAAATGACGCGCACACGTTGTTGCCGTCACCTGACCAGACTACGTTCTTGCCCTTGATCGGTCCGCGGTGTTCTTCGAACGTCTGGATATCGGCCATGATCTGGCAGGGGTGGGTGCGATTGGTCAGCCCGTTGATCACCGGCACGGTGGCGTGTTCGGCAAGCTCGAGCAGGGCTTCTTCTTCGAACGTCCGGATCATGATCAAATCGACATAGCGGCTGAGCACGCGGGCGGTGTCGGCGATGGTTTCGCCGTGGCCTAGCTGCATTTCCTTGCCTGAGAGAACCAGCGTTTGCCCGCCCATCTGCCGCACGCCGACATCAAACGACACTCGGGTTCGGGTCGAAGGTTTTTCAAAGATGAGTGCGACCATGCGACCGTCCAGCGGGCGATCATCATCCAGCGCGCCTTTGGGGCGCCCGGCCCGGGCGGATTTCATCCGGGCGGCACTGTCGATGATGGCGCGCAATTCATTTGGATCGGTTTTGTGGATGTCGAGAAAATGCGTCATGTTGTTTTGCTTTCCTTGGCAGTGCCGGGGGCCAGCCCCCGGACCCCCGGAGTATTTCGGTCAAAAAGAAGATCAGCTATTGGCGGCGGATTCCAGTGCGGTGGCAGCGCGATCCAGTCGGGCGACGGCTTCTGTAAGTTCATCGTCGGTGATGGTGAGGGCCGGAAGCAGTCGCAGGGCATTGTCGGCAGCCGGGACCGTGAGCAGATTTTGGTCATAGCCGGCATTAAGGACATCCGCGTTTACGGCTTTACACTTAAGACCCAGCATCAGGCCGGTGCCGCGCACGCTTTCAAAGATATCGGGGTGCGCGGCGACCAGACCTTCGAGACCTTGGCGAAATTTGCTGGCTTTGCGGTTCACCTCGGCAAGGAAAGCCTCGTCGTCGATCACTTTCATCACAGCATTGCCGATGGCCATGGCCAGCGGGTTGCCGCCGTAGGTCGATCCGTGGGTTCCTGCTGTCATGCATTCGGCGGCCTTTTCGGTGGCCAGCAATGCACCAAGTGGGAAGCCGCCGCCGATGCCTTTAGCGACCATCATGATGTCTGGTGTGATGCCCGCCCATTCGTGGGCGAAGAGCTTGCCGGTGCGGCCCATCCCGCATTGGACTTCGTCAAAGATCAGAAGTGCAAAGACTTCGTCGCAGGCGTCGCGCAGACCTTTAAGGCATTGATCGGGAACTGGAATAATGCCGCCTTCGCCCTGGACGGGTTCAATGATGATTGCGGCCGTTTTATCGCTGATGGCGGCGGTCAGTGCCTCGTGATCGCTGAAGTCTATATGCTTGAAGCCTGGAAGCAGCGGGCCAAAGCCTTTAGTCATCTTCTCGGATCCGGCGGCAGCGATACCGGCAGCAGACCTGCCATGGAACGACCCGGTGAAGGCGATGATTTCCGAGCGGTCTTCGCCTTTGTCGAACCAGTATTTGCGCGCCATCTTCACGGCCAGTTCGCAGGCTTCGGTTCCTGAGTTTGTGAAAAACACCGTGTCGGCGAAAGTGGCGTTTACCAGACGGTCGGCCAGTTCCTGTTGACCGTCGATGCCATAGAGGTTCGAGGTGTGCCAGAGTTTGCTGGCCTGCTCGGTCAGAGCCTGCACCAATGTGGGATTTGCATGTCCAAGGGATGCCACCGCAATTCCGGACCCAAGGTCGAGGTATCGGGTGCCATCTTCTTCCATCAGCCAGGCGCCTTCGCCTTTGACGAAGGTCATGGGGGCACGGTTATAGGTGGGCAGAATCGACGGTATCATCGGCATAGACCTTATTCAGAAGCCAGAGAGGTGCCAGTGGCACAGGCGGCTGTCAACAATTGTAAAGGAGGAAAGGACGTGCAGGCACGCGGACGGGATCGCTTAAAATCAGCGTCGGCGTCGGAGCGATATCAGGGCCATCTTCGTCATGGGCGGGTCTTTAGCGGAACTGATTTGACATGACCAGTGCTTATTTGGCCGAAACCCGCCACTTTGACGGGCAAAAATGTTGCACGCGCGCAGAGATCGGCAATTTTCTGGCAAATTGCGCTGGCAATTGCGGGAAGGTGGTCTTGTGGGCGGTGGTTGGGGTGATTAGTATGAGGCTTCAATCCAAAAAGGCAGGAAAAGCTATGTCCTGGACCGATGATCGCGTCGATCTTTTGAAGAAAATGTGGGGAGAAGGCCAATCGGCCAGCCAGATCGCCAAAGAGCTTGGCGGCGTCACCCGCAATGCTGTGATTGGCAAGGTGCATCGTTTGGGCCTGTCGAATCGTTCTGGTGGTACACCAGCCGCACCCGAAAAGAAGGCGGCCAAGGAGAAGGCAGCTCCGGCAGCCAAGGCCGCAACGAAGGTCGCACCGCAGGATAAGGTTATTGAGGTCACGGTTACTCCGAGAAAACCGATTGTGCCCGCGGGCCAGCCCCTGCCACCGCAACCTTCCGCCAACGAGATCAGCCCCGAAGCGCTGGCCACGGTGCGTGAAGTTGAAAAGACTGCCAAGAGGATCAGCCTGATGGAACTGACCGAGCGGACCTGTAAATGGCCGATTGGCGATCCGGCGACGGATGATTTCTGGTTCTGTGGTCTGGGTGTTCAGCAGGGCAAGCCGTATTGCGAGGCCCATGTCGGCGTTGCGTTCCAGCCAATGTCGAGCCGTCGGGACCGTCGCCGCTAAGACTTCTGCAATTCTGGCTTTAGCCTTGGGAAACGCTACCCTTGGTTCAGTGCGCAAATCAGTACGAATGGGCAATCAGGAATAGTCCTGCTCGATAAGCGCGTCTTCCATGGCGATTGCGCGTTTCCCTACGTCTGTCAGAAACTCGACCACGGCGCGCACCCGCGCCGTGTGTCTTAGATCTGTTTGCAGCAGAATCCAGATCGAACGGTCAGACACAACCGGAGTTGTCGGAACGACCGTCAGTTCAGGGAAGTGCGCAAGCGTCCCAAATGGCACAATGGCCATGCCATGTCCCTGTCTGAGAAGTTGGTTAATCAGGATGGGGTCCCGCACATCCATGTCACGCCTGGCCTTTGGAAATAGATCCAGCTTATCCAGTTCCGGGTTCGGCCACAGCGTCGATTTCCCGATCCAGTGCAGCCCTTCCCCATCTGGACCGCGGTTTTCCCAATGCCGCGTGACATAGTCTTTGCTGGCAAGGACAGCGGCGTTGTAGGAATAGAGTTTGCGACCAACCACATCGTCTTCGACGCTCCACGCCGCACGATAGCTGACGTCGGCGGGCGATTTTGCCAGGTCTTCAACCCGATCTGATACCGAGACCTTTAATTCTATGTCGGGATATAGGCTGCGGAAGCGTCCCATTTCCGGCGGCAACACATAATTCGCCACCCAAGACGACATATTGAGATGAACCGGCCCCGCCAATCGGGAGTCCAAACCACTGACCATCCGTTTGGCATCAATCACCGCGCCTTCGGCGATTTTGGCTTTTTCCAGAAGGTTTAGGCCTGCCGCCGTTAACGTGACGCCTCGCGATTTTCGGTCAAAAAGTCGAACATCATAGGCCGCCTCCAGCGCCTTGATATGGCGATCCACCGTTGCGTGATTGACCTTCAGCCGTTCGGCCGCAGCGCGGAACGTGCCAGTCCGGGCCGCTGCAAGAAAAAATGGAAGCTCTGCCCAACCAACGTTTCTCCAAGAATCGTCGATGTCGTCGTCGTAGGAGATCGTGTCTTTGGTGCGTTTTCTATCCATTGTGGCGCAGTATTTCGTATTTAGGATTGTCTGTCATCCAAATATCGATGGGAAGGAACAAACTTACGAGGGAAAAATGTCTGAACATTCCAACCTACATGCCGGACAATGTTATTGCGGCAAGGTTCATGTCGAGGTCGAAGGCGATCCGGTTTTTGCCGCCTACTGCCATTGTGAGTCATGTCGGAAATGGCATTCTGCGCCAATGACTGCCTTGGCAGCATGGCCCGAAGACTCCGTCAAAGTTCATGGAACCACCACCGTCTCAGACAAGAATGACGAGTCTCAAAGAACGTCCTGCGCCAGGTGTGGGGGGAATGTTTTGACAACCAAGCCCGGCATGGGTTGGAAAATCGTGTATCCGCTTACTCTGTCAGGCTCGGATTTCAGCTACAATCCAGCGATGCACACATTCTATGACGAGCGCGTTGTGGATTTTAACGACGGCCTTCCGAAGTTTTCTGATGTGCCCGCCGAGGCCGGGGGAAGTGGCGTGATGATCGATGAGCCGTCTTTATCGGGATGGCGCAGTTAGCAACGAGAGCGGAAGAACCAGTCGGATTACAAACTTTCGGGCACACTGGTTTATCCAGCATGCCCGAATGATTGGTTGTTGTTCCAGCCGCTATGCAGCGATCTGGCGGGCCTTTTCGACCAGAACTTCTGCCTGGCGGATTGACGCATAGTCGATCAGACGGCCATCTAACGAAACTGCCCCCTTACCCGCGGCTTCGGCGTCGGCCATGGCCGCAAGAATGCGGTGTGCTTTTTTGACCTCGTCCTCGGAGGGGCTCATCACCTCGTTCGCCAGGGCGATCTGGCTTGGGTGGATGGCCCATTTGCCTTCGCATCCCAGAACGGCAGCGCGATACGCAGCCGCTTTGTAGCCCTCGGGATCGGAGAAATCCCCGAACGGACCGTCAACAGGACGCAGGCCGTTAGCGCGCGCGGCAACGACCATATTCGCGATGGCCGAATGCCACATGTCGCCCCAATGAACGGCGCGGGATCCATCGTCGGCAGGATCTGTCAGCACCGAATAATGCTGGTTCACGCCGCCGATGACTGTGGTGCGCGCGCGCATAGAGGCGGCATAGTCAGCAACCCCGAAATGCAGGCTTTCGTTGCGCTTGGAAGCGCCCGCAATCGCCGACACATTTTGCATGCCCAACGCAGTCTCGATTATGTGTTCAAAACCGATGCGTTTGGTCAGGCCCATGGCGTCTTCCACCTGGGTCACAAGCATGTCCACAGCGTAGACATCCGCGGCTGTTCCGACCTTGGGAATCATGATCAAATCCAAACGCTCGCCGGCCTGCTCGATGATGTCGACGACATCGCGATACATATAGTGCGTGTCCAGTCCGTTGATACGAATCGACATTGTCTTGGTGTTCCAGTCGATCTCGTTCAGGGCCTTGATGATGTTCTTCCGCGCCTGCGGTTTCTCATCTGGCGCGACAGCATCTTCGAGATCAAGAAAGATCACGTCAACGTCGGATTGCGCCGCCTTTTCAAACATTTGCGGTTGTGATCCGGGGACAGCCAACTCGCTTCTGTTAAGGCGGGCGGGGGCCTGTTCGATGGGGTGAAAGCTCATGGCAGAATGCTCCTGTTCTAGCCGTAATTTTGCCCTGCCAAGGTTGGCATTGAGCGGAGCAAGGAGATTGATTTGTGCAGAAGTCAAGAAATTTTAGTGCATACAGAAGCATACTGACGGCTGGAAATTACCGCTGTTTCGTGGTGCTGCCCTGCTCGCCGGGAAGCCGGGACGAGTAGTAAAATGCGATGGCTTGAGCGCGGTTTCTGACAGCCAGTTTCTCATAGAGGTTTGAGAGGTGAAATTTCACCGTGTTGGTGGTGATTTCAAGCTCTTTTGACAGCTCGCGATTTGTCAGTCCTTTTGAAAGTGCTTCCAGCATTACCCGCTCTTTGCGGGACAGGGATTGGATTGAATCTGCCTGCAGGTCGCGGATATCGATGAATGGGAAAACCATCTTGCCGCTGGACACATCGATGCAAGTCGACGTCAGGCCCTCGACTTCGCCCGAACGCGGCGCAAAGCCCGCGGCCCCCGCCGACATTGCCAATCGGGGAAGGTCGCTTCGATCATCGCCGTAGACCACAAGTTTGGGGGCCGGTTGTTGTTCGCGCAGAATCTCGATCAGACGGGCGCCGCCAATGACTGGCAGGTTCCAGTCGATCACACCAACCTCGACCGGCACCCGCAAACAGGTCGAGAGGAACCCTTCGGCGGTAGACGTGGTGGCCAGAACAGAGAATCGCGGATCCCGTTCAAAGATCTCAGACATGGCCGACAGCACTAGCGGATTGCTGTCTGCAAGCATGATGTCAATCGGCCTATCTTTCATTTAACCCTCTGATTACAATCAGTGAATTCCAATAATCTACCCATTTAGGTAGTGCTTTTTTCGGTATACTGTCGAATACTTACACTTATGGGTAGTATTTTGCCCACCCAATTTGATACCCAAAAGCAGGAATAACGCGTGTTGTGGAATTTCGCAATCCCGCCGAAATGGTCCGCACCGCACCAGACGGCGGCGCAATTTTCGACGGAGATCGCTTATGACCATGGATGTTTACCCGCAGCTGGAAATTCCTCAGACCATCGCTGCTGGCCCTGGTCCGGGCAACACGGACGCCCGCGTCATGCAGGCCTTCTCTCGTGCCGGTTTAGCTGATCACATGCAGGCCGATGTTCTGCGTGGCATGGTCGAATGCAAAGAGATGCTCCGCACCGTCATGGGCACAAAGAATACTTACACCTACGGCGTAGCCGGCACCGGCTGGAGTGGTTTGGACGTCATGTTCAATGCCGTGCAACCTGGCGACAAAGTGGTCATGTTCGTCAATGGCACCTTTTCCGGCATCGACGGGCTGACGGTCCGGATGAAAGCTGCGACCGAGGTCGAACTGGCAGCAAATCCGATGGACCCGCAGCCTGAAAGCGTGATTATCGTGACAGTTCCGCACGGTCAGTCGGTTGCGGCAGACGTTGTCGAAGAAGCGCTGGCTTTGCACAAACCCAAGTGGGCCGCGATGGCGCATTGGGAAACCGGGTCCGGCCGGATCAATGACATTCAAGGTTTTTCAGATGCCTGCGAACGTCACGACGTTATGGGTCTTGTCGATGCTGTATCTTCTCTTGGCGTCGAAGATTTCTGCATCGACGACTACCCCGGCGTCCATGGCTGGGCATCCTGTCCGCAAAAGGGCATCTGTTGCTTGCCGCTAACATATGCGCCCGTTTCCTTCACAGATCGCTATATCGAAACGCTGAATGGCACTGGCACGCGCAGCTTTGTTCATCACCCAATTTTGGAAGCGCGTCATTGGGGCATTATCGACGGTATGGACGTCGAAAAGGGCACCTATCACCGCACCCATTCAGCGTATGCAGTGGCGGCGTTCCACGAGGCACTGCGCATCACCTTGCAGGACACCGTGGCCAAGCGCGCCGAAAAATATGTGCACCACGAGGCCGCCCTGCGAGGCGCTTTGACCGCCATGGGATGTGATGTCACGTCGAACATGACGTCATTGGTGGTATTCAATCTGCCCGCTCCGCTGGCGGGGCGCGAAATGGAATTGGTGGAGAACTGCCGCGCGGAAGGCTTTGGCATCTGGCCAACCCTTTCGGCACCTGTGCAGGTGCGCATTGGCATTCTCAATCTTTTGTCCGCCGCGCACGTCACCCAGATCGTCAATCTTTTTGCTGACGCTTTGCGCAAGTTGGGCATCGAGGTCGATCAAGCGACGATCGATCAGTGCCTTGGCATCCACTACAACGCCGTCATGGCAGCCGAATAAGGAAGCCCATCATGAACATTCACGAATATCAGGCAAAAGAAGTCCTGGCCGGTTTTGGGGTGGATGTGCCACCCGGTGCATTGGCCTATTCGCCCGAGCAGGCAGCCTATCGCGCCCGCGAAATGGGTGGCGCGAAGTGGGTTGTGAAAGCACAGATCCACGCCGGGGGCCGTGGTAAGGCTGGTGGCGTCAAAGTCTGCGACAGCGAAAGCGAAATTCAAGAAGCCTGCGAAGAGATGTTCGGCAAAAAGCTGGTGACCCATCAAACGGGACCTGAAGGTCAGGGGATTTACCGGGTCTATGTGGAAGCTGGCGTGCAGATCGATCGCGAAATTTATCTGGGGTTCGTTCTGGACCGGTCCAGCCAACGCGTCATGATCGTGGCGTCGGGTGAAGGCGGCATGGAGATCGAGGACATCTCGGCTGACAAGCCCGATTCCATCGTGCGTTCGACCGTTGAACCGGCCGTGGGTCTGCGCGAGTTCCAAGCCCGCGAGATTGCCTTTGCATTGGGCATCAAGCCAGCTCAGACGCAACAGATGGTGCGCACCCTTCTGGGTTGCTACCGCGCATTTACCGAGTTGGATGCCACGATGGTTGAGATCAACCCGTTGGTGATTACCAGCGACGACCGCATCTTGGCGCTGGATGCGAAAATGACTTTCGATGATAACGCCCTGTTCCGTCATCCGCAGATATCCGAACTGCGTGACAAGTCACAGGAAGATCCGCGCGAAAGCCGCGCGGCTGATCGCGGCCTGTCTTATGTCGGTTTGGACGGCAACATTGGTTGCATCGTGAACGGCGCCGGTTTGGCCATGGCCACCATGGACACCATCAAACTGGCTGGCGGTGAGCCTGCGAACTTTTTGGATATTGGCGGCGGGGCGACACCTGACCGTGTGGCGAAAGCCTTCCGGTTGGTGATGTCAGACAAGAATGTTCAGGCCGTTCTGGTTAACATCTTTGCCGGGATCAATCGCTGCGATTGGGTCGCCGAAGGTGTGGTTCAGGCGCTGAAAGAGGTCGAGGTGGACGTGCCCGTGATTGTCCGTCTTGCCGGAACCAATGTTGAAGAGGGTCAAAAGATCCTTGCCAAATCTGGTCTGCCGATCATTCGCGCAACCACATTGATGGAGGCCGCCGAGCGTTCGGTCGGCGCATGGAAAAGCGACATCTCGCAAGGTGTCAGAGTAAGGGCTGTGTCATGAGCATACTTCTGGACGAAAACACCAAGGTCATCGTGCAAGGGATCACCGGTAAGATGGCCCGTTTCCACACCAAAGACATGGTGAGCTATGGAACCAAAGTTGTTGGTGGTGTGGTTCCTGGCAAGGGTGGCGAAGTCGTCGAAGGTGTTCCGGTCTTTGACACAGTAAAGCAAGCGGTTGAGGCAACGGGCGCAGAGGCAAGTCTGGTCTTTGTTCCTCCGCCCTTTGCTGCCGACAGCATTATGGAGGCCGCAGACGGTGGCATCCGGTACTGCGTTTGCATCACTGACGACATTCCGGCCCAGGATATGATTGCCGTCAAACGTTATATGATGCGCTATCCGCGTGATCGCCGCATGGTTCTTACTGGCCCAAACTGTGCGGGCACAATCAGCCCTGGCAAGGCGCTGTTAGGCATCATGCCTGGTCACATCTATCTGAAAGGCAACGTCGGGATTATTGGTCGTTCCGGGACTTTGGGATACGAGGCGGCTGCTCAGTTTAAAGAGCGTGGAATTGGTGTGTCGACATCCATTGGTATTGGTGGCGATCCGATAAATGGGTCGTCATTCAAGGACATGTTGCAGCGTTTTGAGGAAGACAGAGACACTCATATCATTGCAATGATTGGGGAAATTGGTGGACCGCAGGAAGCTGAGGCGGCGGCCTTCATCAAAGAGAACGTCACTAAGCCGGTTATCGCATATGTCGCTGGTTTGACCGCACCGAAAGGGCGCACCATGGGGCACGCGGGCGCGATCATCTCGGCCTTTGGTGAAAGCGCATCGGAAAAGGTCGAGATCCTTTCGGCCGCCGGAGTGACGGTTGCTGAAAACCCGGCGGTGATTGGCGAGACCATTGCCTCCGTCATGCAGAAGGTCGCTTAGAATGGCAAAACCATCGGTCCTCGTAACGCGTCGCTGGCCGAAAGCCGTCGAAGCCCAACTGGCCGAGCGTTACGATGCAACTTTCAATACCTCGGACCGCCCTCTAGGCGGCAGCGACTTGCGGGGGGCGATGGCGCACTATGACGCCATACTAACGACGGTCACCGACAAACTGGGACCAGATGTTTTTGACGTTCGCGCGCCAAAGGCCAAAATACTTGGCAACTATGGTGTCGGCTATTCGCATATCTGCGCGGACTCGGCCAAATCGTTGAATTTGACAGTCACCAACACGCCAGACGTATTGTCGGAGTGTACGGCCGACATCGCGATGACTTTGATGTTGATGGCAGCACGGCGCGCGGGCGAAGGCGAGCGGGAGTTGCGGGCTGGGGGGTGGAGCGGATGGCGGCCAACTCATCTGGTCGGCACAAAGGTCAGTGGCAAAACCCTTGGAATCGTCGGATTTGGGCGCATTGGCCAGGAAATGGCCAAACGTGCGCATTTCGGATTTGGAATGGAAATTGTTGTTCAGAACCGCTCAAAGGTGGCCGACGATAAATTGCAACAGTTCAATGCTCGGCAGGTCGAAAGCATCGAAGACCTTCTACCATTGTGCGATTTCGTCTCGCTGCACTGTCCGGGTGGTACAGCAAACCGCCACCTGATCAACAGCGCAAGGCTTGATCTCATGAAGCCCGATGCGTTCCTGATCAACACAGCTCGGGGCGAAGTTATCAATGAACACGCGCTTATTCAGGCACTGAAGTTTGAGACCATCGGTGGTGCCGCGCTGGATGTTTTTGACGGAGAGCCGAAAATTGCGCCAGAGCTGATGGAGTGTGACAACCTTGTCATGTTGCCACATCTGGGGTCAGCGACGCGCGAAGCCCGCGAAGCGATGGGCTTTCGCGTGCTAGACAATCTTGAAGATTTCTTCGCAGGGAGAGACCCGAAAGATCGCGTAATCTGAGCCGTCGGAATAGTTCCTATTTGGATTTGGGTGCCAAGGAACTTCCTTTGGCACCAGAAGAGGTCAATCCTCTCTCCAAATGCGGAGAAGTTCCAAACTGCTTGCGATAAACGCGAGAGAAATAGGATTGGTTGCTGAAACCGCTGGCCATGGCCACATCGATGAGGCGCATGTTTGTCTGCTGGATCAGTGACCGCGCATGCTCTAGCCTTAGTTTCAGGTAGTAGGATTTCGGGCTTTTCCCCAAGTGCTTTGAGAACAATCGTTCAAGCTGGCGCGTAGACATACCGACATGGGTCGCAATTTCGCTGGGACGCCAAGGCTCTTCCAGTTCAATGCGCATTATGGCCAGGGCATCGGCGAGCTTTTGATTGCGCACGCCCGAGCGACAATTATCGGACAACACTTGGTCGTGACGCTCGGTCCGCGCCGTTGAGCACGCCAGTCTGTCGGCAACGCCTGTCGCGATCTCAGTGTCGCATAGTCGCGCAACCAAATGCAGCATCATGTCAACAGTCGACGCACCACCAGCACAGGTGACAATGTTCATATCCATACTGAAGATCGAAGTGCGCACTTCGACTTCGGGATTGGCCTCGGCAACGGCCGCGCGTTGCAGCCAGTGAACAGATGCCGAGCGGTCTTTGAGCATTCCCGCTTGTGCGAGCGCAACTGTGCCACCGCCGAGCGACACGATCATTGCCCCGATCCGGCGCGCTTTGCGAAGCCAGCCGACAGTCTTTAAAGTATTGTCTGCCGAACTGTGGTCGCCCCCGCAAACGAAAATAAGATCGCTATGCCCGACGTCGCCCAGCGCGCCGTCTACCGCGAGACTTAGGCCGTTCTGCGATTCCTGAGGTTTACCATTCTCGGTAACAATCTCCCATGAAAACAGTGCCTTATCGGCGTGCTGGTTCGCGGCGTGAAGCACGGCTACCGCGCTGGAAACATCGATGGGAGCATAACGCGGCAACAAAAGAAACACGCAACGGCGGGCGGCCGAGTCCGGGATTGTTGAAGATTGCTCTTCAATCGCCTTATTGGCTGACTTCGGCATCGCGCCCACCATAACCCCCGACTACGCGCGCATATTGGCGCCATTGGCGTCATAGATCGGCGCGCCGAGAACTTCGGCGTCGAACATCTCGCCCAGAATTTCGACCTGAAGCGTGGAGCCCGGCACGGCATGTTCAGAGGCGACATACCCCATGGCCATCGAACGACCGACACGGTGCGCATAGCCCCCAGACGACACGTAGCCGACGGCGGCGCCGTCTTTCAGGATCGCCTCGTCGTTACTGACGTCAATGCCATCGACGTCGATGGTCATCGTTACCAGCTTCTGTTTGGGTCCACTTTCTTTGGCAGCCAAAGTCGCTTCTTTACCAACGAAGTCTTTTTTCCAGTTGATGAAGACATCCATGCCGGATTCAACCGCGTCAAAGTCCGGGCGGAATTCAAGCGTCCAGACGCCCCAGCCTTTTTCAAGGCGCATCGACATTAGTGCCCGTGCACCATACCAACGGTAGCCCAGATCTGCGCCAGCAGCTTCAAGCGCTTCAGCAAGTCGGAGCAAGTATTGTGGCTTGCAGTAGATTTCGTAGCCCAATTCGCCAGAGAAGCTAATCCGGTTCAGAATGACCGGCACCCCACCAACAAAGGTCTGCCGCAGATCGCGGAATTTGAAGGCTTCGGCGCCGACGTTTTCACGGCATAGGCGGGCGAGAAGATCGCGCGACTTTGGCCCGGACAATGCAACACCATGCCAGTCGTCCGACACGTTCTGATAAGTCACGTCATCTGGTAGGTCTTTCTGGAACCAACGGCTGTGCGCATCTTGCATCGCGCCCGACCCGAAGAGCATGAAGTGCTCGTCACCCAAACAAGCGACGGTCAGATCGCCGTAGAGTTTGCCTTTTGGTGTCAGCATTGGCGTCAGGGTCAAACGGCTCGGTTTGGGAACGTATCCGGCCAGAGTGCGGTTCAAGTATTCGCGTGCGCCGGGGCCTTTGAACTCGTGCTTGGCGAAGTTGGCGATTTCGATCCCGCCAACGTTTTCCTGAACAGCCTTGATTTCACGTGCGACATAGTCGTGGCTGCGGTTGCGTTCGAAGGTCGGCACTTCGTGTGCATCTTCGGCATTGTCGGCAAACCAAAGCGCATTTTCCAGACCAAAGCCCTGCCCCATCATCGCGCCCTTTGAGACAAGGCGGTCATAAAGCGCTGTGGTTTTCTGCATCCGGCCTTTTGGCAATGTTTCGTTCGGGAAGGTCATTACAAACCGTCGTTCGTAGTTTTCCGACGATTTGATTGTGCCCCAGTCCGGCGTCGCAAATTCGCCGAAGCGTGCAACGTCCATGGCCCAAACATCGATCGAGGGTTCGCCATCGATCATCCATTCGGCCATGGTAAGACCAACGCCGCCACCCTGGCAGAAACCGGCCATGACGCCGACGGCGCACCAGTAGTTTTTCATGCCCGGAACCGGACCGATCATCGGGTTGCCGTCAGGTCCGAAAGTGAACGGGCCGTTGATCATGTCTTTGATGCCCACTTCGCCAATAGTCGGGATGCGTTCGAACGACATCTCGAGCCGGTCCGCGATGCGGTCCAGGTCAGGTTGCAGCAGTTCATGGCCGAAGTCCCATGGAGTGCCATCAACTTTCCACGGTGTTGACTTGGGCTCGTATGTGCCCAGGAGCATGCCCTGACGTTCCTGACGGAAGTAGATATTGGCTTCATAGTCGATCCCGGCAGGCAAACGCCCGGCTTCGCCCATGCTTTCCATCCGCTCGGCGATCATCGGGATTTTTTCGGTGATCAGATAATGGTGCTCCATCGGCTGCACTGGCAGGTGAATCCCCGACATATGGCCGACTTCGCGCGCCCAGAGGCCCCCGCAATTAACGACATGCTCGGCATTGATCTTACCTTTTGGAGTTGTCAGATCCCAGCTGCCATCCGGGCGCTGGCTCATCGCGGTTACACCGCAGTGCGTGAAGTATTGAGCGCCGTGCACGCGGGCCGACTTGGCGAACGCATAGGTCGCGCCCGAGGGATCAAGGTCGCCATCTTGCTCGTCCCAAAGGGCTGCGTGATAGTGCTTGGGATCTATCAGCGGGTGGCGCTCGGCCAGCTCTTTTGGCGAAATAAATTCTTGATCCAGCCCCATGTAACGCGCTTTTGAACGCTCGCGTTTCAGATAGTCATACCATTCTTTGGTTGAGGCGGCGTAGAAACCGCCTGTGATATGAAGGCCAACAGAGTGCCCAGAGGTTTCTTCTATTTCCTTATACAAATCAATTGTATAGCTCTGAAGGCGGCTGATGTTAGGGTCAGAAGAGATGGTGTGGATTTGACCTGCTGCATGCCAACTTGAGCCTGATGTCAACTCGTCACGCTCAAGCAGAACGGCGTCTTTCCAGCCAAATTTGGCAAGGTGAAACAAGATCGAACACCCAACGACGCCTCCGCCGATGACAACGACTTTGGCATGAGACGGAAGCTTTTTGCCGCCAACTTCTTCTTTTTGAATGTCGGGCATGGGTTTCTCCTTGGTTCAAGTGCAGGCGGCAGAACCGGCCGGGCGTATTTTGTTTATCGGATGGATTGATTGGCGGATGCCCTAGTACCAGGCATCCGGCAGTTCTTCCTTGCGTTTGGCAATGTAGGCTTGCAGAGCTTCGCGGGTTGACGGATCAATTGGCGGCGCCTGATAGTCTTTCAACATGCCCGTCCAACGCTCGTAGGCGCGGTGGCGCATATCTTTCGAACCGGCCTCTTCCCAGCTTTCGACATTCTCGCTGTCGCTCAGCTTTGGTTCATAAAAGGCTGTTTGATAATTGCGCATCGTGTGGCCGCATCCAAGGAAGTGGCCGCCTGCATCAACTTCATCATATGCATCGCGTGCAAAGGCTTCATCTGACACGTCTAGCCCTTGGCTGAGCACTTTTTGATATGACCCCAAGCGATCTGCATCCATGATGAGCTTTTCAAAACCGACACAAAGCCCACCTTCCAGCCAGCCAGCCGAATGCAGAACAAAATTTGCTCCGGCAAGCATGGTGGAATGCATTGAATCAGCACTTTCATATGCCGCTTGAGCGTCTTCGAGTTTGGACGCGGTCAGGGAACCACCGCATCTAAGCGGCAGCCCAACTCGACGCGCCAATTGGCCAATAGCATAGTTCGACACAACGGGCTCAGGCATGCCAAACGTTGGCGCACCGGATTTTAGCGACATCGACGAAAGGAAGTTCCCCAGAACAAATGGCGCGCCAGGTCGCAACAGCTGCACATATGCACAAACCATCATTGCTTCTGCCATTGCTTGCGCCACGCTGGCGGCGGTCGAAACCGGCCCCATGGCGCCCGTCAAGATAAAGGGCACAACAATCATGCCCTGACCGCGCGAGGAATAGACACGCGCTGCTTCGGCAACAACCTTGTCCACCAGAAGCGGTGAGTTGGTGTTTACGTTGCCCATGATGACGCAGTTTTGCTCCATCACATCTGCGCCAAATACGATCTCGGCCATGTCGACGCTGTCTTGGGCGCGGCTCATCTCGGTGATGGCTCCGAGGTGCGGCTTGTCGCTCATTGTCATATGGGCATAGAGCATGTCCAAGTGACGTTTGCTGACCGGAACATCGCAGGGTTCACATGTAACAAAACCACCATGATGCAGGTTGGGGTGCATATAGGTCAGACGCACCAAATCATTAAATGCCGCCAAATCGCCGTAGCGCCGCCCGCCCTCAAGGTCACGCACGAATGGCGCACCGTATATCGGGGCAAAGACCTGATTTACGCCGCCAATTTTTACCGACCGATCGGGATTGCGGGCCAATTGGGTGAATTCGCTTGGCGCTTTTGAACAAAGGTTGCGGATCCAGTCCGCCGGTGCGCGAACGATATCACCATCAACCTTTGCGCCTTCGCGCTTCCAAAGCTCAAGGGATTCGGGATCATCGCGAAACGCGATGCCGACATCCTGTAAAATCCAGTCAACCTGAGCTTCAAGCCGCTCAATCTGCTCTTCATCCAACGCTTCGAAGAAAGGCAGCACCCGCTGGATATACGGAGACGCCGGAACTCCGGACTGAGACGACTCGCGATTGCGAGCCGCGCGTGCGCGTCGTGCCATTTAGATTTCCCTCATTCCGAATCTTTGAATAAATCTAACCTATGGAAATTGCATTGTGACGCTTGAAAAAATGTATGCGTTGGATAATCTGTAGTTATGCAAGAGCTTTGGCACCTTCTTTCCTCTCCCCGTCACATCATGGTCTTTGAGGCCGCGGCGCGGCATGGCTCGTTCACTCTTGCGGCAGACGAATTGAACGTGCAGCAGCCGGCCGTAAGTGCCACGATCAAACAACTGGAAGAAACGCTGGGCCTGGCGCTGTTCGTGCGAGAACATCGCCAGATTTCCCTGACAGCGGCAGGTTTACGGCTCTATTCGGACGTCAACCGCAGCTTTGAAGACCTTTTGGTTTCCGCGCGCGCCGTCCGCCATCTGTCACGTGAGGATTATGTGACTTTGAACGCTTCGTCGGCGTTCAGCTACTATTGGATGATGCCTCACCTGACCCAATTGCATGAGCGCCATCCGGGCATTGACCTGCGCCTACAGGCCAGCGATCGCGAACCGGATATCGACTCGGAAAACATCAGCCTGGCAGTTCGCCGTGGTGATGGAAGCTGGCCGGGTTGCGAGTCTGCGCTGATCGCCATCGAAGAAATCTACCCTGTCGCATCACCTCGGGTAATGGCCACCGCTGTTAATTTGAAAGGGTTGGCAAATCTACTGCACCAGCGGCTGATCCACCTTGAAGAACCTATCCGTGACCGTCCAACCTGGCGCCAGTGGTTCGCCCATTTTGACATAAAAAACGCGACGGTCGAGGGCGGTTTGCGGCTGAATGATTATGCGCTGGTTTTGCAGGCCTGTATGGCTGGCGAAGGTTTTGCATTTGGATGGAAGCATCTGACTGATCCGCTGGTCCGGGATGGCGTCATGGCGGCCAAGCCAGAATGGACATGGAAGACAGGTTTGGGGTTTTATTTGGTTTGGTCAAAGACCCGCCCATTGAGTTCTGCGGCGAAAAACGTGCGAGACTGGATTCTTGAAGATCGCTAAGCAAGTTGATCCGTGCAAAAAGTAAACTTCGTGAGACGGTTCAGTCCGCATGATGTGACCACGAAATGGATTGAGTATAGAGAGGCCGATGGTTCAAGGTGGGTTTACAGGACCGAACGCTGGCCTCCAGCACGGTTCGCCAGCCAGACCACCACATCGTCAATGCGGGGATGTTCAAGGGTCATTATCCTGCCACGGCGCGTTATGCCGAATTATCAGTCTGAAAAGAATGGGACCTGAACGTCCACCTGCCGGTGTTGGCTTTTTATATTGGTTCGATTCGGAAGATAGTGAACGTTAAGTGTCCGGGTGGGACCGATTTCATTCGCTGACCGGCAATTTGAAGCATAGCTTTCAACGTCTTTCCCCTTGGCGCGGAACCGGTTATCAGCCCCACCCATGACCCAGAACCCACCCACTCTGCGCCCCGACCTGGCGAATGCCCGCGTTCCGGATGCCGCCCGCCCCGGCCAGCCGACAATCGGCATGGTCAGCCTTGGCTGCCCCAAGGCTCTGGTCGACAGCGAACGCATCCTGACACGTCTGCGCGCCGAGGGTTATGCCATCAGCCCCGACTATGGCGGTGCGGATGCAGTCATTGTGAACACCTGCGGGTTTCTGGATAGCGCCAAGGCGGAAAGTCTTGATGCAATTGGCGAGGCGCTGACAGAAAACGGGCGGGTGATTGTGACGGGCTGCCTTGGGGCCGAGCCCGAATACATCACCGGTGCCCACCCCAAAGTTCTGGCGGTGACCGGCCCGCAACAATACGAACAGGTGCTGGATGCGGTCCATGTCGCTGTTCCGCCCTCGCCCGATCCCTTCGTCGATCTGATGCCCAGCGCCGGGGTTAAACTGACCCCGCGCCACTACAGCTATCTGAAGATATCCGAGGGCTGTAACCACAAGTGCAAGTTCTGCATCATCCCCGACATGCGTGGCCGTCTGACGTCGCGCCCGGCCCGCGCCGTGCTGCGCGAGGTGGAAAAGCTGGTCGAAAGCGGCGTGCGCGAATTGCTGGTGATCAGCCAGGACACCTCAGCTTATGGCACCGATTGGAAAGAGCGCCCATCCAAGGCCCCAATCATTGACCTCGCCCGTGATCTTGGCAGCCTCGGCGCCTGGGTGCGAATGCATTATGTCTACCCCTACCCCCATGTGCGCGAGTTGATCCCGTTGATGGCGGAGGGCGGCGTTCTGCCCTACCTCGACATCCCGTTTCAACACGCCCATCCCGATACGCTGAAGCGCATGGCCCGACCCGCCGCCGCCGCCCGCACTCTGGACGAGATTGCCGCATGGCGCGCAACTTGCCCCGACATCACCCTGCGCTCGACCTTCATCGTCGGATACCCCGGCGAAACCGAAGACGAGTTTCAAACCCTGCTCGATTGGCTGGATGAGGCGCAACTGGATCGCGTAGGTTGCTTCAAATACGAGAATGTCGACGGCGCACGGTCAAATGCCCTGCCAGACCATGTATCAGATGACGATAAGGAAGATCGCTGGCACCGCTTCATGGCCAAATCCCAAGCCATCTCAGAGGCCAAACTCAACGCCAAGATCGGTCAGACAATCGAAGTCATCGTTGACGAGGTCGACGATGACGCCGCCACTTGCCGGACAAAAGCCGATGCGCCCGAGATTGACGGCAACCTTTTCATCGACGACGGCCAAGACAGTCTGAACCCCGGTGATATCGTCACAGTCGAAATCGACGAAGCCTCGGACTACGATCTCTGGGGTCGCCTGAAAGGTTCCTGACCCCCGCATTCTCGTCGTCAAACATCTAAATTTTTTTAAATACGCACCCTCGCCGACCATCAGGTCGGCGCGGATCGCCTTGGCCGCAGGGCAAGGCGAAATCAGATCAGACAATGCGACCCATTACATGGGCATCCAGAAACTCACCCTTGCGCCAAACGTAGGCCCATAGCGTGCCCTCAACTTCAAAGCCGAATTCCTGATAAAGCGAAATCGCACCCGAATTGTCGGTCCAGACATACAATCCCAAACGCTTCAGCCGCAGCCAGTCGTCCGACATCCGGATCATCTCTGCCATCAACTGCCGTGCGACGCCTTTGCGCAAACTGTCAGGATGCACACAGATCATGTTGATCTCGCCGACATGGCTGTGCCTGGCGGCATCGGGCGCAGTCACCAATTCCGCATAGCCTGCCACCTTGCCGTCTCGCATCGCGACCAACTTGAACACCGCCGGATCTGACGCCATTCGGTTCTGGGTATATTCCAATGGTTGATGCGGCACGCGCATGGTGCCGGTCATGGTGTGATCCGCCACCATAATCTCATGCACCCGCAAAGCATCTTCCGGACGCGCATCGCGAACGATGTCTTCCATCACATCCCCTCCAAAAGTCGTTGTGACTATGAGGAGTAGTTTAGCTCAACATCGCCAGGTATGTCAGCCGTTCCATAAGCCCAGCAATATCACCACCTAGGCGACACCGCCGGCTATCGCGGTCAAAAACACGCCCGCACTTGCCGCATCCTTGGCTTTGCCAGCCAATGGATGCCGCTCGGTCGAGATATAGTCGACCGTATACTCAATCGCTGTGTTGAAAATCTCGGCTGCCAGCAAAAGCACACCCAAGACCAGAATCAACGCGCGCTCGCCTGTCGCCAGTGGCAAATAAAGTGCCAGCGCTATCGAGCCGACGTTGACCCAGACCCACGAGCGAAACGATGGTTGCTCGACCCAGGCATCGGTTATTCCGGCCCAGCTCCAAAGAATGCGCGACCGCGTGCGCTCGACAAAATCAGAGACCGTTTTCATACCCAACTGTTGCCGGGCAACAGGCAAAAGGTCAATCAGCCGATGACATCAGCCTGGCAACACGCTCGATCATTTCACCGTTGCGGCAAAACGCAGGGATACCGACCGCATCATTGTCCATATATTCTTCGCAGGCACCAGGGTTTGCACAACCCGAGCAGGCAAGAACAGCGTCATGCATTTCGTCGGGCGCAATCAGCCCGCTTTGCAGAGCCAGTTCAAGATCAGCGCCACTGCGATCTGCCATCCGCGACATCAGGCGCTCGTGCCGCACTATTCGGGAAATAAAACTCATCTCAGGCCTCCTTCTGACCCAAGCCTGCGCCATCCAAAACGAGATTTCCCTGATCTATGTCAAATTACTGCGCGGCCGCGACTGTGCGTTGAACAATCCGAATCCGGTCGCCATTGGGCGGATGCGTGCCCAGAAACTGGTCCCCGGGATCGCGTGAACGCTGGAAATAAAGCACACCGCGCAGGGGGTCATATCCAGCCTGCATGGCTATGCGGGCACCCAGCGAGTCTGCTTCCAGTTCGAAGTTCTTCGAGAATCGTCTTGCTCCAATGGTGCCACCGATGTTCTGGGCCGCTTCCACACCACTTGCATCAAAACCGGCAAGGGACCCCAGAACGGCACCTAGCAACGCCCCGGTTGTCGCAGACGTCTGCGTTTGCGGAATATGCCCCTCAATATGGTGGGCTGCTTCGTGGCTTAGGGCAAAGGCCAGTTCATCACGGTTTCGCATCTCGGCAAATAGCGCGCGCGTGAAGCCAATGACTGGACGGCCCTGTTTGTCCAATGTCTGGTAGGCGTTCGGCGGCAGAGAATCGTCAGGGTCGATGATGATCGCGAAATCACAATTCAGTCCGGGCCGCATCTGACGACAGGACCGCTCGGCAATCGGCTCAACCCGGCGCACAACGGCGCGAAAATCGGCTGCGGATTGCGGTGAACCACTTCGCGTCGCGGTCGGAAGCGGTGCGGTGGGGCCGGACGGCACATTTACAGTGGAAACTTCGCAGGCGGCTAGGCCGATCAAAACAACGGCAATCAGTGGAATACGCAAAGGACAAAACCTCATTTGACACACATCTCAAGCTATTGATGCCGCATAACCCGGGCCAAAGGCAATCACGCCCATGAAACGCTTGCGACCTTCCGCCAATCGCGCCAACCTCACCCACATGTTTACTATCGAACACGAATTTGACGCCACTGTCGTCACCCTGATCGACGACGCTGCACAGCATCGTCAGGAAGATATCACCATCAACGCTTTCGAAGATTGCATCACGATCGAGCAATTCGATGAACGCACCAAATCTGTTCAGAAAATCACCCTGTCGCTGGCGCAACTCGCTGATCTCACGTCAGCGCTCAATCTGCCCGAGGGTGTTTATCGTCAGCGCACGGAAGACGAGGCTTAGATGACAAAGACCACCGGCCTTTTTACCGACGAACGCTGTTTCTGGCACTCGGGCGGCAACTACGCATTCATGTCCCCGGTTGGCGGTATGATGCAGCCCACAGCCACGGGCGGTCTGCCGGAAAACCCGGAGACCAAGCGCCGCCTGAAAAACCTGGCTGAGGTCACGGGCCTTCTTGGCGAACTCAACGTCCAATCCGCTGCCCCGGTCACGATGGAGGATCTCGTTCGCGTCCACCCCGCTGATTTCCTCGCAACCTTCAAATCCACTGCCGAAGCGGGTGGCGGTGAAACCGGAATGCGCGCGCCCTACGGCCCCGATGGCTATGACATCGCCTGTCTGTCCGCCGGCCTGGCCAAAGCCGCGCTTTTCGATGTGCTGGACGGCAAACTCACCAATGCCTACGCGCTTTCGCGTCCACCGGGGCACCACTGCCTGCCCGACTGGCAAAACGGTTTCTGCCTTCTGGCCAATATCGCCATCGCAATCGAGGCCGCCCTTGCCAGCGACCGCGCCAAGCGGATCGCGGTCCTCGATTGGGACGTGCACCACGGCAACGGGACCGAGGCGATCTTCTACGACCGCGCCGATGTGCTGACCATTTCAATGCATCAGGATCGCAATTATCCAATGGACACCGGCGCAGTCGCCGACCGGGGCAACGGGGCTGGAGAGGGGCACAACCTAAACATCCCGATCCCCCCAGGTGCAGGCCACAACAGCTGGAAACAGGCACTCAATCAACTCGCTCTACCGGCCATAAAGGCATTCCAACCCGATGCCATCATCGTCGCTTGCGGCTTTGACGCCGCCGCCTTTGACCCCTTGGGCCGTATGCTCTGCACTGCTGAAACCTTCGCTGACATGACCAGCGCCACGATGGACCTCGCTAACGACATCTGCGGCGGCAAGCTCGTCATGGTGCACGAAGGCGGCTATTCGGAAACTTACGTCCCTTTCTGTGGCCACAACGTGCTGCAATCCCTCGCAGGCTCCAAAATCCACGCCCCCGATCCTTACGCTACCACTCTGGAAAAACGGCAACCCAACCCAGCGTTCAAAGCGTGGATTGCTACGCAACTTGACGATATGGCCAAAGCCCTTTCCTGACCAATTTGCATTCTTTCTGGCAAGAAATACTCCCGCCGGAGGCAAGAATATCCGCGCGGGCGTCAGCCCGTGCGCGGATCGACGCGCCAAAAGGCGCGGCGAAACAAGATCACGGGGCTGGAAAAGGCGCCATTGGATAAATACTTAAGCCGCGACAACAAGGATCACTCATGCCCGACGCCAACCAACCCGTTCTGGATTTCCTCGCCACTCGTCGCTCGCGACCCGCGAAAATCCTGACCACCCCCGTACCCGACCGCGAAGAGATCACTCGGCTTCTGACAATTGCTGCCCGCGCGCCTGATCATGGCAAGCTGGAACCCTGGCGCTTCATCGTGCTGGAACGCACCGCCTTGCTGCGGCTGGCTGGAACTATAGACGCGCGTGGCGCTGCACTCACAATTGCGCCCGAGAAGATCGAGAAAATGCGCAACCAATTCGACATGGCCGACCTGGCTGTTGCAATAGTTGCCAGTCCCCGACCCCCGGAAAAGATCCCTAAGGTCGAGCAAACCTTGTCAGCAGGGGCTGTGGCCATGCAGCTTTTGAACGCAAGCCTTGCCGCCGGTTGGGGCGCAAACTGGCTTAGCGGCTGGGCCAGCCACGACCGCACCTGGCGCGAAACCAATCTGGGGCTGATGCCCCACGAATGGTTGGCCGGGTTCATCCATATCGGCACGCCAAAGACCACACCGCCCGAACGGCCCCGTCCCGACCTTGACAAGATAACCGAATGGATCACCGCGTGATTTTCACCAGCTTCACCACTGCCGCCGGACAACTCAGCGATCCGCGCTTCCGGTCCGTCTTGCTGAAAGGACTGGCCCTGACGTTCGGTCTGTTGATCAGCGCCTATCTGGTGCTTTTCTGGGGCGTCCAATGGATGCTGCCCGACCAAATCACCCTGCCTTTCATCGGCGAGATCACCTTTCTGGACGACCTTCTGTCCTGGGGTTCGGTTATATTGTTATTCTTCCTGTCGCCCCTCTTGATGGTGCCCGTTGCCTCGGCATTCACGGGCCTTTTCCTGGATGATGTCGCCGACGCGGTCGAGGCGGAGCATTATCCGAGCTTTCCGCCAGCCCGACGCGTTGGGATCTGGGAAGGGCTGCGCGAATCTCTACGATTTCTCGGCGTTTTAGTTGCGGCGAACCTTGCCGCACTTCTGGTTTACATAATCCTGGCCCCGCTCGCGCCGCTTATCTTCTATGGTTTGAACGGGTTTCTTCTGGGCCGGGAATATTATCGCATGATAGCAGTCCGCCGCCTTGGACGTGAAGGTGCCACAGCCGCCTTTCGTCACAACCTGCCGACGATCTGGATCGCAGGCGCGCTGATGGCCTTCCCGCTGACGATTCCGTTGGTCAATCTACTGGTGCCGGTGGTGGCCGCTGCCACTTTCACCCATATCTACCACCATTTGGAACGCGGCTGAGCCTAGCTGTTGAACAGGTGGAAGAGATCGAAATCTCTTATCCCGATCCCACCCCAGATGATAATCGCACTGATCACCGACCAGAGCACAATCGAGACGTAGGTGGTCGTGCGCATTTTGCGCTTCATGCTGAAGTTTGACGAGGGGGCACCGGCAGGTGTTCCTCTTATCTTCTTGCCGTCGTCGCCCTGCGTTTCCATGCGAATTGGCAACACAATGAACATCACCAGAAACCAGATCACTGCAAACAGAACGATGGCCGAGACGACGTTCATCAGACCTGCTCCAACTCGATCAACGTGCCGTTGAAATCCTTGGGATGCAGGAATAACACCGGTTTACCATGGGCACCGATCTTTGGCTCGCCGCCGCCCAGTACTCGCGCGCCCTTTTCAATAAGTTGCGTTGCCGAGGCGCGGATATCATCGACCTCGTAACAGATGTGATGAATGCCACCCGAAGGGTTCTTTTGCAGAAATCCCGCAATGGGCGAGCCTTCGCCCAAAGGATACAACAGCTCGATCTTAGTGTTCGGCAGTTCGATAAACACCACTGTCACGCCGTGGTCCGGTTCGTCCTGCGGCGTGCCAACATTGGCCCCCAGCGTATCGCGGTACTGCGCCGAGGCCGCTTCAAGGTCGGGAACGGCGATGGCAACGTGGTTGAGACGTCCGATCATGGCGAAATTCTCCTGCATCTGGGTCCGAGCTTATGGGCAAGCTCTTTTGGCTTCACAAGGGACAGCTCGACGCATCCTAATCATGCTTAACCAATCCTTAGTTTCGCGCGGTGATGATGAAGGTGTTTTGTGCCGACTTAGATAAGGAGAACGGCCCGTGCCGGAGACTTTGGAAGACTTCCTAATGGCTCGCCCGCCTACAGCGGAGCGTCCGCTTCTGGGCCAGACGGTGTTGATGGTCGAAGACAGCCGCTTTGCTTGCGAGGCTTTGCGGATGATCTGCCAGCGGTCGGGCGCACGCATCCGTCGCGCTGATACGCTGAAAAACGCGAACCGGCATCTCAGAACCTATCGACCGGGCATTGTGTTAATTGATGTCGGCCTGCCAGACGGTTCTGGTCTGGGCCTGATCGAAACACTTGCCAAATCTGACCCGCCCATCGGCGTCATTATCGCCATGTCGGGGGATGACACTTTGGCCGACGCCACCGTTGCAGCCGGCGCGAATGTATTCATGCCCAAACCAATCACTTCGATCTCAGCCTTTCAGCAAATGGTTCTGGCCGAACTTCCGAAGTATGCCCAGCCCCTTGGATTGCGCGCGGTCGCTTCGGACGAAGTTGTACCGGACCGGATCGCCTTGCGCGATGATCTGGCATTGGCCGCAGATCTTCTTACTGGCACGCCTGATGAGGAAACCGTTGATTACGCGATAAATTTCCTAATCGGTCTTGCGAAAAGCGCCGGGGATGACCCTCTGTCCGATGCCCTGCATAACTTCGAAACCACACGTCAGGTCAACCTCCGCATTCCCGAAGCATTGGCCGACTTGCGCCACGTGATCGAGTTGCGCCTGGAACACGAAATCGCGGTTTGATCGACACGCGCCCAAGAGCAGTTGATAAAGGTCGAATGTTCACATATTGTTCCTCTGGCCAGCACGCCAAGGACAGACCATCATGTTGGATATGGGGACGACAGCCGCACAAGACCTTGCCAAGTTTTTGGGTGACGACCGGTTCGGCACAGTGATGGCCGATCCGCCGTGGCGCTTTGTGAACCGCACCGGCAAAGTCGCACCGGAACATAAGCGCCTTGCGCGCTATCCCACAATGGAACTGGACGACATCTGCGCCCTGCCAGTGGCCGAGCACATGGCCGACCGCGCCCATTGCTATATGTGGGTGCCAAACGCGTTGCTGCCGGAAGGATTGCGGGTGTTGGATGCCTGGGGGTTCCAATACAAATCCAACATTATCTGGCACAAAATTCGCAAAGACGGCGGATCAGACGGACGCGGCGTCGGCTTTTATTTCCGCAATGTCACCGAAATTCTGTTGTTCGGCACGCGCGGGAAAAACGTACGGACCGAAGCGCCGGGCCGTCGTCAGGTCAACATGATCCAGACCCGCAAACGCGAACATTCGCGCAAACCTGACGAACAATACGATCTGATCGAAAGCTGTTCCTGGGGCCCTTATCTGGAATTATTCGGGCGCGGTGTGCGCGAGAATTGGACCGTCTGGGGCAATCAGGCCGATGCCGATTACAAACCCGACTGGAAAACCTACAGCCACAATTCAGGTGTCGCCGCCGAATAAGTCCGGCTCGCCGTCCGGCACGTCGCTATCCGTCAGGATCGATGCTGGCAATCCTATCAACAGTAGCGGGCACGGATTGCCGACTCCCCGGGCAACCCTGTCTTCCAGTTTCGCCCAATGGGTCGAGGCCGGCCCGAATTTGTCCGACACGAACTTGCGCGAAAAAGCCTCGGCAAACGGGACACCGCGCCCAACTTGCCCGGCAACGGTCCGTCGCTGTGCTTCGGTCCGCCCACCAAGGTCTAGTCGGTCCAGATCTTCTTCCGAATGGAGGCCAGCCGCATCCATCCACCCCTGCACCCGCCCAAGCATCTGATCCTGCATCGAGCTTCCGCGCGTGATGATCACCCCCAATGAGATTGCTGAAAGTGCATGTAATCTCTGGAAATTCTCAAGATCTCGGTCAAAAAACGGATCTTTGTTATTCCATTCGATCTCAAGGGCCAGCGTCCCCGCATCCGCTTTCAGCACATGGTCCACCTCATGACTGACGCCATCACGCATCTGCCCGTCAACCACCACCTGCACCGCGAAATTGTGCTTCTTCCAACCAATGTCGCTCAGGGCATGGCGCAACCGCTGGGTCTGCCCGCTTTCGCCACCTCCGCCCGAGATCAGCTCGGACATTGAAATGCGATATGCGGTCAGATGCTCGATCAAACGCGCGGTTTCTTGTTCGAAATCCACCGCCAAAATCGCCTCGGCGTGGTTTCGGACCATGACGTCGTAACCGGCATCTTTCAGCACTTGCAGCAAATTTAATGCTCCCTCACGTGTCAACCTAAGGCCGCACCCGCCACCCGTCTACGGCGATAAAAGCGCCAGGTCTCGCGCCACCAAAATCGGTGCCGTCAAGTCAGCCAATCGTTGCCGTTGTTGACCTTCAGCGTCGAAATTCGCCGGATCAAGCCAGGTCTCAAACGCCGTTTCCAGCGCGGGCCATTCGCTGTCAATCGCTGCAAACCAAGCCGTATCCCGGTTCCGACCCTTAGCCACTGCTGCCTGCCGAAAAACACCTTCGAAGCTAATACCAAACCGTTCAGCGGCGCGGCGCGATCGCAAGTTCTCGCCGTGGCATTTCCATTCGAACCGACGATAGCCGTTCTCAAACGCCCATTTCATCGTCTGGTAAACCGCGTCAGTCGCCGAACGCGTGCGCTGAATACAGGGTGCAAAGCTGATGTAACCGACTTCGATACTGCCTGCGCCGGGATTGATCCGCATCAGACTGAGCGTGCCGCCCAAACGCCCGTCTTCCATGCGAACCGCAAAGTGCATTGGGTCATGAAGTCCGCGCGCCCTGTCGACCCAGGCCGAATAGCCTGTATCGTCAAACGGCCCATCCAACAAATAGGCCCACATAGTGCCATCATCTTCGGCGTGTGCTTCGCGCAGGCCATGGATATGATCGCGCGACAAGGGCTCCAGCCGTGCGTAACGGCCCCGGTAGACCGTGCGCGGCGGCGGAGACGGCGGATGCCAATCAGATAGAGACATCAATCCTCCGGCGGCAAGACCCGAAGGCGCAACTCGCGAAGTTGTTCGTTCGTCGGCTCGCTGGGCGCGTCCATCATCAGATCTTCGGCCCGCTGGTTCATCGGGAACAGGATCACCTGGCGGATGTTCTGTTCGTCGGCCAGCAGCATCACAATCCGGTCGATCCCGGCAGCACATCCGCCGTGGGGCGGCGCGCCATAGCGGAATGCATTGACCATGCCGCCAAAGCGTTTCTTCACCTCGTCTTCGCCATAGCCAGCGATCTCGAAGGCCTTGAACATAATCTCGGGACGGTGATTTCGGATTGCGCCCGACACCAGTTCATAGCCGTTGCACGCAAGGTCATACTGATAGCCCAGCACATCCAGCGGATCACCGTTCAGCGCTTCCATCCCACCTTGGGGCATCGAAAACGGGTTGTGTTCGAAATCGACCTTGCCGGTTTCTTCATCCCGCTCGTAAATCGGGAAATCGACGATCCAGGCAAAGGCGAACCGGTCCTGATCGGTCAGGCCAAGCTCGTTCCCAATCTCGACTCGCGCCTTACCCGCGACAGTTTCAAAAACCTTCGCCTTGCCGCCCAGGAAGAACGCTGCGTCGCCCACACCAAGGTCCAGTTGCTGGCGAATAGCCTCGGTGCGCTCTGGCCCGATGTTTTTGGCCAGCGGGCCAGCGGCTTCGTGTTCACCGAAGTATGCTTCCATCAAGAATTCCGCTCGCGCGCGGTTGCCAGTCTTTAGCGCCTCCGCGATCTGCTCCGCCGCGTCTTCTTCTCCACCAACTCGAAGAGAATACTCTATCAATCCCTCTCTCACTTTGACCAATTCGCCAGTCATTATGTTCTTAACTTCGCGGTACTTATCCGGATCAAAATCGCCTTTCTTTCGCCAGAAGATATACCCCATCCCGGGCAGTCCCTCTTTCTGGGCGAACGCGTTCATGCGGTCGCAGAATTTGCGACTGCCGCCGGTGGGGGCCGGAATGGCGCGTATTTCGGTGCCGTCCTGCTCCAGAATCTTGGCAAAGATCGCAAAGCCCGAACCGCGGAAGTGTTCGGAAACATCCTGCATTTTGATCGGGTTGCGAAGGTCCGGTTTGTCGGTGCCATACCATTTCGCCGCATCGCGATAGGAAATCTGCGGCCAGTTGGCATCCACCTTGCGTCCGCCACCAAATTCCTCAAACACGCCCTGCAAGACCGGCTGGATCGTGTCAAACACGTCCTGCTGGGTGACAAACGACATCTCCAGGTCAAGCTGGTAGAAATCGGTCGGTGACCGGTCGGCGCGCGGATCTTCATCCCGGAAACACGGCGCAATCTGGAAATACTTGTCGAAGCCCGAGACCATCAGCAACTGCTTGAACTGCTGCGGTGCCTGCGGAAGCGCGTAAAATTTGCCGGGATGCAGGCGGGACGGCACCAGGAAATCCCGCGCGCCTTCGGGCGACGAGGCTGTGATGATCGGCGTTTGGTATTCGCGGAAATTGTCATCCCACATGCGCTTGCGGATCGACGTCACAACGTCCGAACGCAGCGTCATGTTCTTCTGCATCGCCTCGCGGCGCAAATCGAGGAACCGATACTTCAGCCGGGTTTCTTCGGGGTATTCCTGATCGCCAAAGACAATCAACGGCAGCTCTTCTGCTGAACCCAACACCTCAAGATCGCGGACAAAAACCTCGATCTCGCCGGTCGGAATCTTTGAATTAATCAGATCGGCATCCCGCGCCTTGACGGTGCCATCAATGCGAATGCACCACTCGGACCGCACCTTTTCCATGTCGTTGAAAACCGGGCTGTCGGGATCGCACAGAACCTGCGTGATGCCATAGTGGTCGCGCAAATCAATGAACAGGATGCCACCATGGTCGCGGATGCGATGCACCCAACCAGACAGACGAACGGTGTCGCCTACGTTCGAGGCGTTCAATTCGGCGCAGGTTTGGCTGCGATAGGCGTGCATAAGATGTCCCTTCAGGGGCGGCTTTTTCAAACTCGCGCTGATACACCTTGTAGGGCGGCGGAAGTCAAGCAAATGCGCCTTTGATACGAACCAGCCCGGCTGGATCCTTGAATTTCAGCCCGATCCGGCGGTTTTCGCCTGTATTGACCCAAAATCTCCGCATTTCAGCCCCAGAATAGGCCCCTAAACCCATGGATATTGCACGCAACGTCAAAACCGACGCGGGGCCACACAGATCAACGCCAAATGACCGAAGTCAGTGTTTCATATGATCCGGGCAACAAAACACCCGGTGTTCGCTGGTATCTATCGGCGCCAATGTCGCGCGAGTCTTATGCGGTTTGGGGCGTCTCGCCCTTTGATATTTCCGTTTGTCTGTTGATGGCGATTTTCTTCTGGGTCTCGGCCATTCTACCGCTTTGGGACGGTTGGGCTGTAGACTTCAGCGCCTATTACTACGCCGGGCATTTCTATGGCACGGGTCAGCACGACATGATCTATGCGGGCCCACCCGACATCATCGGCCCGGAAATGCCCCTCGAATGGCAACAGGCCGTTGCTAGCAGCGGGCACCCCAAGGCTGGTGCATACCCCTACATCTATCTGCCATGGGTCGCCGCCTTGATGGCACCGGTCGCCAATACGGTTTCGCCCTTGGCCGCGATGAACGCGGTTCTGTTGGTCAACGGGCTTTTATTGCTCGGTTCAAGTTTCTTGGCATGGCGCATCATCGGCCGAGGCAAGATGCCCCTGGCCATATGGATGGCCGCCAGTGTTCTGATGCTGATCACGCTCGCCACTTCGGTCATCGCGCTTTATCTGGGGCAAGTGCAAATTCTGGTCTATGCGGCGGTCTTGCTGGCGTTTGATCGCCTTCAAGCCGGGAAAGAATCCCAAGCCGGTCTTGCCTTGGCACTGGCGGCATGCCTGAAAATCACACCCGCAGCTTTCGCAATCATCTTCCTGTGGAACCGCAATTGGAAAGCCCTGGCGGCTTTCTTAGCCGCTTGTCTGGGTTTTGCTGCAACAAGCATTGCCCTGATCGGCTGGCCGCTGCACGCACAATACTTCGATCTGATGGCGCGTTTGAACGCCACGGTCTTCATGGCCAATGTCGGCATATCCGCCGAAGGGTTCCTGTATCAAATCGTTGAGATCCTGAAAGGCACCGCGCCCCTTTATCTGGACAAGGAACACTCGGTTCCCAAACCTCTGTGGATCGAGCTGGCGGTAAAGGGTGGCTTTGTCGCCGGACTTGTTTGGACCTGGATCGCTACGCGCAAGTTACCCAAACAAAGACGCATCGCTTTTCAACTGTTCGCTTTGGCAGTTTTGGTGCCGCTTATGGCACCGCTTGGTTGGGTCCATTACTATCTGATCGTGGCAATGATGTTGCCAGTGTTCCTGAACACCCGCCAAGCCCTGCAAATCACCGCCTTTGCTGCCTTTGTTCTTGTGCTGAACGTCTATTCAATGTCTGCGCTGGTCGAACCGGGTTACCGGGTCATGTGGCAATTCATGGCGGGTGTCCCGGTGATGGTTTTGACCTATCTGGCGGTGCTGTATCAGGCGCTTCAGGAACAGCGCTCGGACCCCAATCAAAAACCGGCGTCAGAATCCCCATAAATCGCCTTGCGCCACGGGCACCAACCCCTATAACCCACGACAATTTGCGTATGCTGGAATCGCATACGTGTTTCGCGTGACCTAGGGGATGCCTGATGCCAAAAAGAACCGATATTCAGTCGATCATGATTATCGGGGCCGGGCCCATCGTTATTGGACAGGCCTGCGAGTTCGATTATTCCGGCGCACAGGCCTGTAAGGCGCTTCGCGAAGAAGGCTACCGGGTAATTCTGGTGAATTCGAACCCTGCGACGATCATGACTGATCCGGGCCTTGCTGACGCCACCTACATCGAACCCATCACCCCCGAAGCTGTCGCGAAAATCATCGAGAAAGAGCGCCCCGACGCCCTCTTGCCCACCATGGGCGGTCAAACCGGTCTGAACACGTCGCTGGCGCTTGAAGAAATGGGTGTCCTGGATAAATTCGGTGTCGAGATGATCGGTGCCAAACGCGACGCCATTGAAATGGCTGAAGACCGCAAACTCTTCCGCGAAGCCATGGATCGCATCGGGCTTGAAAACCCGATTGCAACAATTGTCGCCGCACCAAAGGACGACAGTGGTCGCTTTGACATCCCCAAAGGTCTGGAAGATGCAATGCACGCGCTGGATGATGTGGGCCTGCCCGCGATCATTCGCCCAGCCTTCACATTGGGCGGCACTGGCGGCGGGGTTGCCTACAACCGCGATGAGTATTTTGAAATTTGCCGTCGTGGGCTTGAAGCCTCGCCGGTGGCACAGATCCTGATCGACGAAAGCCTGCTCGGTTGGAAAGAATACGAAATGGAAGTCGTGCGCGACAAAGCCGACAACGCCATTATCGTCTGTTCCATCGAAAACGTTGACCCGATGGGCGTGCATACCGGCGATTCAATCACCGTTGCGCCTGCTCTGACGCTGACCGACAAAGAATACCAGATGATGCGCTCGGCCTCGATCGCAGTCCTGCGCGAGATTGGCGTCGAAACTGGCGGATCGAACGTGCAATGGGCAGTAAATCCGGCCGATGGCCGGATGGTCGTCATCGAGATGAACCCACGGGTGTCACGTTCATCAGCGTTGGCCTCGAAGGCGACCGGATTTCCGATTGCCAAGATCGCCGCAAAACTGGCCGTCGGCTATACCTTGGACGAACTCGACAACGACATCACCAAAGTCACCCCGGCGTCATTCGAGCCAACGATTGACTACGTCGTCACCAAAATCCCGCGGTTCGCCTTCGAAAAATTCCCCGGCTCCGAACCCCATCTGACGACGGCAATGAAGTCTGTCGGCGAAGCCATGGCCATTGGCCGAACTTTCCACGAGTCCATGCAAAAAGCCCTGGCATCGATGGAAACCGGCCTGACTGGCTTTGACGAAATCGAAATCCCAGGCGCACCTGACCCGGCGGCGATCACTGCGGCACTGTCCAAGCAAACCCCCGACCGCCTGCGAGTCATTGCGCAAGCTATGCGCCACGGCCTGTCTGACGACGACATCCAAGCTGTTACCGCCTTTGATCCATGGTTCCTGGCCCGTATTCGCGAGATTATAGATGCCGAAGCCGGTGTGCGCGCAAGCGGCTTGCCCGTCACCGAAGACGGACTGCGCCGCTTGAAGATGATGGGTTTCTCCGATGCCAGTCTTGCCATGCTGACTGGCCGCGACGAAGACAACATCAGGCGCGCAAGACAGAACCTTGGCGTCACCGCCGTTTTCAAACGCATCGACACCTGCGCCGCCGAGTTCGAGGCGCAAACGCCTTACATGTATTCCACATATGAAGAACCGATGATGGGCGACGTGGAATGCGAAGCGCGCCCCTCGGACAAGAATAAAGTTGTCATTCTTGGCGGCGGACCCAACCGGATTGGTCAGGGGATTGAGTTCGACTATTGTTGCTGCCACGCCTGTTTTGCGCTTTCGGACGCAGGTTATGAAACCATCATGATCAACTGCAATCCCGAAACCGTCTCGACAGACTATGACACATCAGACCGGCTGTATTTCGAACCGCTGACCTTCGAACACGTCATGGAAATCCTACGTGTCGAACTGGATAACGGCACCTTGCATGGCGTCATCGTCCAGTTTGGCGGTCAAACGCCGCTGAAGCTGGCCAACGCGCTCCATGACAACGGCATCCCGATCCTCGGCACCACACCTGACGCCATCGACCTGGCCGAAGACCGCGAACGCTTCCAGGATCTGGTCAATCGCCTTGGCCTGAAGCAACCCAAGAATGCCATCGCCAGCACCGACGAAGAAGCGATGAGAGCCGCCGTTGAGATCGGCTATCCGCTGGTGATCCGCCCTTCCTATGTTCTGGGTGGCCGCGCCATGGAGATCGTTCGCGACACGCCTTCGCTGGAACGCTACATCCGCGATGCCGTGGTCGTCTCAGGTGACAGCCCGGTCCTATTGGACAGCTACCTTTCCGGGGCCGTCGAAGTTGACGTCGACGCCCTGTCCGACGGCGAAAACGTCCACGTCGCAGGCATCATGCAGCACATTGAAGAAGCCGGAGTGCATTCCGGTGACAGCGCCTGCTCGCTTCCACCTCACACTCTGCCCGACGACATCATCGCCCAGCTCATTGAACAATCCGAGGCTTTGGCCAAGGAACTTGGCGTCGTCGGTCTGATGAACATCCAGTTCGCCGTGAAAGACGGCGAGATCTACCTGATCGAAGTGAACCCCCGCGCGTCGCGTACCGTGCCTTTCGTAGCCAAAGCCACCGACTCGGCCATCGCATCCATCGCGGCCCGCCTGATGGCAGGCGAGAAACTGGATACATTCCCGCTTAAGCCACCCCATGCACCGGTTTCCGACGATGTTGTCATCCCAACTGGCGATCCAATGGCTCTGGCCGTTTTCCGCACCCCTTGGTTCAGCGTCAAAGAGGCTGTCCTGCCCTTCGCCCGTTTCCCGGGTGTCGACACCCTGCTTGGTCCCGAAATGCGGTCAACCGGCGAAGTCATGGGCTGGGACCGCAGCTTTGCCCGCGCATTCCTGAAGGCGCAAATGGGCGCCGGCACTGAATTGCCGACCGACGGCACCGTCTTCTTTTCGATCAAAGACGCCGACAAAACCGACGAATTGGTCGAAACCGCCGAAATGCTGCACGAACTGGGCCTGACTATCCTTGCGACCCGCGGCACCGCCAAATTCCTGACCGAAAATGGCATCGCATCCGATATTGTGAACAAGGCTTATGAAGGCGGCCGCACAATTGTCGATGTCATGAAGGATGGCGAAATCTCGTTGGTCATGAACACCACCGAAGGCGCGCAGGCCGTCGAAGACTCCCGGTCCATGCGCAACGTCGCCCTGATGGACAAAATCCCCTACTTCACAACTGCCGCCGCTGCACACGCTGCCGCTTTGGCGATGGTTGCGCGAAAGGAAGGCGAGATCGTGGTTAGGTCGTTGCAGGGGGCCTGACGTCTCTGCCAAGTATCTGGCTTTTGGAATGCAACCTGATAGTCTTCCGGCGACAAGGCGAATTCGCCAACGGGGGATGGAATGCAAAACACGCACACAGTCATTGTGGGCGCAGGTCAAGCCGGCCTTGCGATCAGTCATGAACTCACGCAGCACAATGTCGATCATGTGATCTTGGAACGCGGCCAGATCGGCCAAAGCTGGCGCGACCGTTGGGATAGTTTCTGTCTGGTCACCCCGAACTGGTCCGTTCAACTGCCCGGCTATCCCTATGATGGCGACGATCCCGATGGCTTCATGCCCCGCGACCAGATTGTGGCCTACCTTGAACGCTACGCCGCGCATTTTGCGGCTCCGATTAAATCCGGCACGTCGATCCAGAAAATCGAGGGCGGCGGAAATTCCTTTACCGTGTCCACCGATCACGGCGATTATGCCGCGCAAAATCTAGTTCTCGCCACTGGTGCCTTCCAAAAGCCAAACCGACCGGTCGGGGCTGCTTCGCTTCCCGATCACCTGAAACAGATCGGGCTGGAGGATTACACCAGCGCCGACACCTTGCCAGACGGTGACATTCTGATCATCGGCAGCGGGCAATCCGGCTGCCAAATCGCCGAGGAACTGGTCGAGGCCGGACGCAATGTCACCCTGGCCTGCGGCCGCGCGCCATGGATCCAGCGCCGTATCGGCGGCAAGGATATCGTCTGGTGGCTGGTGCAATCGGGGTTCCTAGAGGCAAAAACGGTCGAACTCCCGAAAGAAGCGCGATTGTTTGCCAATATTCTGGCAACCGGCCACCATGGCGGCCACGATCTTAGCTTGCCGATCCTGCACAATATGGGTGTCACATTGGTCGGGCGGTTTCTGAATGCCGAAGGCAATACTGCACACTTTGCAGATGATCTTGCTCAATCCATTTCATGGGGCAACGACCGCTATCTGCAACTGCGTGATGTTGTGACGGCAACAGCTGAAAAACTCGGGCTTTCTAATCCGGACATGCCGGATCCCTTGCCGTTTACCGACGCGGTTCCCACCGAAGTTGACCTGTCCAGCTTCGGGACCGTTTTTCATACCGGCGGATTTCGACCAGATTTCACCTCGTGGCTGCCTTGGGAAGATGCCTTTGACGACGGTGGCTTCCCAATTCACGACGACGGATCAAGCACAGTGGTCAACGGGCTGCACTTTATCGGGATTCACTTCCTTAGAACCCGACAATCGAGCATCCTGCATGGGGTCGGCAATGACGCCAAAGTCATCGCCGCCCGCATTGCTGGTTAAGGTGCGGGCCAAAGTTGGCCTGCAATTGGGTCAGTTCGCCGTCAGCCGCATTTTAGCCAGATCGGTGCCAACAACCACGTTGCCTTCAAAGCCACCCTCGCGCGCCGAACCCACATAATCTTCTTCGGTCAGTGGAGCGGGCAAGGGATATGGCCCCTGTCGCGGCGCGCCCATGGGCGGAATGAGGTGGGTATACATCAGATTGTCGACCCCAGCGCGCGCCGCAAGCGATCCCAAATCCGTGGCAGTTGACTGGCGGAAAAAGATTGGCGGCGGAAACCCGGTTGTGCCGTCTGGTCCCATGACCGGATGAATGACGGAATGCACCAGAATGTCAGCGCCCTCAGCCAACAGTTCAACCTGCGCTGATGTCGAAGTTTCACGCGGCGGCGCTGGCGCATCATTGCCAGCGTCCCCACCTACGACAACACTTCCTGCAGGCGTATCAACGCGAAAGGATGCATGCCCGGCAACGTGTCGGCTGGAAATGGCAGACACGGTAATCCCGTCCTTCTCCCATACCACCTGCGGCACCTGTGACGGTCCAAACGTGGAAACGTTCAATAGTTCGGCAGGCCCTCCTGGCAAGCGTTTGGCGTTCTCAGCCAGGCGCTGGGCCATTTCTCCCGACTGGATAAGAGCATCGCCGATATGGGCTGCAAAATTCTCACAACTCATCGTATGGCCCGCAAAAGATTTGGCATCTTCGTGGCACACCATATCAACCTTTGGGCCGCCCGAATTGAAGTGCCAGCGAAGCTGCATCAAATCCGACAGACCTTCAGAGTGGTCTGAATGGATATGGGTGAAGAACACCGCAGTAATTCGACCAGCAGGAACGCCTATCTTCGAAAGCTGTTGGGTGGTGCCGCGGCCGGTATCGAACTGCAAGAACATGTCCCGGCAGTTATTCTCTTCGGTCCCATAGGTCACCAAAGTGCCCGATCCAGCTTGGCCTCGAAATACAGGTGGTCCGCCCTGGGTTCCTGTTAGTGTGACTTCCACGCAAGTTCCGACAGAGACCTGAGTCCCCATACACAGAAATGCCAGCGCTACAGCAGATGACGCGATTTTCGACAGCTTCATGTCGCCCCCCAAGATTTATTTGTGTCGATTTAGACAGCAGTGAGATTAAAATGTCGATTTTTTTGCCGTCTGTCAAATTGTAGCGAGATTTCCGACCATCGACCACATGATTTGCGGCCAACTCTAGTCGTTCCGGCGGATCACAGCTTTCGCCGATACCAAAGCGCGTACCACTTCTGGATCATCCCACTTACGCAATCGAAGGCATGATTTCCCGCAATTCATCTTTCCGCGCAGAACCACGCCCGGATCAATGCGCTCTAATTCCCCCAGGTAAACGCCAACATAGGCCTTCTGTGCATTCAGATGCGCAAAAATCTCGCCATCCAGGCGATACTGCATCATCCCCTCCACTAATTCTGGCAATGTCTCAAAATACATCGCACGCACTTCCAACAACCGCTCTTTGCGCCAATCCTCATCCAACATTTCCAGATAGGCACCCGGTGCCTCTGCATCTTACTGCTTGGCCGACACCTCCTGGCGCCCACTCTAACACCTTCTTCTGATCACAAAATACTCCGGGGGAGAGTGCGCCCATGGCGCACTCGGGGGCAGCGCCCCCTGGGCGATATCCAAGTCTTAACGGGCCATTAATCTTGATGAACGAACTTACGCTCGAAGGCAGTAAATACCGATATCATACCGACGCGATACCGACGTAATACCGACGCGATACAGCCTGGCGATATTCTCTCAATTTCAACGCGTTAACGAAGAAACCATTGCGAAAGGCTCAATATCTCCGCGCGCTCCGTTAACCTTCATCTTGCCGCCAAACAAATCCCACGATAGGCCCAACACATGGCAAAGCTCTACTTCCACTACTCCACAATGAACGCAGGCAAATCGACCTTGCTGTTGCAGGCGTCCTATAATTATCGCGAACGTGGGATGCAGACCTATCTGTTAACCGCCGCCGTCGACGGGCGCGCTGGAACCGGTCAGATCGGCAGCCGAATTGGCATCGACGCCAAGGCAGATACTTATGACGTCCAAAGCGATCTCTATGCCATATTGGAACGCCGCAAAAAGGCCGGACCCGTCGCCTGTGTTTTCCTCGACGAAGCACAATTTCTGACCAAGGACCAAGTCTGGCAACTGGCCCGTGCAGTTGACGATCTTGGCCTGCCAGTTATGTGCTACGGCCTGCGCGTCGATTTTCGCGGCGAACTGTTTCCTGGCTCGGCTGCTCTTCTGGCCCTGGCAGATGAAATGCGCGAGGCGCGAACCATTTGTTTTTGTGGGAAAAAGGCGACCATGGTCGTGCGGCAGGACGAAAACGGCGTGGCCATGAAGGACGGAGACCAGGTGCAGATCGGCGGCAATGAAACCTATGTTTCGCTATGCCGCCGCCATTGGCGGGAAGCGGTGGGCGACTAAACCGGGTTTAGCAATTCCTCACCGGCCAGCCAGGCATTCGCATTCGCCACCGCCATCACTCCCATCGCGACCCGAACTTCCAGCGCGGCTGTGCCCAGATGCGGAAGCAACGTCACATTCTCCATGGCTTTCAATTCATCAGGCACCCGAGGTTCAAACTCGTAGACATCCAAACCAGCCCCGGCAATCTGACCGTTTGCTAGGGCGGAAATAAGCGCCGCCTCGTCCACAATGTCACCGCGTGCGATATTGATCAGCAGTGCATGAGGCTGCATTGCCGCCAGAAACTCTGCATCGATCAAATGATGCGTCTCGGGCATGGCAGAAACAGCGACGACAATGATGTCGGCGCTGCGCGCCACGTCCATCGCGCCGTCCAACTGCCTTGCCTCAACCCCCGGATCCGCCACGACAGACCGGTTTGCAAAGACCACTTTCATTCCAAACCCAAGCGCCGCGCGCCGCGCTATCGCTTTGCCTATCCGCCCCATTCCGATCACGCCCAGGGTCTTGCCGGTCATGTGCATTCCCAGGAATTGCGTTGGATGCCACCCTTCCCACGACCCAGAGCGAACAGCACGTTCGCCTTCGCCCGCGCGTCGGCACGCCATCAGCATCAGGGTCAAGGCAATGTCTGCGGTGGCGTCAGTCACTGCTCCCGGCGTATTAGTCACAGCCATTCCCAGACGACGTGCTGCCGCGACATCGATATGATTATATCCAACGCCGAAATTCGCCAGCAGCTTGGTCTTAACTGCCCCGGCTTTCGCCAGGACCGCCCCCGAAAGCGGATCACCCAGGGTCGGCAAAATCGCATCGAATTCGCCCAACGCCTGAATCATCTCTGCCTCGGTCAGCGGCACTGTCACTTTGCGGACAGACACGTCAAACCCCTGATCCAACACCGAAATGACCTGGTCCGGCAGTGGCCGCGTCACCAAAATTCGCGCCATTAGTACATCCGCCCACCGATAGGGACATCTTTGTCAGGGGTCAGCAAGACCACATCGTCATCCGCATCCGGAACACCCAGCACCAAAATCTCCGACATGAATTTCCCAATCTGACGCGGCGGAAAATTCACCACGGCCACGACCTTTTTGCCGATCAAAGTCTCGGGTTCATAGTGTCGCGTGATCTGGGCCGAGCTCTTCTTTTCGCCAATTTCAGGTCCTAGATCGACCCACAGCTTATAAGCGGGCTTGCGTGCCTCGGGGAAGGGTTCGGCGCGCCGGATAATTCCCACGCGAATATCCACTTTCAAAAAATCATCAAACGACAGCGCCATCAGCCAAGTTCCTTGCTGCGTTCTGCTGCCGCCGCAATCCCGCGCGAGACGACATCAGGAAAACCAGTGGACGGGTCCATCAATACTTCCAAGGCGGCCTGCGTTGTTCCATTTGGGCTGGTTACATTGATGCGCAACTGCGTTGGACTATCATCTGATGCCTCGGCCAAGGCACCGGCACCGGACACGGTTGTAAGTGCCAGTTTCATCGCCAATTCTTTTGGCAATCCCTGCGCAACACCTGCCGCCGCCATAGTTTCGATTAGGTGGAACACATAGGCCGGTCCCGACCCCGAGACTGCCGTAACAGCGTCCATTTCCGCTTCGGCGCTAAGCCGAACTGTCTTACCGACCGCTGCAAGCAATTTTTCGGCCAGCTCAATCGCCGCCTCGTCGGCTTGGCTGTTACCAATCAAGGCGGTAATTCCACGGCCAATCGCTGCCGGAGTATTTGGCATCGCGCGAACAATAGGCGTCTGCACGCCCATGGCATCTTCAAAAGTAGAGATCGTGGTTCCTGCTGCGATGGAAACAAAGATCGTGTCACCATTTCCGAAAGCCTGGATCGATGGCAATGCTTCGCCCATCATCTGCGGCTTGACCGCAACGATCACAACAGCCGGTCTTGCAGGCAGGCCATCGTTCACACGAACGCCCTGTGCGTTAAGCCATTCTGAAGGATATGGGTCCAAAACATGCACAGCATCGGGAACTAATCCGCCTTTCAGCCAGCCTTCCAGCATCGCGCTGCCCATTTTTCCGCAACCCAGCAAAACAAGTCCGCGCGTGCTGATGTCTTCAAAATTCATGTTTCGCCTCCGTCTTTCGGCCTTTTTACTCAATCGCGAGCAGAAGGAAACCGAAAGCGCCCCGGGAATTTATCGATAGACGGGTTGACATAATACCTTTTGGTATCATAAGTGAAGTAATACCATTTAGTATCATATAGGAGTCCACCATGCCAACCAACCATCCATCGCTTCATCGGTCATCCCTGTGAGCCCCGCATCCGAGGCGGCAATCCAACCCGCATTCCGCGCACTGGCCGATCCAACCCGACGCGGCATAATCTCTCTTTTGGCGCAGGAAGATATGACCATAGCAGAGGTTGCAGGTCATTTCGACATGACCCGCGCGGCAGTCAAAAAGCACCTGATCGTTCTGGAAGACGGCGGTGTCATAGCAACACACCAAAGCGGGCGCGATCGCATCAATCAATTGCAGCCATTGGCACTAAAATCTGTCGCCGATTGGCTCAATCACTTTGACCACTTCTGGAATGACCGTCTTTCGGCACTGAAAGACGCCGTCGAGGCAGACGACCAAAATAAACAGGAAAAATGAAATGCCAGATTCGAACTCGCTCGTAAAAACCATTGTGATCAATTCAAACCCAGACAAAGTCTGGTCCTATCTGACCGACAGGGAAAAGCTAGGCACCTGGTATCATCCGGCCCAGGCAGATTTGACCGAAGGCGCAGATTACAGCCTGATAGGTGGTGATAATCCGGACAGTCCAAAGCCTCAGGTTTGGGGCCGTGTTCTGGAAATGAAACGTCCAATCCGATTGGTCTGCACGTTCGTCATCGGACCCTTCGAGGGGCGTGAGAGCACCGTGACCTGGGACCTGACGCCTATAGGCGACTCTACAATGGTGACCGTCACGCACGATGGTATCGCCGAAGCTGTTACAGGGAATGCCGCGCCGTTGTTTGCAGCGCTGGACAAGGGCTGGGACGAACATTTTGCGCGCCTTCGCAGCTCCGCAGCCTGACCCCAAAACGAAATGACCGGGCCGCACTGGCGACCCGGTCGATTTTGCCAGTCTGCAGACCAGGGGGAAAGGTCACATACACGCAAACCAGCGAAGCATAACCCAAAGTTAAGCGGTGCCGTAGGCTTCTGCAATAGCAACGCGCATCGCATCTTCCGGTGACTCTTCGCCCCAAGCCACCAATTGGAATGCGGGGTAAAAACGCTCGGCTGACATAACCGCTGCACGGATCATTGTATCAATCTGCTCTGGTCCGGCGATTTGTCCGCCAGCCAGAACCAGACCATACCGCCAAACCATCAGTTTTTGCGCCGACCAGTAAGCAAACGCCCCAGCCCAGCACATGTCGTTGGTGGCATTCAGCGTTTCAAATAGCGCGGGCAGTTTTTCCTTGGGAGGATCCATTTCAAATGTGCAGATCAAACGCAAAGTCTCGTCCTGTGCTGACCAGGCCAATGTGATCGAATAGGTCCGCCATTGCCCTTCAACGGCCATTGCAATCTGATCGTCCGCCACGCGGTCAAAATCCCACTCGTGATGCTCGGCAAGATGTTCAACTATATCAATTGGGTGAAGTTCATCAGTCGAGAAATACTGCTCGGAAAGCGACATACCGGCCTCATTTTTTGTTTTGCTGGGCAGCGTCATTGGCCACCACAGCTTGGTGCCTGCTCTAGGTTCGGTAGATTCACCTCCGAACCTTACGAGATATGGTGGGGGAGAAGCGGGATTCTGTAAAGGACTAATTTCCAGAATCGACTATTGGACGCATCCAATTTGTGTAGGACCACAAACACAAAAGCCCGCAGCAGCCTGCGGGCTTTGCAACACATTAATTAGCAATGATCAGGCGTCGGTTTTGGCCTCCGCCTCAAGCACATCCATGCGCGCTTTTAGGGCTTCGTTTTCCTCACGGGCTTTTTGCGCCATGGCCCGAACCGCGTCAAATTCCTCGCGCGTCACGAAATCCCGATCCGCCAGCCAACGTTCAATCATACCGGTCATTGCTGTCTCGGCTTCATCCTTTGCTCCCTGGGCCACGCCCATGGCATTGGTCATAAGCTGCGAGATGTCGTCAAAAATCTTGTTGCGGGTCTGCATAACGCCTCCGAATACTTTCACATCACGTATATGGGAACTCGTCAGCGCTTCACAAGGTTGACGGCGCCCTTTGGCCCTGCCACTTCACGTTCATCATGTTGCTTTCGATCCCATTTCCCGAAATCTCGCCGACGTTAATTGAGATCCCACTCGGTCCGATCACACTTGCTATCCGCTGGTACGCGCTGGCCTATATCGCCGGCGTCATCATCGGGTTTCAGATCATCGCTCAGGCGCTGAAACGGCCCGGACTTTGGCCAGACAAACAAGCGCCGATGGGTCGGCCTGCGCTGGATGATTTGGTGACCTGGATGATCATCGGCATCATCCTGGGTGGTCGCCTGGGTTACGTGTTGTTTTATGACCCGGCTCACTTTCTTTCGAATCCTGGCGATATTCCGAAAGTTTGGCAGGGCGGGATGGCGTTTCATGGTGGGTTTTTGGGTGTGGTTGTTGCAGGTGTGCTATTTGCGCGCCGCAATGGCATCCCAATTCCTAAATTGGCCGATGCACTTGCACTGGCAGCTCCCGCCGGGTTGATGCTTGGTCGAATTTCCAATTTTATCAACGCCGAGCTATGGGGCCGTCCAACCGACGTCGCATGGGGTGTCATATTCCCCGGTGTCGCGGCGCAGGATTGCCCCGGTGTCGAAGGTCTTTGTGCGCGGCACCCTTCCCAGCTTTACGAGGCAGGGCTTGAAGGTCTTGTACTGGGCCTGTTCCTACTTTGGCTTGCCTTTGCGCGTGGATGGTTGCGCACGCCGGGCGCAATTTGCGGGTTATTCCTTGCAGGTTACGGTGCAGCGCGATTTTTCGTCGAGTTCTTTCGGGTCGCGGACGCGCAATTCATGACACCTGAAAACCCGCTGGGTCGGGTGTTGTTCATCAGTGATTTCGGCTTTTCGATGGGGCAACTTTTGTCGACACCTATGATCCTTATCGGTCTTGCATTTGTCGTTCTGGCCCGCAGGCGGGCATGAGCAGGCTCAAAGATCTGTTAATTTCGCGTATTCGCGCGGCCGGGCCCATGACCGTGGCAGAATACATGACTACCTGCCTGATGCATCCCGAAGACGGCTACTACACGACACGCGATCCCTTTGGAGCAAAGGGCGATTTCATAACCGCCCCTGACATCAGTCAGATGTTCGGAGAGTTGGTTGGGCTTGCATTGGCGCAGTCATGGATGGATCGCGGTGCTCCTACCCCTTTCAACCTGGTTGAGCTGGGGCCGGGTCGGGGAACCCTGATGGCTGATATTATGCGCGCAACAAAGCACGTCCAAGGTTTTCACGAAGGCGCACAGCTGCATTTGATCGAAGGCTCCCTAAATCTCAAAGCAGCCCAAAAGGGCGCGATAAAGCACCCATTGACCCACCACGATTCGTTCGAAAGCGTTCCGGCGGGACCGGTATTCCTGATTGCGAACGAATTCTTTGACGCACTTCCAATTCGTCAGTTTTTGCGTGACGGCGATGGATGGCGTGAAAGGGTCATCGGAATAGTCGATGAGGTTTTGGCTTTTGGTCTGTCCGACCCCATGAAACCGGAGTTGCTGAACGCAAGACTTGCCGACACGAAGAATGGCGATCTTGTTGAGACCTCTACTTCAACAACAGCAACCGTTCGATCAATTGGGCAACGAATTTTTGACGAAGGTGGCGTCGCTTACATCTTTGATTATGGAAGTGAAATTTCTTTGGGCGATACGTTTCAAGCGCTGAAAGCCCACAAAAAGATCGACCCGCTTGAAACACCTGGAATGGCTGATTTGACTGCCCATGTTGATTTTGGTGCACTGGCGCTGGCGTCTCATCCCGCCGCCACGTCGGCTTCCACGCCACAGGGCATGTTTTTGGAGCGCCTTGGTATTACCGAGCGTGCAAGAGCACTGGCCGCGAACCTGGAAGGCCAGCCATTAGACACGCATATTGCAGCACATCGCCGCTTGACCCACGCGGCAGAAATGGGAACGCTCTTCAAAGTGATTGCGCTGTTCGCGCCTGACACCCCAATACCGCCCGGAGTTTCGATGTGACGCTTGAAATCCTGACTTCCGATTTACTGAGCGACCAAAGGCATGGGTTTTTCACCCGCAAAGGTGGCGCGTCGTCCGGTATTTTTGAGGGATTAAATTGTGGAATGGGGTCCTCGGATCAACAGGAAATCGTTGTCATCAACCGCCAGCGGGTGGCCAATGCGATGGACGTTGGTTCCGAACGTTTAACGGGGGTTCATCAAGTGCACTCCGCAATCGTTGCGACTGTCGGAACCGACGGGCAACCCGACGTGGCAAAGGCAGACGCAATGGTCACCGACCAATTCGGCATTGCATTGGCAGTTTTGACTGCTGACTGCCAGCCCGTCCTTTTCGCCGATCCACAATCCAGAGTTATCGGGGCCGCTCACGCGGGATGGAAAGGCGCGATGTCAGGCGTTCTGGAGGCGACCATAGAGTCGATGGAAAAACTGGGAGCAACACGCGAAGCCATCCGCGCGGTTATTGGCCCGTCGATTAGCCAAAAAGCTTATGAAGTTGGGCCAGAATTCCTAGAGACATTTTTAGACGACGATGCCGGAAATTCACGCTTTTTTGCGAATGGGAATGGCGATCGCTACCAATTCGATTTGCCATCCTATGGCTTGCATCGATTACGTGTTGCCGGCATCGAACATGCCGAATGGACGCGGCATTGCACTTATTCCGATCCGGCTAAGTTCTATTCCTATCGCCGTTCTGTTCATCAGAAAGAAGCGGACTACGGTCGATTGATTTCAGCAATTCGCCTTTAGAAACTCTCTACAAACCACCCTGAAACCGTCACGCCATTGCCCATTTTCATGTGCAAGTTGGTGACAGATCAACGGCAACTGCCGCTGCCATTTCTATGACGGAGACTGTGATGAACGCCAAGCCTCGCTGGATGAAACGCCTCATTTCAACGACTGGGGAAGGCTTGCCACCACTGCCTTATCAAAGACCCGAGAAGCTCAAACGGTTAAAACCGAGGCCCGCCGAAGATGCCCGAGCTTAAGAGCAATGCGCCAAAAATGTGGCGAGCCGATCCAATAACAACCGCTGAAAGGTTGATGTCATGAGTTTCAATCCACCTACGCTGCCGCCCTTTCCGGAAAAGATAAAGGACCGTCCGCGTTCGCAACCCCGCTGGAGCGTGCGGCGCTATAGCCGCCCGGTTTCGGTTCCGGTTAATTCCAAACTGACCCGGCGCTTTGAGACGGAATGGATCGAAGACGGACAAATTCATGACGCCACGCGCGTAGCGCCCGCTCTGCCCGTTTTGAGCAGGCATTCGGAGCATTTGCGCATGGCATCCTGGTTCAGACCACCGAAGGTCCGGTTGCAGTCGAAGACTTGATGCCAGGCACCATGCTGGAATGTGCAAATGGTCGTACAGCCGAGTTGATCTGGAAAGGTGCGATCACCTTAGTTCCGGGCGCACCATCAATGAACGATGAACCCGACCATCTCTATCGCGTGATGTCTGATGCGTTCGGCCTGGGTCGCCCCGTTCAAGACCAAACATTTGGACCTCACGCCCGCAGATTCAATCGTGATCCCAAGGTGCGGGCGGCGTTGGGCGCAGAAGCCGCGTTGGTTCCGCTGTCGACCGGTGCAGATGGAATGTCGGTTATTGAAGTGACACCAGTTGCCCCGACCAAAGTCTATCATTTGGCTTGCGAAAACCACGAAACGATCTTGGCTGCCGGATTGGAGGTTGAGACATATCATCCGGGTCCGGACGTTGCGCTATCACTTTCAGACGAAATGATGCGCTACTATTTGAAGTTCTTTCCTTACCTTTCAGGAATCTCTGGCTTCGGGCGCCTTGCTGCGCCCCGTATCACCGTCGAGGAACTTGACGGTCTGATGTAATCTCAGGCCGTTTGGTTCAAACGATCTTCCAAAACGTCAAAAGGAACACCGGGTTCGTCCTTTGCGTCGCGAATGACCAATGATGTCTTAACGCTTGCGACATTTGGCGCGGCGGTCAGTTCCTCGGTCAAGAACCTTTGGAAAGTCGACAGATCGGGCGCGACGCATTTCAAAATGAAGTCGACTTCACCGTTCAGCATATGACATTCACGTACCAACGGCATTGACCGACAAAGGTTTTCAAATGCCACAAGATCCACTTCGGCCTGACTTTGAAGGCCAACCATAGCGAAGACCTGCACTTCAAATCCTAAAGATCTGGCGTCAACGGCGGCATGATAACCGCGAATGTATCCCTGATCTTCCAATGTCCGCACTCGGCGCAAACATGGTGGCGCAGAGATTCCTACCCGCGAAGCCAGTTCGACATTGGTCATGCGCCCATCTGCCTGAAGTTCGGCAAGGATCATTCGATCGATTGGGTCCAGCTTATTGCCTGGCATGAATCCTCCCAGATTTTTCGGAAGTGTATGCGGGCATCGTTGGCCGCGCAATAATATTTCAATTCTGCGCAATATTCTTAAGAGATGCCCAATGAAGGGTCAACTCTGCGCGACGCCCCTTTTAGTCGCTTTTTACTGCGTCTATATCAGTCTGGCTGCCGACAAAAAGGGGATCACCATGGGCGAGACAAAGCATAGCCGAGTTCTGATAATTGGCTCTGGCCCTGCAGGGTATACAGCGGCCGTCTACGCCAGTCGCGCCATGCTAAAACCGGTTCTTGTTCAGGGCATTCAGCCGGGCGGGCAATTGACGATCACAACAGAAGTCGAGAACTGGCCTGGCGACATAGAGGTGCAAGGTCCAGACCTTATGCAACGCATGGAAGCTCATGCTCGCAGCGTCGAAACCGAAATCATTTCCGATCATATTCAGTCGGTTGACTTGTCGGCGCGACCATTCACGGCACAAGGCGACGGCGGCACCACCTACACGACCGACGCCCTAATTCTGGCGACTGGCGCGCAAGCAAAATGGCTTGGATTGCCATCCGAGGAACACTTCAAAGGCTTTGGCGTATCCGCTTGCGCGACCTGCGACGGGTTCTTTTATCGAGGTCAGGAAGTTGTGGTCATTGGCGGCGGAAACACGGCTGTTGAGGAAGCTCTGTTTCTTACTAAATTTGCATCGAAGGTTACACTGATTCACCGTCGTGATTCGCTTCGCGCGGAAAAAATTCTGCAAAACCGTCTATTCAAGAACGAGAAGATCGAAGTTCTCTGGGACCACAGTGTTGATGAGGTGATTGGCGGGAACAATCCTCGCGGGGTGGAAGGCGTCCGTGCCAAGCATGTATCAACTGGTGAGATCACAGAGATCCCCTGCAAAGGGTTTTTTGTGGCTATTGGCCATGCACCGGCTTCCGAATTGGTCAAGGACCAACTGGAGCTTCACAATGGCGGCTATGTTGTGACAGCACCAGACTCAACGGCGACTTCCATTCCCGGTGTCTTTGCTGCCGGCGACATTACCGACCACGTTTATCGTCAGGCGGTGACGTCTGCAGGCATGGGATGCATGGCGGCGCTTGAGGCTGAACGCTTTCTTGCGGAACAAGAAGAAGAAGCCGAACAGACCCCAACCGTAGCGGTCAGTGCCGCAGAATAACCTCAATATTTCAGTCACTTCACGCAGGGTCACCAGTGCGTGACCCTAGGTAGGATTGCACAGCGGGCTGTGCTCCTTTCGGCATGTTGGACTTACCCAACTAACGAAATGAGGGAGAACCCATGAGCACTATTGCGAAGTCAGTTATTGTTTTGTCCTTACTTGGAACTTTGGCGGCCTGCGAAACGCACGACGACGAAGCAATGATGAAAGATGAGGCCATGATGGACAAAGACGCCATGATGGATGACGGCGAGATGATGAAAAAGTAATCTTCTATTATTAATCATGTCATTGAGGCGCAGTTTGCGGGCTGCGCCTCATTGGTTTCTGAGCACTCTTCCCGTCAGTAAATTAAAGTTTTAGCGCGCGTATCCTTTCACTTTCAGCTCTTGGCGTCATCATTTTCAGTTTCGCCAATCGCTGTAACTACGCATTTCCCAATAGGAAAATTTGACCAAATTCTGGGCTTGCGTCGCCGCGCGCTTGGTTATTTACGTCCACCAAATCATTTCAGCTTAAGAAACAGGCCATGCTGCACCCAACTCACGCCCCAATCCCTGAACTTTTCGTTTCCTACGAAAGTGCGCAAAAACTAAAAGTCGATGCCGGCGAGTTGCCGTCGTGGGACCTGACGCCTCGTCAAATTTGCGATCTGGAACTATTGATGAATGGCGGGTTCAACCCGCTGAAGGGATTTCTAAACGAGGCTGACTATAACGGTGTCCTCGACAACATGCGCCTTGCGGATGGCACGCTTTGGCCAATGCCTATCACGCTGGATGTATCGCAAAATTTCGCTGAGACCGTAAATCCGGGCCAGGACATTGCCCTACGCGATCAGGAAGGTGTGATCCTGGCGATTATGTCTGTCACGGATCAATGGTCGCCTGACAAATCCGCTGAAGCTGAGAAAGTGTTTGGCGCGGACGACTCTGCGCATCCAGCTGTAAATTATCTACACAATCAGGCGGGTCCAGTTTATCTGGGCGGTCCGGTCACAGGTATTCAGCAGCCGGTGCATTATGATTTCAAGATGCGCCGCGACACCCCGAATGAGTTGCGCGCATATTTTCGCAAATTGGGTTGGCGGCGCGTTGTGGCATTTCAAACCCGCAATCCTCTTCATCGCGCTCATCAGGAACTGACGTTCCGGGCGGCGAAAGAGGCTCAGGCCAACCTGCTTATCCATCCTGTTGTCGGCATGACAAAACCTGGTGACGTTGACCATTTCACGCGGGTCCGCTGCTACGAGGCAGTGTTGGATAAATACCCAGCCGCGACAACGACCATGAGCCTTTTGAATCTGGCGATGCGTATGGCAGGTCCCCGTGAAGCGGTTTGGCATGGCCTGATCCGCAAAAATCATGGCTGTACCCACATGATCATAGGACGCGATCACGCCGGTCCCGGAATGAATTCGGCTGGTGAAGATTTTTACGGCCCTTACGACGCGCAAGAACTATTCCGCAAACATCAGGACGAAATCGGCATCGAAATGGTTGATTTCAAACACATGGTCTTTGTGCAGGACCGCGCACAATATGAACCGGCTGACGAAGTTGAAAAGAACGCGACAGTCCTGAATATTTCCGGAACCGAATTGCGTCGCAGACTGCGCGAGGGCCTGGAAATTCCCGAGTGGTTTTCGTTCGGCGAAGTCGTAAACGAATTGCGACGCCGGTATCCGCCCCGCTCGAAACAGGGGTTCACTGTCTTTTTCACCGGTTTGTCCGGATCTGGAAAATCTACAATAGCCAATGCTCTTTTGGTCAAGCTCATGGAAATGGGAGGCCGACCCGTCACACTATTGGATGGCGACATCGTGCGAAAAAACCTGTCATCCGAGTTGGGCTTCTCGAAAGAGCACCGCGACCTGAACATTCGGCGTATTGGTTACGTCGCCAGCGAAATCACCAAGAACGGCGGTATCGCAATCTGCGCACCAATTGCGCCTTACGCAACAACGCGTCGTGCCGTCCGCGAAGACATCGAACAGTTTGGCGCATTTTTGGAGATACACGTCGCGACTTCTCTGGAAGAATGTGAACGTCGCGATCGCAAAGGTCTTTATAAGCTGGCTCGCGAAGGGAAAATCGCAGAATTCACTGGCATTTCTGACCCTTATGACATCCCAGATTCTCCTGAGGTGCGTCTGGACACCGAGAATGTCGAGGTCGATCACTGTGCGCATCAAGTTCTGCTGAAACTTGAGCAACTGGGATTGGTTGCCGGCTAAGTAAAGGCGGGCCTTTAGAGTAATCAGATGGGCCCGCGGGCGCGGCTATCATCGCAGATCAAAAATATCCGATATCTGGTGCCAGTCATTCTCAGATTTGGCAACGATGAGCCGTCCTTCATGCTGTGTGGGCGTGTAGTTGATGCCGGAGGTAAAACGCGCAATGCCACCGCATTCCTGGGCGACCAAACAGCCAGCAGCGTGATCCCATGGCGTCAATATTGGTGAAACCACAAAGTCGACCACGTTTCGTGCGAGCAAACGATACTCGTGTGCCGAACACCGCAGGGAGTCAGCCTTCGCAAATGTGGGAATGCAATCGAAAACCTTCGAGCGTTCAGAGCCGGTGAAACTTGTCGCGTGCACATACCCGGTTGCCTTGGATGCAACTATGCGGCTCTTGCCGAAATTAAGCTGTGTCTCCACCCCATTCTTGGAAACGTGTCGCGCACCTTCATTGCGCTGAGCAACGACATAGTCATCCGACATCGGGTCGTAGATCAGTCCCCACAACGTATGCCCTTGAGCAACAACCGCCAGCATGACCCCGAACAATGGCAATCCATTGGCAAAATTCCAGGTGCCATCGACTGGGTCGACCAACACACAAACTTCCGCATCGGCAACGTCAGAAAGCAAAGCCGCACCCGCAGACACGGCTTCTTCGCCAATGACGACTGCGTGGGGAATAATGTCCTGAATACCTTGGGTTAGGCATCGCTCCGCTTCGCGGTCGGCAACGGTCACCAGATCATCGGCGTGGGTCTTCGTTTCGATTTCGTTAGGGGCGAGCGCCATAAATCGCGGCAAAATCTCTTTAGTCGCAACCTGACGCACCAGTGCGACAAGTCGTGCCTCAGTGGATGCGTTGATGTTCACTCAGACAATCCCCGCCCTTTCAACATCGCATCCGGACCAGGCATTCGGCCCCGGAAAGCAGTATAAAGTTCAGCGGCGTCCTTGCTGCCACCGCTAGAAAGAACCTGGTGCTCCAGTTTCGCCGCCGTTGCCGGATCAAAGGGATCTCCGACTTCTTCAAAGGCCTGAAATGCATCAGCATCCATGACTTCCGACCACATGTAGCTGTAATATCCGCTGGAATATCCGTCACCGGAAAACACATGTGCAAAATGCGGCGTTGCGTGGCGCATTGGAATGGCGTGGGGCATGCCTATGCGATCAAGAACCTCTGCCTGTCGCTGCATCGGATCAGAAGGGGGGTCACCCCGATGGAAATCCAAATCAACCAGAGCTGACGCGACATACTCGACCGTTTGAAATCCCATGTCATAGGTTGCGGCGTTCAGAAGATTTTTCAGAAGATGCTCGGGCATGGGTGCGCCTGTCTCGGCATGCGTCGCATATTTCGCAAGCACTTCTGGGACTTCGAGCCAGTGCTCAAAAAGCTGGCTGGGCAATTCGACAAAATCACGTGCGACGCTGGTACCTGAAATACTTTCATATGTGACGTCGCTCAGCATTTGGTGCAGCGCGTGGCCGAACTCGTGAAACAAGGTGCGCGCGTCGTCAAAGCTGAGCAATGCTGGCTGGCCTTCTGGAGGTTTGGCGAAATTACAGACGTTTATGACAATCGGTCGAACGTCGCCGCCTAGCTTGCGCTGTGATCGAAGCGCAGAACACCAAGCGCCTGAACGCTTGGAACCACGATTGAAGTAATCGCCTATGAAAACAGCCAAGTGTTTACCGTCGCGCGAAATTTCCCAAGCGCGGGCATCTGGGTGATTTAATGGGACGTCAATCGGTTCGGCGGTAATTCCAAATAGACGCCCGGCACAGTCAAATGCAGCCTCGATCATACGGTCCAACTGCAGATACGACTTTAGTTCGGCCTCATCCAGATCGTGTTCGGCGACGCGGCGACGTTCGCTGTAGTACCGCCAATCCCAAGGTTCGAAAACACTGTCGTCGCCATCGGCACGCATCATTTCACCCAAAACCTCGGCGTCTTGCAAAGCCGTTGCACGAGCTGGTTCCCAAACTTGCATCAGCAAGTCTTCAACAGCACTGGGCGCACCGGCCATTTCGGTTTCAAGTTTGTATTTTGCAAAATCGGCATACCCCAAAAGAGCCGCCCGCTCGTGACGCAAGGCCAATATTTCGGCAGTGATCGCGCGATTGTCGGTTTCACCACCGTTAGCGCCGCGCGAAGTCC